>JAZKBQ010000012.1:0-70919 GCA_040388515.1 Pseudomonadota bacterium | reverse complement strand
GCCGATCCGTTCCTGCCGGAAGATCGCAGGACCGGGGCTTTCCAGCCGGATCGCGATCGCGACCGCAAGCAACAGCGGACTCAGTGCGATGATCGCCAGAAACGCAAGAACGCGATCCTGAACCTCCTTGATGACGCCGTCGAGGTCGCGCACCGGCTGTTGCCAGACACGCAGGACCGGCAGCTCTCCGATAAAGTTCAGGCGGTAGGTGGCACGGAGTTCCAGGATTTCACGCGGCAGGATACATACGTCGATCGCGGCCGCGCTCAACTGTTCGCAGATGCTGTCCAGCCGCGCCTGGCCGACGCGGGGCAGGGCAATGACGACCTGATCGAGCGTGCCCGAACGCGCCATGTCGAGCAGGGTGTTGAAACCCCCGATGAAATGGACCCCGTCGATCGGGTCCGACTCGATACGCGTACGGCGGTCGTCGGCAAATCCGACAAGCTTGAGATGGGGGAGGCGTTCGAGCCGTAGCAGGTCGATGACACGCCGTGCGTTGCCCGCGTCTGCCCCGTAAATCGCCAGACGCTGTCCGATGACGCCAGCGTCCATCAGATACCAGATCAGCTTTCTAAGCGCGATCCGGCCGAGAAAGAACATAACGACGCAAGTTCCGGCATAAATGACGAGCATGCCACGCGACAGCTTTTCCATGACGTCGAACTGGATCAGCGCAATGGCGGTAAGCGTCGTCGCAAGGACGAAATCGACGATCGTTCCCTGGCCTACATCGTCGCCCTGGCCGCGGACGGTGGAATAAGCATCGCGAGAAATGCGGACGAGAAAGAAGTTCAGCGCCAGAACGGCGGCGCCCGTCGCGTGCAGCTTCAGTTCGACATATTGATGGCTCAGCAGGTCGTAGATCGGCTTCGTCACCAATGCTGCGACAAGCATGCAAACGGCGTCCGTCGCGACACCCAGCGACCGCAAGACATTTGTCGTGAAGCGAATGTAGCGCGGACGTGCTGGACCCGGAGAGTCGGTCGAGGCATGCGTCACGTCAACGCTGCCATCGTCACGCCCGTCGGCAATCACCCATTCACCCCCAGATCAAAGCGGTCCGAACAGCCCTGGCGTGGGCTTCTTGCCCGCGAACTCGTCGGCTGGGAAGAGCTTGCCGGCCGCCAGACGGCCCCGTGCGGTGCCCGCCATGCATGCTGCATCCCGGCACATCGACCGGAAAACATCCCATCCCTTTAAACGCGATGGGTTAAGGCTGGTATAATTCAACATGATTTCAGTGGCTCGGCCGAAATCGCCTTCGGATATCAGGAACTGGGCGTACCGTGTCGTCATATCGAGATTTTTCGGCATGAGGCGGACCGCCTCTTCGAACAACTGGCGTGCGCGCCGTTTGTCGTCCCGCCGCAGATAGGCGTTTATGGTGACCATCCGCCCCGTGATCGACAACGGGCTGTTGAGCGCCACGAGGGCGGCATCGGCCATTGCGCCTTTTTCATCGCCGGAAGCCTGACGCATCTGGGCACGCAACTGCAAGGCATCGACGTTGGTGTCGTCCTTCGCAAGAACGCGAGCGACGATCGCCGGCGCCTGTGCCGCGGACCCGGTCTGGGTCAGCGTCGTCGCATAAAGTGCCTGAAGATCCGGGTTGTCCGTCGATCCCGAAATCGGCTGAAGGACCTGACGGGCTTCGGGTGCTCTTCCGCTCGCCAGCAGGACACGTGCGGCCAGTTCGCGCATCAGCGGCGTCCCGTTCGATGCAATCTGGGTTACATGAGCGGGATCGATTGCCGCTGGATCGGCCGCGATCAGGAACTTCGTCGCCTCGTCGTAATAGTCCGCACTGTCCTTGCGCTCGTCCAGCCGCTTGAACAGTACTGCGCGTGCATCCTCGGGCTTGCCGATCTTGTACAGAACGCTCGCCAGGTCGAAAACACGGTCATCGGTTGGCTTGTCGGCTACGATCGATCGCAGCGTGTCGGCAAGACCCGCGCCGTCGCCGGCCGCGCGCTGGACTTCGGCAAGCGTGGACGGGACAATCTCGCCCTTGCTCAGGATCATCTGTTTCTGCAGCAGTTCGGTTGCAGGACCCAGTTGGCCCATCTTCGCAAGCGCGCGTGCCTTCAGCACAACGCCGCCGTCATCGTTCGGACTGGTCGCCAATATGTCATCGGCGAACTTTGTCGCGTCATCCAGCTTGCCGTTGCCCAGCGCGACAAAGCCCTTGATCAGCTTTGCCCGTATCGCGTTCGGCTGCAGGGCGAGAACCTTGTCCGCCATCTTGTCCGCATCGGGAAAACGGCCGACTTGCAGGGCGATTTCGGCGACGAGTTGCATCGCCTCGACATTGGTCGCGTCGAGTTCGAGCGCGCGGGTGTAGGAGACATAGGCATCGCCGATCTGCCCCGTCGCGAGCTGGATGCGGCCGAGCAGGATCCAGTTCGCCGAAATGTCGTCGCGCGCCTTGATCGAGTCCTGCGCCGCCAGCCGGGCACCATACATGTTGCCCGCGTCCAGCATCGCCGCGGCCTCCGCCGCCTTGTGTGCCGCGATCTCGCTGTCCGAAGAACATGCCGCGAGGGCGAGCGCCATCGCGCCGAAAATGGCTCTGAACGAATACAAAGTTAATGTCCCGCCCCGGAACGTATCAGTCATGAGAGTCGCCTTAATCCAACGGTTTTTTAATGGTAAGACGTTATTTAGGCGTTATAGGCCGCGAGGTTCACGGCGAGGGGAAGTTTTAGTGAAACTGCAATTCTTGTCGGCGTTGGTTCTGACCATCGGCGCCAGTGCGGTTCACGCGCAAGCGCAGCCGGCACCGGCGGCACCAGTCGAAACCGGCCGTGCATACACGCTCAACCCGGGCGACGAGATCGAGCTTTACGTCTGGGGCGAAGAGCGGCTCCAGCGCACGCTGAAGATCCTGCCCGACGGCAGCTTTTCGTTTCCGCTGATCGGCCGTGTGGTCGCCCAGGGCAAGACCTTGCGCGACATCGAGGCGATCGTGACCAAGGGTTTGGAAAGCCAGTACCGTGGACAGGTGCCGCAGGTGACCGTTTCGGTCCGGGCACCCATGGGGCTTCAGTTTTCCGTTGCCGGCCGCGTTAAAGCGCCGGGCACGTTTACGCCGGGCCGTTATGTCAATCTGCTCGAAGCGATCACGCTCGCGGGTGGCCCTGACGAATTTGCAAATCTCGACAACGTCCTGATCGTCCGTAAGGCCGGCGCCGGCGTAGTGACAGTTCGCGCGCGCCTGAGCGGGTTGTTTCGTGGGAATGTTCCCGGTGGCGGCCTGACACCAGCAAACCTGCCCGCGATCGAAGGCGGCGATACGGTCATCGTTCCGTGATTGGAACAGCGCGTCAGTCGAGCGGGGCGAATAGCCCGGCCATGCGTCGGCTGCTTATTGCCGCACTTCCCTTATCGATGGCAGGCGTGGCTAACGCCAAGACCGATTTGACCGTAAATGGTTCGGCCAGCGTACGCGCTTCCCAGAATCCTTATCTCGACAACACCGGCAACAGCCAGAGTACTGTGAGCTTGGTCGGTGTACTATCTCCGACACTCACGATCAGCGACGCGGAAAGCCAGCTGAATATCGGCGGCAGCGTTCAGCATATCGAATATAATCGCCTCTATCCCTCGAGCGACTCCGTATCGGCGAATGCCAGCGGAAACTGGCGTTTTTCGCCCAAATGGACGGCAACGGCATCGCTCGGCTATGATGACTCTATCGTTGGCGAGAACGGATTTTTCGATTTCGGCCGTTTCAACGACGATGGCACGCGACCGCCGCCCACAGCAGACGATCTGACGCTGGCTGGCAGGCGCATCAAGCGCCGCTCGTTCAGCACGCAGGCTGGGCTTAATTATCAGCCAAATGTGCGGGAAACGGTCAATTTTTCGCTGTTCGCGAACGAGACTCGCACGTTGGCGACCATCGATACGGAGAATTATGCGACCTACGGTAACACGTTCGGTTACTCGAGACAGGTTAGCCGCCGGACGTCGATCGGCTTCACCAATACAGCGCTACGTTATGAATGCCGCAGTCAGACCCGTTGTTTCACGAACAGTCTTCAGCCCCAACTGACCTTTTCGACGACCCTGGGGCGCGACTGGACGCTTAGCGGATCGGCTGGCGCTTCGTTCTCGCAAGTCAGGTTGCCGAGCCAGACTGCCGATAACGTAAGGCCGGCAGGAAGCGCAACGCTCTGCCGCCGCCAGACGCGCATGGACATCTGCCTTACGGCGAGCCAGACGATCGAAACGACCGTCGGCAGCGGCGCGCGGCCGACGCTCGCGCTGACATCTAGCATCAATTACCGCCTCGATCAGAAATCCAGCCTGGGATTCACGGCCGGATACACGCGGTCGGCGGGTTCTGCGCTGAATCAGGACGATTACGACTATTTGTCGGCGCGTATCTTCGGGTCGCGCTCGATTGCTCGTAACGTGTCGTTCACTGTCGATGGCGGATATGATCGAAGCGCGAATCCTTTTTTCGGAACCCGGTCCAATTTCTCGGTTTCGATGGGGCTGAGCTTCTCCCTGGGTAGGACGCTATGACGACGACCGATTACGAAGATGCGCCTGCCGAACCGCAGGGCGATGGCATCGGGGGTTTGTTGGCCAACGTCTGGTCGATCGCCAAGCAGCGTAAATGGATGCTGATCATTCCGGCGATCGTCTGCGCGATTGCCGCTGTGGGCATCGCATTCCTCATTCCTGCGACTTACCGGTCGAAGGCCACGTTGCTCGTCGAATCGCCGCAGCTTGCGACTGTGCCCGGCGCCCAGCAGGATTCGGCAATCGACGAACGTGTGGCGAAAGTTCGCCAGCAGGTTCTCAGCCGGCCCGACCTGATCGCAATCGCGCAGGAACTGCAGCTTTATCCGAAACGCCGCGCATCGACATCGCTGGGCGACATTGTCGAGGATATGCGCAAGGACATCGCGATCGAGCCGGTCAGCACACAGATCCAGTCTCGTTCGGCGACGATCGCGTTCTCGCTGAGCTTCGATTATTCCGATCCCTATGCAGCGCAGGCTGTGGCGCAGAAACTGGTCGAGCGGATGCTGGAGGTCGATTCGACCCGTACGGCCGAGCGCGCGGCGGACAACGTTCGCTTCTTGAACGACCAGTCGAACGCGATCCGGCTGCGTATGGGTGAGCTCCAGGGACAGATCACCAGCATCAAGGCGCGTTACGGGCAAATTCTGTCCAGTCAGGGTATGACAATGCTGGGCGGCTCCGCGGGCGGTCTCGATGCGCAGATCGGCGCGCTCGAGCGTGAAAACGCCCTGCTCCGTGCGCAGCGCACGACGGCCGAAACCTCGGCGCCCCGCGACCCCGTCGTGACGGCGGCCGAGCAATCGCTGTCGGCGGCACGCGCTGTGTACGCTGAAAGCCACCCCGATGTCGTCATCGCCAAGCAACGCCTGGCCGAGGCCAAGCTGCTGGCGGACAAGAACGTGTCGAACATCCCCTTCGATTCGATCAAGAGCCAGATCGAGACCAACAACGGCCAGATCTCGATCCTGCGCGCTGCGCGGGCGCGTGAAGCAGGGCAGGTGACGTCTGTGCTTCGTGCCCAGTCGCAAGCGCCGATGATCCAGCAGCAGGTCGGCCAGCTCGAAGAACAGCAAAAAGGCCTGAACGACCAGTATCAGGATACGGCGATGAAGCTCGCCGCGGCGAACACTGCGCTTCGCGTCGAAAACGAACAAAAGGGTGAGCGTCTGACCGTGGTCGATCCTCCGGTCGTCGACGACAAGCCGGTGTGGCCGAACCGTTGGCTGATCATGGGTGCGGGTGCAGGCGTCGGTGTTGCGCTGGGCCTGCTGCTCGCCTTCGGTCTCGAGCTGCTCTACCAGCCCCTGCGTGGTCCGCGCGCTGCAATGGCACTGGCTGGTGGCGAACTTTTGGGGGCCATCCCGACATTGACGGCACAGCGAGAGGTACGGCGTTCGCGCCTTTCCTGGCTGATGCCATGGAAACGGCGATTGGCAGGAGCTGAGCAATGAACGCGCCGGTGACGAACCTCGAGCCAGCCAAGGCCGGAATGCGAATGGTCGAATCTCTCGAATTGCCGCCCATTGCCTCGCTGCAGGCGATCGAGGTCGGCAAGGGTGAAGATGGCCCGGAAAATCTTGTCGGTTTGCTGTCGGGCGATATTCGTTCGCGTCCGTTCGGACTGCTTCGCGGCCAGGTTCTGAAAGAAGCCGGTCGCCTGAACGCGCGGCTTATTGGCGTTACTTCCGCGGCACCAGGTGCCGGCAAGACCTTCGTGTCGTCGAACCTCGCGGCTGCTCTTGGACGGATTTCGGGGCAGCAGGTCTATCTTGTCGATCTCGACCTGCGTCGCCCGGCAATCGCCGAGCGATTCGGTCTCGTCGTCGAGAAGGGCATGGAAACCTATTTCGATGGCTCGACCGACGACATCGCGTCGCTGGGTCGCCGGGTCGAGGGAACAGGCCTCGGTGTGTTCGCAACACGTCGTCTCGATCCGTATCCGGGCGAATTGCTCGGCGGGGATCGTCTGGATACCCTGATCGCTGCCATGCGGCGCTTGCCATCGTCCGCCATGGTCATCTGCGACTTGCCGCCCGCATTCGTCGGTGACGACGCACTTTCGGTGATCGGCAAGCTCGACGCCTATATCCACGTCGTCGACGAAGGTATTACTCCCAAGCGTCAGGCCGAAGAACTGCGTAGCATGATGAAGCCGGCAACGTGCCTGGGTGTCGTGCTGAACCGGTATGACGGACGCTGGAACGATTCCTACGGCTACGCATCGGCGCGGCAATATGCCCGGTACTACGACACAGCCGAATAACCGGTTCGCGCGATTTGCAGTCGTTGCTTTCCTGGTCGCGGCCGGGATCGCGCTGGCGTTCGGCTATGCCCATTTTCGCCCGTCGTCCGTCGGCGTACCCGCAGCGAAGCCTAAATTAGCGCCCGGTCCATCCGTCTCGGTTCCGATCGGTTTTCCGGAATTCACTTCGCCGCCACGCTCCGAAGTTACCGAAGAAGAAGCAGCGACCGCCATCGCCGTCAACGCAGCGACGCCGGCAGTGCCCGATCAGATCGTGCCCGCACGGCCCTTTACCTTCGCGCCGGGCACATCGCCCGACGACCGCGCCCGCGCGCGGGACTGCCTGGCAGCGGCGGTTTATTACGAGGCGGCGATCGAATCCCCCCAAGGTCAGCGCGCCGTCGCCCAGGTAGTGCTCAACCGGGTGCGCAATCCGGTGTTTCCACGCACGGTCTGCGACGTCGTATTTCAGGGCGTAGGAAGAACGACCGGATGCCAGTTCACATTCACCTGTGACGGCGCTTTGGCACGGCATCCCAATCCGGCGGGCTGGCGGCGTGCGCAGTCGATTGCCGACGATGCCCTGGCCGGTGTCGTGGAGCCCAGTGTCGGCACGGCTACTCATTACCATGCCAATTGGGTCGTTCCGTATTGGCGGTCGACGCTGGTAAAGCTGTCGACGATCGGAACGCATATCTTCTACCGCTGGCAGGGATCGCTCGGAAGCAAGACAGCGTTTCTCCGTGGCTATCCCGGCGGTGAGACGGCTTACCCGCAACTGGCAGTCGCGATCGGTGCGACGCTGGAGCCAGCGTATGGAGATATCCCGACCATGACCATTCCCGCACCTGCCGCAAAGTCGGCCGAACCCGACAGATTGCCCCCGCGGCAGGTACTTCGGATCGATACACCAACAAACCGGCTGGCGGCGGACGAATCGCGGGGAACGCTCATCGACAATGGCGGCAAACTCGCGCGCTGATTGCGGTGCTGCGGCAATGGCGCGCTTCGCAATAAATTAACCGTTCACCTGCATTGTCGTAAAAATTGCGCCGGACTGTTGTTGCAGTGCAACAAACGCTATGTATCGCCCGGTTCGCAGTATGAACGAGTAACGCCGATGAAGCATGTTGCACTGAATGCCATGATCCTTGGCCTTACCCTCGCCGCTACACCCTGCAATGCAGCGATCGTCGTGCAAACCGGCCAGTCCGATGATGCGGCAGCAGTATTCACTGTCGACAACACGGGGTGGGACGTGGCTACTCCGCCAGCACCCGCGGCAGCGAGCAGCGACCCGGTCGATGCCATCGGCACGACCCTGACGAGCTATGCGGCTATGCTGCCCGTGCCCGCGGACTGGATCTTGCTGGTGACCGGCTTCGGCGTCATCGGTTACGCGATGCGTTCGCGCAAACGTTCACGCGTCAGCTTCAACTAGGGTCACCAATCAGGCGAAACGCGATTTCGCCTCGAGCAGGGCAAGTGCGGCGAGCGCCGCTTCGCCACCCTTGTTCTTTTGCTCGCGGTCGGCGCGCACCAGTGCCTGAGTCTCGTTCTCCACGGTCAGGATACCGTTGCCGATCGCGATGCCGTCCATGGTCAATGCCATGATGCCGCGTGCACTTTCGCCCGCGACGATTTCGAAGTGATAGGTTTCACCGCGAATGACGACCCCGATCGCGACATAGGCATCATATTGGCCGCTTTCTGCCGCCATCGCGATCGTGCCAGGGATCTCGAGGGCGCCCGGCACCGTCATGACGTCGCATTTATGCCCCGCGTCTTCGAGGGCCGTACGCGCGCCGTCGATCAGCATGTCGTTCAGATGGTCGTAGAACCGCGCTTCGACGATAAGCAGCTTTGCCATTACTCTCCCCCCGTGCCGGGAATTGCCCGCTCGCCCACGACCGACAGGCCATAGCCTTCGAGTGCGACCAGCGTGTGATGCGTGTTGGTCAGTAAGACCATTTCCTCGACGCCGAGTTCGGCGAGGATCTGGGCACCGACACCATAGTCGCGCAACTCCTCGATCTCGGGCGATCCGGCCCCTTTTCCTTCGCCGCGAAGCCTGATGAACCGGCTGACCGAATCCTTCATCGGACGATTGATGACGACGACGACACCGGCCCCCGCCTCGGCGATCAATTCCATCGAGCGCGACAGCAGGCCCGAACGCTCGTTATTCTCGCCGAACATATCAACGAAATAGGATGCAGTGTGCATGCGGACGAGTGTGGGCTTGTCTGGATCGATCCGTCCCTTCACCAGAGCGATGGTTTCGTCGCCGCTCGCTTTGTTGAAGAAGGTCATCGCCTTCCAGTCGCCGCCCCATCGGCTGTCGAACACCATTTCCGCACGTTTTTCGACAAGGTGGTCGTGCTTGCGGCGATAGGCGATCAGGTCGCGGATCGTGCCCATCTTGAGGTCGTGAAGACGCGCGAATGTGACGAGGTCGTCCATCCGCGCCATGGTGCCGTCGTCCTTCATGATCTCGCAGATCACGCCCGACGGGTTGAGGCCGGCCAGCCGCGAAACGTCGACTGCCGCTTCGGTGTGACCGGCGCGGACGAGTACGCCGCCGTCGCGTGCGATCAGCGGAAAGACATGGCCGGGCGTGACGATGTCGTCGCGCGGCGTCGTGCTGTTGATGGCGACCGATACCGTGCGCGCGCGGTCTGCGGCGCTGATGCCGGTCGTCACGCCGTGCTTCGCCTCGATCGACACGGTGAAGGCCGTTTCGTGCCGCGTGCCGTTTTCACGGCTCATCGGGTGAAGGCCGATCTCGTCGATGCGCGACTTTGCCATTGCCAGGCAGATGAGGCCCCGACCGTGCGTCGCCATGAAATTGATCGCCTGCGGCGTCGCCATCTGCGCCGGGATGATCAGGTCGCCTTCGTTCTCACGACCCTCGTCGTCCACCAGAATGTACATGCGGCCGTTGCGGGCTTCCTCGATAATTTCTTCGATCGGCACCAGGGCAGGGGTGTCATCGTTCGAGAACAGGAACGACTCAAGCTTGCGCAAGGTGTCGGCGGTCGGGTTCCAGTCATCCTGTTCGATATCGCGAAGCGTGTTGGCATGGAGGCCGACAGCGCGGGCGAGGCCTGAACGGGACATGCCGCCATCGCTCACGAGGCGGCGGACTCGATCAATAAGATGTGTGCTCATATCTCCAATAATCACATTGCAGTGTGCGTTTCAAGAGATGACAGCGTAATGTGCATATTCTCGTGCAACTCACACGCTTGGCGCGACTGTTCAGGCAAGCTAGAAGTCGGTTCACAAGTGTATTGCAAAACTAACACAGCTATGCGACGGGGCACAGAGTGAGCAACGACCGATCTTCGCCAGCCAATCCGGATTTCGCTGCCATGCGCGCGGCCATGGTCGCCAGCCAGCTGCGCACCAATGGTGTGACGGACGTCCGGCTGCTCTCCGCGATGAGCAGCGTGCCGCGCGAGGATTTCGTGCCCGAGGCGCGTCGCGCCGTATCCTATTCCGACCGTAGCATTCCGCTGGCGCAGGGGCGTTCGCTCAATCCGCCGATGACGACTGCACGGTTGCTCGACGCTTTGAAGCTGCGCTCCGATGCTAGGCTGCTGATCGTCGGCGCTGCATCCGGCTATTCGACTGCCGTCGCCTCGAAAATTTGCGACTCGGTGATTGCGGTCGAAGACGACGCGGCGCTTATTGCGCTGGCGCCGAAGGGCGTCACGATAAAGAACGCGCCCTTGGAGTCAGGCGCTCCGGAGGGTACGCCGTATGACGCGATCCTGATCGATGGTGCGGTCGAGCAGGTTCCGGAAACGCTCGTTGCCCAGCTGTCAGCTGACGGTCAGCTGGCGTGCGCTATCGTGAAGGATGGCATCACGCGGCTGGCGACCGGGCGCCGTGGGGGAAGCAGCTTTGCGGTCGTCGATTTTGCCGATGCAGAGGCTGTCGTGCTGCCCGGGTTCGCCCCGGCGCGCGAGTTTGTGTTCTGAACAGGTAGGGCGGGAAGTGTTTCGATGAGAATGCGTGGGGTTCTTTCCGCTGTCTTGCTGGTATCAGCCGCGATGCCGCTGACGCCGTCGAATGCGGAAACGCTGCGCGAGGCGCTGGTCAAGGCGTACAATACCAATCCCACTATTACAGGTGCGCGCGCCGGACAGCGGGCGACCGACGAGAATGTGCCGATTGCGCGTTCGCGGGGCCTGCCGGGTGTCAGCGGAACATCGTCGTTAAACGAGTTCGTCGAAAGCGGATCGAGCGGCGGCACGTCGCCCGCGCGCCAGTTCCAGGCGAATGCTACCTTGTCCGTCCCAGTCTATCAGGGGGGCGCGGTTGCCAATTCGACCCGTGCGGCCGAAACCCGCGTAGCCGCCGGGCAGTCCGGACTGCGCGACACCGAGGCCAGCATCTTTTCTCAGGTGGTCGCGGCATACATGAACGTCATTCGCGATTCGGCGATCGTTGCGCTCAACCAGAAGCAGGTCGCCGTTCTCCGCACTAACCTTGATGCGACGCGTGACCGGTTCCAGATCGGCGACCTGACGCGCACCGACGTTGCGCAATCCGAATCGCGCTTGGCTCTTGCACAGGGGCAGCTGGAAAGCGCCGATGCGCAACTGATCGCGAGCAAGGAAAGCTATATCCAGCTGGTCGGCAACCCGCCGTCGGCGCTTGAGCCGCCGCCGCCTTTGCCAAACCTTCCGGGTTCGCCGGACCTCGCGGTGACCGTGGCGATCGACAGCAATCCCGGCCTTGCCGCTGCAAAGCTGCGCCGCGATGCGACCGTTTACGATACGAAGGTCGCGCGGTCGAACCGCCTGCCCAAGCTCTCCGCCTTCGCGAGCGAGGGCTATACCGATTATCTCGGCTCGCTCAGCGGTCTGGGAACCGGTGTGACCGCGCCCAGCCAGTCGTTCCGGGCGACGACGGTCGGCGTGCAGGCGACGCTCCCGATTTTCCAGGGCGGACTGCCGGGCGCGCAGGTCCGCCAGGCGCAGGCGCTGGAATCGCAGTCGATCGAGACTGTGACTGCGACCGAGCGCGGGATCGTTGCCCAGACCCGTTCGGCCTATTCCGCATGGATCGCGTCGAACCAGCTGATCACTTATTTCCAGACGGCCGTTTCGGCTGCCGAACTGTCGCTTGAGGGCGTCCGCGCCGAAAACAGCGTGGGTACGCGGTCGATCCTCGATATCCTGAACGCCGAACAGGAATTGCTGAACGCGCAGGTCAATCTCGTGACCGCACGGCGCAATGCCTATGTCGCGGGCTTCAGCCTGCTGGCGGCGATGGGGAAGGCGGGCGTCAACGACCTGGGCCTTGATGGCGGCCCGCTGTACGACCCCAATGTGAACTATCGGCGGGTAAGACGCAGCGTAAATGACTGGGCCAGCGACCCTAAACCGGCGCCGGTCGCAACACGCACCGTTGACACGCCTGCGCAAACCCCTGCATTGATCGGTCCGACCGTTAACTAAACTGCATGGGGGCAGTTGCATGGCCGGAGCGAATGCCGAACCGTCGATGGAGGACATCCTCTCGTCGATCAAACGTATCATCGCGGAGGATAGCGAAGCCGCGCTGTCGACGCCGCGGGTAAGGCGGTCGGTCGGCCTGACTCCCATGACGCCTGCTGACGAGCAGCCCGAACAGGTCGACGGCGAGGAAGAGCCCGACGTGCTCGAACTGACCGACGCCGTCGAAGAATTGCCCGCGGACGAGCCCGATCCTGCCGCCGCATTCCGACCCGTCCCGCTCGTGAAACCGGAAGGTGATCCCGTGGCCACTGCAAAACCCACCGAAGCCGAACCGCCGAAAAAGCCGGTTCTTGCGACATCGCAGACCATCCAGTCGAGCAAGGCATCGCTCGCCGCGCTGTCAGCGCTCGTCATCAAGCCGGAGATTACCGGCACCGATACGCTGGAGGGCATGGTGCGCGAGATGATCCGCCCGATGCTTGCCGAATGGATCAACGAACGCCTGCCCGATATCGTCGACCGCATGGTTGCCGAGGAAATCTCGCGGATCACCGCGCGGGGCTAAGGCCTAGCGGTCGTCGTCGCTGCCCGCTAAGCGCGGCGGCGACATGACCGAACTTTCCAAGACTTTCGACCCCGCCGAAATCGAATCCCGCTGGTATGCCCATTGGGAAACCAGCGGCCAGTTCCGCCCGGACCGTCCGGGCGCAGAGCCGTGGACGATCGTCAATCCGCCGCCGAACGTCACCGGATCTCTCCACATCGGCCATGCGCTCGACAACACGTTGCAGGACGTGCTGGTCCGCCATGCGCGGTTGAAGGGCAAGGACGCTTTGTGGGTGGTCGGCACCGACCATGCAGGGATCGCGACGCAGATGGTGGTCGAGCGGCAGCTGAACGAGAAGCAGCAGAAGCGCACCGATTTCTCGCGTGAAGAGTTCATCGAGAAAGTCTGGCAGTGGAAGGAAGAGAGCGGCGGAGAGATCACGCAGCAGCTCCGGCGCCTCGGCTGCTCGATGGACTGGGCGAATGAGCGCTTCACGATGGACGAGGGCTTTTCGAAGGCCGTCCTGAAGGTGTTCGTCGACCTGTATAACCAGCGCCTCATCTATCGCGACAAGCGGCTGGTGAACTGGGATCCCGGCCTCGGCACCGCGATCAGCGACCTTGAGGTCGAGACGAAGGAAACCAAGGGCAGCTTCTGGCAGATCCGTTATCCGCTGGCGGACGGGTCGGGCACCATCACGGTTGCGACGACGCGGCCGGAAACGATGCTCGCCGACATGGCCGTTGCGGTTCACCCGGAGGACGAGCGCTACAAGGCCATGATCGGCAAGCAGGTGAAGCTGCCGATCACTGGCCGCCTGATCCCCGTCGTGGGTGACGAACATGCCGACCCGACGCTGGGGACGGGCGCGGTGAAGATCACGCCGGGCCACGACTTCAACGACTTCGAGGTGGGCAAGCGCGCGGGCTTCAAGGCGGCCGAGATGCTCAACATGCTCGACGCCAAGGCGCAGGTGACGCAGACGAGCGATGGGTTGATCCCCGCCGACCTGCTTGGAATCGACCGGTTCTGGGCCCGCAAGCAGGTGGTCGAGCGGCTGAAGGCCGAGGGCTTCCTCGTGCCGCATATAGACAAGGAGGGCGTAGAGCACGACGCCGAACCGCGTACGATCCAGACGCCCTATGGCGACCGTTCGGGCGAAGTAATCGAGCCCTGGCTGACCGACCAATGGTATGTCGATGCAGAGACGCTGGCGAAGCGTCCGATCGAGGCGGTGCAGTCGGGTGCGATCAAGATCGTCCCGAAGAGCTGGGAAAAGACGTTCTTCAACTGGATGGAGAACATCCAGCCGTGGTGCGTGAGCCGCCAGCTGTGGTGGGGGCACCGGATTCCGGCATGGTTCGCTGATGACGGTTCGATCTACGTCGCACTGACCGAGGAAGAGGCACAGGCTCAGGCTGGCGCAGGCGTGAAGTTAACGCAGGACAACGACGTCCTCGACACGTGGTTTTCTTCCGCGCTCTGGCCCTTCGCGACGATGGGCTGGCCCGAGGATGCGAACGCCACGCTCCACGGCCGCTACCCCAATGACGTGCTGATTTCCGGCTTCGACATCCTGTTCTTCTGGGACGCGCGGATGATGATGCAGGGCATGCACTTCATGGGTGATGTGCCGTTCCGCACGCTCTACCTGCATGGGCTCGTTCGCGCCGCCGATGGGCAGAAGATGTCCAAGTCGAAGGGCAATGTCGTCAATCCGCTGGGGCTGATCGACCAATATGGCGCCGATGCGCTACGTTTCTTCATGGCGGCGATGGAAAGCCAGGGCCGCGACATCAAGATGGATGAGAAGCGGGTCGAGGGGTATCGCAACTTCGCGACCAAGCTGTGGAACGCCGCACGCTTCTGCCAGTCGAATGGCATCGGCACGTCGACCACGCTCGAGGCGCCCGCGGCGACGCTCGCCGTCAACAAGTGGATTATCGGCGAGACGATCCAGACGGTGCAGGCGGTCGACCTGGCGCTGGCCGATTACCGTTTCGACGGCGCCGCCAACGCGATCTATCAGTTCGCCTGGAGCCGATTCTGCGACTGGTACCTCGAACTGATCAAGGGCGCGATCGACGACGAGACGAAAGCAGTCGCGGGCTGGGTGCTCGACCAGATCCTGGTGATGCTCCACCCGTTCATGCCGTTCGTGACAGAAGAGCTGTGGTCGAAGCTGGGTGCGCGCGAATACGACCTGATCGTCGCGAAATGGCCGATGGCCGACGCGCGGTCGATCGATCCGGACGCGGGCAAAGAGATCGACTGGCTGATCCGTCTGGTCAGCGAAGTGCGGTCGAGCCGCACCGAACTCAACGTGCCGCCGGGCGCGCGCCTGCCGGTGCATCTTCGTGATGCCTCCACCGAAACGCTCGCGCGTTTCGAACGGCTGGCCCCCGCCATTGCGCGCCTTGCACGGATCGACCGTGCCGACGGCGACGCGTCGGGTGGCGCGGCACAGGTCGTGCTCGACGAGGCGACGTTCGTGCTGCCACTCGAAGGCGTCATCGACCTAGATGCCGAACGTGCGCGGCTGACCAAGGCGATCGAAGCGGCCGCCAAGGAACGCGATTCCCTTGCCGGCCGTCTCAACAACCCCAGCTTCGTCGAACGCGCGAAGCCCGAAGCGGTCGAAAAAGCACGCGCCGATCATGCCGAAAAGGTAGCGGAGGCCGAGCGGCTGTCGGCGGCGCTTGCGCGTCTCGGGTGACGTCGGTCGCTTTCACGCCGCTCACGGCCGCCGATTGTGAGGCGGTCGTCGGATTGTGGCAGGCAGCGGAACTGACCCGGCCATGGAACGATCCGCACGCCGATTTCGCCTTGGCAATCCGCGGGCCGCATTCGGCGGTGCTGGGCGCGCGAGATGAAACGGGTGCGTTGATCGCGACGGTGATGGTCGGCGAGGACGGGCACCGCGGCTGGTTCTACTATCTCGCTGTCGATCCCGCCCACCGGCGGCAAGGGCTTGGCCGGGCGGCGGTCGCGGCGGCGGAAAATTGGCTGCAGGCGCGAAATATCCCCAAGGCACAGCTGATGATCCGTAATGGCAATGCTGCGGCGGTTACGTTTTACGCGGCGCTGGGCTACGAACCCGCGGATGTGACAGTCGTCGGCCGCTGGCTCGACCGCTGAACAGGGGGACGCGCGTGGCATCATCGGCAAGTACCGGACCACGCGACCTGACCACCGGACCGATCGGCAAGACGCTGCTGCTGTTCGCACTGCCGACGCTCGGCGCGAACATCCTTCAGTCGCTGAACGGGACGATCAACGCGATCTGGATCGGCAATTTCCTTGGCGAAGCGGCGCTGGCGGCGACGTCGAACGCAAACCTCGTCATGTTCCTGATGTTCGCGGCGGTCTTCGGCCTTGCGATGGCGGCGACGATCCTGATCGGACAGGCGATGGGGCGTCGCGACGTCGATCTTGCGCGGCGTACGCTGGGTTCTGCGATCGGGCTCATCGGCCTGCTCGGTACGGGCGTTGCGGTCGTCGGGTGGATCTGGTCGCCGCTGGTTCTCCACCTGCTGGCGACGCCGCATGACGCGTTGCCGCTTGCGACGGCCTACCTCCGCGTCATTTTCCTCGGGTTGCCCTTCACCTTCCTGATGGTGCTCCTCACCAGTGCGCTGCGCGGTGCGGGCGATTCTATTACGCCGCTGTGGGCCATGATCCTGAATGTCGTTCTCGATGCCGGACTGAACCCCGTCTTCATCCGGGGCTTTGGTCCGATCCCCGCCATGGGCATTTCAGGGTCGGCACTGGCGACGCTGATCGCGGGCCTCGTCACGCTGATCTTCCTGGTCATCTACATCTACCGCAAGAATTTGGTGATCCGGTTGCGCGGCGCCGAATTCGCTTATCTCCGCCCGCAACGCGGGCTCATCGGCACCATCTTTGCGAAGGGCATTCCAATGGGTTTGACGATGGTCGTCATGTCCGCGTCCATGCTTGCAATGATCGGCCTGGTGAACCGGGCGGGGGTGGAGACGACCGCCGCCTATGGCGCGATCAGCCAGCTGTGGAGCTATATCCAGATGCCGGCGTTCGCCGTCGGCGCGGCGGTGAGCGCGATGGCCGCGCAGAACATCGGCGCGGGGCGCTGGGACCGCGTCGGCCGCGTGACGCTCTATGGTGCGGGCATCAACGTGCTGATGACGGCGACGATGATCGTGCTGATCACGCTGGTCGACCGCCAAGTGCTCGGCCTTTTCCTGACGCCGTCGAGCCCGGCCGTGCCGGTGGCACAGCACATCCACCTGGTGGCCAGCGGCAGTTTCGTGCTGTTCGGCGTTTCGATGGTGATGACGTCGGTCGTGCGCGCGAACGGGGCGGTGGTGGCGCCGCTGGTCATCCTGTTCATTGCGGCCTTTCCCGCACGCTTCGGCCTCGCGCTGCTATTCCTGCCACACTATGGGCCCGAAGCGATCTGGTGGAGTTTCTGGGCCGGTTCGATCAGCAGCATCATCTTGACCGGCGCCTATTACCGCTGGGGCGGGTGGCGGAAAGCGCACCTGCTGGAAGAGACGCGGGCAAGCGCTTAAGGGGGCGATATGCACTATCCCGCCCTTCGCCTTCGCCGCACCCGTTCGACCGCCTGGAGCCGCGCGCTCGTCAGCGAGACGCATCTTGCGCCTGCGCACCTGATCTGGCCGTTGTTCGTGACCAGCGGGCAGGGGGTGGAAGAGCCGGTGGCGAGCTTGCCCGGTGTCTCACGCTGGTCGGTCGACCTCGTCGTGGAACGTGCGAAGGAGGCGAAGGCGCTGGGGATCGGCGTCGTCGCACTGTTTCCCAACACGCCGCGCGAGTTGCGCACCGATGGTGGCGAGGAAGCACTCAATCCCGATAACCTGATGTGCCGTGCGATCCGGGCGATCAAGGATGCGGTCCCCGACATCGGCATCCTGACCGACGTCGCGCTCGATCCGTACACGGCGCATGGCCATGACGGGCTGGTCGATGCGGGCGGCTATGTGCTGAACGATGCCACGAGCGAGATCCTGGTCGGGCAGGCGCTCAACCAGGCGGAGGCGGGGGCCGATATAATCGCGCCCAGCGACATGATGGACGGCCGCGTCGGCGCCATTCGTGACGCGCTGGAGGAGGGCGGGCACTCCAACGTTCAGATCATGGCCTATGCCGCCAAATACGCCTCCGCCTTCTACGGCCCGTTTCGCGACGCGGTGGGATCGGGCGGTCTGCTGAAGGGCGACAAGAAGACCTATCAGATGGATCCGGCCAATGCCGAAGAGGCGCTGCGCGAAGTCGAACTCGACCTTGCAGAGGGCGCCGACAGCGTGATGGTCAAACCCGGATTGCCCTATCTCGATATCATACGCCGTGTGAAAGACCGGTTCGAAGTTCCTGTATTCGCCTATCAGGTGTCGGGCGAATACGCGATGATCGAGGCTGCAGCGGCAGCCGGGGCGGGCGACCGGGACGCACTGGTCCTCGAAACGCTGATTGCCTTCCGCCGCGCCGGTTGTTCGGGCGTACTGACCTATCACGCAGCGCACGCCGCGCGATTGCTGAACGGATGATCGAAACCGAACGACTAGTTTTACGCGGCTGGCGCGACAGCGACGTCGTTCCGTTCCATGCGATATGCAACGACCCCGAGGTCATGCGCTATCTCGGCCCTCCGCTCAGCCTTGCCGATGCGCAGGCGGCAGCGGAGCGGCAGAACGGCCTCATCGAAACCCACGGTCATTGCTTCTGGGCGGTCGAGCGCAAGGCGGACGGTGCGTTTCTTGGCTTCACCGGCATTAAGCCGGGACCGGAGGGAACACCGTTGCACGGCAAGCCGGAGATCGGCTGGCGACTCGCAACCGCCTTTCACGGACAGGGCTATGCGCGTGAGGCGGCGCAGGCGAGCATCGACTGGGGCTGGGCAAACCTGCCGGATGACGAGATCCTCGCGATGACCGTACTCGGTAACGCGGCCTCATGGGGACTAATGGAACGGCTCGGCATGCAACGCATCCATGCGCTGGATTTCGACCATCCGGCAGTGCCGCCGGACAGCCCGCTACGTCCCCACATCGTCTATTCGATTGCGCGACCGGCATTGTGAGGCGCGCAAGGCGGCGTTAACCATCCGCAAAGGGCTTGATCCTAAGCCGCTCGACGAATTGGAGATCCCGATGGCGAGCGCTGCGCTGACGACCGGAAACACTGCCGCGAAATGGCGGTTCACGCTTGCGATCCTTGCCGGGTCGTTCCTGCTGTTTCTTGTCCAGCCGATGATCGCGCGCATGGCACTGCCCCGTCTCGGCGGCGCGCCGGCGGTCTGGAACTCGGCGATGCTGGTTTATCAGGCGTTGTTGCTCGGCGGCTACGCCTATGCCCATTTTATGGGGCGTTTCGCGCCACGCACCCAGGCGAGTGTTCACTTGGCGGTCCTTGTCGTGGCCTCATTAATGCTGCCCATCGGCCTCGTCGCCAGCGAGCCGTCGCCGAATGCCAACCCGTTCCTCTGGACGCCCTGGCTGCTGATCGTGTCGATCGGCCCGCTGTTCTTCGCCATCGCCGCGCAGGCGCCATTGCTGCAGCGCTGGTTCGCGGTGAGCGGGGGCGGGGATCCCTATCCGCTGTACGCCGCCTCGAACCTCGGCAGCTTTGCCGGACTGCTCGCCTATCCGCTACTCGTAGAGCCATTGCTGCCGATCGCCGGACAAAGCTGGCTGTGGACGGGCGGCTATGTCGTCGTCGCCGCTCTCGTCGCGAGTTGCGCGCTGCTGCTGCCGCGCAATGCGCCCGCGGCAATGCCGTTATCCGTCGAACGCGCCGCGCCCGTTCCGATGCGCCAGCTCGCAACCTGGGTGTTGCTCGCGGCCGTTCCCTCGGGCCTGATGCTGTCGACGACGACTTATCTCACGACCGACATCGTCGCGATGCCGTTGCTGTGGGTGGTGCCGTTGGGCCTTTATCTGCTCAGCTTTTCGATCGCCTTCGCCGACCGGCGCGGTCCTGCCGATTTCATCCTGCGCATCGCGCCGCTTATAGTGCTGGCGGGTGGCGGCGTCGCCTTTGCGCAGAACCCCCATTATCCGTGGCTTTTCGCGCCACTCGGCCTGATCCTGCTCTTCATCATCGCGACTGCACTGCACACGGAGCTGTTCCAGCGGCGGCCCGATCCGGCGCATTTGACGGCCTTTTACTTGGCCATGTCGGTTGGCGGCGTCGTCGGCGGCCTGTTTTGTGCGATCGCAGCACCACTGATGTTCGACTGGGCGTATGAGCATCCCATCCTCATCCTGCTTGCCGCCGCCATGCTTACGACGAAGCCGCTGTTCGTCTTCGCCGAACAGCTTTGGGCATCGCGCGGGCGCTGGGCATTGATCATCGGGCTGGTTGCGATCGTGCTGTCGCTCGGTGTCGACAATCGCCTCGCGATCCTGCCGAACCCGTTGCCGCTGACGGCCAAGATCGTCGGGATCATCCTGATCATCGAACTCGCGCTGATCGCGCTGGGCAACCGCATCGCCTATGTCCTGTCGCTCGCCGCGCTTATGCTGGGGCTTGGCGGATGGACGATGCTCGCGTCGTCGGTTCATGGCGGCGACCGGGTGCGCAGCTATTTCGGGATCTACGGTTTCGGATACGACAAGGGGAATGTCCGCACGCTCGTCCATGGCACGACTGTCCATGGCATGCAGGATCTGCGTCCGGGGCGTGAGCGCGATCCACTGAGCTATTATGCGCCGCAATCGGGCGTGGGCCTGGCGATGCAGGAAATCGCCGTGCGCAAGCCCGATGCGCACATCGGAGTCGTCGGCCTCGGAAGCGGCACGCTCGCCTGCTATACGCAGCCGGGCCAGGACTGGCGGTTCTACGAGATCGATCCGGCAATGGAGCGCATTGCGCGCGACCCGAAGAAGTTCTCGTTCCTCCAGCGGTGCAATCCGAACGTGCCCGTCGAAATCGGCGATGCCCGCTTGACCCTGGCGCGCGAAACCGGTGCGCCGCTCGACCTACTGGTCATCGACGCCTTTTCGTCGGACGCGGTTCCCATGCACCTGCTGACCCGCGAGGCATTCGCGGTCTACGCCAAACGGCTGGCACCCGACGGCGTGCTGATGGTGCACGTCTCCAACCGCTTCCTGAAGCTGGAACCCGTCGTCGCCGCGACCGCCAAATGGGGCTGGCACATCGCCGCCCGCGATTACCAGCCGGGCGAAGCGGACAAGGACCATGCCTATTCGCACAGCTACTGGATCGCGCTGACCCGGGATCCTGCGGCGCTAAGCCACCTGATCGCGTCCACGGGGCGTGAAAAATGGACCGCCGTGCCGGTTCGGGCTGGCTTTCCGGGATGGACCGACGATTATGCGAGCATCTTGCCGCTGATCAAATGGACCAAATGATGCCGTCGATTATCACGTTTCAAGGCAAGATACCCAGGATCCATCCGACTGCATTCATTGCCGAGGGCGCACGCATCATCGGCGATGTCGAGATCGGGCCGAATTCCAGCATCTGGTTCAACTGCGTTCTGCGGGGCGACGTGAGCAGCATACGGATCGGCGCGCGAACGAACATCCAGGATGGGACCGTCATCCATGTCGATTCGGCGACGCCGGGCAATCCGGGCGGGCGGCCGACGATCATCGGGGATGATGTCCTGCTGGGGCACATGGTGATGCTTCACGGATCGGTGCTGCATGACCGGGCCTTCGTCGGGCTTGGCAGCATCGTGATGGACAGCACGATCGAATCGGACGGCATGCTGGCGGCGGGTGCACTGCTCAGCCCCGGCAAGACGATCGGCGCGGGCGAGTTATGGATCGGGCGGCCGGCGAAGAAGCTTCGCGACCTCGGTCCCCAGGAAATCGCCGCCAATCGGATCGGCGCCACGCACTACGCCGAACTGGCAAAAGTCTACGCCGCAGCCTGATTAGCCGCCGAGCGCTTCGATCCGCTGGTTCTGGCGGTCGACGATCGCCTGTATCTGCGCACGGGCGGCAACCAGATCTTGCGGATCCTGTCCGCTGTCGGTCGCGGCCGATATCGCCCCGTCGAGTTCGGTGAGCGCGTCGAGCGTCGGCGTCCGCGCGATCTCCGCAGCAGACCGGGCCGATTGCGCCATGATCCAGGCTTCGCTGCCCTGTGGGCCCGAACGCTGTCCCGCGGGCAGTGCCTTGTCGAACGCGGCATCGGCCGTTTTCGCCTGCGCGACGAGGCGTGCCGCGAGTGCTGTCTTGGCAGGGTCGACAGCAACGGGCGCTGGGGTTTCCGGCAGGTCATCGGGCCGTGTCGCCTCGACGGGACGGGGCAAGAGCGACGGCGCGTCGATTTTCGTCATGCAGGCCGACAGCAACGAAGCGGCGCACAGGGGCAGGGCGTATGAGCGAAATTTCACCGTGCCGCCCTATGCGTTGCTGCCCATGTGTTCAACGGGGTTGCACGCTTCGATTCAACCGACTAGGGGACCGCTTCCCGCGCGCCCGTAGCTCAGCTGGATAGAGCATCAGACTACGAATCTGAGGGTCGGACGTTCGAATCGTTCCGGGCGCGCCAGGGATCTCCCCGATCATTCATCTTCCTCGTCGGGGTCGTCGTCACCGTCGTCGAGGGCGCCTGCTTCCTCTTCCTCGATGGCGCGTTCGAGCTCTTCGCCGATCATCTCGAGCTGGTCTTCGGTGGCGGTCAATTCGACCGTGTCGCCGTTGTCGTCCTCGATCAAAATCAGGAAATCTTCGGCTGTCCGCGTGATCGTGAAGCGTTCGAGCGTCTTGGCCATGGCTGTCTCCTCCTGCTGGTTGGAGGCGTTACGCCCGGCAGACGTGTTGGTTCCGCGCGACTGGTTACAGCTGGTTTGCCCGTTCCCGCTCATAGCGCAGGGCATCGAGGATTTTCGCGCCCGCGAGCATCACGGACCCGCTGCACGCCCAGAACAACAGCCAGCCGCCATATCCGGGATAGACGCTGAGATACGCCTTGCCGCGTTCCATCGCCCCGACGGCGAGCGCGAATATGATGAGATAAGCTTCGAACCGCGTCTTGATTACGAACAGGCGGGTGAGCTTTTTGATCATGGCCGACATGCAGCAAGGATTAGGCCAGCCGCGGAAATGCGTAAACAGAAGCTTAGCGAATCTTGTTACCTGTAAGTTAATCCGACAATTCAACGAGCCCGAGCGCGTCGACCAACGCCTGGCGAGCGGTGCGAATCCGGGCGATCAGATTCGGATCGGACAGGTCGTCCGGCACGATCGTCTCCGGCCACGTGCGGGCGACGACATCCGAAATCGTATCGAGCCGGGCCTCGTCGACCAGGAAACGTGGGTCGACCGTCGCCGGGTCGGCAACGACGCGCAGGCGCAGGCAGGCCGGACCGCCGCCGTTCGCCATCGATTCGCGCACGTCGACGGGTACGAGCTGCCGGATGGGACCGTTGCCGGCCACATGGTCCTGCAACCAGCGCCAGACGCGCGCATTTTCGCGGGCTTCGGTCGGCAGGATGAGGGCCATGCCGCCGCCCGGAAGCGTGACGAGCTGCGCGTTGAACAGGTAGGACTGGATGGCGTCGGCAAGCGAAACCAGGCTGTCGGGGACTTCCACGATCTCGACTTCGGGGAGCTGGCGACGGAGGTCGGCGTAAAAGCCGTCGCGATCCTGGAACGCCCTTTCATGAGCGAACAGTACATTCTCGTTGGCGACGGCCACGACATCGTTGTGAAATGCGCCCGCCGCGATCGCTTCTTCCGACTGTTCGACGAAAAGCGGTGTGGATACGCCGTGCAGACGCGCGACGGCCTTCGACGCCTCGACATGCTGGCGGGCCGGAAAACGGCCGCCGCGTACGCCATAGACGAATACCTCGACCCCGGGCGCGCCGTGGTGGGCGCAAAGCCGCATGTGGTTCGCTGCGCCTTCATCGCCGAACGGCGCGGGGACGGGTTCGTGCACATGGAAAGCATCATGGGCGAATGCCAAACGAAGCTGCGCGATCGTCCCCGGCCATTCATGGGCGCGATGGGCCATGGTCAGCAGGTTGGCCGGTGTCAGGTGACATTTCCCGTCGCGGCTATCGGGGGCAGGGGAAACCGTCGCCGCATTGGCCGCCCACATCGCCGAGGCCGAGAGCGCCGTCGCGCGAAGGTGGTCGTCGGGCTCCACCGAATCGAGGCCCATCCGTTCGAGCCAGCGCGTATTCGGACGACTGTGCGGCAGGAAGATGCCCTGCGTCAGGCCGAGACGGATATTGCTCCGCATCTTTCCGATGCCCTGCAATGCGGCAGCCCGCGGGTGCGACGCAGCCCCGGCATTCTTCGAGGATGCAAGATTGCCCGCGCTCAGCCCCGCGTAATTATGACTGGGGCCGATGATGCCGTCGAAATTGATTTCGACCAGGCTCATTGCGGCGCGACCAGCACGTCGGATCCGGCTTCTACACCCAGCGTCTTCGCGCCCTCGGGATCGATCGTGCCGTCGTCGGAGACGCGCGCATAAGCGGCCGTGAAATTCTTCAGGCGGCCGGTCGCGGTCACCGAGCGCGGCGCGTCGTTCTCCGCCACCTTCTCGATCCGGACGCTGCGCGACTGGGCCACGCTGCGCACGCGGTCGGTCAAGGTATGCATCGTCGGGCCGCCGTCGAAGATGTCGATGTAATGGTCGTGGACCAGCCCTTCGCTCTCGAGCATCCGCATCGCGGCGCGTCCGCTGGAATGCGGGATGCCCATGACCAGCCGTGCGCTGTCAGGCAGCAGCGCGGTGTAGACGGGATGCTTGGGCATCAAGTCCGCGATCATCTGGTGACCGTTGATCGCGTTGAATGCGTCCGCCTCCTGGAAGCTCATACCGAAGAACTTGCCGGCAAGCCCGTCCCAGAAGGGCGAACCACCGCCTTCGTCGATCACGCCGCGAAGTTCGGCGAACAGGCGGTCGGCAAAGCGGGGCCGGTGCTGGCGGATATAGAGATAGCGGCTGCGGGCGAGCAGCATGCCGAGGCCGCCCGCGCGCTCGTGCGGATGCAGGAACAGGCCGCCGACCTCGCTCGCACCCTCGAAGTCGGTGACGAGCGTCAGCATTTCCGCCCGGAACGTGCGTTTGAGTGCGGTCGACGACTGTGTCAGTGCACTGATGCGATAGCTGTAGAAGGGCGCGTTCTCGCCGATCTTCGAAAAGATCTGGCAGGTGCCGCGTATCGCCCCGGTCGCAGTGTTCTCCAGCATCATCGCGACACGGTCGGCCGCCAGCGTATCGTCCGCGCGCGAAAGCGATTCTTCCGATCGTTCCAGCGTCTTCGCCAGCGATTTCCGGTCGGCGGGCAGGTTGGTGAAGCCGCCGCCGGTAAGCTTCGCCATTTCGTAAAGCGCAGGCAGATCGCTTGCCCGCGCGGGGCGCATCTTAAAACTCATCAAATTGCCCCGTTTGCCAGCCGATAGAGTGTGAGTGCGCTCAATGCCGCCCGTTCGGCAAGCGACTCGACGATCAGATATTCCTGATCGGAATGAATGGCACCCCCGCGCACGCCCAGCGTATCGACGACGGGCACTCCGCACGCGGCGATGTTGTTGCCGTCGCACACGCCGCCTGTCGCTTTCCAGGCAATGGGCTGGCCCAGGTCCGCACCGCAATCGCGAACCAGCCCGAACAGGCGTTCCGCAGAGGCGTCCATGGGTTTAGGCGGGCGATTGAAACCGCCGTGGCGGTGGATGGTGACGTCATGACGCTGCATCACCGCCGTCACGATCTCCTCGATGGCTGCCTTAGCATGGGCCTCCAATTCCGGCGTCGCAGGGCGCAGGTTGACCCGCAGCACTGCGTGATCGGGCACGACATTATTGGGGCCGCCACCATCGATCTTCGCCGGGTTGACGCTCAGCCCCTCGGCGCGGAGTTCGGCAAGGCGCAATGCCAAGTCGGCGGCGGCAATCACCGCGTTGCGACCGTCGTCGGGATTGCGCCCGGCGTGGGCGGACTTGCCGGTCACGATGAAACTGAAATTCCCACTGCCGGGCCGTGCACCGGCAAGGGTGCCGTCGGGAAGGGCAGCGGGTTCATAGGTCAGCGCGGCGATCTTGCCGCGCGCCAGTTCCGCGATCAGGGGCGCTGACGATGCCGATCCCGTTTCCTCGTCGCTGTTGAGGAGAACGTCATAGCCGAGCGAAGATGCGGCATCGCTGCCTTCGAACGCGGTAAGCGCGGCCAGCATCACCGCGATCCCGCCCTTCATGTCGGCGACGCCGGGGCCGTTGATGACGCCGGGTTCGATCTCGCGGAGTGTCTGAAAAGGGTGATCGGCCGGAAAGACTGTATCCATGTGCCCGGTCAGCAGGATGCGGCGATTGGCGCCCGGGCGGACGGCGAGGTGGATGTGCTGCCCGCGTGCGATCGGCCGCCTGCTGCCGTCCGGCGAGACGCTGTCTTCAGGGGCGGGGTCGACTAGGCGCAGCGTTCCGGGCAGTGTGGAGAATGCTTCGGAGAGCAGCGATGCGACCTCGGCCAGCCCCTGCAGATTCGCGGTGCCCGAGTTGATGGTGGCCCATTGTTCGACCTGCGCGCGCATCGGCGCGCTACCCGCACGCTCGACGAGTGCGCTTTCATGATTGGACAGACCCATGATCCCTCCTAGCCGGTCCTACGCGCCGCTTGAACCCCGTCGTCTTCGACGCTAGGCGCGGCGCTCCTCCCCGGAACCACCATAGTCAGGAGATGCGCATGGCGTATGTCGAACGTTCAGGGTTGCAGGTTTCACCGGTTCTTGCCGATTTCATCGAAAGCGCGGCGTTGCCGGGCACGGGTGTAGCGCCCGACCGGTTCTGGACCGGACTCGCCGAAATCCTGGCACGATTCGTACCCGTGAACCGCGCCCTGCTTGCCAAACGCGAAGACCTTCAGGCGCAGATCGATGCCTGGCATGCCGCGCGGGCGGGGCAGGCGTGGGATGCCGACGCTTATCAGGCGTTCCTGACCGAAATCGGTTATCTCGTGCCCGAACCCGCGCCGTTCGAGATCACGACCACGAATGTCGACGTCGAAGTCGCCAAGATGGCCGGGCCGCAGCTGGTCGTGCCGTCGCTCAACACGCGTTTTGCGCTCAACGCCGCGAATGCGCGCTGGGGCAGTCTCTACGACGCGCTCTACGGAACCGACGCCCTCGACGCGCCGCCCGCGAAACCCGGCGGCTATGACGTGGATCGCGGCGCTGCGGTGATCGACTATGCGCGCGCGTTCCTCGATCGCATGGTTCCCGGGTGGGAAGCCGCGATGACGGGCGGCGAAACGACGCAGAAATTCGCGCGCAGCGGTGACAACTTCCTGTTCATGAATAACGGGTTGCATATCGAAGTTGTGATCGATCGCGAGCATCCGATCGGCCGCACCGACCCGCTGGGTATTGCCGACGTTATTCTCGAATCGGCCCTTTCGACGATCGTCGATCTCGAGGATTCGGTTGCCGCGGTCGATGCGGACGACAAGGTCGAGGCGTATCGCACCTGGCTGGGCCTGATGAAGGGCGACCTGTCCGCGACCTTCCAGAAGGGCGGCAAGGCCATGACACGCTCGCTGGAAGCCGACCGCGAATGGACGGCGCCCAGCGGCTCGAAATTCACCCTGCCGGGCCGCAGCCTGCTGTTCGTCCGCAACGTCGGGCATTTGATGACCAACCCGGCAGTGCTGCTGCCCGACGGATCGGAAGCGCCCGAGGGGATTCTCGACGCGGTGATCACCTCGCTGGTCGCGATGCATGACGGCAAGGGCCCTCTACGCAACAGCCGCACCGGCAGCATCTATATCGTGAAGCCCAAGATGCATGGGCCGGAGGAAGCGGCGTTCGCCAACGACCTGTTCGATGCGACCGAGGACCTGCTGGGCCTTGCCCGCTGCACGATCAAGGTCGGCGTCATGGACGAGGAGCGCCGCACCTCGGCGAACCTGGCCGCGACCATCCATGCCGTGCGCAACCGCATCGCCTTCATCAACACCGGCTTCCTCGACCGCACGGGAGACGAGATCCACACCTCTATGCGCGCCGGGCCGATGGTGCCCAAGGGCGAGATGAAGACGAGTGCCTGGATCAAGGCCTATGAGGGGCGCAATGTCGCCATCGGCCTTGCGTGCGGCCTCAGCGGCAAGGCGCAGATCGGCAAGGGCATGTGGGCCGCGCCCGATCGGATGGCGGACATGATGGTGCAGAAGATCGGCCATCCGATGGCCGGCGCCAACACTGCCTGGGTACCGTCGCCGACCGCGGCCACCCTGCACGCGATGCACTATCATCAGGTCGATGTTTTCGCGCGTCAGAAGGAACTGACGGCTATCCCGCCGCTCGGCGACTTGCTGTCGGTTCCGCTGGCAACAGGACGCAACTGGAGCCCGGCCGAAGTCGAACGCGAACTCGACAACAACGCGCAAGGCATCCTCGGCTATGTCGTGCGCTGGATCGACCAGGGTGTCGGCTGTTCGAAAGTGCCCGACATCGACGACGTCGGCCTGATGGAAGACCGTGCCACACTTCGCATTTCATCACAGGCACTTGCGAACTGGCTTTTGCACGGTGTGTGTACGGCCGAGCAGGTCGACGCAGCGCTCGTTCGCATGGCAGCGAAGGTCGATGGGCAGAACGCGGGCGATCCGCTCTATCGCAAGCTCACGCCCGACAGCATCGCGTTCAAGGCGGCCCGGGCGCTAGTGTTCGAGGGAGTAACCCAGCCCAGTGGCTATACCGAACCGCTGCTCCACAAGTTTCGGCAGGAGGCGAAAGCGGCAGCCTAAAGCTGCCGTGCGCGCCACCAGATCGTCAGCCGCTGGGTGACGATCATGCCGAGTGCGAAGAGCAGCGACGCATCGACCGCGACCGCGCCAAGGCTGCCGGCGGCGTTCTTGAACGCCATCCGCAGGAAAACGAGCGCGGCAAGCAGGTAGAAGGCGTAGCTCGACGTCTCCATCAGGATCTTGTCGGTGTCCGGGCACCGGCGCAGCGTCAGCGTACGGGCACGCAATGTGCCTGTGCCGATGCCCAGCAGCAGCGCCAAGCCCATGATCCCGTATGCGCCGGTGCCGAAGGACGCGTGCGGCTGGAACCACAGCGCCGACCCGATCCCGGCGATCGCTATCACCGGTACGACCCATAGGGTCGCGACGCTGACCGGGCGCGGCTTTGCGCGGCTGGTCCGGAAATACAGCACCGCGACGACGATGATCGGGATCAGATACGGCAGGATTTGTGCCGGTTTCACGAGGCCGCTCCATCACGCGGGGGCAGGTGCGCCTCGAATTCCTCCAGCACCTCTTCGTACAGCCGCTTCTTGAATGCGACGATCAGGTTGGGAAGGTGCCACGGGTCGACCCACTGGAACGCGCGGAATTCAGGGTGTTCGGTGTCGAGGTTCACGTCGAGGTCGGTGCCGAGGAAGCGCATCAGGAACCAGCTCTGTCGCTGTCCTGCATATTTGCCCTTCCACAGCTTGCCGCTGAGTTCCGGCGGCAGATCGTAGAGCAGTTCGCGCGACGATTGCGCGACGATCTCGACCAGCGCGGGGCCGATGCCGGTTTCTTCTTCAAGTTCGCGCAGTGCGCCGGTTCGGGCGTCCTCGCCCGGATCGAGCCCGCCCTGTGGCGTCTGCCAGGCATCGAGACTCGAATCGAGGCGTTGCGCCACGAACACCTTGTTGTCGGCGTTGAGCAGCATCACGGCCGCGGCCGGACGATAGGCTTTCCCTTCGCTCATGCGACCGCCTCGGCAATCATTGCCTTCAGCACGGCGAGATAGCCCGCGACATCGGCCTGCGACGAAGGGATTGCCCTTCGAATGGTGATGAAACCGTGGATATTCCCGACTGCCTCCCGATAGGTCACCGGCACGCCCGCGCGGATCAGTTCGGCGGCATATTCGCGGCCTTGGTCCCGCAGGGGGTCGAGACTGGCCGTGACCAGCAGGGTCGGCGGTAGCCCCGTGTGATCGTGACGCAGCGGATAGGCGCGGGGGTGGCCCGCTTCCGGACGATAGGCGTCGTTGAAATAGTTCATCGATTCGGTGGTGAGCAGTTTCGCCGCGCCATGTTCGCCGAAGGAGGGCCAGGCGTCGGTTCCGTCGACCACGGGATAGATCGGGAACTGCACGATCACCGGCACGGCGGCCGGTGTGTCGCGCAGCGCCATTGTCGTAACGATGGTCAGGTTGCCGCCCGCACTGTCGCCCGACAGGACAAGGCCGGTGACGGTGCGGCCGAGGACGGCCGGACTGTCCGCGATCCACCGTGTCGCGGCTTCGCAATCGTCGGGCGCGGCGGGCCAGGGGTTCTCGGGCGCAAGGCGATAGTCGATCGCGATGACGGGAATGTCGAGGACGCGTGCGACCTCAGCGCAATAGGGTTCGTGGGTGCTCAGGTCGCCGATCACGAAGCCGCCGCCGTGATAGAACACCATGATCGGACCGGCTTCGCGCGTCGCCCGGGCGTCATAGAGCCGCGCAGGGATCGTTCCGGCGGGGCCGGGAATGCTCAGGTCCTTGACGACCGCCAGCGGTCCCGTCTCGACTTCCGCCACGCCGCGCATCGCCACCATCGCCATGCGCGCGGCGGGGGCGGGCAGTTGGTGCATCTTGGGGCCGGGGACATTGTTCAGGAATAACAGGAAAGCATTGACGTCGGGGCGATTGCTGGGGGGATTCATGCCTTTTCGACTCTCCGTTCGCCCTGAGCTTGTCGAAGGGCTACGCTTCTTAGTCACGATACCGTGAAAAAGGACAGGGCTTCGACAAGCTCAGCCCGAACGGATTAGGGGACGTTATGCTCCACGTCGTCCACCATCCCGCTTACACCGTGACCGCGCGGGGCGGGGCGCAGCAGTTCAGCAAATATGCGGCGGTCATGGACCTGCTGCGCGCCGACGGCGACCTGGTGGAGCATTTGCCCGAACCCATGCCACGCGCGTGGATAGAGGCGGCGCATGATCCCGAGTATGTCGCGTCCGTCATCGAAACGCGGGTCGCGCCGGAGATCGAACGACGCATCGGTTTTCCGGTGACGGCGGAGGTCGCGAAGCGATCGCAGATCAGCCCGGGCGGGACGTGGCTCGCGGCGAAACTCGCGCTGGAGCAAGGCTATGCCGCCAATGCGGCGGGAGGCAGCCACCATGCGCTGCCGGACAGCGGTGCGGGCTATTGCGTGTTCAACGACCTTGCCATTGCCGCGCTCCGCCTGACGGGGGAGGGTGATGCCGCCCGCATCCTGATCGTCGATTGCGACGTGCACCAAGGTGACGGCACCGCCGCGATCCTCGCCGGGCGGCCCGACATCGCGACCCTGTCGATCCACGCAGAGCGCAACTTCCCCGTGCGCAAGGCGCGATCGACGCTCGATATCGGCCTGCCGGACGGGACGGGCGACGACGCCTATCTCGATGCGCTGCGTCCCGCGCTCCGGTCCATGATCGACGAGCGGCGGCCGGACCTGATCCTCTACCAGGCGGGGGTCGATGTGCATGCCGACGACCGTCTCGGCCGGCTTGCCCTGACCAATGCCGGAATAGCAGCGCGCGACACGCTGGTCGCCAACACCGCGAAAACATTCGGCATTCCGCTCGCGAGCGCCATGGGCGGCGGATACGGACATGACGTCATGGCGGTGGCGCGGCGCCACGCCGCGGTCATGCGAACGTGCGCCACGGCCTATCTCGACTGACGGCTTCACAAGTTTTACTGTTTGGCGACAACGCTGTCGGGGCGCTAAGCCCCGCGCATCATTATTTGCCGGATAGACCATGGCCACTGCCGTTCACGAAACCACCCGCGAAGAAGCGAACGCCTCTCCTCCCCCCGAAAATATCGTGGTCCGCTTCGCCGGCGACTCGGGCGACGGGATGCAGTTGACCGGCGGCCAGTTCACGCTGTCGACAGCGCTTGCGGGCAACGACCTTGCGACCTTCCCTGACTTCCCGGCCGAAATCCGCGCACCGCAGGGGACGCTGTTCGGTGTCTCTGCTTTCCAGATCAATTTCGGATCGTCGCAGATCGAAACCGCGGGCGATGCGCCCGACGTGCTGGTCGCGATGAACCCGGCCGCGCTAAAGACGAATGTCGGCTCGTTGAAGCCGGGCGGCCTGATCATCGCGGACGAGGGCGAATTCGGCGTCCGCAACCTGCAAAAGGCGCAGTATGAGGTGTCGCCGCTGACCGACGGGTCGCTTGCCCAGTGGCAACTGATCGCGTTCAACATCTCGCAGCTGACCTTGGATGCCGTGAAGCCGTTCGGTCTTGGCAACAAGGAAGCGCTGCGCTGCAAGAACATGTGGACGCTGGGGCTGGCGCTCTGGATGTTCGACCGCGACCGCGAACCGCTGATCCAGTGGCTCAAGGACAAGTTCGCCAAGAGCCCGGTGCTGGCCGATGCGAACATCGCCGCGCTCAATGCGGGACACGCCTATGGCGAGACGGCCGAACTGGGGCCATCGGTGCGGCAGCACAGCATCGCCGCCGCGCCTGCCGAGCCCGGTCTGTACCGCACCGTCACGGGTGCGGAGTCGATCGCCATGGGCCTGGTGGCGGGTGCGCAGCTTGCCGATGTGAAGATGTTCTTCGGCGGCTATCCGATCACGCCCGCCTCGGCGATCCTGCATTACCTGTCGCGGCTGAAGGAATTCGGTGTCACGACCTTCCAGGCGGAGGATGAAATCGCCGCGGTCGCGAGTGCCATCGGCGCGTCCTATGCCGGGCAACTCGGTGTAACCTCGTCATCGGGGCCCGGTATCGCGCTGAAGGGTGAGGCGATCGGCCTTGCGATCATGACGGAATTGCCGCTGGTGATCGTCAATTCGCAGCGTGGCGGGCCGTCGACCGGACTTCCCACCAAGACTGAGCAGTCTGACCTATATCAAGCAGTTTACGGCAGAAATGGTGACGCGCCGATGCCCGTCATCGCCGCGCGCTCGCCCGCTGACGCGTTCGAATGTGCGATCGAGGCCGTACGGATCGCCACCCAGTTCATGACCCCCGTCATGCTGCTGACCGACGGTTACATCGCCAATGCGGCAGAGCCGTGGAAGGTGCCGGACACGACCAAGCTCGAGCCGTTCCCGGTGAAGTTCCTCGAAGCGGCGCCCGAAAGCGGCTTCAAACCCTATGGCCGCGACGACAAGCTCGCACGCCCTTGGGTCAAACCCGGCACGCCCGGCCTGCTTCACCGCATCGGCGGTATCGAGAAACAGGTCGATACCGGCCACATCGATTATGCACCGGGCAACCACCAGGCGATGACCGACCTGCGCGCGGCCAAGGTCAACGGCATCGCCGACCATATTCCGGAACAGGGCGTCGAACTCGGTGAAACCTCGGGCAAGCTGGCGGTCGTTGGCTGGGGCTCGACCTTCGGCCCGATTCACCAGGCCGTTCGACGTGCACGGGCAAAGGGCCTCGACGTCCACCACATCCACCTGCGGCACATCTGGCCGATGCCGAAAAATATGGCTGTCCTACTTGCCGGCTATGAGCATATCCTAGTTCCCGAGATGAATACCGGCCAATTGAAGACGGTGTTGCGCGACCAGTTCCTTGTCGATGCGAAGCCGCTCAACAAGGTGTCGGGGCAGCCGTTCCGAATCGCCGAAATCGAAGCGGCGATCGAAGCGGCACTGGGCTAACTTTTACTAACCTTTCGCACGAAGCGGACCGGAACATATGAACGCCATCACGCCCATCTCGCCCGCAGGGCCCGCAACCAGCCCCAAGGACTGGGAAACCGACCAGGAAGTCCGCTGGTGTCCCGGCTGCGGCGACTATGCCGTGCTGAAGGCCGTGCAGCGGACCATGCCGGAAATCGGCGCGGACCCGGCGAAGACGGTGTTCGTCAGCGGCATCGGCTGCTCGTCGCGCTTCCCGTACTACATGGAAACCTATGGCTTCCACACGATCCACGGCCGCGCCCCCGCGGTCGCGACGGGCGTGAAGCTGGCGAACCCGGAACTCGATGTGTGGATCATCACTGGCGATGGTGATGCGCTGTCGATCGGCGGCAATCACACCATGCACCTGTTCCGCCGCAACCTCGATTGCCAGGTGCTGCTGTTCAACAACGAGATCTACGGCCTGACCAAGGGCCAGTACTCGCCGACCAGCCGCGTCGGCACGCGCAGCCCCTCGACCCCGTTCGGGTCGGTCGATACGCCTGCCAATCCCTGCGCTTTTGCGCTCGGTGCGGGCGCACGCTTCGTCGGTCGCGGGATCGACGTGCACAAGCGCCTGCCGGAAGTGCTGAAGGCGGCCTATGCGCACAAGGGCACAGGCTTCGTCGAAATCTATCAGAACTGCATCGTCTATAATGACGACGTCTTCGCGCCCTTCACCGACAAGGCGAATGCGGCGACGGGGCAGCTGTGGCTCGCCAATGGCGAACCGATGCTGTTCGACGGCGGCAAAAAGGGCCTGAAGCTCGACCGTGATACCCTTGCGTTCGCGGTGGTCGATGTTGCCGACGGCGACTGGCAGGGGGCGGGCGTGCAGGTGCATGACGTCACCAACCGCCAGCTTGCGCATCTGCTGGTCGAGCTGCCCTCGGGTGCATTCCCCGTTGCGCTCGGCGTGATCTACGACAGTCCCGCGCCCACCTTCGAAAGCGCGGTCGTCGCGCAGAACGAGGCGGCGGCCAAGGGCAAGAAGCCCGATCTCGCCGCGCTGATCGCCAAGGGTCAGACCTGGATGGTCGACAAGGAACCGCACGTCATCTGATGCGGGCGGCCGCCCTTGGATAACCTGACCCACAGCTTCGTCGGCGCAATCCTCGGGCAAATGGGCCTGAAGCGCCGTACGGGGTTGGCCATGCCGGCACTGATCATCGGCGCGAACCTGCCCGACATCGACGGGCTGTGCGTGGTCTTCGGCCTGAACACGCTGACCGCGCGCCGTGGTCTGACCCACGGGCCGGTCGCGATGATGCTGTTGCCGCTGCTGTTGACCGGCGCGCTACTGCTTTGGGCGCGATGGCGCCCCAATGCCGATCGTCCGCCGATCCACGGCGGCTGGCTGCTCGCGCTCGCATATACCGGCATGTTCACACATCCGGCGATGGACTGGCTCAACAGCTATGGCATCCGCCTGCTCTCGCCGTTCTCCGACCAATGGTTCGCGGGCGACACTTTGTTCATCATCGATCTGTGGATCTGGATCGCGCTGATCGGTGGATGGTGGATTTCACGACGGCGCGAGAAAGGGGGGCGGGCCGATTGGCGCACGCCCGCCATCGCCAGCTTCACCGCTGTCTGTACCTATATCTTCGCGAACGGCCTGATCACCGGCCATGCCGAGGCGATTACACCGAACAGCGTGTACAAATCAGGGTTCTCGTTTGCGTTCATTGAAACACCCGAATGTGCGAAACCGGGCGCATGTTCGTCCAAGCGGCTGATCATTTCTCCCGATCTCGTTGTCGCAAATCCCGTTCCCGTCGCCTTCTGGAGACGCGAGGTGCTCTGGCGTGGCCAAGATATGTATGGCGTTGGCCAGTACTCACTTCTGGGTGATCTGGAGTCGGTGGGCGAACCTTTGCCGACAGGCATGAACGATCCGAGGGTTGCTTTGGCAGCAAAGCGCAACTCGGCGGCGCGCGCTTTCCTCTTCTGGTCTCGGATGCCGATTGCAAAAGTGGACGCTAAGGATCTGATTCTAACCGATCAGCGTTTCACCGGCTCGATCACGCGCGGTAATTTCACCGTCCGCGTGCCACTGGAGACGTTGAAATAACCTCGATCCTCTGGTTTCGTCAGGACCTGCGCCTGTCCGACAACGCCGCGCTGCTGACGGCGCTGGCTGAGGGGCCGGTGGTGCCGGTCTACATCCTCGATGACGACGCACACGGCGATCACCGCATCGGCGCGGCGCAGCGCTGGTGGTTGCATCACAGCTTGCAGGCGCTGTCGGATGCGCTGGCCGAAAAGGGTGCGCAGCTCGTCCTGCGGCGCGGTGCTGCTGTCGGTGAACTTAAGGCGCTGATGAAAGAAACCGGCGCGACTCATATCCATGCGACGCGGGCCTATGAGCCATGGTGGCAGGCGATCGATGAGGAACTCGGCGACCGGTTGATGCTCCATGACGGCAACTACCTCGCGCCGCCAGCGACCGTGCGGACGGGGAGCGGGGGGCGGTACAAGATCTTCACGCCGTACTGGCGCGCTTTGGCCGACCAGATGCCCCCGGCGAAGCCGCATCGCGCGCCTGCGACGATGAATGCCGTGGAAGCCATGAGCGAGAAACTGGCCGACTGGGATCTGCTGCCGACGAAACCGGATTGGGCCAAGGGCTTCGATATCTGGACACCCGGCGAGGCAGGGGCGCGTGAAGCACTCGACGATTTCCTCGATGAGGCGGCCGATTACGATCACGCCCGCAACATGCCGTCGCAGGAGGGCACCTCGCGCCTGTCGCCTCACCTGCACTTCGGGGAAATCTCGCCCGCGACCGTCTGGCACCGCGTGCACGACCGGGCAGGAGCGCGCGGCATGGCGTTCCTGCGCGAGATCGGCTGGCGCGACTATGCCGCCAACGCCATCGACCAGTTCCCCGATTATGCGACGAAAAGCGCGCGGGCGGACATCGGCGCGATCAAATGGCGGCGGTCGGAGAAGGACTTCGCCGCCTGGAGCAAGGGCTGGACCGGCTACCCCATCGTCGACGCGGGCATGCGCCAGCTGTGGGCGACCGGCTGGATGCACAACCGCGTCCGCATGATCGCGGCGTCGTTCCTGGTAAAGCACTTGCTGATCGACTGGCGGCGTGGCGAGCGCTGGTTCTGGGATACGCTCGTCGATGCAGATTACGGGAACAACGCGGTCAACTGGCAGTGGATCGCGGGATCCGGTGTCGATTCGAACATGTTCGTGCGCATCATGGCGCCGCTGACCCAGTCCGATAAATTCGACGCGGCGGGCTATATCCGCGAATGGGTTCCAGAACTCGCAGCCTTGTCCGACGCCGACATCCATGATCCGCATGGCTCTGGCGTCGCACCCGCATCCTATGCCACACCGCTGATCGGGCACCGCGAAGCGCGCGAACGCGCGCTGGCGGCGTATCGGGAGGCAAAGGGATGAGGGCAATCGTGGCGGCGCTGACCCTGAGCTTGGCGGGGGCGCTAACGCTCACAGGCTGCGATGCGATCAAGCTTTACGCCAACCTGCCGAAGGACAAGGATGTGCTGTTCTGGACGCAAGACCAGCGCGACAATGCCTTCCGCGCGCTGGAGAAACTGGCGACGGTGCGCGACATCAAGGCGGGCGGGAAGGTGCATCCGCTGCCGCAAGGCAAACCGCTCGAAGTCGGGCTCGATATCGACACCTATATGCGCAACCAGCGCACGGCTGGGCTGATCATCCTGCAGGACGGCAAGATCCGGCTCGAACGCTATGGCCTGGGCTATACGGCAGAAGGCCGCTGGACGAGTTTTTCGGTCGCCAAGTCCTTCACTTCGACGCTCGTTGGCGCGGCGATTCGTGACGGGAAGATCAAGAGCCTCGAGGACAAGGTGACGCAGTACATCCCGGGCCTACGCGGCTCGGTTTACGACGATGTCACCGTTCGCCAGCTGCTGACGATGACTTCGGGCGTGAAGTGGAACGAGGATTACGCTGATCCCAAGTCCGATGTCGCGCTGTTCGGCAAGCAGAAGGCGGTGAAGGGCGAGGATATCACCGTCAGCTATATGAAAACGCTGAAGCGTGAGGCGCCGCCGGGGACGAAATGGGTCTACAAGACCGGCGAGACGAACCTCATCGGCGTGCTGGTGTCATCGGCGACCGGCCGCAAGCTCGGCGAATATCTTTCCGACAAGGTCTGGAAGCCTTACGGCATGGAGGCCGACGCCTTCTGGATCCTGGGAGACACAGGGCATGAAATCAGCGGCTGCTGCATTTCCGCTCGGCTGCGCGATTACGCCCGCTTCGGACAGTTCGTGATGGAGGGCGGCAAGGGCGTCGTCGCCGACGACTGGTTTGCACAGGCGACCACGAAGCAGGCCGACATCGGCCAGCGCGGGCGTGGTTATGGCTTCCAGTGGTGGACAAACGACGACGGCAGCTATGCCGCCCAAGGCATCTTCGGCCAAGGCATCTTCATCGACCCCAAGCGGCGGCTGGTGATCGCGACCAATGGCAACTGGCCCAAGGCGACGGACCCCGAAACCGTCGGAGCCGAACGCGAGCGATTCTACGACGCGGTCCAGGCCGCGATCGACGCGGGCCGCTAGATCTTATGCGCAAGGATCGAGTCGAATACTGCGGGATTTAGCAGGTTTGCAAAGGCGCAACCGACCGTCTGTCCATCGTTCCAGACGACTTCGGCCTGAAGGCCCTTCAGCGGTCCGATACTCAGCCAGCAGATCGTGCCGGGGGGCATGCCGGTAACTGCCTGCGCGGCAAAACCGCCCTGCGACAGGTCCACCAGCTTGGTCGGAAAGGCATGCGACCCGGAGGGGCGCAGCATCGCGGACAGGTCGAGCTTGATGCGGGGCGACGCGCGATCTTCCTGCGCGGCTTTCGCATAGGCGTCATAAGGGACAGCAAGAGTCATATATCATCCTCCGGTCCCCGCATGCGCTATGCGGACGAAAGGATGAGCGACGGCTTTCTGGACTTAGTTAACGCGCTCGCGATAACCCGATGCGAAATCTTCGGATAGCAGGGCCGCGATGCGGGCGGCGACGGCCTCGGGCGCCTTCAGGGTGGCCGGGTCTTCGCCCGGATAGGCTTTTGCCCGCATGGCCGTACGCGTCGCGCCGGGATCGAGGAGCGCGATCCGGATGCGGCCTGCGGTCGATGTTTCGTCGGCGTAGGTCAGCAAAAGGTTTTCGAACGCCGCTTTCGATGCGCCATAGGCTCCCCAATAGGCGCGGGGATCGGCGCCGACACTCGATGTTAGTCCGACGATCCGGGCGGCGGGGCTGGCACGCAGCATCGGATCGAACGCAGTGATCAACGCGGCCTGCGCCGTAACGTTCAGCGTCATCACGCGCCCGAATTCCTTGGCATCGATGTGCGGTACCGGCGTGAGCGTCCCGAGCATCGCAGCGTTGAGCACGAGCACGTCGAGCGAACCCCAGCGCGTCGAGATCGCCGCCGCCAGCCGCCCGATCGAATCTCCGTCGGTCAGGTCGAGCGGAGCAATCGTTGCCGATCCGCCGGCATCATGAATGCGATTCTCGACCTCTTCGAGGCCCGCCGCGGTTCGCGCCGTCAGCACGACATGATATCCTGCCGCCGCCAATGCCTCGGCCGTTGCCGCTCCGATACCCCGTGAGGCGCCCGTGACGAGCGCCAACTTCGCGTCGCTCAAACCACACGCTCCGCGAGTAATTCGAACTGATCTTCGGGCGCCAGCTCATCCTGGTCGGTCAGGCGTGTCGGGTAGTCGCCCGTGAAGCACGCATCACAATATTGGGGACGCACGTCTGCGCGGCGTGCCTCGCCCAGCGCCTTGTAGAGACCGTCGATACTGATGAAGCCAAGCGAATCTGCGTGGATGAAGTCCTGCATTCCCCCGACATCGAGCCGGTGTGCGAGCAGCTTTGTGCGTTCGGGCGTGTCGACGCCGTAGAAGCAGCTGTGCCGGGTCGGTGGGCTGGCGATGCGCAAATGGACTTCGCTGGCACCGGCGTCGCGCATCATCTGCACGATCTTGAGACTTGTCGTGCCGCGAACGATCGAATCGTCGACCAGCACGACGCGCTTGCCCTGGATCAGTGCGCGATTGGCATTGTGCTTCAGCTTGACGCCGAGGTGACGGACCTGGTCGCCCGGCTGGATGAACGTGCGCCCGACGTAGTGCGAGCGGATGATGCCCAGTTCGAACGGTATGCCGGATTCCTGTGCGTAGCCGATGGCAGCAGGGGTGCCCGAATCGGGGACGGGCACCACAAGGTCGGCTTCGACCGGGTTCTCAATTGCGAGTTGTGCGCCGATCGCCTTGCGGACGTCATAGACGCTCTTGTCGTCGACGATCGAATCGGGACGGCTGAAATAGACGTGCTCGAAGATGCACGGCCGCGCGAAGCTCTTGGGGAAGGGCTTCTCCGACCGCACGCCCGACGACGAAACGATGACCAGTTCGCCCGGCTCGACCGCGCGGATATAGGTCGCGCCGCAGACATCGAGTGCGACGGTTTCCGACGCGAAGATCGTCGCGCCGTTCAACTCGCCCATCACCAGCGGGCGAATGCCGAGCGGGTCGCGGCAGGCGATCATGCCCTCGGTCGTCATGCAGATCAGCGAATAGGCGCCCTCGACCTTGCGCAGCGCGTCGATGAACTTGTCGAGCAGGGTGCGATAGGTGCTGGTCGCAACCAGGTGGATGATGACCTCGGTATCGCTCGTCGACTGGAAGATCGACCCGCGACGCACGAGTTCGCGGCGCAGGGTCATCGCGTTCGAGATATTGCCGTTGTGCGCGACGGCGAACCCGCCCGAAGCGAGGTCTGCATAGAGTGGCTGGACGTTACGCAGCGCGGTCTCGCCCGTCGTCGCATAACGCACATGGCCGCAAGCAACGCTGCCGGGAAGCGCGCGGATGATATCGTCGCGGTCGAAGTTTCCAGCGACATGACCCATCGCACGATGGGTGTGGAACTGGTGGCCGTCGTAGGACGTGATCCCGGCTGCTTCCTGCCCGCGGTGCTGCAGCGCGTGAAGTCCGAGCGCGACGAGCGCGGACCCCGAGTCGGAGCCATGGACGCCGAAAATACCGCACTCCTCACGGAGCTTGTCGTCGTCGAAAGGATGTGTCGTGAGCATGTTTGCGGCGTCCGTTGTCGGCGTCGGATGGCGCGCATATAGGGAGGGAGAGGCGCGCTGTCTCGCTTTTGTCACAGGAAAATGCGCCGATGGCCGATATTCGTGAAACCGGCACCACGCTGGACCCGAAATGGGGCGCGGACGGACTGATCACTGGCGTCGTCACGGATGCGAACAGCGGAGAGCTGCTGATGGTGGCGCACCTGGATGCCGAGGCGTTGGCGCTGACACGTGAGACGGGGGAGGCGCACTTCTGGTCGCGGAGCCGCCGACGCATCTGGAAGAAGGGCGAGGAGTCGGGAAACGTCCTGCGGGTCGTGGAACTGCGGATCGATTGCGACCAGGACGCGCTGTGGATCAAGGCTGAGCCTGCGGGGCCAGCGTGCCATACCGGCGCGCGGAGCTGCTTCTACCGGCGTGTCGATGGAGCGACGCTCGTCAGCGACTGACCCCTTGTCGTTTACGTTTACGTCAACTAGCATCGCCGCCATGACCACGACCGGCTCCCACGCAACGATCGACACGCCCGATTTTCGCGATCGGCACCATTATTCGATTTCGGACCTGTCCGAAGAGTTCGGCGTCACCGCACGTGCGCTGCGTTTCTATGAGGACGAGGGACTGATCGCGCCGCTGCGCCGCGGCACGACACGCATTTACACCAAGCGCGACCGCGCGCGGCTTGCCTGGATATTGCGTGCCAAGCGCGTCGGGTTCAGCCTTGCCGATATCCGCGAGATGATCGACCTCTACGACGTGGGCGACGGGCGCGCGACACAGCGCCATGTCACGATCGAGAAATGCGTGGCGCGTATCGACCTGCTCAAGCGCCAGCGCCTGGATATCGACGCGCACATCGATGAACTGAACCGCTTCGTGAAGATGGTGCAGGCCGCCGAAACCGAAGCGCACTGATTCAAACGACAAGACGAGGACGCCCGACATGCCCCAATATGCAGCCCCCGTGCGCGATACGCGCTTCGTGCTCGACAACGTGATCGGCCTGGACCGCTATGCGAACCTGCCGGGCTTCGAGAATGCGACGCCCGATACCGTCGATGCTGTGCTGGAAGAGGGCGGCCGCTTCGTCGCTGAGGTCCTGTTCCCGCTCAACCTGTCGGGCGACCAGGAGGGCTGCACGCGTCATTCCGACGGATCGGTGACGACGCCCAAGGGGTTCAAGGAAGCTTACAAGCAGTTCATCGAGGGCGGCTGGACCACGCTCGGTATGCCCGAGGAGTTCGGCGGGCAGGGGCTTCCCCATGTCGTGTCGACCGCGTTCGAGGAATATTTGATCTCTGCCAACATGGCCTTCGCCATGTACCAGGGCCTGACGATGGGCGCGGTCTCGTCGCTTTTGGTCAAGGGATCGGACGAGCAGAAGGCGAAATACGTACCCAAGATGGTCGCCGGCGAATGGGGCGGCACCATGAACCTGACCGAACCGCATTGCGGAACGGACCTCGGCCTCATCAAGACGCGCGCGGTACCGAATGGCGACGGCAGCTGGTCGGTGACGGGCACGAAGATCTTCATCTCGTCCGGCGAGCATGACCTGACCGACAACATCATCCATCTGGTGCTCGCCAAGACGCCTGATGCGCCCGACAATGTGAAGGGCATCTCGCTGTTCATCGTGCCCAAGTTCCTCGTGAACGACGACGGGTCGCTGGGCGAGCGCAACGCGGTCAGCTGCGGCTCGATCGAACACAAGATGGGCATCCACGCCAATTCGACCTGCGTCATGAACTATGACGGCGCGACCGGCTGGTTGGTCGGCGAGGAGATGAAGGGCCTAGCCGCCATGTTCATCATGATGAACGCGGCGCGTCTCGGCGTGGGCTTGCAGGGGCTGGGAGTGGCTGAAGTCGCGCGCCAGAACGCGGTGCAATATGCGAAGGACCGCCGGCAGGGCCGCGCGCTGACGGGGCCGAAGGATCCACAGGAAAAGGCGGACACGCTGTTCGTGCACCCGGACGTCCGCCGCATGTTGATGGAAGCCAAGGCGCTGACTGAGGGGCTGCGGGCGCTGTGCCTGTGGGGTGCGCTGCAGGTCGACCTGTCGCACAAGGCGCAGACCGAGGAGGAACGCCAGCATGCCGACGACCTGATCTCGCTGCTGACCCCGGTGATCAAGGGCTATGGCACGGACAAGGGTTACGAGATCGCGACGATCAGCCAGCAGGTCTATGGCGGCCATGGCTACATCGCCGAATGGGGTATGGAACAGTACGTCCGCGATGCCCGGATCGCGATGATCTATGAAGGCACAAACGGCATCCAGGCACTCGACTTGGTCGGCCGCAAGCTCGCCAAGGACGGCGGTCGCGCGATCCAGCTGTTCTTCGGCGTGGTGACGCAGGAGATCGCGACCGCCAAGGAGACCCCCGAACTCGCCGATTTTGCCGGTCGCCTCGAAAAGGCACTGGGCGATCTTCAGGCATCGACCATGTGGCTGATGCAGAACGGCATGGCCAACCCGGACAATGCGGGGGCCGCGTCGGTGCCGTACATGCACCTGATGGGCATCGTCGCCGTCGGCATGATGTGGCTGCGCATGGCGACCGCCGCGCAGCGGATGCTGACCGCGGGCGAGGGCGATGCCGCGTTCCTGAACGCCAAGCTGGTGACTGCGCGCTTCTATGCCGAACGCATCATGCCAGACAGCGGTGCGCTGCGCCGCAAGCTCGAAGGGGGTGCCGAAAGCCTGATGGCGCTTCCGGTCGAGGCGTTCGAGGTGGCCTAAACCGCCGTCAGGGCCTCATCCAGCACCGCCATCGACGCATAGTGCGTCAGGTCCAGGTGCAGCGGCGTCACTGTCACGAACCCTTCCGTGATCGCTTCCAGATCGGTCGCATGGCCCGGCGTATGCTGCGTCGCGCCCAGGCCGAACCAGTAATAGGGATAGCCCCGCGGGTCGGTTCCCTTGACGATACGGGCACGGCCGTAATCGTGGAATCCCTGTTCGACGACCTTCACACCGCGCACATTTTCGGGCGCGAGGGCGGGAAAGTTGACGTTGATCAGCGTACGCGGCGGCATGGCCGCGTTGATCAGCGGGCGCAGCACGCGCGCGCCCCAAGCCTCGGCGGCGGCGAACGGCACGGTGTCGCCCATGCCCTCGCGTGCATAGACCTGGCTCAGCGCGATCGAGGTATAGCCTGCGAGCGTCCCCTCCATTGCCGCGGATACGGTGCCCGAATATGTCACGTCCTCGGCGAGGTTGGCGCCACGGTTCACGCCCGACAGAATCAAATCGGGTTTCAGCCCGTCCATGCAGACGCCGAGCGCCATCATCACGGCATCGGTGGGCGTGCCGCTCACAGAGAACCGCCGGTCGTCGTGGCGGCGGACACGGACCGGACGGCTGAGCGTCAGCGAATGGCCGGCGCCCGATTGCTCTTCCTGCGGCGCCACGACCCAGATGTCGTCGGACAGTTCGCGTGCGATCGCTTCCAGCACTTTGAGGCCGGGCGCATAAATGCCGTCATCGTTGGTCAGCAGGATGCGCATCAGGGAACCAGCCTCGTCGCGCCGCCCATATAGGGGATCAGCGCTTCGGGGACCGCGACCATTCCGCCCTCCTGCTGGTAGTTTTCCATGACCGCTACCAGTGCGCGGCCGACCGCGACCCCGGATCCGTTGAGCGTGTGGACAAAGCGCGTGCCTTTCTCGCCGGTCACGCGGTAGCGCGCGCCCATGCGCCGCGCCTGGAAGTCCCCGCAGTTCGAGCAGGAGGAAATCTCACGATAACGATTCTGCCCCGGCAGCCAGACCTCCAGGTCATAGGTCTTGCGCGCCGAGAAACCCATGTCGCCGGTGCAGAGCAGCATCCGGCGATAGGGCAGGCCCAGCCGGTCGAGGATGTTCTCTGCGGCCTGCGTCATGCGCTCATGCTCAGCGTCCGATTCGTCGGGCGTAGTGATCGAGACCAGTTCGACCTTGTCGAACTGGTGCTGGCGGATCAGCCCGCGCGTGTCGCGCCCGGCCGCGCCCGCCTCGGAGCGGAAGCAGGGGGTAAGCGCGGTGAAACGCACCGGCAATTCTGTATCGGGCAATATGCGGTCGCGGACCAGGTTGGTCAGGCTGACCTCTGCCGTCGGGATCAGCCAGCGTCCGTCGGTCGTGCGAAACAGGTCTTCGGCAAATTTGGGCAGCTGCGCCGTGCCGAACACCGCCTCGTCGCGGACCAGCAGCGGCGGCGCGACTTCCTCATAACCGAACCCCGATGTGTGCACGTCGAGCATGAATTGCCCAAGCGCGCGTGAGAGTCGCGCGATTGGGCCACGCAGATAGACGAAGCGCGCACCCGACACGTCCTGTGCCGATTCGAAATCGAGGCCCAGCGCCGCGCCGAAGTCGAAATGCTCCTGCGGCGTGAAGTTAAAACTCTGCTTCTCGCCTTCTTCGCTGACCACGACATTGGCGTCTTCGTCCGCGCCATCGGGAACGTCTGCCGCTGGCAGGTTCGGCAGCGCGGCGAGCAGTGCATCGACCTGTGCGCCGGCGTCATTCGCTTCGGTTTCGAAACGCTCGATTTCTGCCTTGTCGCCGAGCTTTGCCTTCAATGCGTCGATTTCGGCGAGGAGAGCAGGGCGGTCCTCTTCCGACGCGCCTTTCAGCCTGCCGGACAATGGGCCGATCGCGGCCGATATGCGGTTACGTTCGGCGACCGCCTGTTCGGCCATCGTCATCCGCGCGCGGCGGATCGTGTCGAGTTGCGTGACCTGTTCGCTGACCGGTGCCAGGCCGCGCCGCGCAAGGGCTGCGTCAAAGGCGGCAGGGTCGTCGCGGATGATGCGGATATCGTGCATGGCCCGGCGCTATGGCGGCCGGACCATGACGATGCAATGTCAGTCTTGAGCGCGCTTCGCCAGCCGTGCGCGTGCGACGAGTGCTGCTGCACCCAGGCCGAACAGGATGACCATCGGCGGCGCGGGAACTTCATGACCGCCGGTGGAGGTCGATCCGCCCGACGACGTGCTGGACGAGGTCGACGAACTGCCGCTGGTCGACGTGCTTCCGCTCGTCGAACTGCTGCCGCTCGTGCTGGTCGATCCGCTGGTCGATGTCGACGAGGTCACGTTGCCGCTCGACGAAGTGCTGGTCGAACTCGACGTCGATACGTTGCCTGAGGACGACGTCGAGGAAGATACATTGCCGCTCGAGGACGACGTGACGTTACCGCTCGACGATGACGTCGAAGACACGTTCCCCGACGATGTCGACGATGACGAACCCCCGGTCGAGGAGGTCGACGACACATTGCCCGAGGACGTGCTCGACGACGATCCGCCCGTCGAACTGGTCGTAGTCGATGAAACACCGCCGGTCGAAGTCGAGGTCGAGCCACCGCTGGTCGATGTGGAACCGCCGCTGGTCGAGGTCGAGCTTCCGCCCGTGGAGGTCGAACTACCACCCGAGGACGTCGAACTGCCGCCCGAAGATGAGGACGTGGAAGTCGAACCCGTGCTGGTCGAGGTCACGACGACGCTGCCGCCACCACTCGAGCCACCGAAGAAACCGCCGACAAACCCGCCGCCGATGCCTCCGCCCCAGCCACCCGATCCGCCGTACACGGCCGGAACGAATCCACCGCTGCCACCTGTCGGCGGCGGCGCGTACGCCGTTTCGATCGGGCCCATGGGCGGCAGCGCGACGCCGCGTGCCATACTGGTACGGGTCGGCGTAGGCGCACAAACGGTCTTGGTCGAAACGACGCGACGAACGCGCTTGATTGTCGTCATCTTCGGCTTGGCCATCGCCACACGGACGGGCGTGCGCTTCTTGACCTTCTGGACCTGCGCAGGCCGCTCCATCGGTTGTCCGGCGACGTGCATTGCACCACCGCCCAAGACTGCTCCACCCACCATTGCGGCGCTGAGTTTCGCGAGTGCCATCTTCACCGACATAACAATTCCCTGTTCTTCCGCCGGGTAGGGCAGCGCCAGGCGCCTCTTCTCCCCGTTGAGTACGAAACGACTGCGGGCAAGATTGCCGGCGCGCAAGCCAATTTCCCCCCTGTCACCCTTGTCATATCGGGATTTTGCGTAATCCAGCCGAATTATCAGGGTTAATGTTCCATTTAGGGGCTGTTTCGCGCCAATTTTCGGCTCGTCGATGGCGCGCTTGTGCGGCTCCAAAGCCGTCTCTATAGGCCCGCCCATACACTCGTCCGGATAATCTCGGCCGAAAGAGGGGCCACCGGACTTCCAAAGGATAACCGCGATGGCGACGGCATTCGACGCGTCGGATTTGGGGCAAGGATCGGGGTCGGTGAGCGCAAACGAAAACGACACCGGCTATCGCCCGTCCGCAGACGAACCATTTATGAACGAGCGGCAGACAGCCTATTTCCGGGCGAAACTGCTGGCATGGAAGGACGCGATCCTGCGCGAATCGCAGGACACGCTTGCAACCTTGCAAAAGGAACCGCTTCGCGAACCCGACGTTACCGACAGGGCATCGAGCGAGACCGACTGGTCGATCGAGCTGCGAACCCGTGACCGGCAGCGCAAGCTGATTTCCAAGATCGAGGCGGCGCTGCGGCGGATCGACGACGGCGAATATGGCTATTGCGAGGTTACCGGCGAGCCGATTTCGCTGGGTCGCCTGGAAGCAAGGCCGATCGCGACAATGACGGTCGAGGCGCAGGAAGCGCATGAGCGGAACGAGAAGGTTTCGCGCGACGAATAACTGTGGTTTGATGGTGACTGAAATTTACACTTTCACCAGCAATTGGCACTACACGGCCATGACCGACACAAACGGAAGACGATATGGCGCAAAGTGAACCGAGCAAGCGGCAGGACAAACGGGACAGCCTGTTTCTCAGCGCCTCGGTCACGATCGGCGCGGAGCAGGCGTTCGTCACGCGTGTCCGCAACCTGTCGGTCGGTGGAATGATGATCGACGTCGCAAGCGACCTGGAGCCGGGAACGCCGGTGGTCGCCGAATTGCGCGGTATCGGGGAAGTCAGCGGGCGGATCGCCTGGTCATCGCCCGGCCGGGCCGGCGTCGCTTTCGACACGGAAATCGATCCGCGGCTGGCGCGCAGCACGTCGAATGGTCCGAAAACCGTGGCGCCGGATTATCTTCGGAACCGGGAACCGTCGCGGCGTAGCGGACTCGCGGTCCGCTAGCCGCAAACGGCGGCGCGCCGTCAGCCGGTCGCGATCGCCTCTTTCAAGCGCAGCTTCTGTTTCTTCAGCAACGCGACGACATTCATATCCGGTAGCGGGCGACGTTGCTCGTCGTTGATCCGCGCTTCGATTTCGGCGTGTTTCGCGGTCAGGGAAGAAACATGGGCATTGCTCATGACGTCCGTTCTCCTTTTTGCTTGGACAGGCATCCAATCACTTTTGATCCGCTTTGTCTCCTTTCAATTCGATGAATCCTGCCGCTCGTGCTACGAGCCGATTTCGCGCGTTGAGCCGCGGTCATACCCTCGCTAACATTGCGCCCATGGATCAGCAGGATGCGCGCGACCACCTTGAAGTCCTGCGGACCGAGCATCGCGAACTCGATGCCGAAGTCGCTGAATTGATGTTGTCCGGCAGCGGCGACCAACTTCAGATCGCGCGCCTGAAAAAGCGTAAACTGCGACTCAAGGACGAGATCGCCCGCGCCGAGTCTTTCCTGATTCCGGACATAATCGCCTGAATTTTCGTCCCGAAAACGCGCGCGTTTACCTTCAATTGCCATTCCGCCGCCGCCGGCACCGTGTATGTTCGCCGACATGCTCGCCAAGCGCCTCATCGACAGCCTGTACATGGAAGCCATGCTGATGGCCGACGAGGTGCGCGCCTATTTCGACGAGACGGGCAAGCCTGCGCGCAACGCGCTCGACCCGATCGACCGGGTGCTGTTCAGCTGCGAATCGCTGAAAGTTACCACGCGTTTGATGCACATCATCGCCTGGCTCCTGACCCAGCGTGCCGTCGAGGCCGGAGAGATGAGCGCGGACGGCGCTCGCGATAGTTCCCGGCGGCTGGGCGACAGCATCGACACCGATCGTTCGACTCTGGGCCGACTGCCTGATGAGGCGCGCTTGCTGGTCGAGGGAAGCATCGATCTCCACGCCCGCGTCGCCCGCGTAGAGGCCGGACTCGAACCGATGCCGCATTCCAGCCCGGCACGACAGTTACAGGGGCGGTTGCAGCAGTCGTTCTGACCGCTATGGCGGGCGCATGACTGCGCTCGACATGATGGTGCTGCTGTCGCTCGGCATCGGCGGCGCGTTCGGCGCAATGCGCGGCTTTACGCAGGAAGTGTTCCTGCTGGCCGCCTGGGTCGCGGGGATCGCCGCGGTCAAATTATTTTACACTCCCGTCACGGCATTGCTGACAGGTCCTGTGGGTAGTGCCGGCGGCGCGGCGGTGCTTTCGACCGTGCTCTGCTTTGGCGTCGTCTTCCTTGTGACCCGGCTCGTTGGGAAAAGCCTCGGCAGCGCGGCGCGCAAGTTCCTGCTGGGCCCGATCGATCGTGTGCTTGGGGTGGGCTTCGGTGCGCTGAAAGGATTGCTGATCGCGACCGTCGCATTCCTGATGATGACTTTGGTCTATGATTTCTTCCACGGCGCGAGCGCACCGCGGCCCGAATGGATGACCAAATCGCGCACCTACACACTCCTGCGTGCCAGCGGAGAAGCGGTCATCGGCGCAGTCGAAGCTGGCCGCGCGCGATGACCGAGCCGCTATACACGCTCGATATCCTGCGATTGGCATCCGAATCCGGATTGTCGCCGCGTCTTACCGATCCCGATGCGACGGCCGAACGGCGTTCACTGGTCTGCGGCAGCCGGATCGCAGTGGATGTTGTGGTCGACGGAGACGGACGCGTCACCGAATATGGCCATGACGTCCGTGCCTGCGCCTTGGGGCAGGCTTCGGCGACGGTGTTGGCGCGAGCGATAAAGGGCAAGACAGTCGCAGAACTGATGGCGGTCCGCGACGGTCTGGCGGCTTATCTCTCTGGGGCAATTGAAGAAGCACCCGCGTGGTCGGGAATAGATATTCTCAGCCGGGCGATCCCTTATCCCGCGCGACATGCCGCTATCCGCTTGCCGTTCGAGGCGGTGGTCGAAGCGGTTGCCCATGTTTCTGAAAAGGTCCGTTGATGGAAGCGCACGCAACCTCGTCGCTTTTCCACGAAGGCGCACCGCTCCTCGGGTTCGCGCTGATCTTCGTCTTGTTGTTTCGCAAACTCGGGCTCGGTGCGACCCTGGGCTATCTCGTCGCGGGTGCGCTGGTTGGGCCGCAGGTACTGGGCCTCGTCGGCGGTGCCGAAACGAAGATGGGAATTGCGGAACTCGGCATCACCCTGCTGCTGTTCCTTGTCGGTCTCGAACTCAGTCCCTCACGGCTCTGGGCGATGCGACGCGATATCTTTGGTCTGGGTCTGCTCCAGGTCGTGCTATGCGGTCTGGCCGTCAGTACCGTGGTCTGGGGTGGAACAGGGGTATCGATAGCGGCTGCGCTCGCGCTCGGTCTGCCGCTGGCCCTTTCATCGACGGCGCAGGTGCTTCCCATGCTGCAATCGGCGGGGCGTTTGCGCACACCGTTCGGTGAGCGGGCCTTCTCGATCCTGCTGTTCCAGGACCTGTCGATCGTCCCGCTGATCACGATCATTGCTGCCATGTCGCGCAATCCGGCCGACGCGGCGGGACCGCCGGGCTGGTTGCTCGCACTCTACACGGTCCTTGCCGTCGCCGGACTGGTCCTCGCAGGCCGTTTCCTCCTGCGGCCGCTGTTCCGCTTCATCGGTAACATGGGCGAGCGCGAGATGTTCGTGTTCGCGGGACTGTTCACCGTCATTGCCAGTGCCGCGATCATGGAGGCTCTCGGCCTGTCGACCGCGCTCGGGGCATTCATCGCGGGCGTGATGCTCGCCGACAGTCCGTACCGGCATGAACTGGAAGCCGACGTCGAACCGTTCCGGTCGATCTTGCTTGGACTCTTCTTCCTGGCGGTCGGCATGATGCTCGACCTGCACGTGATCGCCGAAAAGCCGTTGTTCGTGGTCGGCATGGCGCTCGCGCTGATCGCGACCAAGGCGCTGATCGTTTTCGGTATCGGTATCGTATTCAGGATGACCTGGCGCAGCGCACTCGCGCTCGGCCTGTTGCTCAGCCAGGGGGGCGAATTCGGTTTCGTGCTCTTCGCACAGGCGCAGAACGCGATGCTGATCGATCCATCCGCCGCCAGCCTGTTCGGCGCGGTGATCACACTCTCGATGGCCACGACGCCCTTCCTGATGATGCTGACGCGCCGCTTCCGTGAGGCGCCGGTTGTCCTTGGCGAACGTGATGGTCCGGCGAGCGATGGCGCCAACGCCCTCATTGTCGGCTATGGCCGTTTTGGTCAGACCGTCGGCCAGATGTTGATCGCGCAGGGCATTCCGGTGACCCTGATCGATACCGATATCGAGATGATCGATGTTGCCGGCGAATTCGGGGCCAAGGTCTATTACGGTGACGGTACGAGGCTCGACCTGCTGCGACAGGCTGGGGCGGCCGAGGCCGAACTGATCCTGTTCTGCCTCGACGGCGACCAGCTCGATGCCACGATTATCGAGGGTGTGCATGAAGCATTTCCGAACGCCGCCATTTTCGCGCGCGCTTTCGACCGGCGCGCGCTCATCAAGCTTAAGGGCTCTCCGGTACGCGGCATGGTGCGCGAAGTCCTCGAATCCGCGGTCAAGATGGCGCGGATGGCGATGGACGCTGTGGGCGTCAGCGAGGACGAGGCACAGCGCGCCGAGGACCTTTACCGGTCGCGCGATCGCGAGCGGCTGAAGGCGCAATATGAAACGGGCAATCTGCGTGCGGGGGTTGACCGGATGATCACGCAGCCATCGCGCCTTGCCGATGAAGATTGCGGGTGAGGGCGCTCTCTGTCCTCGCGGCACTGTCTGGCGTCATCGCTATTGTGGCAGGGGCTTTCGGTGCGCATGCAGTGACTGGGCAGCCAGCAGAGTGGCTGCGAACCGGCGGCCAGTACCAACTCATCCATGCCGTCGCGGCGATCACTGTCATGACGCATAGCCGGGCCGCGGCCTGGGCGATGTTTGGTGGAGCCGCGGTGTTCGCCTTCAGCCTCTATGCCATGGCACTCGGTGCGCCGCGCTGGTTCGGTGCGATCACGCCGCTCGGCGGGCTGGGAATGATTGGCGGGTGGCTCTGGCTTGCGATGACGGCGGGCCGACGCGCGGACTAGCTTGCGTCGGCGTCGAGAAATTCAGCAACTTCGCCCAGGGAAACATCCTTCGCCAAAAATGCCTTGCCGATGCCGCGTGAGAGCAGGAACGGGACGGTGCCGCCAGAACGCTTCTTGTCGTGCGCCATGTGCGCCGCAAGGGTGGCGCCTGACGCATTGATGACGCCGCGTGCGCCGATCGGCAGACCGGCTGCCGCCAGATGCGCGTCGACACGCGCGGAGTCCTCTGCCGGACAGAGTCCTTTCGTCACCGAATAGCGCATGGCGATGGCCATGCCTGCAGCAACGGCCTCGCCATGGAGCAAGCGATCCGAAAAGCCCGTCTCGGCTTCCAGTGCGTGGCCGAAGGTGTGGCCTAGGTTAAGCAGGGCGCGCGTCCCCGTCATCTCGCGTTCGTCGGCGGATACGATGCGCGCCTTGGCGGCGACGCTGGTCGCAATGGCGTGGATACGTGCCGCCGGATCTCCCGCAAGCAGTGCAGCGACATTCGCTTCGCACCAGTCGAAGAACGCGAGATCGTCGATCAGACCGTATTTGACGACTTCGGCGTAGCCTGCGCGCACTTCGCGCGCGCCAAGCGTGTCGAGCACATCGGGATCGATCACGACCAGGTCGGGCTGGTGGAACGCGCCGATCAGGTTTTTGCCCGCGCCGGTGTTGATCGCCGTCTTTCCGCCGACCGACGAATCGACTTGTGCAAGGAGCGTCGTCGGCACCTGGACAAAACGGCACCCGCGCTTGACGATGGCGGCCGCAAAGCCGGTCAGGTCGCCGATCACGCCCCCGCCCAGCGCCACGATCGCCTCGCCGCGTTCTATTTCCAACTGGAGCAAGCGGTCGCACAACGCTTCCAGCTGTTGCCAGCTCTTGCTGGGCTCTCCGGCAGGAATGACGATCCGTTCGACGCGGACGGGCAGGGCCGCCTCGATTCGTGCGAGGTGCGGGTCGACAACATGTGCGTCTGCCACGACGACCAGGCGACCGTTGCCCGCAAAGGGCGTCAGGATTTCGGCCGCACGCGAAAGCGCGCCTGCCTCGATCAGTACGTCATAGGGATGGCCGGTTTCGACGCGGACGACGGTTCTGGCGGTCATGCGGCGAGCTTTGTCAGAATAGCCTCGACAGTGACATCGTGCGGCGCGGGATGCGACAGCACGTGGATGGGGGCGAGCGCATAGACCGGATTACGCACCGCGGCGAGTTCGCGGAGCACGGCGCGCGCATCACGGTTCGCCAGCAGGGGCCGGTCGTTCCTGCGTCCGACGCGTTCGGCCAGTGTATCGATATCGGAATCGAGCCAGACGGCATTCGATTTTGCCAGGATCAGCGCTCGGGTTTCCTCATTCATGAACGCGCCGCCGCCGGTCGCGATCACGCCCAGGACATTGTCGACCAGCCGAGCGATCACGCGCCGCTCGCCATCGCGGAAGTGGGCCTCGCCGAACTTCGCGAAGATTTCGGAGACGCTCATGCCGGCGGCAGCCTCGATCTCGTGATCGGCATCGACGAAGGGCAGGTCGAGCCGTTTCGCGAGCCGGCGACCGATCGTCGTCTTGCCCACACCCATCAGTCCGATGAGGACAATCGGTCGGGTGATATGTATCGGAGGCGAAACCATGATCGCGGGGCTATACAGAGGCGTATCGTGTCGGGCAAAGAGCGCGGCACAGAGTTTGTTTGCGGTGTAAAAACATGCCTCGTTCGTTGCTTTTCCTGATCGTGCTGGTTGTCATCGTCGTGGGTGCGATGTTCGGATTTTCGCGCGTCGATCCGTCCAAGGCGCCCCAGCGCGTCGAGAAAATCGTTCCGGAAAACGCCCTTGCGAAATAGCGTGCGAAGCCTTGGTCCGGCCGCACTGATGGTCGCAGCCAGCGCGATCGCGCTGTGGCCCGCGCTCGCACAACGTTCTCCCGAATCGATTCTTCCGCCCGGATTTTCACAGCCGGAACCTGCTGCACCCGCGGCGCCGACCGCACCTAAAGCTGGCGAGCCAGCATCTGCGTTGCCTGCTCCAGCTCAAACTTCCGGCAATGTCGCGGCGGCGCCCACCGATACGCTCGATGCCCTAGCCGACGGTGTGGTGGAGGACTCTTCCAACAACATGACGGCCGCAGTTGCGCCGGTCATCGACCTTCCGGCCCAGGCACGCCGTTCCCTCGACCGCGTCGGCGTGATGAAGGTGGAAGACGGGGGCCTGGGCGAACAGGCGTTCGGTTCGACGGACGGACGCTATCTTTCGACGCTGATGCAACGGATCAAGGCGCCAGTCGCCTCACGCTGGGCATCCATCCTGCTGCGCCGTGCCCTGTTGTCGCAAAGCGCATCACCGGCGTCAGTCGATGGCGCAGACTGGGTAGCGGAACGGGCCTGGCTGCTGCTGCGGATGGGCGAAGCGGACATGGCAAGCGCGTTGGTCGCGCGTGTCGACTCAGACAATTTCACGTCAAGGCTCGACGCGATCGCACTGCAGGCCGCGCTCGCGACAGGTGACCCGGCTTCGCTATGTGGCATCGTCGGTCCGGCGGCAGGCCGCAGCAACGAACCGTCCTGGCCGCTTTCGCAGGCGATGTGTTCGGGACTGGCCGGTGAATCCGGCACTGCAAGCGCCCTTGTTGACCAGGTTCGCGATAGCGGAGCAGCACAGGGTATCGACGTGCTGCTCGCCGAAAAGGTGGTCGGTGCCGCCACCAATACCCGGCGTTCGGTGAGCATCCAGTGGGACGGCGTCGATCAGCTGACGGCGTGGCGCTTCGGCCTCGCCAGTGCGACGGGCGTCGCCATTCCGCCCAAGCTGTTCGACACCAACGGACCGCAGTTTGTCGCGTGGCAGGCGCGTTCACCCCTGATCTCGCCCGACCAGCGCCTCACGGCTGCCGAGACCGCGGCAACGCTCGGTGTGTTTTCCAGTGCGGCTTTCGTCGATTTCGTCGGCGGTGTCTGGGACGAGGCTGATTCGCCTGATCGCAGCGGATCGCTCGGCGAGCAGCTTCGCGCGGCTTATTCTGCCGACGGCGAATCGGCGCGGCTTTCGGCGCTGCGCTCGATCTGGGGCGATACGGGTGCTTATGGCCGCGAAATCCTGACGGCACGGGCTGCTGCCGAATTTCCGGCTTCGAAGGATCTTTCGAGCACCGATGCCGATCGCCTGATCGCGTCGATGATGTCGGCGGGCCTCGATATCCAGGCGGCGCGCTGGGCGAATTCGGTTTCGTCCGGATCGCTCGGCTGGGCAATGCTGGCCGTGGGAGCGCCGCGGCCCATCGCCGGGATCGATGCTTCTGCCGTCAAATCGATTTCCGGCGGCGAAGACGACCGACGGATCAAGTTCCTGCTTGCGGGCCTCGCGGGCCTTGGCCGCCTTGCGCCTGATCAGGCGAGCAGCCTGGCGCAGTCCTATGACGTGCCGCTTGCACGCGCCGACAGCTGGACGCGTGCGATCGACCGGGCAGCAACAGCTGGAGAGGCGGGGACGGTCGCCCTGCTGGCGGCGGCCGGGATGCAGACGCGCGAATGGCGTTATGTCCCGCCGGCGTACCTTTACCACATCGTATCGGCGCTGCGCCGGGTGGGTCTCGAGCCAGAGGCCCGCATGATCGCCGCCGAGGCGCTGGCCCGGGCCTGACGATGGAGCCCGCAAGCGGCTCCCCTGGTGACGATGCGGCGATCGCTGCGTTCTTGTCAGCCTTGGCAGCAGAAGCGGGCGCAGCGCGTAACACGCTGATGGCTTACCGTTCGGATCTCGAACTGGCCTCGTCGGTGCTGCGGGGAAAATTGGCCCAGGCGGATATGGCATCGCTCGGTCGGCTGGGTGAGGAATGGCAATCGCTGTCCCGTTCGTCAGTTGCAAGAAAATCGGCCGCACTTCGCCGGTTTTTCGGGTTCCTGTTCGAGGAGGGCATGCGCCCTGACGACCCGTCTGCGGCCTTGCCTCGCCCGGGCGGAGGACAACGCCGCCTGCCGCGCGTGCTGGACCATGATGCAATCGGTCGGCTTTTCGCGACGCTCGAGGCGCGGCTGCTCCGCAACGGGAATGCAGCGGAAGATGTGCGATTGGCTGCCCTTGTCGAACTCCTTTACGGATCGGGCCTGCGCGCGACGGAACTGGTCTCGCTCACGGTCAACACGATCGCGCCGGACCGGCCTTATGCCATTCTGAAAGGAAAGGGCGGCCGCGAACGCCTCGTGCCGCTGTCCGAGCGCGCACGTACCGCCGTTGCCGCGTGGCGCAAGATTCGCGGCGACGCACCAGGGTTTCTGTTTCCGTCCGGTGGAAAGCACCTGAGCCGTGTCAGGCTGTTTCAGTTGTTGCGCGGTTTGTCGGCCGAGGCAGGCGTCCCCCCCGAACGTGTCAGCCCCCACGTCCTGCGCCACGCATTCGCGACGCATTTACTGGAAGGAGGTGCGGATTTGCGCGCGCTACAGACGATGCTCGGCCATGCCGATATCGCCACGACCGAAATCTACACGCATGTCGAAACGGCGAAACTGGTAGAACTCGTGAAAACGCGGCACCCGATGGCGGATTCCAGCGAATAAGAGACGCTCATCGGAAATAAAAAAGGGGCGGGAAGACAAATCCTCCCGCCCCCATTTTAACCTTCATGAAAAGACCGGAGATAAATCCGGTCAGATCATAAATTAGCCCTTCGACATCGTGGTCGACGAGTTGTTGAAGGTCTTGCTGATCTGCGAACCCAGACCCGACATCGCGCCAACGGCGGCGACGGCGATCAGAGCGGCGATCAGGCCGTATTCAATTGCAGTCGCGCCCTTCTTGTCGGCGAACATCTTGCGAATCATCTTCATTACCGGTCTCCTGTTCAACGTCCACATACTACCCGACTGAACCACAATACCCGGCTCAGTGGATTTGGGTTTATGGCGAGGAAGTTTCCAAAAACTTAACGCCAGCATAAATTTCGTCAGCTTTTCGAAACGACGGTGGACACGTTGTTCCACATGCCGATCGACGTATTTGCGAAGTTCTTGAGGCCCGCGAAGGCGCCCAGCACGACGAGTGCGGCGATCAGGCCGTATTCAATGGCATTGCCGCCCCTGCTGTCCCGCAGGAGCATAATAAAGATGCGTTTCATCGACTGTCCCCGGTCGAGCCGCAGTCCCATTACGGCTTGTGGGGGATAGGGGTTTGCGCGTTAAGAAAGTCTTGATGCAGTCGGTAATGACACAGAAACCATTATTGCTCGTGGTTGCGGTCGCGCTGATCGACGGCGATGACCGCATACTCGTGCAGCAACGCCCACCGGGTAAGTCCATGGCAGGGCTGTGGGAATTTCCCGGCGGCAAGGTTGAACCGGGCGAACGGCCTTCGGAAGCTCTGGCACGAGAAATTTTCGAGGAACTCGGTATCCAGGTGCAGGAAAGCGACCTGTTGCCAGGTCCCTTCGTCACCGAACCGCTGGAGGACAGGTCGCTACTGCTCCTGCTTTTCCTGTGTCGCGAATGGCAGGGGCTGCCGGTGGCGCATCACGCCACGCAGCTTTCGTGGCATTCAGTTTCCGAACTGCGCCGGCTGGCAATGCCGCCGGCCGACATTCCCTTGGTCGAAAACCTCAAACGCTTTCTGCCGCCCAGCCGGTCAATATGATTAGCGACACTGTTTCGACCGTACGTCCGTCGGGGCCGGCCATCGCCGCGAATGCCTGCCGCGCGGCATCGAGCTCCGCGCGTGTCAGTGCATAGCGCTTGGCAAGGACGTTCGTAGCGCCTGCGGCGCGAAGATCGGCAAGCAGGCGATCCAGTGACGCGTAACTTAGCGTCTGCGTTTCGAGATCCGCGACAGGCAGAATAAAGCCGGTGCGCGGCAAAAGGTCGCCGGCGGCGCGGACGTCGATCTCTGGGTGGAAACGGGCAACGTGCCGGTCCGATTGCCGTTGTGCGGCCGCCATCGCCGCCCGGAGCGACGGCAGCGACGGCGCACCGAACAGCGTGGCAAGAAACATCCCGCCGGGTTTCAGCATGCGCCGCGCGGCAATCAGCGCGCCCGGCAAGTCGTCGATCGTTTCGAACCCGGCTGCAGCTATGACGAGATCGAACGTCTGATCGAGCGAGGACAGATTGTCCTCGTCGCAACGGATGGCATCGAAATGGATGCCATAGTCGGTTTCGGTCACCACCATGCCCTGCGCACGCAATGCCTTCGCCAGCGCACCGGGGCCGCTATTGATGATCAGCACCGTCCCGAATTCGCGCGAGACCATCGACAGGCGATCTAGCAGCACCTCGGCAACGTGCGCTTCGACGTCGGTGAATCCTGTTCGTGCCGCCCGGTCTCGCCGCGCGTGCCGTGCGGAACTGTCGAAAATTGATGGAACCCCGGTCATGGCGGGCCTTGTGCCGACCCGCAGGCATGGCAACAAGGCTCTCGTGAAATTCCCTTTCCTGCAGCCGTTGATTGACTTTGCCTTGCCGCCACGATGCCCTGGTTGTGGTGCGATCGTTGCGGCGGACCACCGGTTCTGCACGCCGTGCTGGGTGTCTCTCGACTTCCTGACCGGAGATGGATGTACGCTTTGTAACGTGCCGCTGGACGTTGTTGCGGCTGGAACGATCTGTGCTCCATGCCTTGAACAGCCGCCGCAGCATGATGGTGTCCGTGCCGCTGTATCCTATGGCCCCGTCGCACGCGACGTGGTGTTGCGACTTAAATATAGCCGCAAGACAGGCAACGCGGGGACGATCGGGAGACTGATTGCGCGTAGCCTAGATGGCGATGGCATGATCGTCCCCGTGCCGCTGCACCGTGGCGGCTATGGGGGCGGGGCTTCAATCAGGCGGCGCTTATTGCCGCCAGCCTGTCGAAGGCGTCGGGTCTGCCAGTCGCAACCGGCCTGTTGCACCGAAAGCGAGCGACGCAATCGATGCGCGGGCTTTCGTCGCGCAAACGCGCCGACGCGGTACGCGGCGCATTCCGGACGACGGCAAGGATCGGCGGCGGCACAGTCTGGCTGGTCGACGACGTCTACACCAGCGGCGCTACCGCTAACGCCTGCGCTGCGGCTCTGAAACGGGCAGGTGCTGATCGCGTGGTCGCGGTTACCTGGGCTCGCGTCCTGCGCGAGGATTGACAAGTCGCGGCCGCATACGCACCTCATGTGCATGCCACGGGTCGAAATCTACACGAAGGCCTTTTGCCCCTATTGCACGCGTGCGACGGCACTGCTCGACGCGCGGGGGGTGGCGTATGAAGAATACGACATCACCATGGGCGGCCCCAAGCGTGCCGAAATGCTGCAGCGGGCAAATGGTCGCAGCACTGTGCCCCAGATATTCATCGGCGAAACCCATGTCGGCGGATCAGACGATCTGGCCTCCGCAGACCGTTCGGGCGAACTGGACAAGCTGCTCGCATCATGAAGATCGCTGTCCTGCAAATGACGTCGGGCATCGATCCCGAAGCCAATGGCGACATACTGGTTTCGGCAGTCAGCGAGGCGGCGGCGGCGGGCGCGGTCATGCTGTTCACGCCCGAAATGTCAGGGCTGGTCGACAGCGACGCCAAACGCGCGACGCGATCGGTCGCTCATGAGCATGAGGATAATGTCCTTGCTCGCGTTCGTGCGGCGGCAAAGGCGGCAGGCTTGTGGGTTCATCTCGGATCACTCGCCGTGCGCCATGATGCGGATGCACGCTGGGGCAACCGCGGCTTCGTGATCGACGACCGTGGCGAGATCGTCTCGCGTTACGACAAGATGCACCTTTTCGACGTCGATCTTGCGACGGGCGAAAGCTGGCGAGAGTCAGCCCGCTATGTTCCTGGCGAGGCAGCGTCGGTGGTCGATACGCCTGTCGGCAAGCTTGGCTTGGCAATCTGTTACGACATGCGTTTCCCCGCTTTGTTTCAGGCGCTGAGCAATGCGGGCGCCACGGTTCTGACGGTACCAGCGGCATTTACCGTGCCGACCGGCAAGGCGCATTGGCACACGCTGCTGCGCGCGCGTGCGATCGAAAATGCGGCGTTCGTCGTTGCGGCCGCCCAGACCGGGCATCATGCAGACGGCCGTGACACCTATGGCCATTCGCTCGTGATCGATCCCTGGGGGCGCGTGCTGCTCGACATGGAGGATGCTCCCGGTCTCGGTTTTGCCGATCTCGACCTTGCGATAACGGATGACGTGCGCGGCCACATTCCGGTTATCCGGCACCGGCGCGACATTCCGGCGTTGGACCCTGCATGATCGTTTTCGATATTCGTTGTGATCAGGGCCATGCGTTCGAGGGCTGGTTTGCCGACGCCGACGCCTTTGCGACGCAGCGTGACGGCGCGATGATCGCGTGCCCATTTTGCAGCAGCACATCGGTCGAGCGCGCCCTGTCCGTGCCGCGTATCGCGGGCACAGGCGAACGCCCCGGCATTGCCGAGGTGACCCGCAAACTCGCGGCACTTCAGCAGACGATGCTCAAGGATTCGACCTGGGTCGGCGACGATTTCGCCGATCGGGCCCGTGCGATGGCCGATGGTACCGAGCCGCAACAGACCATTCACGGACAGGCGACGCTCGGCACGGCAAAGGAACTGAACGAAGAGGGCATCAAGGTGATGCCGCTGCCGTTTCCCGTCGTCCCGCCCGAATCGCGCAATTGACCACGACACGCCCCCTCGCGTAGCGGGACGCCCGTGCCCCGGTAGCTCAGCAGGACAGAGCAACGGTTTCCTAAACCGCAGGTCGGGAGTTCGAGTCTCTCCCGGGGCACCATTTCCGATATAGCGGGCTTACCGCTTGCCTCCGGATGGAGGCGGCCTGCGTCCGCCCCCCGGCTTCGGTGGGCCACGGCGTGGGCCGCGATCGTGGCGGATCGGCGCACCGGCGGGCGCGGGGCGGGGCGCGGCGGGGGCGACGCTCCGGGCATCGGCAATGACGTAACCGTCCTTGCGCAGCTGAGCGAAAGCATTGCGGACGCTGGCGGCGACGGCCTTTTGAACCGCATCCGGCAAGTCGCCGAATGCCGTGTTCGCATGGATCGCAGCGAGATCGCGCATCAGCGCGTTGGGAAGCCCTTGTGACGCGTCTTTCAAAGCCACGATCGCATCGACGACCGCTGCGTTGATCACGTCCTGGATGATGTCGGTTGCCGATTTCGTCATGGCGCCCCCAAGGCATATCATCTCGGGCGGGTCAATCGTATTGCGGGCAATCTTCATTACGCACACGAGCAGCCATGCACCTCAAGACCTTCGATACCGACACATTCCTACGCGACTATTGGCAGAAGAAACCGCTGCTGATTCGCAATCCGTGGGATCGCTGGGTCAACCCGGTCGAACCCGATGAACTTGCAGGGCTCGCCTGCGAGGACGACGCGGAAGCGCGGCTGATCGAGCAGACCCGCGCAAGCTGGAAGGTCGAGTATGGTCCGTTCGCGGAAAAGCGCTTCGCCAAGCTCGGCAAGAAACCCTGGACGCTACTTGTTCAGGCGGTTGATCATGTGGTGCCCGATGTTGCGGCGCTCATCGATCCGTTCCGTTTTATTCCGAACTGGCGGATCGACGACGTCATGGTCAGCTATGCCAGCGACGGCGGCGGGGTCGGACCCCATTTCGATCAGTATGATGTGTTCCTGATCCAGGGGCTGGGCAAACGGCGCTGGCGGATCGGGCAAGCATGCGACGAGGCATCGGCCCTGTTGCCGCACGACGACCTGCGCCTGCTTGCCGGGTTCGAGACGGTGGACGAATGGGTGCTGGAGCCCGGCGACATCCTCTACGTGCCGCCCGGCGTCGCGCATGACGGGGTCGCGGTCGGCGACGATTGCATGACCTATTCGGTCGGCTTTCGCGCGCCGTCGCGAAGCGAACTAGTCGCACACTGGTGTGACCATGTGCTGGGCGAGTTGGCCGAGGACGATCGTTATGGCGACGCGGGCCTGCCGGTGCAGGCGAACCCCGGGGAGATCACGCCCGCTGCGATCACCCGTTTACGCGCCATGATCACAGCGGCGCTGTGTGATGAGGGGCGGTTCGCGCATTGGTTCGGCACATGGAACAGTGAACCGAAATATCCCGAACGCGACTGGCGTCCCGAAGCGCCGGTTACGCTCGAAGAGGTTCGCAAGGCGATCACTCAGGGAACCGCAGTCGAGCGCAATCCGGCGAGCCGCTTTGCCTTTGTTCGCAATGGCGAAGGACTAACGCTGTTCGTTGATGGCGAAAGCTTCGACGCGTGGGATGATGCCGCGCGCTTTGTCGAGGCCATCAGCGGAACGTCGCAGTTGGTCATCGACCCCGCATGGTCGGCGGACGTGCTGGTCAAGCAACTGGTCGACCAGGGCAGCCTGCGCTTCGATTACGACGACTGAGCGGCGTCGCGCCATGTGCCCGGCGCAATATCTTCGAGCGCCCAGTCGCCGATCCGCCAGCGGACCAGTCGGAGCGTCGGATACCCGATCGCAGCCGTCATGCGGCGCACCTGCCGGTTGCGGCCCTCGCGTATGGTGAGTTTGATCCAGCCGTCGGGCACGGTCTTGCGGAACCGCACCGGCGGATCGCGGGGCCAAAGACCGGGGTCGTCGATCCGTTCGGCCTCGGCGGGGCGGGTCATGCCGTCCTTCAGCTCGACGCCTCGCCTCAATGCCGCCAGCGCCTCGTCGGTCACGTCGCCCTCGACCTGGACGAGATAGGTCTTCGGCAATTTGAACTTCGGGTCGGCGATCCGTGCCTGCAGCCGCCCGTCATCGGTCAGCAGCAGCAATCCCTCGCTGTCGAGGTCCAGGCGGCCCGCCGGATAGACGCCTGGCATGTCGATGAAGCCGGAGAGAGTAGGGCGCAGCGACCCTGCCGTACCCTTGTCGGTGAACTGGCTGAGCACGCCATAGGGTTTGTTGAACAGGATGAGCCGGCCCATGGCGCCGTCCTACCCACAAACGAACGGCGGCGCGACCATCACCGCGCCGCCGCATGGTAGTTGTCCGTGGATCAGAAGCTCTTGCGGAGCGTCACGCCATAGGTGCGCGGCTGGTTGGGATAGCCGCTGTAACTGCCGTCCTGCGCCACTGTCTGGAACACCGCGCCCATCGCCCGGTCGTTGGTCAGGTTGCGTGCCCACAGCATGACTTCCAGCTGCGCGTCGCTGTCCGCAACGCCGATGCTGGCGTTGACCTGGCTCTGACCATAGGTGCTGATGTTCGCTGGCACCGTATCGCTCAGCGGCGTGTTGCTGGTGTAGTCGAACTCGCCGCGGATGTAGCCGCTCAACGTGTCGGTGATGCTTTGCGTGAAAGTACCCGAAACCGAGAAGCTCCATTCCGGAATACCCGCCGGCCGCGTGCCCGAAAGATCGCGCGAAGCCGGCAACTGCAGGGTCAGAGGATTGCGCGGGCAGCGGACTGTGTCGAAGCTGAAGCAAGGCGCGCCCGTGAACGAGTCGTACTTCGCGTCGAGATAAGTGACCGCACCCGTCAGGTTGAGCTGCGGGATGGGGTTGTAGGCCGCGTCGATTTCGAAGCCCTTCACCGACTGCTTGCCGGCGTTGACCAAGGCATAGCCGATGCCGGTGAAGCCGTTCGACTGGAAGCCCTTGATCTCCTGCTGGAAGACCGCGAGGTTGAAATAGCCGCCACGGACACGCGCCTTCAGGCCCGCTTCGTACACGGTCACTTCTTCCGGTGCTGCGGTGCGGCCGACGCCATTATTCGGCGGACGGCTATCCGATGACAGGTTGACTGCGCCTGCCTTCCAGCCGGTCGAGTAGCTGACATAGGCGTTCACTGCGCCGAAGTCGTACGCGACGCGTGCGGCATAGGTGAACTTGTCACCGGACAGCACGCCGGTTTCCGTCGCATTCGGGAAATTGACCGGGGCATGGTTTGCCGTGTCCCCATAGAAGAACTGCAAGGCGTTGAGCGCGAACGGATTGGTGTTGGCAAGCGACGCGGGGCAGGGCGTGCTGCCCGGACCCGGCAGCCGTGCGCCGAGGCTCGCGCCGAACAGGTTCACGGGCAGTGTCGCGCCCGGGACATAGCCCTTTTGCAGCAGGCAGCCCGTCAGACTCGCGACCGACGGCGTGGCGAAAGGAATGAAGCCCAGGCCCGGAATATTCTCGAGGTTCAGCGCCGAGAACGGGTCACGCAGCACGACGTTGGACGTCGCTTCCTTCTTGTCGTTCAGATAGGCGCCACCGACAGTCAGGGTCAGGTTGTCGATCGGCTTGAAGTCGGCCTGCCCGAAGATCGAGTAGGACGTCTGCTTCATATAATAGGCGTCCGAGATACCCTGGCCTGCCTGGAAGTAGGTCCGGCCTGGAATGATTGCCGGGTTGGTGGCGTTCTGAAGCGATTCCAAGACCGTGATCAGGCTCGGCGAAGTCGCAGTGCCGCCGGTCAGCGCATTGGCATAGGCGCGCATGTCGTTGCCGAAGTTGATCTCGCGGCCAGTACGAAGACGTTCGTCCTGATAAAAGCCACCGATCAGCCAGTTGAACGGACCATCATTGTCCGACGCCAGGCGGAATTCCTGGGTGAAGGTATCGATCTCGTTCGACGTGCGATTGTTCGCGATGTCCGCACCGGTGAAGTCGATGTCCTGGTCCGACTGGTTGGTCTGGTTCCGATAGGCGGTGATCGAGGTCAGCTTGGCGAAGCCGAGATTATAGTCGATCTGGCCCGAAATGCCCTTGCCCTGAAGGCGATTAAACGGGTCGGTGTTGAAGATCAGGTTGTCGCTGAAAAGGTTAGACGTGTTCGCAATCGGCTTTTGCAGGGCGGCACCGATTGCCAGCGTGCGCGGACCGTTCAGGATCGACGTCACGCCACAACAGATTTCCTTGATAAGGTTATAGTCGGCGATCACGCGGACCGAGAGATCCGACGTCGGCTGGAACAGCACGTCGGCGCGCACAGACCAGCGGTTGCGGTCGGTCGTATCGGTGCCGGTCGTCGTGTTCCGGAACACGCCGTTACGTCCCGCGACATTGCCCGACAAGCGAATGGCGAGCGTGTCGGTCAGCGGACCGGTGATCGTGCCCTTGGTTTGGATCAGGCCGTAATTGCCCAGCGTGACTTCGGCTTTTCCTCCCCATTCGAACTGGGGTTTCTTGGTAACGATGCTGATCGCGCCCGCCGACACGTTCTTACCGAACAGCGTCGACTGCGGCCCGCGCAGCACTTCGATGCGTTCGATCTCGGGCAGGTCGTCGAGCGCGGCGGACGTGCGCGCGCGGTAAACACCGTCGATGAAGACGCCAACCGACGCTTCGATGCCGTCGTTGCCGTTGCCGTTGCCGAAGCCGCGGATGGAGAAGTTGGTCTGTCCGGTCGCGTTGAGCTGCGACACCTTTAGCGAGGGCACGACCGACTGAAGATCGATGATGTCGCGGATCTGGGCCTTTTCGACCGTTTCGGAACTCGTCACCGAAACCGAGATCGGCACGTCCTGCAGCGTCTGTTCGCGCTTGGTCGCGGTGACGATGATGTCGCCGTCGTCAGTAGCGGGTGCCTGGGCGAATGCCGGAGCAGCGACTGTCAGCGCGAACAGCGACGCGCCGACCAAATGAATCTTCTTCATGGAAACTCTCTCCCCTGCACACCTCTCGGCGCTCGACGGCGCCTTGAACACCTTTGGATTGCCCAACCTTACGCTCACGTCAATGGCGGAAAGGCGCGAAACTGCGTTGTTTTCTTTGCATGTGACATGTCTGCCATCCTCGATTGCTCGGATGCCGAATTGCGATTCTTGCTTCGGGCACCGAAAACGCTACGCGGAAATCCATGTCTGACGATGATGATGGCCCGTTGACGGGCGATATGAGCGATGGCGCGAAGCCGCCGGTTCCGGACGACGTGCAAGACGCGATACGGACCCTGATCCGCTGGTCGGGTGACGACCCGACGCGGGAAGGGTTGATCGACACGCCCAAGCGCGTTGCGCGTGCCTGGCTGGAATATTGCGCCGGCTATGCGGAGGATCCTGCCCATCACCTGTCGCGGACCTTTCAGGAAGTCGGCGGATATGACGAACTCGTCCTGTTGAAGGACATTCCGTTCCAGTCGCATTGCGAACACCATATGGCGCCGATCACCGGCAAGGCGTCGATCGCGTATATGCCACAGAATCGCGTGGTCGGCATTTCGAAACTCGCCCGCGTGCTCAACGGCTTTTCACGCCGCCTTCAGATTCAGGAGCGGCTGACGGCCGAGGTCGCCCAGTGCATCTGGCAAAACCTTCATCCTCAGGGCGTGGCCGTCGTTATCGAGGCACAGCATGGTTGCATGACGGGCCGCGGCGTTCGGACGCCCGGGGTCGGCATGGTCACGTCGCGGATGATGGGGTGCTTCCTCGAGGATCATCGGTCCCGCCAGGAAGTCCTTAAACTCATGGGATACTGAAAAGAAAAGGGCGCCCCGGCCAAAGCCGGGACGCCCTTTTTCTTTCCGGTCGAGCCAATCAGGCTTCGGCGGTCTCTTCCGTCGCGGCCGGAGCTTCGACGGCGATCTCGCCGGGTTCTGCGTTGGGATCGTAATCCTCGGTGAAGCCAGCTTCGTCCTTTTCGAACATCGCGGCCATCACGTCGACACCCTGCGCCTGCAGGTCGGCTTCTTCCGGCGAACGGGCAACGTTCACCTTCACCTGGACTGCAACTTCAGGGTGCAACTGAACGCGGACATCATAGACGCCGATCGCCTTGATCGGCTTGTCCAGGACGATCTGGTTCTTACCGACCTTGGCGCCTTCGGCTTCGAGAGCCTCGACGATGTCGCGCGCCGCGACCGATCCATAAAGCTGGCCGGTGTTCGATGCCTGACGGATGAGCGTCACGGACTTGCCGTCGACATCCTTCGACGCCTTTTCCGCGTCGCCGCGCTTGGCTTCGTTGTCTGCAACAATGCGGGCCTTGTTCGCTTCGAACACAGCACGGTTGGCGTTGTTCGAACGAAGGGCCTTCTTGTTGGGCAGCAGGTAATTGCGTGCGAAACCGTCCTTCACGGTGACGACGTCACCGATCTGGCCGAGCTTTTCGACGCGTTCGAGCAAAATCACTTCCATCGTTCAGCTCCTCACTTCACGACATAGGGGAGGAGGCCGATGTGCCGCGCGCGCTTGATCGCCTGGGCGAGTTCGCGCTGCTTGGGGGCACTGACGGCGGTGATACGCGAAGGCACGATCTTGCCACGCTCGGACACGAAGCCCTGAAGCAGACGTACATCCTTGTAATCGATCTGCGGCGCATCCTTGACGGAGAACGGGCAGGTCTTGCGGCGGCGGAAAAATGGGCGAGCCATGTGTCTATACTCCCTTAAGCCGCTTCGTATTCGTCACGGCGCGGACGCTCGCCACGATCGTCGCGATCACGGCGCGGACGGTCGTCGCGGTCACGCTTGCGCATCATCGCCGAAGGTCCTGCTTCGTGCGCATCGACGCGGATCGTCATATAGCGGACGATGTCTTCGTTGATCTGGGTCTGGCGCTCCAGCTCGGCGACGACGGCACCGGGCGCATCGAATTCGAGCATGACATAATGCGCCTTGCGGTTCTTGGCGATGCGGTACGCCAGCGTGCGCAGGCCCCACGTCTCGGTCTTTACGACCTTGCCGCCATTGTCTTCGATGATCTTGGTCGCGGTTTCTGCGAGCGTATCGACCTGCGCCTGAGCGAGATCCTGACGCGCGAGAAACACATGCTCGTACAGAGCCATGCGGTCTTGCCTTTCCATGCCGATCGCTGACGCCGCCCCATGCGGACGCCCCTCCGGCTTTCTTGAGCGGGGGCCTATGACGAAATCGGCCGCTTTTGGCAACCCCGCGCCAAGTTCACACATGGTTCACACCAAAACCGACGGCAGACGGGCAAAGATTGCTCTTTTGCGACGCACGTTTCAGCAAGCGGAGAGTGGACGGCGGCCATGGGACGGGGCTAACGCAATCCGATCGTTGTAGGACAGAGGATTATTCGTGCGCGCTTTCGTATTTCCCGGACAGGGAAGCCAGTCGGTCGGCATGGGCCGCGACCTTGCCGCGGCAAGTTCCGCCGCGCTCGCAGTGTTCCAGGAAGTCGACGACACGCTGGGGCAGGCATTGTTCCGGCTGATGACCGAAGGCCCCGAAGACCAACTGACGCTGACCGCCAATGCCCAGCCCGCGATCATGGCGAACGCCATCGCGACGCTGCGCGTCTTGACCAGGGAGGGCGGGATCAGCCTTGCCGACAAGGCCGATTTCGTCGCCGGGCACTCGCTGGGTGAATATTCGGCGCTGTGCGCGGCCGAGGCCATGGACCTTGCGACGACGTCGCTGCTGCTGCGTACCCGCGGCGACGCGATGCAGGCGGCAGTTCCGGTCGGGACGGGGGCGATGGCCGTGTTGATCGGCGTCGATTTCGAAACTGCCGCAGCCATTGCTGCCGAAGCCGCGCAAGGCGAAGTCTGCCAGGCGGCGAATGATAACGGCGGCGGGCAGGTCGTCATCTCGGGTCATGCAGCTGCCGTCGAGCGCGCGATGCAACTCGCCAAGGACCGCGGTGCCAAGCGCGCTCTTCCGCTCGCCGTCTCCGCACCCTTCCACTGCGCATTGATGGCGCCGGCAGCCGATATCATGTCGGCAGCACTTGGTGAGGCGAAGGTTCAGGCGCCCCTGGTACCTGTGTATGCGAACGTCACCGCGGCGCCCGTCGCAGACCCCGACATCATCCGTGACCTGCTGGTCAAACAGGTCACCGGCACCGTCCGCTGGCGCGAGAGCGTCGAGGCGATGACGGCGGCGGGCGTAACCGAGTTCGTCGAATTCGGCGGTAAGGTGCTCGGCCCCATGATCAAGCGCATCAGCCCGGACGCGACGACGCGCAGCGTCGTGACGATGGACGATATAGAGGCGCTTGCCGCCGCACTTTGACGGAGTTTCAGATTATGTTCGACCTCACGGGAATGACCGCACTCGTCACCGGCGCATCGGGCGGTATCGGTTCAGCAGTGGCCAAGGGGCTGGCCGCACAGGGTGCAAAGGTCGCGCTGTCGGGTACGCGCGAGGACGCGCTGGCGGCGGTCGCGGCAGAGATCCCGGGATCGGTGATCTTGCCTTGCAACCTGTCCGATGCGGAGGCCGTCGACGGCTTGGTCCCGCGCGCGGTCGAGGCGTTGGGCGGGCAGATCGACATCCTGGTCAACAATGCCGGCGTGACCCGCGACAACCTTGTCATGCGGATGAAGGACGAGGAGTGGGACACCGTCATCCGCGTCAACCTGGAAGCCGCATTCCGCCTGATCCGCGCGGCGACCAAGCCGATGATGAAGGCGCGCTTCGGCCGCGTCATCACCATCACCAGCGTTGTCGGCACCACCGGTAATCCGGGGCAGGCGAACTATGCCGCGTCCAAGGGCGGGTTGACCGCCATGTCTAAGGCGCTGGCACAGGAACTCGCCAGCCGCAACATCACGGTGAACTGCGTCGCACCGGGGTTCATCTCCAGCGCGATGACCGATGTGTTGCCCGAAGCGCAGAAGGAAGCGCTGACCACGCGCATTCCTGCTGGAAAATTGGGCGAGGGGAGCGATATCGCGGCCGCAGTCGTCTATCTCGCGAGCCGCGAGGCGGGGTATGTCACGGGCCAGACCGTTCATGTGAACGGCGGCATGGCGATGATCTGATTATTTGACCTTCGAGAGAAGGTCGGCCTTTGCCGCGCGATATTCCGCTTCCAGCTTGTCGACGAACTCGGCGACGCTGGTGCTCGCGGTGACGGCACCGATACCCTGGCCCGATCCCCAGATGTCACGCCATGCCTTGGATTTCGATCCGTTGCCGGTGCCGAAATCCATCGTCTTGTAGTCGCCTTCGGGCAGGTTGTCGGGATCGAGCCCGGCCGCTTCGATCGAACCGCGCAGATAGTTGCCGTGCACGCCGGTGAACAGGCTGGAATAGACGATGTCCGCCGCACGCCCGTCGACGATGCCCTGTTTGTAGTCGGCGTCGGCATTCGCTTCGGTCGTCGCGATGAACGCCGAACCCATGTAGGCGAGGTCCGCGCCGCACGCCTGCGCGGCCAGGATCGACCGGCCGTTTCCGATCGCGCCCGATAGTGCGACCGGCCCGTCGAACCATTCGCGGATCTCGCTGACGAGAGCAAAAGGCGACTGCGTGCCCGCATGGCCCCCGGCGCCCGCAGCAACCGGGATCAGGCCGTCGGCGCCTTTCTCGATGGCCTTGCGAGCGAAACGGTCGTTGATCACGTCATGGAGCGTGATGCCGCCCCAGCCGTGGACCGCGGTGTTCAGATCCTCGCGCGCGCCAAGCGACGTGATGACGATGGGCACCTGCCACTTGGCGCAGGTCATCAGATCGGCCTCGAGCCGGTCGTTCGACTTGTGGACGATCTGGTTGACGGCAAACGGCGCGGCGGGCCGGTCCGGATTGTCGCGGTTGTGCGCCGACAGTTCTTCCGTGATCCGGTGCAACCATTCGTCGAGCAACGCCTGCGGCCGCGCATTGAGCGCGGGAAAGCTGCCGACGATCCCCGCCTTGCACTGGGCGATTACCAGTTCGGGACCGGACACGATGAACAAGGGCGAACCGATGAGCGGCAGGCGGAGCTTGTCGAAGAGGGGCGAGGGGAGCGTCATGCATCAAGCCATAACGGTCCCGGAAAGGTGCGCAAGCAGGCCCATTTCGCCGTTACGGAAACGCGGCAGCTTGTCCGCGCGCGCTTCGAATATCCCCAACGAATCGCATCGCCGAACCGGGAATCCCAAAATGGCACAATGTTAACCATAGTCTCGACCTCCCGTTCCAGATTGGCTCGATTTACAGCCTCGCCTTGGATGCGGCAGACTTGGCCGCTGGAGCTTTGCGAGCGTTTAGTGTCGGACGAGCCTCCCGAATTGCCAAAATTGCCCGATGCGCACGAACTTGCGGCACAAGCCCTCGATTTGCTGACCGAGGCGTTGGCCCTGCTCGACGCGGCGATGGCGCACCAGCCCGCGGCGCTGACCGATCTGGCCATCAATGTGCTCGGAAACTGGGCGGTCGAACAACCGGCAGATCCTGCTTTCATTTCAACACAGGTCCACTGACTCGAGGCCGCGTCGGCGGCCTCGCCGACGCGTAGCCACCGTGAGAGCAAATAAGCCCGATCTTTGCCCCGGACGTCTGTTGACAAGCTTCGACCCCGCCCCCTAAGGGCCGCGTCCTACCCCGTGCCCAGATGGCGGAATTGGTAGACGCACCAGCTTCAGGTGCTGGCG
>JAZKBQ010000011.1:187206-343434 GCA_040388515.1 Pseudomonadota bacterium | reverse complement strand
AAGTCATCGGCACCGGCGGCAAGGTGATCCGCGAGATCGTCGCGCAGACCGGCGCGAAGGTCGACATCGACGACGAGGGCCTGATCAAGATCAGCTCGTCGGACGTCACGCAGATCGAAGCCGCGATGAACTGGATCAAGGGCATCGTCGAAGAGGCGGAAGTCGGCAAGATCTACAACGGCAAGGTCGTGAACCTCGTTGATTTCGGCGCGTTCGTGAACTTCATGGGCGGCAAGGACGGCCTGGTCCACGTGTCCGAAATCCGCAACGAGCGCACCGAGAAGGTCAGCGACGTCCTGTCCGAAGGTCAGGAAGTAAAGGTCAAGGTCCTCGAGATCGACCCGCGCGGCAAGGTTCGCCTGTCGATGCGCGTCGTCGACCAGGAAACCGGCGCCGAGCTGGAAGACACCCGCCCTGCCCGCGAACCGCGCGAAGGCGGCGACCGCCCCCGTGGCGATCGCGGCCCGCGCCGTGACGGCGGCGGCGATCGTGGCCCCCGTCGTGACGGTGGTGATCGCGGTGACCGTGGTCCGCGTCGCGATGGCGGCGGTGACCGTGGTCCCCGTGGCGGCCGTGATGGCGGATCGGGCGGCGGTTATGGCGGCGGTCGTGACCGCGACGCCGGCCCGAAGGACGGCGGCAACGACGACGGCCCCGCGCCCGAGTTCGCGCCCGCGTTTCTGACGCGCGAGGACTAAAGGTTACAGGTTCTGGAGAGGACCGAAGAAGAGAGGGGTCGCGGAAACGCGGCCCCTTTTTTTGTTGGGGTGACCGCTTTGCGCCTAAACCCGGTTATTCCGACACCCAACATCGGCCTCTCAAGGCTATTAGCCGGCTACCCGACTCTAAAATTGGTAATTGTGGGAGCGGGAACTATAGAGAGGAGGTAGATAGTTTACTATTTGGCTTTCAATGTAATCGCTCGTCTATAACACGCCAGCTATGGACGCTCCAAAGCGTTCTTTGTAAACTTGGATCGAATTGGGGGCGCCAGAACGATGGCAAGTGAATTTCAGTCGTTTCCTATCGAGAGACTTCATTTATTTGCGGAAAATCCGCGCCATGGGAAGATTACCGACCCAGACAGGATTATTAAACACTTGCTTCAAGACGAGCAGGTATTCGAGCTTGCAAAAAGCATTGCTGAGCGAACCACCAATCCGTTGGAGCTAATCGGCGTAGTTCGGATTGATGATCAAAACGATACCGGCGAGCCTATCTATGAGGTTTGGGAGGGCAACCGGCGCGTATGTGCGATGATGCTCCTCAATGATCCTGACAAGGCACCAGCGAAGTGGCGCAAGCGGTTCGAAGAGCTTTCAAAGAACGTTGAGCTAATTGAAACTGTCGATGGAAAGGTTTTTGACGATCACGAGGAGTTGCGCTTCTGGATGCGTAACATCCACAATGGCACGCAGGGCGGGCGTGGGCGGAAAGACTGGGGGCCAGACGAGCAGCATCGCGACAATCCTACCCGCAAAAATGCAATCGCCTTCGAGTTGTTGGAACAGGCCGAAGCAGCAGGTTTGATCACAAGCTCGCAACGGAAGGGTAGTCTCACCACCCTTCAAAGATACGTCGAGAAGCCAGCGCTTCGCCAAATTTTGCAAGCTGACGATAGCGATCCAGCCAATGTGAAATTTGGCCGATCAAAGGCCGATTTTGACAAGCTCCTAAGGAAGCTGATTGAGAATTTGATCTCGGGTGTGATCAGCTCTCGTAAAAATGAAAGCCAAGTTGTCGAGTACGCTGAAACACTGGAAAGCGCTGCGGGGGTCGAACCAATCGATGAGGATGAACCGACAAATGGCGATGACTCGGAGGACGAAGGCGATACAGTCTCAGATTCGCCCGATGAGGATGATGGCGACGAGGAGGAAGATGATAAGCCGCGGCCAAAGCCTCCGACCAAGGTCAAGCGAAACCGAGATCTAGCTAAAGCCATACAAAATTTGGGCAGTGATAAGCTTGCAAATCTATATCACTCCATCACGACCATAAATGCCAAGACACATCCGCAATTGGTAGCCGTCGGCATTTGGGCGCTACTTGAAACTTGTGCAAGAATCTGTGGCGCCACAGAGAAGAACGCGTTCAACCACTACTTTTCCAAAGGTATGATGGGCGAGATGGGTATTGCCAAGCGCACCGCCGGTGCCATCAGTGACGCACTTGAACGTCTTGCAAAAGGTGGCAATACGACGAAGCATGATGCGATTTCGGGGACATTCGATCATCGGTCGCTGATCAATGACACGGAAAGAGTTTCATCGTTTATCGCCAAAGCGCTAAACGCTTCAGCGAGCTAAGTTATGGGCCAAACGCATTCACCATTGAGATATCCCGGAGGCAAGTCCTGCTTACTTCCTTTGATCACAGCGATCCTATGCGAAAATGGCCTTAGACTACCGCACTATGCCGAACCATACGCGGGCGGCGCAAGCCTTGCACTGGCACTGCTTTTTGGCGGTCAAGTCAGTGACATCCATTTAAATGACGTTGATGCAGGAATATGGTCGTTCTGGCACTCCGTACTAAACGATACAGATGCCTTGGTTGATCTAATTGAAACTGTGAACGTCACAGTTCCTGAATGGAGAACTCAGCGCGAAATTTATCGCAAGAATGACCTTTCTGATCCTCTAAAACTCGGCTTTGCGACGTTTTTTCTTAACCGGACTAATCGGTCGGGTATCATTGGGACAGGAGGCGTAATCGGAGGTCTGACGCAAGAAGGAAACTACAAAATCGATTGTCGATTCAATAAAGATGAACTGACCCGTCGGATAAAGCGAATCCGAAAATACAAAAGCAGGATTCACTTAACCCGCCTTGATGCTCTGCAATTTTTGCAATGTGACTCCGGCATCTTCCCCAAACGAACCTTTCTTGCGATTGATCCTCCCTATTTTGCTAAAGGCTCATCCCTCTACACAAGTTTCTATAGCCCCCATGATCACGCCGATGTTGCTCAAGCTGTTCTCGCTCTCGACCGCCCGTGGATTCTGACTTACGATGCTGCGGCTGAGATCAGCGCACTTTACGGGGAACGCCCACAGTTCCTTTTTGACATCAAATATTCTCTTCAGACTAAGCGCACTGGCTCGGAGCTGTTGATATCTTCAAGCGACTTGAAACTTCCTGACGTTATTCGGCACAAGCAGGTTGACCACACAACGTTCTGCGAGGCCGCCTAATTTTCGCTAAGCGGAACAGCCTAAGCCGCCAAATCCAACTCCGTCACCGCCCGATCCCACGCCACCGCCACCTCATCCGCCGCGCGGCGTTCGATCAAGCCCGCCGCGATCAGCAGGGCGACTTCGCGGTGGACCGATTTGTAATCTCGCGCCACGCCTTGAGCGAGCTTGCGCACCGACGTCGCCCCTTCGCGGCGGAGGTGGCGCATCAGGTCGAAGCGGCGGGGCGACTTGGCGGCCATGAAGGTTTCTCGCGGCGTGCGACACGGCGATGGCGCAGGCGCGCGGCCGGGCGGCGGAACCAGAAGCGTCCGACTGGATTAAACCCGTGGAACCGGTACCATCCGTCGTTCGCTTCTCGTCCGCCGGCGCGATGTGAAACCACAGATACGCCCAGGGCGAGTTCAGGAGAGTAATGGATCAGCCGACAAAAGCAGCGTTCGGCGTCATCGGACTGGACGATATTTCCGCAGGCGGGCTGACGCGCGGGCGGCTGTACCTGCTGGAGGGGAGCCCCGGCACCGGCAAGACGACGATCGCGACGCAGTTCCTGATCGACGGGGCGAGCAAGGGCGAGCGTGCGCTCTACGTGACATTGTCCGAAACCGAGGACGAGTTCCGCCAGGGCGCGTCTTCGCACGGCTGGGACCTGGCCGGCATCGACATTTTCGAACTGTTGCCGCCCGAGGAACTGCTGGACGAGGACCAGCAGCAAAGCCTGCTCTATTCGTCCGACCTCGAACTGGGCGAGACGACCAAGCGCATCTTCGAAGTGTTCGAACGGGTAAAGCCGACGCGCGTCGTGATCGACAGCCTGTCGGAGATCATGCTGCTGGCGCAGAGCGCGCTGCGTTATCGCCGGCAGATCCTGGCGCTGAAGCATTATTTTTCGCGGCATGGCGCCACCGTGCTGATGCTCGACGACCTGACCGCCGACCAGAACGACAAGACGATGCACAGCATCGCGCACGGCGTGTTCCACCTTCAGGAACTGGCGCCCGATTATGGTGCGGAGCGGCGGCGGACACGGGTCATCAAATATCGCGGGCAGAAATACCGCGGCGGCTGGCACGATTTCGTGATCGAGTCGGGCGGGATCAGGGTGTTTCCGCGACTGGTTTCCGCCGAGCACCGGACGAAGTTCGAACGGACCGTGGTGCCCAGCAAATCGCCCGAACTCAACGCGCTGCTGGGCGGCGGCGTGGAACGCGGGTCGAGCATCCTGATCCTGGGACCGGCGGGCACGGGCAAATCGCTGCTGACGCTGACGTTCGTCGCGGCGGCCATCGAGCGCGGCGAGCGTGCCGCGATGTTCGTCTTCGACGAGGAACTCGGCCTGTTGTTCGATCGCGCGCTGGGGCTGGGCATCGACCTGCAGGCGATGGTCGACACCGACAGGCTGGTCATCGAACAGGTCGACGCCGCCGAGTTGAGCCCCGGCGAGTTTTCCGAACGCGTGCGGCGCTGCGTCGAGGTTTACAAAGCCAAGACGGTCGTGATCGACAGCCTCAACGGGTACCAGGCGGCAATGCCCGAGGAACAGGCGCTGATCCTGCACATGCACGAGCTTCTGCAATATCTGAACCGGCAGGGTGCCTCGACTTTCCTGACCGTCGCGCAGCATGGCCTGGTCGGTGACATGAAGGCGCCGGTCGATGTCACCTACCTTGCCGACACGGTGATCCTGCTGCGCTATTTCGAGGCCGTGGGCCGCGTGCGCCGGGCGATTTCGATCATCAAGAAGCGGACAGGTGCGCATGAGAACACGATCCGGGAATACATCATCGACAGCCGCGGGATCACGCTCGGCGAACCGCTGACCAGCTTTCACGGTGTGCTGCGCGGCGTGCCGACGCTGGTCGGAAGCGATAGTTCGCTTCTGGACCCTATCGGTTGATCCCGCACCTTTCCGAACGTGCACTAATCCTGGCACCCCATGGGCGCGACGCTGCGGTCGCCGCATCGATGCTGTCCGAAGCCGGCATTCTGAGTGTCGCCTGCCGATCGATCGAGCATCTAGTTGCCGAGATGGACATGGGCGCGGGCTTCGGGATCATTACCGAAGAGGCGTTGCGCACCGCCGACCTCCACGGCCTGTCCCGCTCGCTTGCAAAGCAGCCCGAGTGGTCCGATTTCCCCTTCATCCTGCTGACCCAGCGCGGCGGCGGGCTGGAGCGTAATCCGGCGGCGGCGCGCTACCTCGAAACGCTCGGCAACGTCACTTTTCTCGAACGCCCTTTTCATCCGACGACGATCGTCAGCCTTGCACGGTCGGCGCGGCGCGCGCGGCGGCGGCAATATGATGCGCGCTCGCGGTTGGAAGAATTGCACGCGCTGGCCGCCGATCTCGAACAGCGTGTCGAACTGCGCACCAACGAGCGGCAGGAGGCGCTGGAGCAGCTTCACGAAGTGCAGAAGCTCGAAACGCTCGGACAGTTGACCGGCGGCGTCGCGCACGACTTCAACAACCTGTTGACGCCGATCATCGGTGCACTCGATCTGCTTCAGCGCAAGTTCGAGGGGCAAGATGTGCGGGTCGATCGCTGGATCGCCAACGCCCTGCAATCGGGCGACCGCGCCAAGACGCTGGTCGCGCGCCTGCTGGGCTTTGCCCGGCGGCAGGAATTGCAGAGCGGTCCGGTCGATACCGTCGCCCTGATCGACGGGATGCGCGACCTTATCACCAGTTCGATCGGACCGACGATCGAACTGAAGGCGGATTTCGCGGCCGATGTGCCGCACGCGATCGCCGACCCGAACCAGCTGGAACTCGCGATCCTAAACCTCTGCGTGAATGCGCGCGACGCCATGCCCGATGGCGGAACGCTTACGCTCATGTCCGAGAACGTGGCGGTCGATGCTGGTTCGGAAACCAAGCTGCCCCCCGGGCAGTACATCCGCCTGTCGATCGTCGATTCGGGCAGCGGCATGGATGCCGAAACGCTCGCGCGAGCCGTCGAGCCGTTCTTCTCGACGAAGGAAGTGGGACGCGGCACGGGGTTGGGCCTGTCGATGGTCCACGGCCTTGCCGCGCAGCTCGGTGGCGCGTTCGTCCTGAGCAGCACGCTTGGCGAAGGGACGCGCGCCGAACTCTACCTGCCGGTGGCCGCGGCCAACATCGCCGCGATCACGCGTTTGTCGCGCGGCCTGCCGATAGCGCCCGCGAAATCGCTGTCCGTCCTGATCGTCGACGACGAGGAACTGGTCCGCAAGGGCACCGCAGAGATGCTGCGCGGCCTGGGCTATCGCATCACCGAAGCCGACGGGGGCGCCCGCGCGCTGGCGATCCTCGCCGCGACGCCCGAGATCGAAATGATCGTCACCGACTACAAAATGCCCCGGATGGACGGCGCGGAACTGGCCCGTCGCGTGCGGCAGGACCGGCCCGACATGCCGATCCTGCTGATTTCCGGCTACACAGGGGCAGCGGATCCGATCGAAGGATTGCCCCGGCTGAACAAGCCGTTCGGGCTGGTCGAACTGGCCGATGCGCTGCGCAACGTGCAGCAGTCGCCCCGCACGGACGCGCCACGCGCCGCCGTCCGATAGGCGCTGTCCTACACAGCTCGAACCTGCCTAATCCCCGTGCCCCACACGAATCACGAGGGGCAGACCATGTCGGCAAAAACATCCCCCGCCCGCCGCGCCGCGTTCCTGAAGACGCTGGCCGAGACGGGCAATCACACCATCGCCGCCGCCCGCGCGCGGGTTTCGCGGAGCTGGGTGACCTCGCACAAGACGAACGATCCCTCATTCCGCGCGGCATGCGATGCGGCGGTGGCGCAGGCGATAGAGGCCGCGCGGGCGGGCGGGTCGGCGACGCCTATGGGTCAATGGAAATTCGTGAGCGGTGAGGAGATCGTCCTGCGCGCGGCGTTCGGGCGGCGGGTGGTGATGGCGCGGGCACGGCTGGACCAGTGGACAACACGCGCGGAGGAGGCGTTCCTGTCGACGCTGGCGGTGACGTGCAATGTGACGGCGGCGAGCGAGGCCGCCGGGTTCAGCGCGCGATCGGCCTATGCCCGGCGAAGCAAATGGCCGGAAACTGCCAGCAAGTGGGCGGCGGCGCTGGAGGCGGGGTACGACCGGCTTGAGGAAGCGTTGCTCGGCAATGCGGTTGCCACATTGTCAGGCATGCCCGACCTGTCGCCCGAGGCGCCGATGCCGCCGATGAATATCGCCGATGCGATCCAGCTGTTGCGGCTGCACCAGCACAGCGTGCGCGGCACCGGTAACCGGGTGGGCGGGCGCCGGAAGTGGAAATCGCTGGACGACGTGCGCGCCAGCGTCGTCCGCAAGCTGGAATTGATCGAGCGCGCGGCGGCGCGAGAGGCGCAGCGTCAGGCGGTGTCCACGGAACTGGCGGTTTCGGCACGCAGCGACTAGGGGGGCGCGCATGAGTTCCCGTCCTGTCGATCGCCCCGACCGCCGCACCTTCGCGATCATTTCCCACCCCGACGCCGGCAAGACCACGCTGACCGAAAAGCTGTTGCTGTTCGGCGGGGCCATTCGTGCGGCCGGCGAAGTGAAGGCGCGGGGCGCGGCCCGGCGCGCACGGTCCGACTGGATGAAGATCGAGCAGCAGCGCGGCATTTCCGTCACGTCGTCGGTGATGACGTTCGAATACGAAGGGCTGACCTTCAACCTGCTCGACACGCCGGGGCACGAGGATTTTTCGGAAGACACCTATCGCACGCTGACCGCGGTCGATTCGGCGGTGATGGTCATCGACGCCGCACGCGGGATCGAGGCGCAGACGCGCAAGCTGTTCGAGGTGTGCCGCCTGCGGTCCGTGCCGATCATCACGTTCATCAACAAGGTCGACCGCGAGGGGCGATCGCCGTTCGAACTGCTCGACGAGGTTGCGGACAAGCTGGCCCTCGACGTCAGCCCGATGAACTGGCCGGTCGGGTCGGGCGGCCAGTTCGAGGGGCTGTATCATTTCGAGCGCAACAGCCTGTTGCGGCCCGCGGGGGAGGACGGCGCGGACGCGGTGCCGCTGGCCGGGCTCGACGATCCGTCGCTCGATGCGATGCTGTCGGCAGAGGGACTTGCCGGGCTGCGTGAGGATGGTGAGCTGGCCCAGGCGGGTTATGCGCCGTTCGACGAAACCGCCTATCGCAACGGCGACCTGACGCCGGTCTATTTCGGGTCGGCGCTGAAGGAATATGGCGTCGCGGACCTGATCGATGCGATCGCGCGCTTCGCGCCCAGCCCGCGTGCGCAGCCGGCGCAACCGCATGACGTGTCGCCCGACGATCCGTCGGTAACCGGCTTCGTGTTCAAGGTGCAGGCGAACATGAACCCCATGCACCGCGACCGCGTGGCGTTCATGCGGCTGTGTTCGGGGCGGTTCACGCGGGGCATGAAGCTCAACCAGGTCGGCACCGGCAAGTCGATCGCGGTGCACAGCCCGATCCTGTTTTTCGCGCGCGACCGCGAGACGGCGGAGGAGGCTTTCCCTGGCGACATCATCGGTATTCCCAACCATGGCACGCTGCGGGTCGGCGATACGCTGACCGATGGCGCACCGGTCAGGATCACCGGCCTGCCGAACTTCGCGCCCGAACTGCTGCGCCGTGTCGTGCTGAAGGATCCGACCAAGACCAAGCAGCTTCGCAAGGCGCTCGACGACCTTGCCGAAGAGGGGATCACGCAGGTCTTCACGCCCGAGCTGGGCGGGCAGTGGATCGTCGGCGTCGTAGGCGAACTGCAGCTCGACGTGCTGATCTCGCGGCTGGATGCCGAGTACAAGGTGGATGCAGCGCTGGAGCCATCGCCGTGGAATGCAGCGCGGTGGATTTCGGGCGAGCCCGATGCGCTCAAGGAATTCGCCAATTTCCACCGGTCCGCCCTTGCGACCGACCGCGACGGCGCGCGCGTCTATATGGCGACAGACGCGTGGAAGCTGTCGCACGTCGAAAAGACGAATCCCGCGATCGCTTTCTCGTCGACGAAAGAGCGCCACTAACCCGTCCGCTTTTTCGATTGCTTCCGCAGAGCCCTGAAACTATGCGGCACCGCAACATAGCCGTCACGTCCGGCATGTAAGCGTCGCGAAACGCGACGAAAACGTCTTCAGGGAATGTCCACATCATGAAACTCACGCGCTCGAAGCTGCTTCAGCACGCCGCCATCGCCGCCTTCTCGCTGATCCCCGTCACGGCCTGGGCCCAGACCCCCGCCGACGATGCGGCGAGCGACGACATCATCGTGACCGCGCAGCGCCGTTCGGAAAACGCGCTGACCGTGCCGGTCGCGGTTTCTGTTCTGAAGACCGACCAGCTGCGCGATTACCAGGCCGCCGGTTCGGACACATTGCTGTCGCTGTCGGGCAAGGTCCCCAGCCTGTACGTCGAATCGACGACGGGCCGCATCTTCCCGCGCTTCTACATCCGCGGCCTCGGCAACATCGACTTCTACCTCGGCGCATCGCAGCCCGTGTCGATCATCCAGGACGATGTCGTCATGGAGCATGTCGTGCTGAAGTCGAACCCGGCGTTCGACGTGGCACAGGTCGAAGTGCTGAAGGGTCCTCAAGGATCGCTGTTCGGCCGCAACACGACCGCGGGCATCATCAAGTTCGACAGCGCACAGCCGACGACCGACGGCTTCGCGGGACAGTTCTCGGCGAGCTATGGCCGCTTCAACAGCGTCAACGTCGACGCGGGTGTCGGCGGTCCGCTGAACAGCGACGGCACCATCGCGTTCCGGATTTCGGGCCTCTACCAGCACCGCGACAATTTCATCGCCAATACCTACACGGGCGCGTCGGCCGACGGCACCGTGGGCGGCAATGACGTGCTGGGCGGTTATGACGAGCGCGACGTGCGCGCGCAGCTGCTGTTCAAGCCGACCGATGCGCTGAGCGTGCGCCTGTCGGGCCATTATCGCGATTACCAGGGCACCGCGACGCCGTTCTACCGCGGGTCGATCCTGCCCGGCGTGCGCCAGTCGTCGCCGACGCTCAACCTGTTCGCCGTCGCCAACGACGAGGGCAAGAACAATCCGCAGGCGTACAAGACGCATGGCGCATCGCTGAAGCTCGATTACGACCTTGGCGGCGTGACGCTGACGTCGATTTCGGCGTGGGAGCATGCCTCGGGCTACAGCCGCGGCGACACCGACGGCGGTGCGGCAGCGAATTTCGGCGGCGTCGGCTTCGGCCAGTCGCAGGGCAAGCTGCGCGGTCTCGACCAGCTGAGCCAGGAAATCCGGATTGCCAGCCCCGACACCGGCCCGTTCAAATGGCAGGTCGGCGGCATCTATTTCGACTCGCGTGACGACACCGAGTTCGACCAGCGCACGTTCTTCCTGACCACCGGGGGCAATCCGAACAACTTCGTGGTCCTCCACAACGTCAACACGTCATGGGCGGTCTTCGGCCAGGCCAGCTATGCGCTGACCGAGCAGCTCACGTTCAGCGGCGGCGTGCGCGTCACCAACGACACCAAGAACACTGACCTGGTCCAGCACCCGAACAGTGCGACGCTGAGCATTCCTGCCACGGCGCCGGCCTCTTCGTTCGGATGCGGCACCGCGTTCGTCTGCCGCCTGTCCGATACGCAGGCGAGCTGGGATGCGAGCCTGCTTTATCGCGCATCCGATGACGTGAGCGTCTTCGCACGCGTCGCCCGCGGCTTCCGTGGCCCGACCATCCAGGGCCGCTCGGCCGTGTTCGGTTCGGCGTACACCACCGCGAATTCGGAAACCAACACCAGCTATGAAGCGGGTCTGAAGACCGCGATGGCGAACAACACGGTCCACTTCAACCTGACCGGATTCTACTACAACGTCGACAACATCCAGCTGAACGGCAACGACAGCAACGGCAATGGCGTTCTGCTCAACGCGAAACAGGCAGTGGGCTATGGCCTGGAAGCCGAATTCGACGCACGGCCGACGCCGAACCTGCGCTTCAATGCGGGCTTCAGCTGGCTGAACACCGAGATCAAGGATCCCAATGTGTTCGCACAGGTGGGTTCGGCCGTCATCGGTGGCGTGCCCACGCCGTCGCAGACGGTACTCAACCCGCTTACCCCGGTCGGCACCAACTTCGTCGCGGCGATCAACGGCAATTCGCTGCCCAACGCACCCGAGTTCAACCTGAACATCGGCGCGCGCTACGACCAGCCGATCGGATCGGGCGATGGCAAGCTGTTCATCGCGAGCGATTTCAACATGCAGGGCCGCACGCACTACGTGCTGTACAAGTCGGTCGAATATAATTCGGTCGGCAATTTCGAACTGGGCCTGAAGGCGGGCTACAGCTTCGGACGGTATGAAGTCGCCGCGTTCGTCCGCAACCTGACCAACGAAACCAACCTGATCGGCGTCATCGACACGTCGAACTATCGCGCCGGTATCTACAATGAGCCGCGCGTTTTCGGCCTGACGATCAGCGGTTCGTTCCGCTAAAAGCGGTGACTGTTTCAAAAGGGGGTCGCGGAAACGCGGCCCCCTTTTTCGTGGCTAGGCCATCCGCGACCGCGCGACCTTTTCCAGCACGGTCAGCGGCATCGCGCCCAGCGTCAGGATGCGATGGAATTCCTTCGGATCCCATTTCGCGCCCGCCTTGCCCTTCGCCTCGTCGCGCAGTTTCGCCCAGACGGTATGTCCGATCTTGTAACTGCACGCCTGCCCCGGCCAGACGGTGTAACGGTCGATCTCGCCCTGGCTGCGGCCACGCGCGATACCGGTAGTCGCGATGAGGTAGTCGGTTGCCTTTTCACGGCTCCAGCGCTTCACATGCATTCCTGAATCGACGACGAGGCGCGTCGCGCGGAACAGCAGCGATTGCAAATAGCCGACCTGGCCCAGCGGATCGCCGTCGTACATGCCCATCTCGTCGGCCAGCTGTTCCGAATAGAGCGCCCACCCTTCCGAATAGCCCGAATAGAAACCGCGGCGGCGGAGCAGCGGAATGTCCTTGCTCTCCAGCGCCGACATGACCTGCAGGTGGTGGCCGGGAACGCCCTCATGATAGCTGAGCGTCGCAAGGCCGAACTTCGGGCGATCGAACGTATCGCGCAGGTTGATGAAATAGATGGCGGGCCGCGCGCCGTCGAGCGAGGCGGACTGGTAATAGCCGCCGGGCGACCCGGCCTGGATCGCGGCGGGAACGCGGCGCACCTCGACCGGTGCCTTGGGCAGCACCGCGAATTGTTCGGGCAGACGCTTGGTCATCGCCGCGACCTGCGCGCGAAGCTGTTCGAGCAACGCCTCTCGGCCGGGGTCCGTGTTGGGGTAGAGCTGGTCGGGGCGCTTGTTGAGCTCGACCATACGCTCGCCGACGGTCCCCTGGGTCATGCCCTGTCCCTTGAGGATGCCGTCGATCCGCGCGCCGATCTCCGCAACCTGGGCGAGGCCGAGCGCGTGAATCTCGTCGCCGGTCATCTCGGTCGTGGTCGCGGCACTGGCTGCGTCGGCGTAATAGGCGGCGCCATCGGGCAGGCGCCAGACGCCGGCGTCATGAACCGCTTTCGCGCGAAGTTCGGTGACCAGCGCACGCTGCCGGTCGAGCGCGGGGAAGACCTTTTCCGCCATCAGCTGCGCCACCTTCTGCGCGCGCTCGGGCGGCAGGTTCGCGGCCTTCAGCTTCGCCGCGAGATCGGTCACCGGGCCGCTCGCCTCAGGCGCCTGGTCGCGTACCGCCGCAAGCTGTTTGAGCGTGGTGTCGAGGATATAGTCGGGCGCGAACACGCCCAGCGCGGCGTCCGCCCGCTGGCGTTGCGTCTCCGCTTCGATCGCCATCGGAAACGCCTCAACGCGGGCAATATAGGCGTCCGCATCGGCCGCACTCTTCACGCTATGCGTACCGGACAGGAAATCGGGCACGTCGCGATAGGCGCCCGACAGCTGCGACAGCACATAGGGCGCATAGCGCCCGGCGCTCGCCCCGTATTTATAGCGTTCGCCCGCAATGACGCGGCTCAGGCTGTATTCGACGACGTCGTAATCGAGCTTGCCGGCATCGCTCAGGCTGTCGCGCGGGACCGCCTTCAGCGCTTTCAGTTCCTGCTTCGCCCGCGCGAATTCCTTCATCTCGCCGGCGCGGGACGCATCGCCCAGCTTCGATTTCAGCGCTGCTCGCGTGCCGGTATCCAGGCCCAGCGATGTCGCCTGTTCGGGGCTGTCATCCAGCCGCGCGTAAAAGAACTGGTCGAGGAGAGTGCGAAGCCCCGCATCGCCACCCGCAGGCGCCGCGCGCACGACCGATGGCAGCGCGGATGCGAAGGAGGCAAGGCTGGCGGAGGCGAGGAATTGGCGACGACGCATAGGTGCTCCCGGGGATCGAAGATGTTCGGATATACGCAAACTGAACGCGAACGACGGCCTTGTCGAGGGCGGCCAAAGCAAAACTACATGCGCCGCAAGAGGACATACGGTTGAATTCCGATCATATCAGTGGAGATTAATGTCCGGACCTAGGGGGCGGGCGCAAAGGGGCGTCCGGCAATGGTCCGCAAGATTACGGAGTTCATGATGAAGAAGCTCGTTACCCTGTCGCTCGTTTCCGCGCTGGCCCTGGGCGCTGCCGCCTGTTCGAAGCCCGCAACGAACGAAACCGTTGCCGAAAATGCGAACGAAGTCGTGGCGACCGAGGGCAATCTGACCGAGAACGCGACCGCCGCCGACAATGTCGCGATCGACAACGCTGTCGATGCCGCGAACAACGCCAGCGCCGAACTGAACAACGCAGCCACTGCGAACAGCAGCAATTCGCACTGATTTCGCAACGGCCGCACTGCCGCGGCCACCGAAACCGAAATCGCCAAGGAAGGCTCCCTAGGCGTAACCTTCAGGCCCGGCGTATCGTCGGGCCTGTTTTTAAGTTCGATCGTTGTGGAAAAACCGATGCCCCGCGAAAAAGTCATTGTCGCCGAACCGGATGCGCCGAACCATATCGACATCACGTCGGTGATCGCGGGCCTTCGCGATGCACGCGAACAATGGCGGACGGCCCATTCGCGCCATGCCGAATTCGGGACGCACGGCTTTCCGTCGCGGCGGGCGCTCGACCGGATCGTCGCCTCGATCGGCGCCGCCCTGTTCCCCCTGCGGCTGGGGCCGCCCGAACTCAATCCCGGCAATGAGGATGCATTTGTCGCGGCGACGCTGGAACAGGCCCTGTCGCAGCTGGGTGCGCAGGTCAGGCTCAACCTGATCTATGCCGACGGAGACGCGACGGCAGAGGCGATCGAGGCGGATGTGAACCGCATCGTCGCCGAATTCGCCGCCGCATTGCCCGCTTTGCGGGCTTTGCTCGATAGCGACGTCCAGGCCGCCTATCTGGGCGACCCCGCCGCGCGTAGCGTGGACGAGGTTCTGCTCTGCTACCCGTGCATCATCGCGGTGGTGCATTACCGCATCGCGCACGAACTCTACCGGCTGGGCGTGCCGCTGGTCGCGCGGATCATCACCGAAATCGCCAATTCGCGCACCGGCATCGACATCCATCCCGGCGCGACCATCGGGAAAAGCTTTTTCATCGACCATGGCACCGGCGTCGTGATCGGCGAGACCGCGATCATCGGCGACCGGGTGCGGCTGTACCAGGCGGTGACACTGGGTGCGAAGAGCTTTCCCAGCGAAGCGGACGGCCGGCTGACCAAGGGCAACGCCCGCCATCCTATCGTCGAGGACGATGTCGTCATCTATTCCGGCGCGACGATCCTGGGCCGGGTCACTATCGGCCGCGGGTCGGTGATCGGCGGCAATGTGTGGATCACCAACAATGTCGTACCCTATACGACGGTCAGCCTGAGCATCGCAGACTTGAGCCAGAGCGATAACGCCGCCTGCCCCGACGGCCCGCCGGACGGACGCGCCTGATCATCGCCGCCTGCGGACCCCGACGAGTTCCAATGCGTTTGTGGTCGAGGAGGATGGTCCGATGTCGAACGCTGCCCCAGACCTCGCGTCGAAACGCAAGCCACGGGAGGGTGAAAGCGCCGCCTATGCCAAGGCGCGCACCGCACTTCTCGCCGAGGAGATCGAGCTTCAGCGCAAGATCGACAGCGTCGCCGAACAAAGGCGTGCGCTGCCCGACGGGCCGATCATCGAGAAAAACTATAAATTCCGGGACTCGACCGGCATCGACGATCTGAGCCTCGCCGACCTGTTCGGTGCGCACGACACGCTCGTCACCTATTTCTGGATGTACGGCCCCGATCGCGAGCGGCCGTGCCCCATGTGCACCAACCTGATCGGCCCGCTCGATGCGAATGCCGCCGACATCGAACAGCGCGTGGCACTGGCGGTGCTGGGGAGAAGCACGGTGGAGCGGCAAAAGAATTTCGCCAGCAAACGCGGGTGGCATCATGTCAAATTCTACCAGACGGTCGGCGACGACTATGCACTCGATTTCGGTGGGCTCGACCCCGAGAAAGGCTGGGAATATCCGGTCATGGCCGTGTTCAGGAAGGACGGCGACAAAGTGCGCCTGTTCTGGAAGGGCGAGATGACGGGAGAGATGGCCGACAAGGGCAAAGATCCACGCGGCGGTCCCGACATCGGTACGGTGTGGCCGATCCTGGACCTGACGCCCGAGGGCCGCGGGACCGGCTGGTATCCGAAGCTGGATTACTAGGTCCGGCGCGACTTCATCAGCGGCTGGATTCGGGTTCCGAACGTTTCCACCCCTTCGACGAAATCGTCGAACGTCAGCAGGACGCCGCCGGTGTTGGGCACTTCCGCCATCTCGTCGAGCATGCGCGCAATGCTTTCGTAGCTGCCGACCAGCGTGCCCATGTTGATGTTGACCGCACCTTCGGGTGCGGCGAGCTGGCGGACGTTGGTGGTGGCGTTGTGCTTGTCGGCCGCGCCCTGGTCCGCAAGCCATGAGATCGCATCGACATCGACGCCGTCGTTGTAGCTCTTCCACTTGGCGAAGGCTTCTTCGTCGGTTTCTGCCGCGATGATCATGACGAGGACGAAGACCGACACGTTGCGCCCGGTCTTGGCAGTCGCGGCCGCCAGCCGTTCGTTGTTGGATGCGAAGGCGGTCGGCGTGTTGACCCCCTTGCCCAGGCAGAAGGCGTAGTCCGCCCATTGCGCGGAGAAGGCGAGCCCTTCGTCCGACGACCCTGCACAGATGATCTTCATGTCGCCGGTCGGCGTCGGGCGGACGAGGCAGTCGTCCATCTGGTAATATTCGCCCTTGAAGTCGCTGCGCCCCGTTTCCCACAGCTCGCGCAGGATGCGGGCGTATTCGTCGAGCATCTTGTACCGGTTACGGAAATGCTCGTCGCCCGGCCACAGGCCCATCTGGCTGTATTCGGGCCGTTGCCATCCGGTGATGAGGTTGAGCCCGAACCGGCCGTGGCTGATCGAGTCGATGGTGTTGCACATCCGCGCGGCGAAGGCGGGCGGGATGACCAAAGTCGGGCAGGTCGCGTAGATCTTGATCTTTTCCGTGACTGCGGCGAGCCCCGCCATCAGCGTGAAGCTTTCGAGGCCATATTCCCAGAACTCGGTCTTTCCCCCGAACCCGCGCAGCTTGATCATCGACAGCAGGAAATCGAGCCCGTGCTTTTCGGCCGACTGGGCGATCGTCTTGTTCAGGTCGAACGACGGCATGTACTGCGGCGCGTTCTCGCTGATCAGCCAGCCGTTGTTGTTGATGGGCACGAAGACGCCGACCTGCATGGCTTAGCTCCTGAGAAATTCGAGGACGAGGAAGTTGAAGGTTTCCGGATCGGTGACGTTGCAGGCGTGGCCGCCCATCATCTCCGCCGTCTGGATGCCGGGCACGCCGTCGAACCCTTGGAGGGCAGTGACCGGTACGAGCATGTCGTCCGGCGCCGCCAGCGCAAGGATGCCCGGCGGCAGGCGCTCGAGCGATCCCGAAATGTCGAAGGCGGCGAGCGCGGCGATGCGTTTTTCCATCGTTTCGCGTCCGGGGAAGTCGGCGAGTTGATGCGGCAATTCCGCGTCGAGTTCGGCGGTGTGCGCGCTGATCCAGGGGGCGGGATAGAGGAAGATCGGTTGCGCGCGCAGGAAGGCCTCGACACCCGCGTGCCGCAGCAGGTTCAGCCGCACCTCGAAGCAACGGAGGAAATGCGGATCGGCCTTCGCCCAGCCATTGACCACGACCAGCTTGTCGAGCCGTTCAGGCGCCTTGAGCGCGAGCGCCAGTCCAGCGACTCCACCCGCCGCATGGCCGATAACGGACGCTCTTTGGAGGCCTAGCGCGTCCATCAACGACAGCACGTCGTCCGCGAAGTCGTCGACGGTGACCGTATCGGGCAGCGCCCGATCGCTGCGCCCCGTGCCGCGATGGTCGTAGGCGATGACGCGAAAATACGCGGCCAGCGCCGGGATGTTCGGCTTCCAGTAATTCGCCGATCCGCCCAGCCCGCTCGACAGGATCAGCGGCGGCGCATCGGGGCTTCCGTGCGTTTCGTAATAGAGCCCGGCCGCTTCAGCCAATGTGCGCGACGCTCGCGATTTCGACGAGGCAGTCGGGTTTCACCAAGTCGCACTTGATGCAATAGCGCGCGGGCTTCGCGCCCGGGAAATACTCGGCATATACCGCATTGAACGCGGTATAGTCGGCCAGATCCTTCAGGAAGATGTGGTTCATCGCGACGTCGGCCATAGTCGCGCCCGCGGCCTCCAGGGTCACCTTGATCACGTCGAGCACATGCCGCGTCTGCGCCGCCGCATCGCCGATGTGGAGCACCACCCCGCCCTCGCCCAGCGCCAGCACGCCAGAGACATAGACGGTGTTCCCCACTTTCGCGCCCGCCGAATAGGGCGCGATCGGCGTCGGGAATTGCGGCGGGTTGATGGGTTCGAAGGGCATGAACTACTCCTTGGGACGCTGGCCGAACGAGCCGCAGAAATCCGCGACCGTGCTGACCCAGCCGAAGAATTTTTCGACATTGTAGACTGTCGCGTCGCGGACATAGTCGGGGCCGAGGTGGTGTGTCGCATCCTCCAGCATCACCCCGAAATATTCGAGGTGGAATCCGTCGCGCAGGGTCGATTCCACGCAGACGTTGCTGGCGATGCCGACGAAGACGATGTTCCGGATGCCGCGTGCACGCAGCACGCTGTCGAGCTGCGAATTGAAGAATGCCGAATAGCGCGTCTTGTGCAGCGTGATATCGCCCGGCCGCGGTTTCAGCGCGTCGACCAGCTCGTAATCCCAACCGCCCCGCGCCAGCAGCTGGCCGTGGAGTTCGGGCCGGGCACGCATCGTCTTCAGCGCGTTCGACTTGTGCCAGTTGGGCGATCCCGGCCCGCCCGCCTCGACATAGTCGGCATCCCAGCCGTTCTGTAGGTAGATCACCTGGATGCCCGCGCCGCGCGCCGTCTCGAGCACCGTCGCGATCCGTCCGATCACCGACGCCGCACCCGCGATGTCGAACCCGGCGAGATCGACATAGCCGCCGGGCGACGCATAGGCGTTCTGCATGTCGATGACGACGACGGCGGTTTCCGCTGCATTCAGCCGCAGCGCCTCTGGCCGCGCGGGGAGCGTCAGGTCGCCGGTCTTGGTGTCCGCTGTCATTGACGGAACCTGTCAAAGCGCGGGCGCACGCGCAAGGGCGCAGTCCATATCGCGCGCGTAACGGAACCGGTTGGCGAGAGTCGTGTTGAGTCCCCTTGAACCAGCAAGGAGGATGTCCGTGCCCGCGCGACCCTATTGGCAAGGCCAGATCAGGCTCGCCCTCGTCTCGATCCCCGTACAGGTCTTCACTGCGACCAAAAGCGGGGCGCGCGTACAGTTCCGCCAGATCCACGAGCCGTCGGGCAAACCCGTCAAATACGAAAAGGTCGTGCCCGGCATCGGCCCGGTCGACACCGACGATATCCTGAAGGGGTATGAGTATGAAAAGGGCAGTTACGTCCTGCTGAAGGATGCCGATCTCGACGCGGTGAAGCTGGAGACGAAAAAGACGCTGTCGCTGTCGCAGTTCGTCGATGCGGGAGAGATCGACCCGCTGTATTTCGAAAAACCCTATTATGTCGTCCCCGCCGACGACCTGGCCGAGGAGGCGTTCATCGTCCTGCGCGAGGCATTGCGGCGCGCGAAAAAGGTCGGGCTGGGCCAGATTACGATCCGGGGGCGCGAATATGTCGTGGCGCTGAAACCCTGCGGGCGCGGCATATTGATGGAAACGCTGCGTTATGCGGACGAGGTCAACAAGGCCGCACCCTATTTCCGCGAAATTCCGAACGACAAGCCAGACAGCGAACTTCTGGACCTCGCGTCCGCACTGATCGACAAGAAGACCGCGCCCTTCTCCGCCAGCGCCTTCACCGACCATTATGGCGCGGCGCTGAAAGAACTGGTCGCGCGCAAGATGAAGGCCAAGGGCGGCAAGGTGACGCCCGAGGACGAAGACGAACCCAAGCGCGGCGGGTCGAACGTCATCGACCTGATGGCGGCACTGAAGAAATCGATCGAGCGTCCGGGCGCAAGCGACGCGCCGAAGAAGCCCGCTGCCAAGAAAGCGCCGGCGAAGAAACCGGCTGCGAAAAAGCGTGCCGCGTAAGGCCGACCCCCTCGCCAGATACAACGCCAAGCGCGACTTTGCGAAGACCGCCGAGCCAGCGGGCAAGCGCGGCAAGGCGGGCGGCAACATTTTCATGGTGCAGAAGCACGATGCGACGCGACTACACTGGGACTTGCGACTGGAGGTCGACGGCGTCCTGAAAAGCTGGGCGGTAACGCGGGGGCCGAGCGCAAATCCCGACGACAAACGGCTCGCGGTTCGGACCGAGGATCATCCCCTAAGCTATGCAACCTTCGAGGGCACCATCCCCAAGGGCGAATATGGCGGCGGCACGGTGATGCTGTGGGACCGCGGCACATGGGAACCGATCAAGGGCAAGAGTGCCAAGGACCTCGACGAGGGGCACCTGCATTTCGTCCTGCACGGCGAACGCATGAAAGGCGAGTGGATGCTCATCCGCCTGAAACCGCGTGGGCGTGAGAAGAACGAGAACTGGTTGTTACGCAAGGTCGGCGACGACTTCGCGGGCGGCAGCGACGACTTGGTCGAACGCTGTGTGACCAGTGTCGCGACCGGGCGAACGATGGAGGCGATTGCCGCGGGCACCAGAGCACCGAAGACGACGACAGCCGGCGGGAAGCCGCCACCATTCCACGCCCCGCAACTTGCGACCCTGGTCGACACCGTGCCCACCGGAAACGACTGGCTGCACGAAATGAAATATGACGGCTATCGCGCGATCGTCGCCATCGGCGGCGGCACTGCGAAAGTGTTCACGCGTACCGGACTCGACTGGAGCGACAAGTTTCCCGAGATCGCCGAGGCTGCCGCGGCACTCGATGTCGACAATGCGCTGATCGATGGCGAGATCGTCGCACTCGACGAGGAGGGGCGACCCAGCTTCTCCGCACTGCAGGCGGCGATCAAGGACGATGGGGGACGCGGACTGACGATGTTCGCGTTCGACGCGCTGAAGATCGGGCGTGAGGCCCTGACCGGATTGCCCAATATCACGCGCAAGGCGCGGCTGCGCGCGATCGTGCCCGATGCGGGCATCATCCGCTATGCCGACCACGTCGTGGGTCAGGGTGAAAAGCTGTTCGAGGCGATGTGCGCAGCGGGTGTCGAGGGCATCGTGTCGAAACGTGCCGATGCGCCCTATTCCGGCAAGCGCACGGCCAACTGGCTGAAGGTCAAATGCACGCGGCGGCAGGAATTCGTCGTCATCGGCTGGTCGGCGAGCAGCGCGAAGGGACGCGGGTTCCGCTCGTTGCTGCTCGGCCTGAACGAGAACGGCAAACTGCGCTACGCTGGCAAGGTCGGCACCGGCTTCGATGCGGAAACGAGCGCGGCCATCCGCGACAAGCTGGATGCGCTGGCGGTCGAGAAGGCTTCCGTCGATGTGCCGCGCGAAGCCGCACGCGGGGCGCATTGGGTGAAGCCGAAGCTGGTTGCCGAAGTCGCCTTTGCCGAGTTCACCGCCGAAAATGTCGTGCGGCATGCGAGTTTCATCGGGCTGCGCGAAGACAAGGGCGCGAAAACGATTGCCGCCGAAAAGCCGAAGGCCACGCCGCAAACGTCGAACGTGAAAATCAGCAGCGCCGACCGCGTGATCGACACCGACAGCGGCGCGACAAAGGGAGACCTTGCCGCCTATTACGAAGCGGTCGGCGCGATCATGTTGCCGGTGCTGTCAAGGCGGCCCGTCAGCCTCGTCCGCTGTCCGCAGGGCCGCGCCAGGCAGTGCTTTTTCCAGAAACACGATGCCGGCAGCTTCGGCGACGCGGTCCACAAGGTGCCGATCCGCGAGAAGGACGGATCGAAAGAAGATTATCTGTGGGTCGATAGCATCGACGGCATCCTGTCGTGCGTCCAGATGGGCACGATCGAGTTCCACGGCTGGGGCGCGCTGAACGACACGGTAGAAAAACCCGACCGGCTGATCTTCGATCTCGACCCCGATACCGGCCTTGATTTCGAGGATGTGAAGTCCGCCGCGTTCGACATCAAGCGGCACCTGGCCGACATCGGCCTGACCAGTTTTGCGATGCTGTCGGGCGGAAAGGGCGTGCACGTCATCGCGCCCCTGACGCCGGACGCGAAATGGCCCGCGGTGAAGGATTTCGCCAGCCGGTTCGCACAGGCGCTCGCCACGGCCGAGCCCAACCGCTTTGTCGCCACCATGGCGAAGGCCAAGCGCAAAGGCCGCATCTTCATCGACTGGCTGCGCAACCAGCGCGGATCGACCGCCGTCGTACCCTATTCCGCCCGCGCGCGCGCCAACATGCCGGTCGCGGCGCCCGTGACGTGGGAGGAGCTGCGCGATATCGACAGCCCCGCGCGCTTCACCATTCGCGATGCGGCCGAACTGAACGACCGCGCCGTGTCGTCCGGGCTCGCAGGGTGGGGCATGGCCGAACAGGTTCTTCCCGACGCATAGAAAAAGGGCCGCTCCGGACGGAGCGGCCCTTCCACAATTCCTAGGGACAGAATTGTTCTTACTTGGCCATCGCGTTGAGCGTGGCGTTCGATGCGCCATGCGAAGCGGCGTTTTCGATCGCATCGGCCTTGTTGTCGCCGGCGTCACGAACCGCGTCGGCCTGGTTCTCCAGATTATCCGAAGCCATGCCGTTCGACGTGTTGTCGGCCATCGCGTCGAGGTTGTCGGCAGCGTTGTCTGCCACGGCTTCGACATTGTTCGCCTGTTCCGTCTTGTTGCACGCACCGAGCGTGATCAGACCGGCAATCGCGACCGAGGTAAGGATCTTGGACTTCATAGCATAAACTCCCTGTCGAGGCGCCATGTCGGCGTACCCCAGCGGCTCCGTCAATCCGCGAACATCGGTTCGGTTCCATGCCCGCAATGATTTAATGGCAATTTCACGGCAATTTTGTTGTCGCCCCGTCGTGCGGCATAAGGCGGGCATGACGAAACGACTCCTGCTTGCCGCACTGTCGGCACTCGCACTTTCGCCCGCAATGGGGGCTGCGCCTAAAAAGCCGGTGGCGGTCGCCCCCGCGCCGCTTCCCGATGTCGTGCGGGTCGCGCTGACCACGGAAGCCGGGACGATCGTACTCGATCTCGACCACAAGAATGCGCCGCTGACGGTCGAGAATTTCGTGCGCTATGTCGACCAGAAGCGGTTCGACGGCATCGTGTTCTACCGGGTGATGCGGCTGGCATGGGGTCCGCAACCAAACGGCCTTATCCAGGCGGGCGCACGCGGCGATCCGAAAAGGGTGCTGAAACCCGTCGCGCACGAACCGACCAGCCAGACGGGCATCCTGCACAAGGCGGGCACGATTTCGATGGCGCGGCTGGCGCCCGGCACCGCGACCGCGGATTTTTCGATCCTGATCGCCGACATGCCGGGGCTGGACGCGGGTACGAACCCGAACGATCCGGCGGGCTATGCGGCTTTCGGCCATGTCGTCGAGGGCATGGATGTCGTGAAGAAGATCTACGACATGCCGCTCGACCCGGTGAAGGGCGAGGGGTTCATGAAGGGCCAGTTCCTGGCCAAGGAGCTGAAAGTCGTCAGCGTACGGCGGATCAAGATACCGGACGCGCCGGTCGTGCCGCCTGCCGCACCGGCAGTTTCGCCGAAAGGGTAAGTAGGGAGCTTCTGTTGCCCGGTGCTCCCCGTACCGCTGGAATCCGATTCTGTTGCCCGGCTCGGCCCAGCCGCGCTAAAGCCTTCTAACTCAACCCGTTAAGGTCTTGTTAGGCAGCAATCGCGAATGCCTCGTTATCGTTGGCATTTGTCGTTTTGAACGCTTTAACGGCTTATTCAGGCCGGGCAAAAACACCGAATTTAACACACGTCGATCCTAGTTCGGCCCCGTCAGGAACCCCGCACGAAACGGGCCTTCTGGTGGAGCCGCCGGGTACCGCCCCCGGGTCCGCTGCGCTTATTGCGCGGCATCATTCATCGCCATCTCCGGACGAATCCGGCACCGCTGAATATAGGGAATGATCGCTGAATGAAAAGTGACCGGCTTTCCGGTCGCGATAACTTGCCGTTCAGGTGTTAGGCGTTATGGGCAAATAATGCTCACGCAACGGTCCCGCTATGCCCTTCGCGCCATGCTTATCCTGGCGCGTGAGAAGGCCGAGGCGCCGCCGGTCCCGATGAGCCGGATCGCGACCGATGCACAGATCCCGCGCAAGTTCCTGGAAATCATCCTCGGCGAACTGCGCCAAGCAGGGTTCGTCGTTTCCACACGGGGCAAGGCGGGCGGATTTCACCTCGCGCGCCCCGCACACCTGATTTCATTCGGCGACGTCATCCGCACGATCGAAGGGCCGCTCGCGCTGGTCCCGTGCGTCAGCCGGACCGCCTATCGCCGGTGCAAGGACTGCCGTGACGAGACCGCGTGCGAAATTCGCCATGCGATGATGCGCGTGCGCGACGAAACCGCGCGGATCCTCGACGGTACCAGCCTTGCGAGCGCGACCGCCGAGGAACTCGTGGCGGCTTAAACCTTCGGGCGCGCCTTCAGCTCGTCCCTGATTTCACGTAGCAGCAGCACATCGGCCGGCGTCGCATCGTCATCGGTCCGCTTCAGCACCTTGTTGGCCGTACGCACGATCAGGAAGATGATCCACGCCAGGATCAGGAAATTGATGATCTCGGTAATGAAGTGGCCATAGGCAAACACGGGAACCCCGGCCGCTTTCATGCCCGCCAGCGTTTCCGCCGTCCCTTCCGGAACGGTGCCGATCGGCACGAACTTGTTCGAAAAGTCGATGCCGCCGGTCGCCAGCGACAAGATCGGATTGATGAAGTCATCGGTCAGCGCGGTCACGATCTTGCCGAACGCCGCGCCGATGATGACGCCGACTGCAAGGTCGAGCACGTTGCCGCGATTGATGAAGGCCTTGAACTCGGAAACCATGCCCACGATCTATCCTCCCGTCGTTTCGGTACAGGGACGAGCATGGCGCGCGGGCAGTTCAATGCAAGCGCAATGTGATTGTCCTTGTGCGAAATGACGATGACGGTGTATTATCCATACACCACAGTGGAGGGGATCTCTCGATGACGTTCGACCGCCGCCTAGCCCTGCTCGCGCCATTGGCCGCGATTTCGCTTGCCGGATGCGGCATCAATTCAGTGCCGACCGCCGAGGAAAACGCCAAGGCGAAATGGGCAGATGTAGAAAACTACTATCAGCGCCGCGCCGATCTGATTCCCAATCTGGTAGCCACCGTTAAGGCTGCGGGCGCGCAGGAAAAGGACATCCTGGTCCAGGTGACGCAGGCGCGCGCCTCCGCATCGCAGGTCAAGGTCTCGGGTGCGGACTTGACCGATCCCGCCAAGGTTCAGGCCTATGAGCAGGCACAGGCGGGCGTGACGCTCTCGCTCCAGCGCCTTCAGGAAGCCTATCCCGAGCTGAAATCCCAGGCGAACTACGCGACCTTGATGGATCAGCTGGAAGGTTCGGAGAACCGCATCTCGACCGCCCGGCGGGACTACAACGGCGCGGTCCAAGCCTACAACACGACGATCCGTACTTTCCCGGACGCGATCGGGGCCAAGATCTTTTACGGAGCGAAGCCGATGGTGCCGTTCAAGGCGACCACTCCGGGGGCTGAAGCCGCGCCTAAAGTCGATTTCAACTGACGGTTCGTTTGGACAGGCGCCACCCCGGACTTGATCCGGGGTGGCGTCTCTCCGATGAAACGTCCGCTCACATGGTGAGGTGGATGCTGAAACGAGTTCAGCGTGACGGGTTGTGGAGGGCGTTTCTCGCCCTCCTGCTGCTGGTCTGCGCCTTTCCGGCGTTCGCCCAGACGTTCCCGCCGCTCACCGGCCGGGTCGTCGATGCTGCCAACCTTTTGCAGCCGGACCAAAACGCCGCGCTCGAAGCAAAACTTCAGGGCATCGAGCAATCGACGGGTCATCAGGTCGTTATCGCGACGATCCCCGACATGCAGGGCTACCCGCTCGAGGATTATGGCTATCGATTAGGTCGTGCCTGGCAAATCGGTGGCAAGGACAAGAACGACGGGTTGGTGATCCTGCTCGCGCCAAACAATCCGGCAGGCCAACGGGGGCCGCGGATCGAAGTGGGTTATGGGCTGGAGCCGCTCGTCACCGACGCCTTTTCGGGCATCGTCGCGCGGACGATCATGACGCCCATGCTTCGCGCAGGGGACATCGCAGGCGCCCTGAATGCCGGCGTCGATGCGATCGGCGAACAGATCAAGCTGACACCCGAGGAAGCCGCGAAACGGACGGCCGAACTTGCCGCGCAGCAGAAAGCGTCGCGCGACAAGGTCAATCCGTCCGCGTTCATTTTCTGGATCGTGATCATCCTCTTCGTCATCCTGCCGCTCGTCGGCCGGATTGCCGGGCGCGGGCGGCGGCATTCGTCGGGGCTGGGCGAAGCGCTGTTGTGGACCGCGATCAATGTCGCAACCAGCAGCCGTCACGACGATGATGACTGGGGCGGAGGCGGTTTCGGCGGCGGTGGCGGCGGATGGGGCGGCGGCGGCGGTGGGGGCTTCTCCGGCGGTGGCGGATCGTTCGGCGGCGGCGGGGCGTCGGGGGGATGGTGATGCGCAAACCGGACGAAGCCGACCACCAGCGCGTCAGCGATGCGGTTCATGCAGCGGAAGCTGGCACCTCTGGCGAGATCGTGACGATCGTCGCCGACCGGTCGGACGTCTATGAGGACATCGCGCTGGTCTACACAGGCCTTGCCGCCCTGTTCGTGCCGATCCTGTTCGCGGCATGGCCCGCATTGCCGCAGGGCATCGTCGCGCAGTTCACCAGCGGATGGGGCACGACCGAGATCCGCGATCTGATGCTGCTGACGTTCGCGGCGATGGCGCTGGTGTCCGCCCTGAAATTCGGGGCGCTGCAGGTCGAGCCGCTCCGCATGTTCTTCACGCCCCGCACCGTGCGCCGGCGCCGAGTGCGCGCCCGCGCGATCCAGCTGTTCAAGGTTGCCGCCGAGGCGCGCACCGCCGGGCGCACCGGCATCCTGATCTACCTGTCGCTCGGCGAACACATGGCCGAAATCATCGCCGACGAGGCGATCCTGACCAAGGTCAAACCTGCCGCCTGGGGCGACGCGATGATCGCGATGACGGCCGAGGTACGCGAAGGCCGCATCGCCGACGGCATGATCGCGGCGGTGGCGCAGGTCGGGACGATCCTGTCGGCACACCTGCCCCGCGCGGATGACGACGTGAACGAGCTGCCGGACCGGTTGATCGAACTGTGAGCGACACCGACACCCCCGAGGAAGTCATGTGGGCGGGCAAGTACATCGTCGCGAAACGGCGGGGCCCGTGGGAATATGTCGGCCGTGCGCGCAATATCGGCGCGGCGGTGATCCTTGCGATCGAGGACGGCCATGTCCTGCTGGTCGAGCAATGGCGCGTGCCATTACAGCGTCAGTGCCTCGAACTCCCTGCAGGCCTCGTCGGCGACGAGACCGCGGGCGAAGACATCGTCACTTCCGCCGCGCGCGAGTTGGAGGAGGAAACCGGCTGGCGACCCGACCGGATCGATGTGATCGGTGAATTCGCTTCATCACCCGGTATGGTCAGCGAGACCTTCACACTGGTTCGCGCGCATGGGCTGACCAAGGTGCATGAGGGCGGCGGCGTCGAAGGCGAGAACATCGTCGTCCACCGCGTGCCGGTGGGGGACGTCGCCCGTTTCGTCGCGGACAAGCGCGCCGGCGGGTGTTTGATCGACGTGAAGATCCTGACCCTTCTGGGGCCGGGCCTTATCGCCTAGCGGAAGTTGTCCGCATAAGCCTGAAGCTTCAGGCTCGACGTGGGCGCGGGCATGACACGTGCCGAAATGCCTTCGCGTTCCGCATAAGCCTGCGCCGCCGCCGCATCGGGGAACGCCAGCCGCACCTGTTCGCGCGTATCGCCAGACCCCGCCCAGCCGGTCAACGGATCGGGCTTCTTGGCTTCGGCGGGTACATATTCGAGCAGCCAGCGGCGCGTGCGGGCTCGGCCCGACTGCATGGCGTTCTTCGGTTCCTGGTAGATGCGCGCTTCGGTCATGCGGTCCTCAATATGCGCGGGAGATCGCAAATTCCACTGCTTCCGTCAGCGCCGATTTCGCGGCACCCCGCGGGAACTGGCCCAGTGCATCAATGGCACGCTGGCCGAAATGGCGGGCGCGTTCGATGGTGTCATCGATGGCATTCGTCGCGCGCAGCAGGCGCGTTGCATGGGCGAGATCGTCGTCCGATATCCGCCGCCCCATCATCGCGTCGTTCCAGAAGGCGCGATCGGCATCCGATCCGCGCGCGTGGGCGAGGATGACCGGCAGTGTCACCTTCCCATCGCGGAAGTCGTCGCCGACGCCCTTGCCCATCGTTTCCGCGTCCGACGCATAGTCGATCGCGTCGTCGACCAGCTGGAACGCGATACCGAGGTTGCGACCATAGGCGTCGAGCGCTTCCTCCACCGCGTCATCGCGCTCGGCGATCACCGCGGCGATGCGACATGCGGCTGCGAACAGTGCCGCGGTCTTCGAGCTGATGATGTTGAGGTAGCGTTCCTCACCGAGTGTCACTTGGCGCTGCGCGGTCAACTGGTTGACCTCGCCCTCGGCGATCACGGCCGACGCATGGCTCAGGATGCGCAGCACTTTCAGGCTGCCGTCCTCGACCATCAGTTCGAAGCTGCGGCTGAACAGGAAATCGCCAACGAGCACGGTCGCGGGATTGCCCCAGATGATGTTCGCGGTCTTCTTGCCCCGGCGCAGGTCGGACCCGTCGACGACATCGTCGTGGAGCAGGGTCGCTGTGTGGATGAACTCCACCGCCGCGGCGAGCTTGTGCTGGCGCGTGCCCGGATAATCGAGCAGGCGCGCGCACGCCAACGTCAGCATCGGCCGCATCCGCTTGCCCCCGCCCGCGATCAGATGCCCTGCCAGTTGCGGGATCAGCGGGATTTCCGATTGCATGCGGTCGAGGATGACGTTGTTGACCTGTCGCAGGTCGGATTCCACCAGCGCGAGCATCGGGTCGAGACTGGGCTGGCGGCTGGGCGTGATGCTGGTGACGGTCGCAGTCATTTCGGGCTTTCCTGTGGACGCGCCCCGCCGCTAAGGCAAGCCGCGCAGGAGAAAACCGCATGAGTGACGACCGGTTGCAACATTATCGCGAAAGCATCGACAATATCGATGCCGCACTGGTTTTCATGCTGGCGGAACGGTTCAAGGTGACGAAGGCCGTGGGCGCCTACAAGGCCGAAGCCGGCCTTCCCCCCGCCGATCCCGGCCGTGAGGAGCGGCAGGTCGCACGGCTGAGGCAGTTGGCGACGGACGCGAACCTCGACCCCGATTTCACCGAGAAATTCCTGCGCTTCATCATCGACGAAGTGATCCGTCACCATGAGGGCATGCGCTGAACGTCGCACAACGCGACGTCCATGATCCTTTCAGGCAAACGGGCGTCTAACCTCCCTGCCGCCAGAGTACGGCGGCGCAATATGAGGTTAGAATCATGAAACGCATTCTCGTATCGCTCGCTGCGACCGCCGTCGCGATCACCGCGCTACCGACCGCCGCCAGCGCACAGGCATGGCAGTCGATCAACGCGCGCCAGGAACGTCTGTACAACCGCATCGAACAGGGCGTGCGCAGCGGCGCGCTGACCCGCCGCGAGGCCCAGAACCTGCGGACGCAGTTTGCGCGGCTCAACAGCCTGGAGGCGCAGTATCGCCGCTCGAACGGCCTGTCGCAGTGGGAACGCCGCGACCTCGACCGCCGTTTCGACACGCTGAGCCGCAGCATCCGCTGGGAAAAGCATGACGGGCAGAATCGCCCCTATCGTTAAGTGAACTGCCGGGCCGGTCCGACCGGCCCGGCGTCAGCTTGCCGCCGGAAGTCGCAGCCGGACGAGCAGTCCGCCCAGGTCCTCGCTCTCGTCGAGTGCCACCGATCCGCCATAGATTTCCGCAACATCACGCACGATCGCGAGGCCTAGGCCGGTACCGGGCTTGCCGGTGTCCAGCCGCGCGCCACGGTCGAAAATGCGGATGCGTTCCGCCTCCGGAATGCCGAGCCCGTCGTCCTCGATCTGGAACTCGACGAACGCGTCCACCTTCACGACCGTCGCGAACACGCTGCCGCCGCCGTACTTCGCAGCGTTCTCGATCAGGTTGCCCAGCATTTCGTCGAGGTCCTGTCGCTCGACATGCACCTCCGCGGTCTTGATGCCGTCCATGTCGATGCGGACTTTCGGATAGAGCCGCCCGACCGCACGTTCCACCGCTTCGAGCGAAGGCCAGACCGCCGCCCGGCTGTGTGCATGACCACGCCGGCCGACCGCGCGGGCACGCGCGAGGTGGTGATCGACCTGCCGTCGCATAGTCCCCGCCTCGCGGATGACCGTGTCGGCAAGGTCAGTGCTGCGTGCCGTCGCCGCGTTCATGACGACGGTCAGCGGTGTCTTGAGCGCATGGGCGAGATTGCCCGCATGGCGCCGCGCCTCTTCCGCCTGCGTCTCGTTATGCGCGATCAGGCCATTGAGTTCGTCGACCAGCGGCGCAACCTCGCGCGGCAGTTTTTCCTGCATGACGCGCTGCGACTTACCCGCGCGCATCGCCGCAATCGCGAGACGCAGTTTGCGGAGCGGCCACAGTCCGTAAAGCGTCTGGATCGCCGCCATGACGAACAGTCCGAGGCCCAGCAGCGCGAAGCTGCGCACCAGCGTGTAGCGCAAAGTGCCGATCTGTTCGTCGAGGCCTGCACGCGACTGTGCGACCTGGAAACGCCAGACGACGGTCGACAGCGGCAAGGTGATGTCGCGTTCGACGACGCGCAGCTTTTCGTTCGGAAACTGGTTGCTGTCATAGATATGCGGGACCGGATCGTAATGCGCCGCGCCCACGGCGAGCGCATGGTCCCAGAGCGAGCGGGACCGGAACGCTTCGAAACTGCCGCCGGAAATTTGCCAGTAAAGTCCGGAATTGGGTTCGAGGAAGCGCTGATCACCCAGCGGGCGATTGAGGCGAACCTCTCCATCGGGGCCGGTTTCCGCACTCGCGACCATCGCGGTCAGGACATATTCCAGCTGGTCGTCAAAATTCTGGGTGATCGCCGACACTAGCACGCGGTCGAGCGCGACGCCGCCACCCACGAGCAGGATCAATATCCATCCGGCCGCGATGCCGATCATGCGCCGCGTCAGCGAGCCGGAACGGACGACCGTCTTGATATGCCCGGTTTGCAGCGGGACTTGCGCATCGCTGACGGGAGGGTCGGCTTCTACCGGAACTGTGTCCGGCCTGGCGCGACCCGCCTCGATATCAGCCACTTGGGTCGTCCAGCGAATAGCCGAGTCCGCGGATCGTTGAGATCACGTCGGCGCCCAGCTTTTTGCGGATGCGCGTCACGAACACTTCGATGGTGTTCGAATCGCGGTCGAAATCCTGGTCGTAGATATGTTCGATCAGCTCGGTGCGGCTGACCACCTTGCCCTTGTGATGGAGCAGGTAGCTGAGCAGCTTGTATTCCTGCGCCGTCAGTTTCACCGGCTCGCCCGCCAGCGTGACGCGGCCCGAGCGCGTGTCGAGGCGGACGTCGCCCGCGATCAGTTCCGCACTCGCGTTGCCAGCCGCCCGGCGGATGAGCGCGCGCAGGCGGGCGATCAGTTCTTCGGTCTGGAACGGCTTGGCGAGATAATCGTCGGCACCCGCGTCGAGCCCGGCAACCTTGTCCGACCAGCTGTCGCGCGCGGTCAGGACGAGCACGGGAAAGGTCTTGCCCTCTTTCCGCCAGCGGTCGAGCACGGTCAGTCCATCGACTTCTGGAAGGCCCAGGTCGAGGATGATCGCGTCATAGGCCTCTGTCGTGCCGAGATAATGACCGTCTTCGCCGTCGGTCGCTAGATCGACGGCATAGCCGGTCGCCTCGAGCGTATTTTTGAGCTGTTGTCCGAGAGTCGGTTCGTCCTCGACGATCAAAAGGCGCATGCGGTTATCCTCTATCGAAACGAATTTGTGACAGGCTTAGAAGTCAATCGCCCGCGCGCGCAAGCACGGCGCCGGTGCGTCCGTCGACGTCGACCCAGATGACCGAACCGCCGCGCATGAATTTCAGGCGGTAACTGGCCGCATTGCCGTCGAATTCGGCGCCGATATAGTCGGCACCGCGCGCCTTCATCCGGGGCACGATGCTGTTCTCGATCTGGCGGAGCGACTTCAATTCGCCGTCGCGGCGGCCCTGATAGGCCTGGTCCTGGTCGCCGCGCGCAGACCATTGCGCCGCCACCGGCGGGGCCGCGATCAGGAGCGCAACAGGAGCAAGCAGGACTGCTTTCATCGTCATCATCCGCACTTGCATAGGATCAAGGCATTGAACAGGCCGTGAATGGGGCGGTAGGGGCTAATGATGGCTGCACCCGTTCTCGCATATGAAAATCTCGGCGTTATCCAGGGGAGCGGCTGGCTGTTCCGCGGGCTCGACCTGTTCGTGGGGCCGCGCGACCGGCTGGCGCTGATCGGCCGGAACGGCGCCGGAAAGACGACGCTGTTCAAGCTTTTGGCGGGGCAGATCGACGCCGACGAGGGACGGCGCACCATCGTGCCGGGCTCACGCGTCATCCTGCTCGAACAGGAACCGGCGCTGACCGGATTTGCGACGTTGCGCGATTACGCGACGTCGGGTGGCGTCGCGGCGCATGAGGTGGAAGCGATCGCCGACCAGATCGGGATCGACTTGTCGCGCGAATCGGCGACCGCTTCGGGCGGCGAGCGGCGGCGGACGGCCATCGCGCGCGCTTTCGCGATGGAGCCCGACGTCCTGTTGCTCGACGAACCGACCAACCATCTCGACCTTGCCGCAATCGAATGGATCGAGGACTGGCTCAGCCGCTTTTCGGGCGCGTTCATCGCGATCAGCCACGACCGCACGTTCCTGACGCGGTTGACGAAATCGACGCTGTGGCTCGACCGCGGCAGCATCCGCCGCAAGGAAATCGGCTTCGGCGGGTTCGATGCGTGGACCGAGGCCGTCTATGCCGAAGAAGCGCGTAATGCCGAGCGGCTCGACGCCAAGCTGCGCCTTGAAGAGCACTGGCTGCTCCGCGGCGTCACGGCCCGTCGGGCGCGCAATGAGGGGCGCAAGGCCAAGCTCATGGAGATGCGCGCGACGCGGGCGGCGATGATGGGGCCGCAGGGCACGTCGAAACTGTCGATCTCGACCGACGACGTCCGTACCAAGTCCGTGATCCGCGCCGAGCATGTAACCAAGAGCTTCGGTGACCGGACCGTCATCAAGGACTTCTCGCTCCGCATCCAGCGCGGCGACCGCATCGGCGTGGTGGGCAGCAACGGCACGGGCAAGTCCACGCTGCTGAAGCTGTTGACCGGCGAACTCGAGCCCGATTCGGGAAAGGTCACGCTCGCCAAATCGCTCGACAGCGTGATCATCGACCAGCAGCGTAGCCTGATGGCGCCGGAGAAATCGGTGCGCGACGTACTGACCCAGGGCGGTGACTGGATCGAGGTGCAGGGCGTCAAGAAGCATCTGATCGGCTATCTCAAGGACTTCCTCTTCGACCCCGGCGTCGCCGACGCGCCGATCGGCAGCCTGTCGGGCGGGGAACGATCCCGGCTGTTGCTTGCGCGCGAATTCGCGCGACCGTCGAACCTGCTGGTCCTCGACGAGCCGACCAACGACCTCGACCTCGAAACGCTCGATTTGTTGCAGGAAGTGATCGCCGATTATGACGGGACCGTCCTGATCGTCAGCCATGACCGCGACTTCCTCGACAAGACAGTGACGGTGACGCTGGGCCTCGACGGGTCGGGCAAGGTCGATGTGGTTGCGGGCGGCTACGCGGATTGGGAGAAGCGGCGAACGCAAACGTCGCCAAGGCGGAAGCCGGGGCCGGCCTCGGCCGAGGCGCCCAAGACGCAAATAGCTCCGGCTCCCGCCGGGGCGACCCGCGTTAAGCTGTCCTACAAGGACCAGCGCGATTACGACCTGCTCCCGGCGCGCGTCGAAGAGCTGGCGGCCACGATCGCCCGCGACGAAGAAGCGCTGTCGGACGGCAGTCTCTACACCCGCGATCCGAAACGGTTCGATGCGCTGACCGCCGCTATCGCCAAGGCGCAAAGCGAAAAGGACGCGGCGGAGGAACGCTGGCTGATGCTGGCGGAGCAGGTCGAGGGTTAGGCGGGAACCGTCAGCCGCGCCTTCATCTGGTCGAGCAGGCGTTGGCCCCAGTGCCATGATCCAAGCTGCGACTGGGCATTGATGTGTCCCATCTCTCCTGCGTCGATCAACTCGCTGCCCCATTCGCTCGCGAATCGCGAGCCGCGGCCGAAGCTCACGTAAGGATCGTTCGAACTCGCAACGAGGATCGACGGGAATGGCAGCCGTCCCCGCGCAATCAGCCCGAAACGGCGAATGCCGTCGATCGCGCCTTCCTGCGCCGGATCGCAAGGGGCGACCAGCAGTGCGCCGATCCGCGAATCGCGCGCCCGCGTGCTGAGCGTCGCCCAGGCGCCCACGGCCAGGCAGCCGAGGCTGTGCGCCACGATGACCACGGGGCCGGAAATCGAGGCGACGGCCGCATCGATCCGCGCGATCCACGACAGCGGATCGGGGTCGTCCCAATCCAGTTGTTCCACGCGCGAGCAATCCACCCGCTCTTCTTCCCAGCGAGTCTGCCAATGGTCGGGGCCCGAACCGTTCAGCCCCGGAACAATCAGAACATGTGCGGCCATAAAACCTCCGTTTGCCACCGTCGCGCCTGCGAGAGGTGGTCCACCGGGCCAAGATCCCGGCGGACCACAGGCAGGGCGCGATAGGGAGCCAGCGCCAACGATTCGGACGTTAAATCCGAGTCGTCTAGTGGAGTATCGAAATCGACTTTGGCAGGAACAAGGCAAACTTCGGCAAAACGGGCAAACGGCGTGCCGAATTGAATGGCTACGTGGCGAACCGGCGCGTCCCGGCACCATGGCTCGGAAGGATCGTTTCAAAATCGATGGCATTGGCCATCGCCAGATACCCGGCCCGGTTCGGGTGCAGTTGATCGCCCGCGCCACCGATCGTGCTGTTCGGCACGAATTCCGGCTTCAGCTTGCCTGACTGCGGATCGAGGACAGCGCGTTCGAAATCGACATAGGCATCGAATATGCCGCCCCCACGGATGGCGGCGTTGATGGTTTTCCGTTTCTCGTCGGTTTCCGGCAGGCCTGAATTGCCCTTCGAACCGAGCGACGGCGTGATGGTTGCGCCCACGACCCGGACACCGGGGATCATCCTGCGCATCCGGGCGACGCCATCGCGAAAGCCCGTGAGCACCGTTTCGGCAGACGCCGGACTGTCCCTGCGCGACAGGTCGTTGATCCCTTCGAACCATATGACCGTCGTCACACCGCTCAGCGACGCCACGTCGCGCTCCATGCGGTGGAGCGCCGACGGGCCACCGCCGAAGGGCGCCGCCACGTCATAGCTTTCAGGGCCGGTGACCTGGTTGCTGCCGATACCCGCGTCCACGATGGCGACGCCGTTCGGAAACCGCGCCGAAAGACGTCTTTGCAGCACATCGGGCCAGCGATCGTCTCCGTTGAGCGTGCTTCCGGAACCATCGGTAATCGAGTCCCCGAAACAGACCACGAGCGGCGTCCTGGCCGGCAGGTCCATGTCGACCGCGTTCAGGAAGAACCAGCCCGTCGTGGATGTGGCGAACCCCTGTTCGCTGTCCTCGCCGCTTCGTGATCCCGATTGCGGCGCGCCCACATATGACGTCTGCATGGCCTTTGCATGCCAGGTCATCGGTCCGCTGTTGCCGACCACGTGAAAGGAAACCGCCAACTTGCGCCCCGCGAGTGCCGCTTGGCCCGTTGCACTGAATGGCAGCGTGACTGCGTCGCTCCATAGGTCTGCACCGGGCGGAATGATCACATCCTTCCGTCCTGCAAACAGCAAGGGCGTATTCGTACCGGGCACGACCGCTCCCGCCGACGACTGCAGGCCCACGAACAGGTCACCGAATTTGACGGGGCGAGTGCCGAAAGCGTTGCTGAACCTGAACCGGGCGCGCCTGCCCCAAATCGTCGGCCGGACGATCATCCGGAAGGACTGGTCCCTTGCACCCACAACCGGATCCGGAAATGCGAAACTCTGGTCCGGCAACGCAACCACAGCACCCGAGGGAAATGGCCCTTGGGATGATGCAGTCCAGCTTGTGACCCATCGGGATCGCGATGCGGCGGCAAGTGCCGGGATCGGCAGCGCGGCAACCGTCAGTCCGCCGATCACGTGCCGCCTCGTCCAGCCTTCCCGCGGGCGTTCGCCGGTTTCAGCATCGTGCATCTTGCCGCTTCCCCAGTTGCGCTTTGACAGCCGTGTTTCGCGAGTTAATCGAGACAGAAGCCGACTTCGTTACACGGGCAAAATTGCATTATCAAAAATAGAAATGCAACACATGCCGTCGATTGTCCGTGACTGAGATGGCTGGCAGGGTCTTGCGTCCTCGAAGGGGTGATCGATCGATGAAGAATGTGCTGATCGCGTTGGCCGTCACTCTCGCTGCGACGCCGGTCGCCATCCCTGCAGCCGAACCCGCACCGCGCAAGGACCAGCTCGCCTTTCGCGACCTTTACAAAGAGCTGGTCGAAACGGACACATCGGTCGCAACCGGAAGTTGTACCGCGCTGGCGGACAAGATCGCTGCCCGGTTCAAGGCTGCGGGTTTTGCGGACAACCAGTTGACGCCGTTTCGGGATGAAAAGCTTCCGCTGGATGGCGGTCTGGTCGTGACGATGCCGGGTTCTTCCACGGCGGCAAAGCCCATGTTGCTGATCGGCCACCTCGACGTGGTCAATGCCCGGCGCGAGGATTGGGAACGCGATCCGTACAAGTTCATCGAAGAGGGCGGCTATTTCTACGGACGCGGCACGTCCGACATGAAGATTCTGGACGCAATCTGGATCGACACGCTGATCCGGTACAAGACCGAAGGATATCGTCCCAAGCGCACGATCAAGCTGGCGCTGACCTGCGGCGAGGAATCGGGCGCCCGCATGAACGGCGTCCAATGGCTTGCCGAACACAAGCCAGAGCTGATTTCCGCCCAGTTCGCGCTGAACGAAGGCGGCGGCGGCGACACCGATGGCCATGGCAAGCTGGTCAGCCAGACGATGCAGGTCGGCGAGAAATCCAACCGCAGCTTCGAGGTGCAGGCGACCAATCCCGGCGGTCACAGTTCGATCCCGGTCGACGACAATGCGATCTACGAGCTGTCAGATGCCCTGGTCCGCGTCCGTGCTTACAAATTCCCGCTCCGTTTCAACGACACGACCCGGGCATTCTTCGCCAAGGCCGGTCCGGCGCGCGGCGACGATATCGGTACGGCCATGGCGAGCCTCGCCAAGGATCCGGCCGACAAGGTCGCGGAAGCCAGGGTTTCGACGGACCGCACGTTCAATTCGATGCTCCGGACGACCTGTGTCGCGACGATGCTGGAGGGCGGGCATGCGCCGAATGCCCTGCCGCAACGGGCCAAAGCGACGATCAACTGCCGGATCATACCCGGTGAGGACGCGGATACGACCCGCGCCGCATTGATCAAGGCGATCGCGGACCCGAAAATCACCGTGACGATGGTCGGTCGGCTACGGCCCATCGCCGTGCCGCCGCCGCTCGATCCGAAGCTGATGGGTCCGGCCGAGCGGCTGGTTGCCCGCTACTTCCCGGGCGTCCCCTTCCTGCCCAGCATGTCGACGGGCGCGACCGACGCGACCTACCTCGCGCCGATCGGCATCCCGACCTATGGCATACCCGGCCCATGGGGCGACCCAGACGGCAATGGCGCGCATGGCCTGAACGAGCGTCACGCCGTCCGGTCGGCTTATGTCTCGCGCGATTTTCTCTACGACCTCGTGAAGGCATATGCGGATCAGCCGTAAATCTGCATCTAGGTCTGGATGAACGATTCCCGCGACGATCCGGATGGCGACCTGATCGCGGCGGCAGTCGGGGGTGATCGCGCCGCGTTCGAAGCGCTTTTGCGGCGGCATTACGGACGGATCCACGGCCTTGCCTGGCAGCTGACCGGCACGCGCGCCGACGCCGACGACATTGCCCAGGACGTGTGTTGTACGTTGGTCGAAAAGCTCGCGGGTTTTCGAGGCGAGGCTAAGTTCACGACCTGGCTGTGCGGCATCGTCGTCAATGCGGCCCGCGATTTCCGGCGGCGGCGGCGTTCCTTCGGCGCATTCGTTGAGCGGCTCACGATATTCTCCGGACTTGCCCAGAAGCCCGACGGCCGCGATCTTCACGATGCGATGTGGGTGAAGAGCGCCGTCATGCGCCTTAAGCCGGCCTATCGCGACACGGCGATCCTGGTCGCCGGGCAACAGCTTACCCATGCGGAAGCCGGTGAAATCCTGGGGATTTCGGAGGCAACGATTTCCTGGCGGATGCACGAGATCCGCAAGATGCTCAGTCTCGATCCGGACGCGGAAAAGAGCACCGCATAAAAAATTTCGCGATGGCCCCAAGGATTTCCGTGGCGGGCGCGTCCCAGTCAAATGCGGCCAATGGTGTGCCGCGGATTGGGAGGAATGCCATGCCCCGCTTTTCTACTTCTTCTGCCCTCGCCCTGTGCCTGGTCGCAACGCTCGCTGCATGTTCGAAAACCGGCGGCGATCAAATCGCCGGCCCCGCCAGCGTCCCCGCCCCGGCCGAAACCGATTCGGCGGACTCGATTGTCGTTACGGCAACGCACGCCCCTGACTCTGCGCTGCGACGGGCGCGGGAGCCGTCGCCCCCGGGCATCGTCGCGCCGCCCCCGCCCGCCATGGTCGTGGGGAATACAGGCTATGCCGCACGCATGGTGTCACCGATCATGGAGCCGCGCATTCCGATGCCGCCCCCTGTCGGCCGCGACCGCTTCACTACCGTTTCCCAAAACCCGTTCAAGGTTTCGATGGAAGAGCCGGTGTCGACCTTTTCGATCGACGTGGACACCGCTTCCTATGCGTTCGTGCGCGCCTCTCTCAACCAGAACACGCTTCCGCAAAAAGCGGCTGTCCGGTCCGAGGAAATGGTCAACTATTTCCCCTACGATTACCTCTCGCCGCGGACGGCGGCGGAACCGTTCGCCAGCAATATCGCGGTGTTCCCGAGTCCCTGGTCCGCGAACCGCAAACTGGTCCGCATCGGCATCAAGGGATATTCGATCCAGCGCGCGACCCGGCCCCGCGCCAATTTGGTGTTCCTGATCGACACTTCCGGATCGATGCAGGCTGCGAACAAACTGCCGCTGGTCCAGCAGTCGCTCGGTATGTTGCTCGACCAGCTGCGTCCCGACGACAGTGTCGCGATCGTCACTTATGCGGGCTCCGCCGGAACCGCGCTCGCCCCGACCCCTGCCAGCCAGAAGGCAAGGATCCGCGCCGTGATCGACAGCCTCGGCGCAGGCGGAAGCACCGCGGGTGCCGAGGGTATCCGGCAGGCCTATGCGCTTGCCGAACGCAATCTCGATCCCGCTGGCGTCAATCGCGTCATCCTGGCAACCGACGGCGATTTCAACGTCGGGATCACCAATCAGGACGAGCTCAAGGGCTTTGTCGAACGTGAACGCGGCAAGGGCGTTTTTCTGTCCGTGCTCGGCTTCGGCATGGGCAATTACAACGACGCCCTGATGCAGACGCTCGCGCAGAACGGAAATGGCGCGGCAGCCTATATCGACACCATCGGCGAGGCGCGGAAGACCCTGGTCGAGGAGGCCAGTTCCACCCTGTTCCCGATCGCAAAGGACGTGAAGATACAGGTCGAGTTCAATCCGGCGACCGTCGCCGAATATCGGCTGATCGGATACGAAACCCGCATGTTGAACCGTGAGGATTTCAACAATGACAAGGTGGATGCGGGTGACGTCGGTTCCGGCCAGACCGTCACTGCGCTCTACGAGATCGTACCTGTCGGCGCACCCCGCACGATGGATGGCCGCCGCTATGCAACGCCGTCGCCGATCGCGGCCGGCGGCGGCAGCGAATACGGCTTCGTCAAGATCCGGTACAAGCTGCCGAAATCGGACACGAGCCGGCTGATTTCCGCGCCGATCAGCCGTGTTTCGGAATTCGGCCGTTTTGCGGATGCTCCGCGGGACGCGCGCTTCGCAACCGGAGTGGCCGCCTTTGCGGAATTGCTACGCGGCGGCCGTTATACCGGGTCGATGACGTATGACGATGTGCTTCGCGTCGCGCTGGAGGCGCGCGGCGACGACGCATTCGGTTACCGGTCCGAGTTCATCCAGATGGTTCGCGCGGCAAAACTGGCGCCATCGCTGCCGGGCTAGGCATTCGACGGGCCAGCGCGCTAGGTATAAGGCCGGATGATGTATTTCACCGTATCCCTTGCGACCTTCGCACTGGCCCGGCGTTCCGGTGCATACGGGTTCGATCAGGCATCCGGATGAAGTCCGACGACGATATCGCGGCCCTGCTGCCCGAACCGCCACCGCATGCACCGGCACCACGGGAAGCGGCGATCGGCGCGGCGCTCCGGCGTTTCGACGGGGACGCCGCTCCGCAACATGCTGCACGACCGCCTTCAACCCGAAAGCCCTTGCTCAACCGACCGCAGATCGGCCTTCTCGTCAGTGCGGCGCTGGTTGCCGTGATCGGCCTGCCCATGGCCTGGGTCTCGGTTCCGCATGAAGCGCCTAGGGGCAACGCCCGACCGGCAACCGACACTGCTTTTGTGGAGACGACGCAGGCGGTTTCGACCGGCGCACAAAGCGCTCCACAGGAACCGCCGAAGGTCGTCATCTCCTCCAACGATGCCGTACAGCAAGCAACGCCGCCTGCCGCATATGTACCGCCACCCGGAATCGTGCCGCCCGCTATCATGCCACCGGGAGTCGTATCGCCACCGCCGCCTGCGGTGGTGACGCCACAGCCGATGGCGGATCGCGCGGTATCCCAGAAAGTCCCGGACCAGTTGGCCCGTACGAACACGCCGACCGTACAGGCTCGCGCGCCTGCACCTTCGCCGCCATTGGCGCGATATGCAGAAGAAAGCGATGACTCGTCGATCGTCGTGACCGGCGCGTATCGGGCACGCGCGCGACCCGTTCCGCGGGGCGACTGGAATGCCTGTACGGTGAGCGATCCCGCGCGAAGCCTTCGCGGCTGCCAGGGCCTGATAAGCCCGGGCCGCAAGGGGGTGCGCGGGCAAGCCGACGCACTGGTCGCGGACGGCCTGGCGCAAGCTTGGCTGGGCGACGACCATAGCGCGATCGCGACATTCGACCGCGCGGTCGAGATTGATCCCCGGTCGTCCATCGCCCATCTCAACCGCGGACTTGCGTACCGGAACCGGGGCAACCTCGACCGCGCGATCGCCGACCTGGACCTCGCGATCAAATATGCGCCGGGCGAGGCCCGCGGCTATTACAACCGCAGCCTCCTGTTGCGTCAGCGCGGAGATATCCGCGCCGCGAAATCGGACGAGGGTCGAGCGATCGAACTCGATTCACGCTATGCCGAAATCCTGCGCTAGCGCGCCGGAACCGGATGCCCTCAATACTCGAACGTAATCGACGCCTTCACCGTCCGTGGCGATCCCTGCAGCAAATATCCGCCGAATGCCGAATACCAGTAGCTGCGGTCGTCGATATTTTCGGCACTCAACCGGAACGTGATCGGATGATCGCCGACGACGGCGACATAGCGAGCGCCAAGGTCGAAGCGGGTCCAGCTAGGTAGCGTTTGCAGGCTTGCCGTCGTGCTCGGGATGTTGATCGCCTGTTCGCCGGTCACGACGACACGACCCGTCAGGGTCATCTGCTTGATGAACGGCGGCACGATCTCGACGCCGAAATTGACTTGGTAATCGGGAACGCCGATCGCCTTTTTACCGTCATTGGTACCATTCAGCGACTTGGTGATCTTGGCGTCGTTGACCGTGAAGCCACCGATGAAGCGCAGCCATTTTGTCGGCTCGCCATTGGCAGTGATCTCGATACCCTGGTTGGTCTGCTCACCGTCGACCACGAACGTCGACAACCCGCCGACAGGCGCCGTCGTCAGGAACGAGCTGGGCTGCCTGGTCTGGTAGACCGCGATCGTGCCGGTCAGGCCGCGCACCGCAATCTTGCCGCCGATTTCGTACTGCACCGACTTGAACGGCGCGAACACCTGCCCCGGGTTGGTGACGTTGGTCAGCGGCGCTACCGGACCCTGCGCCAGTCCTTCGATACGGTTCGCGTAGAGCGAGATCGTGTCTGTCGGCTTGACGATGACGCCGACGACCGGCGTGGTTTCGGATTCATCATAATGCGCCGTCACGACGAACGTGCCGCGGTTGTAATTGTCGACGACGATATTCTGGCGGCGCGCACCGAGCGTCACCTGGATGCGGTCGTCGAGGAAGCCGATCGTGTCGGAGATAAAGCCGCTGGCGAATGCGCCGGTGCTGACGCGCGGCAGGACGGTCAGGCTTCCGCCGCTGGCCGGAAGGGTGACGTTCGCAGGCTGCGGAACGATCGTCGCATTATAGAGATTGGTGCAAAACGACGTCGTCGTCGCGGCCGGAATGCCGCAGCCGGTACGCTGTGCCAGCGTGAAGGCACCGAACGAGAAGGAATTCCGGTTCTCGGTATAAACGACCGAGCCGCCGACATTGAACTCGTGGCTGATGCCGCCCGTCTTGAACTTGCCCCGAATGCCGATCTGGCCCGCTTCGTTATTGTCTTCGCGCGGGACGAAGAGCCGCGACTGAGTCGATGAGCCCGTCGTCGGATCCACCACTGTCAGCGTCGAATAATCGCCGTTCTCTTCGCCGTCCCGGAAGCCGCCGGCGATATAGGCTGTGATGTCCGGAGCCAGGTCGACCTCGATCCGCGCCAGCGCATACAGATCGCGCAACTGGGTATAGGTCCACGGCTGGCCATAGTTGTAGGTGGAGCGCGGCGGTGTCGGCACGGCGATGTTCGCGTTCAGGCGGACGGTCGGACGGCTCCAGTTCGCGCGCTGGTCTTCATAGCCGACGTCGAGCATGATCCGCGCGGGCCCTGAACGGAAATCGAAGCTGGCGCCCGCGACCGCGACATCGCGCCCTTCATTGTCGACCGCGGTATTGCCCGAACGGTAGACCCCATTCACGCGGATGCCGAACTGCTTTTCGTCGCCAAAGCGCGTGCCGATATCAACGTTCCCGCCGAAGATGCTCTTCGCGCCATAGCTGGCGGTGGCACGCATCAACGTCTTCTGCGCGCGCTTGGGTGTCAGGTTGATACCGCCGCCGATTGCCGATCCGCCCGGTGCTGCACCGAACAGGAACGCGCTCGCGCCATTGAGCACCTGGACGCTTTCATAGAGTTCCGGAGAGACCAGCTGGCGCGGCGTGATGCCGTAGAGGCCGTCGATCGACACGTCGTCGCCGCTCAGCGCGAACCCGCGGATGACGAACAATTCAGACTGATTGCCCGAGCCATAGGTGGTCCGCACCGACGGGTCGTTCTCCAGAACGTCGCCGATGGTCTCCGACTGCTGGTCGAGGATCAGCTGCGCGGTGTAGCTCGTAATGTTGAAGGGCGTCGACAGGGCGTCCTTGTTGCCGAGAACGCCGACGCTGCCGTCGCTCACCACCTGCTTTTGCGCCTGCTGCGCCGTAACGATGATGTCCGCATCGCCCTTTTCCTGTGCGATGGCGGGCGAAGTGAAGAGGAACGTCGCAGCCAGTGCTGCAATGCTGGTTCCATTGATGACGGCTGCGCGCATGTCTCTATCCCCGTTTGTCCGTGTCGCCGACGCGCCGCTTTGCTTCGTCATCGGCTTCTCCCCGTCCTCAGGAGAGAGTGAGTATCGTCGCTCCGGAACTAGGACCGGAAAACATCCAGTTTATCCTAAGTTGGGGGGACCAAGCCAAGCCGGTTGGCGTTAACCGAAACGCTGCCGCCCGCCGACAATGGTCCGCAGCACCTTTGTTGCGGTGATCTTCTCCGGATCGATCGTGAAAAGGTCCTGATCGAGAACGACAAAATCGGCGAGAAGCCCGGGCGCGATGGTGCCGAGACGGTTTTCCTCGAACCCTGCATAGGCGGCTTCGCGTGTGTAGCCTGCCAATGCCTGGGCCAGCGAAATCCGTTGTTCCGGATACCAGCCCTTGGGATTTTTACCGTCCAGGGTTTCACGCAAGACCGCCGCCTGCAGGCCGGTCATCGGATCGAGTGGTGCGACCGGCCAGTCCGACCCCAGGCAGACATGAGCACCGGATGCGACCAGCGAATGAAATGCGAATGTCCGCGTCAATCGCTCAGAACCGATACGGTTTATCGCCCAGCGACCATCGTCGATCGCATGATATGGCTGCACCGAAGCGATCACGTTCTGCCGTGCGAACCGTGGAATCGCGGCCGGGCTGAGCGACTGGGCATGTTCGATGCGGAACCGGCGATCGCGCGCGCCATTGGCGGCTGCGACCTCGGCAAGCACATCGAGGACCTCGTCATTGGCCTCATCGCCGATGGCATGCGCGGATACCTGTAGCCCCGCCTTGTCGGCACCGCCGATCCAGTCGCGCAGGTCGCTGCGTTTCAGGACCGCTATGCCATGGGTCGACGGATCATCGAGATAGGGTTCGTAAAACAGCGCGGTCCTGGATCCCAGCGACCCGTCGTAAACCGCCTTGACGGCGCCCCAACGCACCCAATCGTCCCCGCGCCCTTCCGCTTTCACCAGGGCAACCGTGCGTTCCCAGTCGGCGATCGGTGTGAAGGAATAGAACCGCATGCCGGTTTCGCCGCGCGCGCGAATGCGCCGCAACGCATTGTGGGTAACCCAGTCGACATCGGTGTTGTGGATGTGCGTCACACCCTTGCTCAATCCGACTTCCATCCCCTTCCTGACCGCAAGATCGACCTGGGCATCGGTTGGTTTCGGAATGGCCCGCGTGGCCAGCGCACGCGCCGCGTCCTTCAGGACGCCGGTCGGCTCTCCGCTGGCATCGCGCACGATGACACCGCCTTCGACGTCGGGCGTATTGCGGTCGATCCCCGCCAGCCGCAGCGCCAGCGAATTGAGGAACAGCATGTGCAGGTCGTAACGGATGACAGCGACCGGCGTGTCCGGCGTGACGGCATCGATCCACTGGCGTGCAGGCAATTCGCCGCCCCAGCGGTCCGCGTCCCAATTACCGCCCTCGAGCCACTGTCCTTTCGGCAACGCGGCCGCAGCAGCGGCAATCCGTTTCACGAACTCATCGCGCGTATTGGCGTCCCGCAGCGACGGTCGCGACAGCATGAGCGAGGCACGGGCGAAATGCGTATGGCAGTCGTGCATCCCGGGAACGACGAACGCACCCTGCAGATCGACGATGCGCGTGCCCTTGCCAATACGCGCGCGAACCTGCGCCGCGCCCAGCGCGGCGATACGGTTTCCGATCGTCCCGATCGCGTCGCTTCGGTCTGAAGAACCGCGCCCGGTCCAGGTCCTGGCATTCACATAGGCGACGTCCAGCGAGGGTGCTGCCGCGCCCGCGCGCGTTGCCAGGAAAGCGGCAGTACCGCCCATGAATTGGCGACGGTGTATCACGCCCGCTTCGCCTATTTGCCCGGCTTCGGGTTGTCCGCACGCCATTTGTCGAGCTTCGCAAGCCACTGCGCTGCACTCAACGGGCCGTAAGCCTTGCTGTCGGTATGCGATGCGATCGTCTCACGGATTGCGAGGAAATAGGCCGGACCGCTTTCCATGTGGAGTTCCTTGCGCTTGGCATCCATCGCCGCCTGTTGCGCAGGCGTAGGCTTGAAGCCGGTCACCGGCTTGAACAGCAGGACGTCCCAGTCGTCGCCATCCTGATGCACGAATATCTGGATCGGCGGCTGCCCGACCACTGCCGATACCTGGTCGGCACGGGCGATACGCCGGATAAAATCTTCCTGCTTGCCGGGCGCCAGTTTGAAGATTTCGAACCAGGCTTCCGGCCAGGGCGCTTCTGCAGCCGGTTTGGCTGGAACCGGTGCGGCGGTCTGCGCGGACGCGGCAGAAGCCAGCAGCGATGCCGCCAGCGCCATTCCAAGTGCGATCTTCATGATGGTTCTCCCTATTCTCCCGGATGGGTTGTCTCCCTGCACAGGACCCGGAAAAACATCCAGTTTTGCCTTTATGGCTGGTCCAAGGGGCGTGCTGCCGACGCGAGGACGCCGAGCGCCCTCTGCGCCTCATGCTCGGTAAGGCTCGCGAATCCGACGCGCAGGCCCCGCTCGGCGTCGGGGCTCGTCATGAAAGATGCCGATGGTGCGAACCGCAGTCCGTGTTCGGGACCATTTTTTTCGACACGATCAAGATCCGCGGGGTTCCGGAAGCGAAGCCAGAATGCGAGTCCCCCGTCGGGCATCGCATAGTCCACCAAGTCGCCGAGCGAATGATCGAGCGATGCCGCAAATGTCTCGCGGCGTTTCGCATAGACCTGCCGCACCTTGCGCGCGTGCCGGCGCAATTCGCCGCTGGTGATCAGTTCGGTCGCGGTATCCTCGGTCAGCGTGTTGCCCATACCGTCGATCAGCGAAACGCGATGCGCGACCGCATCGATCACCTCCTCGGGAGCGGCGATATATCCTATGCGAAGTGCGGGAAGCAGCAATTTCGACAGCGAGCCGACATAGATGACGCGGCTCGGGGCATAGCCCGCCATCGGCAGCAGCGGCTGGGATTCGAAGTGGAATTCATGGTCGTAATCGTCCTCGACGATCGCAAAGCCGAACTGGCGGGCAAGTTCGATCAGGCGAAGGCGGCGTTCAGGACGCAGGGCGACGGTTGTGGGAAACTGGTGGTGCGGCGTGACGAACACGGCACGAACGGCATGGCGCCGGCAAGCCTGTTCCACCGCATCGATATCCATGCCTTCGCCATCGAGCCCGACACTCACGATCTTCGCGCCGCACGCCGCGAAGGCGGCGACAGCGGGCTCATAGGTCAACGCCTCGACGATAACGGCATCCCCGGGACTGATAAGCACCTGCGCTGCCATGAAAATCCCGTTCTGGCTTCCGCGCGTGATGCAGATGTTCCTGGCGGTAACGGGCAGGCCGCGCTGGGTCTTCAGCATGACCGCTATGCTTTCACGCAATCCTTCCGAACCCCGGGGATCGCGATACTGCAGGCGATTGTCGCGCGAGGCGCGCTGCGTGGCCGAACGAAAGGCACGCGCCAGCAATTCTGCAGGGAAAAGCCGGCCATCGGGCGTCCCTTCGTCAAGCTTCGGCCCTTTCCCGCCCGGAAGTGCCAAAGGTCGTTCCGGCGGCGGCGCAAAATGATAATCGGCTGTCACGCCGTGCTCGTCGCTGGAAGACTGTACACGACCGGCCGCGCCACGAGCGGGCTCTGGCAGCGACGTCGAAACCATGGTGCCGCGGGTTCCCGCAGACGACAGCCAGCCCTGCGCGATCAGGTCTTCGTACGCCAGCACCACGGTCTTGCGGTTGACGTTGAGGGCCTCCGCCAGTTCGCGGCTGCTCGGCAGGAATGTGCCCGAAACCAGGCGTCCGCGCTCGATGTCGCGGATGAGCGCCTGGATGATCTGCATATAGACAGGAACAGACTTCGACTGTTCGATGCGGTCTCCGAGACTGACTTTCCACGGACGCAGCATGGATCTTGTTTACCCTGCAGTTTTTGCCGATGAAGGGACCAAGTTACGATTTGCGGTCGGCAGTGGCAACGGGAACATTGGTCCATCCCGAATTTAACTCTTGGTGCTTGCCGCCGAACCAAGCGCCGCAGAAATATCTCCCGCGGAGACAGGGCTTTGGTGAAACGGATGATGGCGTGAGCGACATTTTCGAACAGTACGGCGTCGAAGATGTCCGCGACCTCATCCGCGAATATCCGCTGGCGTGGGTCGGTGGTGAAGGCATGCGGGCCGAACAATACAGTCTCTTGCCATTGCTCGGCGAATACGACGAAGCAGGATCGCTGACCTGCCTGGTCGGGCACATGGCGCGCCGCAATCCGCTTTTTGCCGGCCTGTCGGAGTCGCCTCGTGCAACCATCCTGTTTTCCGGGCCGAGCAGCTACGTCTCGCCGGAACATGCGGGATCGCGCACCTGGGCGCCGACGTGGAACTATGCGCAGTTGCGCGTGGAAACCGAGATCGCATTCGAGCCCGACCGGACAGAAGCCGCGCTCGACATGTTGACCGATGCGGTTGCCGACGGCAGCGGCTGGCGAAAGGAAGAGCTGGGGCCGCGCTATGCCGCGATGCTGGACGCCATCGTCGGCTTTCGCGCCACCGTGACAAAGGTGACGGGCAAGTTCAAACTCGGCCAGGACGAAAAGCCGGAAACGCTGCGCGCGATCCTTGCCAACCATCCTGACCAGGATCTGGTGCAATGGATGCGCCGGTTCAACAGGGGACGGGCATGATCGGTCACCGGATGCGATGGGCGATTACAGGCGCACTCGGCACGTCGCTGTGCACGACATCGATCGCGGCGACGAATACGCAATCGGCTGCACCGACCGCGCAGGTTGCACCCTGGCTCGTCGATCCGTTTCCTAGCACCTACACCCCCGGCCCGCGCACCGACATCCTCTTCCGTCACGCGACCGTGCTCGACGGTGCCGGCGGCCGCATCGACGACGGGGATGTCCTGATCCACGACGGAAAGATCGCGGCGGTCGGTCGTAACATCGCAAACCCCGGCGGCGTCCGCGAGATCGATGCGCGCGGCCGATGGATCACCCCGGGTGTCATCGACGTCCACACCCATGACGGAACTTACGTTCTTCCACTGACGACCATCGACCGTGAAGCAGGCGACGTCGCAGAAAGCAGCGACGTCAATGTTGCCGACACCTGGATCGAAACCGCGGTGAACCCGCAAGACATGGCATTCTCCCGCGCGCTGAAGAACGGCGTGACGACGGTCCAGGTCCTGCCCGGGTCGAGCCCGATTTTCGGCGGTCGTGCGGTCACGCTGAAGCCAGTCCGCGCAACCACCGTCGCGGCGATGAAGTTTCCGGACGCACCCCACGGCTTCAAGATGGCGTGCGGCGAAAACCCCAAGGAAAATGGCGCTTCGACCCATCGCGGCCCGACCAGCCGTCAGGGCGTCATGACCTATATGCGAAAGGCGTTCACCGACGCGCAGGAAGTGTTGCGCGACTGGGTCGGTCCGGACGGCAAACCGGGTCCGCGTAAAGGGCCACCTCCCGGCCGTCCCGCCGACATGAAGCGCGAAGCGCTGGCCGGGATCATGGCCGGGGACCTGCGCCTCAACATGCATTGCTATCGCGCGGACGATCTGGCCCGCATGATGGAAATGGCGCGGGAATTCGGCTTCCACGTCACAGCCTTCCACCACGCGACCGAGGCCTACAAGATTCCCGCGATACTGCGTGAGGCCGACACTTGTGCCGCGGTCTGGGGCGACTGGTGGGGGTTCAAGATGGAGGCGCAGGACGCCGTTCGGGCGAACGCGCCGATGCTCGACAGGGCGGGCGTCTGCGTGACGATGCACTCGGACTCACCGGCATCGGGCCAGCGGTTGAATATCGAAGCGGCGAAGGCTGCCGGTGCAGGGCGACGGATGGGCATCGATGTCCCCCCCGAGCGCATGATCCGCTGGATAACCAGCAATCCCGCAAAGGTGGTGGGCCTCAGCGGCCGGATCGGCACGCTTGCACCCGGTTATAATGCCGATGTCGTGCTATGGTCGGGCGATCCGTTCAGCATCTACACCAAGGCCGATCTCGTGCTGATCGATGGTGCAATCGCTTCGGATCGCAATGCGCCGCCCGCTAGCCCCCCATCCGATTTCGAGCTCGGACGCCGGGCGGTGCAGCAATGAAGATGCTCGCACTTCTGTTGGCAGCAATAGCCACTCCCGCCGCCGCGGCGCCGATCGCGATCGTCCATGCAGAGGCCTGGACACTGACATCGGCAACGCCCGTGCGCGACGCAACGATCGTCATCGACGCCGGAAATATCGTGTCGGTCACGGCTCGCGGCGCCGTTCCGGCAGGTGCAACGGTGATCAACGCCGCAGGCAAACCGGTGACCCCGGGCTTCATCAATGCCGCGACGCAGGTCGGCCTGACCGAGGTTTCCTCCGCCAACGACACACGCGACACCGCATCGGTAAGCGAGGACGTGGGACCGGCGTTCGACGTGTCCTACGCACTCAACGGCAATTCGACACTCGTCGACCTCGCACGCGCCGATGGCCTTACCCGGACGCTCAGCTTCCCCGGTCCTTCGAGCGTCGCGCCATTCTCCGGAATGGCGGCGATGACGCGGTTGCGCGCCGGTGCGGACATTCTCGACAAGGCGCAGGCAGCGATGTTCGCCGTCATCGGCGGCGGCGCCTGGGACAAGGGAGCGGGTTCGCGCGGGGCGCAATGGAGCCTGTTGCGGGCCGCCCTCGACGAAGCGCAAAGCCCGACGCCGGTGACGGGCGAGAAGCCCCTGCTCAACCGGCGCAACCTCGCGGCCATGCGGCGCGTGCTGGCGGGCGCGATGCCGCTCGCCGTCGTCACGCATCGCGAAAGCGACATTCGTCAGGCGGTAAAACTCGCGGCGCAATACCGGGTGAAAGTGGTGATCGTCGGCGGTACGGAAGCATGGCGAGCCGCCGACGTGCTTGCCGCCGCACACATTCCCGTCGTTCTCGATCCACTGGCCAATCTGCCCGTCACGTTCGATCAGCTCGGCGCGCGACAAGACAATGCGGCGATCCTGACGAAAGCCGGCGTCACCGTTGCATTCGGCCTGGTCGGCGGGGTGATCGAGCAGAGCTATAACGCGGGGCTGGTCATGCGCGAGGGCGCGGGACTGGCGGTCAGCAACGGCATGTCGAAGATCGATGCCCTGCGCGCAGTGACCGTCAACGCTGCCGCGATATGGGGCGGACGCGCGGCAACACTCGCACCCGGCGCCGCCGCAGACGTGGTGGTCTGGGATGGCGACCCGTTCGAGCCATCGTCCGGCGCCGTCACTGTGATCGTCGAGGGAAAACAGGTCGGCATCACGACGCGACAAACCGAGTTGCAGCGCCGCTACGCGCCAAAACCCGTCACGCCGTGATGCGACCGGGTGCGATTGCGGCGACGGCGCTCGCGCTGCTGGCCTCGGTCGCGCAGGCGCAGGACACACGGCCGCAACAGCCCGCGGGGCAGACACTTCCGATCAAGCCGGCGCGGCAATTGCGGTTCACGACGACGACCGGGACATGGATGTCGCTCGACATCTCCCCCGACGGCCGCACGATCGTATTCGACCTGCTCGGCGATCTCTATTCCATGGCTGCGACCGGTGCTCGCGCCACGCGGATTTCGGGCGGAATGGGATTCGACGCCCAGCCCACGTTCGCACCCGATGGCGCTACTATTGCTTTCGTCAGCGACCGCTCGGGCGCCGACAACCTGTGGATCGCACAGCCCGATGGCAGCAACGCGCGCCAGATCAGCTTCGGTGACGACGACACCGTACTCACCTCGCCGGCATGGAGCGCCGATGGCAAGTCGGTCTTCGTCAGCCGGTTCCGCGCCGACCTGAACAATTACGAATTATGGCGCTACGATCTCTCCGGTGGCGCGACGCTGGTGGTGCCGGCCAAGGATGGCAAGGACCGTCACAGCACGCTCGGCGCCGCGGCCTCTCGTGATGGCCGTTACCTTTATTTCGCGCGCCAGAACGCCGCGCCCGTCGATGACGCGGTTACGCCATGGACCATCGTCCGCCGGGACCTGAGAACAAGCGTCGAGACCATATTGATCGCAGGTCCCGGATCCCGCGGCGCCGACAAGGAAGCATTCTTTCGCCCTCTGCCGTCGCCCGATGGAAAGAAGCTCGCTTATGCCATGCGCCGCGGCACACAAACGCAGTTGCGCCTGCGCGATCTGGCGACCGGCAACGACCGGCTGATCGTTGCCGAACTCGACCGCGACAATGCCCAGGCATCCGCATGGCAGGACGTCATCCCACGCTATGCCTTCACGCCCGACGGGTCGGCGCTGTTGCTCACGCGCGCCGGGGGGTTCGAACGTGTGACGCTCGACGGCGCAATCACGCGCATGCCCTTCGAAGCGCCCGTCGACCTCGACGTCGGACCTACGACGCGCGTCCGCCTGCACGAGCCCAACGGGCCGGTTCGCGCGCGCCTTATCCAGGCGCCAGCCGTTTCGCCCGACGGCAAGAGCATAGCCTTTTCGACGCTAGGCCGACTTTACGTCCGTTCCGCGAACGGCGGCATTCGCTACCTGCCGACGCCTGCCCCGGCGTTTCAGCCGAGCTGGAGCCTGGATGGGGCGCACATCATCGTCTTCGTCACCTGGACAGAGACCGACGGCGGTGCGGTTTGGACGATCGATCCGGCCGTGGCGAACGCAATGCCCAAGCAGATCAGCGATCTGCCCGCGTATTATACCAATCCGGTTTTCACGCCTGACGGACGCGAAATCCTGACCATCCGGTCGCCGGCCGCAGCGCGCCAGCAGAGCAATTTCGACTGGGGCAAGATACGCGATGGCGAGCTTGCCGCCTTCCCCGCAGCAGGTGGTAGCGCACGCATTGTTATCCGCGGCCGGATCGGCGGACGGCCGCATTTCTCGAATACGGCCAACACGGTTTTCCTGACGGGAGCCGACGGCCTGAATGCCGTCGACATGACGACCGGCACGCGCCGCCGCGTCGTCCAGGTCAAGGGTGCCGGCTATTATTTCATCGAGGGTTCCGTCCCCGTCGACGACACGCAAATCAGTCCGGACGGAAAATGGCTGATCGTCCAGAGCGCCCAGCAACTTTACCTGCTTCCCGTACCTCCCGGGGGGACGACCGAGATCGACCTCGAAAAGCCTGGCACGATAAAGCGGCGGCTGAGCGACATCGGGGCTGACTATATCGGCTTTGGGCCGAACAACACGATCGACTGGGCCGTCGGTACGCAATTCTGCCGTCTTACACTCACGCCCGAGCTGCTGACGGCGAAATCGCTGCCGAAGGCGCACATGACGGATATCCTCGTGGAAGTGCCACGCGACCGGCCGCCGGGCTCCATCGCGCTGCGCGGCGGCCGCGTATTGACGATGGCGAACGGCAATCGCGTCATCGATGATGCCGACATCCTTGTCACTGCTGACCGGATCGTGGCCGTCGGTCCGCGCGGGACGCTGAAATTTCCCCCCGGCGCCGTGGTGCGCGATGTGAGCGGCAAGACAATCGTGCCGGGATTCATCGACGTCCACGATCACATCGGCACGATCCGGCGCGATGTCCTGTCGACGGAGGAATGGGGATTGCGTGCTCGCCTCGCCTATGGCGTCACGACCAGCTTCGACCCCTCGACGCTCAGCATCGACATGATCGGCTATCAGGACATGATCGATGCCGGGCTGGTGCTGGGGCCGCGCCTGCGTTCGACCGGTCCCGCGCTGTTTTCGATGAACCGGTTCCAGTCGCTCGATGAAGTGCGCACCGTGCTCCGCCGTTATCGCGATGCCTATGGCCTGACCAACATCAAGGAATATCGCACCGGCAACCGCCGTGTCCGCCAGTGGATCGCGATTGCCGCGCGCGAACTGGGCTTGCTGCCGACGACCGAGGGAGCGCTGTCGTTCAAGCTCGACCTGTCGCAGATCATCGACGGTTATGCGGGCAACGAACACGCGTTGACCGCCGACCCGCTTGGCGCCGACGTAACCGGCCTGCTCACCGCGATGCGCACCAGCTATACCACGACACTCATGGTCACCAACGGCGGGCCGCCTGCCGACGACTGGTTCGTCGCTGCCGGCGATCCGAAGAATGACAAACGTACACAGGCCTTCTGGCCCCCATCGGCGATCGAGCAGAAACTGACCGACCGGCCGTGGCGCGCGCTCGACCATTACCGCTTTCCGGCCGTGGCAGAAGGCGCAGCGCGCGTCATGCGGGCGGGTGGACTGGTCGGCATCGGCGCGCATGGCGAAGTTCCGGGCCTGGGATTCCATTGGGAAATGGAAGCGCATGTCATGGGTGGTATGACCCCCATGGAGGTCCTGCACGCCGCAACCGCCGGATCGGCGGAGACTATCGGACGGCTCGACGACCTCGGGACGATCGAGGCGGGCAAGCTCGCCGACATTCTGGTCCTCGACCGCGACCCGGTCGGCGATATCCGCAACACGCAGTCGGTCAGCGAAGTGATGCGCGGCGGCCATCTTTATGCCGCAGCCACGCTCGACGAGATCTGGCCGACGGCACGTCCGCTCCCGGCGCCGTGGTTCAAGAAGGGCATGATGACCGAACACTGGCTACCCGGAGGGCCAAAGCAATGAGTGCGATCCTGTTAATCGGTTGCGGCCGGATGGGCGGAGCGATGGCGCGCGGCTGGTCCGAGACGCACGATGTGATCGTGTTCGATCCCCATGCACCGCCGCTTCCCGGAACGCGTAGGATCGACCGGATCGACAGCGCCGGTCTGCCGCGCGAACTGGTCGTCGTGCTCGCGGTGAAGCCGCAGATGGTGGCCGAAGTGCTACCGGCCGTCCGCCCGCTTGCGGAACGCTGCAATCTGATCCTGTCGATCATGGCCGGAGTAACATCCGCGACGCTGGGCTCGACCCTTGGCGGCGCCGAACGGATTGTGCGGTCGATGCCGAATACACCGGCTGCCATCGGCAAGGGGATCACCGCGGCTTTTGGCGGATCGGCGATAACCGCGGCCGATCGCGCGATGGTCGATGCGCTGTTGCGGTCGGTCGGCGACGTGGTGTGGCTGGAATCGGAAGATCAGCTCGATGCAGTGACCGCGATATCGGGTAGCGGGCCGGCTTATTTCTTCCGCTTTGCCGAGGCGCTGGCGCAGGCCGGAGCGACGATGGGGCTCGATCCCGAACTGGCCATGCGGCTGTCGCGTGCCACGTTTACGGGATCGGCAGCTCTTGCCGATCTCGATCCTGCCAGCCTCGCGGAATTGCGGATCCGCGTGACCAGCCCTGGCGGAACGACCGCTGCAGCGCTTGCGCAATTCGACAAGGATGAGGCGCTGGACCACCTGGTCCGACGCGCCGTGGATGCCGCGGAAAGCCGGTCGCGGGAACTGTCGAACTAACCTCCTCTGCCGCGCCGCTGGGCCGGTGCATTTGCGGAAACTGGAGGTTTTCGCGCGTGCCGGTGGGGGTGAAACCGGCTTATGATTTTTAAATCGCTGCTGACCCTAACCGCGGCAATTGCCGCTCTGGCGCCCATAGCCGCGGGATATCGCGTGGTACGCGATATCAACGCGCCCGACGGAAGTTACGACTATGTCTCGGTCGATCCTGATACCGGCCATGTCTATGTGGGCCGCGATTTCGGTATCATGGTCCTCAACCCGATCACCGGCCGGTCGCGGACATTGCTGGCCCGTAGACAGGTCGCAGCGGTGTTGCCCATCGACGGATCGCATTTGATGCTGAGCACGAATGGCGGATCGGACACGGCCACACTTTTCGACCGTTACACCGGCGTCGTTCGCGCCGACATCCGGACCGGGAAAGGCCCCGACGGCGCGGCCTATGACCCGGTGTCGCGACAGGCGTTCGTGATGAATGGTGACGACGGAACCGTGACCGTGATCGATATCGCGCACGAAAGAGCGGTGGGAACGATCGGCTTGGGCGGAACGCCCGAGGGCGGCGTCACCGATGGCGCCGGGCATCTGTTCGTCAACATCGAAGAGACCAACGAAATCGCGGTGGTCGATATCAACCGTCGCGCCGTCACCAAACGATACGCCTTGCCGGGCTGCGAAGAACCCACCGGAATTGCGCGCGACGCCGTCTCCGGCCTGTTGATCGCCGCGTGCCGCAATCGCGTCGCCAAACTGGTCGACAAAAAGTCCGGTGCGGATCGCGGGACGCTGTCCGTCAGCGCGCGTGCCGACGGTTCGGTGTTCGACCCCGTGCGCAGGATCGGCTTCATACCAGGCCTGCTCGGCGAGCTCACGATCTATCGCCTCGGTCGCAACGGCACTGGGACGGTCATCCAGACGGTTTCGACACGCGAAGGCGCGCGAACCGCCGCGTACGACACCAAGCGCGACCGTCTCTACCTGCCTCACGCGACGGTCGAACGGGATGCCGCAGGCAAATATGTCCGCGCACGCTCGGGCTTTGGGGTCGCCGTGGTCGGGCCTGCAGATTAAGGATTATCGTCCGTTCAGAACGAAAGCACTCTTTCGCTGGCGGTATTGGCGTTGACCTCTTCCGCCGTCACCGGCCGGTTCTTGCAGGTGAAACTCGTATAGATCTGCTGCTGGTCGCGATAATGCGGATCGGCCTTGCCATCGGGCGCGATGAACCCGCTTTGCCCCGGCGGGACGGCGTCGCACATCTGCACCTTGCCGTTCCGGAATACGTACATCGCATTCATGGTTCCGCGCTTCTGGTTCGGCCGGATGACGATCTTCTCGTCCGGGCTGCTCCACGGCACATCCATCGGGCTCAGCGTCCGCCATGTCTTCGGCTTCGTCGGGAGCAGCCATTTCGAAGGATCGGCGCCATAGCGCGAGGTCAGCGCCTTGTCCGCCTCGGCCAGCGTTTCGCGGATGAACGCGTCCGGCGATTTGCCGTGCAGGAAGTCATAGGGGGGAACCAGCGTGCTGCCGCGGTTCTGCGCGAGGGCGAAATACAGCACCTGGGCGCCGAGCGGCTGGCCCCACGGACAGTTCATGGACGCTTCTTCCGATCCGCAGCCGCCCAGATATTGCTTGGGCATGTCGCGCTCGTAGAACCGGGTCAGCGCCCCTTGCATCCACTGGTAATAGGCCGCGACCCCGGGGGAGTCGTAATGGCCGGAATAGGTCGTGTCGCGTTCCTGCCCGTTCCAGTCGGTGATCGCATCGGCAACGGCACGGATACGGCTGCCCGCCGGTTCGCCCGCCACCGCGGCGCGGATCAGCGGCACGAAATAGGGCTGCTGTTCGGCGGCATAGGACGCGTCGCGATTGACGTCCCATACGTCGGACACCGTCATCTTGGACTTGGCATCGAACTGCCGCGTAATCGCGTCGACATGGTTCAGGCGCGACCACATCAGCGTGTCGGTGTTTACGACATCGACCGACGGGCGGTTGTTCCAGTTGGCGATATATCCCTGTTTCGGATTGAGCACGCGTGCGTTGTCGGCCGCCGCCTGGAACCCGGTCCATTCGCGGTCACCGGTGCCCGGCGTCGGCAGCTGGATCTCGAAGCCCTTGGTCCGGATCGGGTAGCGGCCGGCCTGGATATAGCCGATGTTCCCTTCGCGGTCGGCGTAATACTGGTTCTGGTTGTTGGACTTGCGCGCGATCGCCGCCGTCCATTCGGTGAAGTTCTTCGCCTTCATCTCATCGTAATAGGCGAACATCGATTCGATCTCGCGCCCTGCCCAGGAACGCCGCTTCGAATAGGCCGTGTTGTTCTTTTCGTCGAAAGCGACGACCGGACCGTGCACCGTTCCATAGACGTCGAGCGTCTCGCTCTTACCACCCTTCACGGCGATCGTGACGGTGCGCTTCGTCATCGGCACCCATTTGCCCTTGAAACGATATTCATGGGGGTTCGCCGGGTTCAGCTGCTCCTGGAAAATGTCGAGGATGCTGCCCGCCAACGCCGTCCGTCCCCATGCGATCGAACCATTGGTGCCGAAATGGAAATAGGGGAGGCCGGGATAGGTGAGGCCCGTGACATCGAGTCCCGCCCCATGCAGTGACGCCCCCCAGATCATGCTGGGCACCTGGTCGCCCACCTGTGGTCCGCTGACCAGCACGGCATCGGCGTCGCTCAGCTTGTCGCGGTTGGCAAGCCAGGTGTTGCTGGAATGCGGCGTCTTGTCGGGGCCGGTACCGCCCCAGAGCGAAACCGACTGGCGCGCCTCTTCTGCAGCGGCGGCGGGCGAGATCGGCTTGAGGCCCGTCATCTCGACGGGGCGGAAAGGCTTGCCCGGCACGCCCGCGCGGCCCGACTTCTGATCCTCGGGCAACACGGTCAGTTTGGATGTAGGGTCGTCGCGCCAGCGCAATGTCGAAAAGATCCGGCGGGCATCAGCCGCGCCGTGCTGGGCGGTCAGTTCGGCCAACATCTTGCTGTTGGAAATCTGCGATGTGTAATCGGAAAAGCGGAACAGCAATTGCCCGACCCACGACATCGCGATGTCGAGATCGCTCCATGCCTCCGGCTTGAAACCGAAGTCGTTGAACTGCTTCGGCATCAGGTGCGCCGGGTCTGCAAGGACATCGCGGATACGCGCATTGATCCCCGCCACCATGCCATCGACGGCAAGACGGTGCTCGCCCGACAGCGCGGCAAGTTGCGGGCGCAGCGCCTGCGGGTCGTAGTTCGTCAGGACGTCCTGGTCCTTTTGCAGATATTCCGGCCCGAACACCTCGGCCGCCCGCCCCTGCGACGAGCGCTTGGTCGATTCCATCTGGAACAGCCGGTCCTCCGCCAGCGCATATCCGTAACCGTAGAACAGGCTGTAGGTGTCGTCGGCGAAGATGCTCGGCACACCATAGCTGTCGCGCTTGATCGTGACCTTCCCATGGGCAGGCGCCGACACGACCCGCTCTTGCGCCGGACGTGCGCTGGCTGATGCTGAAACCATTGCAAGTGAAGCTGTCGCAACAAGCAGCGACGCACGAATCCCGGTCATAAACGTCTCTCCTCGGTGCCTGGAAATCAGAACTTGAAGCGTACCCCTGCGCGGTATGTCCGGCCCAGCATGTCGTAGAGCGCCGAGTTGGTGGCGCGTACGAGATACGGATTGACGCCCGCGCTCGCCGCGATGGGCGGATCGATATCGAACAGGTTGTCGATCTTGCCGTAGAGTTCGATGTTCGGCGTGAACTTTATGCTGCCGCCGACATCGACATAGGTCGCGCCGTTGATGTGGTTGTTGTTCACGGTCGGATTGTTGATCGTCGGCACCGGGCAGCCGGTCGTGCACTCGATCCAGTTGTTCGCGATCACGCCCGGGCTGACGTAGCGCTCGATTACCGTCAGGCTGAACTTGTCGGTGCTGTAGGACTGCGTTGCGTAAACGCGCCACTTCGCAATCGACCCGATGTTCACCCCGGCCTGTTCGTTGGTGATGGCGCCCGGAATGCCGGAATTGCTGTCGAAGTTGAACACATAAGTCGCCAGCGCGCGCAACGTCAGGTTGCCGTCCGATCCGCCGAACAGTGCCGGTACGCGGCGGCGATACGACGCCTCGATGTCGAGGCCCTTCGTCTCCGTCCACGACAGGTTGATCGGTGTCAGGCGGATCTCGGTCGCCTTGCCCGTGGCATCGCGCGTGATGGCGTTGCACAGGTCCTGGTTACCCTGGAAGCACAGGTCCATGACCTGCTGGATGCCGCTGACCGTCCCGATCGCATCGGTGATCTTGATGCGATAGAAATCGACCGAAGCGCTGAGGCCCGGCAGCCATGTCGGCTGGTAGATCGCACCGACTTCGAATGTGTCGGACTTTTCCGGGCGCAGGCTGAGGTTCGAGACGGTTGCCTGGTTCACGTCATAGGCTTGTCCCGCAAACGCTCCGAAACGGTCGATGACGCTTGCGAACAGATTTGCCGGTGCACGGAACAGTTCCGCGAGATTGGGTGCGCGAATGTCACGCGAAACGACGCTGCGCAGGCGGAAGCCGGAGAGCGGCGTGTCCCAGGTGCCGCCCACCTTCCAGGTGGTGACATAGCCGGACTGGCTGTACTGGGTCGCGCGGACCGCGCCGCTGAGTTCAGCCTTGCCGAACGTATCGCTGTCGAACAGCGGAACAACGGTTTCGAGGAAACCTTCCCACACATGGAATGATCCGCTCGATGGCCGGAAGTTGCCGGTGAACCAGTTGTTCCCGCCCGCCGCCAACAGCGTGTTCCCGGCATTGCCGACCGATGCAGCGTCTGCTTCCTGGCTGAACGATTCACGGCGATATTCGACGCCGAATGCGATCGACACGGGCCCGGCCCAGTTGTTGAACGGCTCGCTCGAGACGTTAATCGCGCCGACGTCCTGCTGCAGCCAGGTCTTAAGGAACGGCACGCCCGAAATCCAGTTGATCGCCGACTGCGACGCGACGCCGGTGCCGATCACGTTCAACGGCACGCATCCCGCGGCGCGCGCAGCGGCGGAGCGACAGATCGGCGTCCCATTGGGTCCGGGGATTGCATCGATCGCCGCGAACAGCAGGTTGGTCAGCGTGTTATTTTCGATCAGCGACTTGGTGTACGTCCTGCCGAACGCGCCATAGGCGTTGAACTTCCACTCGTCCCCGAACAGCTGGAAGCTGCCATTGAGACCGGCGGCATAGCGCGTCGTATTGCGCTCGTTCACCGCCACCGTGTCGGGCAGGTCGGCGATGAAACTGCCCATCGCGAAATTGGTGATGTTGTTGGTGATGCACGCCTGGTTGATCGAGGCGGGCAGGAACGGGTTGGCGCCACCGGCCGCATTGCCGCACTGAATGGTCAGCGTTCCGGTGCGGTATTGACCCGGATAGGAATGCGCGCGGGTCAGCACGCCGCCATAGTTGAACGAGCCCCATAGCGAGATCGTGTCGGTCAGGTCGTACGCCAGCCGCGCATAGAGCGTTTCCCGGCGCAGCGACGCGTCCAGGTTCGAATTGTTGCCGATATCGCCGGATTGGTCGCCGCCGGTCATGTTCGGCGTCACGATGGTACCGTACTGGAAGTTGAACGGCACGCCGCCCGGCCCGAAAGCGATGCCGCGCAGCGGGCCCGCGGTGATGATACCGCCCGGCGCCAGGCGGCTGTCGACCGTGCGCGGCGCGACGATGTATTGCGGCTCACCAGCAGGCGTACCTGCGATCGTGCGCTGCAGGATGCGCGTTCCGTCATACCATGTGCGGCTGCCGATGCCGCGCGGGACGCCGTCGTTGTCCTGGTATTCGCCCGAGATGACAAAATGGCCGCGGTCATCCGCAAAGCGCGTGCCGGCCGTCAGCGAAACGGAATATTGCTTGTCATCGCCATAGGTGGTGACGCCGCCGCTGATGTTGCCCTTGATGCCGGTATAGTCGTGGTCGAGCACATAGTTGACGACGCCGGCAACGGCGTCGGAACCCCATGAAGCGGAAGCGCCGCCCGTGACGATCTCGACCCGCTTTACCAGCGCCTGCGGGAACGATCCGGCATCGGTGACGCCGATATTGAGTGCGCCGACCACGCGCTGGCCATCCAGCAGGGTCAGCGTCCGGTTGGTGCCCAGTCCGCGCAGGTTGAGCGTACTGAGGCCGCCTGTGCCGGTGCTCTGCGTCGTCCCGAACGTCGAAGAGGAATTGCTGCCGGCAAGCGAGGGAAGCTGGTTCGCGGCCGCAAAAACATTCGCTGCGCCGGACCGTTCGATATCCTCCTGACCGAACACGGTCAGCGGCGTCGGTGCGGAATAGCCGTCGCGGATGACGCGCGTGGTCGTGACCGTGATGGTGGCATCGGGCCCCTCGTCCGTCGACGCCGCGGCATCCGCGGGCGTCGATGCCGCCGGCCGCTCGGCTGCATTCTGGGGAGCACTCTGGGCCTGCGGCGCCGTTTGCGCTGCGGCGACCGACGGAATCAGCGCAGCGATCGCCAGGGCAATCGCGCTCGCGGACAGCAGTTCGCGCGACGAACGCCGCACCTGAAAGTCGCTGGACATTATCTCTCCCCTCTCATCGCGCCGATTTTTCTGTGGCGCGCCGTCCGCCGATCAAACGAGACCAGCAGGGACGAGGGAAAGACTGTTGCGAAACGCGTCGCAGCAGCAATGACAATTAACTGATAGGTTGATAACCTTGACTGGCTAGTCGATCGCGAAGGCGCGGGCCTCTAATACGACATCCCGCATGAAATCGCGCGCGGGGCTCATCATCGATCGTGCGGGACATGTGACAAGGCCGATAGAACGCGACGCGACCGGCGGCTCGATTTCGCGCCAGGTCAATTCCGGCACGCGTATCTGCTCCAGCGTCAAGCGCGTCAGCACGCTGATCCCCTGGGACGCCGCGACCAGTGCGCCGACGGTGGCAGGCTGTTTGCAATTGAATAGCGGCTCGACCACCACGTCCGCCGCCTCGAACGCGCTGTCGATCAGGCTGCGCAATCCCGTGTCGGTGGACATTGCGACGAACGGCCGTTCGCGAAAGACCGTCCAGTTGTGCCGTTCCTTCTGGGCGAGCACGTCGTCGCTGCGGCAAGCGAGCACCAGCCTGTCCTGAAAGATCGGCTGGAAATTCAGTCCTCGGTTCTCGGCAGGAGGTGGCGCGATACCGATATCGGCCTCGCCATCCTCGACGACGCGGTGGACTGGCGCCCCTACATCCTCCCAGATTTCGACCGTGACCCCCGGATGCGTCTGGCGGAAACGGCGGATGACCGCGGGCAAGAGTGTTGCTGCAACGGATGGAAGCGTGGCAACGCGCACGCGCCCGGCGCGCCCGCCGACATAGGCTTCGAAGTCGCTGAACGAGTCTTCGTATTCCTTCAAAAGGCGCACGGCGATCGGCCGCAGGCGCTCTCCCGCGGTCGTGAGCCGCACGTGACGGGTGTCGCGGTCGAACAGGCGAACACCGACCCGCGCCTCGATCTGCTGGATCGTGCGGCTGAACGCCGGCTGCGATACGCCGAATTCGAGCGCGGCATCGCGAAAGCTCGCCGTCTCGTCGAGCTTCAGGAACGCCTCGAGCTGCGGAAGGGTTAGCCGTTGGTGCATGTCGACCCGACTAGCTATCGCAACATCGAGGTGCGTCAAATGCGAAAGCGCGTGCTCTTGGACATCAAATCATATCATCGGCGACATTGAGCGATCATGCCGTTCGGCTACGTTCCCGGCAATCAACGGCCGTACAGGCCCAAGTTTGGGGGTTAGGATGCAGATCGTGATGAATCGCCCTCGGCGAGGTTCGATCGCGTGATCCCGCTGCTCAAGGGCGTCCGCGTCATAGAAGTTGGCGCAGTCGTTCTCGGTCCTTTGGCCGGACAGATTCTCGCCGACCTGGGCGCAGACGTCATCAAGGTCGAACCGCTCACCGGCGATGTCGCGCGCGTTTCCCATCCGAGTGGCAGCACCGACGGTGCGCTGTTCATCAACAACAACCGCAACAAGCGCATGATCGCGCTGGACCTGAAGCAGCCCGGGGGACGCGCCGCGCTCGAGCGACTGATCGTGGCAAGCGACGTCCTGATGCACAATATGCGCATCGACGCCGCCGAACGGCTGGGCCTCGGCTTCGATGCCGTCGCCAAGGTCAATCCGCGCATCGTGCATTGTGCGGCGATCGGGTTCGGACAGCGCGGCCGTTACCGCGACCGTCCCGCCTTCGACGACATCATTCAGGCGGCAAGCGGGCTCGCCGGCCTCGCGGCGGAAAACAACGGCAAGCCCCAATTCATGCCGACGATCCTGGCCGACAAGGTTGCGGCGCTGCATGTCGTCTATGGCATCCTCGCCGCACTGGTCGCGCGCGGCAACGGACGCGAAGGCCCGATCCGGGTCGAAGTGCCGATGTTCGAAGCAATGGTCTCGTTCGTCCTGAACGAACATCTCGCTGCGGCGACATTCGCCGATGACGGCGTGCCCGGCTATCCGCGCATCATGTCGCCGGACCGCCGCCCCTATCGGACGGCCGATGGCTGGATCGCGGTGCTTCCCTATACTGGCGAACAATGGCGGCGGTTCCTGGACGAGGCCGGCCGCAACGACGTCGCGGCGGAACCATGGTTCGCCGATCCCCGCATGCGGCAATCACGGATCGACGACCTGTACGCGGTCGTGGCATCCGCTCTCGGTGGGCGGACGACGGCGGAATGGATCGCCGCCCTTTCGGAGCGCGATGTACCCTGTGCGGAGGTCAACCTGCTCGACGACCTGCTCGACGATCCGCATCTTTCCGACATCGGATTTTTCGACGTCGATCCCGGTTTCCCGGCAGATATCCGCCGGACGTTGCCCCAGCCCGTCGAGTTTTCCGTCGCGACGGAACGCGATCGTCCGCCGGGTGCACTTGGACAGGACACGCGGTCCGTACTGCAGGATTGCGGTTATGACGAAAGCGAGGTCGATGCATTGATCGGCAGCGGAGTTGCCGCGACGCCCGCAGCATCCGCCGACGCTCGGTCCGGAGAAGCGGCATGAGCACCGAAGCACAAGGGCAACGCTCGACCGAAAACCTGACCGCGCGCGAACGCATCGTGGCGGTCATGGCGGGATCGGCGGGCAATTTGATCGAATGGTACGACTTCTACGTCTATGCTTTCACATCGCTCTATTTCGCGGCATCTTTCTTTCCCGCCGGTGACCGCACCGCTCAGTTGCTGAATGTGGCCGGCATCTATGCCGCGGGCTTTCTTATCCGGCCGATCGGAGGGTGGTTCTTCGGGCGTTATTCCGACCGGCGCGGACGCCGTGCCGGCATGGTGCTTTCGGTGCTGATGATGGGCGCGGGATCGCTGATGATCGCTGCCCTTCCCGTCTATGCGCAGGCCGGGGCGCTGGCACCGCTGTTGCTGTTGCTTGCGCGCTTGCTGCAAGGGTTCTCGACCGGCGGCCAATATGGCGCGGCCGCAAGCTATTTGAGCGAGATCTCCAAAAAGGGGCGGCGCGGCTTCATCGCATCGTTCCAGTTCGTCACGCTCATCGGCGGGCAGCTCGGCGCGCTTCTCGTCCTGGTCATCCTGCAGCAGACATTGGGCGATGCGGCCCTGCGCGAATGGGCGTGGCGCATTCCGTTCGTGATCGGCGCGTTCCTCGCGCTGACCGTCCTGCTGTTCAGCAAGCACATGCACGAAACCGGCGATGTGGGCGCGCAGCCGGTCGACGCCGGTACGTTCCGGGCGCTCGCGGCGCACCCGAAATCGGTCGCGTTCGTCGTGTCGCTGAGCGCGAGCGGCGCGATCTGCCTCTACACGTTCACGACCTACATGCAGAAGTTCCTGGTCAACAGCGCGGGTATGTCGACCACAGCCGCAAGCGGCGTCATGACCGGTGCGGTGATCGTCTTCATGCTGTTGCAGCCTGTCATCGGTCGGCTGTCCGACACGATCGGGCGGCGCACCTGCCTGCTGATCTTTTCAGGGCTGATGACAGTTGGGGCGGTCCCGATCCTGACACAGCTGGCCGCATCGGGCGCTTCACACCTCGAAGCATTCATGCTCGTCGTCGCGGCATTGCTGATCCTCAGCTTCTACACGTCGGTCAGCGGTCTGTTCAAAGCCGAACTGTTTCCCTCCCATGTGAGGGCACTTGGCGTCGGTTTCGCCCATAGCGTCGCTGCAGCGATCTTCGGCGGCACGGCGGAATACGTCGCGCTGCTGTGCAAGCAAATGGGCCAGGAAAGCCTGTTCTACTGGTACGTCGCCGCCGCGGCCGCCACCGCATTCTTAACTGCCATATTAATGCCCGAACCCAGCCGCGAAGGCCGCCTGTAAGCCAACTCGTCAGCGCATATTGCAACAATCACGAGATCCTACCTTTCGCTCAGGCGGCCGCTTTTCATCTCGGATTACTTCTCCGGTTTCCGTCATAACGATATCGCAGCCGGGTTCCGGGTATTCACACCGATGTAGGCGTCTGAGGCAAGGTCACCTTTGCCATAAGCCCGCCTGCCGCGCTTTCCTCCAGGTTCAGGGCGCCTGCGTACAGGGCCGACAGTTCGCGCGCGATGGCAAGGCCGAAGCCGTGACCGTCCCCCTGTTCGTCCAGCCGCACGCCGGGCGCTGTCGCACGCGCGCGATCGGCGGCACTTATACCGGTACCGTCGTCGGAGACCTCCAAATGGATGACGACGCCCTTGCCATAGGCACGGACGATGACGTGCGAGCGAGCGTGACGCACGGCGTTGTCGAGCAGATTGCCGAAGAGTTCGTCGAAGTCGGCGGGGTCGATTGCCGCCTTCAATCCAGGCGCAACGTCGGCCTCGATCCTTATGGCGCGGCCGGCGTGCAGGCGCTCCATCGTCGAGATCAGCGCCTCGATCGCATCATCGAGCGCCGTGACCGACCGCACCGATCCGGCCGCGACCCGGGCGCGCGCAAGGTGGTGGCGGATCGTCTTGTCGATCCGGTCGACCTCCTCGCTGCGCGGATCGCCGCGTAATTTGAGGGCGAGCGTCGCGACCGGCGTCTTCAACGCGTGCGCAAGATTTGCGGCCGACGCGCGGGCAGTGGCGAGAGCAGCGTCGTTGTCGCGGACAAGGGCGTTCAGTTCATCGGCGAGCGGGGCAAGTTCCGCGGGCTGGTCGGCGCCGATGCTCCGTGCCGATCCCGAACGGATCGCCATCACCGCATCGCGCAACCGTCGAACCGGCCGCAAACCGAGCCGTATCTGCAGCACCGCCGCCGCCCCGAGTACGGCACCGAGCAGCGCGAGCATCGTGAGCAACGACAGCAGGGCGCCACGAACCGGACGTTCGATGACATCGCGAGGTGCGGCGGCAACCGCCAGCACCGTGCCGGCAGGCGTGTCGATGCTGAGCTGCCGGGCATGGAGGGGCCGCCGGGACGCGTCGCGCCCCTCGAACGGCCGGATATGATCGTCGCGATCCCGGCCATGTTCCGCGTGCGGCAGTCGGATGCTGACGGGCAGGTCGTTCGAGCCGAAACTGCCACCGCGCGCCTCCATCCGCCATTGCCACCCCGGCCCGGCATCGAGGGCAGCGCGCAAGCGTAGGAGCCGCGGACGATCGACGGTGCCGTCGTTGCGAACAGCGCTCGCCATCAGCGCGAGACTGGCATCGAGACGCCGGTCGATACCCTGCGTCACCAGCCGCTCCAGTACGCCGGCGATGAATACGCCCGCGAGCGCGAGCGCGACCAGCGTCGCCAGGGCCGACAGCACCAGCATGCGCCCCTGGATCGAGCGCGGCATGACCCTCATGGCAACGGATCCGCGCTGAGACGGTAACCGCGACCGCGCACGGTCTGGATTAGCGTCGCGCCGATTTTCTTGCGAAGCCTGCCGACGATGACCTCGATACTGTTCGAATCGACGTCAGCATCCCCTTCGTAAACACGCTCGAGCAGGTCGAGGCGCTCGATCACCACATCCCGCGACAGCATCAGCGCGGACAGGACACGCCATTCGAACGCGGTCAGCTTGAGCGGAAACCCGTCGAGTTCGAACTGACCGGTCTGGGTATCGAAGGCCAGGGGACCGCATTCGATCCGTGTCGCGGCATGACCCGATGCCCGCCGGACGAGCGCACGCAGGCGCATCATCAGTTCTTCGATCCGGAACGGCTTGGTCAGGAAATCGTCCGCACCGGCCTTGAACCCGGCGACCTTGTCTGACCATCCGTCCCGCGCCGTCAGGATCAGGACGGGCAAGGTCCGGCCCGCATCCCGCCAGTCCCGCAGGATCGCAAGCCCGTCCTTCCCCGGAAGTCCCAGGTCGAGCACGGCGGCATCATATCGCTCGGTATCGCCGAGATGCCCCGCATCCACGCCGTCACCAACCAGGTCGACGGCGCAGCTTTCCTGGCGAAGCGCGCGCGCGATCGCCGGGCCGAGATTGGGATCGTCTTCGACAAGGAGGATGCGCATGGCCGGAGGGCTACCCTTCCCGTTTAAACCGAAGCTGAACGCGGCAGTTCAGCCAGGTGAGGGACAAGCGGTTCTAGAAGCAAGGCATCGACACGCGAAGGAGAAATGCGATGACGAACTTTAAAGACCGAATGACACGATTTTCGCCGCGCACGCGCCTCGGCCTTGGCGCAGCAGTCTTGCTGGCGGCCGGTGTGGCTGGAGGCGCGGGAGCGGTTTCGCTGACACGCCCCGCAGCCGTAATGGCGCCGGTCGCCACCACCTCGATTGCCCAGCTGCCGTCCAGCAATGGTATCGTGACGATCAAGGGCCGGGTCGCCGAAGTATTCGGCGACCGCTTCGTCGTCCAAGACCAGACCGGACGGGCGATGATCGATGCCGGTCGCCTGTCGGCCAGCCAGCCGGCAATCGGCCAGACCGTGTCGGTGCAAGGGCGCTACGATAACGGACAGCTGCGGCCGTCCTACCTCGTGGGTCCCGATGGCAGCGTCAGCGAAATCGGGCCGAAGGGACACCATGGGCGCGGCCCCGGCCGCCCGCATGGGGGCCGGGATGACGGCCCGCCACCGCCGCCGCGGCCAGGATGCGACGCTGCGGCCGCGCAGCCAGGTGCGCCGCTGCCGCCGCCCCCTCCACCTGCTACGACGGCGCCCGCCCCCGTCGCCAAGTAGCAAGACCGAGAGGATCGCGGTTTCGCCGCGATCCTCTCTACGTTTCCTGTGCCATTCGACCATTTCCCGTTGCGTGGTCCGCGGCGGATCAATTACGCCATCGACACGACATTCGGGATAAAGGGAGCTTCTGGCGATGGCACGCTGCGGCCATTTGATCACGATAAACCAGGTTACCCCGCAATCGCCGGGCTGCGCCGAGTGCCTCGAGAGCGGAAGCTGGTGGGTTCACCTGCGCGTCTGCCGCAGCTGCGGTCATGTCGGTTGCTGCGACGATTCCCCGAACAAACATGCGACCGCGCATTTCCAGGCGACACGTCACCCGATTATCGAAGGATATGATCCGCCCGAAGGATGGGGCTGGTGCTTTGTCGAACAGGTAGAAGTCGATCTCCCCGACACAACGCCACAGCCGGGGCAAATTCCGCGGTTTATCGATGCAGACGGCAGGATCATCCTGTCCGCAATACGAGGCCTCAAACCGGCTGTGTAAGGCATCATCGGTTGCTTAACGGGCGCCGTGTTCCCTTTAAGAAATGCCCTGTAGGATCAGCGCTGCTTTTTGGTGATCGTGGCGGTAAAGTCCGGATCCTTCTTTGCCACCCAGTCGACGAATTTCCGTACGTTCGGATAAAGCAGCAGGCTTTCGACATCCATCCCGAACCGTTGCAATTCCGAGTTGGTGAAATTGGCGACGAGCGTCTGCTGGCAAATCGGATGCATCGGCACCACGTCGCGACCGCCGCGGCTCTTGGGGACAGGGTGATGCCAGACAGTGGATTTGCCCAAGGGTCGGGCGCAGAGCCAGCAGGGCGCCACAGCGGGCGCAGGCTCATCGCTTTCCGCCGCTTCATAAGGCCCGTGTTTCGAATGCTTGCGTGCCATATATCTGCCCAGCCGGTTGAGTTGGTACGTCACTAGCTCGCAACGAGCGGGAACACAGCCTCATTCGAAACGTATCTGCGCGTCACTCGTCTCCGTCGATCCGGGGAAGGACGAAACGTTTGATCGCGTCGGCGACGCCATCATCGTCGTTTGTGCGCGCCACATGACCGGCCGCTTCGCGCACATTCCGGGGCGCCTGTCCCATGGCAATGGAAAGGCCGGCTAGCGCGAACATCGGTAGATCGTTGTTCTGGTCGCCGAGCACGGCCACGGCGTCCAGCGGTGTTCCGAATTGCGCGGCCAGCGCCTTGAGACCGTCACCCTTGTTCCCGCCCTGTGCGGTTACATCGAGATAATAGGGCTGCGACCGGGCGACCGTCGCTGAGCCGGCCATGTCCCGCTGAATTTCGGTCTCGATTTTCACGAGAAGGTCGTGATCGTCACTCACGCCGACGATCTTGTCGACGCGGTCGTGAAGCCGGGAGAAATCGGTGCAGATCGTGGGCTCCAGACCCGCAGCCTTGATTTCATGCGGCACGTGATCGCCCTCGCGGGTCGTTGCGTACCATTGCCCATCGGCGAACAGCCAAGGCGCGATGCCCGGGCGCTCCAATCTCGCAAGGGCGCTGATCACCTGCTCGGGACTGAGGTAGCTGGCCGAAATGATCGTGCCGTCCGGCCGGAAAATGGTTGCCCCGTTGAAGGCTCCAAGCGCGCATTCGAGCCCGATCTTTTCGGCAATCCAGTACATCCCGCTGGGCGGTCTGGCACTGATCAGGCTCACCGGAACGCCGAGTTGGGCGACCCGGCGAATTGCCGTGACGACGGTATCGCTCAGCGACTTGTCGGTCCTGACAAGCGTCCCGTCGATGTCGGAGACGAGAAGGCGAATATGCGTCATGAAGCGTGCCGATCTTCGTCAGGATATGGGCAGTGTTACCACAAGACGGATAATCTGGGGGGACGAACTGAACTCACGGACCGGGTTTGCTGGTTTGCGAGAACGAGGCATATCTGCCCACTGGGCGGCCTCAGTTCAACGAGCGGTGCATTTAACCTGACAGGACCAGCCCGAGTCTACAGCCGTGGAATATGCCCGTCGCGAATAAATCTGCGGTCGGCCCAAGTAGTATGCGTGCCGCTGCAGATCTTGTGCGGAAGCGCGATACGAACCACCGGCCCCGCGGCAAAATTCTTGCAATCGATCAAGATGCATTCCGATGTCTGGTTGTTCTCGTCGATCAGAAAACTGACCAGATATCCGTCGTCTTCATCGACAGCATCGATCCGCGGCACGAACGGCGCTTCGCTGGCGAAAACACCGTCGGGCAGGCCCACTTCCCAGGACTCGCCGGTTTCAAGATCGTGCTTGACGAACCCGTTGAACAGGAACCAGCCAGGCTTGGTCGTCGTACTATATGCATAGCGATAGGGTATCCCGGCATAGCGCTGGTTGAACATGCCGAACTCAAGGATTCTGTCGTCGAGATGGTGTTCGGTCGTCTCACCCGTCTTGAGGTTGAAACGCCAGCGGTGCAGCTTTGGCCGGAAGCTGTGTTCATCGAGGAAGGCCATCATCGCGCCCATTCCATCGGGCGCATCCTCTAATGGCCGAGGCATCGGGTTTTCTTGGAAATAACCGTCCAGTACGATCTCGTCCCCCTCTTCGTAAGCGTTCTGCCAGTGCAGGACGTAGGTAGGATCGGCTTCGAACCAGCGGATATCCTCAGCCTTTCCATAACGCGGAATGACAGCGAAACGCGACTTCAGATCACGATGAAAGCGCGAAGCATGGATGTTCCGCTTGAGCAGTTCGGCATCCCAGAACAGCGGGAAATCATTGAGAATGGAATAGTTCTTCGTGAATGCCATATCGTGCGGCAGGCGCGGGCCGGGCAAGGGGACCGGGACGTAATGGACGCACTTTCCCGTCCGGTCGACGACACCATAGTGCATATAAGGCGCATGGACACCGTAGTTGAAGAACAGCATCTCGCCGGTCGATTCATCGACCTTGGGATGCGCTGAAACGCCGTCGAGCGGACCCCATCCGGCAACACCTTCCTGCTCGACCGTTTCGGGATCGAGCAGATATGCTTCTCCGCATTGATAGAAGGTCGATACGATCTTGCCTGCATGGACGACGACGTCGGTACTCGATGAATCCTTTAAAGCGCCATGGGCGCCGAAACCGGGGCGCAACGACGTTCCCGGCGGGTCCATCAAACCGCCCCATAGCGACTGACCGGCTTCCTGTTCAGCCACGAAACCACGGGTTCGCACAAACCGGTTTCGATAGTCTGCCTTGCCGTTTCTGAAGTCGATAACGTGCACCATCCCGTCGCCGTCGAACGGATGGTAATTGCCAAGCGGCTGATGAACCTGGTTCTCGGTATTGCGAACATAGATACCGTCGATGTCGTCGGGAATTCGCCCTTCGATCACCTGCAGGTCGATCGCGGTCGCCTCCGTAAATGTCGGCGTCCAGGGGCCGGTCAGATAAGGATGGTTTGTCGGCTTGAGCGACGTCTCGACCGGCTCGAGAAAATGCACGTCCACGCAGGATTCTCCATGTGCAGCAAATTGCCCGTCCGCCTACGCAATTGAGTTTGACTATGCAAGTCACATTGGCGAGCCGGTTTTCGACGCTGGAAACGTTAACGCATTGCCTAGACCCTGGGCGCATGCCGCGTTAGATCGCCGCCATGCACGGCAAGACTCTTATCAAAACCTGCTCGATCTGGCGGGCTTTGGAGGTGGTTGGCGACACCTCGACCTTGCTTATTCTTGAGGCCGGTCTGCTCGGCGCTCGCAGGTTTGACGACTTTCTTAGTGCAACCGGCCTGTTGCGCGCGCTGCTAAGCGACCGCCTTAAGAAACTCGTCGCCAATGGCCTGATCGAGAAGACGCTCTACAACGACAGGCCGCCCCGCTATAAATACACGCTCACAAAAAAGGGCCGTGACCTCTATCCGATTTCACTCATTCTACTTCGATGGGAGATGGAATGGGGTGAAAAATCTGGTAATATTTCGGTCGAACTCACGCACGATATTTGCGGCAAGAAATTTCTGCCCGTGCCATCATGCCAGAGCTGCCATACCCCCTTCGACATCGGCCAGATTGACTGGAAGGAAGGCCCGGGCGTCGGCTGGATGGCACCTATCTACAGCCGTCGGCGACAGCAGCGCGCGAGCACCGAAGAGGGTTCGAAGGTTTTCGAACAGGCTGCAAAGCTTATGGGTGACAGGTGGGCAAGCCTGATCATGCGATCGATATTTACGGGCATCCACCGGTTTGAGGAAATCCGCCAGGATACGGCGATTGCCACGAATATCCTGGCTGAGCGGTTGGCATGGCTGGAAGAAATCGGGGTCGTCAAACAGGTTCCATATGCATCGACACCCCTGCGTTTCGAATATCGCTGTACCCGAAAGGGCGCCGCATATTTCCCTGCGTTGCTCATGCTCATGGAATGGGGCGACAAATACTATGGTTCGCCCGAAGGACCACCGGTTCTTCTCACCCATACCGCGTGTGGAAAGCCGCTGAAACCGGAAGTCGTCTGCTCGGAGTGCAATACCCCGATCGTGGCAAAACAGGTTACCTTCGCGCTGCATGTCGATGGGGTGAAATTCGAACCGACCGCTACGGCGTAAAGCACCTTCTGTCGCTTGCATGATCATACTGCCGGTAGCAAAGTGATGCGATGGCGACCCACCCGACTTACACTCGTGAGATAAACCGATCCGTCCTCGTAACGGGTGCGTCGAAGGGGTTGGGCAGATCTTTCGCATCGGCATGGGCTGCGCGCGGCGCAGGCGTGCTGATCAACAACCGATTCAACGGCGTCGGCCCTTCGCCTGTCGATGAACTGGTCGCCGACCTGGCCGCTGCCGGTTCGATCGCGGAAGCGGACCATCATGCGGTCGAGGCCCCAGGCGCCGCAACCGCGATGGTCGACGCTGCAATAGCGCAATTCGGCAGGCTCGATGCGCTGATCCTCAACGCGGCCATCGAGGGGCCGGCGGAAAAGGTCGGCACATCGGTGGATGGTGATCTGGATCGGGTGATGGCCATCAATTTCTTTGCCAACACCGCGATCGTGCGTGCCGCCCTGCCCCATTTGATGCAGTCCGACAGTCCGCGCATCCTGATCATATCGTCGACGGCAGGCGTGTACGGCGTCCGGGGCCGCGCCGCCTATGCGGCGTCCAAGGGGGCGTTGAATGCGTTCGCCCTTTCGCTTGCACAGGAGCAGCAGCGCAACGGCATTCTCGTCAACATCCTGATGCCCTATGCCGCGACGACGATGACAACACGGACGAACGCTGCCCCCGATGCGAAACTGAATCCGGACGACATCGCGGCCGCAGCACTATGGCTGTCGGGCCGCGAATGCACGGAAACCGGCAGCATGTGGGTGGCGGCCGGGCAATACATCAAACGAGTTGTGCCCGTAGAAAGCGCGATTGCCGGCCCCCATGGAAATGCGCCGCACTGGATCGCCGAACGCGCAATCGATATTGGTCGCGAAGATCGCGAGCGCGGATATGCGAGTGCCGAACACGCATTCGCGGCCTTTTACGCAGAGCTTTCCGGCTAGCTGTTACCAGCCGCCGAGGTCTGCCCGATAGGGCGTGGCGACCGGCCGCATGCAAAGCCCGGCCGGCGCATCGCACACCACCGGAATCGCGTTGATCACGGCACCGGCAAGCCCCAGCTGTTCGGCGGTGACCCGGCTGGCGTCCTGAGGATTCTTTTCCACTTCGACCTTCAGGCGCATGCAAGGCTGACCGACAATGTCGATTTCCCAAAGCGGGGGCGCCGGATCGGCCAGGTGCGCCGTTTCCATGAACCAGTGGATCGACAGCGTCAGCCGCCGCACGTCACCGACATAGCCGGCCCATCGCCAGTTGACGTGACTTACGCGCCCCTTGGAGATGGTACCGGCGGCGATTTCGAGATCCTTGGCAGCAGCGAACACACTGTGTTCGGTCTCCACCCGCTGCAGTTGGACGTTGAGGCGCGCCGCCATCGCCGAAAGAACCTCGCTGTACATACCGTTCATCAGCGAGGCCGGCCCCCAGTTCACATCATTGGGATCGGTCGTCGCCGGATCGGATCCGAAGCCCAGGCTGCCGAAAACATAGTCATGATGCTTCACGGCCCGGCAATCGACATATTCGGCGATATCGACCCGATCGACCTGCGAACAGGCACCCGTCGCGATGACTGCCAGTTGTTCGCCAGCGTGCCCTGGATTGAGCCCGGCACCCATCAGTGTCGACTTTCCCTTTAGGCATGCCGCCTCCAGCGCTGCCCGTCTCGCGCCATTCCACCGGCCGGGGTCGCTATATCCGTTGATGCTGACGACGTTCTTGCCGCTTTCGAGGAGCCGGATGATCTCTGCGTCGTGCGATCCGAACGGCGGCAAAATGCGAGCGCAATGAATGACAACATCGGCATCGAGGGCGAGAATTTCGTCGATTTGGGACGTTGCCAGCACCCCGACCGGATCCCGCCGCGCGATGGCCCCGGCATCCTTGCCAACCTTGTCCGCGCCGTAGACGTACAGGCCGACCAGTTCCATCGCCGGGTGATCGATCACGGCCTGAAGGCATGTCTTGCCCATAGCCCCTGTAGCCCATTGAATTACTTTATAGGTCATGCGCGTCCCATCGGATTGTACAGGAAACCCTGTTCGCGGTGACAATCACACCTTGCGCGGTGGCCACGGGAAAAAGGCAGCGGTCCTGCGAATATAGTCTTCGTAATCGGGCTTGCGCCGACGCATGCTACCCTCGACCGTCGGTGCGCCCGACCATTTCATCAGCGTCCAGGTCAAGAGTACCGGCCCGACGATCGCCCAGCGGCCGCTCGCGGTTTCCGCGGCGACGAGATAAATACCCCACCACGAAACAGCGTCGCCGAAATGATTGGGGTGGCGCGTATAGCGCCAAAGGCCCCGGTCCATGACCTTGCCACTGTTCGCTTCGTCCGCCTTGAAACGAACGAGTTGGTAATCCGCCAGAGATTCGAAAACGATCCCGAATGCGGCGAGTGCCGCGCCGGCATAGCCGAGCAGGCCCAGCGGAGGCCCCGTGTCGACCTGTCCGAGCTGGACCGGAAGGCACACGAGGAACAGCAGAGGCGCCTGCGTTGCGAAAACGAGCAGGAGCGATGCCTTGCCGAACCCCCAGCCGCGATTGCGCTTGGCCTTGTCGAGCAAGGCCACATAGCGCCGGTCGGACCCGTGATGACGCCAGCGCCAGAGCATGTACCAGCCGAGCCGAATGCCCCACACGGCGCACAGCGTGAGCAGCAACAGCTTTCGTTCGGCATTTCCGTTCGTCAGCACGAAGGTGCTGGCCGCCATCACGACCATGCCCAGGGCCCACGAACTGTCGACCGGCGTCACGTCGCGCAAACCGAGGCAGACAAGCCACAGCAGCACGAACGCCGTGATCAAAATGGCGGCATTCGCCAGAAATAGAGTGGCGATTTCCATACTGATCTAGTCCCCCTGAACGATACCGATGGCGATGCCCGGTTCATCGGCATAAAGTTGCTCGAGAACATCGGATCTGTTGCCGAGCACGGCGCGGCGATTGATCGTCCCCTTGTCCGAAACCTCACCGCCCACCGGATTGGGCGGCGACGTGAGGAGCACGACACGCCGGATAGCGGCCGACGAACCGGAGTGATGTTCGTTGTAACGTGAGAGTTTCCGAGTGATCCGCGCCAGCAGCGTCCCGTCATCGGACGACTTCGGCCACGCCATGATCGACAGATATTCACGGTTCTCGCCGCACAGCACGACGTCGGTGACATCGCCGTCCAGCTCTTCGAGCACGGCGTCGCGCACTTGCCCGCCATAAACCCAGCTTCCGGTCAGCAGCTTGAATTCCTCGGCCAGCCTACCTGCAAAGAACAGTCCTTCACCGGGGTCGGCGCGATTGTGGAAATTGGCGAGATCGCCTGTGCGGTAATAGCCCTCTTCGTCGAAGGCGCTGGAGGTCTGTTCGGGTTCGTCGACATACCCGATCATGACGTTCGGACCGCGCAGGCGTACTTCGTAGCGGCCGCCATTGGGCACCAGCTTTATCTCGATGCCGGGCGGGGGCAGGCCGATGCCGACCCGGTCGGTCGGGAAGTGGATCGCGATGCAACCCGTGACCGTCTCGGTCATGCCATAGCCGCTCGACATGTGGACGCGATGCCCGGTTTCGGCCACCGCCATTGCCTGAAGACGGTCGTAGACCGGCTGAGGCAGGCCGGCGCCGCCGTAGAGCATCAGCCGCATGTCCCGGAAGAAATTCTGCCGCAACTGGGCATCCTGCTCCATCGCGTCGACCAGCATGGCGAAACCCTGCGGGACGTTCGCGAAATAGGGCACGGGGATTTCGCGCAAGTTCCTGATCGTCTCGTCGAACAGCGTGGGCAGAGGTTTTCCGGCATCGAGATACAGGCTGCCCCCGTTATACAGGGTCGTGCGGAGCACACCCGCACCCGCGGCATGGTGCCACGGCAACCAGTCGACGATGTCGCCCTGGTAGACCTCCGGGCCGAAGATGATCGAACTCTGGACCGTGACGGACGCGATATTATTCAGCGACGTCGCGACGAGCTTTGGCAGCCCGGTCGATCCGGACGTCATCATGTACGACGCCGGCAGCGATGTATCGAGACCATCGATGGCGGCCGCGACGTCCGATGTGGCTGTGGTACCAACCACCGCGTCCCAGGCGATCGCATTGCCGGGATAGCTGGACGGGTGTGGTGCAACGACAAGGACCGACGGATCGGCGACCTGCGCGATCAGGGTCTGGATGGCAGCCGTGCCATCGGCGAAGATCGCGTGGGGTTTTGCCTTGGCAATGACGTGACGCAGGCGCGCTTCACCTGCTGCCGACTGAAGGCTGGCCATGCCGACCGGACAGACAATCACGCCGGCCGCATAGGCAGCGAAGGTGAGCGTTGCGTAGGCGGGCGTATTCGGCCCGATCAGCAGGATCGACGCACCTTTGGGAACATTGTCCAGCAACCACTGCGTGACCGCGTCCATGTCGTGCTTGAGTTGCGCGTAGCTGGTGCGCTCCCACTCGCCTGCGGCATTTCGGATCGCGAGCGCCGTTTTGCTGCCCGAACGCGCCGCCTGGCCCGCAAGAAAGCGGGGCAGATTGGCGTCGTAATCCGGAAAGGCGATGTTGGTACGTAGCGTGATAACGCCGTCGGAACGCTCTTCCACATCCAGGTCGACCGGCATGAAGTTCACGTCCCTGAACGGTGCGGCGGGCGAGATCATGTCGCAACGATCCAAAAGAGATTGGGGTTGGGGCGATGTGACGGCATGACCGGCGAACTCCTGTTCACGCCGCCATTTTTTCCACGATGAAGCTCACTGTGGTCGTGGTCGAACCGCCGATATTCAGTGTCTGCAGGCGTTGTGCGCCTTCGACCTGGTAATCGCCCGCGGTTCCCGTCACCTGCTTGTAGCCGTCGAGCACCATGCGAACGCCCGTTGCGCCGACGGGATGCCCCATGCCGATCAGGCCGCCCGACGGATTGATCGGATTGGCGCCCCCGATGGCGATAGAGCCGCTTTCCACCGCCTTCCATGCTTCGCCAGGCGATGTGATACCAAGGTGATCGATCGCCATATATTCGGTCATCGCAAAGCAGTCGTGCACTTCGAAGGCGTCGATCTGCGTCACGTCGCTCAACCCGGCCCGGGCACGCGCCTCGGACGCGGCACGCTGAACCTGTGGAAACACGTAGCGTTCGCTTTCGCTCGCGCGTATTTTCGCCGCGTACGAAATGGGTGCCGAACGATGCCCCCATCCCGTGATGCGCGGTATCGCATCGAGCGGAATGCCTCGCTTGCGTGCATATTCGGCGGCGCGATCGGCCGAGGCCAGAAACACCACCGCAGATCCATCGCTGACCTGGCCGCAATCCATCTTGCGCGTCCAGCCCTCGATAACGGGATTATGTTCATCCGACGGCGTGAACGCTTCGGGTGCGAACTGGTAGTTCCGCGTCTGCGCGTTTTGATTGCGCTTCCCGTTCGCGAAGTTGTTTCGCGAGATTTCCATCAGGTGCGCATAAGACAGGCCGTATCGACGGTCATATTCTTCGGAAAGGTCCGAAAACGCGCGCGGCCAGGCATAAGTGGCATCCAGATACTCGTGACCGGCCCATGCCGCCGCCCCCAGATGCTGCGCAGCAATGGCGCCTGAAACGTTGCGCATCATTTCGATGCCGACGACGCAGGCAAGACCATAGCGGCCAGCCTCGATCTCGGCCGTAGCGGCAAGGAGCGCAACGCTGCCCGACGCGCAGGCCGCCTCATGTCGCGATGTCGGAAGGCCATCGAAAGCCGGGTCGACCAGCCCGAAAAAGCCGCCGAGCATCCCCTGCCCTGCGAAAAGGTCGGAGACGAAATTGCCGACATGACCCACCTCGATGTCGGCCGGATCGAGTTGTGCCGATTCGAGGCCGTTCTGGACGACCTCTGAAAACGCGTCGGCCAATTCCATGCCGTGGCGATCCCAGTTCTTCGCGTAGTCGCTCTGCCACCCGCCCAGAACATAGACCATATCGCTCTCCCGCGGACACGCATTCACGGCGCGTCGTCTTCGTTGGTTTGATTATACAAGTAACACTGGCTTTGCAACAATGCCACGCGGCTTGCAGCCGGCCGCGAACCTCGTCAGCCGGCGGAAACCGGCTCGCGCGCGAGCGCTTTTTTGCGGTCGCGATCGAGCAGGGCGACCAGGTCGGACGTGGTCGTCATTGCTTGCCGGGTGTGGGGAAACGGGTGAGTGGTGCGCTGCTTTCGATCGAACCAGACGCGGTCATCGTTCGTGCCGGGTAGTGTTGCCGCCAGCCAGATGATCGTGTCGGCACCCTGGCTGGCGTTGCGCAGCACGGGTTTCAAAATCTTTCGAAACGTCGGCAAGGATGTCTGGACGCCCACCGTGTCGGCCCAGCCGGGGTGAATGGCATAGGCGTGAATGCCGCGTGGACCGAACTTCGAGCGCCAGTGATCGGCGAGCGCGACCTGCGCGCGCTTGTGCGACGCATAGGCGGCGAAGCCGTTGAAGCCGTTTTCGCCCTGGTGGATCATCGGAAGGTTGAATGGAACATTGAACATGCCGCCCGACGCGACATTGATGATCACCCCGTTGTCGGCGAGGCGATCTGCCGCCGCCAAAGCCTCTGTCAGATGATAATGCCCAAGCAGGCTGGTGGCGTAGGCCGTTTCGAACCCTTCCGATGTGGAAGAATAAGCACGATTCAGGATGCCGACATTGTTGATCAGCACGTCGACTGGTCCTGAAATCTGCGTACTGCGTGAGAGTTCGTCGATCGATACGATCGAGGACAGGTCGCTCATGACCGGGACGATCTCGCCTTTCAGGCCAGTGCTTTCGGCGACCAGCGACGCAAGAGCCCCGGCGTTACGGCCGACGGCGTAAACCCGCGCGCCCTTTGCCGCAGCCATATACGCCGTCGCCCTGCCGATGCCGCCGGTCGCCCCGGTCACCAGCCAGGATTGGCCTGAAAAATCGGCGGACACCGGCCGCAGCGGGAGCAGTCGGGCAACATAGCCGACCCTCGTGAACGATGGCGCGAACCTTCCATAGAAGTTGAGCGTCTTCGAGAATCCCTGCAGCATTTTGGGAATCGCCATGTCCGGTGCTTTCGTTGGAGCAAACACTTCATATCGCGGATAATTTGCCGACATCAGCGATGCGGCGCCCCTCCCGCGCGTCAGTTGCATAATCATATTGTCTACTATGAGGCAACGTGGAGAATTACGCGGGGGCGGCCAGTTCAGGTCTTTTTCGTTCCAACGCCAGCGCCGATCCACCGGGAAATTAGACTTGCGCAATCGGACTCTCTGACCGTAATGAAAGGGTGCAAGTTTGATTATAAAAGTGATTCGGCGGCAACCGACCGGATCACGTCACACGGGGAGGAAATATGAAGAAGGTGCCTTTACGCGCGTCATCCGTACTGACGCTTGCCGCTATCGGTGTATCGCACCCTGCGATGGCTCAGACCCAGGTCGCAGATGCCAGCACTTCTACCCTCGAAACCATCATTGTCACGGCCCAGAAGCGCACCGAGAACGTGCAGGATGCACCGCTCGCGATCTCGGCCGTTTCGGGTGCGACGATTGCAAAGGATCGCGTGACGTCGATCAACGATCTCGCCCAGACCATGACGGGCATTTCCTTTACGTCGAACTCGCCGCAGGCGAACGAAATCAACATCCGTGGCGTCGTGAATACGCGCTTGACCGGGCCAACGGCAGACCAGTCGGTCTCGACCTTCGTCGATGACGTCTATGCCGGGCGGTCGGGCGTCCTCAACACGGCCTTCTACGACGTCGCCCGTATCGAAGTCGTTCGTGGGCCGCAGGGCGTGCTGCTCGGCAAGAACGTTGCCGGTGGTGCGGTGAACGTCATCAGCAACAAGCCGACCCAGGATCCGTCCGGCATGGTGACGCTTACGATCGGCAATTACGACCTTCGCCAGGTCAACGGTTTCGTGAACGGTGGAATTGCCGATGGCCTGTCGGGCCGCATCTCGTTCCAGGCCATCAAGCACTCGGGCTATGCGTATGACCTGTTGCACAAAGTCGATCTCGAAAACCTCGATTCGACCCAGGGCCGGTTCCAGCTGGCCTATGAACCCGCAGGAAGCGGGTTCAAGGGACTGTTCATCGCGGACTATTCGCAGACCAGCGACGATGGCGTTAACCGCGTAGGTGTAAAAAGTCCGACGCTTCCGGCAGGCCTGACACCATGGTCGGGCACGCGTGCATTGATCAGCGCGGCATTGGGCCGGACACTTGGGCCACGCGAAAGCTATCCCGTCTGGCCGCAGTTCGCGGGAGATTCGGCGCCGTCGCCGCAAAGCGCGACGCGCGACAACTACAGCCTGATCCTCAAACTGTCGCAGGATCTGGGCAATGCGATCACCGTGTCGAGCATCACGGGGTACCGCAACAACACATCCTATACGCTCTACGACCAGACCGGCCTCGGCCCGAATAACGGCTTCAACTTCACGCCGGCCCAATTGGCGAGTGCTGGTGCGAGTGTGCTGTTCGCCGAACCGGTGAATTTCCGTGAGACCGGCAACTACTTCACCCAGGAGCTTCGCCTGCAATCCACCGACGACGATCGTCGCCTGAGCTGGATCGTCGGTGCATTCTACCTGAAAAGCAATGTGACACAGCGCAACCGCTTCTGGGGTGAATCGCTCGTGCTGCCGACGCTCAGCGGCGAATCGCAGTGGATCGATAGCGGCCAGAACGAGGATTACGCGGCGTTCGCCCAGCTCGGGTACAAGCTGACCGACACGCTGAAAATCGAAGCTGGCATTCGTTACACCCATGACAGCAAGTCGGGTAACCAGCAGGGCATTATCGTTGCCACCGGCGACCGGTACAACCCGGCCGATCCGACGCCGCTCACGCCGCTCACGACCAACTTCAATACGCCCTATGGCAAATCGTGGAGCGACACGACGCCGCAGGTCACGTTGAGCTGGAAGCCGAACGACCTGATGATGGCCTATGCGACCTATTCGCAGGGGTTCAAGGGCGGCGGCTTCCTGAACAATGCGTCGAGCGGGGTAGCCGCCACGATCGCCTACGATCCGGAATCGGTGACGAACTACGAAATCGGATACAAGGCGGAATTGTTCGATCGTCGCGTCCGCTGGAACTCGGCCGTGTTCCTGATGAAGTACAAGAACCTGCAGGTTCAACAGACGCTGGCCTCGTGCCTGTGCAACGTCATCAGCAACGCGGCGAGCGCCTCCATCAAGGGTATCGAGAGCGATCTGCAGATCGCGCCGTCCAGGAAATTCCATGCCTGGCTCAGCGGCACCTATCTCGATGCGACCTATGACGATTTCGTTTTTGCCGGTGTGAACAACTCGGGCAACAAGCTGCAGCGCACGCCGCAGTTCCAGTTCGCTGTCGGTGCGGAAGTATCGATGGGCACTGGTGACTGGGAGGACGCGTTCACAGCCCGCCTAGCCTATCGCTATCAGGGCAAGATGCCCTGGGCACCCGAGAATACCGCCTGGGAAAATCCTTACGGTACGCTCGATGGTCGCGTCACATTCCAGTTGCCCAACAGAAACTGGAGCGTCTCGGCATTCGCGAAGAACCTGACCGACGAGCTCTACCGGACCAACATCATCGTCTTCTTCCAGGAAGAAATGTCGTCCTACGCACCGCCGCGGACCTATGGCCTGGAGGTCACCGCGAAGTTCTAAAAGACCGCATGCCGTGCCGGGCGCATCACGTTCCCGGCACGGCTGCGATACCTGAAACGGAAAGCGCCAACGGCGACAGGAGAGAGCGAATGATTGACCGTCGGCTGTTCCTCGGCACCGCCATCGCCGCTTCCGCCCTTCCCTTTCCGGCCAATTCGAAAGCGACCGTCATGAACAAGCGATTCAAGCAATTCAGTGCCGTCATCGATGCCTGGAAGCGCAAGGATAAAGACTTCATCATCAACAGCATGACCGACGACATCGTCTGGCATTTCGCAGCCGCGATCGCGCCGCCGGCACGCGGAAAGGCCGAATGCAGGGCGTTTATCGACAAGTTCGGTGCGGGCATCGGCGCAGTGCGGTGGCGGATATTCGAACACGCCGAAACCGCTGACCGCCTGTTTGTCGAAGGCGTCGACGAATATGACTCGACCGATGGCCACACGATCAAGGCCCCCTATGCGGGCGTCATCGAGTTTCGCGGCGACCTGATCAGCGGCTGGCGCGACTATGTGGATCGTGGCGTCATCGACGCCCAGAAGCGCGGCGAAGCCGCCTCGGCACAGGTTAACGAGCTGACGGCTCGACCGGCTGCACAGTAACGCACCCGTCGAGTGCCCGAACCCGAACTCTCACAGAGGCTGAACATCATGCGTAGCTGGATCCTGACGGCATTTCTCGCTTTTCTCGGCGCTACCGCCGCCCATGCCAAGGATGCGCCGAAACAGCCCGACAGCAAGATCGCGGTCGTCGAAAACATGATCGACGCCTGGAACAAGCGCGACTGGGTCCGTGTCGGTGCATTGTTCACCGAAGATGGTGTTCTCCATTCGATGATGAGCGAACCTGTGGTCGGGCGCAAAGCTGTTTCGGAACGGCTGACTGCGCTAGGTGCCGGCATTCAGTCGATCACCCTGCATGTTCGCCATATCGGCCGCATCGGTGACGCCGTGTTCGTCGAGCGCGTCGACGAGTTCGTCTACAAGGGCCACGCGGGCAAAGTGCCGGTCGTCGGGGTTCTGATGGTCGAAGGCGACAAGGTGAAGGAATGGCGGGAGTACTACGACCGGGCGCAACTCATGACCGAAATGGGCGCCAAATAGTCGCACCCTGACGCACTCAACCAACCACCGACAGGTCTGCACATGGATATTGAAAACTGCACAGCCATCGTAACCGGCGGGAACCGCGGAATCGGTGAAGGCTTCGTGGAAGAGTTGCTCGAGCAGGGCGCCAAGCGCGTCTACATTGGGGCCCGGTCGCTCGCAGATGCCCAGCAGGCAGCGGCGCGCGATCCCGCCCGGCTTGTCGGCATCCAGCTCGACGTAACCAACGAACAGCAGGTGGCGGCGGCCGCCGAAGCGTGTGGCGATGTCGATCTGGTCGTCAACAATGCCGGATCGTTCGGCATGACGACCCTGATGACGGCGCCCGATCTGGCCGCGATGCGGCTGGAAATCGAGACGAACTACATCGGCGTGGTGTCGATGATCCGTGCCTTTGCCCCGATCCTGAATCGCAATGGCGGCGGCGGGGTCGTCAATGTATTGTCCGCGGGCGGAATCGTGGCGGTCCCGAACATGGGCGGATACAGCCCATCGAAGTTCGCGGCGCGGGCAGCATCGACATGCCTGCGCGCCGAACTGGCGCCGCAGGGCACGCATGTCGCAGCGCTGATTGTCGGTTCGGTCGATACCCGGATGGCCGCCCATGTAACGGGGCAGGTAAAATCGACGCCGCGGGACATCGCGCGTGCCGGATTGATCGCCGCGCGCCACCGGATCGATGAACACGACACCGATGCTCATGCCATTTCGGTTCGCGCCTTCCTGGCTCGTGATCCTGCCGGCCTGGCCGCATCGATGGCGAAGGCCCTGAACCGCGCATAATTCCCCCTCGATATCTTCCAAGGAGCCTGGCGTTGGACGAAAATCAGATTCTCGAGTTTGCCGAGCGCTTTGTCGGCGCAATCCAGACCGGTGACGTCGAAGCCGTCCGCGCCTGCTACGCGCCTGACGCGAAATTGTGGCACAACACCGACGACATCGAACAGACCGTCGATCAGAACATGGCCGTGCTGGCGTGGTTCATCAAAACGCTGCCGGACCGCTTCTATCGCGTTCTTTATCGCGCGGCGGTCAAGGACGGATTTGTCCAGCAGCACATCCTCGAAGCGACGCTGCCGGACGGCACAAAGTGGAAGATGTTCGCGTGCGTCGTCGTGCGGATCGAAAACGGCGTTATCGTCCGTCTCGACGAATATCTGGACTCCGCGCAAGCCAAGGCGCTGCGCACATTCGGAAGATAGGCGAGCAAGCGTGGCGCCGGGGCAACACCTCGGCGCTCCCTGCTCCTATCTTCGTTTTACAGGTTGCATGAGCCGATCGGCGATCGCCTGGTAAGCCGGCAATGAAATCGGATCGAAATTGACGTTCGAAGCCTTCGGATTCGAGGCGAAGCGGGCAATCACCATTTCGGCCTTCGGATCGATGTAGATCAACTGGCCATGGATGCCACGCGCGGTGAAGGCGCCGTCGCGGTTGTGACTGACCCACCATTGACTGCGATAGCTCCAGTTCGGAAGCGTCGCGTATCCGGCTTTGGCGAAATCCGCTTGGCTTCCGCCCTTGCGAATGGATGCGAGTGCGGCGGCGGGAACGATCTGCTGCCCGTTGAACCGCCCGTTCAGGCGCAACATTTCGCCGAACCGCGCCGCGTCGCGCAGGGTCATGTTGAGTCCGCCGCCCGCGATGGCCGCGCCATTCGAATCGACGACAAAATCGGCATCATGTTCGGCGCCCAGCTTCGACCAGATCCGCTCACTCAACAGCGTGGGCAGTGGCGTGCTGGTGACACGCTGAACCAGGATCGCCACGACTTCGGTATTGACCGTTCGATAGGTGAACTGACCGCCGTGGCTTCCGAGCTTCGGGATGGTCTTGAGGAAGTCGAAGACATTCTTCGGGCCGGCATATCCGGCCGGACGAGGCGCGGCGCCCGCAGCCCAGGCGTAGTTCACGACCTGCGCCTTGGGATCCAGGTAATTTTCCGAATAGTCGATACCGGTCGTCATATCGAGCACTTGCCGGACGGTCGCATCGCCAAACCCGCTGCCGGCGAGTTCCGGAATATATGCTGCTATCAATGCGTTTTCGTCCAGCCTGCCCTCGGCGATCAGCATTTCCGCCAATGTGCCGGAGAAGGATTTCGAGACCGAATATACGATGTGCGGCGTGTCGCCGTTCATCACCCCGGCGTATCGTTCGTAAACCACCTGGCCATGATGAAGCACGATAATGGCGTCGCCATAAACGGCTTCGAACGCCTGAGCCCAGGTCATCGGCTGTTGCGCACCGATAGGTATGAAGGTGACACCGTCCAGATCGGTGCGCAGCTTCAGCGAAAGAGCCGCTACCGGCCCTTTCCCGCGTGAGACCCGGGCCGATGGGAAGAGTTCGCGAAAATGAGCGAATGCCCACCGGCTCTGGGGGAACCGTGCGTATGATCCATCCTCGAACTTGATCTGTTTTTCGGGCGGCGGCGGATTGCCTTTCATCCAGCCCATAACCACAGGGTCCGACTCTCGCGGCCCCAAGACCTTGTCGGGCACCTGCTGAATCTGGGCCGATGCGCTGATCGCAACAAGAGCAGCCGATCCTGCCAGACCGAGCATGACCCTGCGGATAGTGAAGATCGAACGCGTTGGGCCAATCCCTGTCGGCGCGGCCATCATGCCAAGTTGATTAAGTTCCACACCAGGTCTGCCCATCACGCTCCCTCCCGTTGCCATTGCAGGACATGGTGGCGACTGGCGCCATCTTTCATGGCCTCATGCGCGGACAGCGTCAGGCCGCCGTTCCCATCGAATACGGCAAGGCGGCGTTGTTCGGTGCCGGTCATGTCGGGGAACAGCGACATGGCGACGGCGTGGACCACCTCGTCGCCCTCGATCCGCCACGGACCGGCATAGGCGAAATAGCTGTCGAAGGCGCCGGCCTTCTGATCCGCTCCGGCATTCCGCGCGTTGGGCATGCCGAACGGATCGCGCGCGCCTTTTGCGATATTGGCGACCATGATCCCGTTGGCAGCATAGACGATGTACCCATGCGCCACCTTACCGAAGGGGTGCGTGATGGCGCCGTCGCTGTATTCGATCCGCCAATCGACAAGCGACCAGGCCCCGACGAAGTCTTCGGTGCTATGCGGCATGGGTTTCCCCTTCCCGGACGGCAGGGCGACGGTGCTGGACGATACGAAACCGGCCGGCAACGAACGCCAGGTCGGCAAGACAGGCATTCCCGGCTGGGTTCAGCCCCGTGACGTGATAGTCGCTGTAGGCCGCGGCAAAATTTGCCCACATCGCGCCGTGAAGATTGATCGAGAGGTTCATTCCGGCGTCAGCATAGGCGTCGAGCGACCGCTCGATGAACGCCTCGTCTGTCGAATAGAGATACGATGAGATCGCGCCATGTTTACGCGCCAGCGAAGTAGCCTCCTCGACCGCAGTATCGCCGTCCGCCGCGGCGATCACGAACAGGACGGGGCCGAAGTGTTCCTCGGCATAGAGCGCGGCATTGTCGGCCGGCAATGCGACGACGAGCGGCGTCATCGTCCGTGCATCGGGGAAATCCGGATGCGGATAAGCGGTGGGCTTGCGCAGGATGCGCGTGCCTGGCGTTTGCGCCGCACGCGCGGCGAGTCCCCGCACGATCTCGCAACTCGGTTCGGCCTGAACCGCGCCCATGATCCCTGCGGCCATGGCCGGATCGTTCGCGATGGAGTCGATCGCGTCGACCAGTGCCATCGCCACCTCGTCGAACGAGGCGCGTCCCTGACCCGTTTCGATACCGCCGACCGGAACATAGACGTTCTGCGGGCTGGTGCACATTTGCGCGGAAAACAGGCATAATGCCCGGGCAATTGCCGTTGCCGTCGCTGCCAGATCATCGCAGGAATCGAGCACGACCGAGTTGATTCCGGCGGTTTCGGTGAACAGCAGTTTTCCGGTGACCGTCCGCTCGAGATGACCGCCGTAACGGGGGCTGCCGGTGAAATCGACGATCTGCACCGCCGGGTCGTCGATGAACATCTGCGCCACCGGCGCATCGAGCGTGTCGACAGCCAGCGTGACCAGGTTCGGGTCGCAGCCGAATTCGGCAAGAACTCCGCGGCATTGCTGCACGACGATCGCCATCGGCAGGATCGCGATCGGGTGCGGCTTGACGATCACGGCGTTGCCGGTCGCAAGGTTGGCGAACATCGCCGGATAGGCGTTCCAGGTCGGAAATGATGCGCAGCATATAACCAGCCCGATCCCGCGCGGGACAAGGGTGTAATGTTTGTCGAGCGAAACGGACTCCTTGCCGAACATGCGGTCCCAACGGCCGTTGGGAGCAACGTCGCGCATGGCCTTTGCCGCATAAGCCAGTGCCTCAATGCCGCGATCGAGGGCATTGGGACCGCTTCCGCTGAACGCCTGCGTATAGCTCTGTCCTGCGACGTGCATGACGCCGTGCGCCATTTCGAAATTGCGGGCATAAAGCTGCGTCGCCATTTCGAGGCACAGGGCAATCCGTGCGTCCGGCGTGACCTTGCGCCAGCCGGCCATGGCCGTGCCGGCCGCAGCAATCAGTGCCGCAGGATCGCACACCGGATAATCGATGCCGAGCAATTGCCGGGTGAAGGGCGACACCTCTCCGCCAGCGCGCGCGATCGTTCCGGGCTGCTCGAGATCGAACGACCGGCCTCGCTGCGCCTCGAACACCGCCTTGCCTGCCTCGGGCGCACCAGGTGCGTGGAACTTCGCGCTCGGCGAGTCCTTGAACGCGCTCCAGTTTTTTCGTGTCTCCACCGCGTCGATCGCAGCAGCAAGCGTGGCGGCGTGCCTGGAAATCAGTTCGTCCAGCGGCGCAGCCATTCAGTTCAGCCGCTCGACGATCATTGCCGCTCCCACGCCGGATGCGCCACTGACGACCACAAGGCCCAGATTGCCATCGCACGCATCGAGGCAGTCGAGCAGCGTCGATGCGAGGATCGCGCCGCTGGCACCCATCGGATGCCCCTTGGCGATATGCCCGCCCCCGACATTCACGCGATCGGGATCGACCGAATAATCGCGCAGGAACTTGGCAATGGTGACCGCAAAGGCCTCCATGAACTCGATCCGGTCGATATCGGCCAGGGTCAGTCCTGCGCGCGCAAGCACCTTTTCCATCGCGGAGAAACCGGCAGTCAACGATGCCTCGGGATCTCCGCCGCTTTCGGCGAAGGCAAGGATGCGCGCTCGTGGATGTGGTGTGAGATCCGGACCGCCGACAAGCGCCAGGCCTGCACCGTCGCAGACCGGTGGCGCATGCGAAACCGAATGCAATGGATCGAAGGTCGCCCCGCCCAGCGCATCGGAATACTGGGCCTGCAGCGCGCCGAAAGCGGGTTCCATGGCGGCAAGAGTGTCTGCCGTGGTGGCGGGGCGAATACATTCTTCGCCGGATAGGGTGTCTGTCGCGATCCGCGATCGCTGCAGCACGGGGTCGTTTTCCGCGGCACCGGCCTTTTGCTGCGAAGCGAGTGCGACCGCGTCCAGCGCGGCCCGATCCAGCCTCTCGGCATTGGCGAGGCGATCCGCCGCCAGCACGACCGGAATATAGCGCGCGCGATGCGGAAAGCTTGCGTCGTCATAATAGCTTGCGCGGTCCCCCATGAAGGGGACCCGACTCATCATTTCCACCCCGCCCGCAAGTACCGATCCCGCCTGGCCGCTTTCGACCAGCGCCGCCGCCTGGCCGATCGCGGACAAGCCCGAGGCGCAATAATTGTTGATGGAATGCGCCGCCGTGCCATCGGGCAAGCCCGAGTGCAGCTTCGATACGAGCGCGATGTGACCGCCCTGCGCCCCGACCTGGCCGACGCAGCCGAGCAGCAGAGCATCGGGTGTCGACACGCCGTGACCGGCACGCTGTCGAAGCGCGTCGAGCTGATGCTTGACCAGCCCCTGGGGAGAAAATGTCGCCAGACCGCCGTCGGACTTCGCCTTGCCGCGGGGTGTGCGGACGGCGTCGTAGAGATAGCTATTTTTCAAGAGTTCGATCTTCCATTTTCAGCATGGAAACAGCGCGATCGCGTACGTCGCTCCGCATCACCTTGTTGGTCACGTTTCGCGGCAGTTCATCGAAAATGAACAACCGCTCGGGCAGCTTGAAGACCGCGAGATCCTTGGCCTTCAGCCAGGCGGTGATATCGTCGAGAGCGACCACTTCGCCCGCGCGCGGGACCGCTGCCACCCCGATCCGTTCGCCCATGACAGGGTCCGGCAACGGAAACGCGCACGCCTCCTGCAACTTCGGGTGCCCGCTTAACAGCTGGTCGATTTCTTCCGGCGCTATGTTCACGCCACCGCGGATGATCAGATCCTTGCAACGTCCGACGAACTCGTAAAAGCGGCCGTTCCCGGCAATTTCGAACAGATCGCCGGTCTTGAAGAATCCATCCTCCGTGAATGCGGCAGCCGTCTGTTCCGGCGCTCCGTAATAGCCTTCGAAAACCGTCGGCCCCTTGATCTGCAACTCGCCCGAGACGCCGTTGTCGATAATCTCCGCGCCACCCTTTGGAGGGACAAGACGCGTTTCGATATTGGGCGCCCGTCCATCGCCATATGGAGGGCTGAACAGGGCCGAACGGGGAAAATACCGGGCTCGTTCTTCCGGATCAGGAACATCGTCCGGGCCGGTGACCAGCGCCATGCCCTCATTCGATCCGAACAGGTTGATCACCATGATGCCAAAGCGGTCCTGAAACCCCTTGACCATCGCCGGTGCGAGTGGGGCGGACCCCGAACCGATGGATCGCAAGCTGGACAGATCGACCCTGGCGAGCAGCGCCTCGTCCTGCAGCAGCATGTTGAGCACGGCGGGCGGCGCAATGGTGAAATGCGGGCGTTCGGTGGCGATCTGGGCAAGGAACACCTTGGGGTCGAACGGATGGTGAAGCACCATCGTGCCGGCCTTCTTGAGCCAGCTCATCGTCACGCCGCCTATGCTCGCCATGTTGATCAGCGGGAACGGGTTCAGCATGATATCGCCATCCCGTAACCGCGCCGATTCATAGGTGCCCGGCGATATGGCGACCCAATGATTGTAGCTGCGCGGTACACCCTTTGGCGCACCGGTCGTCCCGGACGTCCAGCAGATCGTGAACATGTCGTCCGCGCTGAGCGGATTGGCCGCGCGATGCGCCGCAAGTGAGGCGCCCGGCGCGCTTGCCGTGGACAGGTCGATCGCGTCGTCGGGCGCGTCGGGTCCGACGGTGAATAAGCGGACCGTCCCGCCCAGCAACGGCCGGACCGTGCCGACGTGGTCGCAGCCCTTCATGCGCGTGGCACAGACAAAGGCCCGGGGTTTGGCGATCCCGATCATCGCCGACAGTTCGTGCGAGCGATACTGTACCGCGACCGGACTGATCACAGCGCCGATAAGCGCAGTGGCGAAATACAGGTTCACCAACTCGCTGATGTTCGGCAATTGCACCATCACGACGTCGTCCTTGCCGACGCCATTCGCGAGCAACACGCCGGCCATCCGCTCAACCTCGGCCAGCATTTCGGCATAGGTGAACCGGCGCGGATCGCCGAAGGCGACATCGTTGCGATTGGGCGCATCGATCAGCGCCATCCGATCGGGATGCCGACCGACATTGGCGACGAACATGTCGCTCAGCGTCGTGTCGCCCCACCACCCGGCCGCCCTGCACTCTGCTCGCCTCTGTTCGTTTGCCAGGATCATGTCAGGCGGCCAGCACGGTGTTTTCGGACATGCCGATATCGCTGCCGTTCGCCCAAGTCGCGTGCGTTCCCGAACATATCCGCTCGGGCAATATGATCCGGCACACCGGCCCTGCCGCGAAATTCTTCGCATCGATCAACAGGCACTCGGACGTGTCGGCGTTCAGGTCCGCGACGAAGGAAACGATATAGCCGTCGTCTTCATCGACCGCGCCGATACGCGGCGCGAACGGCGCTTCGCTGCCGAACCGGTTGTCGCCGAACGCGACAGCCTCGCTCGTTCCGGTTTCGAGGTCGTGCTTCACCAGGCCCCGGAACAGGAACCAGCCGGGCTCCGGGATCGCGCTATAGGCGTAACGATATTTCCGCCCGGCGAATTTCTGGTTGATCGTCCCGAATTCCAGGATCCGGCCGTCGAGCCGCTCTTCAACCGTTGCGCCCGTTTTCAAATCGAACCGCCAGCGGTGAAGCTTCGGCTTGAGCAATTGCTGGTCGAGATAGGCCATCATCCGCTCGAGCCCCTTGGGCGCGTTCGGAAACGATTTGGGCATTGGCTCTTCCTGAAAATAGCCGTCGAGGACGATCTCGTCCCCCTCTTCCCACGCGTTCAGCCAGTGCAGCGTGTAAGTCGGTTCGGCTTCGAACCAGCGGATGTCCTCCGGCTGGCCAAAGCGCGGGATGATCGCGAACCGGGTCTTCTGGTCTGGATAGAACTGGACCGCATACAGTCCCTTCTCCAGCAATTCCGGCGCCCAATAGAGCGGCATGTCGTTCAGGATCGAATAGTTCGGTGTAAAGGCCATGTCGTGCGGCAGGCGCGGGCCGGGTAGCGGGATCGGGACATAATGCTTCAGCCGATTGTCTGCCCCGACCACCCCGTAATGCATGTACGGCGCATGCTTCGAATAGTTGAAGAACAACAGCTCGCCGGTCGTTTCGTCGGTCTTGCAATGCGCGGAAATGCCATCGAGCGGCACCCACCCTTCCGTACCGAACTGGTCCATCGTGAACGGGTCGAGCCGATAACCCTCGCCGCACTGGTAGAAAGTCGAAAGTATCTTGCCGGCGTGAACGACGACATCGGTGGACGATGAATCCTTGAGCCATTCCTGCGCGCCCCAACCGGGCCGTGCCGACTTGTGCGGCGGCTCCATCAATCCCGCCCAAAGCGAGCGCCCCGCCTCCTGTTCGGCCTGGAAGCCCTTGGTCCGGACAAAACGGCTCCGATAGCTTGCGCGACCGTCCTTGAACGAGATCGCATGGATCAGGCCGTCGCCGTCGAAGGGGTGATAGCGCCCGATCGGGTCGTTGATCTGGTTCTCTCCGGTGCGCACGTACACGCCGTCGATGTCATCGGGGATCGTGCCGATCACCCGTGCGTCGCCATTGGCGAAGACAGCATTCCATTCGTTGTGTGTCGGTCTCCAGGCGCCCGTCAGATAGGGATTGTCGCTCGGCTGGATCGTCGAAGGGATCGTCCCGACAAGTTCGGCCTGCATCGCATCGCTCCTATTTCCCGAACGGCGGCAATCGGGCTGCCGCATCATATTCTCTTTTCAGCCGTGCAATGATTTCGGACATCGGCTCACGCCCCCGCACGGCACCAACGCCCTGACCGGCCGACCACAAATTCTTCCAGGCCTTGGCATCGTCCTGCGCGTTTTCGAAATTGGGCTTCTTGTCCTCCGGCATATTGGCGGGATCATAGCCCGCCGCGATCAGGCTGGGCCTGAGCCAGTTGGCCGTGACCCCGGTTATCCCTTTAGACGGCACGATCGATTCCGCACCCGCCTCGATCACCATTTGCTTGTAGGCCGGGTCTGCCATGCTTTCTTCGCAGGCTATCAGCGCCGTACCGACATAAGCGAGATCGGCACCGAGAACTTCCGCCGCACGAACCGCCTGCCCGGTCGAGATCGCACCGCCAAGGACGATGGGTCCATCCCAAAATGCGCGGACCTCTTCGACGAACGCAAAGCCTACGGTGTGACCGGTGTGCCCACCCGCACCTGCTGCCACCAGGACAAGCCCATCGACGCCAGCAGCCACCGCCTTCCGGGCAAAGCTCACCGAATTGACGTCCGCAAAAACCAAGCCGCCGTAGCTATGCACCGCCTCGATCACGCGCGCTGGGCTACCCAGTGCAGTGATAACCAGCGGCGGCTTGCAGGTGAGGACGCATTCGAGATCGGCAGGCAGACGATTGTTGGACGGATGCACGACAAGATTGGCAGCCCAGCACGCGGCATTGTCATCGGCCGCACAGGCCGATGAAATCTGCTCCATCCAGGTCTGGAGGATTTCCGGCGTGCGCGCGTTCGGTGTCGGAAACGAACCGATCACGCCTGATTTGCACGCGGCGATGACCATCTCCGGCCCGGAGACCAAAAACATCGGTGCCGCGATTGCGGGAATGGCGAGATTGCGGGACAGCAACGAAGGAAACGACATCAGACCCTAATCAGACAGCCGCAAACACGTTGCTTGCATAATAATACTAATATGAGATGCGAGCGTCTTGCAAGCTGCAAACCAAGGACATGGCGATTTGAGCGTTTTCTCGGTGCCGCCGTCTTTGTGCAAACCGCATCCCTGTCCAGCGAGTAACGCCATCACCGCGAGGCGCTGGTCAAAAGGCGGACGTATGCCGACCAAACATCAAGAGCCCGAGCTTGCGTCGGAAACTCGTGGTTTTCGATTTATTTCAATTGGCAAGACTGTGTGGCGGTGCTGTCAGTCCTCTGCGAACCGCTCTCTTCGCTAGGCTGACAGAGCTCGCCACTCTGCCGCCGCCAGTCGGGCAGCACGGAAGAAGAAGAATGCGGCAATTAGGTAACCGAGCGGCGCGACGATCGCGATCGCGTAACGGATGCCTGATTGGAACGGGAACAGCTGGTCTCCCAGCAGCGCCGTTGCCGTTGGACCGAATCCGAGTCCGACAAGGTTGATCACGAAGACATAGCCCGCAGAAACCGTCGCGCGCATTCTATTGGGCGTCAGTTGCTGGAGTGCCGAAGGCGCGGCACCTACGGTAACTGCTGCCGCTGCGAAGAACATCGTGAAGGCAACCGCAAAGCCGCCAAGCGAAGGCACCAGTGGAAACACAATGGCCCCCACCGTCCCCGCAAGCGTCGCAAAGGCGCAGAAGCGCATCCGCGCGCCAGGCGCGCCCTCGCCATACCGGTCCATCAGCATACCGCCGCCGATCATGCCGATGAGTCCGCCCATGATCAGCAGCGCTCCGGCCAGATACCCCGCCGCAGCCATTTCGAGGCCGAACACGCGGATCAGCATAGCCGGCAGCCAGGAGACCGAACCGAGCACTGAAAAATTGACCGCCGCGACACCGAGGAAGATCGACCAGAACAACCCGCGGCGCGCGCCGACATGACCGATCACTTCGCTGAGCGGCACAATTGGCGGCGGCATGCGGTCGGCGATCCCTTCGCGGGCAGGCTCAGGCAGTAGAAGAAACAGAAACGCGACTGCGAAACCCGGCAAACCCGCGCACACAAAGGCGAACTGCCAAGGCTTGAGCACGCCCAACAGCGGCAGCGCGATCGCATCCGCTGTCGCGACGAGTGTGATGACCACCGCACCGATCATGAACGCCAGGCCCGCTCCGATCGCCGAACCGAGCCCATAAACACCCATTGCCAAGCCGAGACGGCGGCGCGGAAAGCTGTCGGAAATGATGGAATAGGCCGCTGGCGAGAGCACGGCCTCACCCACGCCGACGCCCATTCGGGCGACGAAGAACTGCCAGTAGCTTGTCACTGCGCCGCACAAGGCGGTCGTGATGCTCCACAGTGCAATGCCCGCCGCAACGACACGCATCCGTGGCGCGCGATCGATCAATCGCCCGATCGGCAGACCGGCGACGGTGAAAAATAGTGCAAACGCCATGCCCTGAAGCAGGCTGATCTGGGTGTCGCTCAGCCCCATGTCGGCCTTGATCGGTTCGACCAGCAGCCCGATGATCATGCGGTCGATGAACGAGAAGATGTAGGCGATGAAAAGTGCAGCGACGATCGCCCACGCCACACCCGGACGCGGATAATGCGGCTCGGCGCGCGGCCGGTCGTCAACCACGGTGGGTCACGCGCCCGACTTATGAAAGTCTTCGCTCAGACCCATTTCGCGCACCAGCATCGCGCGGTCGTAATATTCGCGCCACGCCTTGATCTCGCCATCCTCAATCTCGAGCACGCCGACCACAGGCACCGCACCTTTGTGACCGTTGTAGGTAAAGCGATCGACGCGCTCGACGAACACGACGTCGCCGACCCGCCCGATATTGCGGACGTCGAGTGTAATCTCCTCGGTGCCTACGCCGAGCGCCGCGATCCGTTCGGAGATTTGCTCACGGCCGGTGACTGGCTCGATCATCATTGAATGGAGGACGCCATCCTCGGCGAACATGTCGCCTGCGGCTTTCCAGTTCCGGGTGTTCCAGGCGTGGATCTGCGCTTCGACGACCGCAATCTTTTCGTCTTTCGTCATGCCGGGTTTCCGGACTGCAGAGGATTGCAAGAACGGAACGGTCGTAAGGGCGACGATAACGCCGCCGCGAGAAGACCAGCACACATGGCACTCTCCTTATGAGTATGACTATGAAAGTGATGCTGTCTCTTTGCGGACCAGTGGTCAACCCCAAAGGAACGATGAACTTGAAACCCGCCTCATGCGCCCATCGCGCTTCCAATAGGTCATGACGGTCGTCGCCCGCGAAAACGCACCCGCACACAGCTATAACGTTGAATTGAATTGAATTCAATTTAGGCTTTGTTATGTTCGATGCATGAGTCGCTCAGAACGGTCCCGCTTGAAATTGCTGAGTGCCGCATCCGACGCGCTCGTCGCCGGTAAAGGTGCATTCGAACTCCAGGATGTGGGTGCGCGCGCTGAAGTTTCGGTGGGGCTGGTCTCGCATCACTTCGGGTCGAAAGCGGGGCTGATCGCTGCGGTGGTCAATCGTTTTTACGACGAAGCCGGCGAAGCGCTCGATCTCGGTGACTTAAAGCTCGGCGGGTGGAGCGAGCGCGAGCAGGAGCGTCTCTCGCGCCTCATCGCCTTCATGTATGATGAGGAGCTTGCGCCGGTCATCCTGTCGAAGCTCGCGCATTACCCGGAGGTCGCTGCGATCGAGGCACAGCGATGGAACGGGCTGATCGACGCCGCAGCGCGCAACATCATCCAGGGCAAGGCGCGGGGCCAGATTTTGGACGCACATCGGCCTGACATCCTGGCCGCGATGATCGTCGGTGCAGCGCGTCATGCGATCGCGCTGGCGCTCGCGGCGGAAGAGCGACCGACGCAAGCAGCACTTGCTGCCGCCATCTGGGCCTTCATCACCTCTGGTCTGCGGCTGGACGGTAAAGACAACAAGGCACGAGAGGGAGATCGCACATGAGCGACAAGAAACGCGTCGTTATCATCGGGGCGGGGGTCGGCGGCATGTGCGCGGGCGCACTGCTGTCGCGACAGGGTTTCGATGTCACAATATGCGAGGCGATCGACGTTGTCGGCGGTCGTACGCGTACGCAGGTCATCGTAGCCGCCCACATTGATTTTGTTTCTGCTGGCGAGATAGTCGATCATTCGTGCCTTGTAGTTGACGGGATCGTCGGTCGCTTCGGTCAGAACGGCAAAGGCGAGCGCCAGGTAACCTGCTTGCACGTTCGCGGAGATATGGCCGATCTCCCCTCCGTGGTCAGCCCCAAGGTCGGATGGGGACTGACCGCGTTGCCGCGCACGACCGTTCTTCGCATTCCTCACAGGGAACTTCGCTCAATCGCGTCGACGTATCCCGGCGTCGCGGAGGCATTTTGGAGGGACTGCGTTGTCGACGGCTCTATCTTTTCGGAATGGGTGGTCAATGTCGGGCGTCGTAGCGCGCTGGTGCGGGTCGCACACTTGCTATGCGAAATGGCGATCAGAAGTGAGAGGGCTGGAACGGGCGACAAGCATTCCTATCCGCTTCCGATAACGCAGGCCGACCTTGGAGATGCCACGGGCCTCACTGTTGTCCACGTCAACCGGACGTTGCGGAGGATGCGAGAGCAATCCATCGCGACGTTTTATGGCGGAAAGGTGATTATCAATGATTGGCAACGTGTCGTGAAATCTTGCAACTTTGACGATGCCTTCATGTTGCTGGATGGCCCGGCCCCGAGAATTTCAGAGGCGGCCTGACAGCAATTTTGGTCACTGAGCCGACTGATCGAGGTTAGCCGCGATCGAGGGCGGGCGGTGTATACACACCTATCGTTAGGCGCTCCTGGGGCTCTAGCGGCTGAGAGACGTTGCGCTCCCCCCTTGAGTATCCGGAGCCCTTATGTCGCTGTTCTTTTTCCATACCCAGACAACCACGCGGTTCACCGACGAACACGGTTTTGAGTTCGCTACGCCGCGGGAAGCTCGCCAGCAAGCTATCAAAACCTGCGGTGAAATGGTGCACGACTGTCCAGACGAGTTTTGGGGTTCGCGCCCGTGGGGCGTCACGGTTACGGACGCGACCGGCTTAATTCTGTGGGAATTATCGATTGACGGCTTTTCATCGGCCGGGGCGCCAAAGGAGTAAGAGTACGCGTAACTGTTTCGCGCACCGCACATCTGCGATTGCGTCGTTTGCCGCCCGATAGCAGTTGCGTGGAAAACGGACAGACCGCAGCTGAGTGCGCAAAGCCACCGCTTGGACATTTAGCTTTCCGGCTTCGGCTAGGTATCGGCCGAAAACGAGTATTGCGAGTTGGATGGGAAACAAATTGGCATCCGCTAGTTTTGCCAATATCGACTTAAACGTCATGGGCAAAGTCGACTGAGGGAAGCGTGCCCCCGCTCGGAACGGGGATGCGGCGTGACCAAGTTTCACATCCTGATTGTTGAAGACGATGCTTTTATTGCATTGGGACTAGCGACGGCTGTCGAGGACATCGGAGGAGTCGTGCTCGGGCCTGTCGCGACGGTGGCAGAGGCGCTGGCCGTCTTGGAAAAATCCGAGGTCCACAAGGCTATTTTGGACGCACAACTTGCTGACCGCGACGTGACACCCGTTGCCGTAAAACTTCTCGAACAAGTTATTCCATTTGTCGTTCATACCGGTACTGGCCTGCCAGCCGAACTCGCGAGGGTTCACCCGGAATTGCCACTGGTGATGAAACCGGCGTCACCAGAGACCGTCGTTAAGGTGCTGCTGAACAGCAGTATATGACTGCTTAGCGCTCCCATTGTCGCCGTTCCGCAGCATATTTGGTGACCCCGAAAGCGGTCATTTGGCGACGCGGCTAGCGAATGACCGATCTGGGGATGGAGCTGTCAGTGGCGGTCGTCGCTTCCTCGCTCGATTGCGTTCGTCAGTGAGCTGAACCACAACAATGTCGCGCCAGCTCGCGCAAAAGGGGATGTCATGATCAAGTGGCGGGAACATCGGGGACTTGTTAGCAAATTCCTGTTCGAGATCGTCATCGTTTTTATTGGTGTGACTGCCGCCTTCGCGCTTGAAAGCGCTCATCAGGATCGGGAGGAGCAACGTTATCGCGAGACAATGATCGCGGCGATGGTTCCTCTTTTCGACGACTTCGCCAGACACAATGAGGGACTCTATGCAATGGAGCCTAAGCTCGCAGCCTTCGAGCGGGCGGTGGCGGCAGGCGAGAAGCCGATGATCCCAATCTTCCGCGAGCGTGGGTCGGAGCGAGCGCCGGTGAGAAGCTGGGACGGGATCGTCGCAACCGGAATACCGCGCGCTCTGCCGCCAAAGCTCTACATGGACATGTCGCTATTCTTCACTCGGCAAGAGTCTCTGGGCGAGCGCTTCGTCCGCTACATCAGCTTTGCAGAGTCCGAGATCGAGCCGATGCGTAGCGATCCATCGATATTCTACGATGTGAACGGCAAGCTCAAGCCGAAGTATGCGGCGTCGGTCGAGCAACTGCGCGGCATTATTGCTGGGACGAGGTTCACGGAAGAGCAGTCTCGGGCGCTGAAAGCGGAAATCGAAGCACTGAATTGAGTGCCGCCCGTGCGGACGCAATTTTGATCGGCGGCTGAACGTCTGCAATTAGGTCAGGAGCTGCTGGTCGGCCATGCGCCCCCATTGTTGACGTTCGGCGGTTTGACCAAGGAACCCAAAAGCTGCCGTCCAAGTCAAATGCGCGCGGATGATCATTTAGGTCAGAAAGAGCCCCAATCGTGTTGCTGTTGCCGCGTGCTGATGATCAATTTGGAAAGCGGCTCCCACCACCGCCGGGGGGGGGATAGCGGTGATGAGAGCCTAATCGTCTGCGTCAAGCGGGGCCACGCCGACGACTGCAATTCTCTTACGCTTTATTGAGAAGAGCAGCACTATTAATAATAGTCGTGAGCCCTGCACACCAAAATGCCCCCGCTCGCGCAGGACTCACTAATTAAAAAGCGCTATCCCCATCGCTTGATAACTTCCTAATGGATACGATCTTTTGCAACGGCTAACAAGGATCATCTTTTACGATCATTTGCCTACTTGAGATTATGTTTTAAAAGACTGAGAAAATTCAGCAGGTCGCAGGGTATCGATCAAACCCCTCGTTCTAAAATTTGAAAAAACTCACGGCCATAATGTCACGACGGGGCTCCGACAGACATGATGGTTCGCAACGGCTGGATGACAGCACGCGAACGTTTGTATGCAAGCGCCGAAGCATAGCTGACGATATCGGTTACATATCTGCCAGCGCGTTCAGCACGGCGTTTCGCAAGCAGCCTTGCAGGCTTGGCCGAACTACTGCTTGCGATGGCCAAGGATTACGAAATTCGGGCCGCGGCGCATAAGCCCGTCTAAAAGCCGGAGTAATCGCCCGCCGCTAGGCTTTGCTCTTACCCTTCGAAGAACCCGCGCGCGGGATGATCGCGAACGGCGTATTACCGGAAGGATCGTCAATTGCCGCAATACGCGCGTCGTACTCGTCCGCGAGCGCACGGTGGACGGCGGCAACGGCGGGATCGATCGCGCGCCCTGTCTTGTAACGCTCGGCGGCAACGCGAGAGACATAATAGTCACGGACTGTAACGTTGGCCATGGTTGTCCCTCTGCCAAATAGCGGAGGCTTTCCAATTGCCAGCGGTTCGCGACTCGCTTGATCGTTGTCGCGAATGACGTCTCATAACACGTTGTTGGGTCGTGTGGGATATCGATCGGCGAGAACACGATCCGGGTTACGTGGAGCGCGCTAGGTTCATCTCAGGCTGGCAGGCGACCCCCCTAAACCATGGATCGGCTTCTCATCGGCAAACGGCGAACGCGTTAAAGCTGATCGCGTGAAGATTCGAAAACCCATGCCAGAAAAGGTCATCGTACCGACGTCGGTCTGGGTGACATCAAAACATTGGCTTGACCGTGGCCCGCTTTAGCGACGGGCCGCGCCTTTACCTTTTGTGATCGAACAAAGGGGAATTTCGAAATGCGTGCGACACTGAAGATTACCGTGATGGCCGGCGCGATGGCATTCGCGGCTCCTGCCATTGCCCAAGCCGTCAACGCGCCGACGTCGTCGGCGTTCACGAACGCGTTCGGGTCCAACATCGGACAGGTCCAGACCAAGATCGTCAATGGCGTTACGAGCGATACCTATAATCAGGCGTCCGGCGGATCGAGCAGCACGTCGCATTCCGCGGACAATTATTTCAACCAGGCCCAGGTCGGCTCGGACATAAACACCGCGATGGCGAGCAGCGATCTCGCGAATGGTGCGCTGCACGGTTATGTCGGCATCGGTAATTTCCAAAGCTACGCGCCGCGTGCCTTCTCGCAGGCGAGCATCGCGGACACGTTGTTCTTTAACAACGGCAGCGGCGCCACGGTCTTTCTGCCCTACAGCTTTCGGTTCGATGGCTCGATCACCCCAACCGGCAACTTCGTATCCAACGCGACGGCGGCACTGTATTTGACGGGAGGGGCATTTGCATGTCCGGACGGCAATTACGGAACCTGCAACGGCGACACGTCGCTGAAACTGGCGAGTGGCACCAATGCCAACATGACGACGGTCATCGGCTACGCGAGCGACGGATCCAATAATGCCGTTCAGCAGGGTGGTGCATTCTTTTTCAACGGCGGCGACAATACGGACCTGAGTAATTATTCGGTGTTCAAGAACTGGAACAATGCCACCGGCGTTTTCGATACGATTGTATCGGCGACCCTCGCGATCCCGACCGGAATGAGCCGGCTTGGATATAAGCTCGATCTGTCGATCGATTGCAGTCAGCCAGGCTCGGTGTGCGATTTCAGCAATACATCGAAATTCGGGTTTGATCCACTTCCGACCGGGCTGACGGTTTCCTCGGCATCGGGCGTTTTTCAAACTTCGGCCGTGAACCCACCAGTCCCAGGAGCCGTGCCCGAACCCGCGACCTGGGCGATGATGCTGACCGGCTTCGGCTTGGTCGGGGTCTCGATGCGCAGCCGTAAACCTCGGCCTAGCACCCGCTTCGCCTAAATACATTTTGATGTTTGAAGAACGGCCCGCTGGAGCGATCCAGCGGGCTTTTCCATGTCTGCTTCGGGTCGGAGGCCGCCGTTCTCCTTTGCGTCCCCAAATCAGTCATTAGGCCGCGCCGGAACCGATCGCGAGAGCAGCCATTCGCTTTGATCGCGCCGAGATGGCTGGTAGCGGTGGCGGTCGCCTGATGTGTGGCTGTCACGTCGGCAGAGGTTCACTCGTCGATGACGGCTTCGTTCGCCGAATGACCTGTAACATTCGCTAACTGCTTTCACAGCGTCTAGAGGAGCGGCATCGCCGACTCGAAGCCTCTGGCATCCGGCGACTGAGAGACGCCTCGTGTGCTCCCGCTTAGTCTCGGGAGACACGTGATGGGTTCGGTAAATTTGTCGCTGCTTATCCGGCGCTTCCAGCGTGGTCGCTGACCTCGACTTTATCGATCTCACAAACTGCGACGAAGAACCGATCCACGTTCCTGGGTTGATTCAGCCGTTCGGTTTTCTTGTGACGGTCACAAGCGACTGGCTCATTTCTCGCGTTTCCCAGAACATCGGCGCTTTTGTGTCGCTTGAGTCTGCTGCGCTGTTAGGTCTTCCGCTGCGGACCATCTTTTCCAGCGAGGCTGAACACAAGCTGCGCAATCTTGCGAGCCTGCTACGCAGTCACGACGCCATAGAGCGCGCATTCGGACTCCCGTTGATGGAAGACGCAGCCTTATTCGACGTCGCTATCCACTTTTCCGGACACTCGCTCGTGATTGAGGCCGAGCCTGCTGTCGTAGGCGCGACCGATGCTGCCATTCTGGTGCGCAGCATGGTCGTGCGCATTGATCAAGTCGGGTCGATGGCCGAGTTCTTGCGTGAAGGCACACGGCAGATCCGGGCCTTGACGGGCTTTGACCGTGTCATGGCTTACCAGTTCGATTCTGTGGGCAGTGGGGAAGTCGTCGCGGAAGCGCTTACGACCGGTGTCGATAGTTTCTTCGGTCTTAGCTATCCGGCGTCGGACATCCCTGCACAGGCCCGGGCGTTATATCTGCGCAGCGTCTTCAGGATAATCGCCGACGTTGATGTTCAGGCTGTACCGATCACGCCCGTATTGGATCTGGCAGGCCAGCCACTCGATCAGTCGCTGTCAGTGTTGCGAGCTGTCTCGCCCATCCACATCGAATATCTACGGAACATGGGTGTGAAGGCGTCCCTGTCGATCTCTATCATCGTTGACGGCGCGCTATGGGGTCTGTTCGCCTGTCATCATTATTCGCCACGTCTTCCAAGCTTTGCTCAGCGAAGCGCAGCCGAGCTGTTCGGCCGAATGTTTTCGATGATGCTCGAAAGCCGTGAGCGACAGATCGCTCGCGATTATGAAAGCAAGGCACGCACGTTAGCGGACCGTTTGATGACGTCTGCCGCACGCGACGGTACTCGCCTCAAAGACGCGACCTGGCTTGGCGATATGATCTTTGGCGCCATTCCGTCCGATGGCGTCGCCGTTTCGATTGACGGTGAGATCGTTACGACCGGAATGACACCAACTCCGGATCAGTTCAGGGACATCGTGTATTACCTGAACCAACGTTCGCCGAACCAGGTCTTTGCAACCGATCGGGTTGCTGCACACATGCCCGCAGCAGCTGAATTCGTCGAAAAGGCGGCCGGAATGCTGGCGATCCCGCTCTCAAGAATTTCGCGAGACTATGTCGTTCTGTTCCGCGCCGAACGGCTTCATTCAGTCCGTTGGGGCGGTAATCCCGAAAAAGTGATTGGATATGGACCGAACGGTCCGCGGCTGACGCCACGCAAAAGCTTCGAGACTTGGTCCGAACTGGTGAGAGGCTCGTCGCTCCCATTCACCACTGCAGAACTTCGGGTCGCAGAAACGTTGCGCGTTGCGTTGCTCGAAATCGTGCTTCAATTGTCCGATACCGCAAATCGGGATCGGGAGAGAGCTCACGCTCACCAGGAAGTCCTCATTGCCGAGCTCAATCACCGCGTGCGCAATATTCTCGCGCTTATTCGCGGTCTGATCTCGCAGACCCGCGACAGTTCATTGTCAGCGGATGCTTTTATCGCAACGCTCGACGATCGCGTACAAGCACTTGCACGAGCGCATGACCAGCTCACTGCAGAGCGCTGGGGGCCGGCGCGACTGATCGATCTGGTGCTTACAGAAACCCATGCCTACTTGGGTGATAAGCGTGAGCACATCACACTGGACGGGCCCAACGTACTCATCAATCCTACCGCCTTCACAGCGCTCGCGCTTGTTGTGCATGAGCTTGTCACGAATGCCGCCAAATATGGCGCATTGAGCGAAGGTGGGAATGTCAGCCTTGCATGGACCATCGATGCAGGCGGCAATCTCGTGATTCATTGGCGCGAGAGCGGTGGGCCACCGGTCACTCCGCCGAGCAGGAAGGGCTTTGGCTCGACGATTATTGAGCAGTCTATCCCGTACGATCTTGGTGGGAGTGCGACGACCTCTTATGATCTCGGCGGCTTTGAGGCAGAATTCTGTATACCTGCGCAGTTCGTCGGAGACACGTTGCCCGACGCGGAAGAACCAGCTGCCGCTTTGCCCACGTTAAGTGCTACCGGCCGGCCGCTTGAAGGTTGTGTGGTGCTGTTGGTGGAAGACAGCATGATCATTGCTCTCGATTGCGAGGACAATCTGCGCGATCTTGGAGCACAGGAAATTTACACCGCTCCATCCGCTGACCGAGCCATCTCGATGATCGAAGAACGGGCTTTTCATTTTGCCCTACTCGACTTCAACCTCGGTGACGGGACGAGCGCCCGGGCGGCAAGCGCGCTCCTTCGGAGAAACGTGCCGTTTGTATTTGCGTCGGGCTACGGCGATATTCTGGATGTCAGCGAAGAGCTGAGCGGAATAGATGTTATCCGTAAACCTTATAGCATTGCGACGCTTGCAACCGCTGTCGTAGCGGCACTGCCAGCGCATTTTGATGTATTTGACTAAGACTTGTGTGCCGAAAGCTGCTCGGCGGCGCTAGCGCGTTGCCTAGCGCCTTTCTGAACAGCTTCGATTTCATAGCCACCGGCCACCGTGGTGAGGATGGCTCGTTCAATGATACTTCCTTCATAAAGCTTGTGAAGGCCAAGGATGGCTTCGTCGTCAGTTATATGTCGGTCAGCATGGCGACGACTAAGCACTGGTGGCTCAGATGAGCCAGCCCGCGACCAGACAGGGCGTCCAGTTTTAGCTAATCTGTGTTATAGACTGAGCACCGAGCCGCAGCTTATCTCATTAGATCAGGGATTTGCCGCGCCTGCGCTCCTAGACTCCGTCGCAGGTGAATGGGGAGGACGTCGATGGCTACGACGGATAAGTCGGATCGTGTGTCAGGCGAGAACCAGTACGTGACAGTCGACTTGCCGGTGCGAGTTTCAAGGGGTGAGTTCACAAAACTTGCAGCGCTCGCCGCCGATCGACAGACGATCGAAAGTGGCCCGTTTGTCAAACCTGAGTTGCGGCTTGCGCGGGCGATTGAACGGGTCAGCGCTGTCATTGAACTGCGGAAGCGCAGAGATGCCTTATTCGGTCGCGAGATCTTCGGTGAACCTGCATGGGAAATTCTTCTCGATCTATTCATCGGACGCGCCAAAGAACGCAAAACAAGTTCCACGAGCGCCGCGATTGCATCTCGCGCTCCGATGACAACCGCGCTCCGATACCTGAGCATCCTCGAAGAACACGGCCTGATCATAAAGCGGACTGCGGAGCACGATCTGCGCGTGCATTACGTCCAACTAACTGACGACGCTTACCAAGCGATAATCGAGATGTTCGAAGTTTAGACCATGGATCCCCGGCGTGAGGGCCGAAAGTCGGCTTCGCGCTCCCATTACAGTCATTCAAAAAATTATGCCGCTGCCCAAAAGCGGCCTTCCGCTTAGCGCTCAGCGCGGGTCAATTTCGAGCGCACAGAGGATAAACGACTATCTGCTGATGGGCAGGCTTATTGCACCGAAAAGTGCCAAATTTGTGGGAATTTTTCGCGAGCTAAGAGGTTGTCACAGATGGAAATGCCGCTCCTAGTCAGGATCTCCCGACAACAGTGTAGTAAATTGCGATTAGTGTCGCTCGGTTATTCTAAACCGTGGCCTGAACGCTCCTCGCCCGATCGATGTGCTCCTTCAGCAATGTGGCCGCGACGCCATTATCGCCAACGCCAACAGCGTCCAGTACGGCCAGATGCTCGTCGATTGAGTCAGTGACGCGTTCTGCGCCGTTGACCCAGTTGATGTTCAGAAATGAGCGTAGCCTATTCTGCCGCTGGACAGCATCTATGATGTAGCGATTACCTGAGCAGCGGGCCAGTTGTTCGTGAAAGTCGAGGTTCAGCGCGAAAAAATCGACTGCCAGATCCTGGCGCCAGCGTCGCTTTCGAAATGCGAGATGGCGCGCACGGCTGATCTCCAGCCAATCGCGGTCGAGATCGAACGTCGGTTCGACCAAGCCCGCCGGCTCGACGATGCGACGAAATGCGTAGCTCTCCTTGCGCGTTCGCGACGAATTCACTGGCATTGAAAATGCCCAGCCGTTTCCTGGTTTGCGCTCCACCAGCCCCAGGCCAGCCAGATGCCGCAAGACGCGCACTACGCGTGGTATTGGCGCCTCAAATTTCCTGGACAATTCCAGCTGACTGAAGTGATCGGGTAACTTCCCCCGGTTTCGAGCCGTGGCGATGGCGACGAACAGCTGATTATCTTTTTCTTCTGCCGCCGAGGTGGTATCGGGGTCGGGTGTTGCCATCACCGGGCCGCATAGGATGAAGCCGCGACGTGCGCGGGTCTCCACTGCACCCTTTTGTGCAAGCAATTGGAGAGCGCCGCGTATCGGTGTGCGTGAAACCTGGAAATGGCGGCAAAGGTCGAGTTCGACCAGGCGATGACCCCGGCCCACGCCCTGGTCCTTCAGCAAGCGAAGGATGCGACCCGCGAGATCTTCCTGAAGCGGGCTGCCACGCACCTCCGGGTTATCCGTTGTCCCGGCAAGGCCGGTCACTTTCCGGGATCGCCCATGTATTTCTCGAGCCATGCGAAGACGCGTTGCTTCGCGTCCGCCTGTTCCGGCGTATCGCCGTGCATGAACGTGTGTCCGCCCGGCGCATTCTCGTAGATTTTCGATTCATGGACCTTCCCCCGGGCCTTCAGGGCATCGAGCAGGCGTCCGGTGTGGAGCGATAGCGGCGCGATCTTGTCGCCCGTGGTCGCCATCACCAGCAACGGCGTTTCGATCTTGTCCACGAAGTTAATCGGCGACACCGCCATGTAGGCCGGCAGGTTCCGGTCGGGGAGCTGTCCCTTGAAGCTGGGGTTGGTGTTGGCGATTTCGGCACGCCGGTATTCCGGCTTGTATGCCATATAGGCCACGAAGTCGGTCAGGCCGACGATATCCACGGCTGCCTTGAAGAGTTTTGGCGCCTGCTGGATTGAGAGCAGGGTCAGCATGCCGCCACGGCTTTCTCCGACGATCGCCACTCGCTCCGGATCGACGAAAGGCTGGCTTGCGATGTACTTGCCGCTGGCAATCACGTCGGCCGTATCGGTCACGCCGTAATCGTTCTGGTAGATGGCGGACCCGAAGCCCCGGCTGCCCCTGTATTCCGGGAATATCACGATGTACCCTTTGGAAACCATGGCCTCGACCATCCGGAAATTCCATTGGTCGAACCGTTCGTGGAAACCGCCATGCAGCAGCACGACGGCCGGATAGCGACGTCCGGGCACCATTACCTTCGGCTTGAAGACATGCGCCGGGATGAGTTCGCCGCTCGAGTTGTAGTTCAAATTGTCCATCCTGATGCGGTCGCCGTATTGCAGGATGAATTGGTTCTCGATCGCGCGCTGCTGCGTTGCATAGGTTTCCTGCAGCAGTAATTCCATCTGCGCCGCGGGATCGTCCGTATCCATGTTGACGTAGCTGTTCAGCGCGCCTTCGCGGTTGTCGGTGTTGGCCTTGTACTGGTTCGCCGCGCCCTGGCCCTTGGCTTTGCCTTGCGCGAAAGCGGCCTGCGGGCCGGTGATTGCCAAGGCCATTGCCAGTGCGAGACGCAACCCGGATTTTCCAACTTCCAACATCGATACGACCCCTTGTTGTTCCGCTAACCGGCCAGTTCCTGGCCGGCATGTTCAGGTTTCAACTGACTGGCGAGCTCGAGATGGCGGCGCATGAGAGCGGACGCCCAGGCGGCGTCTTCGGACTCCAGTGCATCCAGGATGCCGATATGTTCGTGGCAGCATGCCGCGATACGGTCTTCGCCGTAGGTCCAGCTGTAGTTCTGGAACCGACGGATCTGGTTCTGCTGCTGAACGGCGTTGTGGAAAAACGCGTTGTTGGAGCACAGTGCCAGCGTTTCGTGGAAGTCGGCGTTCATCTCGAAGAAGCGCACCATCGACACCTTGTGCGCCGGTGTTTCCAACACGGTCTGGTGTTCCCGCCGCGATCGCTCGGCCCAGCGGCGGTCGAGCGAGAAGCCGGGTTCGACAATCGCCACCGGTTCGATCGCCAGGCGGAAGCGATAGCTTTCGTCATGGCTTTCGATCGAGCGCAACAGCGGGGCGAAGCGCCAGCCATACCCAGAATTGCGTTCGATCACGCGATCGCTCGCCATGCGCTGCAGGACGCGCAGCAGGGTCGAACGTGCGACCGGATAGTGCCGCAGCATGTCTGCTTCGGTGAAACTTTCGTCGATGCGGTGCGCGAGGAAGTCTTGCGCGATCGTGACGTACAGCCCTTCTTCCTCGTCCGACGCGATCGCCTTGCTCGACAGCGCTCGCACGCGATCGGCGGATGCGATGACCGTGAAGCCGCGCCGGGGACCGACAGGCGTGACGATCTTGAGTTCGATGAGTTGTTCGAGCGCGGCGCGCACGGGCGTGCGCGAAACGTTCAACGCCACGGCAAGGCCGGATTCGCTCAGGTGCCCGCCATCGTGCAGGCCGCCGTCCAGGATATGGTCGAGGATCTGTCCCGTGACCTTGCGCCCCAGCTTTGCCGGTTCGGCGCGGACATTGTCCCGTACGATACGAAGCGTCATTGGCCCTCGCTCACGAATTTGGTCACCAGATAGGCGTCGAGCCCTTCGGTGCCGCCTTCGCTGCCATAGCCGCTGTCCTTCACGCCGCCGAACGGTGTTTCGGGCCAGGTGAGGCTATAGCTGTTCAGGCCCAGCATGCCGGTTTCGATTTCGCCGCGGAGATAATTGGCGGTCTCTCGGTTGTTCGTAAAGGCATAGGCGGCGAGGCCGTAGGGCAGGCGATTTGCTTCTGTCAGCGCCTCGTCGATATCGCCAAAGCGTCGCGTGAAAGCGACGGGCCCGAAGGGCTCGTGGTTCATGCCCTTCGCATCGAGCGGGACATCGGCGACGAGCGCCGGTGTGCGGAAATGTCCCGCGTTGAACAGCCGCTCGCCGCCGCTGACCAGCCGGCCGCCCTTTTCGACAGCGTCCGTGATCAACTCGGCGACCTCCTGTTCGCGTCGTGCATTGACCAAGGGACCGACGTCGACGTCAGGGTCCAGCCCATTGCCGATCCGCAAGGCGGAGAGCGCCCGTGAAAAACGGTCGACGAAGGCATCGTGAATGCCGTTCTGGACCAGGAAGCGGGTCGGCGATGTGCAGACCTGCCCGGCGTTCCGCGTCTTTGCGAGGGCGCTCATCTTGGCGACACGATCGATGTCGGCGTCGGCGCAGACGATGACCGGCGCGTGACCGCCCAGTTCGAGCGTCACCCGCTTCAATTGATCGCCCGCCTGTCGCGCGATTTGCCTGCCGACGGCGGTCGACCCAGTGAATGACAATTTGCGGATTTCTGAGCGTCCGATCAGGTATTCGGAAATCGCGGCGGGTATGCCGAAGACGACGCTCAGCACGCCCTTCGGCAACCCGGCATCGTCGAGGGCGCGGGCGATCGCGAGCGCTGCGGCCGGCGTCTCTTCCGACGGCTTGACGATGCATGTGCAGCCAGCCGCCAGCGCGGGCGCCAGCTTGCGCGCCATCTGGCTCACGGGGAAGTTCCATGGCGCGAATGCGGCCACCGGCCCCACTGGTTCATGAAAGGCCGCGGCCATGGCAATCCCCGGCCGGGTTGGAACGATCCGGCCATAGGCGCGCCGCGCTTCCTCCGCGTACCAGTCGAAGAAGTCGGCGGAAGCGAGCAATTCGACGCGCGATTGCGCCAGCGGCTTGCCCTGCTCGCGCGTCAGGATCCAGGCCGTCTCTTCGACGCGGTGACGTACCAGCTGCGCTGCACGGCGCAGGATCGCATAGCGTTCCATGACCGGGGTGGTGCGCCATGACCGAAACGTCGATGCGGCGGCATCGACCGCGTTCGCGAGATCCTGACCGGTTGCAACCGGCAGCTTTCCGAGTTCTTCCTCGGTTGCCGGGTCGTATACCGGCAGGGTATCCCGACCAGATGGCCCGACCCACTCACCGGCTACGAACAATTGCAGCGCCGGATATACGTCCGTCATGCCTATTCGACCTCGGCGAGTGCCGTACGGATCGTCTCGACAAGCATCGAAATCTGTTCGACGGAGATGGTCAACGGCGGTGATAGCATCATCGTATCGCCGGCCGTGCGCACCAGCACGCCCGCGTCATAACACGCCTGGTTCACCGCCGTCCCTCGCGCGCCCGGCGCACCGTCGCGCGGCGCGATATCGATGCCGGCAAGCAAGCCAAAGGTGCGTACGTCGGCAACATGCGGCGCGCCCCGCAGCGAATGCAGCGCGTCCTCCCACACCGGCATGATGGCCGCCCCCTGATCGAGCAGTCCTCCCTGGTAGACGTCGAGTGCGGCCAGCGCGGCGGCACAGGCGAGCGGATGGGCGGAATAGGTATACCCGTGTGCGAACTCGATCTGCGATGCGGGCTTTTCCATATAGGCGTCGTACACGCCGCCGCTGACGATCACGCCGCCCATCGGCACCGACCCGTTGGTCATGCCCTTTGCGCAGGTGATGATATCGGGCGTGATGCCGAGGCGCTGGGCGCCGAACAGCGGACCCGTCCGTCCGAAACCGGTAATGACCTCATCGAAGATCAGCAGGATGCCGTGTTCGCTGCACAGCGCGCGAAGCCGTTCGAGATAACCGACCGGCGGCGGATAAACGCCGCCTGAACCGGTCACCGGTTCGACGATCACCGCGGCGATCGTCGCCGGATCATGCAGCGTGATCAGCTGGGCAAGCTCCTCCGCATAATGCGCGCCGTCGGCAGGCTGCCCACGCGAAAACGCCGAGACCTTCTGGTCATAGGGCAGTGAAAGGAAATCGACGTCCGGGAGTAGCGGGCCGAACTCGCGCTTGTGGCGGGAGATGCCGCCGACCGAAAGGCCGCCGAAGTTCACGCCGTGATAGCTCTTGTGGCGCCCGATGAAACGGATGCGATCGAAGTCGCCACGCGCGCGGTGATAGCCGCGCGCGATCTTGAGGGCGGTGTCGACGGATTCCGAACCGGAATTCGTAAAGAACACGTGCCGCATGCCGTCGGGGGCGGCGGCAACGATGCGGTTGGCAAGCTCGAATGCCGCCGGATGGCTCATCGAGAACGACGACACGAAATCGAGTTTCGCCGCCTGCTGCTGGATGGCCTCGACGATGCGCGGCTGGCCGTGACCGGCGTTCACGCACCATAATCCGCCGATGCCATCGAGGACCTTGCGGCCCTGGTCAGTCGTGTAGTGGACGCCTTCGGCCGACACGAATGTCCGCTTCGCCTGCCGGTAAGCGCGCTGTGCCGTGAAGGGCATCCAGAACGGTTCGGGCGAATTCTGCAGCGTCGATGCAGCGGGCATACGATCTTCCTGTTGTCTTTTTTGAATGACAAATACGTCTATATCTCTTGGATTTTGTCTGCGCAAGAGACAAACGTGACGGAGATATCCGTATGTGTCACGAGCCCATTTGCGGAGTTGTGCGCAACGCCTTGCAGTGAGGTGGAGAGTAAATTCGTTCTTTTCACATGAAAAGGACAATGATACGTTGTCGCGACAAAAGGGATTCGACGCGTGAAAAAGACATGCCGGCTTATCGAGATCGCAGGCGCGCCGTTCGAGCGGGGGCGCAGCTATGGCGAGCAGGCGCAGCGGGAAATTCGCACGGGCATCGGCCATTATTCGGCGCAGGTCCGTGACCTAGATCTGGATGATGCGGCGCTCGGTCGCGTGATCGACGCCTATCTGCCTACGATCGAAGCCTTCGATGCATCCTATGTCGACGAGATGCGCGGCATTGCGGCCGGCGCCGATGTCGCATTCCATCATGTCGTGATGCTCAACGCACGCACCGAAGTGCTGAAACTCGCGACCAATCCCGCCCTTCGCGAAGCCCTGCTGGACGGCGTCGAGCCCGACGGATGCACGGCGCTGGTGATTGCTCCGGAAGCGACCGCCGACGGCCGCCTGATTCACGCCCACAACTGGGACTGGAAGATGGAAAGTGCCGACGCGTCGATCGTCGTGCGCGTTCGCAATGACGACAAGCCGGACATATTGATGTTCGCGGAAGCGGGAGCGCTCGGCCGGTTCGGGCTAAACTCGGTCGGCATTTCCGTTACCGCCAATTACTTGGAGTGCGAGCGCGACTACCGCGAGATCGGCGTCCCTTTGGCGCTGCTCCGTCGCAAGGCGCTGGAGCAAACCGAATTCGCGCTTGCGCTGCGCTCCGCCTACACGACGCGCAAGTCCGGCTCGAATAACATGGTGCTGAGCCACCGGGACGGCCTGATATTCGATTTCGAATGCGCGCCGGACGAGACGTTCCAGGTCGAGCCGAAGGACGGCGTGCTGGTCCACGCCAATCACTGGCAGAGTCCCGTGGCCCTTTCGAAAATCGTCGAGCGCGGCGTCCTGACGATGCCCGACAGCCTTTACCGCGACCGCAGGCTGCGCGCGCTGGTCGAACCGAAAATCGGGTCGCTGACCGTCGACGATGTGAAGGCCGCGCTCCTCGACGACTGGGCGTCGCCATGGTCGATCTGCCGTCCGCCCCGGCCGTCGCTGATGAGCAATCTGAGCGCTACCGTCGTAACGCTCGTCATGCAGCCTGCCGTGGGCCTGATGGAGATCGCCGTCCTCCCCGCACTCGATCCCACGTTCACCAGCTACACCCTCGAAATGGAAAGCGGCGCCGCAGGACATGGCTAAGGGCGGCGCCCGGATTGTCCTGCTTGCGATGGCGGCCTCGCTCGCCACGGCGCCGGCCGATGCGGCGTTGCTGCGAGCGCGGCTCAACACGGATATCGCCTCCACCAACCCGGGCGTGACGCGCGATGAGAATACCGACGCGGTGCTGATGCACGTTGTCGAAGGACTAGTTGCTTATCGCGAGGATGGTTCGGTCGGCCCGATGCTGGCGAGCGGATGGCAGGTTTCGCGGGACGGCAAAAGCTATCTCTTCCGCCTGCGCTCCGGCATTCGCTTTCACAACAATGCCGTGATGACGAGCGCGGACGTGGTGTGGTCGCTTCGGCGCTATCTCGCGCCTGCGACGCACTGGCGCTGCCTCAGCGAGTTCAACGGCGGCGGTTACGCCCGTATCATCGACTTGCAAGCCGCCGGGCCGCTCGCGGTCCGGATCACGCTCGACCGCGCCTCTCCGACATTTCTTGCGACGCTTGCACGCGTCGATTGCGGCAGTGCTGCGATTCTCCATCGCAACTCGATCGGCGCGGATGGCAAATGGCGCCTGCCGATCGGGACGGGGCCTTTCCGGTTCGACGCATGGCGCCGCAACCAGTTCGTCGATCTCGCCCGATGGCCCGCTTACCAGGCGCTTCCCGGCGCCCGCGACGGGAATGCGGGGCGCAAGCAGGCCCTGGTCGATCGCATCCGCTTCCTAATAATTCCGGACGTCGCGGCGGCGCAGGCCGCACTCCTGCGCGGCGACATCGACGTGCTCGACAACATCCTGCCGCTCGATGCCCGCCAGCTGAAATCGCGGCGCGACATCCGCCTGTCGGTCGCACACGGCATGGATATCTTTGCACTGCTGTTCCAGACGGCGCGGGGGCGGCTGATCGACGTCCGGCTGCGGCAGGCGATTGCGGCGACACTCGACGTGCCTGGTCTCGTCAACGCGATCACTGAGGGCGCGTCGAGGCCGAACCGCTCGATTGTGCCGGCCGCCAGTCCCTATTATGATGCGGTCCAGGCGGCGATGCCCGGCCCCGACCTCGCCCGCGCGCGCAGCCTGGCCGCCGCTGCGGGCTACAAGGGCGAGCCGATCCGCCTGATCGCGAACAAACGCTATCCCGACCTGTTCGACGCCGCGATCCTGGTACAGGCGATGGCGCTGGAAGCGGGTATCAACATCCAGATCGACACGCTCGACTGGGCCGCGCAACTCGATCGTTATTACAGCGGCAATTACGAGGCGATGATGTTCGCCTATTCGGCGCGGCTCGACCCCAGCCTCAGCTACGAAAGCTTTATCGGCGAAAAGAAGCGCGACCCGCGCAAGGTCTGGGACGACGCGGGCGCCCGTGTGCTGCTCCAGCAATCGAGCGCGACCGGCGATCGCGTACAGCGGCAGGCGGTGTTTGACCAGTTGCACCGCCGCTTCATGGCGCAGGCTCCCGCAGTCGTGCTGTTCAACCAGGGGCACATCACCGCGACCCGCGCGAACGTGATCGGGTACAAGGGATGGCCGGCGGCGCAGATGCGCCTGTGGGGGGTGGCGCTGCGATGAGCATCGGCACCCTGCGCTATATCGGCCGCCGCCTGCTCCTGACCGTCCCGACGCTGCTGATCGTCGCGGCACTGGTGTTCACGCTCGTCAGGCTCGTTCCCGGCGATCCCGCGCAGGTGATGCTCGGGGATGCCGCGACGCCCGAAGCACTGGCCGCCCTGCGCGCGGAAATGGGTTTGGACGCGCCGCTCTGGACGCAGTTCGTCACCTGGCTGGGCCATGTCGTGACGGGCGATCTCGGCACCTCGATCATCACGGGCGAAGCGGTCGGCGGGCTGATTCTCGAACGGTTCGCGGTCACAGCGTCGATCGTCGTCAGTGCCGTCGTGATCGCGACGCTGGTCGCCGTCGGCCTCGGCCTGACTGCCGCGGCGCATCACCGGCGCGGCAGCGACAGCGCCATCGTGGCGTTCGCGACGCTCGCCATGTCGATCCCCAGCTTCTGGCTGGGCCTGATGCTGATCCTCATTTTCGGCGTGAAGCTCGGCTGGCTGCCGGTCGTCGGCTATGTACCGCTCAGCGAGGGCCTTGCCGGTGTGCCCTATCTGGTCATGCCCGTGCTCACCCTGGCGATCGCCGAATCCGGTGCCCTGATCCGCATGATGCGCGCGAGCGCCATCGATGTGCTCGGCCTCGACTACGTCACGCATGCGCGCGCAAAGGGGCAGTCGGAACCGCGGGTGTTGTTGTTCCACGTCCTGCCCAATGCGTTTGCGCCGACGATGACGCTGGTCGGGCTGACGCTCGGCCACCTGCTGGGCGGCGCGGCGGTCGTCGAGACCGTGTTCACCTTGCCTGGCCTCGGCCGCTTAATGGTCGATTCCGTCCTGTCCCGGGACTATCCCGTGGTACAGGGGTGCCTGTTGTTCACGGCGGCCGTCTATGTGCTGGTGAACCTGACCACCGACCTGCTCTACCCGCTGCTCGATCCGCGCGTGAGGCTAGAAGCATGAGCGGCGCCGGCAGATTCCGCGGATCGGCGCTGGTGGGTGGCGCTCTGGTCGCGGTGCTCCTCGCGGTCGTCCTGATCGCGACCGTCTGGACGCCCTATAACCCACTGTCGATCGACCTGAACACGCGTTTCGCAGGACCGTCGGGTGGGCATTGGCTGGGCACCGATCAGTTCGGGCGCGACGTGCTCAGTCGCGCGATGACGGGCGCGCGGATCAGCGTGCCGCTCGCATTGCTTGTCGTCGCATTGGCAACGACGTTCGGTCTCGCGGTCGGTACGCTCGCCGGCTTCTTGCGCGGACCGGTCGAAGCCGTGCTGATGTCGGTGAACGACGCGCTCATGGCATTTCCGAGCATCCTGCTGGCATTGACGCTCGCTGCGGTATTCCGTGCGGGCGCCACCGGCATCGTGATCGCACTGACCACCGCCTACACGCCCACGGTCGTCCGGGTTGTGCGGGCAAGCGTGCTGTCGATCCGCACGCGCGAGTACCTCGAGGCGTCTGCAGTGATGGGCAACAGCCGGTTCTATTCGATGCTGCGGCACGTCGTACCCAACACCTTGCCGCAAGTCGCGGTGCTGGCGACGAGCATGTTCGGCTGGGTCCTGTTGTCCGAAAGTGCGCTCAGCTTCCTGGGCGTCGGCGTGCCTGCCCCCGCGCCGACGTGGGGCAACATGCTGTCGTCCGCGCGCCCCTATCTCAGCACCGCGGGCGGGCTGGTGGCGGTGCCGGGCATGTGCATCGCCGCCACGGTTCTCGGCGCGACGCTGCTTGCGGACGCATTGAGCGACACACTTCGCCGCCGGGGACTTCAATGACCGGCCCGCTGCTCGAAATCGACGGACTGAGCATCGCCGCGGGACCGCGCGTGTTGCTCGACGACTTCTCCATGACACTCGATCCCGGCGAGTTCGTGGCAATCGTGGGGGAATCGGGCAGCGGTAAGACGCTCGCCACACGCGCGATCGTCGGCCTGCTGCCGCCCGGCATCACGCGGTCAGCCGGAAGCATCACCTTCGCTGATCGCGATCTCGATGCCCTGCCGCCCGCCGCCATGCGCCATATTCGCGGCAACGAGATCGGCATGGTGTTCCAGGAACCCATGACCTCACTCAACCCGGCGATCAAGATCGGACGGCAACTCGACGAGGCGTTGCGCCTGCACCGGCCGATGACTGCGACCGAGCGTCGTGCGGCATGCATCGCGATGCTGCGGCGCGTCCGCATCCTCGATCCCGAGGCCTGCCTGTCGTCCTACCCCCATGAATTCTCGGGCGGCATGCGCCAGCGGATCATGCTGGCGGCGGTCATGTTGCTGAAACCCCGCCTGCTGATCGCCGACGAGCCGACGACGGCGCTCGATACGCTCAGCCAGCGCGATGTGATGGACATCATGGCCGGGCTTGCCGCCGAAGAGGGCACGGCGGTCATCCTCATCACCCACAACCTGGGACTCGTTGCACAATATGCGTCGCGCGCGATCGTGCTCGAAAAGGGCCGGATGGTGGAACAGGGCGACACGGCGCAGATCCTGGCCGCGCCCGCCGAACCCTATACGCGCCGGCTGGTCGGTTCGCTTCCGTCGCGAGGTCCTGCACGGCCGCCGTGCGGCGGCGATCTGGTGAAAGTCGACAACCTCGTCGTCGCGTTCAAGCGGCGCGGGTATCGCGACACTTTCCGCGCTGTCGATGGTGCCAGCCTTACGGTCGCACCCGGTGAAGTCGTGGCAGTCGTCGGTGGCAGCGGATCCGGCAAGACAACCCTCGGCCGTGCCGTCCTCGGGCTGACCGATATCGCGAGCGGGTCGATCGTGTTCGACGGATTGGACCCGAAATCGAAGGACAAAGGCGAGCAAAAGGCGTTTCGCCGCGAAACCCAGCTCGTATTTCAGGATCCCTATTCATCGCTCGATCCGCGCATGACGGTGCATGACATCGTCGCACAGCCGCTGCGTCACTTCGCGGACATGTCGCCCGCTGACCGTCGCGCACGGACCGACGAGATCATCGGGGAGGTCGGGCTGGCCGATTTTCAGGACCGCTATCCGCATCAGCTTTCGGGCGGACAGCGGCAACGCGTCGCGATCGGTCGCGCGCTAGTTACCCATCCGAAATTCGTCGTGGCGGACGAGCCGGTCTCGGCACTCGACGCGTCGATTCAGGCCCAGGTGCTCCGGCTGTTCGCGAAGCTCCAGGCCCAGCACGGCTTCGCCTGCCTGTTCATCTCGCACGATCTGGGTGTCGTCGAACAGATAGCGGACCGGGTAGTGGTGATGTCCGCCGGCCGGATCGTGGAGCAGGGTTCCCGCGACGCGATCTTCGATGCGCCACGCCACGAATTCACACGCCAGCTACTTGCGGCGACGCCGCGCTGTTCCGTGGACCGACGGTTCCGGGCGAATACGGGCGACTTGCCATGGGCATGAGCAACGCTTTGGCCGTCACGCCGGGTACGTTCGCAAATTGCGCATCCGGTCTGAGCAGTTTGCATAGATTGCGCAGCAAGATGGTGAACAACGCGCATTTTCTTACGGCAGTCTCGCAACTTAGCCTGCGAGACGCCGTCCGTTCAACGAAACAAGATTCTGAAACGGAATTGTCAGGGGAATTTTTATGATACCGGCGCGGCGCTCGAGCGCATCTAATTTCAAAAAAACTGCTGCCCCCGTTCGATGGGCGATCGCCGCTGCCATCGCCGTGTCGGCCGCGCTACCGGCTGTGGCGCAGACACAGATGCGGGTCGCCGACTGGCGTGCGGAAGGCCCCAAAGGGCTGGTGATCACCTACAAGGTGGCACCCGCCGCCCGCACGACATTCCGCGCCGCCGCGCGAAAAACACTCCTGCCACGGTTGGAGGCAATGCGTGCGAGAGGCAGCCTCGCGTCTTACCAGGTTCTCGCCAATCGCTATATCGATGCCGCGACCTGGGACATGATGGTCGTCCTCGATTTCAAGAACGCCGCCGAACTCGCGCGCTGGCGGACCGTCGAAGAGGCGGCCCCCGGCGGCCTCTCGCCCGACATGCTGACACTCCTGCAGTCGGCCGAAACCGCGCCGGGCGAACTGCTGCGCGCGCGAACCGCAGCACCGAAGGCGGGCGATCCGAAGCCGGTCTATCTCGTCATTCCCTACGACTACATGGTCTCGACCGACGAATACCTGCGCTACGTCGACGGCTATCTACTGCCCCAGGTCGACGGCTGGCTCGATGCAGGGGCACTGTCCAGTTACGGCGTCTACCTTCCGCGCTACGCCGCCGGTCGCAATTGGGCATCGCTTCTCGTGCTCGCCTATCGCGGCGACGCCGGCCTCGCCTCACGCGATCGGGTGACCAACGAGGTGCGGACGCGCCTCACCAAGACGTCGCCCGAGTGGAAGGCGTTTTCCGAAAACAAGACCAACATCCGTGTGGAGAGACAACCCATCGTCGCCGACGAAATCCTGCCCTGAGCAGGCACAAGCCAATAAAAACGAACACAGGGAGTAAAACGATGAAAAATGTAGGAATTTCAACGATCGCGCTCGCCGCTGCCCTTGTTTCCGGTGCAGCGCACGCACAGACGGCACCAGCCGAAAAGGACAAGCTCGAACTGGAAGACATCGTCGTGACCGCCGACAAGTCGGGCTACGGTGCGAACCTGGTCCAGGTCGGTACCTTTCGGAATGCGCGCATCATCGACGTGCCCTTGACCGTCAACGTCGTGCCGCAGGAACTGCTTCGGGCTCAGGCCGCTCAGGGCCTGTTCGATGCACTCCGCAACACGGCCGGCGTTAGCCGTTCGAACGCAAGCGGGGTCAGCGCAGACAATTTCACCATTCGCGGCATTCGCGTCGAGAACCGTACCAGCTTTCGCCTCAATGGATCCTTGCCAATCATTAACCTTGTCGACTTGCCCATCGAAAACAAGGACCGCGTCGAGGTGCTGAAAGGCGTCGGCGCGCTCTATTACGGCTATTCGCCGCCGTCAGGCATCATCAACATGGTAACCAAACGCGCCGATCGCGACGTGACCGACTTTACCGCCAGCATCAATGACTCGGGCGGCACGCGCACCGCGATCGATATCGGCCGCAAGATCACGGATAACTTCGGCCTGCGTGTGAACGCTGGCGCAGGTATCGTCGCGCCCGGTATTAAGAATGTGACCGGCGATCGCTACTTCGCATCTCTTGCCGCCGATTTCGCGGTCAGCGATGCGCTGAAGTTCCGTTTCGATATCGAACATGTCCAGAAGGACATTCCCGAAGTCGCGACCCTGACCGCACCCGCTGTAGCCTCTGTGCTGGTTCCCCCAGTCGTTGCCGGGAAGCGCACGATCCCCGACATCCCGGCGATCGATTTGAACCTCGGAGGCTCCGGCTTGCGCAATTATGCGCGCGCGACGAACGTCCTGTTGCGTGCCGACCTGAAGCTCGGGTCCCAGTTCGCACTGACCCTTGAGGGCGGACAGGCGCAGACAACGCGTGATCGCGATTCGCCGACGCTGACCAATTACGACCTGCGCCCGACATCGGCGAACTACGGCAACGGCACGCTCAGCATCTCGCGCACGCGTGATCAGCAATACCGCAACCGTAACATCCGTGCGGAACTTGCCGCCGTGTTCATGACGGGGCCGGTCAAGCACAACCTGATCGTCGGCGGCAACATGAACTGGCGCTACCAGAACGGCCGGTCGGCGACGACGGTGACTATTGCCCAGAACATTTTCAACCCGACCAACATCCAATTGCAGGAACCGACTACCTTCACAACGTCCCCGCTCGATGTCCGCGACAGCGGCGCCTACGTGACCGACCGGCTGGAGATCGGCCCGGTCGACTTGCTCGCGGGCGTTCGATACAGCGACTACCAGAGCAGGACGGCGTCCACGACGGGCGCCGTCACGGAGTTCCAGGTCCAGACCTGGACGCCGAGCTACGGCATTGTCGTGAAGCCGATGTCGAACCTCAGCCTTTATGCGACCTATCTCGAAGGACTCGAGGAAGTAACTCCGGCGCCGCTGAATGCTGCGAACGCGCAGGCCGTTCTGCCGCCTGCCAAGTCGGAACAATATGAGGCGGGTATCAAGTATGAACCGCGCACCGGCTTCCTGATCCAACTCGCCGGTTTCCAGATAGAGCGCGCCTCAGCGTTCACCGACCCGGTCGACAATATCTACAAGCTGGCGGGACGCGCGCGTTATAAGGGGATCGAAGCGTCGGCCGCGGGTGAAATCACGCGCGACCTGTCACTCTACCTGAGCGGTACATACCTCGATGCGAAGGTCATAAACGCGACGCCGGCAACGCTGATCGGCAACAGGCCGGAAGAAACGCCGGAATGGACGGGTAGCGCATCGATTGAATACCGCCTGCCGATGATCCGCGGCCTCGCGATCGGCGGCAGCGCCTTCTATGTGTCGAGCCGCCCGGTCAACGCACAGAACGAAGCGTTTATCGACGGCAGCACGGTCTATGGCGCATCGATCCGTTACAAGGTGCCAGGCGTTGCCAAGGACATGACGATCCAGCTCAACGTCGATAACCTGACAAACCTGCGCTACTGGGCAGGGACCGGATCGAACCTGCTCGGCTATGGCGTACCGCGCCAGGCGAAACTGACCGTCCGCGTCGGACTATAGGAGCGATGGGTAGGATGATCGGCCGGTCCAAACCGTTCCCGCTTGCCGCTGCGGCTCTGCTGACTTTCGGTGCGGGTACTGGTGCACGTGCTGCACCGGCGGCCGACATCATCCTTTACAACGGCCATGTGTGGACGGCCGACGACAAGCAGCCAGAGGCTCGGGCGGTCGCGATTGCCGGAAATCGCATCGCCCGTGTCGGCAGCGTGAAGGATGTCATGTCCCTTCGCGGCAAGGCAACCCAGATGATCGATGTTGCGGGCAAGCTTGTCGTTCCCGGCTTCATAGACGCGCATACGCATTTCGAGAATGCGACCGAATGGTTTTACGAGGCCGCGCTGGGCGCCGTTCATGACGATGATGCCTTGGCTGCGGAAGTGACGCAGGTGGTCAAGCGCGTCCCGAAAGGCATGTGGATCACCGGCGGCGAATGGGACCGCGATGTTGCCCGCAAGGCTGCGCACGGCGGCGGCTATACGCCGTTCCGACCGTCGCTGGCGAAACTCGACGCTGTGTCTCCCGATCATCCGGTACTCATCCGCCGTTTCGACGGAGCTTACTTCATCAATTCGAAGGGGTTGGGGATCCTTCATCTCGATCGGCTTTCGCCCAACCCCGCTGATGGAAGCTTCGAACGCGACCCGAAAACGGGCGCGCTTACCGGCCTGTTGCTCGGACATGCCGGGCCCAAGGTTGAAACCCAGCTACCGCCGAAATCGCGCGCGCAGACGCTGGTCGCGGCGCGGGCTTTGCTGCGCGACCTTAACGCCCTGGGCATCACTGGCATCCATGACATCTCCCGGGTCGACGGCGTTTCGCAGACGCGACTGTTTCCGTCTGCTGTCGAACGGAGTTTTTCCGACGTCGGCATCTTTACCGACCTGAAGGCCGCGAACCAGCTGACGGTCCGGGTGCACCCGTTGCTTGCGCTGAACAGTGCGCCAGACCTCGCCCGTTTCGGGATCAAGCCGGGATCGGGCGACGACTGGATTCGCTACGGCGGCACGAAACTGATGATCGACGGGTCGCAGATGGACGCGCCATTCAGTAACAATCCGCCTGAACGTGCGGGTTATGCGGGAGACTTCGCGTTCCGCGTGACGAACGGAGAAGATCTGCAAAGCCAGGTCATCGCCGCCGATGCATTGGGCTTCGACATCGGAACGCATGTGCTGGGTGACAAGGCGCACCGCCTGCTGATGAACTGGTACGAAAAGGCGGCGCAGGTTAACCCGCCGCGCGAACGCCGCTTTCGATGGATCCATGCGTGGTTTCCGGCGATGGCCGAGATTGAACGTGCCGGGCGGATGCATATCATCGCGGACATTACGCCACAGCAGATGATGGACGATATCGACACGGTCGCCGCCAAGCTCGGGCCGGAACGCGCGAGGACGGCCTATGCCTGGCGCACGCTGCTCGACCATGGCGTGCGCCTCAACATCGTTTCCGACTGGCCCGGCACCTATGACAAAGCGCGTCCTTCGCCGATCTCACCTATCGAGAATATCTACATGGCGGTTGCCCGCCGGGAGCCAGGCTCGAACCGCACGGAAAACCGTCGTCTAGATCAAGCTCTAACGGTCGAAGAGGCATTGCGCGCGTACACGATCAATCCAGCGTTCTCCTCGCGGGAAGAGAACGTCAAAGGATCGATTTCACCAGGGAAGCTGGCCGACATCGTCGTCCTTTCGCGCGATATTCTGAAAAGCACGACCGAGGACATACTGAAGGCCAAGGTGGAACGGACAATCCTCGATGGCCGGATTATCTATACGGCACCGGCGCATACTCCGTTAGAAGTTTTGGAGCCGTCGGCCCGGTAGGGGCGAACGCACGATCACTCGGGCCCGTGCAGACGCGTAACCCAAACCGGTTCGCTCGTTTCGACGTTTCAGTTCGCAAAACGAGATCGCTCGTGAATTGAACGTCGACGAAGTGTTCAAACCTTAGTCGAGGGTGCTGTCAGTCCTCTGCGAACCGCTCTCTCCATGATGCAGTCCGATCTTTGAATTTGGCGGCCTAGCTGGCGAGTTGCCGCCATTCGGCGAGCGCCGCTGAGCGGCGCTCTTTGAACGTTTTCCTGTCGACGAGATGGCGTTCGTGGTTGAACTGGTTGTGGACGTTGGCGTGGACCGAGGCGAACTTCTGGAGCGACTTCATTCGTCGGAATCTCAGCATCGCCCGCTCCCGTCTGCGCAGCGGTAAATGACTGTTCTCGACGACGTTGTTTGCGTGTCGGCCGATGTCCTGCTTGTCGCTCGTGCCCAGTTCGCGGAACGCTGCCTGGTAGGATTTCAGGCCATCGGTCACGATCGCTTCGGGTGATCCGTGGCGCTTCAGGGTCTTCTTCATGAACGCCAGCGCCGCCTTCTTGTCCCGGGTCCTGGTCACGTAGCTCTCGAGGACTTCACCCTCGTGGTCGACCGCGCGCCACAAATAGTGGGTCTCGCCGTTTATCTTCACGAACATCTCGTCGAGATGCCATTTCCAGTGCCGGAACCCGCGCATATGGCTGACGCGCTGGCGGCGAACTTCTTTGGCAAACATGGGGCCAAACCGGTTCCACCAGAAACGGACTGTCTCGTGGCAGACATCGATCCCGCGCTCGAACAGCAGGTCTTCTACATTGCGCAGCGAAAGCGGAAACCGGACGTACATCAGGACCACCAGCCGAATGATCTCGGGTGACGAATTGAATCCCTTGAACGGGCTTGGCGGCTTGGCTCTCGATTTTCGGCTCATCCGCGCCAGTTAGCGGCTGCCCCACAGATCTGACAGAGCCCGGCGAAGCTCACGGCCTGGATCGACGCGACGACGCGCGGAGCCTGAGAAGTTCGCGACTTAGCGAATAGCAGCTTTCGCGATCAGGGAAATCGATGCGGGGCGTCGGTTATCCGCGCTCATTCAACGAATAGTGCATCTGCATTGACAGACCCCGTAACTTTACGCCGACAGCGCACGCATCACTGAATGCCCTGAACTCATCGCCAATTGTACAATCAAGCGCGCCTGTTTCGGTCGCCAGCGCCCGCCATTAATCAGGCCACGTTTTCCCAGATCGATATCACCACCAATATAAGCGTAGCTATTTGTGAGAGTCGGTCCTGCATCAACACCACTCGTAATCACAACAGGCTTCGCTCTAGCCAGCACCTCTAGTTCAAGCGCAGCTTTAGCCGATACATGGCCGCCGCCCACCCCAGCGACGACAAGCGCATCGATTGAGGGGCGATTGAACGCGCTAATGGTTTCGACTTCAAGATCCAATCCGGCTTGAAGAATGGGCACAACAGGAATTTTTGTGCCGAAAGCCAAGGACGGAAGTTGCTGATGCGAAGATTGTTCGAAGCAAACTTCTCCATCGGTTAGAAACCCGGATTGCGCAGCTGGTTTTGACGAGAATGCACTGGCTCTCGTGCTGTGCACTTTACGCACATTGACCGCCGAATGGATATTCTTGTCAAAAACGATCAGAACGCCCCGCCCCCGAGCACCGGAATGCGCGGCGACCCTAACCGCGTCTACGAGATTGGACGGGCCGTCAGCGTCGGCGCTATCAGCGCTGTACATCGCACCGGTCAGCACGACTGGAATTGTCCGGCCAAGCATCAGCTGGAGCGCGAAGGCTGTTTCCTCCAGCGTATCCGTGCCGTGGGTGACGACCACCCCGCTGGTTCCAGCATTCGCAAATTGCTGAACGAGACGCGCCAACTCCGCCACGTCGTACAGGTCGACGCTGGCACTGGGCTTGAGGCTTATGTCACGATATTCAACAGCAACGTCTCGTCCGAAATCGAGATGCGCGAGCAAAGTCTCCGCATTGTCGGTTGGCGCCACCCCTCCCTCGGGCTGACTGCGCATCGATATCGTGCCGCCCATCGCAAGCACGCAAATTTTCGCGCGCGCATCAACTGTCCGCTCCACCCTGCGTCCCACGTTTGCTTCTGATAACCCGGCTGTTCCAATGTGCCTTAGTCGGCGGCCGGACGTGCCGCGACATAACTGTAGGTTTCCGGAAGCCTCAACCAGATTACTGCAGCGATGCAGAATACGAGGCTTGCGATCGTCATCGTCGCGGCGAGACCGAAATGTTCGGCGATCTGTCCAGTGAGGAGAGGCGCCACGAAACTCACGATCCTGCCCCAGTTGAAAATCGATGCAGCTGTCGACTTGAGATGTTCGGGGTAAAGCTCGGCGAGCCAGGGCCCCCAGACAACACTGCAAGCCAGGCAGGCGCCATAACCGAATGCGACCATGTTGAGGACGAGAGGCGAAATCGGCGCATAGAGATAGACGAGGATCAGACCGGCCGTGACGAAGAAGCCACTTGCCGCAGCGCGGCGGCCAAACCGGTCTCCGATCCACCCCCAGAAGAAACCGCCGAGGAGGCTGCCGGCGAACATCCATGATACGGACACTCCGATTGCCGCGTCGTCGAAATTGCGCACCGTCCGGAGATAGGTCGTCGCCCATCCCGTGAACGCCTGATAAGCAAAGAAATTGAGACCGGAGACCAGAGTGAGCATGATCGTGCGCTTGCGCAGACCGGGCGCAAAAAGCTGCTTAATTGGCAAACCCGCCGGAACGTCGGGATTCACTGCCGCGCATCCGTACCCGATAAGCTTGCGGTCGTCGGGAATGGCGAGGGGCGCAAAGAAGGCGAGAACGACCGGCACAACGCCAAGCCAGAGCAGGATGTGCCAGTCGCCGTGCGTTGCGAAGACCGCGGCGGATGCGATCCCAAGCAGCGAGACAGCAAGATAGGACGACCCCATGATGATCGAGGCAACGCGACCGCGGACGGCCGCACCGAACAGACCGGCGTAGATGCCAACGGTAATGGGATACATGGAGCCGGTGAAATAGCCGAGCAGCAGCCGCTGTCCCAGGACCTGTGCATAGCTTGTTACGACCGTACCGAGGATCAGCGTCGTGCCAAAGCCCACCATTACTACCATCAGCGCGTTGCGGCGTCCGAAACGGTCGGCGAGCTGCCCATTGATTACCGCGCCGCACAGGGCGCCGAGCGCCTGGGCGCTGTAAAGAGAGCCCGACTCGGTCAGAGTGAGTTTAAGGTCCGCCGCAATGTACGGGCGCAGGACGTCGACGGTGTTCCACGACCAGCTGTAAAGAATATAGGCTACCGCCAGGAAACCTAGGGCCGCCAACCGGCGACCCAGTCCCAAATCCTCTGCCCGTTGCTTGCCTGACATGATTGCCGCCTCACAGTTTATGAGAGGCAGGCTGGCTCTCTTTGCAGAGGGATGCAAATCATTTTGTCGCAATGAGAACGATTCTCGATCAAACTAATTTTGCTGAATCAGTATACTACTGATTATGAAGCGTTATTTTAGGTTGCGCGTAATTGCATTCGGAGTACATTTCGCGGTGCAAGCCGTAGCGACGTGCTGCACAGAGAAAAATTAAAGGGGAAAGCAATGCTCAAGAACCGCGCAATCCTATGCGCCAGTGCAGCCAGTATCGCCCTCGGCGTCAGTGCCGTGCCAGTAGCCGCGTTTGCACAGACCGCAGCTGCAGCCCCCACCGACGATGCTGGTGATGGACTTAGCGACATCGTCGTCACCGCGAACAAGCGCGAACAGAACCTGCAGGACGTCAGTGCAAGCGTACAGGCGTTGACCAGCGAAGATCTCGCGCGGTCAGGCATCAACGACGTGTCGCGGCTCGAACAGCTCGCGCCAGGCCTAGTCTTCGCCAAGGGTGGTAACGATGCCAAGATCGCACTTCGCGGCGCGAACTCGAACAACACCTTCGGCGATGCGACATCGATCGTCGGCGTCTTTGTCGATGGCGTGTACAAGTCGCGCGCATCCCAGCAGACCCGCGCCTTTTTTGACGTGGAGCGCGTCGAAGTTCTGCGCGGGCCACAGGGCACGCTGTATGGTCGCAACACGCTTGGCGGCGCGATCAACCTCTATTCCAAGGCGCCCGACCTCAAGTCGGGCATTTCGTTCGGACTAGATAGCCGGTACAGCCGCTTCAACGATTTCCGCAACGAGATGTACGTCAACGCGGGCATCACCGAGAGCTTTGGCGTGCGCCTTGCGGTCCTGAGCGAGAAGAGCGACGGCTGGGTCCAGAATCTCGTCGGCCGGAACCTGGGTATTGCCGACACACTCTCGTTCCGCGGGTCCGCTCGCTACAAGCCGAGCAGCGATGTCGACATCGTGCTGCGAGTCTCGAACATTACCGAGAACGGCAATCCCGCAGGCATGTTCGCGATCAACGGTGCTTGCCGCACTGTCCAGCCCAATGGCCTAACCGATCCTTATGGCACGGTCATCGACTGCCAGAATCCCCGCCGCGGTTCGGGTGGCACGGTCGCGTTCGATATGCTTGATGGCACGCCCGGAATGTCGAATGTTGATCGTCGCACCGTGTCACGGGATTTCGTCAACAACGACCGGCTGAGGGAAACCAATGCCACGCTGGATGCGAGCATCAACCTCGGCAAGGTCGCGCTGCGTTCGATCACGTCGTTTACCGACTATACGTCGCTCTTGGGCAACGACGCGGACTACAGCTCAAACCCCAACGCACGCGAATGGGTGGAAGAGAACAACCGGTCGTACACCCAAGAACTGCAGCTAATCTCGCAATGGGATGGCCCGCTCAAGGCAACGATCGGCGGCTATGCGTCATACGACGAGCTGTTCTTCTCCTACTCGTCGCTGCGTCACACGGTCGACAATCTCGCGGCACGACCGACCGCAACTTCGACCAATGGAGTCGTGCTACCGGTGCAGACCGGCACGCCGCTGGTATCGCTCGCCAATGTGATCAACTCGACGTCGAACAACACGCAGTTCATCGACAGCCGTTATCTGGGAGCGTTCGGTGAACTTACCTACGCGATCATGCCAAAATGGCGCGTAATCGGTGGTGTGCGCTACAATAACGAGCGCAAGCACGCGATTAACGGTAATGCGATCTATGTCGGCAGCCTGACGCCCTCCACACCGCCAAACGATCCGCGCTCGATATTCCCATACAACGACGCGACCGCAACGGCGAAGTCGGACGTCACCGCGACATTCGAGAACGTGACCTGGCGGCTGGGCACCGAGTTCGACGTCGCCGACGATGTCATGGCGTATTTCACAGCTTCGACAGGTTTCTTGTCGGGCGCGATGAACCAGAACGGCACCGTGACCCAGCCACAGGAATCGCGGTCGTTCGAACTTGGCCTCAAGACACGGTTCTGGGACCGTCGCGCACAGTTGAATATCGCGTTGTACCAGGTCCGCTATTCGGCGCTCGCCACAACGTTCCAGGTGCCCAATCCGGCGAACCCGGGTTCGTTCACCACGCTGTCGTCGAACGGCGGCGTCCTGAACGCAAAGGGCGTCGAGATCACGGGCGCTCTACTACCAGTCGATCACTGGCGGATTTCGTTCGCGGCCGCCTATCAGGACGCCAAATATGGCACCTTCGGCATTAACCTGCCGGGCGGGTTTCAGGTCTTGAACGGCGCAGTCCCCTCCAGCCGCTTCATCGACCTGTCGGGCTATCGGCCGCCCTACACGCCGGAATTCAGCTTCACCGTCGGGACGAGCTACGAATTCGACGTCGGCTTCGGTTATCTGACGCCGCAGGCACAGCTGCGTTACAGTTCCAGCTATTTCGCCCATGGCGGCCTTCCCTTCGACCTGTCAGGCTTCCAACCGAGTTTTACCCAAACCGATCTGCGCCTTGGCGTTTCCGACTATGACCGTCGCTTCAGCGTCGAGGCCTTTGTCGAGAATCTCGAGGACGAGATGATCAATCAGCGGACGCAGACGGGCGGCGACGGCCTTCAGCAAGCAAACTGGGGACTGCCGCGCAATTATGGCATCCGTGCTCGCCTCAGCTTCTGACGCTGCGCAACAATCAATCGCAAGGAAAGGGGCGGCGTCATTGCCGCCCCTTTTTTTGTCCAATGGTCAACGAGCGCGTATAAAAAGGGGCCGGCGCTAACCGACCCCTTGAATGACAGTATCGAGATCTAGGAGAGGCGAAGTCAGGCCTTAGCGGCCGCTGCCTGCCGTGCTCCGATGATCTGCGCCATCACGGCGATCTCGTCGAAGAGCCGCCATTCGCGCAGGATCTTGCCATCGCGCATTTCGAAATGCGACGCGCCCATGATCTTGACCGGCTTACGGGTTACGGGACCATAGAGGGGTACACCGCTGTAGGTTGCATGCAGGGTCCAGATCGCGGCGATTCGCATGCCGAGTTCGTCCGACTGGCAGACAACAAGGTCGCGCACCTCGATCCGGCCATCAGGGAAAGCGGCGAGCAGGTCGATCAGCTGCTGTTGGTAGCCGTCGATACCCTGCGCACGGTGCAGCCGGACGGTGTGGCATACCACCTTCGGGTCGCAATATGCCGCGACGCGATCGAACCGCTTCCTGTTCCAGACCTCGTCATACATCGAGACGATCGCATCGCATTCGGCGTGGAACCGGTCGGGGCGTTTGCCCGAAATTCCTTCGCGCGACGGATCAGGGTAATGCCCGGCAAACGGCGGCGACGCATCCGTGATCGCAAGGACTTCGCCCGTCACCGGCGACGCCTTGACCATATCTGCAGCAACCTGCTCGGGATCTATGCCGAGCGACTGGAGCACCGCGTATTCGTCACGTACCAGCCATTCCTCGATGACCTTGCCGTCCTGCACCACGCAATGGGCAATCGTCCGCGACACCCAGTTGCGGCCCGTTGGCGGACCATATGTCCAATAACCCAAGTTGGTGCCGGTTTTGAGAACGCGATGCGAACTAATGAAGCCCATCGGACCGCGTTGTTCCCAGACGACGTCTTCGCCGGAGCCACCACCGCCGTTCGGAAAAGCGCTCATCTTCTGGACGCTGTTCGTCAGCACATGCTCGAAGTCATATGTTTCGCCATAGGCGGTATGGACCTTGATATCGTCGGCGTAATGTTCGCCGAGACGACCCAAGCCCTTTTCGATCCAGATCTGGTCGGTCCAGCTCAGGATATAATCGCGGGGATCGCGAAACGGCGCATAGGCCTCCGGCCTCAGGTCAGCCAGCGGATCAAAGTTTTGCATGAGAAAATCCAGATTGTTGCATTCGAATGCTAAACCGCTGCAACATTGGGTCAAGCGCTATCGCGTGCGCGCACTCGAACCTGCAATGAATTCTCCCGAAAGGACACGCTTTTCTGTGGCGATCGACGGGTCCTCGATTCGCGCGATCAACATGTCCACCGCGGCTACAACCATCGAGCGGATCGGCTGGCGAACAGTAGTGAGACCATACGCATCCCATTGTCCCGGAGCCGAGCCGTCGAAGCCGACAACCGACACCTGCTCGGGGATGCGCAAGCCCAACGCGCCACGCCCCTCGTCGATACAGCCGATAGCCATAAGATCGTTTGCGCAAACGATCGCGTCAGGCCGGTCGTTACGGTCGAACAGCGAGCGCATCGCCTCACGTCCGCTCTGATAGGTGAAGTCCCCGTGCACAATGTGCGGCGCTGTGAAACCGAGCGCTTGCAGGCGATCGATCGCGGCCCGGCTGCGCAGCCGGCTGACGACGGACGCCTCTGGGCCGGCGACGATTCCGAAGCGCTTGTGCCCCGCATCGACAAGCCGGTCGATCAGCCAGCGCTCTCCTTCGGCATGGTCGCAACCGACGCTATTCGCGCCCATGGCTTCGTACAACCTGTTGATAAAGATCAGCGGCACTGCGCGTTCGTTGAGCAGAGCAATTTGCGCTGCGGTCAGCTCCGCCGCCGAAATCACGCCGTCGACGCGATATTGCGACAGCTGCTCTATCGCGCGATCGGCGTCGGCGTCGCGATCGAGAGCGAAGAACAGGAGATTGAGACCGCGCTCGGCGATGTAATGGCTCAAGGCCGACGTGAAATCCGGATTTACCCCGAGGTTGGCGACGATTACGGCGATCAGGTTCGACCGCTTGGTGATCAGCATGCGCGCGATGGCATTGGGGTGGTAACCGAGTTCTTCGGCCGCTGCCTTTATCTTCGCGCGCAGCCGGTTCGAAACACTCCCGCCGGGGCTAAAGCACCGCGACACGGCCGATTGCGACACGCCCGCGCGCCGCGCAACATCATAAGAGGTGACAACGCGCCCCGTTGCTGCCGGGTCTTCGCGCACGTCGATGGTCCTGGCACGGGGTGAAACAGCGCGCGATCTGGTCATCGGGATCGCATAGCAAATAGTTTTGACGAACGTGTCCTCATTTTATCGAACGTTTCGGCTATTGATTGCATTCGAATGCAGCGCTATTCCCAATCTAGCCGCAGAAAGCTGGAAAATGTCACGCATGATCGCCGCAGAACGCCTCGTCCGATACGAAGATCTCGTCCCCTGTTCGCTCGCGTTTATCGATTGCAAGATTCCGGGTTCCGACCGCAAGGTTAACTACTCGATCATCGGCGCTGGGGTAACGCAGTCGAGCGAGCAGGTGGTCAACCTCGCCGAGCCGCACGGCTTCGCGCTCGGCGTCGCGGCGATGCCGCATGGGGTCACCAACAATCTGCATATGCACTACACCGCTGAGGTCTTCATGATCTATCGGGGCGAATGGTGCTTCCGTTGGGGGCCAGAGGGCATGGACGGCGAAATCACTGGGCGTGCCGGCGACGTGCTATCGATGCCGACCTGGATGTTTCGCGGCTTCACCAATACCGGACCGGACGACAGCTGGATCTTCACGCTCTTGGGACGCGACGACAGCGGCGGGGTCGTCTGGCATCCGTCGATCCTCGAAACGGCGGCCGATCATGGTCTTTACCTCACGCGCGACAACATGATGGTCGACACTGCTGCGGGCGCCGCGAAGCCTGCCGATGAGGAGCTTATCAAGCCACTGACCGCAGCCGACATCGCGTCGATGCGGACTTATTCCGCCGAGGACATGATGCGCCGTGTCGTGCGGTTCGAGGATTTGCGCTGGTCGTCCGGCGCCCTGCTCGACAGCGCTCTGCCCGGTCACGGGGCGCAACTCGCTCCCGTCATTGGCGCGGGGATGAGCGAGGACCGTAATGCCGAGCCGCCGATTCACGATCCTCACGGATTCATGCTCGACTATGTCCGCATTCCCGTAGACGGTCTTCTCGGGGCCTATCGAGTGCCCCAGAAGCAGGTGCTGATCGTGCGAGCAGGGGCGCTGGAAATACAGCTGGGCGAGGGTGACGACGCCTCGGTCGCAATTGCCGAACCCTGGTCGACATTCTCGGTCCCGAAAAACGAGTGGCGCAGCTTCCGGTCCGTTGGCACGACCGAGGCGCTGTTCACGCTGACGACCGCGGGTGATGCCCGTCCGGACATCGAGTGGGCGCAAGGCATCGTCGATGCCGCACTCGCGGCAGGGAGTGGTCGCGATCCCAACGGCTATCTCGCCCCCGCCCATCTGCTGCCGGCGATCTGACATGCGCGCCAACTCGCTGCGCAGGCTGAAAAAAGCCGGACAGCCGATCGTCAACGCATGGCTGTCAATTGGCGCCCCTTATGCCGCGGAAGCCATCGCCCACCAGGGGTTCGACGCGGCAACCGTAGATTGCCAGCATGGCATGATTGGTTTCGACATGGCGATCGCCATGCTCCAGGCGCTGTCGTCGACGCCGGCCATTCCCATGGTCCGCCCGTCTGGCCTGAATGCTCCGGAAATCATGCGCTATCTCGATGCGGGAAGCTACGGGATCGTTTGTCCCATGATCTCGACTGCGGACGATGCGGCAGCGCTGGTAAGCGCATGCCGCTATCCCCCCGCGGGCGACCGGTCCTTCGGTCCCGCCCGTGGCATCCTCTACGGCGGACCAGACTATCTCGACGGCGCGAATGCCGAAATCATCGTGCTGGCGATGATCGAGACAGCTGAAGGCCTCGACAACGTCGACGCGATCCTGGCGGTTGAGGGACTGGACGGAATCTACGTCGGCCCGAACGACCTGTCGCTTGCGCTCGGCCGCCGCCCGGCCAACGAGCCCGACGATCCCTTGGTTGCCGATGCCATCGACCATGTCCGCGCCCGTACGGCCGCGCACGGCCTGATCAGCGGGATCTTTTGTAGCAACGGCACGGCCGCGGCGGCCCGGATAGCGCAAGGGTTTGACCTGGTAACGCCCGGCAACGATGCGGCGCTCCTGCGCGCGACGATGGCGCAGGCCGTGGCGACGACGCGCGGGCGGTGAAGCCCGCTTTCCTTGTCCCGGGAACTCTGTGCGACGGTCGCGTCTTCGGTGATCTGGTCGATCGGCTGGGCATACCCATCATAGCGGATTATTCGGCCTTTTCGTCCGTGCGCGACGCTGCCGTGGCGCTTCTCCCGACCGTCCCACGGGGGAGTCTCGGCATCTCGTTTTCGCTTGGCGGCTGGATACTGCTCGAGCTGCTGCGCCTCGATCCCGACCGGTTCGAGGCTGTGGTGTTGATCAGTGGAAATGCGCATCCGGACGGGCCGGAGAATGCTGTAAACCGGCGGGCACGCGTCGCACGCGCGCGTGCCGACGGATTCCAGGCGGTGTTCGCCGAAGAATGGGACGGTGCGCTGGGTCCGCTGCACCGGGACGACCCGGTTATTCAAGCCGCTATCGTCGACATGGCGGACACTGCCGGACATGACAGCCATGCTCGCCAGGCAGAGATCAACATTTCCCGGCCCGACTTTCGCGGCTTCGTGTCCAATCCGCCGTGTTCCATTCATGTCATCGCCGGGGCGCAGGACGGCCTTTGCCCGCAGGACCGGTACGAGAGCGCCGCGGCCGGTCCACGGTCGCGCCTGAAGGTTATCGAAGGGGCAGGCCATTATGTGGCGCTCGAGAACAAGGCGGCCCTCGCCGCTTATGTGCAGGCACATTTTCAGGAGTATCTTAAATGATCCTGGGCTGCATTGCCGACGACTTCACCGGTGCGGGCGACATTGCGGGCCTGATCGCGAGCGAAGGCATGCGCACGAGCATATTCACCAGCCTGGCCGGATTTGTGGACGATGGCTGCGAAGCGGGTGTTGTCGCGCTCAAGACGCGATCGTTGCCTGCAAGCGATGCCGTTGCGCAATCGCTCGTTGCACTCGAAAGGCTGCTCGCCGCAGGTTGCCGCCAGATCGTTTTCAAATACTGCTCGACCTTCGATTCGACGCCCCAAGGCAACATCGGCCCGGTGGCCGAAGCGCTGGCGGAACGGCTGGGCGAACGCCGGGCGATCGTCTGTCCCGCTTTCCCCGCCAATGGACGCACTGTCTATCAGGGCAATCTCTTCGTACATGACATTCCGCTCGCCGAAAGCGGCATGCGCGACCATCCCCTCACCCCGATGACCGATAGCGACATCCGCCGGTGGCTGAAGCCGCAGACGCGTCTGCCCGTCGGGCACATCCCGCTCGGCGCGGTTCGCGACGGGACGCTGCGCGACCGCCTCGCGGCACTCGACGGACTGATTGTCGTCGATGCGATCGACGACAGCGACCTGAGGCTCATCGCCAAGGTCGTTGCCGGCGCACGCCTTGTGACCGGCGGATCGGCTGTGGCAGCTGGCCTGCCAGACAACTTCCGCGCGGCGGGCCTCATCGGGACAAGCTTCCTGCCGGACTTCGCCCGACCCGGCCATGCCATCGTTCTGTCGGGGAGCTGCTCGATCGCGACCAATGCCCAGGTCGCGGCCTATCGCACTACGAACCCGTCGATTGCGATCGACGTCGACCGGCTCATGGCGGGTGCACCGGTTCTTGAGGAGGTCGACACGTTTCTGGCCGCGCACGCCGACCAAGCGCCGCTCGCGTATTCCACGGCCGCGCCCGACCAGTCGCGCCGCTTCATCCTGCCCAACGGCAGCAACTCGGCGGCCGCCGCTATCGAACACGCGCTCGCCCAGCTTGCGGTGCGTGCCGCGGCGCGAGGGACAAGCAAGATCGTTGTCGCCGGTGGAGAGACATCGGGCGGCGTGGTCAGTGCCCTCCACCCCGGTCCCCTGCAGGTCGGACGCATGATTGCGCCCGGTGTTCCTCTGCTCGGCAACGACCGCTTTGCCTTTGCGCTCAAATCGGGCAATTTCGGCGGGCTCGGCTTCCTGCAGGATGCCGTGCGGGCCCTGGAACCTGTCGCATGAGCGAGAATGCCATCCGCAAGTCCATCTGCCGCCTCGGCCAGTCGCTGTTTGCGCGAGGCTATACCCATGGGTCGTCCGGGAACATCAGCGTGCGTCTGGATGACGGCGGATTTCTCGTGACGCCGACCGGCGTGTCGCTGGGCGATCTCGATCCTGTCGCGCTGTCACGGCTCGATGCCGGGGGGCGTCATGTCGCTGGCGCGCCGCCGACCAAGGAAGTTCCCCTGCACAGCGCACTCTACCGCTCGCGGCGATCGAGCGGGGCTATAGTCCATCTCCATTCCACGCATTCAGTCGCTGTCTCGATGCTGCCCGATGTCGATCCGGCCGATGTCCTGCCGCCGCTTACGGCGTATTATCTGATGAAGGTCGGACGGACCGCGCTCTTGCCGTTCTTTCGGCCGGGCGATCCCGCGGTTGCGGGCGCCATCGAAGCGCTGTCGGGCGTATATTCAGCGGTCCTGCTCGCCAATCACGGGCCGGTTGTCGCTGGCGATACACTGGCTGAAGCTGGCTATGCGATCGAAGAACTGGAGCAGACGGCCCGGCTCCATCTGCTGCTGCGCGGCGAAAAACCGCGGATGGTGCCGGATGCCGACATCACGCTGCTGCGCGGCTAGACGCCCGCGCTTCCTGTGCCGCGCCGGTTCAATGCCGCGCGTTCGGTGTTCAGCAACAGGCACGCGATGGTCATCGGCCCGACTCCACCCGGGACGGGGGTGATGGCACCGGCGACACGCCTTGCCTCGTCGAATGCCACATCGCCAACGAGATGGCTGCCGCGTTCCTCCGAAACGATACGGTTGATCCCGACATCGATCACGATCGCGCCTGGCTTGATCCAGTCGGCTCTGACCAGCCCAGCCTTGCCGACCGCGACGACGATGATGTCCGCGCGCCGGCAGACGTCGGCAAGATCCAGTGTCAGAATATGCGCGGTGGTGACGGTGCAGCCGGCTTTCAGGAGCAGGTCCGCCATCGGCTTGCCGACAATGTTCGACGCGCCAATCACCAGCGCTTCCAGCCCTGCTATATCGGACCTTGCGGTTTCGATCAGCAGCATCGCACCCATCGGCGTGCAGGGAATGATTCCGCCGGCGCCTGTTACGCGGAGCCCGACATTAGTCGGGTGGAAACCGTCGACGTCCTTCAAGGGATCGATCGCCTTGATGACCGTTGCGACGTCGATATGCGCGGGCAAGGGAAGCTGGACAAGAATGCCATCGACGGAGGGATCGTCATTAAGCGCCGCAATCGCGGCAAGCAGATCGGTCTGGGAAATATCAGCGGACAGGCGCTGCTCGACCGACTGCATTCCGACAGAGCGCGCCGTACGGTGCTTGCTTCGCACATAGGTGTCGCTCGCCGGATCGTCTCCTACCAGGATTACGGCGAGTCTCGGCACTACGCCTGTTTCTGCCAGCATCGCCATGCGGCCCTTAAGCTCGGCATTCAGCTTGCGGGCGAGTGCAGCCCCATCGATCAGCGCTGCGGCCATGGTTAGTTCCTGAAAACGACGGTTGTTGCCCCGTTGAGCAATGCGCGTCCTTCGAGATGGAAGCCGAGTGCGCGGGCCAGGACACGGCGTTCGATGTCGCGCCCCTTGCGGACAAGGTCGTCGGGGCCATCGGCATGACTAACGCGCTCGACATCCTGTTCAATGATCGGGCCCTCGTCGAGATCGGCTGTCACATAGTGCGCGGTCGCACCGATCAGCTTTACGCCGCGGCTGTGAGCTTGGTGATAGGGTTTCGCGCCCTTGAAACCGGGCAGGAAGCTGTGATGGATGTTGATACAGCGCCCTGCGAGAAAGGCGGCCATTTCGTCTGAAAGAATCTGCATGTAGCGTGCGAGGACAACGAGATCGGCACCGGTCTCTTCAACGATCGTCCGGATCTGCGCTTCCTGTGCGGCTTTGCTGTCCTTCGTAACCGGCAGGTAATGGAAGGGAATCGCACCGAAATCGGTCGCGTAGGTCTCGCGTGGATGGTTCGAAACGACCCCCACGATCTCCATCGGCAGTTCGCCAATCCGCCAACGGTAGAGGAGATCGACGAGGCAGTGATCGAACTTCGATACGAGGATGAGCACACGCTGTCGCGTGCCGACTGGTCGAAATTCCCATGTCGCGCCAAGTTCGGTCGCGATCGCCGAGAGGCTCTGCTGTAGCGATGCCTGTGTGGCCAGCGGCAGCGAAAAAACTACGCGCATAAAGAACCGGTCGCTTAACGCGTCGTCGTACTGGTCCGCGTCGAGAATGTTACCTTCGCGGTGAAATATCGCTGTCGAGATTTGCGCGACGATGCCGCGGCGATTCTGACAAGATAAGGTGAGAACGAATGTTTCGGTCATCTTTGCCTTCACTGTTTGGTCGGCGCGATTGCTAGAGCGCCCGGGCTGGACGGATGCCATCGGCGGCCGAGGCCGCTTCGAGCCAATGCCAAAAGCTGCCCGCGTAGCTGCGGGGAACGGCGACACCGAAGCTGTCGTGCGACAGCCGCCACGCGGTCACCGCGATATGCGCGACAAGACTGCTGCAGCTTGCACCATCGGATGCGAGGACCTTGTCGAGATCGACGAACAGTCCCTTTTGCAGCAAGGCCTGCGCATAACTTCCTTGAAGCGTCAGAAGAGCGTAACCGGACGAGATATCGAATACCTGCGCTGCATCGCCGAGTACGCCACGGAGAGTGCCGGTCAGATCGCCCTCGGGCTTTTTCGTAATCACGAGGAAGTTTCCTGGTCCGACATCGAGGACATGGCGGCCAGCGGTGCCCAGAGCGCCCAGTCGATCGGCGGCGAGCTGTGCCGCGGATGGCCGCGCCATCACTGAAGCGATGGCGGCGGTGTCCCATTCGCCCAGTGTCAGCGATCCGCCGGGCGAGGCTGGAAGCCGGGAAAGCTGCGCACCGAACGCACTGTTCGACAGGTTACCCACGCAGCCGCACTCCTTCGGCGTCCACGAAGACAGGGTTGACGACGGTCATAGCCATGCGCGTACCGCGCACCGGCGATACCGCGGTGATGACTTCCCCAAGCCTATCAGCGCCGCGTTCGAGCAGGCCTAGACCGATCCATTGATCGCGGGCTGGCGAAAAGCATACCGAGGTAACATGGCCTTGGCTTTCCGACGCTATCTCGCGGGCGCCACGGCGCAGCAGATGCGATCCCGCCGTCAGTTTGTTCGACGCGTCGACGGGGCACAGGCCGATCAGCGTCTGACGATTGGCGTCGGTCAACGCGGCACGTTCGGCCATTACTCGGCCGATAAAGTCCTTTTTCTTCGACAGCATTCGGCCTAGCCCCAGGTCGCCGGCGGTCACCTGACCATTGAGCTCGCCGCCCGCCGCATGCCCCTTTTCGATGCGCAGGATTGCCAGCGCTTCAAGCCCGTATGGCGTGCAGCCATGGCGTTCGCCGCGTTCGCCCAGGCGGCGGACAAGCGCATCGCCGTACCTCGTGGGAACCGCGATTTCATAGGCGAGTTCGCCGGAGAACGAGATGCGGAACAACCGCATTGAAACGCCTTCCCACATTCCCTCGAGCGCCCCCATAAACGGGAAAGCCTCGTTCGATAGGTCGATGTCGGGCAACAGGTCCTGCAGCAGGGCGCGCGACTGCGGGCCGGCAACGGCGATCTGCGCCCAGCTCTCGGTTACCGAGCAGGCCTGGACGTCGAGGTCGGGCCACAGCACCTGCGTTGCGAAGTCCACATGGCGCATGACCGCGATCGCGTTCGCCGTGGTCGTAGAGATGACGTAACGGTGCTGGGCGATCCGCGCGACAGTGCCGTCGTCGAATACGAAGCCATCTTCGCGCAGCATCACGCCGTACCGCGTCTTGCCGATGGCAAGCGACGCCATCGGATTGGCATAGAGCCGATCGATCAATATTGCCGCGTCGGGTCCGGCTACCTCGATCTTGCCAAGCGTGGAGACGTCGCAAATGCCGACGCCTGAGCGGACCGCAACGGCTTCCCGGACAGCACTTGCAAGCCAGTCCCTGTCGCCAGCTTTAGTGAACCATTGCGCTCGCTTCCACAGCCCCGCGTTTACGAACGAGGCACCTTGTTCGACGGCCCAATCATGAGTGGGCGTCAGGCGCGTCGGCTTTAGGTGCAAACCGCGGTGAATGCCGGCAAGCGCGCCGATCGTGATTGGTGTGTGTGGCGGGCGCGCGGCGATCGTCCCAACGGCGGCGATATCCTTCGCGCGGCGTTTGGCCAGTATCGCATGCCCCAGGATTTGGCCCGCCTTGCCCTGGTCGGTCGCCATGCCAAGCGTTGTATAGCGCTTGAGGTGTTCGACCGAACCGAAGCCCTCCTGATCGGCAAGACTTACGTCCGACACGGTCACATCATGCTGGAAATCGACAAAGGCCTTTTGTCCGCTATCGGCCACGACCAGCGGAGGCGACCCAGCTGGCAGGTCGAGCAATTCGCCCGTCGCAACGAGCGCGCTCGCCCGAGCACTTTCGTCGGAAAGCAACCCGGCTGCCGCACCGATGAAACGGATGCCCCCGACCGGCGCCCTTTGCACGAAGGCCTGGCGATTGTCGGACCACGCCGGACGGTGGCCCAAATGGCTCGCAAATCCCACGTTTGGATTCCAGCCCCCGGCCACGCCAAGCGCATCAACGGAAAGGCGTTCGGTCCGTCCCTCGAAATTCCGCACTTCAATCGACTTCAGGCATTTGCCATGCGTCCGCACGACCTCGCCAGAGATAACCCTTACCGTCGTTGGCAACAGCGTGCGCTGCGCCCGCGCGTCTATGATCGCGACAACCTCTATTCCTGCTGCCACCAGGTTGGCGGCGACCTCATAGGCGCTGTCGCACTGGGTGAAGATCGCCACGCGTTTGCCCGGCGCAACGGCGTAACGGTTGACATAGGTCTGCAGTGCCGACGCCATCATTATGCCGGGACGATCGTTACCCCCGAAGGCGATTGGGCGCTCGGTCGCACCGGTCGCAAAGATGGTCTCGGTGGCAACGATCTTCCAGTAACGCTGCCGAGGCTGCCCGGGCGCAGAAACCGCCAGATGATCGGAAACGCGCTCGACCGCGCCATAGCTGTTCCCGTCGTAAGCGCCGAAGAGCGTGGTTCGGGTCAGCACGGTCACAGTGTCGAATGATTCAAGCTCGCGCGCGGCGGCCTCCGCCCATTCGGCTGCCGGCTTGCCTTCGACACTGTTCCGGCTCGAGAGCAGGCGACCGCCGAGGCGATGATCCTGTTCGACCAGCAGGACTTTCTTGCCCTGCCGCGCCGCTGCCAGCGCCGCCGACAATCCTGCGATACCAGATCCCACGACGAGAACGTCGGCAAAGACATGACTGCGGTCGTAGCTGTCAGGATCGGGCCGGTCGCTCAACCGGCCGAGCCCCGCGGCACGCCGGATCATGGGTTCGTAAACGCGCTCCCAGAACCGCGCCGGCCACATGAAGGTTTTGTAGTAGAACCCGGCTACAAAGAAAGGTGACAACAAACCGGTGATCGCCATGAGATCGAAACCGGGGCTGGGCCAGCAATTCTGGCTGCGCGCTTCCAGCGTGTCGAATAGTTCGACGACTGGCGCCTTGCTGTTGGGTTCGGTTCGCTCGCCATCGTGCAGAGTGACGAGGGCATTGGGCTCGTCAAAACCGTCGGTGAGGATACCACGGGGCCGATGGTACTTGAACGACCGTCCGACTATCTTCACACTATTGGCGATCAACGCCGAGGCAAGCGTGTCGCCTGCGAACCCCTGCATCGTGCGTCCGTCGAACCGGAACGTCACTGGCTGCGTGCGATCGATCAGGCCGCCCTGGGCAAGGCGGCTCACGCTCCAACCTCGCCTGCGAAACCGACCGAGACGACCGTGTGCGTACGCGTGTCGCGTTCGACCACCAGCCAGCGGCGGCATCCGGCGGCGTGATACCAATGCTCCTTCTGTACGCCCGCGATGTTCGCGCGGCCATAGACGTAGTCCGCGAAAGCACTTTCGCCGTCGGCGTAGTCGGGACGGCGCAGGGCGGCTTCACCGCGCATCGCGAATTCGCTCGTGTCGCGGTCACCGCAGTGAGGGCAGGGGATGATCATCGCTGATGGCTCACTGCATGTTCGGCTGGGCACCAGCGCCTTTTTCGTCGATCAGATGACCTGTCGCGAAACGGTCGAGACGATAGCGCGTGGCGACTGGGTGCGGCTCGTCGCGGGACAAGAGGTGCGCGAAGCACCAGCCCGAGGCAGGCGTTGCCTTGAACCCCCCGTAACACCAGCCGCCATTGAAATAGAGGCCTGGGACAGACGTACGGTCGATGATCGGCGAGCCGTCCATCGTCATGTCCATGATGCCGCCCCAGGAGCGGAGCAAGCGGGCGCGGCCGATCAGCGGCATCAGCGCCATCGCCTCTTCGCAAACGTCCTCGACGATCGGCAGATTGCCGCGCTGCGCATAGCTTTTGTACCCGTCGAGATCCCCGCCGAAGACCAGCCCGCCCTTGTCCGACTGGCTGATATAGAAATGACCGGCCCCGAACGTGATGACTCCGGGAATGACGGGCTTCAGGCCTTCGCTGACGAAAGCTTGCAAAACATGGCTCTCGATTGGCAGGCGAAGGTCCGCGAGTGCAGCGACGCGCGAGCTGTTACCAGCGACAGCCATGCCGATCTTGCCCGCGCCAATTCTACCCCGGCTTGTTTCGACCCCCGTGACATGCCCCTGCGCATCGCGGTTGATGCCCTGCACCTCGCAATTCTGGATGACATCGACGCCGAGGTTCGACGCCGCGCGCGCGAAGCCCCAGACAACCGCGTCGTGTCGGGCCGTCCCCGCACGCTTCTGGAGAAGGCCGCCGAAAATCGGAAACCGCGCGTTGTCGAAGTCGAGGAAAGGTACCATCGCCCTGACTGCATTGGCATCGAGGAGGTCGGCATCAACGCCATGCAGCCGCATCGCATTGCCGCGGCGCTCATAGGCGTCAAGCTGCTCGTCAGAGTGGCAGAGGTTCAGAATACCGCGCTGGCTGACCATCGCGTTGTAGTTCAGATCCTGTTCCAGCCCTTCCCATAATTTGAGCGAATGCTCGTAAAACGGGATGTTGCCCGGCAGCAGATAATTCGACCGGATGATCGTGGTGTTCCGACCGGCATTGCCGCCGCCGATCCAGCCCTTCTCGAGCACTGCGACACTCTTCTCGCCGAAGATCTTGGCCAGGTAATAGGCGGTGGCCAAGCCATGGCCCCCACCGCCAATGACGATGATGTCGTACCGGTCACGGGGTGCCGCGTCGCGCCAAGCCGGCGCCCAGTCGCGATGCCTCGTCAGCGCGTGACGGGCGAGCGAAAGGAATGAATAACGTTCGGACATGGTTGAGCCATGTGATAGCGACCGCTATCGCCAACCTATGTCCCAGAACGACAATGTCATTCCGTCAAGCGACATTCCAAATTTGGATGCGCGACCTGTGCGGCTGGCCTATCTACTAATCGACGGGTTCGCACTGATGTCCTACGCGCCTGTCGTCGAGCCCTTTCGTGCGGCCAATCGTCTTGGCGGAAAGACCCGCTACAGTTGGCGGCACTATTCGGTGACGGGTGCGCCCGCGAAAGCGTCAAACGGCGTCGAACTGTCCGTCGATGGCGCTGTCACAGCAATGGACAAGGCGGACATCATCTTTGTCTGCGCAGGCGGTAATCCTGCGGTGTTTGACGACAGACAGACTTTCGAAGCGTTGCGGCGTGTCGAACGGTTCGGCGCGACGCTATGCGGCGTGTCGGGAGGACCATTTATCCTTGCCCGGGCCGGGTTGCTCGACGGATATAGCTGCACTGTTCATTGGGAACATGAGGCCTCGTTTCGCGAAACGTTTATCCGACCCAAACTCGAAAACGGACTTTTCGTTATCGATAGAAAACGGATGACCTGCGCAGGCGGCCTCGCCGGGCTGGATTTGGCAACAACACTGATCGCTGCCAGCCACGGACCGTCGTTGGCGGGCATGGTGAGCGACTGGTATATCCAGACGGAGCAGCGCCAGCCGAGCCGACCGCAGCGCCGTTCGCCAGCTTTGCGCTACCGCATTTCGCATGACGGCTTGACACGCGCCCTGACCGCCATGGAGCAAGCCATGACGGAGCCGTTGTCCAAGGGTGCACTCGCAGAGATCGCGGGCATATCGATCCGGCATTTAGAGCGACTGTTCAGGGTGACGCTGAGCACGACGGTTGGAGATCATTACCGGGCATTGCGGCTTCAGGAGGCGTACAGACTATTGACCGAGACGACGGCGTCCATGACTGAAGTGAGTGCAGCATGCGGGTTTGCTAGCACCAGCAATTTCTCGAAAGCTTTCAAGAATTTTTTTACGGTGCCACCGTCTACGGCGCGACGATCAAGCGCGGTTTATACCGCGCCTATTCGCGGTCATTCCGACACAAGAATAGATTTGGAGCACGGGTTTCAAAAGGCCGTCGTACGAATGGGCGAGTAGTCGGCGCTGAGAGCACACACCGGGTTGCGCACGGACTAAACCACTCGACTTGTCTCCCAACCAGAGCAAACACGCTGCTCGTGAATCGCCGCCACCGAAGCGCGGCGGCTGCCCTAGTCAGATGTGACTGACGGGGCTCTGGCTGGTGGGAGCGGCACGGTGCTTCTCCCGTCAACCGGAGAACACCCATGGCCAACGCCAAACCCAACACGACCACACCCCCTGCCCCAGGAGCTGATGCTGCCGCACCCGCGGTTCTCAGCAAAACCGCGACCGTCATCGCCCTGCTTCAACGAGAAGGTGGTGCCACCCTCGGCGACCTGGTCGCCGCCACCGGCTGGCTGCCGCACACGACGCGCGCAGCACTGACCGGCCTGCGCAAGAAGGGCCACGCGATCGGCAAAGTGAAGGCCGACGGCGTGACCACCTACAGCATCGCGAAGTCGGCATGACCGCGAGCGTCGATGCGCAGCTCGCAGCGCTGGAAGACATGTCGTCCGACGCGCTGCGGTCACTGTGGGGGACGCTGGCAGCGTCCCCCGGTCCCCGCGTGTCGCCCGCCATGCTGCGGCTGGCACTCGGCTACGAGATCCAGTCACGCGCGTACGGCGGACTGCCGCGTGCGACGACGCGACTGCTCGACCAGCTGGCGCGCGGGACCACGAAGACCACGCGTGCAGGACCCGGCACGCGGCTGGTCCGCGAGTGGCAGGGCAAGGTGCACGTGGTCACGATCGGCGAGGACGAGGTCATTCGCTGGAACGACCGTGACTGGGGATCGCTGAGTGAAGTCGCCCGCGCCATCACCGGCACGCGCTGGTCGGGACCGGCGTTCTTCGGGCTGAAGAAGAAAGCTGCGGCAGCATGAAGACCGTCCGCTGCGCGATCTACACGCGGAAGTCCTCCGATGAGGGGCTGGAACAGGGGTTCAACTCGCTCGATGCACAGCGCGAGGCCTGTGCTGCGTATATCCTCTCACAGGCGAGCGAGGACTGGACCGCCCTTCCCGACATCTACGACGACGGCGGCATCTCGGGCGGGACGCTCGAGCGCCCTGCCCTGCAGCGGCTGCTGGCCGACGTGGCGGCAGGCCACGTCGACATCATCGTGGTCTACAAGGTCGACCGCCTGACGCGCTCGCTGCTCGACTTCTCGAAGCTGGTCGAGGCGTTCGACAAGGCAGGCACCTCGTTCGTGTCGATCACCCAGTCGTTCAACACCACCACCTCGATGGGACGGCTTACCCTCAACATGCTGCTCTCGTTCGCCCAGTTCGAGCGCGAGGTCACGGCGGAGCGTATCCGCGACAAGATCGCCGCCTCCAAGGCCAAGGGGATGTGGATGGGCGGCACGCCGCCGCTCGGCTACCGCCCCGACGGGCGGACCCTGGCGATCGTCGAGGAGCAGGCGGCGCTCGTGCGCGAGATCTTTGCGCTTTATCTTCAACTGGGTAACGTGCGCTTGGTGACCGGGCAGTTGCTGCGGCAAGGGGGCCGGTCACCAATCCGCACACGAACTAACGGCACAACGTTCGGCGGATGTCATTTCACCCGTGGGCAGCTCTACGCGATCCTCAGGAACCCGATCTACATCGGCGAGATCGCGCACGGCGCGAAGCGCTATAAGGGACAGCACCCGGCGATCATCGAGCGCGACACCTGGGAACGGGTGCAGGCACTCCTTGCCGAGCATGTTCAAGGCAGGCGCGCCGGCACCGAAGCGCGTCCGAGCATCCTTGCCGGCAGGATCGTCGACGAGCGTGGCCAGCCGCTCATCGCGACGCACGCCTGCAAGGGAAACAAACGATACCGCTACTACGTCAGCCGGGACGGCCATCACGGCACCGGCACGGCGCCACCCCTCAGGGTCCCCGCAGGCGAGATCGAGGCGCTGGTCAGGGAACAGGTAGCCGCAAAGTTCGACGATCCGGTCGGGTTGATCACATGGGCAGGACTTACCCTCACTTCGGCGTTGGTGGCGACGATCGATGAACGCTGCAAGGCCATCGCCGCCACGCTCCGCTCCAAGAGCAACGCGGAACTGATAGAATTGCTGACGCAAGTTCGGGTTGGGAAGGGCGGGGTCGAGATCGACTTGGCGGTTCCAACAATCGCGAAGTTGTTGGATGCCGAGATCAACAGCGAGAGCGCGATCGTGACCCTCAGATCCGACGCGCGGCTGACGCGGACCGGCATGGTGGTACGACTTGTTCAGGCGAACGGGCAAGCCGCCACGCCGATGCCACCAGACGCGGCGTTGCTGAGATTGCTGGTCCAGGCCCGCAAGTGGTGGGCGGTGCTGCGCGACGGCGAGATCAACATCACGGCGCTCGCCGAGCGCGAAGGGGTAACGTCATCGTGGCTGACCCGCGTGCTGCGGCTGGCATTCCTGTCGCCAGCAATGGTCGAGGCTATCGTGAACGGAACGCTGCCACCGAGGTTCGACGCGCTGGCGATGATCAGGCCAGGTGCCGTCAGTGCAACCTGGCGCGAGCAGGATGCTCAATATCGAGGGTGAATGTTCCGGATTGGAGCATCCCACACGCATGTCGATTTTATACAATCCCGCCGAGAACGGGTGATTTATCGGCTCGCCCGCGACCCTATCACATCTGTGATTTCCTGCGGCTCGGCGAGAAATCGCTGGGCCGCATTTTTTGTATCTCACCGATGTGAGATCGTGTCCTCCGCGATCATCGCGTCAACGACGGCTTCGCGTGCGCCGGCCATCGCACGGGCGACAATGAGCACCGCTTCGCCCGCTGGCGTCACGACTATCCCATTAGTCGTACGGTCCACGAGCTTGTGTCCGGCTAGATGTTCGAGCTTTTCAATACGATCACGCATCGTGTTCAATGCGGCCGGACCCTCGATCGCTGCTTTGCGCAAACTGCCTGCCTCGACGACCTGCAGATACGTCTCCAGCAGCTGCCAGCCGGTCGTGGGCTCGCACAGGCGTCTCAACCAGTGGCGGTCTGTCATCAGATCTGCATGCGACGGCCGTTCAAAAGATCAAGCAGATTGTCGCACGCGTCACTATATCGCGTTCTACCAGCGAACACGCCAAGGAGGCAGGACGGCCAGTGACCCCACTCGAGTTTTATAACAACCAGGCCGAGAAGGCCGCGGAAGAAGCCGAAAACACCACCCTGGAAAATGTCCGGCAACGCTGCTTGCGCGCGGCCGGCGCTTGGCGGGCCATGGCTGCAAAACTCGAATATTCCGCCGCGCTTAAGGATGGACGGTCGGGGAACTAACCGGGCCAGATCGTTCCAGAGTATGATTGACAGCAATGGGCCCGTTAGCCGACTGGCGGCTGTTGGTGTGCGATCGCGGAAAGCTGCAGTCTGCGTCGAACGCTCACCTGTTAATGGGGCTGGTTCGCTTACAGGCCGAGATCCCCGGGTCCGAAGTAGACATAGTTGGCCTCGTTGACGGTGTCCGAGGCGGTCAGGAGAAGAAGGCCTATGGGCGTGGGGTCCAGATTGTTGGTGATGACGCCGCAGCGCTCGAACGAAGAATCGAGAACGACGAGATCGCCCTCGTTATCCTCGGCGATCTGAAGCGGCGTGGGGGCGTACGGTCCCAAGCCATCATCCCACTCGACGTCAAGAGACCCCTCCTGCCGCCGCCAGCGCTGGCGGCGGACAGGGGTGAGACTGATAACGAAGTCTCGCCACAGCGCATGCGTTTCCGATGTTGGCCATGTCGATAGCTTGCTTGCATCCTTGATCGCGTCGCTCGCCAGCCATTCTCGAAGATCGGCCAGCGTTGTGAAGCTACCCACGCCATCGCGAACGGCTGCTATTGCGCCCGTTCGGGAACTGAAGCCCGATCGCATTAGGAGACTTGCAGAGACGTTGAGGGAACCGGTTTCGACGGCAGCGACTGCCAAGCCGAGTTCGACATCGGCCATCGTGAACCCGCCTTCGAGGACGTCATCATTCGCGAGCGCCCGAACGCGAACCGCCTCCATCGCCCAAGGCAGCTTGTAGATCAGGCCATTCTCTACAAAGCGCAACGCCTCCTCGCTGGTAGCCCCGATCTCGACGAAAGGCTTTCCTCGCAACCAACCATCTAGGATCGCCCTCCAATTGACGGGAAGCGGGTCGGGCACGAAGGGACTGATCTCGAAGACGATCTCGGCAAAATCGGTAATCGTCTTGATCGCATCATCCTCGTTCGCGACCAGAACATGGCCGTTCGCGTCGGCCAGCAAATCGTTGAGAACCGCGGCCCGGGCATCCAATTCGAGCCCGGTATCGAGGCCGATGCCGGCGAGAAAATATCCACGGCGCTGAAGTGAATTCGACTGCCCCCAGACGTGCCGTGCACGGGTCACCAAGATCGATTTGAGTGCTCGCTGCACGGGGTCTGATCGTCGGAGCATCCTTCGCGTCCAGAGCGATGAATTGAGAACCTCGTCGAGCTTCGCTTCGATCTGGGAGTCGTCGACGTCGTGCTCACCGAGCATTCCAAGAATTGCAGTGTCGAGCGTCGGCAGCCACTGGGTCCACTGCGCAAGAGCAACCTCGCGCTGCCGAGCAGTCTCTCGGATTCCATCCGGAAACGCCCAGACTGAGCCCCCGGCGACATACGCAAGGAACGTGTCGACGTCCTTCGGCTGCACCTTCTGCAACATGCGCGAGAAAAGCGAAAAGACGAGGCGAAGCAGGCCGCTCTCCATCTCCTTTCCACCTTCGTTGGCGACGAAAGCTTCCCACTCGGCACGTCGCTCCACGACGTCGTCGAACATGGGATACAGCGCGAGCCCTTCCACATCGATATAGGCTCGCCCGGCACGGCCGACGACGTTGCGGAATTCGGATATGTCGATGGGACCGCGATTGCGCGATAGGCTGTGAAAAAGGAGGCTTGTCGCCGACAGGTTCAACCCCTGCGCCAGTGTCGGCGACGAGACGGTTAGTCGCAAAACGCCCTCGCGGAGCAGGCGCTCGACCTCCTTTCGATACTGGGTCGGCAACGCGCCGTGATGAATGGCGACACCGAGTTCCAGACATTTGAGCACGCAGCTGTCGGGACCGAGCCATTCCCGTCCGATCGCTAGGGCAGTTTCGAGCGCGGCTGGACTGCCGGTTCGGACGGACGCGAGGCATCCTCTTTCATGAAGGTCGACGATTTCGCGCGCGAACGGTTCGACGCTACGTCGCTGTGGACAGAAGATGAGGACCGAATGACCATCGTCCATCAGCCGCCATGCCGACGCGATACAGAGTTCCCGCTGGTTGGAGGGGAATTGTTTCGTGCGTCGGCCTCTCGGCAATTTCGGCGTGATGAAGTTGCGCACCCAAGGCCGTTCACCGCCCACCGACACCTTCAACTCCGCGGAATCGTCGACCCAAGCGATCTCGCCGTACCGCAACCGGGTCGGCCGCCAATTTTTCTTGAGCAGCCCGTCAGCTTGGTCGCCGGTCAGCCAAGCTGTGAAGTCTTCTAGCTGATCGCCGTCGGGTAGGATTGCCGACAGGCACACGATCCTGCGGTCATCTGCGTCTGCGCGCCGTCTCAGGCGCTGAATCTGTACTTCGTAGCGGACCTCGCGCTCTCCAAGTCCAATCATATGTCCTTCATCAAGCACGATCAGGCCAACATCGTTGAGTAACGACGGCTCGTTCCGAAGGGCGAAGTCGAGCTTTTCCGGGGTAGCCACGATAATGTCGCGCTCGCGCATGACATTACCATCAGCCTCGCTGACGCCGATGCTCCCATAGAGACTGCTGACGCTCTTCCCCAGCGGCTGAAAGGTGCGCGCGAGATTGACTTCTGTCTGCGCGGACAGCGCGCGCAAGGGCGTGACGAACACGACCCTTTTCTTCGCGGCCAGACAGGCAAGGATGCAAAGTTCGGCGATCCTCGTTTTCCCTGCGCTGGTCGGAAGCGCGACAACCATATTGTCGTCAAGCTTCACCGCGCGTGCAGCTGCGTCGAGTTGGGATGGCCAGAGCTCGATCTCGGCGCGCGAGCGGCGATACAAGGATGCGAGAAACAGGTCGCGCATCCCAACCCAGTCCTCCATCCCGTCAGTGGGCGGCGTCTTTGGCAGGCGGTTATGGAGACTCTTGTCCCACAGATCATCAAGCAGGTGGATCGCGAGGCGATGACACCAATATTGCGCGATCAGGCCAATCTCGCCGCTGGCGGTCAGACCGACACCAAGCTGGGCAAGTGCCTGGTCCAGGAGTTCGCGGTCCCCTCGCGCGAACGCGAGCATGGCGGAAGAAAGCGCGCCCATGAAAGTATCGGTCAGCGCGAGATCGACCGCGTCGACCGTAACAGCTTTAGCCGGCTCCGGATCATCGGAGACCTCAGCATCTTCGAGCGGACCCGCGCCCTCCGGAAACGCTTCCGAGATCATCGAGAGAAGGTTTTCGTCAGAGCCGGCGCCCCCAAGCCGGGTGTCAGCGATCTGCTCTGCGACCCCCTCGAGATCACGCAATATTAGGCGAGCGATGCACAGCTCGACCGCCGAAAGGTTTGCGGCTTCAATATTCCTGTGCAGCACGGAATAGGCGCGCGCAGAGAAGCCCGCGAGATGGTATGCAGCGCCGGCGACTAAGCGGTGAAAATCGTTTTCAGGCGATGGCTCGGCGTTCATGATTGCGGACTCTACGGCCGCGGCGGCGTGTTCGAATGCAGCCCGAGCCGCTTCGCTACGCTCTCCGAGATCCAATAGCTGCAGCCCCTGCGTGATGAGGGCAAAGCCATAGGAGATGAGGTCATAGCTCAGGTTGTCGGAGAATTCGGGCGAGCCTTCGGGCAGCACACCGTTTCGCCAGATCATCGATCGCGCTTGTCCGCGGGCGAGCAACGACGCTCTGAATTCCGGGGTCAGTGCCTCAGCAATATGCGCCGAGAGCGTGGCGACGTCAGCCATTGGCGATCACCTTGCGAAACACGCGCGAGGTGAATTTCGCCGGATCGCCTACGTGAAGCGCCACCACGACCTGTTTCACTCGTCCACGGTAAGCGGTCATGTCGGTCACGAGCACCGATGAAGGATCATTGCCCGAGAAGGTGAAGATGAAGTGGGTCACCTGATCGAGGCGAATGCCCAACTTGTATTGGTAGGTCAGGATAGCGTCGCTGAGTGCGGCATGCCCCATCTCATTGTAGCGATCGGCGAGAGCGGCGAGCGCATGTGGCGTCGGCCGATTTCGGGACGCACGGAGCGCCAAGCGCGCTTCACGCACGGTCGTGCCATCGAGCGTTTTGCGGCTTTTTACCTCGCCCTTGAGAAATTGCATTTGGCCGCCCGGCGGCATGGCGATTGCTAAAATATCATCTCCGCGCATCGCCATGTTGCGATGATCTTTCCAGCGAAGCTTGTTGATCGTCTGGTAGGCAGAATAGTCAGCTATCCAACTGGCCGCCAACATCTCGCCAAGTTCTCCGAACCGTAGCTTCGGAGTCGTGGGCAGCTTGTCGCGCACGTAGTTCGCAGATGCTGTCTTGCCGAGCTTCGCGAGGATGTCCGCTATCCGCGATTCCGACGCATAATGACCAGGAACGATCTTGGCGATCTCGTCGATTGCGCTGTTGAGCTTCGAAGCGTCAGCGACGTACTTGTGAAGATCCTGGTCCGCGCGAATGTTCTGGACTGAGCCGTGACACCAAGTTGCGATCTTCGACAACGACTTCCTCCTTAGTCGCTTGTATCAAACACCCGTTTCGATGTCGAAAGTAGGTCACGCCGCTTTGGGCGGAAAAACCCTCACTGCAGTAAAGCGGACGCCGTCACGGTGCACCTGCCGGCCGGTCAATCGATGATAGCATCGGGAGATAAAACGACTGTCAGCTTGTCACGACGCACCGACCCCTCGTCCCGTCGATGGCTTTCCACGTCGCCGGCCCTTGCGCAGTGCTGCCATCTTTTCCACTTCGTCATACCATCTATCGATGAACCCGCGAGCGATGAACCGATCGACAATGTCGGCCGCAGGGGTGAGGACCCCGAGGTCAGCCGCAACACTTCCAAACAATTCCTCTGCGCCGGCACGGACAGTCCGAGTGAAGCGGAAGCCCTTTCGGGTGTGGTGATAGAGCGCGTCGATCAGCGCGTTGTCGAAGTTCGCGACATCGTTGACCCATAATTGGCGGGCAGCAAATCCTTCGATCAATGGATCCACGATACGATCGGGCAGCCAATTCGACGCATCCGATAATAGCCAAGTCATACACTCAAGCGTGGAGTGCGATCGGCGCGAGTAGTTGAAGTCGTGGCTGTTGGCGAAGGAGTAAGCGAGGTGACGCTTGGTCAGGTTGCCAAAGGTCGGATGACGCCAGGCGATCAGCTCACCACAAGCCGGCTTCACGCCATCGACGGTTTCCCACCCGCTATATCCAATGGCTTCGAAGGCGTCCTCGCGGTCGGGGTCCAGCAACGCGTCGAATACATCACCGAACCCGGTGTCGAACTCGGGGAGGGTCAGTTGCGGGACATACATTGCCAGGGTGCCAGGGTTCTCGCGGGCGGTTTCCATCAAGCCTGGGTGAGCTCGCAGAAAGGCATGAAGAATATCGGGGTGAGTGAACTGGCACAGGTCGCGTTCCTGCGCTTCGTGCATCCAGCCCAATTGTAACGCCGTGGAAGCGAGGTTCATGCCCCGATCGTAACTGTCATTCTCGTTGCGACGGGGAAGCGGGAAAATCCAGCGTTCGGTGCAATCCGGCTCGGCAAAAATCGACTGCTTCAACTCAGCGAGCTCGATCCAATAGTCGTCGGCAATCGACAGCGAGCTGACCCCGAGATCGGCGAGCCGATTTCGTGCGATGACCAATGGGCTTTCAGTTGGTCGGATGGTACGCAGCAGCCGCTCGACCACCGCAGTCATACCCTCGCTTGATTGCGCGGCGACAATGTCGGCAAGCGGCGGCGAATGGGCAATAACGCCGTGGCGATCGATGTCATGCCAGATCGGCAGGATAATATCGCCGGCGCCCGCCATCTGACGGGCAACCAAGCCGCTCAATTCACGCTGGGTCCATCGCTTCGCAAAGAATGCCGGCGACACGACAACGACGCCGAAATCGGCCTGCGCCAGACCCGCATCGATGCTCGCCATGAGACCTTGCCCGACATTGAGCGAGAACTCGTCGTACCAGACGTCGACGTGGCGTTCTCGCAATGCGATCGCCAGCGGCCGCGCGAGCACATCTTTGTCTTCGCTGGCATGGCAGATAAACACGCTGGGCATCGCCCCTCCCGATTATAAGCGGCGCCGAGCCGCATCACAGATATAGGATGACGACCACGCCAGGTCACCAGCCCGGCCGCCTTAACCGGCCACATGGAGCGAGGCGGCGGCGCGCTGGTCAGGGAGGGGCGATGCGCGATCCGACCTGGAAAGACTGATGATATGAGAAGCGAGATCGTTGCGATGATTGCGCTAAGGCGCTCCGCAGTTAGCCGCTACGCCCCATCGTCCGCATCCGGGAACGAGCCCGAACGGGTTCTCCAGGAAATCGTAGGTGCAGTTGGTCTAAGAGTGGCCGTCAATGATTCAGATGAATCCAAACGACCGCTTTCGGCAATGAGGTGATACCAGCGGAACGGCCGATATGGGGGCGCTTAGCCGACATTTACTGCGCCCGCGCCCAACCTATCGCGGCAGGCTTGAGCGCAGCAAGAAAGGTGGATGCGCTGTCCCGGTATGCTTCCTGCACCTCCGGGGACATCCGGTCCCAACCTGCGTACATATTCTTCATGCGATGGTTGCGGCGGAAGCGTCGGTCGTGCCGGGCGAGGAAGTCCCAATATAATGCGTTGAAAGGACAGGCTTCCGGTCCCGCTTTTTGTTTCACGTCATACCGGCACCGCGTGCAGTGGTCGGACATTCGGTTGATGTACGCGCCGCCACCGGCATAGGGTTTCGTCGCCATCCGGCCACCATCGGCATGCTGGCTCATCGCGATGACGTTCGGCAGCTCTACCCATTCGTACGCATCGGCGTAGACCACAAGAAACCAGTCGGCGACGTCTTGCGGCCGCACGCCCGCCAGCATCGCGAAATTACCCAGCACCATCAATCGCTGGATGTGGTGAGCATAGGCATTGTCACGGGTCTTGCGGATAGCCTCCGCCATGCACCGCATGTCTGTTTCGCCCGTCCAATAGAATTCGGGAAGAGGTCGCGTTGCATCCAGGGCATTTGCATCCGCGACCTCCGGCATTTCGAGCCAGTAATAGCCGCGGACGTACTCGCGCCACCCGATGATCTGGCGGATGAAGCCTTCGGCGGCGTTCAGCGGAACGTCGCCGGCCGCATAGGCGTCGGCCGCCGCCTGCGCCACTTCCAATGGGTTCAGGAGACCCAGGTTCAGCGCGGGGCTGAGCCAACTATGGTAGAGCCAGTCCTCACCAGTCACCATCGCGTCCTGGTACGTGCCGAAGTCCGGCAGAGCAGTCGCTATGAAATGAGCAAGGGCGAGGCGCGCTTGTTCCGCCGTGACGGGCAGCGAGAACGCATCGAGCCGCCCAAAATGCGTTTCGAACCGTGTTGCGACGAGGTCGATCACCGCAGCGGTCGTTTCATCGGGCGCGAACTGCATTGGCTCGGGAAATACGAGGCCGTGTTTCGGTGGTGCCCTGTTTTGCTTATCGAGGTTCCATTGGCCGCCCTCGGGCTGACCATCGGCCGTCATGAGCAATCCGGTCTTGCGACGCATCTCGCGGTAGAAGAATTCCATGACGAGATCGTTGCGCGATTGCGCCCATGTTTGGAATTCGAGAATGCCGCAGATGAAACGGTCATCGCTCATCACCTCAACCGGAATATTGAACTGCTTCGACCAACCGTCGATCGCAGTTTTGACCCGCCACTCGCCGGGTTCGACGATACGGATGGACCGCGCACCGTTCCGCTTTATCGCTCGCTCGACTTCGCCGGAGAACGTTCCCGTGTTGTCGGCATCGTCGAGGCGAACGTAATCAACCGTCCAGCCGGCGGCGCGTAATTCTTTGGTGAAATGCCGCATTGCAGAAAGCACAAGTGCGATCTTGCGCTTGTGATGACGAACATATGTCGTTTCTTCTGCGACCTCCATCAGGAGGATGACTGCGTCGCTATGAGCAGTGTCACGGAGCGATGCCAAATCGTGTGAAAGCTGATCGCCGAGAATGGGGATGAGGTACGTCACAAGCCGTCGAACGTCCGGCGAAGGCTGAAGATGCTATTCAATTCATCCAGGGATAAGGCACCAGCCGCACGGTAGATGCCAGCGTCCCTGCACGACCAGCGGAATGACCTTGTTGGAAGCGTAGGGGTTTCAACCTGCTTCGATGTAATTGAGACTGTGCGTCTGGCGCAGCAGAACTCAGATCTCGACAATTTTGAACGATACCGTTTCTCGGAACCCGTCCTGCTCTTGGATGGAGAAGCCCTGTGCTGCCAATGCGTGGCATATCTTCTCGACGCACGAACTCGGCGTCGAGGCCGCAGCTGTCATCCCGATCGTCGCGGCCGCGTCGATCGAACACCAGTCGAGATCCTGCACGTCATTGGCAAGCGCTGCCTTCGGACACCCTGCGGCAAGCGCGACTTCAACCAGCCGATTGGCGTTAGACGATTGCTGGTCGCCGACAACGATCACATAATCCGCTTCACTTGCAATCGCCTCGATCGCCGCTTGTCTGTTCGTGGTCGCATAGCAGATATTTCCTGATCGAGGCCCGGCAACATCTTCGAACCTTTGTTTGATCGCATGTATTATCTCGGCCGCCTCGCGCACCGAGAAGGTCGTCTGCACGGCGTAAGCTATCGTGGTTTCGCGCGACCGATCGACGCGGCAAACGTCTGCCAACGATGAAATCAGTATTACAGCGCCAGTCGGTACCTGACCGAGCGTCCCGATAATTTCGGGGTGATGTGGGTGACCGATCAGAAGGACAAGCCGGCCAGCACGGTAATGAGCAACGACCTCCGTGTGAACCTTGGTAACGAGCGGACATGTCGCATCAACGACTTTGAGGTCTTTTGTCCTGGCAGCTGCCATTACAGCCGTCGCTACGCCATGGGCCGACATGACGAGAACCGAGCCATCGGGCACGTCCTCGACCTCTTGCACGAAAATCGCGCCGACGGTTTCGAGGCGCTCGGTCACGACACGATTATGCACGATCGGGCGTCGTACGTAGATTGGTGCCCCGTAGCGCACGAGCGTAGCCTCAACGGCACCGATTGCCCGGTCCACACCTGCACAGAAACCGCGAGGGTTGGCGAGCAGCACCGTTCGCCGCCGCTCGCTGTTCCCTGCCCTTTGTGACCCTGGATTACTCATAAAGGCGAACGCAGACGCTAAAAAGCCGACCTTAGCTGACCCATCACGTTCAAATACCAGCCCTTTGGAACAGGTTGATACTCCCCGATGGACGATGCGAGAACAATTGTTCGGGTCAGCGAGAGCAAGCGCGGTTCCGGAACCTGAACTCTGGCGTCTGGAAGCACATATGTCCGTCGAGCGCACCGCTATCGTAATCGGCGCAGGCTTCGGTGGGCTGGCGCTGGCGATACGGCTGCAAAGCGCAGGGATTTCTACAACCGTCGTCGAAAAGCGAGACCTGCCGGGTGGCCGGGCTTATGTCTGGAAAGAGCGAGGGTACACGTTCGACGCCGGACCGACCGTCATAACAGATCCAGCGTGTCTAAGAGAGCTGTGGACGCTCTCTGGCGCTGATATGACGAAAGACGTCGACCTTGTGCCTGTCAGCCCGTTTTATCGCCTGCTTTGGGACGACGGTACGGTATTTGACTATTCCAATGACGACAGGGCGCTCGATCTGGAAATCGCCAGGCTCGATCCAATCGATGTGGCCGGCTATGCGCGGTTCCTGCAATATTCCCGTGGCGTGTACGACGATGGCTACCTCAAGCTCGGTGCCGTCCCTTTCCTGACCGTCTCGAGCATGGCGAAGGCGGCACCAGCGCTGATCCGGCACCGAGCATGGTCGTCGGTCTACGCGACAGTGTCGCGGTTTGTGAGAAATGAGAAACTGCGACAGGCCTTGTCGTTCCATACCCTGCTGGTCGGCGGCAACCCGATGCGGACGAGCGGCATCTATGCACTCATCCATGCTCTCGAGAAATCGGG
>JAZKBQ010000011.1:84758-187196 GCA_040388515.1 Pseudomonadota bacterium | reverse complement strand
ATCCACAAGCTGGAGAAGGACGGCGGCGTCTGGTTCGCCAAGGGCGGCACCAACCGTCTCGTGAGCGCGATGGTCGCCCTGTTCGAACGGCTCGGTGGCAAGATCATCCTGGGTGATGGCGTGACAAGGATTGCGCACCTGGGTCGCAAAGTGACCGGAGTGGAAACGGAAAGCGGGCAGTTCTTGGAAGCGGCGATGATCGCGACCAACGGCGATCTGGTCCACAGTTACGGACTGATCGAGGGCTCGGCAGTGGCCCGAAAGCGCACCGCATCCCTTCGCCGAAAGCGCTTTTCTCCCAGTTTGTTCGTCGTGCATTTCGGCTTGCGGGGGCAGTTTCCCGAGATCGCCCATCATTCGATCCTGTTCTCGGATCGCTACGGTCCGCTGTTGCGGGACATCTACGATCGCGGGCAGATTCCTTCCGACCCGTCGCTCTACCTTCATCACCCCAGTGCAACCGACAGCGGGATGGCACCAGCAGGGTACTCTGCTTTCTATGCGCTTGCCCCCGTCCCTCATCTTGGAAAAGGCAAGGTTGACTGGAATGTCGAAGGCGAACGGTATCGAGATCTGATACTGGACCGCATCCAGGCGCGGCTTATCCCTGACCTGCGGGACCGACTCGATATCGCCTTCCACTATTCCCCGGAGGATTTTCGCACCGACCTTGGTGCGCACCTTGGCAGCGCATTCAGTCTCGAACCCGTTCTTACGCAAAGCGCATGGTTCCGCGCGCATAACCGCGACGACCATTTCGACAATCTGTTCTTCGTCGGCGCCGGAACGCATCCGGGTGCGGGCATACCTGGTGTTGTAGGGAGCGCCAAGGCAACGGCAGGCTTGATGATCTAAGTTTGCTGTTCGACCTCTGGAGCAGTCCACACTGCGGAGGCATTAACCTGTATGCCCAGAATGCAATTCTGATCCTCGATATTTACTCTTGGGCGACTTCTCGCCGATTTCCTGGTTAAGCGGACATGCTCTGAACGATCCGCCGGCCCAGCATCCGGCCGGAAAGCCATGCACACTCGACGCGTGGGCCCAGCATCCATTCTCCGCAGGCTCCCAACGCGATCGCGTCGTTCCACAGTGCCCCGTGCCCAAGTCCCGGGGCCTTGGCATATCGCCAACGATGCGCCGTAAGGCTGGATACGCCAGCTCGCTGAGGACTTGCACGCGCGGCCAGTAGTGCATCGAGCAGCAGCAAAGCGACGCTGTCAGGGTGTACCGAAATGTTATTTGCCGACCAAGTCGCGGATGCTTGCACGACCCACGCTTCGGGACCTTCGCGACCGGGCTTGGTATTGTTGCGACAGGCCCAAGCGATTGCACCGCAATCGCGCAAAATGTCCGACGCTATGTCCAGCCGGGCATCGAACGATACCATGAGCGTCCAGCAGGGTTGTGATCTTGCTTCGATGGCGTCGCGCGCCATGAGCAAGTCATGCACGCTGAGGAGCGAGGCCGCCTGTTCGGGCGGCAAGGCCACGACGACAGCTTCGTAGGGTCCGTGTCGGCCAGCCTCACTTTGAAGCCACCAAGTCTCTTCGGACCTCACAAGTCCGAGGATATTACATCCCAGCTCGATGGAATGCTGCTGCGCGATATGCTTCAACGGTGCCGTCATCGAGGGGTATCCGATCCAGGCCTCGCAGCCTGCACTTTGCCACCGCGTAGCATGTCCCCGTGTCGCCCACGTTTCGACTTCCGCTTCGAAAAGACGTGTTCGTGCCGTGAAATATTGCACACCATGGTCGAAGGATACCGCGCCCCAATGCGTCTCGATCCGTCGGGTCGACATCCGGCCGCCAACGCCTCGGCTCTTATCGAACACCATCACGTCTAGACCGGCCTGGGAGAGGACATCCGCACATGAGAGCCCCGAAATGCCCGCACCGATGATCGCCAAGCGCACAGTGGATCCCTTAGAAAGGCGCGAACGTTTCTGCCGCCGTGCAGACCTCTCTGCGATCGGACGTGACGTTGCTACATGACCGAAGGGGCAGTGCAGTGACTAGCGAGCGCAAAGCAGAGTAAGAGGGAGCATGTCACTTTCCGAAATGATCGCCGGAAGCGCCATCGCCGCCGTTATCAGCAATCCTCGCTTGCCGGATAATCCGATCGTCGAGTGCAATGACGCATTTGTGGCCCTGACGGGCTACGGTCGCGATGAGATTGTCGGCCGAAATTGCCGATTCATGTCCGGACCCGCGACCGAAGATCAGCTTACCGCAGTCATCCGGCAGGGAATACGGGAACAGCGACCCGTGCTCGTCGAGATTCTGAACTACAAGAAAGACGGCACCGCGTTTCGCAACGCAGTCCTCGTGGCGCCCGTTTTCGATGCGGAAGGCGAACTGGAATATTTCTTGGGTTCGCAAATGGAGGTCGAAGGCGCCTCCGAACACAGCGCTGAGAGACGAACGCGAGCGCAAGAACGAGTAGCTCAACTGTCGCGCCGTCAGAGACAGGTACTCCTCGGCATGTCAGCGGGCAAACTTAATAAGCAGATCGCTTTCGAACTCGCGCTCACCGAACGGACGATCAAGATGCATCGTTCGGCGATGCTTCGGTCGCTCAATGTGCGAACCGGGGCGGAGGCAATTCGCCTGATGGTCGAGGCGGGGTTCTGAGCACAGGTCGGTAGAGCCAATGCTGCTTCGAGTTGGCTTATCAAAGCGGTGAATGACCACAGCACAGGCGCCCTAATAGGCGTTGCCAGCTGATTCACCCAAAGTTGATTAGAAAGGTATTTCGTCGCCTTCAAAGTCGAAGAGCTTCCCGCTGTCGGATATTTTCAGCTCCTCGATCACATCGATGAGTTGCAGTGCGGCACGCTCAGGGGTGAATAGTCGGCCGGGTGGGACACTGCCCTGAAAAGGCCGCGACAAATCGGTATCGACGGTCCCCGGGTGCAGAGAGACTACGATCGCCCGATCGTTGCGACGGCGTTCCTCGATTGCGAGATTTCGAACCAACATGTTGAGCGCAGCTTTCGACGAGCGGTAACCGTGCCAACCTCCCAGCCGATTATCGCTGATCGATCCTACCCGAGCCGACAACGCCGCGAGCACCACATGCCCGGTCCTGGCCATGATCGGAAGGAAGTGCTTGGCTACGAGAGCGGGGCCAATCATGTTGATCGCATAAACCTTCGCAAGCCAGCCTGGATCAATGTCCCGGAGCGCCTTCTCCGGATTTTTGCCATGTGCATGAAGCAGGCCCGTGGCAACGATGACGAGGCTTGGCGCGGGGCCGCCACGAACATACTCGGCGGCAGCGGCAATGCTTGTTTCATCGAGAAGATCGAGATGCTGCGTTCCGCTCCGTGAACGCGCGAAGCCGTAAACAGCTTGGAATTTGCCTCCCTCGAGCAAGGCCGCTTCGAACGCTTTCCCGAGACCGCCGGACGCGCCGATAATCACGGCAGAGGTGCCGGTTCCAAAGGTCATGCGTAAGCTCTGTCGTGGAATACGATCACTGCGTTCTCCGATCGCCGATTATCATTGCACAAAGCGCTTCCGGCAGCGTGAGAAAAGGAATCGTGGCGCCTGGAGTTTGGAAAAGTGCGATCTTTAGCAGCATGAATATTTACCGCAGACGCACGGCCGTTATTGGGACGTCGGCTTTTAGGATCGACGACTTCTCGTCTGATCGTCAGAAATGGGGGCGCATTCCTGCCGATACGACACTAGCTTCGTGACCGCCGGAGCGGCAATTAGGGGGCCTTGTTAATTTTCACCAACTTACAGAAGGGGTATTGAGCGCGCTCGCGCAGCGCCGTTTTCATCATCTCAGCTTGGAACCAGCTGTAATTCATCGGGTTGAGCGGGCCGTCCTTGCCTGCCGAGAAAGCCGCGTAATTGGCGTTGAAGAAGGCCTTGGCATCGTGCTCCGGCGGCACCGGGCTAGGAACATCATTAAGAAACCGCGTGATATTCGCGACCCGCGCCCCCACATCGCGCTCGGACCTTGGCTGCAGCACCCAAAACGCCATGCCGATGCGGTTGGCTTCCAGTTCCGCATCCCAAGGTGACATCGAATTCCAGCGCCCTGCAATTTGCTGCAGATAATGCCCAAGCTCGTGGGGCGCGATGAAGCTGTTGAACATTTCGCGGTACATGTCTTCTGGCCCTAGCCCGAGCGTACCTTTGGCAGCCCAAGCGGTGATTGCCCCTCGGCTGTCTTGATCTAGATTTTTCCAGTCGGTAAAGTGGATCGCGCGATCGTCCTGAGAATAATGAACGTCGATCGCCGAGCCCGTGTCGACCTTCACGCTCGGCTCAAACGGGAGATTTGCGCCGCACTCTTTTGCAGCACGAACGAAGCGATCGCGAATTGAGGTGCCGATCTGCTCGACGGAGGTTTTCGAAGGCGCGCCCGATGGCTGTGCGACCGCAGGACATGCTGCTGACGCGGCAATCGCGACAGCGAAAGACAGCGCCCGGTTGGTAAGCTTCACGGGAATTCCAATCATTGCAAAGCGTTCTAGCGCCGAACTTACCGTCGAAGTCAGTCGCTGCAAGCTTCACGCGCCTTCAGAATAGAAGTCCAAAACAGCACCGCGACAGTGAGGTCATCCGTTTGTTCAAGCCATTGATTTTTCAAGGCGGTGGAGGCAGTTCAGGGACGAGAGAGTTGCGCGCGCCTTCATCATGCAGCACTTCGTGGAAATGTTCCCGCAGGAAAGATCGCGATGAATTTACGATATGTCGGCCTGACCCTCGTTGCCGCCTCGACGTGCGCTGTCAGTCAGCCGGCCCCGGGCGTTCGAATGCCTCCCGAGATCGGCGCGGCCTATGGTCGGTTGGGCAAGGCGATGATGTCGCACGACGCAGCCGGCGTTAAGTCCGTTTGGGCGGAAGATTTCGTGGTCAACTCGCCCAACAACGAGGTGCTCAGCCGGGACCAAGTGATCGCGGTGATGGAACGCGACTTTCTCGACTATAAGGAATTTAGGAAGCACATTACGTTCGTTGGCGAGAAGCCGGAGATGACTGTCGTCATGGGCTACGACACAATGGTTCCTATAAAAGGGCCTGGCGCTGGTAAGCAGGTTACGCGGCCGTTCACCGATGTCTGGACAAAACGTAGCGACGGCTGGAAATTAGTCGCTCGTCAGGCCACGATCGCCGCAATCAACTGATGACAGTCCAAGTCGGCCGTTCTCGACGCCGTGATCGGCTAGATGAACGACCGAAGCGGATGCGCTCAGCGGTCGTTTGAAGTCAGACTGCGATCTCGGCCTACCTGCCCAAGCGCTGGCAAGACGGTCGATTACCGCTAGGATCCTTTCGCGGCCGGCGGGTTCATCAGGGCAATGCTATTCACGCGGCCCCGGAACCAGCATCACGATCCAGCATCGTCAGAAGGCGCCGTGCGTCCCAACCTTTCTGCAGAGTGAGGCCGTCGTCGATTAATCTTTCCAGCTCGGTCTTGGCCATGGGGGCTGCAAACAAAAACCCTTGTCCCACCGAGCAACCCAACGCGCGCATGACTGCGCGTTCGCCTTCCGTCTCGATCCCCTCGGCGACAACGCGGATATCCATCGCCGCGCCGAGCTTGACGATACTTTCCACAATGACCCGTTTGGTCGCGCTATGCGCCACCTCGCGCACGAAGCTGCGATCGATCTTGATTTCGCTAAGGGGAAAACGCTCGAGATAGCGCAGGTTCGAATAGCCCGTCCCGAAGTCGTCGATGGAAATACCGACACCAAGTTGTCTGAGCTGGTCGAACGACCGACGAACGTCGTCCGGTTCGGGAACCATCAAATTCTCGGTAAGCTCCAGCGTCAGCCATTCGGGCCGACAGCCCGTCTCCTCGAGGACCGCTTCAACAAATGCGACCATATTACGCCGCGTAAATTCGATCACCGAGACGTTGAAGGCAAAGCGTAGTGCGACATGACGCCCGCGGTTAATCCGTGTGGCTTGCTCGGCCAGCGTACGCAGACCCCATGAACCGATTTCCATGATCGTCCCGGTTTCTTCAGCGATGCCGATAAACCGGTCCGGCGGTTGAAGTCCGAATGCGCCGTGGTTCCACCGTAGCAATGCTTCGGCCCCGACGAGCTCGCCGGAACCTAGATCGACCTGTGGCTGGTAAAGGAAGAGCAACTCCTCATTCGAAACCGCTGTCTGCAATTCATTTGCCAGCCGTATGCGATTGCGCGCATCTCGTTCGTCAGATGCCGCAAAAGGATGTGGCGGGTGCCCGGGTGCGGCCTTGGATCGTTGCAATGCGGCGCCCGCCTGACGGACGAGTTGCAAGGGCTCGTTCTCTGGCGACCCGACCGCAAATCCGGCGGCGAACTGTACCGCAAGCGAGGCACCGGGCAGAATGAAGCGCGGCCGGAGAAGATCAGCGATGTCGTTGACCACGTCCGCCGCATGCCCGGCATCATCGACATTTAAGGCGAGGGCGAAATTGTCACTGCCCACGCGCGCTACGACGGCCGCCGGTTGGGTCAGAAGACGAGTCGTGACAGAGCGTAGCAATGCATCTCCCACATCGTAGCCAAACCCGTTGTTAACATCGCGAAACCGGAGGATCTCGAGTTTGACCAGGAGCAGCACGGAACGTGGTGGCGTGTCCATCGTCGTTAGACGGTCGAGCAAACCATACCGGTCGAGGAGCCCCGTAAGGCGGTCGATGCCGACCGCATTCGTCACGTCACGGATGAGACCGATGCAATGGGTGATTTCCCCAGCATCATTGCGAAACGGCCCGAGCCGCAGCGCGTTACGGAACATCGTCCCGTCACGGCGATAGTTGCGAAGCGTTACGGAGCAGGGCCGCCCCTCCTCGAGTGCATCGCGGATTTCGGCGATCTCGGGTTGCAGTCTGTCACTTCCCTGGAGGTAGCGACAGTTCTTCCCAATGACTTCTCGAGCCGGATAGCCGGTTATCTTTTCGAAGGCGGCATTCACGTGGACGATCGGCTGGCCTCTCGAACGCATATCGGCGACGAGCAGGCCATCGCTAACGTGATCGAGGGCGAAAAGGGACGCGGCAGGAAGAAATGCCGTCTCGCTCGGTCGCTTGATCAACGAGTGCCATCGAGCAGGCGTGAATACAGAAGCGTGAGATCCGCTGACCGCGCTGCTGGCCTCACGTGTCACGGCTCACCCTTGCCCGCGATCCAGGCACAGGCATTACGCATTCCTCGGCTTTTGCCAGCTCTTGCCCAATTATCTCACTTGCCATGCCACAATCTCCGACCCCAAAGATGCGGCTCTCGCTCGCGCCCTACAACTTCGGACGAGGAGCGCTTCAGGACAAAGAGGAAGCGTTATGGTCTTCGAAGCGTTTTCCCGAGCCCGCGGTTTGAAAACGCAGGCGATAGTTTAAGGGTGTTACGCCCAAGCGCCGTTGAAATGCTCGGCGGAGCGTCGTTGTCGATCCGAAGCCAGCGGCGTGAGCAATCGCCTTTATCGGCGCCAATCCCTCTTCCAGCAGGCGCCGCGCGATATCAATGCGGGTCGATTCGACGAAGGCGGCAGGGTTCGTCCCCAGCTCCGCGCTGAAAAGCCGGGACAGATGACGCGGACTTACACGTGCAACCTTCGCGAGCGCATTGAGGCCAAGTTTCGCGCGCGGATTTTCGAGTATGTATAGCCGTATCCTGTCCATCGGGCCGGTAGTATCGGTTTGAGCGGTCAACGCTGCGCTGAATTGTGACTGGCCACCCGGACGCTTTAGGAAGACGACGAGGCGACGCGCCACCCAAAGCGCCAGCGCCCGCCCGTGATCTTCTTCGATGAGCGCTAAGGCGAGATCGATCGCAGCTGTCACGCCAGCCGAGCTGAAAGTTGGCCCGTCGCGCACAAAAATGCTGTCAGGCTCGACAGCGATCGCGGAAAATTCTGCCTTGAGGCGTTCGGCGTACTGCCAGTGCGTCGTTACCCGACGGTGCGCGAGTAATCCCGCATGGGCAAGCACGAAGGCTCCCGTGCAGGTCGACCCATACCGCCGCGCCTGAAGAGCCTGTGCGCACAGCCATTGCGTGACCACGTCGCTTGGAGGAGCAGGCTCGCCATACGGACCCACAACAATCAGCGTGTCACATGAACCGGAAAAATGGCTGATGCCGGCATCGGGGATATAGGTCGTGCCGGAAGCGCTGCGTTCTGGAGCGCCCCGTTCGGTGACCAGGCTTGCCCGGTAATGTAGGCCGGACGGCAATTTGCAATTGGCTTCGAACAGAACATCACGCAGCCCGGCGATTTCAAGCAAGTGAACATCAGCTGGGGCGAAGATCGTCACGAGCATGGCCTCGACTCCGCTCGACGGCACAGTACGCCATCGAGCCTAGGCTACGCGACTGGCGTCAGAACACCATGGTAATTGACAGCATGCAGCGGGACATCCCGAAAATCAGCTTCTAACCGATAAATTTACACCGCTTTATTTCGCGGCTCAAACAATCCGCCGCTCATTGAGCGTTCAGCTTTGGTGACTATATTTTCCGAGCAACTATCATTCTCGATGGAGGACGCAGATGCGACACGTTCGTATGGCTGTCTTTGCCGGGATCGCGACTCTCGGGGTCGCAGGCGCGGCGTTGGCGGCGAGCAATAAATTTCATGTCATGAGCGTCGATTTGCCTGATGGCTCGGTCGCAAGGATCGAGTATGCTGGGGACGTCGCCCCAAGGGTAAAAATCGATCGGGACATCCAGTTCGTGCCGGTCGGTTTTGAAGACGTTTGGGATGAGCCAGAACTCAATGGCACCGCCGATCGTGTTTTCGCGAACATGGATCGACAACTCGCGACAATGATGCAGCGATTGCGGTCGGCGCAAACCCGTCTCGACGCTCAACCTGGCCCCGGCGTCGCGGCGTTCGGGAACGGGCCAGCCACAATGGTCAGCTATCGCTTCGTATCGACCGGCGACGGGCATCGAGCTTGCACGCAAAGCTGGCAGTGGACATCGCAAGGTGCTGGCGCGCAGCCGAAACTCGTGTCCGCCAAATCCGGTGACTGCGCGGAAAGCGGGACGCGTCCACCAGCGCCTGCAAAAGCGGTCGCGCCGCACGCCCCTGCGACCACGGTCTGAACCGCAGAGGGGAGCGATTTATCGCTCCCCTCATTCGATTGCTTTTCAGGACAATCGCTTACGTGATGAGCTCTCGGTCAGGCGTTCCGAGCAGCGCAGCATGGGCCGCGCGGTAAATCGACGAGCCGAATAAGGCCGCGCTCCCCTCGTTGCGCTGACATCGCTGGCCACCGGACTTCAAATCCGATCGGATGTGGTCGGCCACGGTGCAAAGGTCGTGCACGGTCGGCGGCTTACCAAGGTTGATGCAGCGCAAGACTGCAGGCGGAATTGTGATCCGACCATCATTAGCGCCTTTCATCGGCTCCCTCCGCGCTGTTGTCATTGCTCCCCTTTCGATGACCTGGCTCGGCGTCATCAAGTCGAGGCAATGCGTCGAGCACGTCCCGCACCGCAATCGGGTGCCGCGCCCCGGGTGGACGACGGAGCGTCGGACGCGACGGGATCGCGAAAGCATCCGACGCCCAGGAAGCAAGGATTGCACGTTTGACTTCGGGTTCGAGCTGCGGATGGCCGACGACGCCATCGATGTACGAGCAGAACTGCCCGGCCGACATGGTTCACTCCTTTCTTAAACGATCAAATCGATGAGATACCCGCCCTGCTCGGCACAGGGCGGGCAGCGCATTAAGCCGCTTCCCGATCGGACTGCGGATCGTCCGCACGATCATTTGCGATCTGACCGATCGTACCTGCACCAATCGGGATACGGCGAGGTTTCATTGCCTCTGGAACCTCGTGCCGTAGCGCGATCCGCAGCAGACCGTGCTCGAAGTCTGCACGCTCCACGACAACAAAGTCGGCAAGCTGGAAACGCCGTTCGAACGCGTCCCTCGAAATGCCCTGATGCAGGTAGTGGGCATCCTCGGCGACGGCGTCCGGCTTGCGGCCCGTAACCGTCAGCAGGTTATTATGCGCAACAATCTCGATGTCGCCAGGCCGAAAGCCCGGTACTGCAAGACTGATCGTATAACGATCTTCGCTCTCTCGTTCGATATCGAACGCTGGGTAATCATCCTCGGGACGTGTCCCGGTCTCGAGCAGATCGAAGAAACGATCGAAGCCGATCGTCGAACGCCTGTAAGGCGCAAAATCAAAACTGTTCCTCATATCCAAATCCTCCATTGAGCAATTTGAGCACAAGGAGCACCGGGAGAGAGCCGGTGCCCTCAACTCCGCCGCGCAAAACCGTCGCGCAGCGACAAAAAACTAGGGAGCAAGCGGCTGCTTTCAAGATGCCCCGTTGTCTGAATTTAGGAGGCTCACGCTCGGTCAAATCGGCCTACGGGCCAGTCGCATTGCTGGCGCGGCAACAACTATCGCTTGCACAGAAACTAACCCTAGTCAGCGGTTCCCACGACCCTCTCGAGTTCAAACTCAACAATCAGTCCCTCAGGAAGATAATGAGTCTGCGTGTTGCGCAAAACCCGATGCAGTAGTTTGGAACCGAAACCCGCTTTTTGTGGTGGAACAACCATTGGGCCGCCTGTCTCCGTCCAGGAGATCATCAAATAGCTTCCTTTGTCGATCCAGCTTATCTCGACGCGTCCCGCAGACAATGAAAGCGCACCATATTTGACTGCATTAGTTGCGAGTTCGTGGATCGCCAGAGCCAGTGACACTACTTGTTGCGAGGCGATCTCAGACTGCGGGCCATTCACGGTAAATCGCTGAGATCCGTCTTGGAATGGCGTTACGCTAGCCTCGAACACCTCCCGCACTTGCGCTTTTGGCTGTGTAACATGGTTTTCCAAAAGGTTGTGCGCGTTGGCGAGCGCCTGAAGCCGCGCGGTAAATCTTTTGACGCGCTCATCGTCGTGTCCCATCGTCTGCGACGCAAGCGATTGTACCAGCGCCAACGCGTTCTTGAGCCGGTGCGCCATCTCCGCGGCAAAAAGTTCGGACGCGATCGTGCGATCTTCGAGCCGTTGGAGTTCGGCATGGTGTATCCGGTCCTCGCTCCGCCGATAGATTTCGGTCGTCAGCAAAATGGCACCGACGATCATCGAATAGCCAAACAGCGTAACCGCCGACGTGTAGTCCAACTCCCACGAATATGGTTTGAAGAGAAAATACCAGGTCGCAAGTCCCCCTGTCACCGCCGTTGTTAGACCTGCGCGTGTCCCAACGAGGATGGAGACGAGCAGTACTGCAATAATTACGGTGAAGGTGGGCAGTTGCGTTGGAGATAGCGGCAGCGACAAACGCAGGGCGACACTGGCAAGGGCCGCGGCGATCCCGATGCCAAGTTGCACGGACAAGGCTTTCGGCTGGGCGCGTCGCTCAAGCTTTGCACGCCCGTTGTTTAGCCCAGACACTTAAGTTTCCTCGCCCATGTTCAAGCCGGCGAAGCGCCCGGATCACCTCGGCAACGTTGACCGCGCCAATCAGAATTGCAAGCACACTCCCGACACGCCCCCGCAAAGAGTCGAGCAGGCAACCCAGACTTCCAGCGACATGACAGACTGTTCCCGACAAGAGCGGTATAAGTTGGCCCCATCGCTTGCAGCACGTAACGAACGCTTTCTGACTTTCGTTTAAATCTCATCACGCGCGTGCGTTTAGTCCGCGCAGATCAACCGGCGACGGCAAAGACGTCTCGGATGCCGCAATCGCAGAAAGCGTCTTCGTTTGACGGTTAGGGGGAGGCTTTGATGGCCGGTGCCTCGAAGCCCACGAGGGTTAAGGTAAAGAGCGTCAGCTGTGCGTCGTTGGTCACGGTCATGTTCCATTCGCCGCGATCCCAGAAACGCTCGTGGGCTTCGCAGATCAGTTCACCGGCATATTTCACGGCATGACATTTCGCCGCAGTCACGTTGGACAGGTCTTCTCCGCGATCGTCAGCAGCATATTCACCATCGGTGACATGAAAATAGTAGCGAGGCATAGCGCGCTCCGTGCTGGACGAGAGTGCAGATGTCTTCCGGTCGCCAGCGCCCGACGTATAGACGGGCTGCCGGGCAATACTATCGACATTCTTTGATGCCACTGGGGACCAGATCCGCTTCACCAGAAGCGTACCGTCTCGTGACAAGCATCGAGGGTGCGCTCGAATAAAGGACCTATAAGTTACGCCGCGACAGCGAAATGGGACGTACATCGCGACCAAAGACCGCCCCACGTCGGTCCTTAAATTTATGTCAGATTTCGGGATTGCGGCGAACTAAGCAGAGCGTCCGATTTGGCGGCGCAAAGCTTCCCTGTTGAGTTGACGCAATCACGATAAATATTGGCGTGGCGGAGTGGCGCCCATCACTGGGTTGCCGCCAGTATCACTGCAACCGTCTCATCTGGCTGGTCCCACATCGGAAAATGCCCACTGGCCTCGAACCAGTGCAGATCGGCGGATGGAAAGGCAGCTTTTGCTCGCGCCGCCTGCCTCGGCAAGCACAACCTGTTATGGCGGCCCCACCCGATCACGAGATTGCGAGCTGGATCGGCTGCCGGGCCGATTTGCTCGGGTCCCCGCGCAAGGTCGTGTACCAGCGCGGCGAATGTCGGCGTCATACTCAAGCCGGTCAATTCCGTCGCGACGACCTCCGGATCGAGTTCCCAAGGTCGCGCTGACAGCTGTGCCAGCAGTGCAGTACGTGACGCGGCGTTCTTGGTCAGCATAGGCAAGGCAGGTCGGATCGCTCGAAGCAACCGCCCCGACAGGCCTATGGTCGTTTCAAAAAATGTGCGCTCCCATGCGCGCCAAAAGCCGCCAGGATCGAGTGCCACGACATTGCCGACGCGGCCACGCCGAGCGAGTTCGAGCACAATGCGCGCACCCATCGAGCTGCCGACAACGTCGATCCCGTCCAACTCCCTGTCCGCAATATAGCGTTCGACGCTACCGACCAGACCTTCGAAGGTTCCGCTATCGCGATCCGGCGGAGTGGCACCGTGCCCGGGAAGGTCTATCGCGATCAGGGTCCGTTCGGCGCTTAGCGGCCTTATGATCGTGCTCCACGATTGCCAGCTTCCACCGAGACCGTGAATAAGAAGTAGCTTGCGGCCAGCGCCACGTTGGATCTCGTGCATTCAAGGGAACTCCGATTGGTCCCTACTGAATAACCAGGAGTAAGCTTCGGGCCCCATCAGGCAGTGTTCGTCCGGGAATGACGATCGGGCGGCCAAGTTCTGACATTGAACGAACGACTGCTTAAGGTGCAGCGATCGTGATACCGAACGACCGAGACGGCCGCGCTTAGCTGTCTGGCTTGCGACCAGGTCCCGACGTTAGATAGTGCGAGGATGTGCGCCCGGTTGTGACATGAGCCGATGTTCGAATGCCTTGGAGCCTGCTGTTGCGCAGTTGCGCCTGTCATGCATCGCATTATGATGGCAGTATGAAATTCATCACTCTCAATCGCGCGTTCGGCTTCCCGCTGATCTGAGCGGGCCGGTTTCGGCTCCGTTGGCGGCGTTGCCGCCCGATGCCCTACGCGTTTTTGAGAGACTTTATGCGAAATCAATCGAATCCTGCGCTAAGCGCAGATGACATTGCCGCGTTCTTGCGCGACGGCTTCATCCGTATCGATGAGGCTTTCAGCGAAGCTACAGCAGCACAAGCGCGCGCAATCTTGTGGAAAGCCACCGGCTGCGATCCCGACAATCCGTCAACATGGACCCAGCCAGTCGTGCGCCTGGACCAGTTTAGCCAAGCCCCGTTTCGGGAGGCAGCGAATATGCCGAAGCTGTGCGGAGCATTCGATCAACTTGTCGGCGCTGGCCGGTGGTATCCTCGTGGAAGCCTTGGCACCTTTCCAGTCCGCTTCCCCTCTCAAGAGTCGGTTGGCGACGATGGTTGGCACATTGATGTGAGCTTTGGGTACGAACACCCAGATTTCATGGAATGGCGCGCCAATGTCAGCAGCAAGGGGCGAGCCTTGCTTATGCTGTTCCTTTTTTCAGATGTTGGTGTTGATGACGCGCCGACCCGCATCCGTGTGGGCTCGCATGCTGACATAGCCAGGCAACTCGCACCCGCAGGCGAAGCTGGCCTAACCCTTCGCGACCTTGCCGCAGATGGTTTCGCCAGCTCGGCGGAGAGGCGAGAGGAATTGGCGCTGGGCAATGCGGGCATCGTATATTTGTGCCATCCTTTCGTCGTGCACGCTGCGCAACGGCATCGGGGAACAGCGCCACGGTTCATGGCCCAACCGCCTTTGATGCCGCGCGAGCCCATTTCTTTGCATCGGCAGGACGGAGGCTACTCGCCGGTCGAGCAGGCGATCGTGGATGCGATTTCCACCGAGTAGGAAAATTTGCTCGGCCCGTCTGCTTCGGACTTCCGAGGGAAAGAGACGGACGGGCCGTAGACCTACCAATGCCAGCACACGTAAGACGCGCTTGGCATCGATCTCGAACGACCGCTGCCAGGCACAGCCGCCGTTCCCGGTGGCTCGCCCAAAGGACTGCAATGTCCCAATCGTTGCCGTTCCCCCGTTGCCTAAATGAATGGCTGCTTTTGGAATCGACTATGTCGACACTGAATGACCGGAATGGGCGCGCACTGCCGCTAGTCCACTAGGACCCAATTGCGGACATTTCCTATGCGCACCGGCTCGCGCCCACCAAGCCTTCGTTACGAAGCCCTCGTGGGTTCACCTGGCAACCTCATTTCGAGTCTGGAACAAACGCCTTTAACGAAGGTTCGAACAAGTGGTGAGATGCCACCGCAGCTGCGTTGATGCGCTCGCTCTTATGAGCCCGACCGGGGGTCCCGGTTCTCCTATCGGAGTTTATCATGGTCAAATTCGCTCTTTACGTGCCGCTGACCGCCAAGCCCGGCAAGGAAAACGAAGTCGCCGCGTTCCTACGATCGGCGCTTCCTCTCGTTCAAGAAGAAGTGGGTACCCTGAACTGGTACGCCGTTGAAAGCGAGCCTGGGCAGTACGCAATCTTCGACACGTTCGAAAACGAGGAAGATCGACAAGCGCATCTTGATGGCAAGGTGGGCGCAGCGCTGATGGAGAAGGCGAGTGAGCTCTTTTCGGAGTCGCCGCAAATCCACAAGCTCACGATCCTCGCGGCGAAGTAGGTACGCCTTCGAGCAAGCGGCCCACGCAATCTAACGCCGCAAGCTGGGCCGCTTGTGACCGTCTGACCTTCAATGCCGAAGTGGATCTCGTCTTTGCCGCCAAGCTAACAGCTGGATCGAGAGGTAGGTAATGACCGCTGACCACCCAGCTCCGGTCGTTTAGTAGACCTTGAATGCCTTAATGAACGCATGGCCGCTCTCAGGATCGAGTATCGTGCCGCTAAACGAACGATATGGGAGCGCGAAGCAGTCCTAGCGAGGATCAGTGTTGTGCCCAAGGCGTTACGGCCAACGCGCTGGCGAGGTGATCGATCACGGCTTGAACCCGCAATGGCCTGAGCGACGACGGCGGCATCATCAGGTGTAGCCCGAGTGAAGGGCATTCCCAATCGGGCATAACGATCTCCAGCGCGCCGTCGCGAAGCTCCTTCCAGACCAGAAATTCAGGCTGAATAGCGAGACCTTGTCCGGCCAAAAGCGCGGGATTCAGGACATCGGCATTGTCAGCCCAGACGCGCACGTTCGGCTGCACGACATCCTCGCCGAACAGCGCGTGCACGAAACGCCAGGCACCCGGATTTGCCCCTCCGGTATAGGCGAGAACATGATGGTCGAGAAGCTGCTGAGGGTGAAGCGGCCTGCCTCGTGCGTCGAGATAGGCGGGCGATCCGACCAGCAGCAACCGGACCGTGCAGAGGCGCCGTGCGAGCAGCGATGAATCCTCGAGCCGTGCGATGCGGATCGCGAGATCGAATCCGTCGGCGATGAGATCCACCTGACGGTCGCTGAGCGAAAGATCGAGCGTGACATCAGGATAAGCTGCCAGAAAGCCCGGCAGAGCCGAGGCCAAATAGCTTATCCCGAATGAAAGCGGTGCGCTGATCCGGACGCGCCCGCGTGGAATATCGAGCTGCTCGGCCGCTTCATCTTCGGCGGCTTCACCCTCGCGCAGGATGCGCGTCGCACGCTCGAGCGAAGCGCGCCCGCTCTCGGTCAGCGAAAGCCGTCGCGAAGTTCGCGACAGCAGCGCCAACCCCAGCCGCGCTTCCAGACGCGATATCGCCTTGGACACCGTTGGATTGGATAGGCCGAGTTCGCGCGCGGCGTCAGCGAACGAGCCGCGTTCGGCGACCTTGGCGAAGATCGCCCAAGCTTCGAGATCGGGAAGGCGTCGTGTCATTTTCGGAAATGATTAGATGCCATCATTTCTATTTCGTCAATGCTGATCGCGCGGCACTTTGTCTCCACCGAAGCAGTTCGCCTCGGATGCATGGGAGCGAGACGATGAGCACGATCACCACCACCGACGGCACCGAAATCTTCTACAAGGACTGGGGAAACCGCGACGCCCAGGTTATCATGTTCCATCATGGCTGGCCCCTGAGCTCGGACGACTGGGACGGCCAGATGATGTTCTTCGTTGAAAAGGGCTACCGCGTCATCGCCCATGACCGTCGCGGCCATGGACGCTCGAGCCAGTCGGCGACCGGTCATGACATGAAAACCTATGTCGCCGACGTCATCGCACTGACCGACGCACTTGACCTTCAGAATGCGATCCATATCGGCCACTCGACCGGTGGCGGCGAAGTCGCCCGTTATGTCGCTCGCGCCAAGCCGGGCCGCGTCTCGAAAGCCGTGCTGATCAGCGCCGTCGCACCGATCATGGTCAAGACGGCCGGCAACCCCGATGGCGTCCCTATGGACGTCTACGACATGGTCCGCGAACAGACCGCGACCAATCGGGCACAGTTCTACTACGACTTCACCCTGCCCTTCTTCGGTTACAACCGCGACGGTGCCGAAGTGAAGGAGGCAGTTCGCCTCAACTGGCTGCGCCAGGGCCTGACCGGTGGCGCGCTTGCCCATTACCTCGGCGTCGCCGCATTTTCCGAGACCGATTTCACCGATGATCTCAAAGCCATCTCGGTGCCGACGCTGGTTCTGCACGGCGAAGACGACCAGGTCGTTCCCTTTGCGACGACGGGCAAGATGTCTGCGCAGATCGTCGCTGGCGCGAAACTCATCTCCTATCCCGGCTATCCGCACGGCATGCCGACGACCAACGGCGACGTGATCAATGCCGACTTGCTGGCATTCATCGAAAGCTGAAGGCAGCAACCCAGCAGGAGCGCGGTCGGGAAACCGGCCGCGCTTCGGCAGCTTTTGGTCAAAATCAGGCTCGAGGGGAGCGACTGCAATGGGGGCGCAAAGCGGCCCAGACATTGATACGTTAGCGGTGGGATGAAATTTAAGATCACCGGCTTACAGAGCGAACATCCATCACTCGAGTGATATCAACGTTGCAACCCGGAAAAGATCCCAAAGCGAAGCCAGTGAGCGGCGCTTCCAGCGATGGACAGCCGCTACCGCTCAGCCGCGCACCCGCCGTTGATCTTGCGCCATGGGTTTCGCGACTGTTTATGACAGAAGTTGCGACTCCCGACGATCACGTCATCGATTGCGGTCTATTTAATGACACGTGCTACGTCCGTGTTCTTCTCCAAGGAGAATGGAGCGCTGAAACGTCCGACGGGGTAGTGCAGCACGACGGCGGATCTCTTTTCTTCGGCCCGCAGTCACGTCGGATGCCTGTCAGCGTGCGCGGATCATTCCGAACGATTGGCTTCGGTTTTCGGCCAGGCGCGTGCCACGCGCTGTTTGGAATCGACGCCGAGACAATGGTGGATCGGATCGTGCCGATCCATCAAGTAGCAGACGGCCTCGATTTCGACGATTTGTCATCAGCGCCAGATTTGAGTGGACCAGCTGCGCTGGCTTTGTTGGAGACCCGACTACGCGTATTCATTCGTGAGCGATCGGAACGACAGCCAGATCCAATTACGAGTTCTTTCGACAGAGCCGCGTTTCACGACCCGACGTTGGTCATATCCCGCTTTGCACAAGAAAATTCGATCGACCAGCGTCGGCTCCAACGCCTGATAAAGCGTGATTTTGGGACCAGCCCAAAACGCGTGCTGCGGCGTGCACGCGTCCTCGACATGGCGAGTCATTTGCGCTGGGTCGCGGACGACGCTGAGAGTGAAATTCTGATGCAGCGATACTTTGATCAAAGTCATCTCATCCGCGAGTTCCAAAAGTTTATGGATCAGACGCCTGCTCAATTCGCAGTGAAACCGCAGCCGATTCTAACCCTCGCTCTGGAGGTGCGTCAGGCGCGCCGATTGGAGGAACTGGGACGCCTGAAATCGGGAGCACCGAGCCCGTGGGAAGCGCAGTAAATTAAAGACTACGTGCGGCCGCCGTCGGACCGAGCGCCTACCCGGCGGCTCGCACCGGAGCGCTATCGAAGGGTTGTCAGCTGTTCGACGAACCGTGAATTTGCAAGCGTCGCGGCCTTGATCGCACCTTGCTCATAAACGCCCGGTTTCGCGGTGAATGTGAAGGTCTTGCTCTTACCGAACTTCATTCCCCCGAATCCGCCAGCTGCCAGCAAGCCGCCCGCGATATTGGCGGCCTTCTGCATGCCGCCGTCTTTGGTCGCATCCTGCATGGCTGCGAAATCGCCTTCGACTGCGACTGGCTGCTTCAGGGTAATCGTCGCCATCTTGCCGCTCGGTGCCAGGAGGTTAAGCTTAGAGTAGTCGTCGACCACCGACATGCCAGAAGTGACTGTGATGCCGCCGCCAAAGCTAAACGCGCCCGGCCGCTTCGCGTCCGAGAAATCGATCAGGTAGACGACGTTTATTACCGACTGACCGGCGCCCTTGGCATACTGGCTAATGGCATATTGATTAGTGCCGGCCGACATTGCGGCGCCGATGCCACTCATTCCACTCGAGGTGATATCACCTGGAAGCAGAACGATGCCCGGTAATACAGACGGCTTATAATAGACAGACTTTCCGTTGCTCTTTTTGTCCAGCTGGACATTTGCTTCATAGGGCGCAGGCATCTGCTTCACCTTGGCAAAACCAGAGCTCGCGAACATCACTGCGGGGTCGACAACGGTAAAGCCTTTGGCCTCCAGCTGAGCTTTGAAATCGGCATAAGCAGCGTCAGTAACTGCCTGCATCATCGCGGGTGTAACACCGACCAGCTCGCTCTTTGCGCGGGTCGCACCGCCAAATGCGCCAATCATTCCGCCTGTCGCTTTAGTATTGTCGATCGACTGAAAAATGAACCCGACATTGAAAGCGCCGATAGTGACCGTTTGAGTTCCCTTTATCACCTCCGCAGAGGATATTTTGAGCTCGTTTTCGGAAGCCCATGCGTGAGACTGAAATCCCGGCATCGCCAAAGCGCAGATCGCTAAAGCTGCAGCAAATTTGCAAGATTTTTTCATCGAATGATTCCCCATTGTCCCCTCAGCACAGCACCGCCAGGGCTGATGATCGAACGTGAACAGCGCGAGGCGCCCGTCATCAAATTCAGCCTCGCGTTTTAGCCTGTCAGCGTGCGATGCGCCTGTTGGATGGGCGATAGATTGAAGCAGGATCAACCCGATAGGACGTTTTGGACAATCCGGTCTTAAAGAACGCGCGGAGTAGGATTGTCAGGTTTGCTGGACAGCATCACCGCGGCGCATGGTGCGCAGATCGAGAGCCAATCCACTTTATCTGCAATGATCGCTTAATCGCCGTGCCGTTCACCGAATACCCGCACACTCGTTATGCCAGTCGTGGCTCTAATGGCTCGAGGACTCGAGCGCATAAACGACAGCTTTCAGGCGTCGATGTCGACCGTCAGAATGTCCGCAATGGGGGCGCAAAGCCGACAATATTCGAATTTTTTGCGCCGGTAGCTCGCTCGAATTTTCACGACCTTGGGGGTGCGACACCGACCGCACCCCTCGCGTCCTATTTCGCTGTCGTTGTTCCTGGCGATGCGATGGGAGCGGGAGCGCTGATCGGCTTAGCGGCGCTTGAAGGCGTCGCGGATGATGCAGGCAATGAGGCCACGGAGGGGACTGCCATCGGTGCCGCTGGCGTGGTCACGAAAGTCAGAGGTACGTCTTCTCCAATGAACGCCTTAACTGGCGCGCCTGATGGAATGCGAGCACTCGTGCCCGTGGTGAAAAACCCTACGACTGGGACCAGCAGAACAGCACCTACAACGGCACCTGTGCCAGTCACGCCCTTGTCATCGAACGTCCCGTTGAGACGAATCTGGCGACCGTTGGCCGTGAGATAGAGAACGCTCGCCGTGAGATGGCCAGATTTACCCCACATCCCTTTGTTTCGTACTTCCGTTATTTCACCCAGAGCCGGGCTACCAACGGGAACGACGACCTGGCCGTCCAGCATCACCGGCTCGGCAACCTCCATCTGGAATCTATATCCCACACGAAGCTTCTTTCCTTCAGTCGTCAACGGCTCCTTGAGTTTCAGGCTGACGTCGGTCCCTGTGCGCAAAATGTTCTGCACCGGGCCGCCAACAACGACGGCTTGCACAGGCGCCGCGGCTGGAACCGCTGTAATCTGTGCGAGAGCGACCGCAGGCACGACTGCCCATGCGCCGAACAACGCGCTTGAATACACTTTCAAAACTCATCCCCTATTTAATGGTCGCCCCGTGACCATTTGGGGACACTGAATATCACCCTCTAAACGTCAACTAATGGATTAGTCTCGTTCTGAAGATATTGTGGCAAGTTCGGCTAGGTGAAGAGTGTGCGGACTGGACACGCCTGATTGCGCAAGCGGAGGAGGCGCAAACGAGTGTTGCCATCACCGCCCGTCCCCACGTTGCAATTGATTGCACGTTTGTCACTGATCGTCTGTAGATCGATCGGCGACATTCGCGCTGATGCGTGGGCGTGGATGTTCGACAGCGCCTCGGCAGTAATTTGCGTAAACTGCGCAAGGCAAAGAAGCTGAGCCAGGAAGCGTTTGCGGATGATGCGGGGATCCACCGGACCTACATCAGTGACATCGAGCGCGGCGCCCGCAATCCGACCATCACGGTTGTGGAGACGATTGCGAAGGCGCTCGGCGTGACCGCCTCCGACCTGCTGCTTTAACGCTTAAGCTTGTCACGCGCGGCCCGCACGCGGTTCAACAGTTCGTCCAGCTCGTCGATGGTGCGACCGCAGCGCTCGACCAACTGATCAAGCTCCGCTTCGTCGATGCCCCGTGCGCAGATGCAGTCCGCACTCAGATCCTCCATCCGCGTGCCCATCTGGGTCAGCAAGGCAGTAATCTGGTCGCGACAGTCCATGCGCGCGAGCAAGGCGCGCCTCACGCGTGAAGTCCATATGCAGCTTTGCCGGGCTCGAAGATTCTGCATCCGATCAGTGACATTTCACTCGACTTGTCTCCGCACCCAAGCAATCGTCGCGCTCATGAAACGATCCGCATCACCCCCCATGATCGCCGGCAAGGACGGCGAAAACCGCCTGCTCGAGAAGCTCGTGCTTGGCAAAGGCACCAACAGCGAGGACTGGCTGCAAAAGCAGATCCACCGGTTCCCGGCGCTGCTGCCAGTCCATCACATCGAACCCGGATTCGGCGACCTGATCAGTGTCGCCCGCGAGATCCCGTGTTCGGTGGGCGCGATTGATAATCTCTACCTCACCCCGTCTGCCGATATCGTGCTGGTCGAGACCAAACTCTGGGCGAACCCGGAGGCCCGGCGCAAAGTGGTTATGCAGACGCTCGACTATGTGGCTGCGGTCATGCGCATGAGCTACGAGCAGTTCGAGGCGGCTGTCCTCAAAGGACAGCGCGATCCGGGGTCGCCGGGTTCTCTCTATGCGATGGTCGGCGACCGACCGGATGCCCTGGGAGAAGCCGCGTTCCGCGACGCGCTCTCGCGTAACCTGAAGCGGGGTCGCATTCTTGCGTTGATCGTGGGCGATGGCATTCGCGAAGAAGCCGAAGCGCTGGCATCGCTGGTGCAGGGGCATGCCGGTGCGCACTTCACGCTCGCGCTGGTGGCACTATCGGCGTGGCGCGATACCGTGAGTGGCGCGACGCTGATCGTGCCCGATGTGCTGGCGCAAACGGTGATGATCGAACGCGGCATCGTCCGCTTCGTCGATGGCGATATCCAGGTCAGCGAGAGCAAGGCGGTGTCTGCCCAGCCGCAGAACATCACCGACCAGGATTACTTTACAGAGTTGGCCAAGACCGACCCTGCCCTGCCCCTGAAGCTGCAGGACTTTGTTGAACGGCTGAAACCCTACGGGATTTATGCCGACATCAAGAAGTCGCTGATCATCCGTGCCGACCTGCCGAGCCGGGTGAAGCCGATCAGCTTTGGCTACATCGACAAGACCGGCAAATACTGGTCGCACGATCTCGAGACGACCACCGACCGTGCCACTGCCGCGACCTACGCTGATGACGTCGCCGCGCTGATCGGCGGACGGGTGGCGGACATCGGCAGTCACCTCACCATCGATGGCAAGGCGGCCCCAACGGTAAAGATGCTGCTCGCGCATGCCGACGCCTGGGAAGAGATCCTCCAGAAAACGATCGCCAGCCTCGAGGCAAACGCTAGAGGGACTGACTGATGCCGGAGAAACTCACCCTCGAGCGCGGCCAGTGGTATGGCTGGACGATGTGGCCGGGCTACACCGACCAGGCCTATCATTCGCCGATCCAGGTGATCGACCTGCGTCCCCTCGGCAAGCGCCAGTTCGAACTCGAGTTTTTTAACCTCGGCTATGCCGAAGGTGTGCAGGGCATGACCTACACACTGCAGACCCTGAAACGCGAGCCGACCTATTTGCTCGCCGCGGTTCCCGACAGCGACCGCGCGGTCGCAATCGAACCGCTCACCATGGCCTGGTTGTCATTGTACAAACCCAACCTGCACCAGCGCGTCATCAACCTGCAGCGCGAACTCTCCACGCCGGACTATTTTCTCTCCGAGTGGTTGAAGCAACAGACCGCTACGGCAGACAGCTGATGTGGGTGTTTACGAACACGGCGTTCGTGTCAGCAGTCGCGGATCGCGATGACCCCAGCCGCTTGATGCTCCGCGCGCGGCTGAAAGGCGATCTCGAAGCGTTCCTCGCCCGAGTGGTCGCAGTGCCGGACATCGTCGAGACACCCGATGCGGATTACCGCTTCCGGACGGTTGTCCGACGCGAGGAGTTCTTGGTGGCGCTCGACCACGCGGCTCGAGCGATCGACTATGACAACTTCAAAAGCTCGATCGCCCCCGATCAGCGCGCGCGGCACGATGCCTATCTCGACGTATGGTCCGTAATGCATGAGGCACAGCACAGCGCCTGATCAACCTTTCGTCAGCGTCAACGTCGACCGAAGATAGCAATTGGGCACTGATTATTGCCGCCTGCCGTTCAATAGCGTGGCTTTCTCGGTCCTTTCGCGCGCTCGTCCGTGGCCGCTTGCCTGGCTCTTGCGATGTCGTCAGCGTGGCCCTCATAGGGTTCGATGATGGAATGCTCTTCGAGATAGAGCTCGAGCTTTTCGAAAACCTCGACCCTGGCTTCATACTCGATCCGCATCTTTTCTTCCTCGCGTTCGCGCATTTCATCGACTGCCAATGGGAAGCCGGCACGCTGGAGCGCGCTCAGCCAGCCGGGCAGCAGTTTTGGATCGCAGGTTGCCAGGGAGCTCACCACTCGCTTGGCGATAACCTTGTCCATCGACAGCTTTTTCTTCTTTCCGGCAACCGTGATGGTGTGTTTCCGGCTGAGCTCTCGGACGATGGCGTCATTCAGGGACGCTGGCAGGACCGGCCCGCGCTGCCGCTTCGGCCGTCCGTGCGGATTGCCTGATTGCCCCGGCCGGAACTGATGCGTCCTGGGCGGCTTTCCGTATCCCACGTCATACGCATCAGCGCTTTTCGGCCTTATCGAGTCTCGCTCCCGCTCAGTTCTTCCCCAATTATCGAGCACAGGATCCTCCGGAACACGGTCTACGGAACCAAGCATCCCACTGAAGAATGGGTCATCCGCGGCGTCCCTGTCGGACGGTGGCCTTTCTTCAAAAGCAGAAGGCGCTCGCAACCCGTCCGGCAGATCAGGGTGTCGCGGCGTTTTCGGTTCTGGTGTTTGATCGTCAGTCATGTTCGTTGCCCCCCAGCAATATGATCAGTCGTGGTTTTCGGTGGCGGCGGTCGTCTCGAGCGCCCGCCGTTTCGCCACCTCATCGAAGCTTTCGTCCGTCTCGATCAGGCGCGGTTGGGTGTCGGACAAGGCCATGAACCGGCGCAATGCGACATCGACGTACTTCGGATCGAGTTCGATACCCCGCGCAATCCGGTGCGCTTCCATGCACGCGACGATGGTCGTGCCCGATCCCATGAATGGATCGAGGACGATGTCGCCGATCGACGTGAAGTCGAGGATCGCATTGACGACCAGCTCAACCGGCTTTGGCGTCGGATGGTCCTTCAGCGCCTTGGCGGCAGACGATCCCGGCTTGTTGGCCCCCGGATAATGCCAGACATTGGTGCGGTCCCGACCATGTTTGCCTAGCTGCACGTTGTTTACGGCCGGCGTGTCGCCAGTGCAGAAGACGCCGACGATTTCATGGCATGAGCGGTACGGCGAACCCATGCCGCCTGCTCCCTTGTCCCACACGACCATCGACAGCTGCTTCAGTTCGGCGGCGCGGCCGGCTGTCTCGAGGCGGGGATATTCGCGCCAGTTCATGCACGCAAAGATCACCGCGCGATCGACGCAGACGTCACGGCAGCACGCGAGATAATCGGTCAGGAACGTGCCGAACTCCGCGTCCGTCATCTCGCCGCTGGCCATCGCAAACTCGCCATGCACGACCTTGCCGAGACCGCTGACATTGCCCTCGATCTTGCAATTGTACGGCGGATCGCTGAACACAGTGGCGACGCGGTCAGACCCGAGCAGCGCTGCATAAACATGCGGGTCGCAGGCATCGCCACAGATCAGGCGATGGTCGCCCAGCGCCCATTGGTCGCCGAGGCGCGACACCACTACCGGCGCCACATCCGGCACCGCATCCAGTGTATCGGCGGCCGATGCCGCATCGGGATCGAGCAACACCAGATCGATCTCGGGCATGGTCAGACCGGTGATCTCGAGGTCAAACCCGGCATCCTTCAACTCGATCAGTTCGATCCGGAGCGGCTCCAGGTCCCAGCTGCCCTTCTCCTGGATCACGTTCATGCTGATCGACAGCAGCCTGACCTCCTCGGCCGACAGATGGCTGACTTCGATGCACGGGATCTCGGTCGGCCCCAGCGCCTTCATCGCTTCGAGCCGCACGTGACCGTCCACGATCTGGTCGTGCTTTACCAGGATTGCGCCGACAAAGCCGAACCGCTGAATACTCGTTATGACGCGCTCGATCTGCTGCGCGGTCATCTTGCGCGTCTGTCGCGTCGCAGGACGCAGGCTGTCGATCGCGCGGGGCTCGATCGACAGATCGGGCAGCAAATCGTTCGGCATGTTGCCTGCCGCCACTGACGACATCTTCGTGGCCGACGCAGCCGCGTCACGCAGCCCCTTGGTCTTGGCAATCAGCGGCGCCTTTATACCCCTCGCGTTGAACGTGATCATTCTCGTGCTCCTTCGATGGTGCCGAAGGAGCGGTGCACGTGCCTGGGCCTTGTGAAGGCGTCAGGACACGACCCCACGCCGTCGGCGTGAAATACAAAATGTCATGATGCCTTCCTTGGCAGTGGTGGCGCGGCGCGCCGGAGTTGGTGTCGCAAGGGTCCTGCGCATATGACGCGCAATCGCCGGCGACCGGTCCGTCGTCGACGAAGGGCAGCGCCCGATTCGTCGACCGATGCACCTAAAGATGGGAATGTGGTGCGCGCTGGCAAGCGCGAAGTTGATACAACCGACGAAATCGACGTGGTTTTTGTGCAGGCGCGACCGATCGATACGGACGACTTGGGCGGTCGTTCCCACTGATCGGTCGTGGCGTGTCGACTGATAAACTGGTGTGGGTTCGCTGATAATTGATCGGAGAATTCGCTGTTATCGGCGCAGTCGGTGGGTTCAGGGGTTGGTCGACCGGACCCCGCTTCCAACCCAAAAGACACAGATTTATGCCGTTTTTGTGCAGCGGCACGCAGCGTGAAAGCCTCCGCCGGCATGAAGATTCGATCGGCGAAACAGCGAATTGGGCAAAGGGTACCACCGGAAACACGCCAGAGAAACGGCGCGGAAATGTGGACGGATTGTGGGGTAGGAGAATTCTCTGGGTACAGTGGTCAGGCGAAATCCCCGCGCAACTGCGCCAGTTTCTAACGGCTACAGGGAAAACGGTCGGAAGGGGTGGACTAGGTGGCGGAGCGGGAGGGATTCGAACCCTCGATACGGTTTTGCCGTATACTCACTTTCCAGGCGAGCGCCTTCGACCACTCGGCCACCGCTCCGCATGCTCTGGAACGCGTGCCGCCTAAAGCGGCGCGGGCGGGTGCGCAAGTTTTCGCTGTCCTACAGCCACATTCCCGGCTTAGCTTTGCGCATGGACTGGCGTGCGGGCGCGCGCGCCGCGGGAGGGCGAATATGTCGGCAGGGCGTTTCAGGTGTGAACCGGGTGTCAACTTTCGCGCACTCTTGTACATGCCGGTCGCCTTTCTGGCGGCCGGCGCCGCGCCGCCGCCGAAGGCGGTGCTCGCGCCCAGCGAGATCGTGGCGAAGGCGCCAGCGGCCGACTGGGTCGAGATCGCCGCGTCGGACATGCTGGTCATGGACCTGGTCCCCGACCGCGATGGCAACAAACGCCGCGTGATCATCCAGCTAATGCCGCCGCCGTTTTCGCAAGGGTGGGTCGGCAACATCCGCAAGCTCGCCGCCGCGCACTGGTGGGATGGAACGGCAGTCACCCGCGTGCAGGACAATTATGTCGCGCAATGGGGCGATCCGGACGCCGAGGACAAAGCGAAGGCGAAGAAGCTGCCGGACGGGTTGGTGACGGTGCCGGAGAGCGAATATGCGATATCGGACGAAGGCAGAGTGCCTCGTCCTGTTCCTTTGAAAGGTCGAGATGCATATGCTCACTCGACCGGCTTTGTCAGAAGTTTCCCCGTTGGGATCGAGCCTCCAATAATGCATATGAGCGGCGGCAGCTGGTGGCCCGTCCACTGCTACGGCATGGTCGGCGTAGGGCGTAACCTGTCGCCGGACACGGGCAGCGGCGCCGAACTCTATACCGTCATCGGCCATGCGCCGCGCCATCTCGACCGCAATATCGCGCTTGTCGGGCGGGTGATTTCGGGAATCGAAAACCTGTCGAGCCTGCCGCGCGGCACGGGGCCGCTGGGATTCTATGAAAGGCCCGGACAGCGCGTCGGCATCACGTCGATCCGTCTCGCGAGCGAGTTACCCGCCGCGGAACAGCCGAAGTTCCAGTATCTGTCCACGGAAAGCGCGACTTTCGCGGCCTATGCCGATGCCCGGGCCAATCGCCGCGACGCGTTCTTCAACGTGCCTGCGGGGGGAGCCGATATCTGCAACGTGCCGGTGCCCGTGCGAAAGACGCCTTAGCGCCTCGACAAGACTCGTTTTGTTGCAGTGCAATGACGCGTCCGCTACGCGCGCAGATGATGGAATACGTCAGCACCAGGGGGAACGCGCCCACGCTCGGGTTCGAAGATGTCACGCTTGCGGGGCTTGCAAGCGATGGCGGGCTGTACGTGCCGCGCGAATGGCCGGTGCTGAGCCGCGAAGAGATCGCGGGCCTTGCCGACAAATCCTATGTCGAGACCGCCGTCGCGGTGATGCGCCCCTTTGTCGCTGGTGCACTGGACGATGATGCGCTGCGGGCGCTGTGTACCGAGGCCTATGCCCGGTTCGACCATGCGGCGGTGACGCCGCTGGTGCAGCTCGATCACCGGCACTGGCTGCTCGAACTGTTCCACGGGCCGACGCTGGCGTTCAAGGACGTGGCACTGCAGCTGCTAGGCCTGTTGTTCGAACGGTTCCTGTCGCAGCGCGATACGCAACTGACCGTGGTCGGCGCGACGTCGGGCGATACCGGTTCCGCCGCGATCGACGCGCTGGCGGGCCGTGACAAGGTGGAGGTCTTCATGCTCCACCCCGCCGGGCGCGTCAGCGAAGTGCAGCGGCGGCAGATGACGACGGTGCTGGCGCCCAACATCCACAACATCGCGATCGAGGGCGATTTCGACAACGCGCAGGCGATCGTGAAAGCGATGTTCGCCGACAGCGAGGCGCGGTCGCGGCTGAACCTGAGCGCGGTCAATTCGATCAACTGGGCGCGTCTGATGGCGCAGGTGGTCTATTATTTCTACGCCGCCGTCCGCCTAGGCGCGCCGGAACGTCCGGTCGCCTTCTCGGTCCCCACCGGCAATTTCGGCGACGTGTTCGCAGGATATGTCGCGTCGCGCATGGGCCTTCCCGTTGCGAAACTGATCGTCGCGACCAACGTCAACGACATCCTGCACCGGGCGCTGTCGGCGGGTGATTACAGCTGCGGCATCGTCGAGCCGACCGCGGCACCATCGATGGACATTCAGGTCTCATCGAATTTCGAACGCCTGCTGTTCAACCTGTCGGGGCGCGATGGCGTGGCGCTGGCGGGCATGATGGGCGAATTCGAAAGCACCAAGAAACTGTCGATCCCCACCGACATGCTGACATCCGCCCGCGACCTGTTCACCAGCGCGCGGATCGACGCCGACGGTATGGCGACGGCAATGCGCTGGGCCAGCCAGAGCGCGGCGCAGATCATCGACCCGCATACGGCGATCGGCCTCGCCGCGGCACGCGAAGTTGCGGAGGGTGACATCCCCGTCGTCACGCTGGCAACGGCGCATCCTGCCAAGTTCCGCGACGCGGTCGAACGCGCGACCGGCCACCGCCCAGGGCTGCCGCCGCGTGTGTCCGGCCTGTTCGACCGGCAGGAACGCTACGACACGCTTCCCGCGACGCTCGAGGCGGTACGGGGGTATGTGTTCGAGCGGTCTGCTTGACCCTCCACACCCTCATCGGCGAACCGTGGGCCGATTACGGCCTGATCGACAGCGGCCACGGCCGCAAGATCGAGCGTTATGGCCGCTACCGCTTCATCCGTCCCGAGCCGCAGGCGATGTGGGCACCCGCGACCGAAGACTGGAGCGCGGACGGAGAATTCGTGCCGGGCGCGGACGAGGATGGCGGCGGGCGCTGGAACTTCGCGAAGGCGGTACCGCGCGAGGGATGGCCGCTCGGCTGGGACGACTTGAAGTTCACCGCGCAGACGACGCCGTTCCGGCACCTGGGCTTCTTCCCCGACATGATGCCGGTGTGGAGCTGGGCGCGCGAACGGCTCGCCGGGCATGACACCCCCGCCTGCCTCAACCTGTTCGGCTATACCGGCGTAGGGAGTCTGGCATTGGCGTCAAAGGGTGCGGCAGTCACCCATGTCGACGCATCGAAGAAATCGGTTGAGGCGGCAAAGGCCAACGCGGCGCTTGCGGGACTTTCCGACAAGCCGATCCGCTGGATCATCGACGACGCCGCCAAGTTCACCGCACGCGAAGTGCGGCGCGGCAAGCGGTACGACGGCATCATCCTCGACCCGCCGAAATACGGACGCGGGCCGGAGGGGGAGGTGTGGCAGCTGGAGCGCGACCTCGCGCCGCTGATCGCCAACGTCCGCGCACTGGTCGACGAGAAATCGGCATTCGTTTTCCTGACCGTCTATGCGATCCGCCTGTCCGCGCTTGCGATCGGAGCGTTACTCGAGCAGGCCTTCGCGGACCTGCCCGGCCGTGTCGAATGCGGTGAACTGGGCGTACGTGAAGAGGCTCGCGGCCTAGCCCTTCCGACCGCGATCTGGGCGCGCTGGGTCCGGGACTGACGGATCGTTTTCCGCCCGGGCGCGGAACTCCTCCAGCAGGTCTTTCGGGATCAATTTCATCGCGCGGCGGATGCCGAAGGGGACGACGATGAAATCGTCGAGCCAACCGATCAGCGGCACGAAATCCGGAATGATATCGATGGGGCTGAGTGCATAGGCGGCGACCAGACCCATGATCACCTTTGCCGAGCGCGGCGTGCGTGGGTCGCGGGCGGCGATCCACAGCACTTTCGCATCGCGCATGATCGGACGCAGCTTGTCCGGCACGAGTTTCATTCGCGACCCGCCCTTATGGCGGCACCACCAGCGAACGGCGTGATTGCGACGAGCAGGAGCGAGGCGGCGGCCAGCAGTTTCAGCGCCCCGCCATCCACAGGAGCGAGTGACCCCGCACCGAAGATCAGCACGGGAATAGCGAGCGGCAGCATAAGCAACCCCGCCAAGGCCGAGGCGCCTTTCAGGCCGGTGGTCAGGCTGGCGACCAGCACACCGAGCGCGGCAAGGCCCGGCGTGCCGAGCAGCAGGCCGATCTCGAGTCTGGCCAGGATATCCATGTCGAGCCGCAGCAGGGCGGATGCGGGGATGACCGCGACCAGCAGGGGAAGGGCGAAACCGATCCAGTGCGCGACGAGCTTCGCACCGATCACCGCTTCCTCAGCGATGCCGCGCACCGCAAGCTGGTCGAACACGCCGCTTTCGGCATCGGGCGTCACCAGACGGTCGACCGGGAGCAACGCCGCAAGCAGTGCCGCCACCCAGAGCATGCCGCCACCCGTGCGCCCCAACAGCCCTGCATCGGGACCGACTGCAAACGGATAAAGCGTCGCGACGAGCAGGAAGAATGCCACCGGCAGGACGAGTCCGCCGCCCGCAATGCTGCGCAGCAAATCGCGCCGGACGAGGCGAACGAAGAGACTCATCCCAACACCAGCGTTTGCGCATCCGCGATGGACAGCGGCTGGTGCGTCGTGACGACAGCGATACCACCGCGCAGGCGATGCGTCGCGATCAGCCCCTCGAGCATCGCGACGCCGGTCACGTCGAGGCCGTTCGCCGGTTCGTCGAGCAGCCAGATGTCCGCACCGCTCGCCAGCGTCCGCGCAAGCGTCGCGCGGCGGCGCTGACCGGTCGACAGCATGCGCACCGGCACCTGGGCCAGATTCGCCATGTCAACGCTTTCGAGTGCAGCATTGACGTCGGCTCCGTCGATCGCCGCCCAGAAGCCGAGCGCGTCGGCCAGCGGCAATGCAGCGTCGAGCGCCGGATGCTCATCGGCCAGCGCGACATCGCCATTGCGCGTCACCACCCCCGATGCTGCGCGCAGCAATCCCGCTGCGACGCGGAGCATCGACGACTTGCCGACGCCATTGGGGCCGCTGACGACCAGCGCATCACCGGCATTCAGCGTAAACGACACATCGGAGAATATAGTTCGCCCGCCACGCTCGCACCCGACCGACGTGAAGGAGAGGTTCAAGCCACCGCATCCTCGAGCGCGTGCATCGCATCGTCGCTCAGCCCGAAATGATGGCCAACCTCATGCACCACGACGTGGGCCACGAGATGATCCAGCGCCTCCCCGCTTTCGCACCATTCGTCGAGGATTGGGCGGCGATAGAGGTGGATGGTCGACGGCATGTCGCCGGTCTGCGCCTCATGCCCGATGTGCCGTCCCGAATAGAGGCCCGTCAGGTCGAACGGATTTTCGATACCCATACCGTCGAGGATGCGCTCCTCGGCGAAATCCTCGACGATCAGCAACACCCCAGCCAAATGCGCGTCGAACGGCGCGGGCAGGCGGTCGAGCGCGGCGCGGGCCAGCGTTTCGATATCGGCAAGGCTCGGCGCGGTTTGACTGTTCATGGTCATCGCGTCAGGCATAGGCGAGCGAAAAGGGCCACGCAAAGATGATCGAACAACTGACCGAAGACGAACGCGCCGAAGTCCTCGACGAACTGGACGAATGGGATTTCGACGAGGCCCGCGACGGGCTGACCCGGCAGTTCGTCTTCGCCGATTTCGTCGAGGCATTCGGCTTCATGACCCGCGTCGCGATCCTCGCCGAAAAGGCTGACCACCATCCCGAATGGTCGAACGTGTACAACCGCGTCGACGTGTTGCTGACCACGCATGACGCGGGCGGCCTGTCGCAGCGCGACGTCGACATGGCGCGGGCGATGGACGCGCTGGTCGCGTGAAGATCGACCGCGTCCTTGCCGCGATCATCGCGGCGATCGCATGGGTGGGCCTCGGCCTGCAGTTCCAGGCAAGCTTCGGCACGCTTCATTCCGTACCGAAGACCCTTTGGGTGATGTTTCTCTATTTCACCGTCATCACGAATTTCCTGATGGCAGTCGTCTTCACTGCGCTGGCGTTCGGTTGGAGCCGCATCGCGTCACCGTTCAATCTCGGCGGTGTCACCATAGCGATGCTGCTGGTCGGCGTGGTCTACAACACACTGCTGCGCGGCATGATCGAACTCAGCGGCGGCGCGAAGCTGGCGGACCTGATCAACCACAGCATCAGCCCCCTGCTTGTCGGCCTTTACTGGCTACTGGTCGCGAAAAAGGGGAAGCTGGACTGGAATGACCCCGCCAAATGGGCGCTCCTGCCGCTTGCCTATTTCATCTACGGCATCTGGCGCGGGAAGACGGAAGGGACATATCCCTATCCGTTCATGAACCTCGAACGCCTGGGCTGGCCGCAGACGCTGGTCAACGCCGCCGCCATGGCAATGGGGTTTATCGCGGTCGGGTATATCATGGTCTGGCTCGACCGGCGGATGTCGGGGCGGCGTTAGTCCGCCCCCTTGAACCGGTTCGGCAACAGCCACGGCGCCCAGCGCGTAGCAAACTTCAGCCGGCGCGCGGTCTTGCCGACCAACGTATGCACGCGCTTGCCATGTGCCGCATCCCATACCGCCTGCGCCGCCTGTTCGACCGGCGTGAATTCCAGCCCCGCCGCACGCACGACTTCGCGGATCGCCTGGTTCGAACCGGACGCGGGCGCATCGAGCAGCGGCGTGTCGATGAAGCTCGGCATGATTGTGCGCGCCTTCACCCCGATCTCCGCCCATTCGCGGTTCAGCGATTCCGTCATCGCGCGCACACCGAACTTCGTCGCCGAATAGGCCGACATGCCCGCGCTCGCGTAGATCCCCGCTGCCGATGACGTGCTGACCAGCGCCGACCCGGGCGTCTTGCGCAGGTAGGGCAAGCCGCATTGCGCGCCCCAGAACACGCCCTTCAGATTGATGTCGAGCACCCGTTCGATATCCGCCGCGCTCATCGCTTCGATCGGCCCGCCCGTGCCGATCCCGGCATTGTTGAACAGCACGTCGATCCGCCCGCCGCTGACCTTCGCGAAATCGGCGAGCGCGGTTTCCCAGGCACCGCGGTCGCGCACGTCCATGACATGCGTCGTGCTCGTGCCGTGCGGCAGCGAGGCTGCGGTCTCGGCAAGCCCGATCGCATTGATGTCGGCAAGGCCCACCAGCCAGCCTTTCGCAGCAAAGAACTGCGCCGTCGCGCGCCCGATGCCCGATCCGCCGCCGGTAATGAAGATCGCCTTGCGCGTGGTGCCGTCGTCCATGCTTTATTTCTCCCCTGCACTGCTTCACACCGCAGCTTGTGAGCGGAGACAAGTCGAAATCTGGGCCATCGGTGACGCTGAACGGCGTGACCAAGGCTTATGGCGGCACACGCGCCCTCGACGATGTCTCGCTTGACGTTACGGCGGGCGCGTTCGTCGCGCTGGTCGGCGGGTCGGGATCGGGAAAATCCACGCTGATCCGCACGATCAACCGGCTGGTGACCCCCGATGCCGGACGCATCGAAATCGGGGGTGCAGACGTGCAGGATGGTCCCGCCCATCTGCTGCGGCGGCGAATCGGCCATGTCATCCAGAACACCGGCCTGTTCCCGCACATGAGCGGCGCCGCGAACATCGCCATCGGCCTGCGTATCGCGGGCGAGCGCGACCCCGCGGCCCGGGTCGCCGAACTGCTCGACCTCGTCGGCCTGCCGCGCGATTTCACGAACCGTATGCCTGCCACGTTGTCGGGCGGCCAGGCGCAGCGCGTCGGTATTGCCCGTGCACTGGCGACGGCGCCGGGGCTTATGCTGCTGGACGAACCGTTCGGTGCGCTCGACCCCGTCACCCGTGACGCGCTGGGCCGCGCCTATCGCGCGCTGCACGACCGGCTGGGGCTGACCAGCATCCTCGTGACGCACGACATGGCAGAGGCGTTGCTGATGGCCGATCGCATCATCGTGCTGAAGGACGGGCGCATCGCCGCCGACTGCACGCCCGCCGAACTGCTGCGCGGCGAAGGCGGGGAGGCGGCGCAGGCGCTGGTCGAAGTGCCGAAAGGACAGGCCGAGCGGTTGGCGGAGATGACGCGGTGATCGACCGCCTTCTCCCGCTCATCGCGTCGCACATCCTGATCGCCAGTGCCGCGTTGGTCCTCGGCCTTGTCCTCGCCCTACCGCTCGGCGTGTTCGCCGCGCGGTACCGCCGGGTTGAGCAAGCGGTGCTGGGATTCGCCAGCCTCGTGCAGACGATCCCGTCGCTGGCATTGCTTGCCCTTTTCTACCCGCTGCTCCTTGCCATCCGAACGCTGACCGGTGCGCCCATTTCACCGCTCGGCTTCCTGCCTGCGCTTCTCGCCCTCACGCTTTACGCGCTGCTGCCGATCCTGCGGAACATCGTCGTCGCCTTCCGCGGACTCGATGCCGATGTGCTGGAAGCAGCCGATGGCGTCGGCATGACCGCCTGGCAGAAGCTGCGCTTCGTCGAGGCGCCGCTCGCGCTGCCGACCGTCATGGCGGGCATCCGTACGGCAGCAGTGTGGACGATCGGCGCGGCCACCTTGTCCACCACCGTTGGCCAGCCGTCCCTCGGCGACGTGATTTTCTCGGGATTGCAAACACAGAACTGGGAGCTGGTTATCTGGGGCTGCGTCGCCGCCGCCGCGCTCGCGCTGACCGCCGATGCGCTGCTGGCTCTGGCCGAGCGTGGCATTTCAAGGGGACCGCGTATCCTGTGGATCGCCGCCCTCGCGCTGTTCGTCGCGGGGCCGGTCGCGGCGCTGGTGTCGCAAGCGCGCGAAACGCGGACAACCGTCACCATCGGCGCAAAGAGTTTTGCCGAGCAGTACATCCTCGCGCGCCTGATCGGGCACCGGCTGGGCGCGGCGGGATACCGCGTCCGCTACCAGGAGAACCTCGGGTCGGCAGTCGTTTTCGGTGCGGTCGCGAGCGGCGAGGTCGATGTCTATGTCGACTATGCCGGGACGCTCTGGACCAACGAGATGAAGCGAACCGACAATCCGCCGCGTGCCGAAATGGTCGCGGGCGTGACCGCGTGGACGCTGAAGACGCGCGGTGTGACGACCTTGGGGCCGCTCGGTTTCGAGAATGCCTATGCGCTCGCGATGCGCGGCGACGATGCGAAGCGGCGCGGAATCACGTCGATCGACGACCTGTCCCGCGCCGCGCCCGACCTGACGATGGGCGCCGATCTCGAATTCCTCGACCGGCCCGAATGGGCGACCATCCGCAAGGCGTACGACCTGCGCTTCGCGCGGCAGCGGACGTTCAACCCGACCTTCATGTACGATGCGCTGAAGTCGGGCGACGCCGATGTCATCTCCGCCTTTTCCAGCGACGGGCGCATCGCGGCGGACGGACTCGTCGTCCTGGCCGACCCGCGTGGGGCGATTCCCAGTTACGATGCGCTGCTGCTGCTCGGCCCGAAAGCGGCACGCGATGCGAAACTGGTTGCGGCATTGCGGCCGCTGGTCGGCGCGGTGCCGGTCGACAGGATGCGCCAGGCGAACTTCATGGTCGATCGGGCGAGCGAAAAGAAGACGCCCGACGAGGCGGCAAAATGGCTGGCCGGGGTGATTGGCCGTTAGATTACGGCTTCGTCACCGGCCCTGTCCAAACGTCCGCTTCCTGCACTTCCGCACGCCCGGACTTGCGATCATAGGCGCACAGCAACCGCTGCATCCGCCCGCGCTTGTCGGCGCCGCGGATCATGCGGATCTCGGTACCGATCGTGTCGGAAAAGCTGATCTTCTTGGCGAGCAATTCCGGCCGCGCGAGGCCGGCCATGGCGATGCACGCGCGGTTCACGCGCTGGTTCATCTGGTTCCACGCCTGTGGCGTAGAGGCGGTCGCGCCGCTCGCCACCAGAGCCAGTACCGTCACTGTCATTGTCTTTCGCATCGGATGTCTCCTTATTTGATCCTGGCGCAATCGCTGGGCGCGGGCCGCCCGGCAAAGCGGGCGTCCATCCAGTCGAACGTCTGTGTCGCGCTGTCGGTCGCGCTCGCCGGATGCCCGCCCTTCGTGGCGAAGGTGATGTAGCGGACGCGTTCGCCGCGGCGGCACATCTTCTTCACATAGTCGTGCGTGACCGCGGGCGAGACGATCACATCGGTCGTGTTCTGTGCAATGAACAAGGGGCCGCCAGCCGGGCGCTGTCCCGCGCTGTTCTTGCGGGCGATCCCCGCCCAGGGCTGCAACCGCCCGAGATCGACATTCTTCAGGTCGCGCCGCAGCGTCAGCACGCCCAGCACCATGCCGATTTTCGGCTTGCCGCCCAGCGAAACACAATTGTTCCGCGCCAGCCGGGTGATGATACCGGCCGTGGACTTGGTGCCGAGCGTAGAGAGCGGCGCGCCGAAATGTTCGGACCAGCTGTATGCCGTGAACGCCGTCATGAACGCGCGGATCGACGGATCCTTGCCGCCGTTCAGGTTGGCGACGAGGTCGGTCGGCGGCGCTGCCGCCGCCACGCCGACCAGCTTGAGTTCGGGCGCGTAGCTGCGCGCATATTCCCCCGCGAACAGCGCGGCGTGCCCGCCCTGCGATTCACCCCAGACGACATAGCGATCGCCGGCACCGGCGCCCCGGATGGCACGCGCGGCGCGCACCGAATCCAGCATGTCATGGGCCACGCTGGCGCCGACGAGGTAGGGATTGGGCAACGGCGTCCCAAGCCCGGTATAATCGGTTGCCGCGATCACATATCCGCGCGCGATCGCCGCCGCCATCCAGGGTGTGTTCGCGAAGACATTCGGACTGGTCGACGGCGTGCACTGGTCCTCCACGCCCCAGGTACCGTGCGCCCAGGCCATTACCTTGCGGCCCTCGGGTGGCGGCGGCCCTTTCGGTGCGAGGACGAAGCCGGTCACTTCGATCGGCTGGCCGGTGTCGCTGGTCGAGGCATAGCGGATCAGCCAGCCGTTGGCATTCGCCGGCGCGTTCGGCATCGGCTCGGCGGAAATCAGCGTGCCGGGGCGCATGGACTGCGCGAGCGCCGCAACGGGTATCAGGAAAACGACGGCCAACCAGGCAAGCGCGCGAACCATCATCCGACTCCGTCCCTGTTGAAAGCGAAGGCTCTCACGAACGGCGCGGGGCGGCAACCGCGATTACATATGCGGTTGCAGGTCGGCCTTCTCGATCCGCCACGATTTCTGGTCGGTCGTCGCACCCGGCACGTCGTTGACGCGGCGCAGAGTTACCGGGCCGATCAGGTTGAATCGCTTTCCGCCATCCTTCAGCGTGCCGTAGAGTTGCAGCGGCACAGTGACGTAACTCGACCCCGCCGCTCCTTCAGCCTTGCCGGGTCCGCCGACCAGCGGATGGATGTTCGCATATTTGTCCCACGACTTGGCGAAGGCGTCGGCGCTCATCCCGCTCGACTTGCCGCCGTTGCCCCACAGCGCGTGGGCCGCGGCGAAATCGCGTTTTTCCAGAAGCGCGCCGTAAAGCTGCACGACCTGTGCCGCGCCCTGCGGGCTTTCGGGCGTGATCTTGCCCTCCGCAACCGGCGTGCGGTCGTCGGGCAGGCCGCCGGGCGTGCCGGGCGCGGGCGGCCAGTTCTCGTCGGTCTCGCTTTCGGGCGGCGTCATCCCGTCGGACGGCGGCACGACGACATTGGTGCCCATCGCCTCGGGCTTGCTCGCGACGGTGTCGTTCTTCGCGGCGGGGTTCTGGCAGGCGGCCAGCGCCAGCGGGATCAGAAGGAGTGCGTTTCTCATGAAACGCTAAGGCCCTGACGCGCGTTTTGGTTCCACCGCCCCCTTGCGAAAACGGCGGGGCGAGCCATCTTTAGCACCATCTCCCGCGCCCCTTGCGCCACCCCTTGCCCGATGCGAACAAATCTGGAACAAATGGACTTATGCTGACCCATATTAGCGTCCGTGGCGCGCGCGAACATAACCTGAAAGACGTGTCGGTCGACCTGCCGCGCGACAAGTTGATCGTGATCACCGGCCTGTCGGGCAGCGGCAAGTCCTCGCTCGCCTTCGACACCATCTATGCCGAGGGGCAGCGGCGCTATGTCGAGAGCCTGTCGGCCTATGCGCGCCAGTTCCTGGAGCTGATGCAGAAGCCCGACGTCGACCATATCGAAGGGCTGTCCCCCGCGATCTCGATCGAACAAAAAACCACCAGCCGCAACCCGCGCTCGACCGTCGCGACCGTCACCGAGATCTACGATTATATGCGGCTCCTCTGGGCGCGCGTCGGCATTCCCTATTCGCCGACGACGGGCCTGCCGATCACGGCGCAACAGGTCAGCCAGATGGTCGACCGCGTCATGGCGATGGCGGAGGGGACGCGCGCGTTCCTGCTCGCCCCGGTCGTGCGCGGGCGCAAGGGCGAGTACCGCAAGGAACTGGGCGAGTGGCAGGCCGCGGGCTACACCCGCATCCGCATCGACGGGCAGTTCTACGACATCGAGGACGCGCCTGCGCTCGACAAGAAACTGAAGCACGACATCGAGGTTGTCGTCGACCGTATCGTGGTGCGCGAGGGCATTGAATCGCGGTTGGCGGACTCGTTCGAACAGGCGCTGAAGCTGGCGGATGGCCTCGCTTATGTCGACCCGGCGGACGCACCCGCGGTCGACGAGAAGAAGCGCAAGGCCGGCGAATACGCGCCCGAGGGTCGCATCACCTTCAGCCAGAAATTCGCCTGTCCCGTCAGCGGTTTCACCATCGCGGAGATCGAGCCGCGACTGTTCAGCTTCAACGCCCCACAGGGCGCCTGCCCCGCGTGCGATGGCCTGGGCGAAAAACTCCACTTCGACCCCGCGCTGGTCGTGCCCAACGAGAACCTCAGCATCAAGAAGGGCGCGGTCGTGCCCTGGGCGAAGTCCAACCCGCCCAGCCCGTACTATATGCAGGTGCTCGGCTCCCTCGCGCGGCATTACGATTTCGACCTCGACACGCCGTGGAACCAGCTGCCCGAACACGTCGTCACCGCGATATTGTTCGGCACCAAGGGCGAGGCGGTCACCCTGCGCTTCGTCGACGGGCGCAAGAGTTACGAGGTGAAGAAACCGTTCGAGGGCGTCATCGGCAACCTCGACCGCCGCATGCTGTCGACCGACAGCGCGTGGATGCGCGAGGAGCTGTCGAAATACCAGACCGCCATGCCGTGCGAGACCTGCGGCGGCGCGCGCCTGCGTCCGGAGGCCCGCGCGGTCAAGATCGCGGGTGAGGACATCAGCGTCTCCACCCGCCGCGCCGTCGGCCCTGCGCTCGAGTTCTTCACCACGCTGCCGGAAAAACTGACCGACCAGCAGAACCAGATCGCCGAACGCATCCTCAAGGAAATCGTCGAGCGCCTCGGCTTCCTCAACAACGTCGGCCTCGACTATCTCAACCTCGACCGCACCAGCGGCACATTGTCGGGCGGCGAGAGCCAGCGCATCCGCCTGGCGTCACAGATCGGCAGCGGCCTGTCGGGCGTGCTCTACGTCCTCGACGAGCCCAGCATCGGCCTGCACCAGAAGGACAACGACCGCCTGCTCGTCACGCTGCGGCGCCTCCGCGACCTCGGCAACACCGTCATCGTGGTGGAGCATGACGAGGACGCGATCCGCACCGCCGACTGGGTGGTGGACATGGGACCGGGCGCGGGCGTCCACGGCGGCGCGGTGGTGGCACAGGGCACGCTGCAGGACATCCTCGACAATGAGGACAGCATCACCGGCGATTACTTGTCCGGGCGCCGTAGCGTCGAAGTCCCCAAGAAACGCCGCAAGGGCAACGGCAGGAAACTGACCGTCAGCGGTGCGAAGGCGAACAACCTCAAGGACGTGACGGCGTCGATCCCGCTCGGCACCTTCACCTGCATTACCGGCGTCTCGGGCAGCGGCAAGTCGAGCTTCACCATCGACACGCTCTACGCCAGCGCCGCCCGCACGCTCAACGGCGCGCGGATGCTCGCCGGGCATCATGAAAAGATCGACGGGCTTCAATACCTCGACAAGGTCATCGACATCGACCAGTCGCCCATCGGCCGCACGCCGCGCAGCAACCCCGCGACCTACACCGGCGCCTTCACCAACATCCGCGACTGGTTCGCGAACCTCCCCGAAAGTGCGGCGCGCGGGTACAAGCCCGGCCGCTTCAGCTTCAACGTGAAGGGCGGCCGGTGCGAGGCGTGCCAGGGCGACGGCGTCATCAAGATCGAGATGCACTTCCTGCCCGACGTCTATGTCACCTGCGACGTGTGCCACGGCGCGCGGTACAACCGCGAAACGCTGGAAGTGAAGTTCAAGGGCAAGTCGATCGCCGACGTGCTCGACATGACGGTCGAGGACGCGGTCGAGTTCTTCAAGGCGGTGCCCCCCATCCGCGACAAGATGGCGATGCTCGCCGAAGTGGGCCTGGGCTATGTCAAGGTCGGGCAACAGGCGACGACGCTGTCGGGCGGCGAGGCCCAGCGCGTGAAGCTCGCCAAGGAACTGTCACGCCGCGCGACGGGCAGCACGCTGTACATCCTCGACGAACCCACGACGGGCCTGCATTTCGAGGACGTCCGCAAGTTGCTGGAAGTGCTCCACGCGCTGGTGGAGCAGGGGAATACGGTCGTGGTGATCGAGCATAACCTGGAGGTGATCAAGACGGCGGACTATATCGTCGACTTGGGGCCGGAAGGCGGCGTGCGCGGGGGCGAGGTGGTCGCGACAGGGACGCCCGAAGAGGTCGTCAAAGTCGCGCGCAGCTATACCGGCCATTACCTGAAGCCGTTGTTGGAGGCTGTCGGGAGTGAGCCTGTCCTGAGCGGAGACGGAGCGCTAGCGAAGGCGTAGTCGAAGGGCCCGAGGATGTGGTGAAGGAGCCTCGGTCGTACACGGGGCATTATTTGAAGCCGTTGTTGGCGCCAGTCACTGATAATAAAGCGCATAAGCGAGCAGCAATTTAATGGTCATCAAACGCCCTACTCTTCGGGGGTCATAATTTTCCTTAGCCGGCCATAAGATTCTTCTGGGAGTTGTTTTAAAAGACGAATGATGGCGTCATCGCCACTGGCTAGAACATCCTTCATTATTTTCTTTTTATTCTTTTCTGCGTCTTGAACCTCGTCCTCGTCGAGATCCATTCCGCGCACGATGGCTCCCATGCGTAGAGCCTCATTCAATGTAATTTCGTAACTAGTCTTCAAACTCACGCCACAATGATCGCACTTTTGCGCTCCGGCTCGGTTTAACCCGCCGCAGTCCGGGCAAGCAGCAAATCGTTGCTTACGCTTCGGAAATTCTGCGCCGCATGACACACATTCGGTGGCTGCTTTTTCATTCTCACTCCCGCACGTGCCACAAATCTTCGTATCTTTTTTTGTCTCCGGCTTCACACCAGCCAATGCCATTTCGCGTTCAACGCGCCGTGCATATTCCTCAAAAATACTAAGAGTTGGCATGACGACATATGCGCGAGAATAGTCATCCGGTCCAAGTGTTCGAACTACCCGACCCATTGCTTGTCTGAACGCAAGTTCAGTTTTAGCATTGGGTAAATATATCAGCAGTCGAAGGCGTTTAATATCAACACCTTCCGAAATCATCGCGACAGAAACGATCCAACGCTTATTTGAATTTTTAAAGGCGGCAATCCGTGCTTCAGCATTAGGCATTTGGCTGTGCACGAGCATTGGTTTTTCGCCATCCAGCTTTTCGAGCAGTTCTGCCATATATTCTGCAACGCCAATAGAAGGCGCTATAACGAGACCACCAGCTTGCGGCACGGTTTCCCGCAGATCATCTAACTTCGCTATTCCCCATTCCAGCATTGTGCCTTGGTACGAATTCGTGTCGGGGGTAGTCGCGTCATCTAGATATTTTGGTGTGCAGACTAGCCGGTAGTAATCGAGGGCTTGCTGCAGGCCCGACACGCGTTTCAGAGAGGCATCTAGCTCGGTAGCTGCCGTTCCTGAGACTGCGACCTCTTCAGTGTCTGATAATTTTACAGAAAACCGGCCCTCGTGACGGTGAAATGTGATAGGACGACAATAATTGAGCTCGACGGCTTCTCCGTAACCAAGCGTGTAAGTCCCTTCCTCAGGATGGTCGATCTGACCATCATCATCAAAAGCAAACCAAACGGTTTCTTTTCCGTCCGACCGTATCGGCGTGCCAGTTAAAACCAAAACGAACTTCGCGTCATGAAATGCGTCGTTAGCTTTTGCTCCCCACGCGGCCTCGACCGCTGCGTGATGATGTTCGTCACAAATTATCAGGGTCTTAGATTGCTTACAGACTATCTGAAATGCGTCCTGCAAGCTTTGAATGGCCGCCCAAGTAGCGCATAGGTCCATGCCGAAATCAGTTACGTCGCCGTCCGCTCCCGTAACCTTTGTCATGTGCCGGCCAGTGACAAATTTGAACTCTTCCCCCCACTGTTTCACGACCTCAGAGCGAGGAGCAATTACGATAACTCGGTCTATTTCGCCTTGCTCGATCAGTCGCTTTGCGATCACGGACGCACAGATTGTTTTTCCAGCACCGGGCGCGGCGTTAATGAGGAAATGGCGGTCTGCCTTATCGTCGACCAACCACTTTAGGGCCTTCGTTGTGGCTTCGCTCTGCCACGCTCGCAGCATGATCTCACTCATAGCGGTTCCCCTTCGCTAGGTTGCATGGTGCGCACAGCGCCTGACCATTAGCTGTCACCGTCCACCCCCCTTTGGAAAAAGGCTTAATGTGATCAGCATGAAATGATCCTGTCAGCGGATCGCCGCACTTTTGGCACATATTCCCTGCTAAAATTTGCAGCACCTTCCTCTGACGCCATGAAAATAGTCGGTTCAACGACTAATCCAATATTCAGTCATAACGATCTCTCGATAGGGTAGTGCATCTGGTGGTTGGCAAACAGCAAACTCATTTGCTCTTCTGATAACTTTTGCCATCGAAACAGATTCAGATTTAATTAGAAATCCATCTTTTTTTAAACGAGTCAATTCAGCATTTAGACTTTGAACTCCGAAAATCAGAAGTGCTTCGAGCAGCGATACCCGATGACCTTCCAGCATATGTTCTCGCAGTGCCAAAGCTGGTTGAAATCGTGCCATTATTAACCTCTGGGATAGTAAGGGTCTGGGTTATAAAATCTCTTCAGATTGTGTGTGTCTTCGCGCGCCGTTGTGAAACTTTCTTCCTGTGCATCGATTGCCATCGCTTCGATACCAAGGAGCCACCACTGTCGGCGTGCGATCATATGATCCACCTCGAAAGAGTAATAGCCGGGATGGATTTGGCCATCCTGATAACTTTCAAGGCCATATTCCTCCTTGGTGACGTCAATTAGGGTCTGTGCTGCCCTGAGCAATTCGGCAGGTGAAAATTCATCACCCAGCTGCACGTAAAGCTCATCATAGACTTTGCGTAGCAGTTCTAAGCCGCCGCGACGCCTAGCTGGCGATGCTTCAGAACCGTTCATAACGACGAAGGTTACATAAGAGAGTGGCGATTCGGTCAAGCATTACTGAACTGCTTATATTCACGGCACTAAATAGTTATTGTGATTATTTAGGTCTTGTTTGCAGCACATAACGCAAGCGCGCTGTTGCCAATCACGTTTCGCAATCGCAAGCTGACGTGATGGAAGATCGCAGAACAATCTTTTGGTGCGCTATCCTTGCGCTCTCCCTCCTCCTCGCATCCCCCCTCGCCGCCAAGCCCGCCCCCACACTCGAAGTCCGCAACATCGCGACCGACTGGCTGACATTCTGGGACGCGACCAAGGGCCAGCCCACGCCGGAGCGGGTGGCGGTGTTCAAGCGGGACGTGGCGTCCAAATTCTCGGCGTTCTACGCGGCCAGCCGCTTTTCCGATGCGGGCGACCCGTCCAAACAGGATGCGCGGATCGCGCGCGCCATCGATCAGTTCGCGCCCATCCGCGACGCCTATGCCGCGAAGGTCGCGGGGTTCGCCGCCGCCTCGGCGCGGAACAATGCCAGTTTCCTGCGCGCCTTCCCCGATTTTCGCCCCGCCGCGCCCGTGTGGCTGTTGCATGGGTTGGGCGAGATGGACGGCGGCACGCGCGAGTTGGGCGGCACATCGTATTTGATCTTCGCCGCCGACGGCATGGTGCGGTTCCACGGTGCTGGCTTCCGCAGCGAGTCCGCCTTCTTCCACCACGAACTGTTCCACCTGTATCACGAGCCGCGCCTGGGGCCGTGCGAGGCGGTGTGGTGTTCGCTGTGGATCGAGGGGCTGGCGACCCATGTCGCCAAGGTGCTGAACCCCGACGGCAACGAGGCGGAGCTGTTGCTGAACCTGCCCGACGACATGGCGGCGGCGACGCGGGCAAAGCTGTTGCCGTCGCTGCAGGCGCTGAAACCCGTGCTGATGTCGAGGGACGAGGGCGTGTACAGCGAGCTGTTCCAGAACGGCGACGGCAAGGCCGCGTCGGGCCTGCCGCTGCGGCGGGGCTATTACCTTGGTTACCTGGTTGCGCAGGAAATCGGCAAGACGCACAGCCTGCGCGCGATGGCGACCATGCCCGCGGCACAGGCGAAGCCGCTGGTCGAGGGCGCAGTGCAGGCGTTGACCATGCGGGCGCTGGTCCGTGAGATCGTAGATCCGCCATGGGGTGGGGCGACAGCGACCCCGCCAGAAGGGCCTCCGCGAAAACCCGCCATTATCGATCCCGCGTCACTGCCGCGCTGATCCCTCCCCGAATTCCGGATCCGGGGTCGCAAACTCTTCTTGTGAACCACTCAAGAATACCCCCTCATATTTTGCTCGCACAATAATGTAATTCGCAATATAGGTTTCGCCTGCGAGTCGATATTTATTTGGGGGAAGTAAAATGCGCGCCGCTATCTCGTTGTCAACTTTGGTTATATCGCTGTTGTCGGGTTGCGCCGGTTCGAATTTCCATCCCGCCGCGACATCCGCTGTCAATGCGGAGGACGTCATGCGCGCGATCAAGACCGATTTGGGCCAATACAGCGATTATGAATCCAGTGTCTCGAATGATGCCGCACTTCCCAACGAATGCAAAGGCAAGATCAACTTTCACGTTCGCAGTGTGTCCGTGACATTGGCGACAAAAACGTCCGTGAGTTCGAACGGAGAAGCGTCGATCGAACTTCCTGTTGGCGGATTTACTCTAGGCGCATCGGGCAAGGGCACCACTGGTCGGGAAAGTACGCAGGCGGTTACCTTCAAGCTGGAACCGAAACCTTCGCAATCGCGATTGACCTCGGCTCCGGTGCCCACTGCGGGCAGCTTTTATGCCGTGCTCCGTGGATTGCGGGAATCGCTGCTCAGGTCGAGCGATGTCAAACCGTGCTTCGGTTTTCCCGCGATCGAAGATCAGGAAAACAAGATTGAGTTCGGGTTCACGGTGACGCGTGACCAGACAATGGGTGGCAAGATCTCGTTCCTGATCTTTACGCTGGGCGCTGAACGGACGAAAAGCCAATCGGCGGGCAATATCGTCGTCGTCGATTTCGTTGCCGACCCGGGCAATGCCGCACTGACCGCGCAATAATCGGAATCGTCACGACGGAACTCCCCGGCGCTTCACCCATTGTGCACCCGTAACAACAGGGATTGGATGCATCATGCGGAAATCGATATTGAGCCTGGCCGTCGCAGCGACGGCACTGACGGGGCTTTCGGCCTGTGCGGGCGACGATGGCGGGCCGGGCTATGCGTCCGACAACAGCTATCGCCAGTATCGCCGCTATGACTACAACCGCCCCGACCCGTCGTATAACGGCTATTATGCCGACCGCTATTATCGCGATGGCCCCAATTACCGCGAGCGCCAGCTGAGCCGCAACGAGCGCGTGTATCGCGGCGAGAACGGGCAATATTATTGCCGCCGTTCGGACGGCACGACCGGGCTTATCGTGGGCGGCCTTGCCGGCGGCGTGCTGGGCAATGCCATCGCGCCGGGCGGGTCCAAGACGCTGGGCACCATATTGGGCGCCATTGCCGGCGGTGCCGGTGGCGCCGCGATCGACAGCAGCAGCGCCCGCTGCCGCTAACGCCTTTCCGCCATGTGAAGGTGGCGCGATGTCGCGACCTTCACATTCTGTGAGTGCCCGATTCCCCTCGACGGGCGACATGGCAATTGCGCGGCACCGTCTGTACATCTGGCGTTAATGTCCGAACCCTTGCCCGACACCCTGCCCCGCGCTCCGTCCGTTACATTCCGCGCCGTCCTGTTCTCCGCCATCGGGGTATGGGTCACCTATTTCGTGCTGGTCACGCTCCGCACCCTCATCGTCGAGGGGACGGACGACATGATGTCGCAATTCGACATGATGGCACGGCGGACGGCGGTGGCGGGCACCGGCGTCGCCATGACTCTGCTGCTGTGGCTGGTGCTGCGGCGGATGGACGCGCGGCCGCTGTGGGCGCGGATCGCGGCGATCATGCTGCTGTCGCTGCCCGCGTCGCTCGCCACGGCCTATGTGAACACCAAGGTGTTCGAGATGCCGAACAAATCCTATTCGCTGCTCGACGACGGCCGCACGCGCATCACCAAGGATGCGCAGGGCAATTTCGTGATCGAGACGCCGGGGCAGATGCCGCTGATCGTCAATGCGCCCGCGCATGAGGACGCCAAGTCGGCGTGGCAGGAACTGACCGATGTCGCGCTCGGCCGGTACTTCCTGCTGATCGCCTGGGGCGCGCTGTATCTGGCGCTCGCCAATGCCGCCGCGGTGCGCGATGCGGAGCGACGCGAGGCTGAGCTGCGGCGGGCGGCCAAGGCGGCGGAGCTGCGGTCGCTGCGCTACCAGGTCAATCCGCACTTCCTGTTCAACACGCTGAATTCGCTGTCCGCGCTGGTCCTGACGGGCAAGACCGCGGCGGCCGAACAGATGATCCAGTCGATCGCAACCTTCTACCGTACCAGCCTGACCGGTGACGCCACCGTCGATGTGCAGCTGGCCGACGAGGTGCGGCTGCAGGAACTGTACCTGGAAGTTGAGACTGTGCGTTTCCCCCAGCGCCTGCGGACGCAGATCGAGGTGCCCGAGGCGCTGCAGGGTGCGTGCGTGCCGGGGCTCATCCTGCAGCCGCTGGTCGAAAACGCGGTCAAGCATGCGGTGGCGGCGACGACCCGCCCCGTGACGATCCGCATTGCCGCGCGCGCGACGGACGACGTGCTGTCGATCACCGTCGCGGACGATGGGCCGGGCAAGTCGGCGAATGCGGACGGGTGCGGCATCGGCCTGACCAATGTCCGCGACCGGCTGCGCGCCCGCTTCGGCGATACCGCCGCGATGACCGTGGGCGATCATGCGGGCTTTGCCGTGACCATCACCATGCCGCTGTCGTTCAATGACTGCTGACACGCCCCTGCGCGTCCTGATCGTCGACGACGAGCCGCTGGCCGTGGAACGGTTGCAGGTCGTGTGCGCTGGCCTGGAAAACCTGACCGTAGTTGGCACCGCGAGCGACGGCGCCGCGGCCCTGCGCCTTATCGATGCGCTGTCGCCGGACCTGCTGTTGCTCGACATCGCCATGCCTGAACTCGACGGACTTGGCGTCGCCCGCGCGCTCGCCGCCCGCTCGTCGCGCCCCGCGATCGTGTTCGTGACCGCGTTCGACAGCTTCGCGGTCGAGGCGTTCGACCTCGACGCGGTCGATTATGTCCTGAAACCCGTGGCGCCCGACCGCCTGGAACGGGCGATCGACCGCGCGACCAGCCGAACCGCATCGACCGAAACGCGGGCGTCAGACTGGATCGAGGAATTCTGGGTGCCGCATCGGTCCGAACTGGTCCGCATCGCCGCCGGCGACATCGACCGCATCGATGCCGAGCGCGATTACATGCGCCTGCACGTGGGACAGCGCAGCTTCCTGCTGCACCAGACCATCGCAAGCCTGGACGCGCGGCTGGACCCAGAACGCTTCATTCGCCTGCACCGCTCGACCATCGTCCGCCGCGACCGCATCGCGGGGCTTCGCCACGACGGCATGGGCGTGTGGAGCGCGGAACTGACCGACGGCGCCATCGTCCGTATCGGCAGGACGTATCTGCCGCGCGCGAAAAAAATGGCCGGGCGCTGAACGGCAAGTATCAGCATCCGCCCGGCCATTCGAGGTGCACCGGGGAAAACGACTCCGGTGTTACTTGGCAGCGAGCTTGACCGAGACGAGCGCCGCAATCTTGGTCTGGGCTGACGACATGGCGATGCGATAGCAGTTACGCGACGCCATCAGCTCGCGCACATCGTTCGCGTTTCCCGGTGCGCAAACACGACGTGCAGCGCGCTCAACGCGGGCATTGAGGATCTCTCGATCGCTCGCCGAATGCAGATTGAGATCGGTGTGGGGGACGGCAATACTGGCGCCCTGCGCTGCCGTAGCCGCGCCAAGTACGGCAGTCGAAATAATGATATTGGCAAAACGGATCATTTTTCTCACCCAAAGTTAAAGAGAGTATTTTGCGTACTGCAAACGATCAAATCAGATTTGCATTGCAAAATTTATTGGGTGTTCTCGATTTTTTATTCTGATTCAATAGTCGTCATGTGAAATAAATGTGTCATGTTATCAAATATGACAGCATTGTCTCACTTATGACTTATACATCGGGGCGGCCCATGCCGATAAGACTGCCGCGGGTCAATAATATTTGTTGCGCATCCGAACCAAACGCGGTCATTTTGAATTCAATAGGAAATTCAAGCTGGCCCGGATGACAGTCGGCGGGGTCAGTTCATCGACAAAAATGGCCGGGCGCTGACGGCAAGATCAGCATGAGCCCGACCATCGAGGTGCACCAGGGAAAACGACCGGTGTTCGGATAAGCCTTAACCGGCGGCACGCGCCCGTTCGGACCGGAGCGCCGCAAGTTTCGGCTGGGCGGAAGCAAGGGCCACGCGATAACATGTGTTCGACGCCATCAACTGTCGCAGGTTGCGCGGATCTTCGGCGGCGCAGACGTTGCGTGCGGCACGGTCGATACGCGCGTTGAGCGTGGCATGTCCCTCGGCAGATGTCAGGTCGAGGTCGCCGTAACGGACGCCGACACTTGCGGTCTGGGCATGGGCAGGGGCGACATAGGCGGTAAGCGCGACCGCCGCGGCAACAGTGAGAATACGGATCATGGTCTTGGTCCTTCGTCGGGGGCTGACGGTGTCGTCAGCATCCCGCCGGCGACACATTTCCCCTACGGCAGGCGGGATTTCGGCGCATTCGGTGTTCGATTTATTGTCGATGCGTATCGATGGAGCGCGCGCCGTTTCGACAAAGTGCAAACCGATATCCACGAACAGCAAAAAGCCGCCAGCCTTTCGGCTGACGGCTTCGAGCATCGTCGGATGTGGACGATCAGACGAAGGAAACTTTGGTCCGCACCGAAGCCTTGCGGCGGCGCATGCTGACGCCCGTCAAGCCGAAGCCGGCGATCATCAGCGCCCAGGTCGCAGGTTCCGGCACTGCACCATTGGCATCGTTGACCACGAAGTCGAAGTTCGCGCTCGGCCCACCGGTGAACCCGAACTTCACATTGTCGATGGCACCGGCGAAATCGCCGCTCCATCCCGAACCGAAGCCGATCGACAGGCCTGTGACCGTAAGGGTCGAATTCGCATTTGCACTGGCATTGATCCAGTCGGCGAACGTCTTCTGCCCGCCATTGGCATCGGCGAACGTCGGGCCGAGCGAGCCGTTGGTCGCCCAGACGATACCGCTGTTCAGCGTTGCGCTGACATTGGTCCAGGTGCCGACCGGTGCGGGCGTCTGGAACTGGTAGACGTTTTCAAGAACCAGCGAGCCGGCGAACACGCCGTCCTTGAGAATGTTGAACCGCATCACCGGCGCAAGGTTCGCATCGACGGTCGAGCTGGCGGCCCGATAGAAGTCGTACGACATGTTGGTCAGCGAAGAGAGCAGGACCGGCGCCGCGAAATTATAGGCAAGGTCGCCCTTGCTCGCGCCCGTCGCACTGGATCCCGCGAAATACGCGGCGCCATTGCCGTCGTTGGTATAGGTATTGGTGATGCCGACGGTACCGTTGCCGCCCACTTCGGACTGATACCATGACCCGATCGTCGGCGTTGCGGTCGCGCGGTTCGCGCCGCCCGACGGGCCGGTGACGGTCGTCGATGTGCCGTTGGCGTTCGTCGTCGTCACCGCGGTGCCGCCGCCGAAGCTGCCGTTGAGATTTGCAAGGCTACCGGAATTAACAGCCTGAGCATGTGCGGCAACACCGGCAAATGCACTTGCGGTTGCCAGGATGATTGCGATCGTTTTCATGTAAAACTCCCCGTGTTTAAGCAACTGTTTGAAACAACTTCACGACCCCGTGACGAGATGTTCTCGCCGTCGGCTCCCGCCTTTAAGGTTTAAGGCGTGTTAACCGATGTGAAGGGTTGGTAAATTTTGACCCTTACCAAAAGGTTAATTTTAGCCGCCGGTTTGGGAGATTAATTTTTCGGGTGGAGGGTTTTGGCCGCTTGGCGCAATCGCGTTGCGGAAAAACGCTCGACGATTGTCGGACGGAGACCTCGCGAAATTAGAAGTTCATCTTTTTCCGATAGGCGCCAAAAAAACGGGAGAAGCGACCGGTGCAATCGAAGCAGCTGACTGGGTCTCGCACAAAATCGATCCTGTTTTTGTGCTTCAGCGCCGGCTTTGTTTTCATGGCGAGCGCAGCCCATCCTGTATCGATCGTGCGCCAGGCCGTTTGCTGGCTGGGAATAATTCTCTTTTCGGCGGGCGCCTGCGCTTTTGTATGGCTGGCAATCCGTCCTCAGCGCCTGTTGCTGGAACCCGATGGTTTCACTGTATCGGGTGGACTGGTTAGGAAGCCCGAAAAAGTCGCCTGGACCGATATCGAGGAGATCGTCCTCATTCGTCTTCCGCGCAATGCGACGACGATCGGGTATAATTTTCGTCCATCCGCAAGAACGGCTTCGCGTTTACAGCAGATCAATCGCTCCTTCGGTGCGGATGCAGGCATCCCGGGCGTCTGGAAATATACAAACGAGCAGATCGTCGAAGAACTCAATCACTACCGCGAAAAGGCTTTGAGCAGTCCGGTTCGGACAGCTTCCGGCTTTGGCAGGAAATCATCGATCGCATAAACTCGATGCCGGTCCGGATGAAGCAGCGCGCTTTGGTCCAAGGACTAGTTCATAGTTGCGCACCGCTGGTAACCCGGCCCGCGCACCACCCGTCCCGGCTTGGCGCCGGTATGTTCGCCGTCGCGCAGCACTTGCACGCCGTTGACGAAAACGTGGCGCATGCCGGTCGCATATTGCTGCGGCTTGTCGAACGTCGCGGTGTCGCCGACGGTCTTGGGATCGAAGATCGCGAGGTCGGCGAAATTGCCCTCCTTCAATACGCCTCTGTCCCTGATGCCGAGATTGCTGGCCGGAAGGCCCGACAGGCGGCGGACCGCGTCGGCCAATGTCGTCGTTTTCTGTTCCCGCACATATCGGCCAAGCAGGCGCGCGACATTGCCGTAAGCACGCGGGTGGGTGCTGGATTTCAGGAACACGCCCTCCGGCGCCTGGCTCGCGGCATCGGACCCGAACGACATCCACGGCAGCGCGGTCTGTTTGGCGACATTGGCTTCGTCCATGAGAAAATACGCCGTGCCGACGCGGGTGCCGTCCTCGATCACCAGGTCGATCGCGGTATCCTCCGGACTCTTTCCGCGCAGCTTCGCGACCTCGGCCAGGGTCTTTCCGGTCAGCGGCTTGAGCGCGGGGTTCTTGAAAGCGAGCAGGATAGCCTTGTCGGGCGACCCGGCATTATAGAGCAGGTTTTCCCAACCCTTCCCCGGCGCACGCATTTCCGCGATCACGCGGGCGCGGGTTGCGGGATCGCGCAGCCGCTCGATCCATTTCTCGGTTCCGCCCGCCTGGACCCAGGTCGGCATCGAGGCATCGAGCCCGGTCGCACCCGCGGTATAGGTATACATGTCGGCGGTGATGCGCAGGCCGCTTTTGCGCGCCGCCTCGATCTTGGCGACCATCGCGTCGTACTTGCCCCAGGCGTTCCGGCCCGCCTGTTTCATGTGATAGATTTCGGCGGGTGCCCCCGACTGGCGCGCGATCTCGATGAGCTCGTCGGTCGCCTCAAGCAACTGGTCCCCTTCGTTGCGCATATGGCTGATGTACATGCCGCCGCATTTGGCCGCGGCACTGACCAGCGCGACCAGCTCGGGCGTTTCGGCATATGTCGCGGGCGCGTAGATCAGCGAGCTGCCGACACCCATCGCACCGTCGTTCATTGCGGCGCTGACCAAGCCCTGCATGCGCTTCAGCTGTTCGGGCGTCGGGTCGACATCGTCCTCGCCGAGTTCATGGATGCGCACCGTCGTCGCGCCGACGAAGCTCGCGATATTGGGCGTGATGCCGCGTTTGGTGATCCAGTCCTGATAGCCAGCCAGCGTCGACCATTCGGTCTTAAACTTGATGTCGCCCTGCCGCGCCTCCTCGCGCCGCGCCATCTCTGGCGTCCACGGCCCCATCGACCAGCCTTCGCCCATTACCTCAAGCGTGACGCCCTGCTTGGTGTCGCTCATTCCGCGCGGGTCTGCGATCAGCGCTTCGTTCGCCCAGCTGAGCATGTTGATGAAGCCGGGCGCGACGGCGAGGCCCTTTGCATCGACGGTACGCGTTGCACTGCCGGTCACCCTGCCGACCGTGACGATCCGGTCGCCCTTGATCGCGACGTCGCCCGTGTAAGGCGTACCGCCCGTGCCGTCGTAAATCGTGCCGCCGCGGATGACGATGTCATAGGCGGGCGGAGGCGCGGCGCTGGTCAGCAGCAGCGCGGCAAAGGTCAGCGTTGCCAGTTTTCGCATCGTCTGTTCCCCTATTTCGACTGGATGATCGTTTCTTCTGCAGCGGTGAAGGCCGAGCGGCCCTTGGGCGCGTCATCGGGAAGCGCGGTCGCGAAGAAGGCGACGCCGCGCCCGGACTTTGGATCGATCCACAGGCCCGAGCGCAGGCCGTATGCCTCACCGGCATGACCAATACGCGGACTGCCGTCGCCGAAGGGATCGTCGCGACATTCGGGGGCAGGCGTGCCGGGCCGGGCCGTGGCGGTCATCATCACCGCGAGGCCATAGCTGCAGTGGAAGCCGTTCTCGGTATCGCCATTGCCGCCGTCGAACACCCATTGCGTGCGGGTCATCTGGGCGACGGACGCGGGTTTCAGGAAGCCGTCGCCACGACGCAGCAACATCTGTCCGATGCGCGCGAGGTCACGCATCGAAATGCGCAGGCCGCCCTGCGGGCTGAACAGCGCGCCGTTGTCGCCCGGTTTGTAGGTCGAGAGATCACACACGCCGGTCGCTACCACGGGACAATCGGGCCGCTTGCCGCGCAGATCGTCGCGCTGGACAACACCATCTGCACCGTAAAGGACGACCGCCCGCGCAACCTTGGCATCGCTGCACGTCGTCCAGTTGAAACAGGCATCGAGCTTGAGCGGTTTCAACACCAGCCGCGCCATCAGCATGTCGAAACGCTCGCCCGTCGCCGCCTCCATCACGCTCGCGACCACGGGGAAGTTGAGGTTGGTATAATGGAACCAGCTTCCCGTCCGGTGTTCCACATCCCAGGCGCGCGGATCGGCAACGCGGGCGCGGACGGTGTCGCCCAGCGGGATCGCGTAATCGGCATCGTCGCGCAGGCCCGATGTGTGCGACAGCAGCATGCGCAGCGTTATCGGCACATCGGGATAGCTGGGGTTGCGCAACGTCCAGCCGAGATAGGCCGAAACGTCACGGTCGAGGTCGAGCTTGCCCGCCTCCACGAGCCGCATCACGCCCAGCGCCACGAACAGTTTCGATACGCTGGCGATGCGCACGGGATCGTCGGCGGTGACCCGTCGGCCGGTCGCACGGTCGGCGAGGCCCGACACCGCGACCTTGCCGATATGGCGCGTGTCGAACGCCACGCGGACCTGCGCTGCGGGGTCCGGCGCGGCGGCATGCAACGCGCTTGCCGCCAGAAGCGTTACTGCTATCGCTGTCATCGGACAGAGAGTGACGGAGCACCATGCGGCGCGCAATCGGATATATCGGACGCGCGTTGCTGTTCCTGGCGGTCACCGTGTTCCTGGCGATCGTCGTGGTCCCCAAATTCCTCGACCGCATCTATTACGACGGCCCGGTCACCGCGCATTTCGACGGCGACCGTTTCGCCAATCCCGACGGTGCGGACGACGTGATGCCACCGGGCGGCGGCATGCGGCGCAATCCGCTGAACGTGATCGTCCGGTACCTGCTCGGCACCGACGACCGGCCGCAATGGCCCGATCATGTGGCAGTCGACCAGTCGAAACCAGCGGCGCGGGTCGAGGGTGAGCGCATGGTGGTGACGTGGGTCGGCCACGCGACTTTCCTGATCCAGACGCAGGGGTTGAACATCCTGACCGACCCGGTGTGGTCGGACACGGCGGGGCCGCTGGGGCTGGGTCCGAAACGGGTAGCAGTGCCCGGCATCCGTTTCGAGGATCTGCCGAAGATCGACGCGGTAGTCGTCAGCCACAACCATTACGACCATATGGACCTGAAGACGCTGGACCGCCTGTGGGAACGCGATCAGCCGGTCATCGTGTCGAGCCTGGGCAACGATACCGTGATCGGCGGCAATGGCGCAAAGACGGTGACACGCGACTGGGGCGGGCGAGTGACGCTGAAACCCGGCATCGACATTGTCGTGTCGCGCAATCACCACTGGAGCACGCGCTTCGGCACCGACCGCAACCGGGCGCTCTGGTCGAGTTTCGTGCTGACATTGCCCAAGGGTGGCAACGTGTTCTTCGCGGGGGACACGGGCTTCGGCGACGGTAAATGGCCTGCGGAGGCCGCGAGCTACGGGCCGATCCGCCTGGCACTCATCCCTATCGGCGCGTTCCGCTTCGTGCCGGGCGGGATGAACATCGGCAGCCACATCGGGCCGATCCAGGCAGCCGAAGTCTTCGCCCGCTCGGGCGCAGCGCGGGGCATCGCCATGCACTGGGGCACGTTCCGCCTGAGCTATGAAGGATACGACACGCCGCCGAAACTGCTCGCCGAGGTGATGAAGTGCCGCGGCCAGACCGGGTTCGCTGCAGAGGCTATCGGGCGGCCGGTGGAAATCGCGCCATACGCGTCCCCGCCGCCAGCCGCACCTGCGGGCGATGTCGCGGCGTGCATGAAGTCACCGGCGGTGATCGGTCTGCGCTAAAAACGGGACAGGCCGAGCCGGCGTCATCGAATTGGGCAAAATCCGTCACGGGCCTGTCGCACGGCACGGTTAGCTCCTTGGGCGTCGGGGCTGCCCCCAAGCCATTGAGAGAACGAAACAATGTTCAAATCCACGCTTCTTGTCGCCGCGGCCATTGCCGCGCTCGCCATTCCCGCTGTCGCGCCCGCCGCGATCCTCCACTACGAAATCCGCTACGTCGGTACCGCGCCCAGCGGCTACAGCTTCACTTTCGACCTCGACACCAGCCGCGCGCCGAGCTTCAGCACGTCGAGCACACTGCGCTATGCGCCGACGACGATCACCTATTCGCTGCCGGGAAGCGCCACGGTCTTTACCGACACGATCTCGAACCTCGGCCCCAGCTTCTTCTCGCCGATCGACCAGGGTGGCGTTTCGATCCTGCGCCTGCCGCGCGGTACCGACCTGCAGCCGCGCTTCTTCCAGGAACCCGGCAATTCGCTGTTCACCGGTCCGACGAGTGCGCCCGTGTGGAAGACCGGCATTTTCCAGCTGTCGATGCAGCCCAAGAACGTGCCGAGCGACGTCCAGACGTTCGACTACCGCGTCACGATCACCGACCTCAGTGCGGTCCCTGAACCCGCGACCTGGGGCATGATGATCATCGGCTTCGGCGCGATGGGCAGTGCCATGCGTGCCCGCCGTCGCACGAACGCGCTCGTCGCCTGATCGAGATTGATCGCCGCCCCGGCCCGTACCGGGGTGGCGGTCAGGCCGTTTCCAGCAGCTTCTCGTCCGCGATCTTTTTCTTCCATACTTGCGGCGCAAGCTGGTGGACGTTGTTCCCCTCGCTGTCGACGGCGACGGTCACAGGGAAGTCGCTGACCTCGAACTCGTAGATCGCCTCCATGCCGAGGTCGGCAAAGCCGACGACCTTCGACCCCTTGATCGCGCGCGCGACGAGGTAAGCTGCGCCGCCGACCGCCATCAGGTAGGCGCTCTTGTGCTTGGCAATGGCGTCGGTCGCGGCGGGGCCGCGTTCGGCCTTGCCCACGCAGGCGAGCAGGCCCTGGTCGAGCATCATGTCCATGAACTTGTCCATGCGCGTGGCGGTGGTGGGGCCGGCGGGGCCGACGATTTCCTCACCGACCGGATCGACCGGGCCGACATAATAGATCACGCGGTCGCGGAATTCGACGGGCAGTTGCTCGCCCTTGTCGAGCATGTCCTTGATCCGCTTGTGCGCGGCGTCGCGGCCGGTCAGCATCTTGCCGTTCAAGAGCAGCCGGTCGCCCTGTTTCCAGCTGCGCACGATCTCCGGCGTCAGCGTGTCGAGATCAACGCGGATCGCGGCTACGTCCGGCGTCCAGTGCACGTCGGGCCATTCGTCAAGCTTCGGCGCTTCGAGGAAGCTCGGCCCCGAACCATCGAGCGTGAAATGCGCGTGGCGGGTCGCGGCGCAATTGGGGATCATAGCGACGGGCTTCGACGCGGCATGCGTCGGGTAATCCATGATCTTCACGTCGAGGATGGTGGCGAGGCCGCCCAGCCCCTGCGCACCGATGCCGAGCGCATTGACCTTGTCGAAGATCTCGACGCGGAGCTTCTCGATGTCGGTCTTTGCCCCGCGCTCTTTCAATTGCGCCATGTCGATCGAGCCCATCAGGCTTTCCTTGGCGAGGCTCATCGCCTTTTCCGCCGTGCCGCCGATACCGATACCCAGCATGCCGGGCGGGCACCAGCCGGCACCCATCTGCGGTACCATTTCCAGAACCCAGTCGACGATCGAGTCCGACGGGTTCAGCATCTTGAACTTCGACTTGTTCTCGCTGCCGCCGCCCTTGGCCGCGACATCGATATGGATCTTGTTGCCCGTGATCATCTCGACCGACATCACGCAGGGCGTGTTGTCCTTGGTATTCACCCGCGTGAATGCCGGGTCTGCGAGGATCGAGGCGCGCAGCTTGTTTTCGGGGTGGAGGTAGGCGCGACGAACGCCCTCATCGACGACGTCCTGCAGGCTGCGCTCGGACCCCAGTACGCATTGCTGGCCCCATTTGACGAACACGGTGACGATGCCGGTGTCCTGGCAGATCGGGCGGTGCCCCTCGGCGCACATGCGGCTGTTGGTCAGGATCTGCGCGATGGCGTCCTTCGCCGCCGGGCCCTTCTCCGCCTTGTAGGCATCGCCCAGCGCGCGGATATAGTCCATCGGGTGGAAATAGCTGATGTACTGTAGTGCGTCGGCGACGCTTTCGATGATATCCGATTCAGAGATAGTGACGGTCATGCCTGCGCTCCGTAAGTCGCGGGTCCCCTAATGCGCGCGGAGGCGAGTGAAAAGACGGTGAAGACCAGCAACGCCCCGACCGATCCCGAATTGATCCGCTTCCTGCGCGAGGAACTGGGCGCGGACGATGCGCCGGGCGGCGGCAGCTGGGAACACACGGCGAAGATGTGGCTGTGGCGTGGGCAGGGGAAAGACGGCCAGCCGACGCCGACCGCCTGGCACTTCGTCACCATCGACGGGCCGGTCGCCGACAGCATTCGCGCAGCGGCACCCGGGCGCAGCGCGGCATGGGGTTCGGTCTATGTGCAGGTGCGGATCGGCAACATGAGCTGGAAGACCTCCGTGTTCCCCAGCAAGAACGTCAAAGGCTATCTTTTGCCGGTCAAGGCGAGCGTGCGCAAAGCGGAAAAGCTGAGCGAGGACGATGTGGTAACGGTGCATCTGACGGTGTGACGCCGTCGTAACTTCCCCAGCGACCGTCCAGAGGAATGCCATGACCCCGGCCATCGAAAAACGCATCTTGCAGACGGTCATCGCCATCGCATGCCTCGTCCCGCTGTCGGCAGGATCGACCGGCGTGTTGCGTGGCGCGGCATGGCTCGCACACGGGTCGGTCGCGACCGACCTCGACAGTCATTTTCGCTATATTTCGGGCATCTTCCTGGGCGTCGGCATCGCGTTCGCGAGCTGCATTCCGGGGATAGAAACCAAGGGCGCACGCTTGCGGATGCTGGCGGGGTTCGTCTTCCTCGGCGGCCTCGCGCGGCTGTTGTCGCTGGTCGAGGCCGGCACGCCGGGTTTCGGCATGCAGTTCGGCCTCGTCATGGAGCTCGCGGTCACCCCGTTGCTCGCACTCTGGCAGGCGGGATTTGCGCTGCGTTACCGGTCCAGGGGAATTGTCGGCCGATAGGTCGGCCCGGGCAGTGCCCCGCGCGCCTTTTCGAACGCATCGCCCGCGTTGAGCAGCGCCGCCTCGCTCCACGCCGGTCCCATGAACGACAGGCCGACAGGCAGGCCCATAAGCTGCGCCATCGGCACGGTCAGGTGCGGATAGCCCGCAACCGCCGACAGCGATCCGCTGCTGGGTCCGGCCGACTGGTCGCCGTTCACGGGATCGATCAGCCATGCCGGGGCACGGGTGGGCGCGACCAGCATCGCCACCTTATTGTCGGCGAACAGCCGGTCGAGCGTGGCGCGCGCGCCACCCTGCGAAACCACCAGCGCTTTTTTATATTCCGGGTCGTCCAGACCCTTGGTCGCTTCCGCTTTCAGGAATGTTTCCTGCCCGAAATAGGGCATCTCGCGGGCGGCGTTGGCAGTGTTGAACGCGATGAGGTCCGCAAGCGTGCGCGTCTTCACGGCAGCCGGTGTCGTCGCGAGATAGGCGTTGAGGTCGGCCCTGAATTCGGTTTGCAGCACGATGCCCTCGGCGGGACCGATCTCCTTCGGCACGTCGAACTTGTCGATATCGACAAGGACGGCACCCAGCGATTTCAGCGTCGCCAGCGCCTTGTCGAACGCCGCAGTCATGCGCGGATTGGTGCCGACCGACGCGCGTAATACGCCGATGCGCACGCCCGCGATCTTGCCGGTCAGCGCCGCCGCATAATCGGCCTTGCGCTTGTCCGCCTCCGCCGTGGCCGCATCGGCGGGATCGGTTCCGGCAATCGCGCCCAGCACGAGTGCCGCGTCGCGCACCGTGCGCGTCATCGGACCCGGCGTATCCTGTGAATGGCTGATGGGCACGACCCGGGTGCGCGATACCAGGCCGAGCGTCGGCTTCAGGCCGACCACGCCGTTGATCGCGGCGGGGCACGCGATCGATCCGTCGGTCTCGGTACCGATCGCCGCCCAGGCGAGGCCTGCTGCGACGGCAACACCGCTGCCGCTCGACGACCCGCACGCGGTGCGGTCGAGCGCATAGGGATTGCGCACGATGCCACCCACGCCGCTCCATCCGCTCATCGACCGGTTCGAACGAAAGTTCGCCCATTCGGACAGGTTGGTCTTACCCAGGATCAGCGCGCCGCCTTTCCGCAGACGCGCGACCAGCGGCGCGTCGCGCCCGGTCATATTGTCGGCCAGCGCCAGCGATCCCGCTGTCGTCGCCATGCGGTCGGCGCTTTCGATATTGTCCTTGATCAGGATCGACCGGCCGTGCAGCGGCCCGCGCACCTTGCCGGCGTGGCGTTCGTCGTCGAGCGCCTTGGCCAGCGCACGCCAATCGGGATTGACGGCGATCACGGCGTTGAGGCGTGGCCCGTCGCGGCTGATCTTCTCGATCCGCCCGGCATAGTATGCGGCGGTCACGGTGGCGCTCGGCTCCGCATCGGGTGCCGCAATAGCGGGCTCTGCGAGTATCAGTCCCGTCGCGGCCAGCAGAATTACGCGCATCGACAGCCCCTTTTCCCGTTACGCCTGTTTGACCGGTTCCGGCGAGGCGGTCCAGATGCTAGGGGGCGCGCCATGACCCTCGCCCTTGCTATCGAAATTATCGGCTGGATCGGCGCCGTCCTGATCCTCGCCGCCTATCTGATGCTGTCGACCGGCAGACTCAGCGGCCAGTCACGGCTGTATCAATGGATGAACGTCGTGGGCGCGGCTGGGTTCGTGCTCAACAGCGGCTGGAACGGCGCGTTGCCGTCCGCCGTGCTCAACGTAATCTGGATGGGGATCGGCTTCATGACCCTGTGGCAGATCCGCAGGACGAAACCTTCGGCAGGCTAGCCTATCCGCTCACGCACCACCGCCAGGCCGAGGTCGGGATACCAGGCCCGCACTCCTTCGGGTTCGGCATCGGCCTTCACCACCGCCAGCCGCCGGTTGACCTTTTGCCGGTAATTCATGCGCGCGGTGTTTTCCTGGCCGACGTAACAGCCCTTGGTAAAGCTGACGCCGTTCTGTTCCCGGGCGTTCGCCTCGAGCCACAGGGTCGCATCGCTCCCCAGCTCCGCCGTCCCTTCGACGATACCGAGCGACAGGCGGTGCGCGTGCCACCCCGATGCCGGCCCGTCCGGCACGGCGATCCAGCGGCGACCGAGCGCGTGGTTGCGGGGGTCTGGAACGCCCTGCTCGTCGAATGCTGCCCAATGCACCGCAAGCGCGGGATCGATCTCGATGGCAATTGGGCGCCGCAGGCGGTACATCTTCAGCCGCCGCGCCAGTGCCTCCGCAACACCTGCCTCGCAATCGATGAGCACGTCCTCGCCATCGGCCCAGACGATGAAGTCGAACAGCGCCTTGCCCTGCGCCGTCAGCAGCCCGGCATAAACGGGCAGGTCGCCCGCGACATCGTTGGTGACAAGTCCCTGCAGGAAAGCGCGCACATCCTCGCCGGACAGGCGGATGACGGCGCGATCAGTGAGGGTGGTGGCGGGCATGCCCTTTAGCTAGGGACGATTTCGCCGAATCCCAAGCGGAGTTGCCGTGACCCAAACGATTACCATCCGCCGCCCCGACGACTGGCACGTGCACCTGCGCGATGGCGACGTGCTGGCCCAGGTCGCGAAATACACGGCGGCGCAGTTCGCGCGGGCGATCGTCATGCCCAACCTGACCCCGCCGGTGACGAGCGTCGATGCCGCGATCGCCTATCGCGACCGCATCCTGGCCGCGACGCAGGGGCAGGACTTCACGCCGCTGATGACGTGCTACCTGACCGACGCCGCAGATGCGGACGAGATGGTGCGCGGCCATGCAGAGGGCGTATTCACCGCCGCCAAGCTTTATCCCGCCCATGCGACGACCAATTCCGCGCACGGCGTGACCGACATCTTCGCACTCGCCCCCGTGCTCGACGCCATGCAGCGCGCAGGAATGCCGCTGCTGATCCATGGCGAAGTGACCGATGCCGACATCGACGTCTTCGACCGCGAAGCCGTGTTCATCGACCGCACGCTCGCGCGGCTGGTGCGCGATTTCCCCGGGCTGAAGATCGTGTTCGAACATATCACGACCGCCGAAGCCGCAGATTTCGTGATGTCCGCGCCCGCCAATGTCGCGGCGACGATCACGCCGCAGCACTTGCATATCAACCGCAACGCAATGCTGGTCGGCGGCATCCGCCCGCACGCCTATTGCCTGCCTGTCGCCAAACGCGAGAAGCACCGGCTGGCGCTGCGCAAGGCTGCGACCTCGGGCAGCCCCAAGTTCTTCCTCGGCACCGACAGCGCGCCGCACAGCATCGCGGCCAAGGAATCGGCTTGCGGCTGCGCGGGCATCTTCAACGCACCCTATGCGCTTGAAAGCTATGTCGCCGTGTTCGACGAGGAAGGGGCGCTCGACCGGTTCGAAGCGTTCGCGTCCCTGAGCGGTCCGGCCTTCTACGGCCTGCCGGTGAACGAAGGGACCGTGACGCTGGAACGCCGCGACATCGCAATCCCTGAGCGCATTGCTTGCGGGGCCATCGACATCGTCCCGTTCCATGCGGGCGAAACGCTGCGCTGGACGCTTATTCCATAGCCGTCGGCGGCACGGCCCGTCCCCGGCGAAGCATGTCGGCCGTAAAAACGACCAGCCCAAGCCATATCAGTACGAAGGCGATCATCATCGCGGGGCGCAGTGGCTCGTGATAGACGAGGATGCCCAGCAGGAAGACGATCGACGGTGCGACATACTGCAGCACGCCGAGCGTCGAATAAGGGATTCGCCGTGCCGCCGCGGCAAAGGCCATTAGCGGCACCGACGTCACCAGCGCCGACAGGACCAGCAGCAGGTCGATGTGGTGATCCCGCCCGAACGCCAGCGTACCGTCCATGCCCTTCAGTACCAGCCATCCCAGGCACAGCGGCGCCAGCACCATTGTTTCGATCGCAAGTCCCTCGATGGCGCCGACAGGCGTCACCTTGCGGACCAGCCCATAGAGCGCGAACGTCGTCGCAAGGGCGACGCTGATCCACAGCTGGTCGAGCGCACCACCCGCGGCGATCACGACGCCGACCGCCGCAAGTGTGATCGCGATCTTCTGCCCGCGCGACAGCGTTTCCTTGAGGACCGCGACGCCCAGCACCACGTTCAGCAGCGGGTTGAGGAAATAGCCCAGGCTCGCGGCAAGCAGATGCCCGTTCACCACCGCCCAGACATAGATCGTCCAGTTCACCGCGATCAGCAATGCGCTGGCGAACAGGGCGTGCATCACCGCGCGGTCGCGCATGATTGTGCCGATACTGCGCAAGCGTCCGATCACTGTCAGGATGACCGCCAGAAGCACCACCGACCACAGGATGCGATGCGCGATGATTTCCAGCGGCGGAACGACCGCGACCCATTTGAAATAAATGGGGACCAGGCCCCAGATCAGATAGGCGGAAAGTCCGTACGCCAGGCCGTGGCGATGATCCTGTGGGGGTGCAGACACCCCGGCGCGCTAGACCCTATGCTGCGGCACAGCAACAATCAGAACGGGAACCACCGGCTTTTTTCGGTGAACTTCATATAGCCGACGTTGACGCCCAGCCGCAGTCCGACGCCAAGCCGGACGGGAATCAACACGACGTCGTTCGCGCGCAGGTAGGTCGCGGAAAATCCGCCGACGAAATAGGCGCGGCCCTCGGCCTGCGGGAAGCGTTTGTACAGTTCCTGCGTGTCGTACAGGTTATAGACCAGCGTGAAGACCTTGGTCGCATCGCCGCCGACGTCGAAGCCGATCGACGGGCCCGTCCAGTAGACCGGCCGTTCGCCTTCGATCTTGTGCTTAAGCGTACCCGAACCGTAGCGCACGCCGACGGTAAGCGCGAAGGCCGCTTCGCGTCCCGCGATATAGGCGTTGGGTTCGCCCTGTTCGGCCAGGATCTTTTCGAGAATGCCGGCGAGACCGGCCGCGCCCTTTCCGAACACACCCTCTGCCGCGCCGATCAGATCGTCCTTGTGATAGGTCGGCGTCTGGCGCGTAGCGAGCGAGGAAGCCGGTGGCGTGCCCAGCGCCGGGTCGGCACCGGGCGCCGCTGGCAGCGGTGGCGCACCGTCGGTGGTCGACGAGGACGGTGGCGGCGATGACGGCAATGGCGGGGGCGTATTGACCGCGGTCCCGCGCTCACCCGGCAAGGGCGCGACATCGGCCTGCGCGGCCGCGTTCGGGTCGATCGACTGGATAGCTTGCGCCATGACCGGCGTCGCGCCCAGCAGTGCGACCAATGAGAAAATTCCGGCGAGCCGTATACGCATCGCTACCACCCCTGAAGACCTTGCCCGCGTTAGAGTCGACCGTACCTGTCCCCACAATGAATCGCGCGGCCAACCGAGTCGGTTTTGCGATGAAGCGAGTCGCGCGCGGATTGTACGCCACCCTGTTGATCGCCCGCCACACCGACGCTATAGCCGCGCCCTGCCAGGCACCGGAGACGTGGGTGAGCGGCTGAAACCAACGGTTTGCTAAACCGTCATAGGGGGATTACTCCTATCGAGGGTTCGAATCCCTCCGTCTCCGCCAGGCTAAAGCGTTACGCCGCGCTTCCAGATGGCGATTTCCCGTTCGCCGTTGTGTTCGCTACGTGTCGGCTCGCCGCTCGCCGTTGCGATCACCAGTGCCAGCAGCCGTTCGCGCGCTTCGTCCATCGTTTCACCTTCGAGGACACCGCCTGCGTTGAAGTCGATCCAGCGTTTCTTCTGTTCCGCAAGTGTGGAATTCGACGCCAGCTTGAGCGTCGGCACCGGGAAACCCAGCGGCGTTCCGCGGCCCGTCGTGAACAGGATGACGGTGGCCCCGGCCGCCGCCAGCGCGGTCGACGAGACGGCATCGTTCCCGGGCGCCTCCAGCAGGGTCAGTCCTTTTCGTTCGACACGATGTCCATAATCGATAACGTCGGCGACAGGCGCGTGCCCCGCCTTTTGCACCGCGCCGAGCGATTTTTCCTCCAGCGTCGTGATGCCGCCAGCGATGTTTCCCGGGGAGGGATTCTCCGAAACCGGCTCTCCGTTATCGGCGAAATACGCCTTGAAGCGATCGACGAGCGCGCCGATGCGCCCGGCGATCTCCGGCGTCCGGGCGTTCGCCATCAGCAGGTGTTCGGCCCCGAAAATCTCGGGGATCTCTGTCAGGATCGCGGTTCCGCCCGCGCCCGTCACAGCATCGGCGACATGGCCGACCAGCGGGTTGGCGGTGATGCCCGAAAAACCGTCCGATCCCCCGCATTTCAGGCCCACGACCAGGTCGGACAGCGGGCACGGCGTCCGGCGGTCGGCGGCCATGGCAGACACCAGTTCCCCGACAGCCTCCACCCCAGCCTCTACCTCGTCATCGACCATCTGCGCCGCGAACGATCGCATGCGGGCCGGATCAGTGGCACCCACCTCTGAGAGCAGCCGGTCGAGTTGATTGCTTTCGCACCCAAGGCCCACGATCAGGACGCCCCCGGCATTGGGATGGGCGGCAAGGCTCCCGAGGATGCGCCGCGTCCCATCCAGGTCGTCGCCCAGTTGCGAACAGCCGAATGGATGCGGAAAGGCGAACACGCCATCCACCTGTCCGGCGAAGCGGCGCGTCGCCGCATCGGCGATCCGACGTGCGGTGTTGGCAACGCAGCCGACCGTGCACAGGATCCAGACCTCATTCCGCGTGCCCACCCGTCCGTCGGGGCGCCGGTAGCCGAGGAATGTCCCGTCATGGATGCCGTGCTGTTCCCCGTGCGCCCGCCCCATCAGCGACGTCGCGTCCATGCCCAGCTGCGTCCCGACATTATGGACATGGACGTGATCGCCGGGCGCGATGTCCCGCGTCGCGACGCCGAACGGCCAGCCGTATTTGTGCACGGCGGCCCCGGCGGATACGGCGCGCACCGCGACCTTGTGCCCGCGCGGAATGTCCGTCGCGACTGCAACGGGCCGGTCCGCCAGCATCACCGTGTCGCCCGCGGCCAGATCGCGCAGCGCGGTCGCGACATCGTCGGCGCCATCAACCTGGAATATGTCGTTCACGATCACCCTTTTACTCGTGGGATATCATATCAGCGCGACACTGCGCGCCCATGCGATGAACAGGTCGGGCCATAGTCCTGCCGGCTTGCCGACCGCCTTGCGCAGCCCGAACCCGTGACCGCCATTGGCGAAGAAATGGCTTTCGACCGGGATATTCCGCGCTTTCAGCGCATCGCGCAACATCAGGCTGTTGGCGACGGGCACGACGTCGTCGTCCTCGGCATGCACGATGAAGCACGGCGGGCTGTCGGTAGCGATGTTGCGGTGGGGCGAATGTGCCGCCTCCAGCCGCGCGTCGTCCCCGATCAGCAATTTGCGCGACCCGGCATGCGCATTGGGCGGCGACATGGACACCACGGGATAGATCGGCGCCGCGCAGAACGGCCGGGGCGACAGTGTATCGGCCGCATCGACGCCGGTGTAGGTCGCATGCGCGAAGCGCGCGACCAGGTCTGCACAGACATGCCCGCCCGCGGAAAACCCCATCGCCGCGACACGGAGCGGATCAACACCATAGCGGCGGGCATTGTGGCGGATCAGGCGCATCGCACGCTGGGCATCCGACAGGGCGACGTCGGGTCCGGCGGTCCAGCCTTCCCCCGGCAGGCGATAGAACAGCACGAAAACGGTGAACCCGCGTGCCGACAGCCACCGGCCCAGCTCATACCCCTCCTTGTCGACGACCACCCATTTGTAACCGCCGCCGGGCGTGATCAGGATCGCCGCGCCATTGGGAACGTCGGGCCGGAACACGGCCATGCGCGGGCGCGTGATGCCGTAGACCGCACGGTCGTTCAGCTGCGGATCGGTGCTGCGCTCATCGACCGTTTCGGCGAGCGGCCCTTTGGGCATGCCCGGCGCACCCTTCGGCCACAGGTCGATCGTCTCTGCCGGTTGCGGCAATCCGGGGGGCAAGGCACCGCCCTTTGCCGGCGGCGCGGTCTGTGCCGATGCGTGCGTCGACAGGCCCGCAGCCAGTGCGGCCGATATCAGCGTGCGGCGATCGATCGTCATGGAAGTGCTTTATAGGTGAAATCGGAAAAGCGGACATCGCCCGACCCGGCCGCGTAAAGCGCGGGGCGCAGGCTCAGGAAATCGCCCGCGACATTGTGGTGGTACCCGGACACTTCCATCTGGACGTCGAACTTCGTCCAGCTGCGACCGCTGTCCTGGCTGGTGTGCATCGTCACGATGTTGCGGTCGTTCGCCAGCCGCATGCGCAACTTGCGCACCGGTTCGGCGACGGGCCGCTGGCGCTGAAGCCCGTAGCGATTGAGGAGCAGCCCCTTCGCATTGGCACCCAGTCCCGCGAACAGGCGGCGATTGTAGAATAGGATCAGCCCGCCCTCGGCACCGGGATCGATATCGACATCGACCTCCATCACATAGGACTGGTCACCCGATATCAGCGTGAGCGGCGAACAATCGGCGGGGGACGTGCCCTTTCCAGCCAGCGTCAGGACACCATCCGCGCGCCGCATGCGTTCGCCCTCTCGCGGGCCGGGATCGTAGAACGACCAGAGCACACCCATCCGGTCGATACGGAAATCGTCGCTCAGCGGTTGGCCGTGGCGCTGGCCGGGCAATCGCGCAGGCATGGGCAGCGGATGCGAAAGGTCGCCGCCGGCCGCTTCCGGCCAGTCGTCGCCGCGCCAGCGAACAGGCTCGAGCAGCGTTTGGCGGCCGAGCGTCCAATAGCCGTTCTCATAGCCGTGATAGATCATCCACCACTGGCCGCCGGGCCCTTCGAACAGGGTCGCATGGCCGCGCGACCACCATTTCTCCGCTGCGGATTTCGTGTGAATCAGCGGATTGCCTGGGTGATTCTCCCATGGCCCGTCGATCGACCTGCTGCGCGCCATGATGACCATATGACCGGTCGGCGGCCCCGCGGTCCCGCCGACCGCGAGCGTCATATAGAACCAGTCCCCGCGCCGGACGATCTTCGGTCCCTCTGGCGCAAAGCCTTCGACCACCCAGTCGGCGGGGTAACGCCACGGGTCATAGACGTGCTCGACCGCTCCCGCCGTCGATAGCCCGTCTGGCGTCAGGGCGACGCGATCCCCGCCCGACAGGAACAGCCATCGCCGCCCGTCCGCGCCGACGGCATGGCCGGGATCGATATGGTCGGGCAGGTTCAGGTCGATCGGGTCGGACCATGGCCCCTCGATCCGCTCGGCATGGATGACGTAGATCGACCGGCGCTGCGGCGTCCGGGCCGGGATATAGCAGAAATACCGGCCCTCATGCTTGACCAGGTCGAGCGCCCATACGGATCCAACGGGCTGGCGCAGGGCGGCGGTGACCGGTAGCCAGTTCACCAGGTCGCGGCTGTGCCAGATAACGACGCCGGGATAGGAATCGAAGCTGGAAAAGCTCAGGTAATAATCGTCGCCATCCCGCAGGATCGTCGGATCGGGACGGTCGCCAGAGAAAACCGGGTTCAGGAACTGTCCGTTGCCGAGATCCGCCTTGCGCTGCCCCTCGATCCCCTTGCCCCAATGCATGGTGCCCCAGGGATCGAGCGAGGCGGTCGAGGCGGAGCCCTGTGCCAGCACGGGGCCCGCCATCGTCGCGAGCGCCGTCTGTACCGACGCCCATTTCATCGTCTCGCGACGGGTGAACATTACGTGCCCTGCCGCAAGATCGGGTTACATCCGGAACCGGGCGCCGAACATGATCGTGCGGCCGAAGTGGTTATTCTCGTAATTCCGGTCGGCATCGAAATCTGTGTAGCGATAGCGATAGGTATCGAGCAGGTTGTTCCCTTCGACCGACAGTTCCACCCAGTCCGTCACCTTGTAACGCATCGAAGCGTCGATGTTCCAGGTCGATCCATAGCCCTCGAAGACGTTCCCGGTGCCGCTGTTCTGGTCGATGTAGCGGCTGCGATAGCTCGCCGAGGCGCGCGTCGAGAACTTGCCATCCTCATAATAGAGCGTGCCGTTGTACGCCTCCTTCGACACGCCGAACAGTGTTGCGGTCCGCGTCGCGTTGACGAACGGCCCCAGAGCGCCGGTCGTTGCGACGAACGCGGACGTGATCGGCCCCTGGACGTTGTAGGTTGCGTCGGAGTCGATGAACGTGGCGTTGGCGAGAATGCCGAAATTGCCCAGGAAGCCGCTGGCAAATGTCTTGAACGGCAGCTGCAGCGCGATTTCCACACCCTTCAGCGTTGCACCCGACCCGTTCACGTTCGCTGTGATCGTGTACAGCTGTTGGGGGTCGAAGTTGATGAACGCGGGCGACGACGGCGGCAGTGCCGATTTCGGCAGGCCTGTCGACGCGAAGGTATCCGTGAACGCCTGGCTGACAGGGAAACTCTCGACGCTCTTGATGAAGCCCGCGACCGAGAAGATCGCCTGCGGCGCGAAATACCATTCGACGCTCAGGTCGTAGTTCGTCGCGCGGTACGGCTCGAGTTGCGGATTGCCGTAGGTGATGCGGTAGTTGAACCCGTCGATCGTGCCGCCGGGTGTCAGGTTACCGAGCGTGGGACGCGTGATCACCCGCGCCATGGCGCCGCGAATGATGACCTGCAACGACGGATAGAGTGCGATGTTCATCGACGGCAGCCAGTCGTTGTAGGCCCGGTCGACGGTGACGGTGGTGCCGCTCAGGATGCCGGTCGACGTTTGTTCGGTACGCACGAACCGCACGCCCGAATTGATCGCGAATTCGAGCCCGGCGATTTCGCCCTTGCCGTCGACCTGGATGTAACCGCCCTTGGTCGTTTCGCGCACCGACCGGATGTTGCCGGTGTCGGGCGTCGCCGTGCGGCCGTAAAGCTGCGTGAAGGCGGCCGCCGCGGGCAGGTTGGCGATTGCGAACGAGGTCGTCGTTCCAGCCGGCTGACCCGCGTTGGCGATCGTAAACGTTTCCGAAAGTGCGGACGTTACCGGGAATCCATAGACAGCGGTCGGTCCGAACAGGCTTGTCAGCGAGCAGGCGATCGTTCCCGAAGTGCTGGTGACGAGGCTGGTCCCGCCATTGCCGCAGACAGCACTGTCGCGGAGATAAGCGACCGACGAGAAGTCGAACTGCCGCCACACTGCGCCAGCCTTGAACGTCAGCTCGTCAGACGCTTCCCACTCGCCGCGCAGCTGGGCGGTCTTGAAGTCGTTGGTGACGTTCGAGGGACGGTCCCGGATTTCGGCGAGCTGGAATGCCGTCGGATCGGTGACGCTGGGAGTGCCGAACGTCAGCACCGGCGCCTTCATGTCGGTATAGTCGTACTTGTAACCCTGCGCGTCGCGGTCATCGAACACGATGGTCGTTTCGACCGGGATGTCCGCGTCCGACTTCGAAATGCCGCCCGATAGGGTGAAACGCAGCTTGTCCGTGATCGACTGGTCCCAGGTGCCGCCGACTTGATAGAACTCGGTCTTGCTCTGGCGCAGGTAATGTTCGGTGCGGACATAGACGTCGTTCAGCGTCGCCGAAATCATGTTCTTGTTGGCGTCATAGACGGGGTTCAGGACGTCGATGGCGCGCTCGTTGGAACGGAGAAGAACCTCTCCCCATTTCTCGTCGCGATCCTCCTTGAACCGCGAATAAAGCGCGTCGATCGCGATCTTGGTGCCATCCGAAGGCGCGAATTGCACCGCCCCGGTCAGGCCGAGCCGCTCGCGCCGGTGCGCGATTTCGCCGTAACGCGGGATGCGCGGATGGAAGGACAGCGTCGCCGCGTCGCACGCCGCGCTGGGGCGATAGGTTCCGCCGCTATTCGAGGCAGGCGTGGTGTAGACGAGCGTTCCGGCCGCAATGCTGCCGGTCGTGTTGTAGAAGCACGGGGTACCGCCGACTGAGTCGAAGCGGGACTGTGCCCAGCGAACGCTGTTGTTGCCCATTTCAAGCGTGTCTAGCTTCGAATAGGCGGCCGAAACCGAGGCGCCGAATACGCCATCCTCACTCTTGTAGCTGAGCAGTCCGGCGACGCGCGGTCCAAGCTTTTTCGAAAGGTCGTTATACGACCCGACCACGGACAGGGCGCCATGGAAGCCGCTTTTTCCGGCAAGGGGATTGCCGGTGTTTAGGTCGACGACCGCGCCCAGCGACCCTTCGTCGAGCGACGCTTCCGCGGTCTTGTGAACGACCAAGCTGCTGAACAGTTCGGATGCGAAAACGTTGAAATCGAACGCGCGGTCACGGTTAGCGCTGGCGCCATCGGTCGAGGTGGCAACGGTTTCCATGCCGTCAACGCGGACGCGCGTGAACTGGGCTCCCAGGCCGCGCACGGTAATGGCGCGCCCTTCGCCTGCATCGCGCTGGATCGAGATACCGGGGATGCGCTGTAGCGATTCGGCAAGGTTCTGGTCCGGGAATTTGGCGATGTCCTCCGCAACGATCGCATCGACAGCCGAAACGGCCGTGCGCTTCACGTTAAGAGCCGCCTCGAGTGACTGCCGAAAACCCGTCACGACGATTTCAGCTTCTTCCGGCTGGGCGGGTGGCGTGCTCGTCTGGGCGTACGCTGCGCTGGCGCAGAGCGCGCCGAACGAGGTTGCACCTAACAACCAGATCGTGGTTTTTACATTCGAACGCTTCGCCATTTTATCCTACCCCTTCGGTTATGACACCGGTATCATTCGGAGAGAAAGTAGGAAGGAATTGTTCTATATTGCAACGTGCGATGAAAGCGCCGCTGCATCCTCCCTGTTTCGGCCATCTTGGCGATGGTCTCCTAACCGGTTAAGTAACCGGTGTCATAAAAAATGCAGCTTGCTCGTCACGCTGTCAAGTCGGGATTGGGAACGCCATATGAAACCGCAGTTTTCTCACGTTTTTGCCGCCGCACTGCTTGCGATTCCGTCGGTTTCGATGGCCGCTCCGGCATTTCCAGGCGCAGTGGGCTGGGCAGCGGAAACGCCGGGCGGACGGGGCGGTCGAATCATTCGGGTTACGACACTTGCGCCCGATGGTCCCGGCTCCCTTCGCGCGGCAATCGCCGAAAAGGGGCCGCGTATTATCGTGTTCGAAGTCGGCGGCGTCATCGACCTTCGCCGGTCGGTTCTGGAGATCAAGGAACCGTTCCTGACGATCGCCGGCCAGACCGCGCCATCCCCCGGCATCACCATCATCAAGGGCGGCATCGACGTTCACGGACACGACGTTATCATCCGGCACATCCGTGTCCGCACGGGTGCCGACAACCAGCCCAAGCGGAGCGGTTGGGAGGCGGACGCATTTTCGACCGTCGGCGCGTATAACGTGCTGATCGACCACAACACGTTCAGCTGGGCGATCGATGAAAACATGTCGGCGTCGGGGCCGCGCTTCAACGGCAAAACGCCCGACGAATGGCGTGCGAACACCACGCACAATGTGACCTTCTCATACAATCTCGCGAGCGAGGGCCTGGCGGATTCGAGCCACCCCAAGGGCGAACATTCCAAGGGATCGCTGATCCATGACAACGCGACCAACATATTGTTCTACCGGAACATCTGGGCGCACAACATGGAGCGCAACCCCCTGTTCAAGGGCGGTGTGCGCGGTGCGGTGATCAACAATCTGATCTACGATCCCGGCCTGCGCGCCGTCCATTACAACCTGATGGCGCTGGAATGGGGCAACAACCCCTACCAGAACGGCCAGATGAGTGCTGTCGGCAACGTCATGCGCGGCGGCCCGTCGACGGCCGCGGGATTGCCGTTCCTCATGCTCGGCGGGGACGGCGACCTCGAATATTTCGGCAAGGACAATGTTGCGGTGGACAAATGGGGTGCGCCCCTGCCCATGTTCGGCCGCTATGGCGAAACACGGGCGAAACTGATCCTCAGTCCGAAGCCGGTCTCATGGCCAACCGGAATCGCGGTCATGCCGACCCGCGACGTCGAAACCCACGTCCTTGCACATGCCGGTGCGCGGCCCTGGGATCGCGATGCCGACGACATCCGCGTGCTGTTCTTCGTGGCCGAAGGACGCGGCTCGATCATCAACGACGAAAAGGACTGGAGCGCCTATCCCGTCCAGGAAATGACGCGCGCGCCGTTCGTCGAGGCCGAATGGAACCTTGCGACCATGGAACCGAAGTCGGGCCTTTATCCGGGCCAGAAGGGGCCGATCCAGGAAAAGCTGAGCCCGCGCGACGCGGCGATGCGGCAATGATCGCCGCACTGCTATTGCTTGCCGCAGCGCCGCCTATGGTGGTCGTCGACGAGGCGGCTGTCAGGCGCGAAGAGGCGCCGCCGCACGGTGCCATCGGCATGAGTACCGCCTATCGTATCAGCGACGCCGTACCGGCACCCAAAACGATGGAGTTCCGCAAGCGCGTGCTGCATCCCGGGGCTGCGATCGGGCCGCATCCGATTGCGCATGACGAGGTCTATTACGTGCTGTCCGGAGAGGGCGAAGTAACCTCCGACGGCGCGGCAAAGCCGCTGAAGCCGGGCATGGCCGCCTATCTCTATGACGGTGCGGTGGTCGGCATCCGGCAGGTCGGGAAGGCGCCGCTGGCGCTGATCATCGCCTATCCCGTCAAGCCCTAGGTTCCCGGCTGGATATAAGGAACGACGCCGAACAACAGCCGTTCGCGCCTTCGCGGATCGCTTTCGAGGTGCGAAACGGCATCGAACACCATCGTCCGTCGCGTCTGCAGGTCATAAGCGGGCCAACCGGGATTACCGGTTCGGGCGAACCGGACGAATGTGTCCATCATCCGGTCGCTGACCGCCTGTTGCACGGGCGTCATCGACGGCTTGGTCCCGAACGCCAGGCCGATGTCGCCCGTGTGCATCGCATTCTCGAAATCGAGTTGATAGACGAACGCCGGAGCGCCAGCCTTCGCCCGTTCCTCGGCCTCGATTACCTGCCCGCGCCAGCTGCGGCCAGCCGTCGTCGCCTTGATGAAGATGTCCATGGGCGACAGGTCGGGGAACCAGCCGCGATAAGTGTGCACGACCATCTCGGGATCGATATCGACGCGCAGTTCCGGGCCGACCCGCGACGACAGGTTCGACCAGTCCAGTCCCTGCAACTTCGGATGATCGGGCGGGAAGAATGCTCGCGTTTCCGCGATGCAATTGCCCATCATCATTGGAATGCGCAAGCCTTGGGGTGCGGCATCCGGCCAGAACGGGTGGCGGACCAAGCTACGGCCATCGAGGACCGGTCCGAAATACAGGCCGCCCACCATTACGGGGTCGGTCGTGTCCAGCGCTGCAACGAGCGCTTCGACAGATGCGCCGCGTGGATCGCCGTTGAGCGTCCGCAAATAGGCTCTCGCCCGCCGTTCGGCATTCAACGGACCGGAAGCCGTTACCTGCTGGCCGCTCATCGTGATCGCCTTGTGAAACAGGCCTTTGGCAACCGGCATGGCCATCAAAGTCGCGATCTTCGCACCGCCGCCCGACTGGCCGAACACGGTCACATTTCCCGGATCGCCGCCGAAGGCCGCGATGTTGTCGCGTACCCATTGCAGGGCGAGCACAAGGTCGAGCTGCCCCACATTACCGCTGTCGGGGAATCGCGGATCGATCCGTCCGAGCGACAGGTAACCGAATGCATTCAGCCGGTGATTGACCGTCACCACGACGACATCGCCACGCACGGCCAGTCGTGCCCCGTCGGTCAGGGGATCGTTGCCGGTACCGTTCGAATAGGCGCCGCCGTGGATATAGACCATGACGGGACGGCGGCCCGGTCGCGGCGTCGGCCACCAGACATTGAGCATCAGGCAGTCTTCCGACTGTGCCTGAGCCGTTACCGACCTTTGCGGCGACACGGTCCCGAACTTCGCCACGCCCGTCAGGTCGCGTGGGACCGCGACCGGAGGACAAAAGCGGTCGGCCCGGCCGTATCGAATACCGAGGGCGGACTGGACCTTTGCCCCGCCGCTACTCGCACGCGCCATTATCGGCACCGCCAGCGTAGCGCCGACGAAACCGCGCCGGGTCAGCTCAGCGCCGGACATCCAGCCCGCCTGCGTTGAAGGCATCGACATCGGCCTGGCGGAAGAGGCTGGCATCACCCGGCAACGAATGCTTAAGGCAGGTCAGCGCCAGGCCGGTGCGCGCCATCGCCTCCGCATCGCCGCCGTCGAGATGCGCATGTAGCACTCCGGCGGCAAAGGCATCCCCGGCGCCGATCCGGTCGACGATGCCGCTAACTGCCACCTCTTCGGTTTGCGCCGCCGCATCACGGGTATCCACGCGCGCGGCAATCCGATGACAGTCGGCATCGACGATATGCCGCGCGGTTGACGCGATGATCCCGAGGCCGGGAAAAGCCGCGAACGCCGCATCCGCGGCTTCACGCCGACGATCCGCACCCTCGCCCGAAAACTCACGGCCCAGCACCAGCCCGATGTCCCGGTGGTTGCCGAACAGGATGTCGGCCATACCGATCAGTTCGCCGAGGACGGCCTTTGGATAGCTGTCCCAGCTTTCCCACAGCATCGCACGGTAATTGCCATCGAACGAGACCGGCACGCCAAGCTGCTTCGCCGCGCGCGCCGCAGCGAGCGCCGCTTCCGCCGAATTCGGCCCGAGGGCGGGGGTGATTCCGGACAGGTGCAGCAACCCCACCCCCGCCAGCAACGCATTCCAGTCGAACATATCGGTGGGCGCCGCCGCAAAGCTCGACCCGGCGCGGTCGTAAACGATCTCCGAGGCCCGCAACCCTGCGCCGACGCTGAGGAAATAAAGCCCCATCCGGCCGGCACAGAACTGCACGCCCGAACAGTCCACGCCCTGCCCGCGCACTGCCGCCAGCGCGCCACGCCCCAGCGCGTTGTCGGGCACGGCGCTGATCATCGCGGTCGAATGCCCGAGGTTCGCCAGCCCGATCGCCACATTGGCCTCGGCGCCGCCGACATGCAGCGCCAGCGAGGGCGACTGCATCAGCAACTCGCGCCCCGGCGCCGAGAGCCGGACAAGCAATTCGCCGAAGCAAACGACCTGCCCGGTCACCGCGCGAGCCATCCGCCATCGACCGCCAGGATATGGCCGTTCACATAATCGGACGCGGCCGATGCGAGGAAAACAGCGGCGCCACCGATATCGTCGGCGCTCCCCCAGCGTCCGGCCGGGATCCGTTCGACGATCTGGCGATTGCGCGTTTCATCGGCCTGGAGCGCAGCCGTATTGTTCGTCGCTATATAGCCCGGCGCGATGGCGTTCACGTTGATGCCTTTCGCGGCCCATTCATTGGCCAACGCCTTCGTAAGCCCGCCCACACCCGATTTGGCGGCGGTATAGCTGGGTACGCGAACGCCGCCCTGGAACGTCAGCATCGACGCGATGTTGACGATCTTGCCGCGGCCCGCCGCGATCATGTGCCGCGCCGCTGCCTGCGACAGGAAGAACAGCGACTTCAGGTTGGTATCGATAACCGCATCCCAATCCGCCTCGGTGAAATCTATCGCGTCCGCACGGCGGATGATGCCGGCATTATTGAACAGGATATCGAGACCGCCGAGCGCGGCGACGCACTGTTCGATAACCCGAGTTGCGGGCTCGGTAGTCGACAGGTCCGCGGCAATGAAGATCGATCGGCGACCCGCCGCCTCTACCTGCGCGACCGTCTCGTCGCATGCGCTTCGGCCGACGCATGCGACATCGGCACCGGCCTTCGCCAATGCGACGGCGATCGCCTGGCCGATCCCGGTGTTTGCGCCCGTGACCAGCGCGACACGGCCGGTCAGGTCGAAAGGTCCGCTCATGCCAGCTGGCAGATGTCGAGGACGTTCATGTCGGTATAGTCTTGGTTCTCGCCCGCCATCGCCCAGATGAATGCATAGGCCTTGGTCCCCGACCCCATGTGGACCGACCATGGCGGCGAGATAACGGCCTCTTCATTCGCCATGACGATGTGCCGCATTGCTTCGCCTTCGCCCATGTAGTGGAAGACGCGGTCGTTGGGTCCGTCGAGTTCGAAATAGAAATAGATTTCGCTGCGCCGCTCATGGATGTGCGGGGGCATCGTGTTCCAGACCGAGCCGGGACTGAGAACGGTCAGGCCCATGACCAGCTGCGCAGAGTCGCAGACCCCGGGGATGACGAGCTGGTAGATCGTCCGCTCGTTCGATTCCTCGAGGCTGCCCCGCGCGAGCGCATTCGCGTCGGCGATGCCGAGCTTGCGCGTCGTAAACGCCTTATGCGCGGGGCAGGATGCGAGATAGAAACGCGCTCCCTCCCCGGAAAACACCACGTCCTTCGCACCCATGGTGACGTAGAGGCAGTCCTTGTTGCCAAGCGAAAACATCTCGCCGTCGACGCTGACCGTACCTTCCACGCTGCCGACGTTGACGACGGCCAGTTCGCGCCGTTCGAGAAACGGATGGCCGGCAGCCGATGGCGGCTCGGTCTGCGCGGGAAGGGATACGGGGGCGCCAGCCACAGCGACGCCGCCGATGACGAACCGGTCGGCATGGGTGTAATTGAGCACGCACTCGCCCGGCCGGAACAGTCCCGAAATCAGGTAGCGGTCGCGCAATTCCTCGTTCGAAACGCACTCCATCATATCGGGATGGGTGGCGTAATAGGTGCGATCGAACATGAGTCTCTCCAATTCAGCGTCGCTGCGTGCCTCTTAAAGGTAACCGGTGTCATGAACCGAAGCAAGTGTTAGCTCGCCGGGGGAGCAACCGACGCGCGCTGGATAAGCGCTGACGGAAAGGTCGATGGCCTTGCCGCGTCGGGGTCTGCGTCCGGCGTGTCGGCCAGCAATTTATGCGCGGCGGCGCGCGCCATGTCGGCGATGGGCCAGCGAATGGTCGTCAGCGGCGGCCAAAGATGCGACGCGATCGAGGTATCGTCGAAACCGATGATCGAAAGGTCCCCGGGCACATCGAGCCCGCGGGAGCGCGCGGCGTGCAGCACGCCCGCCGCCATTTCATCGTTCGACGAAAAGATGGCCGTCGGTCGCGGGCGCGCATCGAGCAGGCGATTGCCCGCAGCGACGCCCGATTCGAACCGGTAGGTTCCCTCGGCAATCAGATCGTCGGGCAGTTGCAGCCCCGCCGCAGACAATGCCGCGTCGAGTCCAGCCCGACGCTCGAAAGCCGAGCGGAACCCCCGAGGACCCGATACGAACCCGATCCGGCGATGACCCTGCGCGATTAGATATGCGGCCGCTTCACGCACGACGTCGCGATCGTTCGATCCGACCATCCGCTCGGGGATATCGAGCTGCGCCGATCCCATCCGGACATAGCGGCACCCGAGGTCCTGGCAGAGCGCCGCCAGTGCATCGTTCTCTGAAATCGGCGGCAACAGGACGATGCCGTGCAGCCGCTGGCGCTCCAAAAACTGGCGCAGATCCTCGACGATCGTGGGAGATCCGCGATCCACCGGCCGGACCAGCAATTCATATTCGGTACCTGCAAGAACCTGGAGCAGGCCGGTCTGCATACCCAGAACCATCTGTGCATTCGGGTTGTCGTGCACGAGTGCGATCAAGAAATTGCGCCGCAGCGCCAACGCGCGCGCCTGCGGATTCGGGATGTAGCCCGCCTTCTGAATGACGGCATCGACCTTTGCCCGGGTATCCTCGTTCAGCAGTGGCGACCGGTTGATGACGCGGCTGACCGTCTTTTTCGACACGCCAGCCATGCGCGCGATGTCGTTGATCGTGGCCTTGCCCCGAAACCCGTTTTCACCGTCGTTCAAGCCAGCCTCCTGTCAGCTGTGAAGCCATAGCCAGAACAAGGGGTATCGACAATGACACCGGTTTCCTATAGCGCAGCCTTGGGAGAGTTGATGAGCGCAATGAGCGACACCGAAGTCACCATGAACGCCGAAACCGTCGCCAACGCGTTCGTCGAAGCGCGCCGCGATGCACGGGCGCTTGCCGATTATCCCGGCACAGTTCCGGAAACGCTGGAGGCGGCCTACCGGGTGCAGGATGCCGCAATCCGGTTGAACGGAGGCATCATTGCGGGATGGAAAGTCGGCCGCATACAGCCTCCGCTCGACGCATTGCACGGAACGACCCGACTGGCGGGTCCGATTTTCGCAGGACACGTCCACGCCGCTTCCCCGGTCCGGGACATGCCGGTCTTCGTCGGCGGATTCGGCGCGATCGAGGCTGAATTCCTTTTCCAGCTGGGCGCTGTCGATACCGGCAGGATGCACTGGACTGCGGAAGATGCGGCACGCTGCGTAACCGGTGTGCATGTCGGCTTCGAGATCGCCAGTTCGCCATTCAGCGGGATCAACGAACTCGGTCCCACGGTTACCGTGTCCGACTTTGGCAACAACCATGGCATGGTGATCGGGCCCGCGCTGCCCGACTGGCGGCCTGACATCGTCGACGCGATGACAGTGACGACGCTCATAGACGGCGTCGTGGTGGGAACCGGCACGGCATCCAGCTTTCCGGGCGGATGCATGGGGTCGGTCGCGTTCCTTCTCGAACATCTTGCAAGCCGCGGGATTGCCATTCCGGCCGGAACTTGGGTTTCGACCGGCGCGGTCAGCGGCGTTCACGATATCGCGCCCGGCAGCACGGCCGTTGCCGATTTCGGCGGATTGCACCGCATTTCATGCCGCATCGTCGCGGCAACTGATCGAACCTGAGGGGGCACCGTGGCAATAGCTGATACCGGCACGACCACCGTCGAACACGCGGTCCAAAAGGCCGGTTCCTATCGCTGGGTCATCGTCGGCCTGTTATTCGCGGCAACCGCGATCAACTATGTCGACCGCCAGATGATCGGAGTACTGAAGCCCACGCTGCAGAAGGATCTCGGCTGGACCGAGGTCGATTTTGCGGGGATCGTGTTCTGGTTCCAGGCGGCTTACGCCATCGGCTACATCGGGTTCGGCCGCATCGTCGACAGGATCGGTGCGCGCGCCGGATATTCGATCGCGTTCGTCATCTGGACGGTCGCGCACATGATGCATGGCGCGGTCCATACGGTCACGCAATTCGCCCTCGTGCGTGCCGGACTGGGCGTGGGCGAGGCGGGCAATTTCCCTGCGGGTATCAAGGCGGTAACCGAGTGGTTCCCGGCGAAGGAACGCGCATTCGCCGTCGGCCTGTTCAACGCGGGCGCCAATGTCGGCGCGATCATCACGCCGCTCGTGGTCCCGGCCCTGACGCTTGCCTATGGCTGGCGCGCCGCGTTCGTCGTGACCGGGGCCGTCAGCCTGCTCTGGCTGGTCGCCTGGATTGCGATCTACCGGCGACCCCGCGAACAGCGCCGCGTGTCGGCCGCCGAACTCGCGTGGATCGAAAGCGATCCTGCTGACCCGACGACGCCGATCCCTTGGGCGAGGCTCGCACGTGTGCGTGAAACCTGGGCCTATGCGTTGGGCAAGTTCTGTATCGACCCGATCTGGTGGTTCTTTCTGTTCTGGCTGCCGGGCTATCTGGGAACGCGCTACGGACTCGACCTCAAGACCTTCGGGCCGCCCCTGGTCGCGATCTACCTGTTGTCGGACGTCGGCAGCATCGCCGGCGGCTGGGCCTCGTCGCGGATGATGAAGGCCGGGAAATCGGTGAACTACGCCCGCAAGATGACGATGCTTGCGTGCGCCGTCGCCGTGACGCCCGTGTTCTTCGCGCAGTATTTCGACAATTTGTGGGTCGCCGTGCTTGTCATCGGCATCGCGACCGCGGCGCATCAGGCGTTCTCTGCCAATCTCTATACACTGCCGTCCGACCTGTTTCCCCGTGCCGCGGTCGGTTCGGTCGTGGGAATCGGCGGCACCGTGGGCGCGATCGGCGGGATGATCTTTTCGCTCTACGTCGGTCAGGTACTCGATCGCATCGGCAGCTACACGCCGATCTTCATCGTTGCGGGAAGCGCCTATTTCGTTGCGCTCGCCATCGTCCATGTGCTGAGTCCGAAGCTGCAGCCCGTTTCACAGTCCTGAGTTCCGCCAGATGCCGCACGCGTTAGCGCTCCATCCCGACCGCCTGTTCCCGGCCGATCCCGGCACGAGAGGCATAGCGCGCCGGTTGTATGCCGAGGTGGCCGGCCTGCCCATCATCAGTCCGCACGGCCATACAGACCCCGAATGGTTCGCGACCAACGCACCCTTCGGCAATGCTGCGGAGCTGCTGCTTCACCCTGATCACTATGTTTTCCGCATGCTCTATTCGCAGGGCGTTCCGCTCGAGGCGCTCGGCATTCGCAATCCCGATGCCGACCCGCGCGAAAGCTGGCGGCTGTTTGCCGAACGCTACCATCTGTTTCGCGGCACACCCTCACGCATGTGGTTGGACTGGGTTTTCGCGGAAGTGTTCGGCCTCGATGTCCTGTTCGGTGCCGAGACGGCAGACCTTTACTTCGACACGATCACGGCGGCGTTGAAGACGGACGCCTTCCGACCTCGCGCCTTGTTCGAACGCTTCAATATCGAAGTGATCGCGACCACCGAGTCGCCGATCGACGACCTGCGCCATCACAAGGCGATCCGCGACAGCGGGTGGAGCGGACGGGTCATCACCGCCTATCGCCCAGATCCCGTGATCGATCCCGAATTCGAAGGGTTTCGGGATAACTTGCGAACGCTCTCGTCGCTGACGCGGGAAGATGCCTTTTCCTATCGCGGCTATCTTTCGGCCCACCGGGCGCGCCGCGCTTTTTTCGCCGGGATGGGCGCGACCTCGACCGACCATGGACATCGGACGGCGCAAACAGCGGACCTGACGCAGGCGGAGGCCGAAGCGCTCTTTGCCCGTGTCACCTCGAACAATGTGTCCGCGGCCGATGCGGAACTGTTCCGCGCGCACATGCTGACGATCATGGCCGGTATGAGCCTGGACGATGGCCTCGTCATGCAGATCCATCCGGGATCGTTCCGCAACCACAATCCCGCCTTTTTTGACCGGTTCGGGCGCGACAAGGGAGCGGATATCCCGACACGCACGGACTACGTCCACGCCCTTCGCCCGCTGCTCGGCAAATACGGGAACGAGACGGCACTGACGATCATACTGTTCACGCTGGACGAGAGCGCATACGCGCGCGAACTCGCACCACTGGCCGGACACTATCCGGCATTGAAGCTCGGCCCGGCCTGGTGGTTCCACGACAGCCCCGAAGGGATGCGGCGTTTCCGCGAGATGACGACCGAAACGGCGGGGTTCCACAATACCGTAGGGTTCAACGACGACACACGGGCTTTCCTGTCGATCCCCGCGCGGCACGATGTCGCACGGCGCGTCGATTGCAGCTTTCTCGCCCGGCTGGTCGCGGAACACCGGATGGAAGAGTGGGAAGCCGCCGAGCTGGCAACCGACCTGGCCTATAGCCTCGCTAAGCGGGCTTATAAATTGTGAGGCTTTCGGCGGCGACCGCGCCGCGATTACCAGCGCATATCGCCAGGCCCGCCTATGATCGCGATGCGCAGCGCTGTGGGATCGTCCATTTCGGGATCGGCGCATTCCACCGCGCGCACCAGGCCGTTTACACGGACCACGCCATGAGCGCGGGTGATCGCGATTGGGCAATCACAGGTATTTCGCTGCGTTCGCCATCGGTCGCGGCGCAAATGAACCCGCAGGACGGACTTTACACGGTGACCGAACGGTCGGGCGCGGGACAGCATATGCGCCTGATCGGCGCGGTGAAGCAGGTGATTGTTGCACAGCAGGCGCCCGATGCAGTCATCGCCGCACTGTCGTCTCCGGCAACGCATATCGTCAGCTTCACGATCACCGAAAAGGGTTATTGTCGTCGCGCGGACGGATCGCTCGACGCCGGATTGGTCGCCGGATCGGCCTATGAATATCTCACGCGCGCGATGCGGGAACGGATGGCGGAGAAGCTGCCCGGGCTGACATTGCTTTGCTGCGACAATCTTGCGGACAACGGCGCCCAGCTGTCGCGGCTCATGGCCGAATACCTCGACCGGTTTGCGCCGGAGGTTTGCAGCTGGTTCGAAAACGAATGCAGATGCCCCTCGACCATGGTCGACCGCATCGTGCCCGCGACAACCGATACCGACCGTCGTGCAATCGAAGCCGAGCTCGGCTTGCGCGACGACGCCGCTGTCGTGTGCGAACCGTTCACGCATTGGGTGATCGAAGATGGATTCGCCGGGCCGCGACCACGCTGGGAGAATGTGGGGGTCAAGTTCACAAGCGACGTTCGCGCATTCGAGACGGCCAAACTACGAATGCTGAACGGCGCGCACTCGGCACTCGCCTATCTCGGCCTCGCGAAAGGCCATGAATTCGTTCACCAAGCCGTCGCCGATCCCGAAATCAGGGCGCTCGCCGAGCAACTGATGCGCCAGGAAGCCGCGCCCACGATCAAAGCGGCGCCGGGTCAGGATCTGGACGGATATGCCGCTGCTCTCCTAACGCGGTTTTCCAACACTGCGATCGATCATCGGCTCGCCCAGATCGCGATGGACGGCAGCCAGAAGATCCCTCAGCGCTGGCTCGAAACATTGGCATATCATCAGCGGCTCGGATCGCATTGCCCGGCGATCCTCGCCGCCCTGTCCGCCTGGATGAACTATGTCCGAGGAGATCGGTTTGCCGTATCCGACCCGATGGCCGGCCAGCTTACGGCACTATGGCTGACGCACGGACGCGAGCAGATCGCGGATGCCATCTTCGGCGAAAACGGCGTTTTCAACGGGTTTTGGCGCGCGTCGCCCGGCGATCTTGCCACGCTGCGGAACGACCTGATTTCGAACTAGAAAAATCGCAGCACGCGGTGATCTGGCTTTCCAGTCGCCAGACCCGCACGCGGCTTCCGCAAGAATCCGGTATTATGTTATACCCGGCGCGGCATTGACTTGGTCGATCATAAAATGTTTTATTGATTTCAAAGAATCAATCTATCGGGGTGGATGTTGTGCCTTTGTGTTTTGGCGAGCCGCTCCGGTGCCTGCTTCCTTGTACGATCGCCGCACTCGCACTGGCGTTTCCCGTCGCCGCCGATGCTGAATCGGCCAGCGAACCGTCCGGTCCCGAAATCTCGCTGCGATACATCGGCGATGCGGTTGCGGTCGTCGATGGAGGACTGGAACGGCGCGCGCGCGGGCTGGGGCGATTCGACATCGGCCTGTCGAGCGGGGACGATTTCCTGGGCCTTTCGGGCGTCAAGGCACATATAGATATCATGCTGGTCCACGGCGGCGGATTGTCCGACGACCTGATCGGCGATGCCCAGGTCGCGAGCAATGTCGATGCCCCCTGGGCTGTTCGTCCGTTCGAAGCGTGGGTCGAGGCGCCGCTGGGTACAGGCATCCGCGCGAAAGCGGGATATATCGATCTCAATAGCGAGTTCGATGTGCAACCGGTCGGGGCCACCTTTCTCAACAGCTCGTTCGGGATCGCGCCCGATTATTCGCAGTCCGGAGAGAACGGTCCCTCGATCTTTCCCGTGACATCGCCCGGTATCGTCGTCGCGATCGAGAAGCCCCGCTGGTCGGTGAAATTCGCGCTGTTCGACGCCTTGCCCGGCGATCCGGCACGTCCCCATCGCTTCGCGCCGCCCGCGCCATTCCGTGGCGGGCTGCTGTTGGCCGCCGAAGCCGATGCAAAGGTCGGTTCACGCGGGGAAGTCCAGTTCGGCGGATGGACGTACACCGATCCGTTCGACCGGATCGACGGGAACGGGACGGGCCGGAGCTGGGGAAGCTACGCGCAATACGGCCACCGCATCTTGGGCGACGAGGATGGAGATTCCCTGAAAGGATGGATTCGCGTCGGATATGCCGCAGACACCGTCAACGTCATCAACCTCTACACCGGCGGTGGAGTGCGTCTCGGAAACGACGACCGCCATCTCGGTTTTGGCGTCGCCCATGCGCAGCGCGGTGACCCGGCGGTGCAGCAGGACCCCGGCCGTCGCGCGGAAACCGCGTTCGAACTAACCGGTTACTACCGGTTCGCGCCGTGGCTGGCGGTGCAGCCCGACGTTCAGTACATCAAGAATCCCGGCTGGCTGGGCACGCCGGACGCGCTCGTTCTGGGACTGCGCCTGCACCTGTCGACAGCATTCGGCATCGGCGAGAACTGACCCGCTACTGCGGGATTTCCACATGCCCGCCGAAGCCGAAGCGCATCGCGGACAACAGCTTGTCGCCGAAAGTCGTGTCGACCCGGCTGCGATAACGGGCAAACAGCGCGGACGACAGGACATAGGCGGGCACCGCCTCTTCCATTGCCGCGTCGATCGTCCACTGCCCTTCGCCGGAATCGGAAACCTTGCCGGTGAAGTCGCCGAGTTCGACGTCCTTGGCGAGCGCAATAGCGCTGAGGTCGAGCAGCCATGAAGAGATGACGCTGCCCCGCCGCCAAACCTCGGCCACATCGGCGAGGTCGACGGTGAAGCGCTGGTCCTCGGGCAGGTGTTCGGACGCCTTGCCCTTCAGGATGTCGAAGCCCTCCGCATAGGCCTGCATCAGGCCGTATTCGATGCCGTTGTGGACCATCTTCACGAAATGGCCGGCGCCCGGTGGGCCAGCATGGATGTAGCCGCGTTCGGCACGGTCATCCGGCGCGTTCCGCCCTTTCGTCCGGACGACATTGCCATAACCGGGTGCCAGCGTGTCGAAGATCGCATCGAGGGCGTCGACGATCTCCTTCTCGCCGCCGATCATCATGCAGTACCCGCGTTCCAGGCCCCAGATACCGCCCGAAGTGCCGACATCGACGTAGTGGATCTTGCATTCGCTGCACGACGCGGCGCGGCGGATGTCGTCCTTGTAGAAGGTGTTGCCGCCGTCGATGATGATGTCGCCGGGCGACGCGATCTTGCACAGGGTCTCGATGGTTTGTTCGGTCGGCGGTCCGGCGGGCAGCATGATCCAGAAGATGCGCTGGCCGTCGAACTTGGTGATCGTATCCTCGAGCGACGCGGCAGCGATCGCACCGTCCGCCGCGAGTTCGTCGACGGCCGCCGTGTTGCGGTCGAACGCGACGATTTCATGCCCGCCTTGCATCAAGCGGCGTGCTATGTTGCCGCCCATTCGTCCCAGACCGATAACTGCGAGGCGCATGGATCACTCCCTAGAAAATGCGACCGTCCGAACGCGTCAGTCGCGGGGTCGTTGCCAAAGGTCGACGCGAGGTCGGGGTTTCGGACGGTTGACGATTGCCTGTTCCAGCGCGCGGACCAGCCATCCTGCCTTCTCGACCTTGGTCGTCACGACGCGGTGGTCCCACGCCTTGTGGTCGAGCGCATCGACCTTGCGCGCAATCGTGCCATAGATTCCCGCTGCCGCAAGCACGGCCCAGCGCGAGCGGAACGGCAGCTTGGCCGCGCCGACGCGGGCGGATTCTTCGTAATCCTCCTCCATGTTCGCCAGCCACCACGCCATGTCGGCAAGGCGGCTACGGTAATGGGGCCGCATGTGCTCGCCGGGGGGAATGTCGGCCTCGACCAGCCAGTCGACGGGCAGGTAGCAGCGACCGACCGCGTCATCCTCGTTGATGTCGCGTGCGATGTTCGACAGCTGGAAGGCGATGCCGAGGTCGCAAGCGCGGTCGATCGTTTCCTCATCCGCCGGATCGACGCCCATCACGATCGCCATCATGCAGCCGACGACGCCGGCGACATGGTAGCAGTAACGCAGCAGGTCGGCCTCGTGCCGGGGCTGCCACTCGTCGGTGTCGAGCGCGAAGCCGGCGATATGGTCGTCGATGTAGCGGCGCGGGATCGCGCATTCGCGGGCGACCACGCCCAGGGCATCAAACGCGGTGTCGCCGGTTTCCTTGCCCGCCAGCGCCGCATCGGTGAGGGCTCGAACCATCTCGATGCGTAGCTGCGGATTGCCGACATGTTCGCGCGCGCCACCGTGGTCCTGCCCGTCGATCAGGTCGTCGCAGCGGCGGCACCAGCTGTAGAGCAGCCAGGCGCGTTCGCGGGTTACCCGGTCGAACAGTTGCGACGCCACATGGAACGACTTCGACCCGCGCGCGATCGACGCCGCCGCTGCCGCGACCAGTTCGTCGCGGCGAGGACTCACAGCTGGTCCGCCGTCATCTTGAAGATGGTTTCGTGCGGGCGATAGGCGGCCATGCGATGGAGCAGCGTTTCCAGCGTGTCATCGGCGATCATGATCCCGGCGTGTTGCGGACGGATGAAACCGGTCGAGATCATGTGCGCGTTGAACGCGAGCAGCCCATCGTAGAAGCGCGCGACGTTGAGCACGCCGACCGGCTTTTCATGATAGCCCAGCTGCGCCCAGCTGATCGCTTCCCAGAGTTCGTCCATCGTCCCGACGCCACCGGGAAGCGTGACGAATCCATCCGACAATTCGGTGAAGCGCGCCTTTCGCTCGTGCATGCCCTTTACGATATGAAGTTCGGTACAGCCGCGGTGCGCGACCTCTCCCTTCACCAGCGCTTCGGGGATGATACCGATCACCTCGCCGCCCGCCGCCAGCGCCGCGTCGGCGACCGCGCCCATCAGGCCGAGCCTGCCGCCGCCATAGACGACGCCGATCCCGCGTTTCGCCAGCGTCTCACCGACCATGCGCGCAGTTTCGATATAAACGGGATCCGCCGGAGTGGCTGAGCCGCAGTAGATCGCGAGACGTTTCATCTTAAATCCTGAAGCATGAGGGCAGCTGTCGCCTTCGCACTGCCGACCACGCCCGGAATCCCCGCGCCCGGATGCGTGCCGGCGCCGGTGAAGTACAGATTCGGAATGGCGTCGTCACGGTTGTGCACACGGAAATAGGCCGATTGCATGAGAGTTGGTTCGAGGCTGAACGCGCTGCCCATGTGAGCGTTCAGGTCGCGCGTGAAATCGTTCGGCGTATAGTGGAACTGCGTCACGATGCGGCTGCGGATATCGGGGATCAGCCGCCGTTCGATCTCGTCGAGGATGCGTTCTTTCAGCATTTCGCCCACGGTCCCGTCCCAGTCCGCCGGGAACTTGCCCGTGTGCGGAACGGGTGCAAGCGCATAAAAGGTGGAGCATCCTTCCGGTGCCAGCGACGGGTCGGTCACCGTCGGATGGTGGAGGTAGAGGCTGAAATCCTCCGACAGCACACCGTGGTCGTAGATGTCCTTTAGCAGCCCGGCATAGCGCGGCCCGAACAGGATCATGTGGTGCGGAATCCCCGGCCACGTTCCCTTGATGCCGAAATGCAGGACGAACAGCGATGGCGAGAAACTCTTGCGCGTCAGCGACCGCGCCGCGCGCTGCGCCCGCGGGCTGTGCGGCATCAGGTCGCGATAGCTGTGGACGATGTCCGCGTTCGACGCGACCGCATCGACCGCGCCGTGCCAGCCGCTGGCCGTGCGCACCCCCGTCACCTTGTCGCCCTGCGTCTCGATCTCCGCCACGGCGTCGTTCAGGCGCAGCACGCCCCCCAGTCGTTCGAAATGCTTGACCATGCCGGCGATCAGCGCATTGGTGCCGCCCTTGGCGAACCAGACGCCGCCATCTTTCTCCAGCTTGTGGATCAGCGCATAGATCGAACTGGTCTTCATCGGATTGCCGCCGACGAGGAGCGTGTGGAAACTCAACGCCTCCCGCAGTTTCTCGTTCTTCACGAACGACGACACCATCGAATAGACGCTGCGCCACGCTTGCGCTTTCATCAGCGCAGGGGCCGACGTAATCATCGACTTGAAATCGAGGAAAGCGGTGGTGCCGAGCTTCACATAGCCTTCGCGGTACATCTCCGCCGAAAAATCGAGGAACTTCGCATAGCCCGCGACGTCGGCAGGGTTCAGCTTGGCGATTTCCGCGCGCAGCGACGCCTCGTCGTTCGAATAATCGAAATTCGTCCCGTCGGGCCAGTTGAGCCGGTAGAAGGGCATGACCGGCATCAACGTTACATCGTCCGCCAACCGCCGCCCGGACAGCGCCCAGAGTTGTTCGAGGCAGTCGGGGTCGGTGATCACCGTCGGTCCCGCGTCGAAGGTGAAGCCGTCGCGCACCCAGTGGTACGCACGTCCGCCGGGCTTGTCGCGTTTCTCCAGGATCGTCGTCTCGATCCCCGCCGACTGCAACCGGATCGCCAGCGCGAGGCCGCCGAAACCGGCGCCGATGACCACCGCGCGTTTCATTTCAATTCTTCCCGAAGCACTTTCAAGGCACGCCCGATAGGGACCGGCGGCTTCCCCGCCAAGACCCGCGCCTTGTCGGCCAGTGTCGAGCGCCCGGCATAGAAGCGTTCGATAAGCGGTGCGCGCAGGCGATAGAAGCGCTGGTAGATGATGTAGCGCTGGTCAGGCACTGCCGCGCGAAACGCCATGCGGTTGAGCAGGCGATAGAAGCCGCCCTCGGTCCAGCGCTGTTTCGCCAGCGCATGAAGCGCGTCGTGGATGGCAGCGCCCGACAGGTCGGGGAGTGCCGCGATGGCCGAGGCCGTCCGCACCGCATCGGGCAGCGAATAGCCGGTCGCGGGATGGAACAGCGCGGCCCGCATGCCGATTTTTCCTGCCTCGCCGCCCTCGCGCCAATAGGCTTCGAAATCGCCCGCCATCGTGACGGGCAGCGCGCCACGCTCACGCGACAGGGTTTCGGCGATCTCCCATCCTTGCGTGGCGGCATAGGCATGGATGCGCGCGGACAGGGCGTTTTCGTCGAGGTCCGCGCCCTCGCTGTAATAGGTGTCTTCGATGAACAGCCGGTCCGGCGCGAAGGGCAGGACATAGACGAAGCGGAATCCGTCATGCTGTTCGACGCTGGCATCCATGACGATCGGACCTGTCAGTCCGTGCGGTTTTGAGAGGCGCACCTCATGGCCGACAAACTTCTGCCAGCCGACCTCCAGCAATTCTGTCGGACGCGCGCCGCGTGCGTCGATGACACCGCGTGCCTCGATCTGGCGCTGGGTGTCGATGGTGACCGTCGTGCGCGACAGGTCGACCGCCGCGGCCTGCACCGGCACCGATGCGGGCAACAGTTCGCGCAACCTGGCATCGAAATGTTCCGAGCGGATGGAATTATAGCCTGTGTCGAACCGCCGCGCATGTTCTGGGAAGCGGACTTCGTAGCCCGGCCAGCGATGATTGACGAACGGCTCGACGATCCAGCGGTCGCGGTCCGCGATGTCGGTCGAGAAGAACGACCAGACGTGATTGCCGCCAAAGGCAGCTTCAGGTTCGATGAGGTGGACGTACAGATCCGGCCGTTTGACCGAGAGTGCATAGGCGGTGAGGCCACCCGCAAGGCCGCCGCCCACGATCGCGATATCGCACATGTCCCGCGCTCTCATGGCAGGCTGACTAGCCGAGTTTGGGATGGGGTGCTCTTGGAAAATAAAGGGCCGGATGCGTCAGCACCCGGCCCATTTTTGTGCCGCTTAGAAGCGGACGCCAACGCCAGCCAGCAGCTGGTGACGGTCGAGATCGATGCTCGACGTGGTGCCGGCCGCATTCAGGTGACGATAGTTCGAGTAACGATACTCGGCCTTCACGAAGCCCGACGGACCGAACAGGTTGAGCTTCTGCTCGATACCGGCACCGATACGATAGCCGTCGAGATCGGCGGACGACAGCGTGGTGACGCCGGCGCCGTTGTTGTACTCGCTCTTGAAGCGGGCATTGGTGTAGCCGCCCTTGGCGTAGATCATGGTCGACGGCGCAACCGCGAAGCCGATGCGCGCGCCGACGTACAGGTCACGCGCAGCACGGATGCTCGCGCTGTCTGCAGCGGTCACGATGCCGTTTTCACGAGCACGTGCGGTCGAATCGGTGAATTCGGCTTCGGCACCGAGTACCGCGCCGCCGATCTGGAAGTCGTAGCCGGCCGATGCGCCATAGAGCAGGCCATCCTTGTTATCGTCGGGTGTGCCGACGACGTCATAACCCAGCAGCGCTTCGACGTGCGGACCCGTGAACGGCGCATTCTCCTGCGCGAGGGCGGGTGCGGCAACCGAACCGAGGGCGGCGGCGAGTAGAACGTAACGCATAATCAACTCCGAGTAACAAAGCCCTCACACTGCGGGGGCCGGTGCTAAATGGCCCTTTTCCCGTGGAGTTTCATGAACCTGAGACAACGATTGCCGGTGTTGCTGCGTTGCAACACTTGAAATCGGGTGGCACGGCTTTTGCCACGCGCGCAGGTCCTGCGCTTGCCGCCGGGACGCCCAGCCGCCATATGCGCGCCCCATGTCCCAGATGCTGAAAATCGCCCTGCCCGATGGATCCGTTCGCGAAGTCGCGCCCGGAACGACGCCGGGCGACATCGCGGCCGCAATCGGCCCGGGCCTTGCCAAGGCGGCGCTGGCGGCGCGCGTCGATGGCGAATTACGCGACCTGAACCGGCCGCTGGAAGGCGACGCCACGCTCGCACTGGTGACGTCGCGCGACGAGGCCGATGCGCTGGAACTCGCCCGCCACGATTACGCGCATGTGCTGGCTGAAGCCGTGCAGCAGCTGTTCCCGGGTACGCAGATCACCTTCGGCCCGTCGACCGACGATGGTTTCTATTATGATTTCGCGCCGAAGGACCGACCGTTCACCGACGACGACCTGCCTGCGATCGAAGAGGCGATGCGCAAGATAATCGCCGCCGACAAGCCGCTGGTGCGATCGGTCGTCGCACGCGACAAGCTGATCGCCGACTGGAAGGCCGCAGGCGAGACGTTCAAGGCCGAATGGGCCGCCGAACTGCCCGAGGGCGAGGAGCTGACGGTCTATTCGTCGGGAGGCGACTGGTACGACATGTGCCGGGGGCCGCATCTTGCCTCGACCGGCAAGCTGGACCCGGCCGCGTTCAAGTTGACCCGCGTGTCGGGCGCCTATTGGCGCGGCGACCAGAAGAACGCGATGCTGAGCCGCATCTATGGCACCGGCTGGCTCAACAAGAAGCAGCTGGCCGAGCACCTTACGCGGCTGGAAGAAGCGGCCAAGCGCGACCACCGCAGGCTCGGCCAGGAAATGGACCTGTTCCACCTGCAGGCCGAAGCGCACGGATCGGTCTTCTGGCACCCCAAGGGCTATGTGATCTATCGCGCGCTCGAGGATTATATGCGCCGCGCGATCACCGAGGCCGACTGTCTGGAGGTCAAGACGCCGCAGGTGATGGACGCCCGCCAGTGGGAGAAGTCAGGCCACTGGGGCAAGTACCGCGAGAACATGTTCGTCATCCCCGACGAGGTCCCCAATACCGAGGACGAAGGTCCGCTGGTTTCGGACCATGCCGAGTGGATGGCACTCAAGCCGATGAACTGCCCGGCGCACATCCTGATCTTCAAGCAGGGGATCAAGTCGTACCGCGACCTGCCGCTGCGCCTCGTCGAAAACGGCTGCTGCCATCGCAACGAGCCGCACGGCGCGCTGCACGGGCTGATGCGCGTGCGCCAGTTCACGCAGGACGACGGCCACCTGTTCTGCCGCGAGGACCAGATCGTCGAGGAAGTCCGTTCGTTCTGTGCACTGGCCGACCGGGTCTACAAGGACTTCCGCTTTACTTATGCGATCAAGCTGGCGCTGAGGCCCGACAACCGCATCGGCACCGAGGAACAGTGGGACATCGCCGAGGCCGAGTTGCGCGATGCCGTGGTTGCGGCAGGGCTCGCGACGCCTGAATATGGCTGGGAAGAACTGCCCGGCGAAGGCGCGTTCTATGCGCCCAAGCTCGAATGGCATTTGACGGATGCGATCGGCCGCACCTGGCAGGTGGGCACCATCCAGTCGGACCGTATGCTGCCCGAGCGGCTCGACGCCAGTTACATCGGCGAGGATGGCGAAAAGCACCGCCCGGTGATGCTCCACCGCGCGATCTTCGGGTCGTACGAACGGTTCATCGGCATCCTGATCGAACATTTCGCGGGCAAGTTCCCGCTGTGGCTGGCACCAGTGCAGGCCGTAGTCGCGACGATCGTATCGGATGCGGACGACTATGCGGGCGATGTGACGGCGGCGCTGGCTGCGGCGGGGATCCGCGTCGAGAGCGACCTGCGCAACGAGAAGATCAACTACAAGGTGCGCGAACACTCGCTCGCGAAGGTGCCTTATATGCTGGTGCTGGGCAGGCGCGAGGCCGAGGAAGGCACCGTCGCGCTCCGGACGCTGGGCGAAGAGGGGCAGCGGGTAATGAAGCTCGACGAAGCGGTCGCACTGCTCAAGGGCGCGGCGATCCCGCCGGACCTGAAAGCCTGAATTCGCACAGGTTGAGCGGGTCGTTTTTGCGGCCGAAGTCGTGGGCACGGACCAGGACCATGCCCGACCGCGCAACCGGTGACACATTGCACCGGTCGGCAACCAGCATGATGACCCGCGGGCGGAATTCTATCGGCCAGACAGGCAGCGTGCGTACCGTCGCGTCGAAGGTCAGCGTGTGCGCCGTGTCCTTCTCGACCGCGACCTTGCCGGGGTTCTCGCGCGCCCATTGACCGGCGAGCGGTCCGGCGATCGTCATGTCGAACCGCTTTCCGGTCGCGATCGCGCCCATGACGACGATGCCCGCGAGCATGATGCCGACCAGCACGCGCTCGCCCGCTTCCTGCCACAGCATGACGCCAAGGCGGCCGATGAGTGCGGCGGCGATGGCGGCGGTCGGCAGGAACATCCGCGCCTTGGGATCGATCGCCAGCGCATAGATAAGCGCGCCTGTATAGAGCAGCGCCGCCCCCGCGAGCAGCACTTCGGGCGATCGCCAGCTCAGCCGCTTGCGCGCAAGGAACAGCAGCAGCAGCGATCCCAGCAGAACCGGCCCCATCTGCGGGTTCATGAGCAGGTTGATCGCGCCCTGGACGGTCCAGTGGGCATGGATGCACGATGCGGGCGCCCAGCCGCCGATGAACTGCGGGTTGAACAGCGGCGAGCGCGAACGGTCGACCCAGGCAGGCAGTTCGCTCGACACGATGCGCGTGTGGACGATCGACAGATGCTGATTGAGCAGCGGATTGCCCGTCAGGTGCCAGTTGACCAGCATGTCCGCGCCGATGGGAATGGCAAGGCCGACCATCGCGGGGAGAGCAAGGCGCCGATAACGTCCCGGCACGACCAGCAGCGCGATTGCGAAGATCGGCAACCAGGCGAGCGTCGTCATGCGCGCCTGCACCGCCAGGCCCAGGAACAGCCCCGCGACCAACGCCCACAGCACCGGCCGCGCATTTCCCGTGATCGCGCGCCGCCCGGCCCAGGCCGCCGCGATCAACCATGCGACCTCGATCGTTTCGACATTCGGCTGCAACAGGCCCTTTGCGAAAGACGCCGTCGCGACGAACGCGACGCCACCCATCAGCGCCGTCGCGCGGCCCCATGCCTCGTCCAGCACGCGCACGAACAGCAGCACCGCCATGATGCTATACGCGAACGGCACCACCATCGACTGCCACAGCCCGTCACCGAACAGCGCGAACACCGCCCCCATCGGCGCGACCAGCGGCCAGCGCGCCGCCCAGTGAGTATCGGGGATGCACCAGCCATGCGCCGCCACGCAGCGCGCGGCCTGTACATAATAGAAGTCGTCCCCGGCCGCGCCGACATATCCGGCCGGGTTGGGCAGCACGAGCGCAAGTAACAGCGCAACCGCAACCAGATAGGGATCTGGAAGGGTGCGGGATGAGGGGACGCGCGTCGCCATGACTGTTGCGTAGCGGTAACGCTGGCGATCTAAAACCACGTTAAGCGGCCCGCGCCCTTTGCAATAAGGCGTGTGAGCCCCTAAATACGCGCGTCAGTCCGTATCCGGACCTTTTTGGAGAGCCTGTTATCCCACCGCCAATGATGCGCCGTCCGCTGGGCGCGCCGCCCGTTCCGCTGAACGGCCCGCGTTTCAACGAATTCATCCAGTCGCCGAAAGTTCGCGTGATCGACGAGAACGGCGAGAATCTGGGCGTGATGTACACGCGCGAGGCGATGGAAGCAGCACGCGAGATCGGGCTCGACCTGGTCGAGGTTTCTCCGAACGCCGATCCGCCGGTCGCCAAGTATCTGGACGTCGGCAAGTTCAAGTACGAAGCTCAGAAAAAGGCGAACATCGCCCGCAAGTCGCAGAAGACGCAGGAGATCAAGGAGATCAAGATGCGTCCGAACATCGACGACCATGATTACCAGACCAAGATGAAGAAGATCCACGAATTCATCGAGGAAGGGGACAAGGTAAAGGTGACGCTGCGCTTCCGCGGACGCGAGATGAGCCACGCCCAATTGGGTGTTGCCGTTCTGCAACGCGTACAGGCCGATACGATCGAAGTCGCCAAGGTCGAACAGCATCCGCGCATGGAAGCGCGCCAGATGCTGATGGTGCTCGCGCCCAAGGCCTGAAGTCACTGCGGCTAATTCCGTAGCGTCAATCTTTTCGCACTGTTGCATAAAAGCATCGCACCTGACGCGAACGTAAAGTTTTCTGTCGGAAAACTTGGCGGAAAAGGGGTTTTGAGCATAGCCTTTCGGTCAACGGGTTAAAAAAAGCCCGGACCGAGGAGAGAGCTATGCCCAAATTTCGCCTGATGCTTTCGGCTGCCCCCGTGCTTGCCGCCGCGCTGTTGGCCACCCCCGGCTACGCACAACAAACCGCTGCACCGCAAGCGGCGCAGGAGCCCGGCGCCCAGGAAGACGACATCGTCGTCGTCGCCCAGGGTCGTTCGCAATTGCTGTCGACCGTCCCCGTCGCGGTTTCCGCGGTGACGGCCGAAACACTGCAGAACAGCGGCGCCAACGACATTCGCCAGTTGAACCAGGTCGCGCCATCGCTGCTGGTGTCGTCGACGGGTAACGAAGCCAATGGTTCGGCCCGTATCCGCGGTATCGGCACGGTCGGCGATAACCCGGGCCTCGAAAGTTCGGTCGCGGTGTTCATCGACGGCGTCTATCGCTCGCGCTCGGGTATCGGCCTGAACGAACTGGGCGAGATCGAGCGCGTCGAGGTCCTTCGCGGACCGCAGGGGACGCTGGGCGGACGTAACTCGTCGGCCGGTCTCATCACCATCGTGTCAAAGAAGCCCGAATTCCAGTTCGGCGCCAACGCCGAAGCCACTTACGGCAACTACAATTATTACCGTCTTGCCGCCGGCATTACAGGCCCGCTGACCGAGACGCTCGCCGCGCGCATCGACGGCGTCTATGTGAAGCGCGACGGTTTCTACCGCGACACGACCAACAATACCGACGTCAACAACCGCGACCGCTTCTTCGTGCGCGGCCAGTTGCTGTTCAACCCGACCAGCGACCTCAGCCTGCGCCTGATCGGCGACTATACGCAGCGTACCGAAGCATGCTGCGCGGCGACCTATGTCGACAGCTCGATCAACCCGTACATCGGCGATCTCAACAATCTCGCGGTTCCGCTGACCACAGGCTCGCTGCCCCCGGCCAACGGCAACAACATTATCAACGTGTTGCGCGACCTGGGCCAGCCGATCGGCGCGTTCAACGCCGGCTATACCCGCAATATCTCGGTGAGCCCTGGCCGTACCTTCGGCGGTCGCACCACCGATGGCGGCGTTTCGCTGGAAGCGAACTGGGACTTCGGCGGCGCCAAGCTGACGTCGATCACCGCCTATCGCGAATACAAGAACAGCCAGGCGTCCGACACCGACTATAGCTCGGTCGATATCCTGTACCGTGCCGACAACCGCGAGAACGATTATCGCCGGTTCCGCACGTTCACACAGGAAGTGCGCTTGCAGGGCAATGCCTTCGGCGACCGGCTCGACTGGCTGGTCGGCGGCTTCTACGCCAACGAAAGCCTGCAGGTGACCGACAACCTGCGCTTCGGCAACCAATATGGCCGGTTCGCTACCTGCCGCCTGGTTTCGGGCGGCGCACTGGCGGCGCTCTATTCGCCCACTTCGCCCGGCTGCCTCGCGGCACGCCCGGCGGCGTTCGGTGCGGCATCACCGATCGTCTACGGTGCGATCGACGCCCTCGACAACATCAACGACAAGGGCTCGATCCGCGACGTCTATAACCAGACCAGCGACAACTGGGCGTTGTTCACGCACAACATCGTGCACATCACCAGCAAGCTCGATCTGACCCTGGGCCTGCGGTACACGAGCGATATCAAGAACTTCAACGCAACGTTCACCAACGACAACACCGCCTGCGTCGCCAACCAGGCGGCTCTGTCGGCGTTCTTCACCAACCCGGCGCTCGCCGCGGTGTCGCAGGGCATCGTGGGCCTTTCGTGCCAGGGCAACTCGACGTCCGAACTCAACAACGTGTCGATCGTCAGCCGCCGCAGCGAGGGAGAGTTCACCGGGACGGCAATCCTGTCGTACCGCCCGACCAGCAACCTGATGACCTATGCCAGCTATTCGCGCGGCTATAAGGCAGGCGGCTTCAACCTCGACCGTTCGGCACTGAAGAGCCCGCTGGTCAGCTTCGCCAGCCTCGGCGGCGCGCAGGCACTGGTGGGCAACCTTCAGTTCGACCCGGAAAAGGTCAACGCTTACGAAATCGGCGCGAAATACTCGACCGGGCCGCTCAGCGTCAGTGTCGCTGCATTCCGCCAGGAATTCAGTAACTTCCAGCTGAACACGTTCAACGGATCGGTCTTCATCGTGCAGACGATCAACGGCTGCAAGACCGACCTGGGTACCGGACCGACCGACCTCAGCGCCACGACCGGTGCCTGCGCCGCGTCGGACGTGACGTACGGCGTGGTCTCGCAGGGTGTGGAACTGGAAGCGGCGCTTCGTCCGGCACGCAACGTGCGGGTCGCGCTGGGCATGACCTACACCGATGCGAAATACGAAAAGAACCTGATCGGCAACCAGCTCGGCACGCCGCTCGATCCGGCGCTTCGCGTCCTGCCGGGCAACACCATGTCCAACGCGCCGCAGGTCGTGACCACCGGTTCGTTCACCTGGACGCCGGACATCGGCACCAGCGGGCTCAGCGGCCTGCTCTACGTCGACGGACGCATGACCGGCGACTACAACACCGGTTCCGACCTGTTCCCGCAGAAGTCCCAGGACGGATATCTGATTGTCAACGCCCGTGCCGGCATCCGCGGCGCGGACGACCGCTGGTCGATCGAGGTCTGGGCGCAGAACCTGCTGAACAAGGACTATGCGCAGGTCGCATTCAACTCGCCGTTCCAGGCGGGCGCGACGGCCGCACCCTTCGTCGACCCGCAATATCCGGGCGGCCGCCAGATCTTCTCGCAGTTCCTGGCCGAGCCGCGCACCTTCGGCGTCACGGTTCGCGGCAAGTTCTGATCGCGATCTGAAAAATCGGGCGGCGTGCCGGAAGGCGCGCCGCCCTTTATTTTGCCTAGGCCGCGACCGCTACGCCGACGCCTTCGGCGGCGTCGAGCAGGCGGCGCTCGACCGACTTCAGGCGCAACAGCCCCTCGACCTTGTCACCGACAAGGTCGGTTACATAAAAGGTATCGACCGCGCGCTCGCCATAGGTCGCGATATGTGCCGAGCGGATCGTCACTTTCGATTCATAGAGCGCATAGGCGAGCGCATGGAGCAGGCCGGGCCGGTCGCGCGCGTTGACCTCTATCACCGTGTGCCGGTTCGATGCCTTGTTATCGATGACGACATTGGGTGCGACCGCAAAGGCTGTGGCGCGCGTTCGAGGCAGGGGCCGGGCGGCGAGCCGTTCGGCAAGACGCGTCCCGCTTTCCAGCGCCTCGCGGATCGCACGCTCCAACCGCTGCAGCCGGTCGGCGTCGTCGAACATGCGCCCGAACGGATCCTGGACCAGGAAATTGTCGAGCGCCATGCCGTCGCGTGTCGTGTGGACGCGGGAATCGATGATGCTGGCGCCCGCAAGGTGGATCGCACCGGCAAGGCGGTAGAACAGGCCGGGATGGTCGGCTGTGTAGACACTGACAAGCGTCGCGCCCCGCGCCGGATAGACCTGTGCGGATACCGTCAGCGGCGCATCCGCGGCTGCCGCGACCGTCCGTGCATTGGCGGCCAGCACGTCTTCGGGCTCGGCGATCCAGTAGCTGTCGGTCATCCGCTTGGCATAGGTCGCGAAATCGCGCTCCGCCCAGCCGAGCGCCTGCGACAGTTCTTCCTGCTTCGCCGCGATCCGTTCGGCGCGGCCGGTCTGTTTGTGACCCAGGCGCAGCACTTCCTCGGCAGCGTTGTACAGGTCGCCGAGCAGCTGGCGCTTCCACCCGTTCCACACGCCGGGGCCGACTGCGCGGATGTCCACGACCGTCAGCGCGAGCAACAGGCGCAAGCGTTCAGGCGATTGGACGGCCTGCGCGAAGTCGAGGACGGTCTTGAAGTCGGACAGGTCGCGCTTGAACGCAGTTGCCGACATCAGCAGGTGATGGCGAACCAGCCAAGCCACGGCTTCGGTTTCCGCCGCCGACATGCCGAAGCGCGGACACAGCTTCATCGCGACCTCCGCACCCAGAACGCTATGGTCGCCGCCGCGCCCTTTCGCGATGTCGTGGAGCAGGACCGAAACATAGAGCGCGCGGCGCATCGGCGTCTGGCGCAGGATGACCGTCGCCAGCGGATGGTCTTCGCGCAGGTCGCCACGCTCGATCTGGGCCAGCAGGCCGATCGCGCGGATCGAATGCTCATCCACCGTGTAGTGGTGGTACATGTCGAACTGCATCTGGGCGACGACGCGGCCGAAGTCGGGTACGAAACGCCCGAAGACCGTGGCTTCGTTCATCCAGCGCAGCACGGTTTCCGGGTCGCGCGGTGACGTCAGGACGTCGAGGAACAGGGCATTGGCGCGCGGGTCGTTGCGGACCTTCGCATCGATCAGCTTCGCATCGCGGGCGGCCGCGCGCATTGCCGTCGGGTGAATTTCCAGGCCGTGCGCATCGGCGACGGCGAACAATTCGATCAGGCGGACGGGATCCTGCTGGAACCAGTCGTCCCCGGGCAGCGACAAGCGCCCGCGGTCGAGCACGAAACCGGACAGCTTGCGTGGCGCGCGCATGAAACCGGACAGGCCGAAGCGCCGCCCCTTGGGCGCCAGGCTCTCGTCGAGGTGCGCCAGGAACACGCCGGTCAGGTCGCCCACCGCCTTCGCGGTCAGGAAATAATGCTGCATGAACCGCTCGACCGCCGAACGTCCCGGCCGGTCGGCATAGCGCATGCGCCGGGCGATCTCGGTCTGGACGTCGAACGTCAGCCGTTCCTCCGCACGTCCGGTGACCATGTGCAGGTGGCAGCGGACGGCCCAAAGGAAGTTTTCCGCCTTCTGGAACTGGCGCAGCTCGGTCGCGGTCAACAGCCCCTTGTGCACCAATTCGCCGACGCTGCGGACACGGTAGAAATACTTCCCGATCCAGAACAGCGTGTGCAGGTCGCGCAGGCCGCCTTTTCCCTCCTTCAGATTGGGTTCGACGACGTAGCGGCTATCGCCCATGCGCTTGTGCCGGGCCTCGCGCTCGGCGAGCTTTTCCGCAACGAAAGCGCGGGCGGTGCCGGCAAGCACTTCGCTGTCGAACCGGGCGGCTGCCGCATCATAGAGGCCCTGGTCGCCCCAGACATAGCGCGCCTCAAGCAGAGCAGTGCGGATGGTCAGGTCGCCTTTGGCCATGCGGACCATCTCGTCGAGCGACCGCGACGAATGGCCGACCTTCAGCCCCAGGTCCCACAGCGTGTAGAGCATGGATTCGATGACAGTCTCGCTCCATCCCGTCGATTTCCATGGGGTCAGGAAGGCGATATCGACGTCCGAAAACGGCGCCATTTCGCCGCGCCCGTATCCGCCGACCGCTGCGAGCGCGAGATGTTCGGCCGTCGTCGGATTGTTCGTCGGATGCAACCGCTGGACGGTGAAGTCATAGGCCGCCCGCAGGATCTGGTCGGTCAGGAACGCCTGTCCCGCCGCCGCCGCATTGCCCGCCGACGGCGTTTCTGACAGGCGCCGCGCGATTTCGGCGCGGCCGCCCTGCAGCGCAGGCCGAAGCACCTCGACCATGCGGCCGCGCAGGTCCTTGTCGCCCTTCAGGTCGGCCAGCGTCTCGGCCAGCACGCGGCGGTCCACGATGGCGCGGCGATGGGCAAGATGGTCGAAACGGTCGGTCATGTCGGCGCGATAGGCGTTGCGTTGCGGTTCGTCACCTGCCGGCGATCGGTCATGCCGTTTCCGGATATGCCGGTGACATCTCGTTAACCATCTTCGCTTACCGCTTTCCCAAGCGCCACTTGCGCGGGAGAAGCACTGTGACCGAGTTGCTCATTCATTCGATGTCGGCGTTTTCCGAGATCATCGTCGACGCGCTGGACATCGCCGATGCCCGCGACGTGGTGGAAATCGGCAGCGAAACCGGCGGCATGTCGCAGATCCTGGCCGACTATACTGCTGCCAAGGGCGGTCGCGTCACCTGTGTCGATCCCGAACCGCGCGAAAGCTTTACCCAATGGCTTATCGGCACGCGATCGGTCGATCATATTCCGCTAAAGAGCCTCGACGCGCTCGAGACGCTGCACAACGTCGATGCGTGGGTCGTCGACGGCGACCACAATTGGTACACCGTCTATCACGAACTGCTCGCGATCGACGCCGCCAGCCAGCGCGACGGACGCCCCCTGCTCGTCTTCATGCATGACGTGGGCTGGCCCTGGGCGCGTCGCGACCTCTATTACGCGCCGAAACAGATTCCCGAGCCCTATCGCCACGCGCACGATTATGACGGCGGCGTCGTTCCGGGCCATCCTGCGCTCATCCGCGGCGGCGGTTTCCGCGGCGCGGGGTCGTTCGCGCCTGCGGTCCATGAGGGCGGCCCGCGAAACGGCGTCCTGACCGCGATCGAGGACTTCCTCGACCACAAGCTGGCCGGCGGAACCGAGCTGGCCTTTGCGGAAATCCCCGGCGTGTTCGGCCTTGGCGTCCTGTTCGACCTGGATGCGCCATGGAGCGAGGCGATGGCGAACCTGCTCGCCCCGTTCCACTGCAATCCGCTGCTGGCCAAGCTCGAAACCAACCGGCTCGCCAATTACCTGCGCGTGATCGAGTTCCAGGACACGACCACGCACTAGGCCGGGTCAGGCGGGCGCTGTCTCCAGCACCGGATAATCGGTGTAACCTTCCGGCCCGCTCGAATACCAGGTCTTGAAGTTGTCGGCCGCAAGCGGCGCGTTCGTGCGCAGCCGTTCGACAAGGTCAGGGTTCGAAATGAACGGCCGCCCGAAGCTGATGCCGTCCGCAAGGCCGCTGGCCAGGTCTGCGTCGGCGCTTTCGCGGGTGTACTCCTGGTTTAGGATCAGCGGACCCGAAAACACCTTGCGGATCTCGGGCGAGACGCGCGGCACATCGGTGCTGCCGAAACTGCCGGATTCCTTCTGCTCGCGAAGTTCGAGGAAGGCGATGCCGATCTCGTCCAGCGCCTTTGCCGCTGTCGTGAACAGGGCAACGGGGTTGGAATCATTCACGCCCTGCGTATCGCCATTGGGCGACAGGCGGACGGCGGTGCGGTCGGCGCCGATCGCGTCGGCCACCGCCTGCGTCACTTCACGCAGCAGGCGGATGCGGTTCTCGATGCTGCCGCCATATCGATCGTCGCGGAAGTTCGAATTGTCGCGCAGGAACTGGTCGATCAAATAGCCGTTCGCCCCGTGGATCTGCACGCCATCGAACCCGGCCCTGATCGCGTTCTTCGCGGCGCGGACATAATCGGCGATCACGCGCGGGATTTCGTCGAGGCGCAGCGGGCGGGCCTCGGAATAATCCTGCTTGCCCTTGTACGTATGCCCCTGTCCGGGCGCCGTCGTTGCCGAGGACGAAACCGGTGCCTCGCCGCCGAGGAAATCGGGATGGACGATGCGCCCCATGTGCCAAAGCTGCAGCACGATCCGTCCGCCGGCATCATGCACTGCCTTCGTCACCGGCTGCCACGCCGCGACCTGTTCGTCCGACCAGATGCCGGGCGCATAGGGCCAGCCCAGCCCCTCCTGTGTGATGCCCGTCGCTTCGGAAATGAGCAGGCCGGCGCCCGCACGCTGGCTGTAATATTCTGCTTTCAGTGCCGTTACGGGCACATGGCCCTCGCTGCTGCGCCCGCGCGTGAGCGGCGACAGCAGGATGCGGTTGGGCGCGTCGATCGCGCCGAGCTTGATGGGATCGAACAGGGTCGGCATTCGCGTTCCTTTTTGAAACTGGTTCCGCATTTATGGGAACCATCGAATGCAACCGCCAGAGAAGAAAAACTGCGCCCCGCGCTTTTTTGGCTTTGCCGGAACGACAGGCCGGGGGGG
>JAZKBQ010000011.1:0-84748 GCA_040388515.1 Pseudomonadota bacterium | reverse complement strand
CCCCCCCCCGGCCCAGGGTATTTTAGAGAGCGCCGCCCAGGTTCTGCAGCACCATCGCGAACAGCATCGGGATCGACAGCAACGTATTGGTCCGGCTGAAGATCATCGCGGTCGTTGCCGCCTTCGCCTTGGTGTCGGCATCCGCCTCCACGAGGCCGAGCGCCTTTTTCTGGTTCGGCCAGATCACGAACCAGACGTTGAACGCCATGATGAGCGCGAGCCACATGCCGACGCCGATCAGGCGGAAACCCTCCCGGAAAGTGAAGGCTTCATGCAGATAACCCTTGAAAAACGCGACGAGCAGGCCGGTGATGACCGTCGAAAGCGCGCCGTAGCGGAACCAGAACAGCGCCTTGGGTGCGATATATTTCGACACGCCGGGTTTCAGTTCGGCCGGAACGGTCGGCATGGTCGGAATCTGCACGAAGTTGAAATAGTAAAGCAGGCCGATCCACATCACGCCGGAGATGACATGCAGGAAGGTCATCCATCCGACCGTGTTTTCGATCGAATTCGTCCAGAACAGCAGTGCCAGCATCAGGACGAAGCCCGTTGCGACCACCGCGTTCAGATTTCCAAAAAATTTCGCCATATGCGACCCCTCCAACTTGAGATGCGCGCCCCTGCACGCCGTTGACGCGACCGACCTATCACCCCATTTCGCAGGTGTCACTTTCGGTTGACGACAGGATTGCCATGACCAGCGAGCCGACACTTGATGATATGCGTGAAATACTGGCCGCGGAGTTGCCGCAACACGCAGCGTTCGACGGCTGGACGGCAATTGCGCTGGAACGCGCCGCATTTGCGAAAGGCATTGATCTCGCAATAGCAAGCCTCGCTTTTCCCGCTGGCGCGCCCGACATGATCGACGCCTGGTTCGCCCATGTCGATGATGCGATGCTGGCGGCCCTGCCGGCCGGGACGTTGGCGCCGATGAAAATCCGCGACCGGATCACGGCACTGGTCCAGGCCCGGCTGGACATCGTAGCAAAGGATATCGAAGCATTGCGGCGCGCGCTGGCGGTCCTCGCCATGCCGCAGAACCTGACGCGCGCCGCCCGGCTCAACTGGCGGGCAGCCGATGCGATGTGGGTCGCGGCCGGCGATACGGCGACCGATTTCAATCATTATTCGAAGCGGGCGATCCTGGGCGGCGTCTATGTCGCGACTGTCATGGCGATGCTGTCCGACGAAAGCGAGGACCGCGCCGACACCCGTGCGTTCCTGGCACGGCGCATCGACGGGATCATGCGCTTCGAAAAGGCCAAGGCGCGCTTCACGCATTCGGCGCCCGATCGCCTGAGCCTCGGACGCTTCCTTGGGCGATTACGCTACCCGGCCGTTTGACGCGTCAAACGGCGGCAGGTGTCCGCCTTGCTTTCCGGCGCAGCGTCCCGCCGATCAGGCCAAATCCGCCGACCATCAGCGCCCAACTCGCTGGTTCCGGAACAACGCTTGCCGCGAACACCGCGTTGTTGGGTGCGAAATCGGAGATCGCGGCGGTCCCGGCCGATACCGCATCCCGCGGCCACAGGTTCCAGCCATATTGTTCCGGCGTGAAGCCCTGCGATGTCAGCTGTGAGACCAGGATCGATCCGAAGAAGGTGCTGCCGCTGATCGTCGCCGCCGACAGCGTATTTGCGCCCAGCGTCACCACACCCGCTTTGGAAATCGAAATGGCCTGGTTGAACAGCACGCCCCCCGCACCGATGGCGGAGAAGTTGTTCGGCGTGGTGTTGTTGCCGGTATAGACGCCGATGACATAGCGGCCGCCGATGGCGTTGTTGATGTTGCCCGCTAGCGTCGCATGATAGTCGAAACGCTGCGCGATCGAATTATAGACGACCGAGAATTCGGTCACGTCGAGATCGGCGTCATGGGCGCCGCCATAGCTCGCAAGGAAATCCCCCGTGGCATCGAGGACGGTCGTCGCCTGTGCCGCGGTAAACGGGGCCGCGGCCAGAAGCAGTGCAGAAGCCAGTTTCAATGTGCGCATGGTCTGTCCCTCATGATCGGCGCGTCGGCGTTGTCGGCGCGTCATTGGAAACGACTCGGGGCAATTCCGCCCGGCGCTTGGTTACCATGTTTTTGATGTAGTTCCGATGACAGCCGCCGGAATGTGACCCGAATTCGGAAATGCAAACCATTCGCAGGGCACTGGCGTTGCGCTTACGATACTGATAATCGCTCGCAGGTGACACTTGCCGACCTCCCTTTCGACCAGGAAGCGACCATCAGCACGATCGACTGGTCGTCGATGACCGAGCGTGACGGACGCCGCTTGCGCGAACTGGGTTTCGACGAGGGCGTGGCGGTCGAACCGCTGCATGGCGCGGGCCTTGTCGCACGCGACCCGCTGGCAGTGCGTATCGGCCGTATGACCGTCGCGATCCGCCGCGCCCATGCCGGCGCGATCTCGGTCGCACCGGTCCGGTGAACGCCGAAACGCCGATTGTCGCTGCCGAACCCCCGATGGTGGCGCTGGTCGGCAATCCGAATGCCGGAAAGTCCGCCCTGTTCAACGCGCTGACCGGTGCCCGCCAGAAAGTCGGCAACTATCCGGGCGTTACCGTGGAGCGCCATGCCGGACGGCTGGTCATGGCCGACGGACGGCCGATCGAACTGGTCGACCTGCCCGGTACGTATAGCCTCATCCCCTCGTCCCCGGACGAACGCGTGACCCGCGATACGATCATGGGCCAGCAGGATGGCGAGCGGACGCCCTCTGTCCTGGTCGTCGTTGTCGATGCGGCCAACCTCGACAACCATTTGCGCTTCGCGATCGAGCTGATCGCGCTGGGGCGGCCGGTCGTCGTCGCGCTCAACATGTTCGACCTCGCGCAGCGCGACGGACTGACGATCGACATTCCCGCACTGGCGCAGACATTGGGCGTGCCGGTGATCCCGACGGTCGCGGTGCGCAAGCGCGGGCTGGACGAACTGAAAGCCGCGCTCGACAGCGTACTGACCGGCGCACCGGACAAGCCCCATGTGACGCTCGAGGAAACGACGCTCGCCGAACGCCAGCGGCATGCGCGGCGGATCGCGAAAAGCGTCACCGTGGAAACCGGCACCGCGCGGCGTTTTACCGAGAGCATCGACAAGGTGGTGCTGCACCCGGTCATGGGACCGATCATCCTCGCCGCGCTGCTGTTCGTGATGTTCCAGGCGGTCTTCACGCTGGCGGCGGTGCCGCAGGACATGATCGACGGCTGGATGGGCAGCCTGCAGGATGGCGTCAAGGCGTCGATGCCGGACACGCTTTTCCGCTCGCTGCTTACCGACGGCGTGATCGCGGGCGTGGGCGCGGTCGTCGTATTCCTGCCGCAGATCGTCATCCTGTTCGCCTTCATCCTGGTGCTGGAGGCGAGCGGGTACATGGTCCGCGCCGCGTTCCTGATGGACCGGCTGATGTCGTCGGTCGGCCTGTCGGGCCGCGCGTTCATTCCGCTGCTGTCGAGTTTTGCCTGTGCCATCCCCGGCATCATGGCGACGCGGACGATCGAGGATCCCAAGGATCGGCTTACGACCATCCTGATCGCGCCGCTGATGACCTGTTCGGCGCGCTTGCCGGTTTACGCGGTCATCATCGCAGCGTTCATTCCGAACGTCAGCATCGTGCCCGGCATCGGCCTGCAAGGGCTGGTGCTCTTCGCGCTCTACATCGCGGGCATACTTGGCGCGCTAGTCGCTGCACTGCTGCTGCGGCGGACCGTGACGAAGGGCAATGCCCAGGGCTTCATGATGGAAATGCCCAAGTACCAATGGCCGGCGCCGCGCGACCTGGCGCTCGGCCTGTGGCAGCGGGCGATGGCATTCCTAAAGCGTGCAGGGACGATCATCGCGTTCACGACCATCGTCCTGTGGGTGCTGCTCAGTTTCCCGCGTGTGCCAGACGGCAATCCGACCAGCCAGATCGACCATTCGATCGCGGGACGTGTTGCGGACGGTCTTGCCGTCGTCGTGAAGCCCATCGGCTTCGACCGCGACATCGCGCTCGCGCTGATCCCGGCGATGGCCGCACGCGAGGTTGCTGTGTCGGCGCTTGCGACGGTCAATGCGATCGACAATCCGGACGAGGGCGAACGCGACAATTCGCTGGCGAAATCGCTGCGCGGCAAATGGAGCCTGGCGACCGCCCTCGCCTTCCTTGCCTGGTTCGTGTTCGCGCCCCAATGCATTTCCACTATCGCCGTCGTGAGGCGTGAGACGAACGGGTGGAAATGGCCCGGCTTCATGCTAGCCTATCTGTTCGCGCTCGCGTACGTCGCAGCGGGAATCACATATTGGAGCGCCGTCGCGCTCGGGCTTTAGGAGCAAGGCGTGGCAGGCAGCGTTAACAAGGTCATTCTCGTCGGCAATCTGGGCAAGGACCCGGAGAGCCGCAGCTTCCAAAACGGCGGCAAGGTCGTGTCGTTCAGCGTCGCCACGTCGGAGAACTGGAAGGACCGCAACACCGGCGAGCGCAAGGACAAGACCGAGTGGCATAACGTCTCGATCTTTTCGGAAGGCCTTGCCCGCGTTGCCGAACAATATCTGAAAAAAGGATCGAAGGTCTATCTCGAGGGCCAGCTCGAAACCCGCAAGTGGCAGGACAAGGACGGCAACGACCGGTACACGACCGAAGTCGTGTTGCGCAATTTCAACTCGTCGATGGTCCTGCTCGACGGGCGCGAAAGCGGTGGAGGCGGCGGACAGCGCGGCGGCGGTGATGACTGGGGTGGCGGGCGCGACGAATCGCCACGCGGCAATTTCGGCGGTGGTGGCGGCGGACGTCCCGCGAGCCGGCCGAGCGCGTTCGACGCCGACCTGGATGACGACGTTCCGTTCTGATCGAAAGCGAGTGCCTGAGAGCAGGTGATGCCGATGACCGTCAGCGTCCGTATGCTTCAGGCATTGCTCGGCACTGCCTATCTGTTACTCGCGGCTATCGCGGTCATCAGGTCACCCGGCCTAGTAATGGTGCTGGCCGCAGTTGGCGTGATGCTCGGTGCATATCTGACCGGCAGGACGATACCCGACGCGTTTGTCTCACGGGATGCCGTGTTCAGGATATGCGCGGTCGGCCTCGTCGTCATCGCGATCGGTATCGTGGCGGATGCTGCAGGGGGCAGCCGCGCCTTGGGATGGGCCGCCATCGTGATGGCTTATTGCGCGGGCAACCGGCTGAAGGCCGCGGGCATCGGGCTGCCGCAAACGGGACGCTAGCCCTTCAACAGCCCCTTCAGGCCGGAAAAGGCGCCCCCCTCTTCGCCCGATTTCCAGATACGTTCCGCGCCTTGCGAACCTTCCGGACTGCGCGGGAAGGGATCGAGTGCAAGGCCCAGCGTCTGCGCCGCAGCTTCGCCCAGATCGATCGCGCCGTTTTCGAGTGGCAGGATGTCGCAGTCGGCATCGCTTAGCTCGACGCCCTCTTCATCATCCACGCCATCCACCAGCAGATCGGCAATGAAACGCAGAGCGAAGGGTTCGTCGATCTTCGCGGGAACCGGATCGCTCGTGACGACACAAGCCTGGCTGAGCACTGCGTGGATCGTCCCCCGCGCCTCCACGCCACCCGCAACCGCCGTCAGGGTCGCGTCCGCCGTCAGTGTTTCGAGCACGACCAGGTCGAAGCGTTTGGCGAGCGCGGCCCGTTCGGATTCGTCCGCTTCGATCGTCACGGTGCGCGGCGCTGAACCGATGGAATCGAGCGCATAGCGGCGGCTGAATTCGGGTGTCACGCGATCCGTCCTGCGAGCAGTGCGTCGAGCGGCGCCGAATCGATACGCACCTGTAACTGGTGAATGCGGCGGACCGCGTCCGACAGGACCGGTTCCGCGGGCGGACTGTTGCGCCACAGCGTCCGGCTCAGCGTCTCGGCATCGACCGCCTTGCGATAGGCGCCCAGCCGGCCGCCCAGCACCGCCATGATCCCGCCGACCTGCTTGCCGACCACCAGGTCGCCAAAGCCGATTTCGCGAATCTGCCCGTCCATGTCGGCGATGAACCGCTCGGTCAGGCGCACCGAATCATGGTCCGCCCCCTCACGCTCCAGCCGCAACAGGACGAGCGACAGGACCAGCGCGATCATGTCGAACCGCCCGTCGGTCGTGTCGGGCACGCCATAGGTCGCATAATATTCCGGACGCCGCCCCTCGGCGACGATGGTGTCGTACAGGGCTGCCCGATCGTCGGGTTTGGCACCGAACAGCCGTGCGAACAGGCCGGGGTTCCGCTCTTTGCTTGCCGTGGTCATCATCGGCGCATATTGAGGCGATCCCGCGCGGTTGCAATCACGCCCGTGCACCGGACGTTATTATGCCCCGTCGTATTGCGCTTACCGTTTCCGTCATCGCTATTGCCACCATCGCCGCCGGATGCGCGCGCGTGCCGGGCCGCCAGGGGTTCGTCATCGATCCGCAGCTGTCCGCCGGGATCAAGGCCGGCGTGGACAACAAGGCATCGGTCCAGGGGACGCTCGGCCGCCCCAGCTTTGCCGGTCAGTTCGACGACAAGGACTGGTACTACGTCTCACGCGAGACGAAGCAGTGGGCGTTCCGCAACCCCAAGCCTTCGGCGCAGACGATCCTGCACGTCCGCTTCGACCAGGCGGGCAATGTGACCAACGTCGAACGCAAGGGGCTGGAACAGGTGGCCTCGATCCATCCGGTCAAGGACAAGACGCCGACGCTGGGCCGTCACCGCAGCTTCTTCCAGGAACTGTTCGGCAACATCGGCCAGGTCGGCAGCGTCGGCCGTGGCGGCGGCACGACCGACAATCCCGACGGAAACTGACGCCTAAATCAGCGCGCGACGCCGCCCGCTGCCAGCACCGCCAGCGTCACGAGTTCGCTCGCGGTCGAACCCATGGTCGCGATCTGCACCGGCTTTTCCATGCCGATCAGCATCGGGCCGATCACCGAATCGCCCCCCAGCTCGCGCAGAAGCTTTGCCGACAGGTTCGCCGACTGCAGCCCGGGCATGATCAGGACGTTGGCGGGACCGGACAGGCGGCTGAACGGATAGTTCGCCATCACCTTAGGATTGAGCGCGGCGTCCGGCGCCATTTCACCCTCGAACTCGAAGCTGACGTTGCGCGCCTCGAGCGCCGTCACGGCATCGCGCAGGTTGGTGAGATACGACCCCTGCGGATTGCCGAAGGTCGAATAGCTGAGAAATGCGACGCGCGGCTCATGTCCCATGGCGCGCGCGACGGCTGCCGTGCCTTCGGCGATATCGGCCAGCTGTTCGGCAGTCGGCCGTTCGTTGACGGTCGTGTCGGCCATGAAGATCGTGTGCGACTGACCGACGAGAACATGGATGCCGAAAGGAATGCGGCCCTCGGCAGGGTCGAGCACACGGCGCACCTCGCGCATCGACTGCGCATAGGTACGCGTCGTACCGGTGATCATCGCATCGACCTCGCCCATCCTGAGCAGCAGCGCGGCAAAGACGTTGCGGTCCTGGTTGACCATGCGTTCGATCTCGCGGCGCAGATATCCGCGGCGCTGAAGCCGTTCGTAGAGCTTGTCGACCATCGCGGGGACCAGCGGCGAGTTGCGGCTGTTGTGCACCTCGAACTGCTCGGGCTTGTCGACGCCGAGCGCAGACAACCTTTCATGCACGTCATCGCGGCCGACGAGGACCGGGATGCCGTAACCGCCATCGCGGAACTGAATCGCCGCGCGCAGGACGACTTCTTCCTCGCCCTCGGCAAAGACGACGCGCTTCGGATGCGCACGCGCGCCTTCGTAAGCCAGGCCGAGAACCGACGTGGTAGGATTCAAGCGGCTGCGCAGCGTGTGCCGGTATTCGTCCATGTCGAGGATCGGGCGCGTCGCGACGCCGGAATCCATGGCCGCCTTGGCGACTGCCGATGGAACGATTTCCATCAGGCGCGGGTCGAACGGCGCGGGGATGATATAATCGCGACCGAAGCTCTGCGCGCGGCCGCCATAGGCTAGCGCCACTTCCTCCGGCACCTGCTGGCGCGCGAGTTCGGCGATGGCGTTGGCCGCCGCGATCTTCATTTCCTCGTTGATCGCCGTCGCGCGTACGTCGAGCGCGCCGCGGAAGATGAAGGGGAAGCCCAGCACATTGTTGACCTGGTTCGGATAGTCCGAACGCCCGGTTGCGATGATCGCGTCGGGGCGAACCGCCTTTGCTGCGGGCGGCGTAATTTCGGGATCGGGATTGGCCATCGCAAAGATGATCGGCTGGTCCGCCATCTTCGTCAGAAATGCCGGCGTCAGCGCGTCCTTCGCCGACAACCCTAGGAACACGTCGGCCCCGACCAGCGCTTCTTCCAGCGTCCGCCGGTCGGTCTTTGCCGCATGCGCCGATTTCCACTGGTCCATGCTGTCGGTGCGGCCCTGGTAGATCACGCCCGACCGGTCGCACATGATGACGTTGTCGTGGCGGACGCCCATGCCCTTGATCAGTTCGGTGCAGGCGATGGCCGCCGCGCCCGCGCCGTTCACGACGACCTTGATCTCGTTCATCTTGCGGCCCGTCAGCAGGACGGCGTTGATCAGGCCCGCCGCGGTGATGATCGCGGTACCATGCTGGTCATCGTGCATGACCGGAATGTTCATCCGCTCTTTCAACGCCTGCTCGATGATGAAGCATTCGGGCGCCTTGATGTCTTCGAGGTTGATGCCGCCGAATGTCGGTTCGAGCAGCGCCACCGCGTTGATGAAGGCTTCGGGGTCCTCGGTCGCGACCTCGATGTCGATCGAATCGACGTCGGCGAAGCGTTTGAACAGGACCGCCTTGCCCTCCATCACCGGCTTCGACGCGAGCGCACCGAGATTGCCGAGACCCAGGATCGCCGTGCCGTTGGAGATGACCGCGACCAGATTTCCCTTGGCAGTATAGTCATATGCGGTCGCCGGATCTTCCGCGATGGCGCGCACCGGCACGGCGACCCCGGGAGAATAAGCCAGGCTCAGGTCGCGCTGCGTCGCCATCGGCTTGGTTGCGACGATCTCGATCTTGCCGGGACGTCCGTACGAGTGAAACAGCAACGCCTCGCGCTCTGAAAACTGGACGTTGGCTTCATCGGACATCGGCATTTCTCCTAATTCGAGGTGCCCTTACGTCATTCTAGCTTTCACGGAAATGTCGCGCGTGTATTCCGGGAATGTGACGACCCCGCCCACTCCCATGATGGCCCAATATCACGCGCTGAAGGCAGAGGCCCCCGACTGCCTGCTGTTTTATCGCATGGGCGATTTCTTCGAGCTGTTTTTCGACGATGCGCGGATCGCGAGCGCCGTACTCGATATCGCGCTGACCGCGCGCGGCGAGCATGACGGCGAACGCATACCGATGTGCGGCGTCCCTGCGCATGCCGCCGACGCCTATCTCGCACGGCTGATCAAGGCGGGGCACCGCGTCGCCATTGCCGACCAGGTTGAAACGCCGGCCGAGGCGAAGGCGCGGGGTGGATCGAAAGCGCTGGTCGCGCGCGCCATTGTCCGCGTGGTGACGGCGGGAACGCTGACCGAGGAATCGCTGCTCGAAGCGCGCAATGCCAACTGGCTCGTCGCCCTGATCGCGATCGGCGAGGCTGTCGGTTTGGCAGCCGCCGACATATCCACCGGCGCCTTCGAACTTTGCGAGATCGGCACCCCGCAACTCGAAGCGGAAATAGCGCGCTATTCCCCTCGCGAAATCATCTGTGCTCCTGCGAAGGCAGGAGCCATGGCCGCCAGTGCACCTGTCTTCTCGGGAGCGCAATCAGTCGAACGGGACATTCGTGACTTCGACTCCGCGAGAGGCGAAGCGCGTCTGAAGAGCCTTCATGACGTCGCGACACTTGACGGGTTCGGCGCCTTTACGCGAACCGAACTCGCCGCGGCGGCGGGCCTGCTCGCCTATCTCGACCACGCCGGAAAGGGCGCACTGCCGTTCCTCGCGGCACCCGTTCGCCGGACGCCCAGCGGGCACATGGCGATCGACGCCGCAACGCGCGAGAGCCTGGAGCTCACGCAAGCGAGCGGTGGCGGGCGCAAGGGAAGCCTGCTCGACACCATCGACCGCACGGTCACGGGCGCGGGCGCACGCATGCTGGCCGCAGACCTGTCCGCGCCCCTTATGGATCGCGCGACGATCGATGCCCGGCTCGATCTCGTCGCGCACTGGCTCGGCGACGGCATTGCCCGCGAGAATTTGCGTGAGACATTGCGTCGCCTGCCCGACATCGCGCGCGCTCTGGCGCGGTTGTCGGCGGGACGCGGGGGACCGCGCGACCTGGGCCAGTTGCGCGATGGGCTGAACGCCGCATGGGAATTGCGCGAAACGCTCGGCCGGGAGTCCGATGTTCCGGCACTGCTGGCTGACCTGTTGCCGGCACTCGGTGGGCATGGCGCGCTGATCGACTTGCTGACGCGTGCACTGGTCCCCGAGCCTCCCGTCGATTCAAGCGCAGGAGGCTATATCGCCGCGGGGTACGACGCTGCGCTCGACGACCTGCGCGACGCGGGCGGCATGGGACGGCGTGAGATCGCCGCGCTCGAGGCGCGGTTCAAGGACGAGACCGGCGTCACGGCGCTGAAGATCCGGCACAATAATGTGCTCGGCTATTACATAGAGGTACCCGCACGGTCGGCCGATCCGCTGATGGCGCCCGGTTCGCCGTTCACCCATCGCCAGACCCTGGCCGGCGTGGTGCGGTTCAACGCGACCGACCTTCATGACGTCGCAATGCGCGTCACCCAGGCAGGGTCGCACGCCCTGACGGCGGAGGCCGCGCATTTCGAGGACCTAACGATGCAGGCGATCGCATCGGCGCGCACGATCTCAGCAACGGCCGATGCGCTTGCCCGGCTGGATGTCGCGAGCGCAAATGCGCAGACGGCCGTCGAGTGCGACTGGAACCGGCCGGCCTTCGTCGATCATTCCTGTTTCGAGGTGACGGGCGGGCGACATCCGGTCGTCGAAGCGGCCCTGACGCGAAGCGGCGACCGGTTCGTGGCGAACGATTGCGCGCTCGATGCAGGCGACCGGCTGTGGCTGGTCACCGGACCCAACATGGGCGGCAAGTCGACCTTCCTGCGGCAGAACGCGCTGATCGCGGTGCTGGCGCAGGCGGGATGTTATGTGCCCGCAAAATCGGCACGGCTGGGCCTTGTCGACCGGCTGTTCAGCCGCGTGGGCGCATCGGACAACCTCGCGCGCGGCCGTTCGACCTTCATGGTCGAAATGGTCGAGACTGCGGCGATCCTTGCGCAGGCGACGCCGCGCAGCTTCGTGATCCTCGATGAGGTCGGGCGCGGCACGTCCACCTATGACGGCTTGGCCATCGCCTGGGCGGTCGTCGAGGCGGTGCATGAGGTCAATACCTGCCGCTGCCTGTTCGCGACGCACTATCACGAGCTGACGCGGCTGGCGGAGAAGCTGAACGCATTGTCGCTGCACCATGTGCGGGCGCGGGAGTATAAGGGCGACCTGGTCCTGCTGCATGAAGTCGCATCGGGTCCGGCTGACCGCAGCTACGGCATCGCGGTCGCGCGGCTGGCCGGAATGCCGCCCGCCGTCCTTCAACGTGCGAAGTCGGTGCTGGCGAAGCTGGAAGCGGGGCGTGCCGCAACGGGTGGCCTTGCGGCCGGTCTCGACGACCTGCCGCTATTTTCGGCTCTGGTCGAAGAAGAAAAGGGTGATCCCCTGAAGGAAGCGCTGGCGGCGATCCACCCCGATGCGCTCAGCCCGCGCGAGGCGCTGGAAGCGTTATATGCGCTCAAGAAATTGCTGGACTAAGCAACCACGTCCCGCATGCGCTTCAGGTAACGCGCCAGCACGTCGATCTCGATATTGACCTGCTGCCCCTGTGTGAGGCCGCCGAGCGTCGTCACCGCCCAGGTGTGCGGAATGATGTTGACCGAGAAATGCGTGCCGTCGCTCGTTTCCGCTGCATCGCGCACGGTGTTCACCGTCAGCGAGACACCGTCGACCGTGACGGATCCCTTGGCCGCAATGAACGGCGCGATATCGTCGGGCACGCGAATGCCGACACGGTGCGATCCGCCCTCTTCGCAAACGCCGACGACGGTGCCGACGCCATCGACATGGCCCGTCACGATATGGCCGCCGAGTTCGTCACCCAGCTTCAACGCGCGTTCGAGGTTGAGCCGCTTGTCCGCATCCCACATGCCCGACGCCGTCTTCGATACGCTCTCGCCCGAGACATCGGCAGCAAACCAGTCGGCGCCCTTGTCGACGACTGTCATGCACGCGCCCGAACACGCAATGGATGCGCCGATCGCAACGCCCGAAAGGTCGTAGCCGCATTGCACGACGACGCGGCGGTCGCCCTGCTCTGCGCTGGAAGTGATGGTGCCGATGTCGCTGACGATGCCGGTAAACATGCCCGTGCTCCTAACGCGTCCGTTCGTAGATATCGAGCCGGTCGCTGCCAAGGCGGCGGCTTTCGGCCAGTATCCATCGTCCATGTGCAGCGGCGAGATCGGTGAGCCCGATGTCGCCCAGCGTCCGCCCGTCTCCGACAATGATCGGCGCGCGATAGATCAGCAACGTGTCGACCAGATCGCGCGACAGGAAGGCCGCTGCCGCGCCCATGCCGCCCTCGACCAGCAGCCAGTTGGCATCCAGCGATCCGATCGCCTCGGGGCTGGCAAGGTTCATCCAGCCGTCGGGTGCACCTGCATTGCCGGAAAGCACCACCCGTTTCGGCCCGCGATCCTCGAGACCGGGCAAGCGAATGTCGAGGCGCGGCGCATCGGCATCAAGCGTGCCTCGTCCCACGAGAATGGCATCGCTGCGCGCACGAAGCAGATGGGCATGCGCGCGGGCCGCATCGCCGGTGATCCAGCGGCTAGCACCCGACCCCATCGCGACGGCACCGTCGATCGAAAGCGCCAGCTTAAGTGTCACGTGCGGACGGCCATCGCGGATACGCGTCAGGAAACCGGCCATCGAATGGCGCGCTTCGGCACCTCGCACGTCGGTTGTGACCGCAATGCCCGCTGCCTTCAACCGTTCGATCCCCGCACCATTCGTACGCGGATCGGGGTCGCCCGTTGCGATAACCACGCGCCCCACACCCGCGGAAATGATCGTGTCGGCGCATGCCGGGCCCCGCGCACTGACGTGGGCACAGGGTTCGAGCGTCACGTAAAGTGTCGCGCCGCGCGACTTTTCACTCGCCTGCACCAAGGCCATTGCCTCGGCATGCGGACGGCCGCCTGGCTGTGTCCATCCGCGCCCGACGATGCGGTCCTCGATGACGATGACACAGCCGACATTCGGATTGGGCCAGCTGAGCGCCCGCCCCCGTTCGGCGAGCGCCAGCGCCGCGCCCATCCACCGTGCGTCGTCAGTCGATGCCAAGTTGCTTGGCCAGTCTTTGGTATTTCGCGCGCTTTTCCGCTTCCGCCTTTTCGGCGAGGCGCTTCGCTTCGAGCTCTGCGGGCAGGTCTTTCGCCTGTTGCTTCTTGATCTCGTCCAGCGTCCGCGAGGCCGACCACTGCGTCACATACATGACCGTCGGCTGCTTGTACTCGGGCTTCGGGTAAAGCTTGTAAAAGATCGCGGCGAACCACGCGAATGTCATGCCGGTCGAGATCAGCAGGATCACATATTCGTGACGCTGCCGGCCCTTGAGGAATTGCCACAGGTCGCCGAGCGCGCGGGTGGGGCGAACCGGGCGGGGAATGAATGCCATGTCCACAAGATAGGCCATTCCCCGCCGCAATCCAGCCGTGTCAGTTACCGGGCATTTTGAAGACGATGGTTTTTTCGACCCAGGATGTGATCGGCTGGCCATCGCGCGTCGCCGGCTTGAACCGCCAGCGGCGCAGTGCCTGCTCTCTCGTTGCTGTGAAGAAGGCCGGGTTGTCCGCGCGCACCAGTTCGACCGCGGTGATCCGTCCGTCGATCCCGATCTGGACACGAACCGTACACTTGCCCTCGATCTCCTGCCGTTCGAGTGCAACTGGGTAGACGGGCTGGAGAACGTCACGATAGCGCGGGTCGATGGCGGCTCCCACGACGACCGGTACCGGGTCGGGCTTGGTTATAGTTTCGCCTGTCGGAATCTGCGGCTGTTGGGGAAAGTCCGGCCAAGGTGTCGGATCGGTCGGGATGATCGTCTTTGTAATATCGGGCTGCTGAGGTTGCGGATCCGCGCGCGGCTGCGGATCGGCCGGACGGGTCTGTCGCGTCTTCGGGAGCTCGATCGGCTTCACAATCTTTGGAGGCAGACGGAAATCCTTGAACTTGGTTTCCTTCGGCGGGTCTGCTCCGATGATCTGCGGATTGTAGGCAAGCATCACGCCTACTGCGGCGAGATTGAGGGAAATCGCCGCTATGAGCGCGACGGGGTGGCGGGATCGGGTGTCGAGGTAACCAGTGGCATGCTGCATGACATCCTCCTTCACGGAGCGACACCGCGAGCCGAGTCGCCCACGAATGTTATGCTATATCAAAACATCACCTTCGCAATGGTGATAACGTGCGTGAAACGGTTACACGAGACGTGAGATGGCACGTTCCCGACCGATGATCGGCAGCAGCGCCGCCATGTCGGGGCCGTGGTCGAGACCCGTCAGTGCGCGGCGAAGCGGGAGGAACAGCGCCTTGCCCGTGCGGCCGCTACTGGCCTTGAGCGCACCGGTCAGCGCGTGCCAGGGGTCCGCAGACCAGTCGAGCGTCGCCGCAACCTCGGCGGCCTGCGCGATAAAGGCGCGGTCTTCGTCCGCGACGGCGGTTTCGACGGGACCGGTTACGATGCGCCACCAGTCGGCAGCCTCTGCGATGGTTTTCAGGTTCGGCCGAATCGCTGTCCACGCCGCCTCGTCCACGCCCGCCGGCAGGCGATCAGAAACCGCGGCGAACGGCATCATATGGATGGTCTTGGCGTTCAGCGTTTCGAGCTCGGCCATGTCGAACCGCGCAGGCGCTCGACCGAAGCGCGCGAATTCGATGGTTTCGGCGAGTACTGCAAGTTCGGTGACAGGCTCGACCGGATCGCTTGTGCCCAGTCGCGCGAGCAGCCCCGCAATCGCCAGCGGTTCGATGCCGGCAGCACGCAGTTCGTCGCAGTCGAGACTACCCAGGCGTTTCGACAATTTGCCTTCGCTGCCGGTCAGCAGTGCCTCATGCGCAAATGCAGGCGGCGTGGCCTCGAGCGCGCTGAACATCTGGATTTGCGACGCGGTGTTCGACACATGGTCTTCACCGCGCACGACATGCGTCACGCCCATTTCGATATCGTCGATCACGCTCGGCAACAGGTAGAGCCAAGACCCGTCGGCACGGCGGATCACCGGGTCGCTGAGCTTTGCCGCGTCGAAATGCTGAGGCCCGCGAATCAGGTCGTCCCATGCGATCATGACGTCGTGGTCCAGGCGAAAGCGCCAGTGCGGCGCGCGTCCTTCTGGCGGCACCGAATTGACAGGTGGGCGCTCGTAAATCGGCGGCAGGCCGCGACCGAGCAGCACCTTGCGCCGCAAGTCCAACTCCTCGGGCGTTTCGTAACAGGCGTAGACGCGCCCCGCCGCCTTCAGCGCTTCGAATTTCGCCTCGTACAGATCGAACCGGAGCGACTGCCGCTCCTCCCCGTCATGATTCAGTCCGAGCCAGTCGAGATCGGTGCGGATCGCATCGACGTTCGCTTCGGTCGACCTTGCCACATCGGTATCGTCGATCCGCAGCAGGAAACGCCCGCCGTTCTTGCGCGCCCACAGCCAGTTGTGGAGTGCGGCACGCAGGTTGCCGACGTGGAGCCGTCCGGTCGGGGACGGAGCGAAGCGGGTGATGACGGTCATGCGGTCCGGAATGCGTTAGTGATGGGATAGCGGCGGTCTCGTCCGAAGTTGCGGCTGCCGAGCTTGACGCCCGGCGGCGACTGGCGGCGCTTGTATTCGGCGACGTACAACAGGCGCTCGATGCGCGCGACAGTCGCATGGTCGAACCCGCGAGCGACGATATCGGCAACCGATGCTTCTTCTTCGACGAGCGCGCGCAGGATGGGATCGAGCACGTCATAGGGCGGCAGCGAATCCGAATCTTTCTGGTCGTCGCGAAGTTCGGCCGAGGGCGGACGCGTGATGACGCGATCGGGCATCACGGGGCCGGACGGTCCGAGGCCTAGGCGCGGCGCATGCTCGTTGCGCCAGCGCGACAGTGCGAAGACAGTCGTCTTGTACGCGTCCTTCAGCACCGAATAGCCACCGGCCATGTCGCCATAGATCGTCGCATAGCCGACCGACATTTCCGACTTGTTGCCAGTCGTCAGCAGCATCGGCCCGAACTTGTTGCTAATCGCCATCAGCGTCAGCCCCCGGATACGCGACTGGATGTTCTCTTCGGCAAGATCAGGCTTGCGGCCGGCAAACACTCCCGCAAGCATTCCGTCGAATGCCGTCATGGCGTCACCGATGGGGATGGTGTCGAGACGGCAACCGAGCAGCCGCGCGCATTCCGCCGCATCGCTTTCGGAAATATCGGCGGTGTAGCGCGAGGGCAGCATGACGCACCAAACACGATCCGCACCAAGCGCATCGACCGCGACCGCGGCGGACAAGGCGGAGTCGATCCCGCCCGACAGTCCCAGCACGACACCGGGGAAGCGATTGGTGTTCACATAGTCGCGCAGGCCGACGACCATTGCGTGATAGATGTCAGCGGGATGCGGATCGAGCTTGGCGCGCTCGCCAGGAAGGCAGCGCCAGCCGCTCGTGCCGCGTTCCCACACCGTCTTGACGACGCACGCATCCCAATCGGTAAACTGGTGTGCAACCGACCCATCGGCGTTGATGACAAAGCTGGCGCCGTCGAACACCAACTCGTCCTGTCCGCCGACACGATTGAGATAAGCGAGCGGCAGGCCGGTCTCAGCGACGCGTTTCGCCGCAACACCGCCAACACGCAGGTCGTCCTTGTCGATCTCATAAGGGCTGCCGTTAGGCGAGATCAGGAGCTCAGCGCCTGCGTGTTTCAGATGCGCGCAGACCGTTGGGAACCAGATGTCTTCACAGATCGGTACACCGATCCTGACACCCCTGAACGAAATCGGATCGGGCAAAGGCCCGGATGCGAACAGCCGTTTTTCATCGAACGTGCCGTAATTCGGCAGTTCGTGTTTGCGGGTAATGCCAGCGACCGTTCCGCCGTCGAGCAATGCTACCGCATTGTACAACCGGCCGCCCTCGCGCACGATCGTGCCGACCAACATCGCGGGACCTGGTTCGGCAGTCGCTGCCGCCAGTCGCGCAAGTTCGACATCGGCGCGTTCGGCCAAAGCCGGCTTCAGCACCAGATCCTCAGGTGGATAGCCGATCAGTTGAAGCTCCGGAAAAACGATCAGGTCGCTTGCGCACTCGGCTCGCGCCGCCAGCATCGCGTCGGCATTGCCGCGCAAGTCGCCCATCGTCTGCGGCAATTGGGCTAGGGATATCGTCAGCCGGTCGGTCATTCCGCGCTCTCCCTAGGCTTCCCCTTTGACACCGGGCAAGCGGCGTTTATGGGGTCCGCCCAAGGGGACGTCGATGAAGCTGCTTACCGGAAACGCGAACTTGCCGCTGGCGCAGGCGATCGCCGCCTATCTCGAAATGCCGCTGACGAATGCCAGCGTGCGCCGTTTTGCCGACGAAGAAGTGTTCGTCGAAATCCACGAGAACGTTCGCGGCGAGGACGTGTTCGTGCTCCAGTCGACCGGCTTTCCCGCCAACGACAATCTCATGGAACTGCTGATCTGCATCGATGCGCTGAAACGCGCGTCGGCCAAGCGTATCACTGCGGTCATCCCCTATTTCGGCTATGCGCGGCAGGACCGCAAACCCGGTCCCCGTACGCCGATCTCGGCCAAGCTGGTCGCCAACCTTATCACGGTTGCGGGTGCCAATCGCGTGCTGTCCGTCGACCTGCATGCCGGGCAGATCCAGGGGTTCTTCGATATCCCGACCGACAATCTGTTCGCGGCACCGGTGATGAGCGAGGATATCAAGGCCCGCTTCCCGACCGACAACCTGATGATCGTATCGCCCGACGTTGGCGGCGTGGTCCGCGCGCGCGCGCTTGCAAAACGCCTCAACAATGCCCCGCTCGCCATCGTCGACAAGCGTCGCGAAAAAGCAGGCGAGTCGGAAGTGATGAACATCATCGGCGATGTGCGTGGCCGGTTCTGCGTGCTGATCGACGACATCGTCGATTCGGCCGGAACGCTCTGCAACGCGGCGCAGGCGCTACGCGATGCGGGAGCGGTCGATGTCGTGGCCTATGTCACTCACGGCGTGCTGTCGGGCGGCGCGGTCGCCCGCGTCGGCAGCTCGGCGCTCAGCGAGTTGGTCGTCACCGATTCGATCCAGCCGCCTGAGGCAATCGGCGCAGTGAAGAACATCCGCGCGCTAACCATCGCTCCGCTGCTGGGCGAAGCGATCAAGCGGATCGCCGACGAGAGTTCGGTCAGCTCGCTGTTCGACTGATGCGTCCTGCCGATATCGATCTCGCCGCGCGCCTTGCCGATGTGGCGGGGGAAGCGATCCGGCCCCTTTTCCGCGCAAAGTTCGAGATCGAGACCAAGGGCGATGCGTCCCCCGTGACCGACGCGGATCGAGCAGCCGAGGCGGCGATGCGGCGGCTGATCGAGGCGGAATGTCCCCGCGATGGCATTATCGGTGAGGAATACGGAACCAAGGAAGGCTCGACGGGGCGTACCTGGGTCCTCGACCCGATCGATGGCACCACCAGCTTTATCGCAGGACGCCCGATATTCGGCACGCTGATCGCCATGGTCGAGGACGGATGGCCGGTCGTCGGCGTGATAGACCAGCCGGTTTCGGGCGAACGCTGGGTCGGTGCGGTCGGACGGCCGACCACCTTCAACGGAAAGCCTGCGACCGCGAAGCGCTGTCCGCAGCTCGACCAGGCCGTTCTGGCAACGACCAGCCCCAATCTGTTCAGTGACGACGATGCGGTCCGGTTTCTCGCGCTCGCATCGAAGGTCGCGCGGCGGCGGATCGTCTATGGCGGGGACTGCTACAACTACGGCCTCGTTGCTTCGGGCCATGTCGACCTGGTCGTCGAGTCGGGCCTGAAACTTTACGACTTCGCCGCACTGGTGCCCATCGTCGAAGGGGCTGGCGGAACGATGTGCGACTGGATGGGCGATCCGCTGAACGTCGACAGCCAAGGCGATGTTATCGCGCTCGGCGATCCGGCGCGGCTGGAAGACGTGATCGAGGCGCTCGCCTCGGTCTAGGGCTTGAGCGGGCCCCCGATCGACCAGTGGAAGCCGAATGGATCGGTAACCTGGCCATAACGCTGGCCCCAGAACTGGTTCTCGAGGGGAAAGCGCACCTGTGCACCCGCGGCCAGCGCCTTTTCCCAAGCAGGGTCGGCATTTGCCACTTCGATGTGCAGCGTGACGGCCGACGGGGCCGCAGTAACGTTGCCGCCCATCATTTCCGGGAAGTCGTCGTTCAGCATCAGCGCGCCACCGTTGATATTCAGGTGCGCGTGCATGATCCGCTTGCCGTCCTCGGCCATATGGCGCCCGCTTTCCGTTGCGCCGAAGGCGCGCGCATAGAAATCGATTGCTTCAGCCGCGCGGTTGTCGCGGATGGTAATGTGCGGCGTAACACCGGGCATTGCGCAGGATGCATCGGCCATCATTCTCTCCTCGGATCGAGTCGGACGGTGCCAATCTAACCGATCAGAAGATGCCGAGGAATTTCTTCCGCTGTTCCTGGCGCTCACCTTTCGAACGGCTGCCGTCCTCCGATTTCGCCGTCGTACCGCGGCCCACATCGTCGCGCGGCTTGCCGCCGGTCGTGCGTTGCGCGGTGGCACGGGCGCCGGCAAGGACCGGACCGCATTGCGCCGACTTCGCATCGCCGATGTCGACGAAGGCCAGCACTGCGGCGAACGGCGACGCGACGACGCCGAGGCCAAGGCCCACGCCACCACGGGTCAGCAATTCGGGGCTAATCACGCTGATCCCGGGCTTGGCGAAGCTGCCGTTGATCCCGATCGGCGACTGGCCGGAAAACACGCTGAACTTCTTGCCGTCCGCGCGGACGGCCATGTCCAGCGCCTCGTTGCGGAACGAGAAACCACCGCGGCCGAGCATGACGTTTTTCTTGGTATCGATCAGGATCGGGTCGGCCGCCGCGATCCCGTCGCGTACCGTGAAGGCGACGAGACCGCAGTTGATCTCGACCGGCTGCTTCAGCTCGTCGGCCAAGAGTTTCTGGATGTAGACCCCGACGTCCAGTTCGCCGAGCTGGATATTGCGCGCCCACATGTTGCCCTGTGGGATGACGATCGCGATGCGGCCATTCGATGTGGCGAGCGACGACCGTACAGAATCGCCCGTACCCGTCATCTGGATACGCGCGCGCAACACGCCGGTCGCGCCAGCCTGTTCGACGCCCGACTTGCCGAGCAAACGACCGATCGGCGTATTGGCGAGGCGGATATCATATTCGGTAAACACGGCGGGTTTGCGCGCATTGATCGAAATGTCCGACCACAGCTTCCCACCCGCCACGTCGAAGGTCAGCGGCTTTAGCTGCAGCAGGCTGTGATCGAGCTTGAGCGCAAGGCCGACATTCGAGATCGGCATGCTGGGCGCGCGGATGGTTGTGACGCGATACTTTACCTCGGCGTCGAACCGCTTGATCGCCTCGATACGCAACGGCGCGTCGGGCAGGATGCGCCCGCCGGTCGCACTTTGCGTCGAGGCGGCCGCCGTCACCGATCCGGCAGCAAGCTTGTTCGGCTCGTAACCGATGAACGGCCCTGCATCGATGATGTCGAGCGTGCGCGTGCGCAGGTCGGCGTCGACTTTCAGCCGGTCGTTCGGCATCGTGATCGTCATCAAGCCGCCGATGTCCGACGCGCCGAACATTCCGTTCAAACGCGTGAATTTCCACGCGCCGCCATCCTTCGTCAGGTTCGAAGTGATCCGGTAACGCCGCGTGTCGGGCACGGCGACGCCAAGGAAATCGAAGAGGTTGGCAAGGTTGCTGCCGCGTACAGCGAGGCGCAGGTCGGCACCTTCGATGATCGTCGCGCCGGGCAACGTACCCGACACGTCGAGCGATGTGTCACCCGATCGTGCAGCGAGCTGCAGCTGGTTTCGGCCGCCCGCAATCGTCTCGTTGGGGCTGAGCAGGCTTCCGGACATCGTGAAGGGCCGGTTACGCAGCGTGCCGTCGCCGATGAAACGGATGTCGTCCGCGAACTTCGTGTCCTGCGCTTTCACTGTTTCGACGCGAACTGCAGTTTTCAGCTGCAATAGCGGATCGACGTAGTTGACCGTCGTCCGCACGACCTGAGCACGAATGATGTCGGGTAGCTTGAACGGCTTGCCCGGTTGGTTGGGGTCGCCGAACGTAAATGTATTCAGCTTTCTCGCGGCGTCCCAGGCGAGGTCGACATTGGCGCCCGCCATGTCGAGCACCTTGATCCGCTGCTCACCCCAGATCAGCGGAAAGGTCGAGATGCGCGCGAGGATGTGGTCGGACTTGTAGAATTGCCCGCCGCGCCATGCCGGGTTCGACACCGTCATCCCGTCAGCGACGAACTTGATGTTGATCAGGTCGAAATAGAGCTGGAAATCGCCTGCCACGCGAATGTCGCGCTGCGAATATTTCGAGGCATATTTCTCGAACGTCGATTTCAGGAAGCGGCCCTTGGTGATGTAGAGGACCGCCCAGATCGCGAAGAGCAGCAGCAAAATACCGATGACGATGCGGATCGCCCATTTGACCGGACCCGCGCGACGCTTTTGAACAACGGGCGTCTCGGGCTCCGTTGTCTCGGTCGGCAGATGGAGATCGGCGTCGGCCATAAGGGTGTCCAACGACCGCCAAATGCCGCGGGTTCCCTTGCGTTTTCCGGTGACTGTCTTTAGGGGCCGCCCCTTCGCGTAACGACCCGCTACGATTCGCCTGGCTGAAAGGGCTGCCATGGCGACATCAGGGACGTCGAATTGAAAGGACGAAAATGCCCAAACTGAAGACCAAGAGCGGGGTGAAGAAGCGCTTCACCATCACCGCGACCGGCAAGCTGAAGCACGGTGTGGCCGGCAAGCGCCACCGCCTGAGCAGCCACAATGCCAAGTATATCCGCCAGAACCGCGGGACCAAGCTGGTGAGCGACGCCGATACGGCGACGGTCAAGGCCTGGGCCCCCTACGGCCTGAAGTAAGGAGGGCCGTTAGATGGCACGCGTAAAACGCGGCGTAACCACGCACGCAAAGCACAAGAAGGTTCTTGAACAGGCAAAGGGCTATTACGGCCGCCGCAAGAACACGATCCGCATCGCCAAGCAGGCGGTCGAAAAGGCCGGCCAGTACGCTTACCGCGACCGCAAGGTTAAGAAGCGCAACTTCCGCGCACTGTGGATCCAGCGCATCAACGCCGCAGTCCGCATGGAAGGCCTGACCTATGGCCAGTTCATGCACGGCCTGAAGCTCGCGGGCGTCGAACTCGACCGGAAGGTCCTGGCCGACATCGCGATGCACGAAGGTGCGGCATTTAGCACCATCATCGCGCAGGCGAAGGGCGCGCTGCCGAAGGCGGCATAACGCTTCTTCGTAACGGATGCGCATCGGGGCGTGAGCGGGTTGCCGCTCGCGCCCTTTTGCTTATGGGGTGCCCCGCATGACGCTCGACGACATCAACGACCAGATCACGGCCACAGCCGACCTCGATGCACTCGAAGCGGTGCGCATCGCGTTGCTCGGCAAACAGGGCAGCATCAGCGCGCTGCTGAAGACGCTGGGCGCGATGTCGCCCGAAGAGCGGCAGGAACAAGGCCCGCGGATCAACGGCCTGCGCGTCGCCGCGACCGATGCGATCGCCGCGAAGAAGGCGGCGTTCGAGGGAGCAGCACTCGATGCGCGCCTCGCGACCGAACGCCTCGACATGAGCCTGCCCGCGCCATCCTTCCCGCGCGGATCGGTCCACCCGGTCAGCCAGGTCATGGACGAACTCGCCGAGATCTTCGCCGACATGGGCTTCGCGGTCGCGACAGGGCCGGAGATCGAGGACGACTGGCACAATTTCACCGCGCTCAATATTCCGGAGACCCACCCCGCGCGCGCGATGCACGACACATTCTACATCGACGGCAAGCCCGACATGGTGCTGCGCACGCACACCAGCCCCGTGCAGATTCGCACCATGACGTCACAAAAGCCGCCGATCCGCATCATCGCGCCGGGGCGCGTGTACCGGTCGGATAGCGACGCGACGCACACTCCGATGTTCCACCAGATCGAGGGCCTCGTCATCGACAAGGGCATCCACCTGGGTCACCTGAAGTGGACGCTGGAAACCTTCCTGAAGGCGTTCTTCGAGCGCGACGACGTCGTGCTGCGCCTGCGCCCCAGCTATTTCCCGTTCACCGAGCCCTCGGTCGAGGTCGATGTCGGCTACACGGTCGTCAACGGCAAGCGCGTGATCGGTGGATCCGACGGCTGGATGGAAGTGCTGGGCAGTGGCATGGTCCATCCCCGCGTGCTGCGGAACTGTGGTATCGACCCTGACGAATATTCGGGCTTCGCCTTCGGCACCGGCGTCGACCGACTCGCCATGCTGAAATACGGGATGGACGATTTGCGCGCCTTCTTCGACGGCGACCTTCGCTGGCTGCGCCACTATGGCTTCGGCGCGCTCGACGTGCCCACGCTGAGCGGAGGAGTGGGCGCATGAAGTTCACCCTGTCCTGGCTGAAAGAGCATCTCGATACGTCCGCGGGCGTCACCGAAGTCGCGGACAAACTCAACGCCATCGGCCTCGAGGTCGAACGGATCGAAAATCCGGCGGAGAAGCTGGCCGCGTTTCGTATCGCTAAGGTGTTGACCGCCGCCCCGCATCCGCAGGCCGACAAGTTGCAAGTGCTGAGCGTCGATGCGGGCGATGGCCCACTGCAGGTCGTCTGCGGCGCGCCCAATGCCCGCGCGGGGCTGGTCGGCGTGTTCGGCGCACCTGGCGCGACTGTGCCCTCGAACGGCATGGTGCTGAAGGTCGCGGCGATCCGCGGCGTCGAATCGAACGGCATGATGTGTTCGTCGCGCGAGCTGGAGCTGGGCGACGATCACGACGGCATCATTGAACTGCCCGCCGACGCGCCGGTCGGCCAGAATTATGCGAGCTGGGCGAACCTCGACGACGCGGTGTTCGACGTGGCGATCACGCCCAACCGGCAGGATTGCATGGGCGTACGGGGCATCGCGCGCGACCTGGCGGCAGCAGGACTCGGTACGCTGAAGCCGCTGAGCGAGGTGTATCGCGGTGGCACCGGCGCCACTGCTGGCGAAGGACCGTGCGCGGTCGAGATCCGCACCGACGATCCCGAGGGCTGCCCCGCATTCTACGGCCGCAGCATCGCTGGCGTGAAGAACGGCACCTCGCCCGACTGGATGCAGCGCAAGCTGAAGGCGATCGGGCAGCGGCCGATTTCGGCGCTGGTCGACATAACCAATTTCGTGATGTTCGACCTCGGCCGCCCGAGCCATGCCTATGACCTCGCGCGCCTGACCGGCCCCGTGGTCGCACGGCGGGCGAAGGACGGCGAAACCGTGACCGCGCTCACCGGCAAGACCTTCTCGCTGACGCCCGAAATGACCGTTATCGCTGACGCCAATGAGGTCCACGACATCGGCGGCATCATGGGCGGCGAGCATTCGGGCATCGCCGACGACACGACCGACATGCTGATCGAGGTCGCGTATTTCACCCCTGAACGCATTGCGAAGACCGGCCAGGCGCTGGCGCTTACCAGCGACGCGCGTACGCGGTTCGAACGCGGCGTCGATCCGGCGTTCCTCGATGACGCTATCGACATCCTGACGCGCGTGATCGTCGATCATTGCGGCGGCACGCCATCGCGGATCGTGCGCGCGGGGACTCCACCGACGGATGCGCGGACATTGTCCTACGATCCGGCGCTGTGTGCACAGTTGGGCGGCATCGATGTGGCACCCGACGACCAGCGCGCGATCCTGACGCGGCTGGGCTTCGCAGTATCCGCCGACTGGACGGTGACCATCCCCAGCTGGCGGCGCGATGTCGACGGACCGGCCGATCTGGTCGAGGAAGTCGTCCGGATCACCGGCCTCGACCATGTCGTCTCGACCCCGCTGCCCCGCGCCGATGGCGTGGCACGGCCGACCGCGACGCCGGTGCAGAAGGTCGAGCGCAAGGTGCGCCGCACTGCTGCAGCGCGGGGTTTGCACGAGGCGGTGACGTGGAGCTTCATCTCCGAGGCCGAAGCGGCAGCCTTCGGCGGCGGCGACTGGACGCTCGCCAACCCGATCTCGGAAGAGATGAAGGTCATGCGGCCAACGCTGCTTGCAGGTCTCCTGTCGGCTGCACAGCGGAACCAGGACCGCGGTGCCGATAGCATCCGCCTGTTCGAGATCGGCCGCCGCTACTTGGCGGACGGCGAGCGGCTGACTGTGGGCGTCGTCCTTGCTGGGGAAGCTGCCCCGCGCGGCTGGGCCAAGGGCAGGGCGCAGGCATTCGATGCCTTCGACGCCAAAACCGAAGCACTGGCATTGCTCGAAGCGGCGGGCGCGCCCGTCGAAAACCTGCAGGTGATGGGAGAGGCGGGACCGCATTTCCACCCCGGCCAGTCGGGCACGCTGCGGCTCGGCCCCAAGACGATCCTCGCCCGCTTCGGCACGCTGCATCCGGCGACTGCCAAGGCGTTCGACCTGACCGGGCCCGTCGTCGTCGCCGAAATCGACCTCGACGCGATCCCGGCCAAGCGCGGGTCGGGTTTCATGCGCCCCGCATTCGTCGCGCAGCCGCTGCAAGTCGTGCGGCGCGACTTCGCCTTCCTCGTACCGGTCGATGTCAGCGCCGATGCACTGGTCCGCGCGGTCAAGGGCGCCGACAAGGCGGTGATCGTCGATGCCCGTCTGTTCGACCGGTTCGCAGGGGCAGGCGTACCCGAGGGGCAGGTGTCACTCGCGGTTGAGATCGTGCTGCAACCTGTCGACAAGAGCTTCACCGAAGAAGAGCTTGGCACCATAGCTGCGAAGGTCGTGGCGGCGGCCGCGAAACTCGGCGCGAGCTTGCGTGGCTGACTGGATCAGCATCGCATCGGACGGGCTGGTCGCGCAGATCAATCCGTTCGGAGCGGAACTCTCGTCGCTGAGCGACACGCGGGGCCGCGAATACATGACTGATGCGGACCCGGCGTATTGGACCGGCCGTGCGCCGCTGCTGTTCCCGATCGTCGGACAGCTGAACGGTGACACGCTGCGCGTCGACGGGCGTGAATTCACCATGCAAAAGCATGGTTTCGCCCGGAAATCGGTCTTTTCCGTCGTGCGCCATGACGTCAATCGCGCGACGTTTCGCCTGATCGACAATGAGGCGACCCGCGCGCAATATCCTTTCGCATTCGAACTCGAAGCCGATTTCGCGCTCGACGGGATGACGCTCGCGATGACGATCACCATCCGCAATCCGAGCGATGTGCCGCTGCCCGCAAGTTTCGGCTATCACCCCGCCTTCGCCTGGCCGCTATCCGGCGGCGACCGCGCCGGGCATTCCATAGAATTCGAACATAACGAGCCCGAAGCGATCGCGATGCTTGCCGCAGACGGCACTATTTTGCCCGAATTGCGCGCGACGCCGGTCGAAGGTCGGCGGCTGATGCCAACTGATGCTATGTTCGCACAGGACGCGCTCATCTGGATGCGACCACACAGCCATCGCCTGACTTATGGTGCGGAGGACGGGGCAGCGCTCGACATTGCATTCCCAGACACATCGTTCCTCGGCATCTGGACCAAGCCCGGCGCGCATTATCTGTGCATCGAACCCTGGGCCGGGCACGCCGACCCCCAAGGATTCACCCACGATATCACCGAAAAGCCCGGGATCGTCATGATCGCGCCCGGCAAAGCCGTTAATTTCCGGATGACCGTAACCGTTCGACCCTGACTAATTCGGACGCATTACCCGCTGACTTGGCCGCAATTGGCGCTACATTGCCGCCAACGGAGGGTCGCGATGGTTGCCAGATTTGCGCGGAGTATTGCGCTAGTATCGGTTCTGTTCGTCTCTGCATGCGGCGGCGGTGATGGAGGGACGGCGGCGACCGCACCGGTGACCGGCGGTGGCACAACAACACCAACGAACGACCAATGCTCGCTGCGCAACCGCCAGTTGTGGGCGCAGAGCGTGCTCAACGAATGGTATCTGTTTCCGGAAACGCTGCCGACCAACCTGGACCCCACCGGCTTTTCGACGGTCGACACCTATATCGATGCGCTGACGTCCACCGCCCGCGCTCAGCGCCGTGACCGGTTCTTTACCTACCTTACCTCGATTTCCGCCGAGGACGCCTTTTACAATTCCGGCTCGAGCGCAGGGTTCGGCATCCGGCTGACCACACAGACCAATCCCGGACGCGCATTCATCGCCGAAGCATTCGAAGGCGCGCCCGCCCTCGCCGCCGGCATCGACCGCGGTGACGAGATTCTTGCGATCGGCACCAGCGCCAGCGTCCAGCGTTCCGTCAGCGACATTATCGCGTCCGAAGGGACTGCCGGCGTCACCAATGCACTGGGGCCGAACACGGCGGGCACGACCCGTTTTCTGCGCATCACTGGTCCGGCGGGAGACCGCATCGTTTCCGTTACGAAGGCCGACTATTCGCTGACGCCCGTGTCAAACCGCTATGGTGCAAAGGTCATCAACGATGGCGGGCGACAGGTGGCCTACCTCAACCTGCGCACGTTCATCTCAACTGCGGACAACCAGCTGCGTACAGCATTTGCCCAGTTCCGCGCGGCAGGTATCACCGATTTCGTCATCGATTTCCGCTACAATGGTGGCGGGCTGATTTCGACGGCCGAACTGATGGGCGACCTGATGGGCGGTAACCGGTTTTCGTCGGACGTGTTCGACGTCGTGACCTATCGCCCCGAAAAATCATCGAACAACACAACGAAACGCTTTGCCGTACAACCGCAATCGGTGTCGCCGGTCCGCGTCGCCTTTATCGGCACGACGTCGACCGCATCGGCAAGCGAGCTCGTCATCAACGGGCTGGTGCCGTTCTATGGGTCGCGCCTCGCACTGGTCGGCACGAACACCTACGGCAAGCCGGTTGGACAGGTCGCGATCGACAAGTCGGCGTGCGACGACCGGCTGCGCGTCATCGCCTTTTCGATCAAGAATTCGGCGAATTCGGACGCATATTACGACGGTCTGCGCACAGCGGTTACAACCACCTGTTCGGCGGGCGACGACCTGACCAAGCCGCTGGGCGACGCGACCGAGGCATCGACACGTGCCGCGCTCGACTTCCTCGCCGGCCGCGCCTGCACGCCGATCACAGCAGGTGGGCAGACCGGGCAATCCCTGAAGGTCGCGAATGACATCTCGCGCGAATTGCTGACACCTGCCACCCCCGACACCGCGCAGCGCGAGGTGCCAGGGCTGTTCTAGGTCAGAACTTGACGCCGACCGTAGCGAAGATCTGGCGCGGGTTGCCGTAATACGCCGTCAGCACGCCTTCGCCGCCCAGGGTCGAGATATACGCGCCCCCCGGCGTGCGATTGAACGCACCGGTGTCGGGGTTTTGGCTGAGGAAATTGTACCCCGAGACGATGTAGCGCTTGTCCAGCAAGTTGCGGCCATGCACGCCGACGGTCCAGCGATCACCCTCCGATGCCCATACGAGGCTCGCGTCGAGCAGCATGAAGCGCGGCTGGTCGAGGCCGGGCGTCGCAATTTCGAACTGCTGCGAATCGCCGCGGTAGCTGAGCGTCGTCGACGCATTGAGCGCACCGCCGCCGACCGGAACATTGTAGCTGAGCGTTTCGCTGATCGTCCAATCGGGCGTATTCTGGATCGACCGCTTGCTGGCGACGTCGATTCCGCGCGCGTCTATGAACTGCAGGTAGCGCGCGTCGATATAACCGACCGCCCATTGCAGGCCGAGGCGTGCGCCATCGATGAAGGCATCACGCGCGACGAGGCTGCCTTCGAACTCGACGCCGCGGAAGCGCGCCTTGCCGGCGTTGGTCGTGATGCCGATGAAGGTCTGCACGCCGCCGACGACCTGACCGACCGAGCCGGGTACCTGGACATCGGTATAATCCGCCTGGAACGCGGAAAGTGCGAAGGTGAAGGCGCGGTCGAACATCGCCCCCTTCCAGCCGATTTCATAGCTGTCGACCTTTTCAGGCTTGAACGACAGGAAGCGATAGATGTCGTCCTGGTCGCCGCCGGCACCGTTGATACCGTTGCCGTTGAAGTCCGGCGCTGCCGTTCCGACCCCGCGCGGGTCGAAGCCGCCGCCCTTGAAACCCTGCGAATAGCTTGCGTAGATATTGTGGTTCGGCGCCGGCTTGAAGCTGATCGAGGCCCGCGGCGTGAATTCCTTGAAGTCGGCCGAGCCACGGAAGTTGGTCTGTGGGACCAGCGGCGCGGTCGTCCCACCGAAGAACGGCGACGACCCGAGGTAAACGTTGCGCTGGATCTGCGATGTACGGCGATCCCAAGTGTAACGGCCGCCCACCGACAGGCTGAGCGAGTCCATCACATTATAAGTGAAATCGCCGAAGATCGCGCCGGTGTCGGTATCGACATTGCCGAAAGTAAGCGCGGTGACCGTCCCAGGAAGACGGACGTCGAACACCGTGCGCGACTGGGCGTGCAGATAATAAGCGCCGATCAACCCGTTGAACGGACCTGCATCGACGAGCAACTGCAATTCCTGCGAAAACTGCTTGTTGTTGTAGAAGGCGGGCACATCGACATCGACCGCGGGCAGCGCGTCGAAATCGATCGGCGTCGATGAATCGTCCTTGCGATAGGCGGTGATGCTGCGCAGCGTGACGTGATCGACCGGCTTCACCTCGCCGAACAGCGAAATGCCGAACGCCTCGACATCCTGCGCGGGCGCAACCAGGGCACCACGGCTGTCATAGACATTGGCAAGAACCGGCGCCGCGGTTGCGAGCGACGTGATGAGGCGGTGACCGCCACGCGCGTTGCTCTTGTCGCGCGTGTAATCAGCCGCCACGCGAATGAAAGCGTCGGTCGCATGGACTTCGGCAGACAGGCGGCCGGCCCAGACATTCTTGTTATAGTTCTGCTGGCCGGTGGTCAGGTTCGTCCCGAACCCATCCCGTGTCAGCCGCGCCAGGGCACCACCGAAACGTAGCGTTCCGTCGCCCACCGGCACGCTCGCGGTGATCACGCCGTCCGCCTGGCTGTACGAACCATAGGCTGCGCGTGCCGAAAAGGTCGGGCGGTCCGACAGCCGCTTGGTCACATATTTTACCGCGCCGCCGATCGTGTTGCGGCCGTAGAGCGTACCCTGCGGGCCGCGCAGAACCTCGATGCGTTCGACATCGTAGATGTCGAGGACCGCTGCCTGCGGACGGTTGAGATACACATCGTCGAGGTACAAACCGACGCCGGCTTCGAATCCGGCGACCGGATCCTGCTGCCCAACGCCGCGGATAAAAGCACTGAGCGTCGAGTTGGTCCCGCGCGAAACTTCCAGCGTGACGTTCGGTGCCGAATTGGAAATGTCGGTGATGTCGATCGCGCCGGTGCGTTCGAGCTGGGCGCCCGAAACGGCCGAGATCGAGATCGGCACGTCGATCAGGCTTTCCTCGCGGCGGCGCGCGGTGACGACGATGTCGCCGTCTTCGACACCCGGCGCAGGCGCCTGCGCCATGGCCGGTGTCACGGCGAAGCCCGCCAATGCCACGCCTGAAAACAATGCTGTGCGAAGCCGAATGCCCATCGATAACTCTCCCCGTTGACGTGCTATGCGTCACGTCTTGCGTTCGTTGGCGATGGGGAATACTGAAAGTTGAACCGGGATTCAACTCCGGAGTTGAGGATGGCCGATTTGGCGGCGAACAGTGGCACCGACGCAACAGTCGACAAGACGCCGCGCACCGAGCGCGGGCGGCGGACGCTGCGCGCGATCCTGGATGCCGCAGCAATAGAATTCGGTACGCGCGGCTTTCACGACACCTCGATCGTCGCGATCACCCAGCGCGCGGGTGTCGCCCTCGGCAGCTTCTACACCTATTTCGATTCGAAGGAGGCGCTGTTCCAGGCACTGGTCCGCGACATGAGCGCACAGGTCGGCGTCGTTGGTGCGACCGCCATTGCCGATGCGAAGGATATTCTCGACGGCGAGCGCGCTGTCCTTGCCGCCTTTACCGCCTTTGCGCGCGAGCATCGCGAACTCTATCGCATCATCGACGAAGCCGAATTCGTCGATCCCGCCAGCTACCGCGCCCATTATGAAAGTGCCGCGACCCGCATCGGCGCGCGACTGCGCGACGGTGTTCAGCGCGGAGAATTGCGCGCGGACGTCGGCGAAATCGAGGCTTGGGCGATCATGGGCATGAACGTGTTCCTGGGCCTGCGTTATGGCGTCATGACGGACGATGCCGACCTGAAGGCTGTCGCCGATGCGGCAAACGCACTGCTGCGCCGGGGGCTAACGCGATAAAAGGAAAACGGCGTGTTCGGCGGTCAGGTTGGCGACCGTTTCCGAAATACGCTTCTCGCCGCGCAGGAACCACTGCCGCTCGATTCCGATGCCACGTTCGGCAATCAGGCTGCGGAAATCATCGATCGTCACATGATGGATATTGGGCGTGTCGTACCAGCGATCCGGCAGCTGCTTTGTCACCGGCATGCGCCCGCCGAACATCAGCGCGAGCCGGATGCGCCATTGGGCGAAATTCGGAAACGACACGAACGCACGGGTGCCGATTCGCAGAAGATGATCGATGACGATGTCGGGCCGCCGTGTCGTCTGCAGCGTCTGGCTGAGAATGACGTAGTCGAAGCTGGCATCGGGATAATCGGCGAGATCGGTGTCGGCGTCCCCCTGAATCACCGACAGCCCGCGTGCGAGGGCCCGCGTCACATCCGCACCGTCGATCTCGATCCCGCGCGCATCGACCTGTTTGCGACTCCGCAATTCGGCCATCAACGCGCCGTCGCCGCAGCCGACATCGAGCACGCGGCTGCCCGGCGCGACACTGTCGGCAATCACTGCGAGGTCGGGACGCAAAGCCATGTTCAACAATCCGCGCACAGGAAGCCCGACACGACGCGGTCGAGCGCGGGCACGTCGAGAAAGAAGGCGTCATGGCCATAGGGGCTGGAAAGCTCGACGAAGCTGACCGGCGCTCCCGCGGCGTTCAGGGCATGGGCAATCGATTTCGATTCGGCGGTCGGATAAAGCCAGTCGGTATCGAAACTGACGAGGCAGAAGCGCGTCTTGCTGTCGCGGAACGCATTGGCCAGCGTCCCGCCGAACTCTTCCGCCAGATCGAAATAGTCGATGGCGCGCGTGATATAGAGATATGAATTGGCGTCGAACCGGTCGGTGAAGCTCATGCCCTGGTGCCGAAGGTAGCTTTCGACCTGGAAGTCGGCGTCGAACCCGAATCCTTTCGCCTCACGCCCCTGCAGGCGCCGCCCGAACTTCTCGGTCAGTCCGGTTTCGGACAGGTAGGTTATGTGCGCGGCCATCCGCGCGACGGCAAGGCCCGCAGCGGGTGAAACGCCATCCGCGTAGTAATCGCCGTTCCGCCAATTGGGGTCGGCCATGATCGCCTGGCGCCCGACTTCGTGGAATGCGATATTCTGTGCACTGTGCTTCGCCGTCGATGCGATGATGAGCGCAGAACCCACCCGGTCGGAAAAATGCGCGGCCCAGCTGAGCGCCTGCATCCCGCCCATCGATCCGCCCACAACCGCGTGCAGCCGTTCGATACCGAGGTGATCCATCAACATCGTCTGGCTGCGCGCCATGTCGCTGATCGTGATCACCGGAAACCGCATCGCATAGGGTTTGCCATCAGGTGCGAGCGTCTGGGGGCCGGACGAACCCATGCATCCACCGATCGCATTGGCTGCGATGACGAAGAATGTGTCGGTGTCGATCGGCTTTCCCGGACCGACCATGCGTTCCCACCAGCCGGGTTTTCCGGTGATCGGATGCGGCGACGTGACATGCTGGTCGCCGGTCAGCGCGTGGCAGATCAGGATCGCGTTCGACGCATCCTGCGCGAGCGTGCCATAGGTTTCATAGCCGATCTCGACCGGCGCCAATAAAGCGCCGCCGTCGAGCGCCAGCGGCCCGGGCAGGATTGCACGTCGATTAAGGCCGAAACGGTCGTCCATTTGCGCGCGGTTAGGGCCTCCATTCGTAATTGCCAATATCCTGGACGGGACGGATTTTGGTGCAGGGTGAGGAGCGAGGAAGAGAGCGGGGCTTTTGGCCCCGCGACTGACGAGCAACGAAGCCATGCGCCAAAAGACGCCCGCCGCTTCGCGGTTGCCTTGCGACGCCCGCCGGGAGCGTCGCGATGCTTGCACGGGCCACCAGCCCGTGCTGCACATCACTTCTTCCCGGCGAACGTCGCAAGGCAATCCAGGACATTGGCAATTACGAATGGAGGCCCTGAGACGCGCGACTTGCCAGTGCAAGCCTTACACGGCTAGCGGGCGGGCATGTTGCCGTTCGAACGCGTTTCAATCATCGGTCTGGGCCTGATCGGCTCATCGGTCGCACGCGCCGTGCGCGCCAACATGCCGACAGTGCGCCTGACCGGCCACGATGGCGATGCACAGGTCCGCGAGACTGTCAGATCGCTGAATTTGTGCGACGATGTGACCGACACGCCGGGTGCCGCAGTCACCGATGCCGACCTTGTCATCCTGTGCGTGCCGGTGGGGGCGATGGGCGTCGTCGCCCAGTCGATCGCCGCCGACCTTCCCGCCGACGCGATCATCAGCGACGTGGGCTCGTCGAAAGCCAGCGTCGCGAGCGCTTTGGCAACGGCGTTGCCGAATGCCGTCGTCATCCCGGCGCATCCGGTGGCCGGCACCGAGCGCAGCGGTCCTGAAGCAGGTTTCGCCACACTGTTTCACCAGCGCTGGTGCATCGTGACCCCGCCCGAGGGCGCGCCGGATGCCGCGGTCGAGCGGGTTCGCAATTTCTGGGAACGGCTCGGGTCAAACGTCGAGACGATGGATCCCGCCCACCATGACCTGGTGCTCGCGATCACCAGTCACCTGCCCCACCTTATCGCCTATACGATCGTCGGAACGGCGTCCGACCTGGAAGCGGTGACACGATCCGAAGTCATCAAGTATTCCGCCGGCGGTTTCCGCGATTTCACGCGCATCGCAGCATCCGATCCGACCATGTGGCGCGACGTCTTCCTGTCGAACAAGGATGCCGTGCTGGAAATGCTGCAGCGGTTCAGCGAAGACCTGACCGCGTTGCAACGCGCGATCCGCTGGGGCGATGGCGATGCGCTGTTCGACCTGTTCGCACGCACCCGCGCCGTCCGCCGATCGATCATCGAAGAGGGCCAGGACGACGCGCGGCCCGACTTCGGCCGCAGCGACCACTGATCAGTCGTTCAGGGCGTTGATCGCCGTGTGAATGCGCGCCTCGACCTCATCGCGATCGAGGCCCGCCGGAATCGTCTCTCCGACCACCATCCGGATCACGCCCGGCCTCTTCACGAAAGAACGGCGCGGCCACAACCGTCCGCTGTCGAGCGCCACCGGCACGACGGGCAAACCGAGCGATTTGTAGAGGCCCGCAATTCCGGGACGGAGCGGCGGGCGTTGGCCATGGGGAACCCGCGTTCCTTCCGGAAAGATCAGGATCGGCCGTCCGGCGGCGATCGCCGCCTTTGCGGCCTTCAGCATCTGGCGCAATGCGCTCGCCCCCGCTTCACGCTGGACAGGGATCACGCCGTGCGCACGTGCGGCCGTTCCCCAGATCGGAATGCGCATCAGCTCTGCCTTGAAGACCACGGCCGGGTCATCGAACAGGCGCAGGATCTCCGCCGTCTCACAAAAGGATTCATGCTTGAATGCCACTATGACGCCAGTTTCCGGCAACGTCCCTTCCAACCGGATGCGAATGTTCAGAATCCATCGCGCGCACCAGTGATGGAAATTCGACCACGCCCGCGGCCCGACGAGAATCGCCCGGTGGCCAAAGGGAATCGCGATCACCGTGGCGAGCGCGAAGAACAAGCTGCCCACATAAAACACGACGGTGTAAACCAGCGATCGAACGAAACTCACAAGCCCCCCAGTGCCGCGACCCGACGCAGCAGAAACTTGTTATATTCGCGCGCGAGTACGCTGAGGTCGGCTTCGCTGTCGACGGCATCCGACACGATGCGGACGTCCTTTCCGATCACGCGTTCCAGCTCGAACCGCGCGCGGGGCATATGCCAGTCGGTGGTCACAAGCCGCAGCGACTTCGCCTTGCGGCCCTGAAGCCATTCGAGCGTCTCTTCGGCATTGGCGCGCGTATTGCTCGCTTCGTGCCCGATGTCGACGCAGCACGCGAACAGCCGCCGGTCGAGCGATCCCACCCGGGCGATCGACGCAGCGCTGGTGCTGCGGTCGGCACCGCTGATGAACATGCGTGGCGCACTGCCGGCCGCCAGCACCTCGATTCCGCGCGCGATGCGCCCGGGACCGCCGGTCGGCACGACGATCGCATCGGTCCGGACCTTGATGTCGGCAGGGCCCGGCAAAAGAATGACGAACGCCGCAAAGCCGAGCGCCCAGAGAAGCGGCACGAAAGCGATCAGCCGAATCAGCCAACGCATCACAGGATGCGTGCCAGTGCGCGCATGACCGTGATCCGTGCCGAGAGCATCGCAAGCCCGACGCCGGCCACCGGTACGATGAGTACCAGCAGCCAGTCGAACCAGCCGAGCGAAGCCCCAGTCACCAGACCCGCACCAACCGCCCTGATGCTCTGCCCCACCAGGATCAGGACGCCGATTCCCGCGACAAAGCCGAGCGCGGACCCCGATATCGCGTCCTGGGCTACGCGCCGTTCGAACTGGCGCGAGATCTGGGTATCGGTCGCGCCCATCAGGTGCATGACGTCGATGGTCGCGCGGTGCTGGTCCATTGCGGCACGCGACCCCAGGATCACCGCTGCGGCCGCGGCCACGCCCGTGACCGCAACAAGCGCGATCGCCAGCCATTTGAGCGTGTGGAGCAGGCCGCTCAACGGACCCATCCAGTCGGCATGCCGGTCTATACGCGCCGCGGTATCGATCGACCGCACGGCGGTATCCACCGCGGCCAGTGTTTGCGGCGACGAATCCCGCAGCGACGCATCGATCAGTGCGGGAACGGGCAGGTCACCCTCGAGGCCGTCCGCCCCGAGCCATGGCGCCAGCAGCTTGCGCATCTCGGCATCGCCCACTTCCTGCACATCCGTGATGTTTGCATTGGTCCGAAGGGCTCTGGCGATACGTGCACGCTTGTCGGCGCGGACATCGGGATTGGCTTCGACGATCTGGACGGTGATGCGCCCCGCGATCGCGCCCTGGATCGCGCCGGTAGCACGGCCGATCGACAAACCCGCGGCGGCCGCCAGCACGGCAAGGAAAATCATGATCGCGATGACCCAGGGCATCGGTCCGGAGAAGCGGCCGTCCGGCAACACGCGACGCGGTTGAGCTTCGCCCGTGTTCACGCAGAAACCTCGGATGCGCGGGGCGGATGACGCAGGACACCGGTGGGGTCGGACAGGCGCCCCTTGTCGAGCCGCATCATCCGCGCGGACGGAATCCGGCCGATCAGGTGAAGGTCGTGGGTCGCGACGACGATGGTCGTTCCCAGCCGGTTGAGCCCATCGAACAGGTGCAACAGGCGCAGCGCCATATCGGGGTCGACGTTGCCCGTCGGTTCGTCGGCGACCAGCATATCGGGACGCGCAATCACTGCCCGCGCGATCGCCACACGCTGCTGTTCTCCGCCCGAAAGGGTTGCCGGCCGCGCATTGGCCCGGTCCGACAATCCGACCCAGGCGAGCATCTCTTCGACCGGCGCGACGATTTCCTTTTCGTCGGTTCCGGCAAGGCGCAGCGGCAGGGCGACATTTTCGAAGGCGGTCAGGTGCGGAACCAGCCGAAAGTCTTGGAAAACTACGCCGATCCGGCGGCGCAGCGGAGGCAATTTATTTCGCGGCAGCGTGACGAGGTCTTGCCCGAACAACCGGATCGCGCCGCGGCTCGGCCGCTGGGCCAGGTAGAGCAGCTTGAGCAGCGATGTCTTGCCCGCGCCCGACGGCCCGGTCAGGAAGTAAAAACCCCCGCTTGCCAATGTCATACTGACATCCGACAAGGTCTCCGCGCCCGTGCCATAGCGCAGGCCGACATTGTCGAATTGCACGATATTCGCCATTCCGCGCCAACGCCCTTCACCCCGAAGCAGGTCCAATCGCACGCGACAGGCGCTTTCGTAAAGTATTGACGCCGGAACGGCCCTTGCCAGCATGACGTCAACAGTGCTTAGACTCGTCACAAATATGACCGGGGCCTTTCGTTGATCCTTTCCTGTCCTGCATGTCGGACACGTTACGTGGTGCCGGACAGTGCTGTCGGCCCGACCGGTCGACAGGTTCGTTGCGCCGCGTGCCGCCACAGCTGGTATCAGGACCCACCGGCATATGACCTGGTCGAACGCGCCGAGTCCCCGGCCCCGGCCCCTCCGCCGCCGCTGCCCCCGGCTCCGCCTGTAGCTGTAGCACCCACGGCTGAAACATCGCCGCCCACATCCGTCGAAGAGGCCGAGCCGGCCCGCGAAAGCGTCGTCGATAACGGGTACGACGCTTATGCGTACGAGGAACCGTTCCGGCCCCGCCGCAACCCGGCGAAGATGTGGACCGGGATCGCCATCGGGATCGCGGTAGCACTGGCCGCCATCGGCGGCGCGGTGTGGTGGTTCGGGTCTTCACGTGTCGCGTCGCTGTTCGGCATCGAGGCGGCCCAATTTGATACGCCGCTGCTGATCATGCCGCGCGCGATGGAGCCGCGGGTGCAAGCCAACGGTAACGTGCTGCTGCCGGTCTCGGGCCGGATCGTGAACCCGAGCGCGACTGCACAGCCGCTGTTCGACATCCTGACCGAAATCCGCGATCCGCAAGGCCGCGTCGTTTACAGCTGGACGATCCCGCGCCCTGCGCAGACCCTGCCTGCCAAGGGTTCGATCTCGTTCGAATCGGCAACGGTCAATCCGCCGAAGAACGCTGCCAAGCTGAAATTCACTTTCATCGGGGCGGCCAAATAGGCTGAGCCCCCCGCGCCGAAGCGCGGGCGTTATGCGACGAGCAGCGGTAACTTCATCGCAATCGGTTTGCCGGATAGTCGCTCGACAGCTAATCTCGGTCCGGAGTTTTGGGGGAATTTCGAATGAAAATCAGTCCGTTCGCGTGCGTCGCACTCGCCGCATCGCTACTACTGCCCTCCGTGGCGCTGGCGGATAACCCTAACGATCCCGCGATGCGCAACGCCGCCGCGCGCGCACGCGATAGGGAGGACACCCGCAAGCTCAACCTCGGCGCACTCCGGGACGTCCGCGAGCGAGAGGCGCGTGGCGAACTGGGCTGGCGTCCCGCGCGCGCCACGGACAATGCGGAATATGCCGCGAACTCGGCAAATTACCGGCATGGCATGGCGAACTATGCCCGTGACCATGCACAGTATGAGCGGGAAATGGCTGCGTGGCGCCGCGCCGTCGCGGCATGTCGCGCCGGCGATTACGCCGCTTGCGATAACTAGGCGTCAGAGAACATCGTCCGGCATCAGGTGGGATTGCAGGGCCGTCAGCACTTTGCTAGGGGCGCCCGCCTACCGGCCGACGGGCATGCCCGCCGGTTTATGACTGTGCGGTCGTGGCGGAACTGGTAGACGCGCAACGTTGAGGTCGTTGTGGCCGAAAGGCCGTGGAAGTTCGAGTCTTCTCGACCGCACCAAGTCAGAGCGCCGGCCTTGCCGAGACGAGGATCGACGGCGCCGCTTTACCGCAGTGCACGCCCCGGCGATTGCCCCGCTTCGCCGCGTCGCGCGTTACGCTTCCCATGACACCCCAACTACGCCATGATCTTCCGCAGAACGCCACCGGGCGTCACCTTCGGATGCCGCATCACCAGTGACTGCCCACCCTCGCATCACGGCGATCGCCACGGCGGTGCCGGACCACGATATCCACGAGGCTTTCATCGCCTGGGCGCGAACCCGGCTGGGAGATGCGCGCCAGGCCGCGTTGTTCGACCGGATGGCCGCCCGATCGGGCATCCGTCACCGCTGGTCTATACTGCCGAGAAGCGAAGACGAAGGCTCTCCGATCGCGCCCGGCGGGTTCTACGAAGACGGATTCATGCCACCGACGTCGGCACGCATGGCGCTCTACGGATCAGCCGCACCCGAACTGGCGCTGGCGGCAATTGCCAGGCTGCCCGCGCTGGGAGATATCACCCATCTGGTTGTTGCAAGCTGTACCGGCTTCGTCGCGCCCGGCATCGACCAGATCCTGTGCACGCGTCTGGGACTGCCTTCTTCTGTCGAGCGCACGCTCATCGGCTTCATGGGCTGCTATGCGGCGATTACCGCATTGAAGACCGCGCGCCATATCGTGCGATCCGAACCGGCGGCACGCGTGCTGGTGGTCACTGTCGAGCTGTCTACGCTCCACCTGCAACCGGAAACCGAAATCGAGCCCCTGCTCGCCATGCTTCAGTTCGGTGACGGCGCCGCTGCCGCGATTGTCGAAGGCGGCGGACCCGGCCTGATGCTGCAAAACCCCTTTGCCGTTGGATTGAATGAAAGCCACGACCTGATCCGCTGGACCATCGGAGATACCGGCTTTGCGATGCACCTGTCCGGCGAAGTCCCCGGACGCATCGCTGCTGCCCTCGCCGACCCGTCCATACGAACGGCGATGACAGGCGGGCGCGATCCGTCGGAGATCGACGCATGGGCAGTCCACGCGGGTGGGCGTTCCATCCTCGATGCCGTCGAAGCGGGTCTCGGATTGTCCCATAACGCGTTGGACGCGTCGCGGAGCGTGCTGGCAGACAATGGCAATATGTCGTCGGCAACCCTCATGTTCGCGCTGGAACGGATCATGCCGCAACACCCAGGAAAAGGCGTTGCGCTGGCGTTCGGTCCCGGCCTTGCGGCAGAGGGGCTGCAATTCGGGTGGGCCGCCTGATGCTCTCGCACCGCGCCATCGCTGAAGAGCTGATGGATGCGGACGACCTGCCTGCCGAAACCTATGCCGCGGTGATGCGCGACCTCGCCATGGTCAATACGATAACCTTGGCCCGGCAGCCGACGCTGGCCTTCCTCGACCGGGTTATCGCTCGTGAAAGGCGGCCGCTGAAAATCCTCGATGTCGGGTTCGGTGGCGGTGACATGCTGCGCGCCGTTTCCCGCTGGTCGGTGCGGCGAAAACTGCCCGTCACGCTGGTCGGTATCGACCTGAATCCCAGAAGCGCGCCCGCGGCCGCTGCCCATACGCCCGGCGACATGACGATCGACTGGCGCACAGGGGATTATGCGGAGTTGGCGGGCGAGGGCTGGGACATCGTGCTGTCCAGCCTCGTCGCCCATCACATGACGCACGAACAGCTGGTCGCATTCCTTCGCTTCATGGATCGGGAAGCGCGCGCGGGGTGGCTGGTCAACGACCTGCATCGCCACGGTTTCGCCTGGCTGGGCTTTCCCCTTCTCGCCACCCTGGCGCGCTGGCACCCGATCGTGCGGCATGACGGCCAGTTGTCGATCGCGCGCAGTTATCGTCCTGGCGAATGGCCGCCGATCCTTGCCGAAGCATGCGTTTCAAACGCGCGGTCATTTCGGGCTTTTCCCTTCCGGCTCTGCGTCGAATGCCTCCGCTGATCGTGGGGGGAGGACCGGCCGGAAGTTCTGCCGCAATCGTCCTTGCCCGGCACGGAATCCCTGCGACGCTGGTCGAGCGCGACCGCGAGGTTCACGACGCCATTTGCGGCGGCTTCATGAGCTGGCGAACGCTGGCGATGCTGGAGACGATCGGGATCGAACCGGAAGGGCGTGTGGTTTCGACGCTGGCCATATTTGCCGGCGGCCGCATCGCCCGCTCACGCCTTCCCGGTCGTGCAATAGGCCTCTCACGGCGGTCGCTCGACGGCATGATGCGCGATGCGGCCGTAACGCAGGGTGCTGGCGTCGAACTCGGGGTTGCGGTTCGCGAGATTTCCGCGGGCAAAGTCCATGTCGCCGACGGCGCGATCCTGAGGAACGATGCGATTTTTCTGGCGTCGGGAAAGCATGACGTCCGGGGAGCAGCGCGACCGCGGCAGGATCCAGACCCGGCCCTGGGCCTGCGTATTCGCATTCCGCCCGCTCCGCGCCTGGGCGTCCTGATCGGCGATGCGATCGAGCTGCACCTGTTCGACCGCGGATATGTCGGGCTGGTGCTGCAGGAGGATGGATCGGCCAATCTATGCCTCGCCGTCCGCAAGTCGCGCCTGACGGAAGCGGAAGGGCGGCCCGGGCAGCTCTTGAAGCAAATCGGCAATGGCACGCCGCTCGGCGACCGCCTCGCTTTTGCTGACGTCATGGCACCCGATGCGATCGCGGCTGTTCCTTACGGATGGCGCACCGGCGCAACGTTGCCCGGCCTGTTCCGGCTGGGCGACCAGGCCGCGGTCATTCCCTCGCTGGCAGGAGAAGGCATCGCCATCGCCATCGCCAGCGGTATCGCGGCGGCAAATGCGTATATCCGGGGCGGTGCCACAGCAGCACCCGATTACCAACAGACATTTGCCCGCCGCACGCGACGCCCGGTCATGATAGCCAATGCACTGTGGCATGCCGCCGAACGCGCCCCGCTGGCACGCCTCGCGATGCCCGTGATGGCCGGCTTCCCCGGGCTCGCGAACCTCGCTGCAACGCTCACCCGCATCGGGCATTGAAGCCGGGCCGCCGCCACGCCATCTATGGAGCCATGGAAAAAATGGATCTCTCCGACGCCGAATGGCGCGATCGCCTGACCCCCGAACAATATGCGGTGCTTCGTAACGGCGGCACCGAACGCGCGTTCACAGGCATCTACAACGATAACAAGGCGCCAGGCACCTATCGCTGCGCCGGTTGCGGTGCCGAGCTGTTCACCAGCGACGCCAAGTACGATTCCGGATCGGGCTGGCCCAGCTTCATCCGCCCGGCGGACAATGATGCCGTCACCGAGCACACCGACACCCAACATGGCATGGTCCGTACCGAGGTACGGTGCGCAACCTGTGACGGCCACCTTGGTCATGTCTTCCCCGACGGCCCGGCCGAGACCGGCTTGCGGTATTGCATGAACAGCGCGGCGCTCGATTTCAAATCGGCCTGATCACAATCGCTTGTGACACGAACGATTAGCGCCTAATCACCCGCGACCGATGGCCGCGCCGCGCTCTTCCGCCAGATCAGGCCAGCCCGGCTGGAAACGCTGGACCTTCCGTATCCTGAAGATCGGCGCTGCGGGCGCGGTGCTGGGCATCGTCGCGCTCATCATCGCCGTGTCGGTCGCCTATTCGACGCTGCCCAGCTATTCGCAGATGAAATCGTCGCCCAACGGGCAGATGATCCGCGTGCATGCGGTCGACGGCACGGTGCTGGTCTCCCTGGGGCCGAGCTATGGCCAATGGCTCGATTACGACCAACTGCCCGCGACGATGAAGACGGCGATGGTTGCGGTCGAGGATCGCCGCTTTCGCAGCCATATCGGCGTCGACCCACTCGGCATCGTCCGCTCTTTCTACGTGCGCGCGACCAAGGGGCGGTTCACCCAGGGCGGCTCCACGATCACGCAGCAGCTGGCGCGCAACATCTTCCTGACCAACGACAAGACCTGGACGCGCAAGTTCCGCGAAATGATCCTGTCGCTGGCGCTCGAGCGGAAATTCTCGAAGGACCAGATTCTCGAACTCTACCTGAACCGTGTCTATTTCGGCGGCGGCGCTTATGGCGTCGATGCGGCGAGCCGGAAGTTCTTCGGCCATCCGGCCAACACCTTGTCGCTGGGCGAGGCTGCGGTGATCGCGGGGTTGGTCAAGGCGCCGTCGAACTACTCGCCGACCGCGGACGAAAAGGCGGCCGTCGGACGCGCCGGCGTCGTGCTCGAAGTGATGCGCGAACAGGGCGTGATCACTGCGGCACAAGTGGCCGAGGCATCGCCGGGATCGATCAAGTTCGCGCCCGAACCGCTCCAGAATAGCGTACGGTATTTCACCGACTGGGCATTGCCGCAGCTCGACACGCTGATCGACGAGGGCACCGAGCCGATCGACGTCTGGACGACACTGGACCTCAACATGCAGCGCGCCGCCGATGCGTCGATCCGCGCGAACACACCCGACGGGTCGCAGGGCGCGCTTGTCTCGCTCGATCGCGACGGAGCGGTACGTGCGATGGTCGGTGGCAAGGACTATGTCACGTCGATCTACAATCGCGCGACACAGGCGATGCGGCAGCCGGGATCGGCGTTCAAATTGTTCGTCTACCTGGCAGCGCTCGAATCCGGCCACACGCCTGCGGACATGGTCGTCGATAAGGAAGTCGACATCAACGGCTGGAAACCGCGCAACTCGTCGCGCAAGTTTTCGGGTGAGATTTCGCTGCGCACGGCCTTTGCCTATTCTATCAATACTGTCGCTGCCCAGATCGGTGCAGAGGTCGGCACGACGACGATTGCCGATATGGCCCGCCGCTTCGGCATCTCGACGCCGATCAACACGCACCCCTCGATGGTGCTGGGAACGTCGGACGTCCGCCTGATCGACATGACCCGCGCCTTCGCCGGTGTCGCGGCGAACGGCGCGTCCGTCGCGCCCTATGGCATCACCAAGGTCACGACCGCGGGTGGCGAGGTGCTGTACGAACATCGCGCCAACACGAACAACGTCCTGGTCGCACCACAGGTCGCCGCCCAGATGATCGATCTGCTGCAGACCGCGGTGAACACGGGCACGGCCCGCGCGGCGCAGATCGGACGGCCGGTCGCGGGCAAGACGGGTACGACCAGTTCGAACAAGGACGGCTGGTTCCTTGGCTTTTCGAGCGGGATCACGACCGGCGTCTGGATGGGCCGTGACGACAACAAGCCGGTTCCGGGCTTACAGGGCGGACGTAACCCCGCCCGCGCCTTTGCACAGTTCATGACCGTTGCCGTTGCCAAGCGGCCGGTCGAGAAATTCCAGACCGATGTGACGCTGCCCGAATGGCAGCTGGAACCCGATGCCGAGGCCTATTTCGGGAATATGGACGAGGGCAATTATTCGGAAGGGTCGGGAGCGCCGCTCGATCCGGATCCGATGGACCAGTCATCCGAAAACCGAATCGAAAGTCCGGACACCAATCCCGCCGCGCCGCCGCCCCGGCTCGACCAGCGCTGGATCGACAATGCCCTCGGTCGCCGGAACGACCGGGATCAGGCGCCTGCGGTACCGCCGCCAGCGCGCGAACGCCGCGTCGACCCCGCGCCTCAGCCCTCGCGACCGAACCAGTGAAGCGAGGAGCCCTTCGCGCGTAGCCAGGTGCGCGCGAGGTTGGGATCGCCATCGTACAATTTGGCCGCAAGCGCATGGAAAGCGGCACTGTGATTCATGTGGATGCGGTGCGCGACTTCATGCGCCACGGTCGACCGCCGCACGAATGGCGGCGCAAGAATAAGCCGCCAGCTGTAACGGATGTCGCCCGACGCGGCACAACTGCCCCAACGGCTTCGCGTATCGCCGACGCCCACTTGGCCCACGGTGATGCCGTGCCTTTCAGCAAGTGCGCGCGTTTCGGCTTCCAGCACGGTGCGCGCATGCGCACGCAGGAATCGCGTCACGCGGTTCGTCAGCTGGTCGCGCGGACCCCCGACATGCAAGATACCATCCCCAAGAGTCACGCGGCGCGACTTTTCGGCCGCCCATTCGAGCCGCACTTCTTCATCGCCCAGCTGGAAAACCATGCCGGGAACGACCGGATTCGGGTGCGGCAGGCGCGCCAGTTCCGCCTCGACCCATCCTCGCTTGCCCGCTGCCCAGGACAGCGCGGGGCGAAGCGGTGCGCGCGTACCGAGCGTCAGGCGCACCGTCGCATCGCGCGGATCGACCGTCAGCCGCATGCCCCGCGCCGTCGAGCGGCGGACGACAGTCAGCGCACGTGAACGGCCGCCTCCGCTGAAGACCAGTTCAGAGAACGCGGTCGGTGAGATGATATTCAAGATCGCCCGCATCATCTTCGCTGATCGTCCATCCACGCGTCGACATGCCGGCATTATGCACGCTTTCCGGGTCGCCCGTGTTCAGGTGATGCCAGTCGGGCAGCGGCTTTCCCTCCGCACGCAGCCTGTAAGCGCAAGTCAGCGGCAGCCAGTCGAGCTGGTCGAGCTTGGCTGGCGTCAGGCGGATGCAGTCAGGCACATAGGCATGGCGGTTCTTGTAATCCGAACAGCGCGACGACCGCCGGTCGAGCAGGCGGCACGCGACATTGGTCGGGAACAGCTCCCCGGTTTCCTCATCCTCCAGCTTGTGGATGCAGCATTTGCCGCAACCGTCGCACAATGCTTCCCATTGTCCGCGGTCGAGCTTTTCGAGCGGGATCGTCTCCCAGAAGCGTTCCTGTTCCTTGGCGATCACTTCACCCATTTTGCCAGCTGCCCCGCGATGACCGCGGGCTTTTCATCCTGTGACAGCAGCGCGACCGGCTTGCCATCGGGATCCATAAGATAGGCAGCCCGGCTGTGATCCACTAGATAGGCCTCGTCCGTCGGTGATTTCTTGTTGAGCTGATAGACGACGACATAGGCCTTGGCGGCGGCCGCCACCTGTTCGGTCGTACCGGTCAGCCCTACGACCGCCGGGTCGAAGGTCGCGACATATTGCTTCATCACCGCCGGCGTATCGCGCACGGGATCGACCGTGACGAAGATCGGCACGACCCGCTTGGCCTTATCGGGATTGGCGGTCGCAAAGGCGCGATATCCTTGGGCCAGGTTGCGCATATCGACCGGGCAGACGTCCGGGCAGAACGTGTAGCCGAAATACATGATCCGGTATTTGCCCGCGAAGTCACGGTCGGTGCGCGTGCGCCCGTCCTGGTCGACCAGGGTGAAGGGCCCGCCGATCTTCGCACCCTCGAGCGGCGGCGGCGGGGCGGCCTGACAGGCAGCAAGCATCAGGAGCGGAAGCAGGGAAAGGCGCAGGTTCATCACAGGCTCAGCCTTGCGTTGTTAACGCCTGCCGCGCAAGACAGGGGCCATATGAAGAACCGCTATCTGATTCCCGCACTGATGGCCGCACTGCTGCTGCCGACGGTCGCTTCCGCACAATTTTCCGACAGCTTCAATTTCATAAAGGCGGTCAAGGACGCCGATGGTGCAAAGGCGACAGAGTTCCTGAACAAGCCGGGTACGGTCATCGTGAATACGCGCGATGCGGCGACCGGCCAGACGGGGCTGCACATCGTCACCGCGCGGCGGGATGCGACCTGGCTCGGCTTCCTGCTTCAGCGGGGAGCAAGCCCGGACGTTCGCGACAACAACGGCAAGACCGCCCTTATGATCGCAACCGAATTGCGATGGACCGATGGAATCCAGGTGCTGCTCGCGCGTCGTGCAAGCGTCGATGTGGCGAACGGGAATGGCGAGACGCCATTGGCGAAAGCCGTGATCAACAATGATATCGCGTCGGTCCGCTTGCTGCTGGCCGCCAACGCCAACCCGAACCGCGCCGACAATGCCGGCTTTTCGCCCAAGGACCTAGCGCGCCGCGATCCGCGGCTTTCTGGCGTGTTGAAGGAACTCGACGCGGCAAAGCCCGCACCCAAGCGTGAAGTTCAGGGTCCGCGCTAAAGCGAGGGCAGTTCGGAATCGTCGATGTCGCCGATCAGGCGGCGTGCGGCCCGCCTGGCAAACCGCAGCGTTTCCGCTTTTCGACGTGGAGCAGCCAGCGGAACCGATAGAGCGGGTCGGATGACCGCTGCGTCATAACGGTCGGCCACGATCAGGCCGGCACGTTCGGGCAGCAGTTCGGGCCGATCGAGCAGCGCGGCATCGAACCCCGCCGGGATCGCCCAGAAAAAGCGGTCGCAATAGTCGAGATAATCGGTCCATTTCGCGTCACCCAGCAGGTCGGCGCGCGATACCTTGATCTCGACGATCGTCACGAAACCCCGGGGACACAGGCCCATCAGGTCCGCACGGCGCCCGTTGCCCAGCGATACTTCGCCGACCGCCAAGCAATCCTCACGCGCCAGCATCCGCGTGGTCCCGCGGACGACATCGGCTGCGATCAGGCGTTCCTGGACGGTGTCGAGCATCGATCCTGACTAGAACATGTCAGGAACGATGCCTAGTCCTCAGCGATAAAAGACGTGATTGCCGACTGCGGCAACGCGCGTCATCCGCCAGTTGGGCGAGACACGCTTGGCATGGAAGTAAAGCGCGTTTTGGGCAGGTGCCTTCCACAGGTCGTTCTTGGCGATGTAAGCAATTGCCACGGCCTGACGCCAATCCTCGCTCTTGCGCGCGATCGGCGGCATCGAACCGGAACGGACGAACGAGAACTGGCCGCGCTGGTAAACGACGCCGCACGGGGTCGATGCGAAACGGCCCGACTCGGCGCGATTGAGTATGACGTTGGCCACGGCCAGCTGACCTTCGAGCGGTTCGCTCTTCGATTCGAAATACGTCGCCGCGGCAAGGCATTCGGTTTCACGGTCGGGGGTTTCGGTCGAGCCGTGCATGCGCACCAAGGCGGCAAGCGAATCGGCGCGGGAATCTGCGGAGGTGGTGTCGACAGCTTCAACGAGCGCGGGCTTAGGCGCCGGAGCAATGTCGGTCAGGGGAATCGTGGCGGGAATTGGAGGCAATGCTTCAACCGCCGTTCTTGCGGGAGCATCGGTCACAGGCAATTGGCTCGGCGCCCCAGCGGCGGCAAGCGCAAGGGTCGCGAAACCCGCGACCCGAAGAAAATCGAACATTCAACATCTGCACTATGCGGCAGGGCGATCAAAAGCCGGGAAACACATTAAGACCCCGATCCACCCTTCCGACTGCGTACTGCGCGACATCCCATTCATACTTCGACGGGTAATCGTCACGACGGCGCTACGAAATCAGGAGCCGCATTTCGTTTCGGAGGGTCAATCAGTCAATCGTCGCCGCTTGTTTCGGCGGCGAAGCGTTCTGCATTCGGGATGTCCAGTTCGACGATCCACAGATCAGGGTCACGCTGACGCCGCCTCGCAAGCCAGGCATCGGTTTCGTTGGCCGGCGAATCAGCCGACGGTCCGACGGCCTCCCAGCCATAGTTCCCTTCGATCCGAAGAACACGTTCACGGAATGACGTGAGCTGCCCTTTTTCGAGGCAGATCAACAGTATCGCCCCGGCGGTCGCATCTCCCTTCGCGACGACGACCGCTGCGCCGCCCTCGTTGGCAACACGCCGGATCAACGCCGAAACCAGCACCGCGCTGGTCAGGCGCGGGCTCACCGCGCGTAGCCGGGAAGCGTCGAAAGCGGGATTTGCGAGCGCATGAAGGTGCCGGTTCCCCGTGCCGCCTCTTCGCCCGACGCATCGACCAGGCGAGCCTCGGCGACGAACACCCGCCGCCGTCCGCTGATCCATCGCCCCTCGGCCCTGACCGGCCCCTCCTTCAGCGGGCGCGTCAGGAACAGGTTGAACGCGGTCGTCAGCAGGAAGCGATCGGTGACCAGGCTGTTGGCCGCATAGAACGCGGCATCGTCCAGCATCTTGAAATAGGCCGTCCCATGCGCGGCACCCGCCGCGTGGTAGACGCTTTCGTCGATCTGGAAGTGGATGACCGATGTCCCTTCGCCCGTGATTTCGAGCGTCGAAGGAAACAGCCGGTTGACCGGCGCAGCGCGATAAAGCGATTCGAGCGCGCGGTGATGAGCCGCCGCGCCCGAGGCAGCCGCGTCAGGCGGCATCCCGCGCATCGCTCGGCGCCAGCAGTGCCGTCAACGCGTCGTCGGACGCGGCGCCACGCAGCTTCGCCACGAACGCCTTGTCGCGCAGCGCACGGCTGACCTGGGCAAGCGCCTTCAAATGATCCGCCCCCGCATCGATCGGCGACAGCAGCATGAACACCAGGTCGACCGGCATATCATCGACCGCGGCGAAATCGATCGGCTGGGCGAGTTGTGCGAACAGGCCGACGACTTCGTTCAAACCGTCGATCTTGCCGTGCGGAATGGCGATTCCGCCACCGAAACCGGTCGAGCCCAGTCGCTCGCGTTCGGTCAGGCGCTCGACGACTTTGCGCTCGTCGATGCCGTATATCTCTTCGGCGAGGCTACCAAGTGCCTGGAATAGCGGTTTTTTTCCCGCCACAGGCAATGCAGCCACCACCGCGCCGGGGCGGAGGAAGGTCAGTAAATTGGTCACAAAACGATCCGGAATGAAATGATTGCGCGCCCCTTTCGCCAAAAAAAGGCGGCGCGCAAGTACCTCGATCAAGCTAGGCGGCCAGCGGCTCGACCCAGCCGATCGTTCCGTCACCACGGCGATAGACCATGTTGAACGCGCCGGTCCCCGCATTCCGGAACAGCAGCGCGTTGGTATTGCGCAGGTCGAGCATCATGACCGCGTCCGATACGCTGGCATCGGGAACGTCCACGCGGGTTTCGGCAATCACCACCGGATGGTCGCTGACTTCCTCTGCCGCTTCGTCCGCATCGAACACGGTATAGCGCGCGTCTTCGGCCGGATCCGGCGTGGGCGGTGCGGCCGGACCGGCATGGTCGTTCAAGCGGCGCATGTACCTGCGCAACTGGCGCTCGATCTTTTCGGCCGCTTGTTCGAACGCCGGATGGGCGTCCATGCCACTACCGCTCGCCTTCAGCACGAGCCCCTGCATGACGTGCGCAATAATGTCGCAAGAAAAGCCGTTGTCGTGCGGCCCTTTCCCGAAGGTCGCCTTGGCGGAAATGGCGCGGGCGAAATATTTGTCGGCAATCCCCTGGAGTCGTGTTTCGACATGCGTTCTGAGCGCGTCGCCGGTGGCGACCTGATGACCTGAAACGCGAATTTCCATGGGGAATACTCCTTTTTTACATTGGGCTGTCCGTTCAGACAGCCTGCCACTGCTCGTCCGCCGCCCATAAAGGGTCGGTGAGCGAGGAGACGAACGCACGATGCCGTGCAATTTCTTCTGCCGATGCAAAATGCGGCGCGACGTGGCGCGTAACGGGTACGGCGACCTCGACATTCGTCACGATGGTTGTTGCAGCCGCCACTGGAGCGACCATGTCGAGACCGATCTGCCGGCCGCCGGTCAGCTCGACATAAAGCTGGGCCAGCAGCTGCGCGTCGAGCAATGCGCCGTGGAGGACGCGGTGGCTGCGGTCGATGCCATAACGGCTGCAGAGCGCGTCGAGGCTGTGCTTGGCGCCAGGATGCTTGGCCCGCGCCATCTGCTGCGTATCGATGATACGCCCGCGCGTCACATGCAGGCGTCCGCACCCCGACAATTCGGAATTCAGGAAGCCGTAGTCGAACATCGCGTTGTGCGCGATCAGCGGCGAGTCCTCGATGAAATCGAGCAGATCCTCGACGCAGTCCTCGAACAACGGCTTGTCGGCCAAAAAGGCGTCCGACAATCCGTGGATCTGGAAGGCGATGTCCGGCATCGGCATCTGCGGATTGAAATAGGCATGGTAGGAACGGCCGGTTTCGACCCGGTTCACCAGTTCGATACAGCCAATCTCGACGATACGGTCGCCTTGCGACGGGTCGAGGCCAGTCGTCTCGGTATCGAAAACAATTTCACGCATTGAGACCTGATTATTGGCCTTCGGAGGCGCGGATGCAAGCGACCAGCGCCACAACCTGCGCCCGCGTCACGTCGAGCGACTGCCCGGTATCGATGATTGAGGTCGCACGGCGGCGCTTTTCGTCATCTGGCATCTGGCGAGCAAGGATCGAATCGAATTTTTCCGCCGACATTCCGGGTCTTGCAAGGACGCGTGTGCGCTGGACATCGAGCGGGGCGGAGACCACCCATACGGCAGAGACGCTCGCTTCGCCGCCCTTTTCGAACAACAACGGTATGTCGAACACGACGAATGACGCATCGGCATTGTCGGCGAGGAAGCGCCGACGCGCCTCACCGACCGCCGGGTGGACGATCCCCTCGAGTCGTTTCATCGCCGCATCGTCGCCGAGAACCCGGGCGCCGAGCTTCTGGCGATCGACCCCGGCAGGACCGGTCGTGTCGGGAAAGGCGGTTTCGATCGCGTCGACCAACGCGCCCCCCGGACCCTGAAGCCGGTGAACTTCCGCATCGGCGTCGAACACGGGGACGCCCAGATCGCGGAGCATCGCCGCGACCGTCGACTTGCCCATGCCGATCGATCCGGTGAGCCCGACGATCTTCATGCCGTCAGCAGTACGCGCAGTTCGTCGTCGTGTTCGCGCGGTGCCGGTTTGCCGAAGAACAGCTCGAATGCGAATGCCGCCTGGCCGATCAGCATTTCGAGGCCGTCGATGGTGTCGAAGCCATCGTCATGCGCCGCCGCCAGCAGCGGCGTTTCGAGCGGCGCGTAGACCAAATCATATACGACGGCACCATCGGGTAGTGGCGACAGGTCGGGCGTATAGGGCGCCTGCCCCACCATGCCGAGCGATGTCGCGTTCACGAGGAGTGTCACGGGCGGCAGCGATGCATCGAACCCCTGGACCGCGCCCCTCAACCCGAATTGCGCGAGAAGGGCCGCACCCTTCAGCGGGGAGCGCGCGACGATGCACACATCACCCGCGTTTGCCTTGCCGAGCGCGAACAATACCGCACGGGCAGCGCCACCCGTACCGACGACGGCAACTGGCGCGCCGGTCAGATCGAGCGCGGACAGCGGTGCATAGAAACCTGCGGCATCGGTATTGGTACCGGTCAGGTTGTTCTGCGGATCGCGGAGCACCGTGTTCATCGCGCCGATCGTCCCGCGCACATTGCCGGGATCGTCGACCAGGTCCATGACCGCGATCTTGTGCGGGATGGTCACGTTGCAGCCGCGCCAGTCGGGATCGTTGCGGCGTTGCGCGATAAAGTCGGACAAGTCGTCAGGCCGGACATGGCTGGCGCGATAGTCGCCCGCGATGCCGCACTTCTCCAGCCAGAATTTGTGGATCAGCGGTGATTTCGAATGGCCGATCGGATCCCCGATCACCTCTGCATAAGCCTGGGTCATGACGTCATGATTCCGCGAACGCGCAGCCAGTCGAGCAGGGGCAGCATCGGCAGGCCCTGAATGACGAAACTGTCGCCATCGATGCGGGAGAACAGCTGAACGCCGGGCCCTTCCAACCGGTAGCCGCCGACACAGCCGACCGCCTCCTTGCCCTCGAGCGCGACATATTCGGCAATGAAGTCCTCGCCGAGCGGACGGACGGACAGCGTTGCCCGCGCGACATGGCGCCACACCGGCACGCCGCCTTCGGCCGCGACCACGGCCGAATGGAGGCGATGCGTTCGCCCGGACAACATGCGCAGCTGCGCCGCGAGTTCGTCGCCGGGCTTGTCGAGCATCGTTCCATCATCGAGTTCGACGGTCGAATCGCAGCCCAGCACGAGATCGCCGGGCCGCCGGGCCGAAATCTTGACCGCCTTCAGTTCGGCCAGCGCATCGGCCAGCCCGCGGCCGTCGAGATGCGACAGCGCGGCCTTGGCGGCATCCTCGTCGACGCCCGGCGCCACCGCCTCATGGGCGATGCCCGCCGCGGTCAGCATTCGGCGGCGCGAGGCGCTTGTCGATGCGAGGACCAGGGTCACGCGATACCCTGTCGCTCGTTATAGATGTTGATGATCGCGGCAGCCGCTTCCTCGATCGACCGACGCGTCATGTCGATGACCGGCCATCCATTGTCGGCGAACATGCGCCGCGCGAAGGCGAGTTCGGCCGCGACCTTTTCCTGGTCGACATAGTCGGTGTCCGGTGCCTGGTTGAGCGAAAGCAGGCGATTGCGGCGGATCTGCACCAGCCGGTCCGCGCTGGTGACCAGCCCCACCACCATCGGCTTTTCCAGCCGGAACAACAGATCCGGCGGCGGCGATTCCACGACCAGCGGAATGTTCGCCGTCTTGTATCCGCGATTGGCAAGATAGATCGACGTCGGCGTTTTGGATGTCCGGCTGACGCCTGCCAGAACGATATCGGCCTCTTCCCAATCCTCCCAGCCGATGCCGTCGTCATGGGCTATGGTGAACTGGATCGCGTCCACGCGCGCGAAATAGGCCTCGTCCAGCACGTGCTGGCGTCCGGGGCGGGTCAGTTTCTGTTGACCCAGCATCGAGGACAGCTGGTCGGTCACGGCATCGAGCGGGGCGATGACCGGCAAGCCGGCAACTGCGCACATCTCCTCGAGTTTCGCGCGCAGATCGGTGTTGGCGAGAGTGAAAAGGACCAGTCCCGGATTCTTGCCGATGTCCCCCATGATCCGGGACAAATGGCCTTCGCTGCGGACCATTGGCCAAAAATGCTTGATGGGCTCCACGTCGTCGAACAAGGCGATCGCGGCTTTTGCCACGGCCTCCAGCGTTTCGCCGGTCGAGTCCGACAGGAGGTGGAGATGGAGGCGGTTCACGAGCAGCCCTCTGCACAATTCAGGGGCTGTGCACAAATCGCGGGATAAGGTGTCAGAGAAACCCCTGCGCAATCCGGCCCGCCAAAACGTTCGACGGATGCCCTGGTTCCATTCCCAGATCCGTCCACAACCGGCATCACGCGGCCCAAGGCTGTGGATATCGGGAATGATCCACCCCGAATCCAAGGATTCTCGTGGCCGTGGCGTGAGTCAAACTGTTGGCAGAATGCGGCGCAGCGCATAAGCCCCGCGAAACGCCCTACCAACATCCTCCATCAACCTTTTATTAACTTAATAGTATAGGACTCGTCGCTTGACCGGACCGGTTTCCCTGTCGCCCATCATGCGCGTCCTGTCGGGGGAGCGGACCACCCGTCCGCCGGTCTGGTTCATGCGCCAGGCGGGACGCTATCTTCCGGAATATCGCGCACTGCGGTCGCAAAAAGGCGGTTTCCTCGACCTGGTTTACGACAGCGATGCCGCGATTGAGGTGACCCTACAGCCGTTGCGCCGTTTTCCTTTCGATGCGGCGATCCTGTTTTCAGACATCCTCGTCGTGCCGCAGGCCATGGGGCAAAAACTGTGGTTCGAAGAGGGTGAGGGTCCAAGGCTCGCGCCGATCCTGCGCGACAACGATCTGGCGGATTTCGTGTCCGACTTGAGCGTCCTGCACCCGATCTACCGCACCGTTGCAGGCGTGAAGGCAGCACTGGCGCCCGAACAGGCCTTGCTGGGCTTTGCGGGAAGTCCGTGGACGATCGCGACTTACATGATCGCGGGGCAAGGTAGTCGCGACCAGAGCGATGCGCGCCGCCTTGCCTATCGTGACCCTGCGAAAATGGGCGATCTCATCGCTGCGATTACGTCGACGACGATCGCCTACCTGCGTGCGCAGATCGATGCTGGGGCAGACGCCATCCAGCTGTTCGACAGCTGGGCAGGGTCGCTGTCACCGGCGCAGTTCGAACATTGGGTGATCGCGCCCAACGCGACGATCGTGGCCGCGCTCGGCGAAAGTCATCCGGATACGCCGGTCATCGGTTTTCCGAAGGGAGCGGGCGGGAAGCTGCCGGCCTATGCGCGTGAAACCGGTGTTACGGCGGTCGGTGTCGATGAAACCGTGTCGCCTGAATGGGCCGACGCCGCATTGCCGAAGGACATGCCGGTTCAGGGCAATCTCGATCCGCTGGCGCTGGTGACCGGTGGCCCGCAATTGGCCGAAGCGGTCGATCGTATCCTGAACGCTTTTGCCGGGCGGCCGCACATCTTCAATCTCGGCCACGGGATTGTCCCCGACACCCCGATCGCCCATGTAGAGGCGGTGCTGGCGCAGGTTCGAGGTCGCTGATGGGTTCGCTGGTGGGATGGCTCGGCGCTGCCTACCCCTGGGTGAAGGCCGCACACGTCATTTTCGTGATCTTCTGGATGGCGGGGCTGTTCATGCTGCCGCGCTTCCTGGTCTACCATCAGGAAACAGTGCCTGGATCGTCCGAGGAAGGCCGCTGGGCGGTGCGCGAGGCGCGTCTGGTCTCGATCATCCTGAACCCCGCGCTTCTCGCTGTATGGGCCTTTGGATTGGCGCTGCTGGTCAATGTGGGCGCGGCGACGGAGACCTGGTTTCGCCTGAAGTTCCTCGTCGTGATCGGCCTGACCTTCTACCAGTTCTGGATGGTCGCCTATGCGAAGAAGCTGGCGGCGGGCAGGCGGACAGCGTCGGACCGTGCGCTGCGGATGCTCAACGAAATCCCGTCGCTGGCGACGATCCTGATCGTGATACTGGTGATCGTTCGTCCATTCTGAAAGCTGTTGTGATGGCCCTTCCTGTTTTGCTCTTCGCCATGGCTGCACAGGCGGCTTCACCCTCTGCGCAGGAACAGGATTTGCGATGCATTGCGGTCATGGCGGCGATCATCGGCAAGGCCGATGAAAGCAAGCGTGCCGCCGTCACACCATTGATGATGTATTACGTGGGCCGGGCGAACGGCCGCGACCCCGCCCTGAAGCTGGAACCCGAACTGCGCCGTGTTTATGGCGACACTGCTGCTTTCGGAAAAAGCTTTCCTGTTGAAGCCGCGCGTTGCGGGGCGGAAATGGAAGTCGTCGGCAAGGATCTGATGCGGATCGGCGACGCGCTGAAGCAAAGCGAAACCAGTTCGAAATAGCCGGTTTGAGCCCGATTGCCGCGCTCTGACGGCTTGACTTATCGCCGCGGCCCGACGACATAACACTCCTGCGGGCATCGTCCGCAATTCCAAGACGAGCATCGGTCCTCGAAACGCTCGCGTGACGCAAACTTTGCTGTCCGACCAATTCCCGAAAGAATAGAAATGCATCTGAAAGAACTTAAGAAAAAAACCCCTGCCGAGCTGGTCGAGATGGCCGAAGCGCTCGGCGTCGAGAGCGCATCGACGCTCCGCAAGCAGGATTTGCTGTTCGCGATCCTCAAGGTCCAGGCCGAAAACGGTGAACAGGTGATGGGCATCGGCACCATCGAAGTGCTGCAGGACGGCTTCGGCTTCCTGCGCTCGCCCGAAGCCAATTACCTTGCCGGACCCGACGACATCTATGTCTCGCCGAACCAGGTTCGCAAACACGGCCTGCGCACCGGCGACACCGTCGAGGGCGAGATCCGCGGCCCGAAGGACGGCGAACGCTATTTCGCGCTGACCAAGCTGACCGCGGTCAATTTCGACGATCCGGACGCCGTTCGGCACCGTGTCAACTTCGACAATCTGACGCCGCTTTATCCGGAACAGAAGCTGAGCCTCGACACGCTCGACCCGACGGTCAAGGACAAGTCGGCCCGCGTCATCGACATCGTCTCGCCGCAGGGCAAGGGACAGCGCACGCTGATCGTCGCCCCGCCGCGCGTCGGCAAGACGGTGATGCTGCAGAACATCGCCAAGGCGATTACCGACAACCATCCCGAAGTCTTCCTGATCGTCCTCCTCGTCGACGAGCGGCCGGAAGAAGTCACCGACATGCAGCGCAGCGTGAAGGGTGAGGTCATCTCCTCGACGTTCGACGAACCCGCGACGCGTCACGTCCAGGTTGCTGAAATGGTTATCGAAAAGGCCAAGCGCCTGGTCGAGCACAAGAAGGATGTCGTCATCCTGCTCGACTCGATCACGCGTCTCGGCCGCGCCTACAACACGGTCGTTCCGTCGTCGGGCAAGGTCCTGACCGGCGGTGTCGACGCGAACGCCCTGCAGCGCCCGAAGCGTTTCTTCGGTGCAGCCCGTAACATCGAGGAGGGCGGCTCGCTCTCGATCATCGCAACCGCGCTGATCGACACCGGCAGCCGCATGGACGAAGTCATCTTCGAGGAGTTCAAGGGCACCGGTAACTCGGAAATCGTCCTCGACCGCAAGGTGGCCGACAAGCGCGTCTTCCCCGCGCTCGACGTCGGGAAGTCGGGCACTCGCAAGGAAGAACTTCTCGTCGAAAAGGGCAAGCTGTCGAAAATGTGGGTCCTGCGCCGCATCCTCATGCAGATGGGCACCATCGACGCGATGGAATTCCTGCTCGACAAGATGAAGGATTCGAAGACCAACGAAGATTTCTTCGACTCAATGAATTCCTGATCATAATCCGCCCGATGACGCATAAGTGCGTTGTCGGGCGGGCTTTACGCGGCGTCGGGCCACTGGCACGGGCTGGCCACTAACCGGAGGCCGCCTTGCATCTAGATTTCGCCGATGTGTTCACCACTGCCGGGCTGGCAACCTTGGTGTCGGTTATCCTGATCGACCTCACCATGGCGGGCGACAATGTCGTCATCATGGGGACGATCGCGTCGGGTCTTCCCGAAAGGGACCGCCGCCGCGTCATCATGGTCGGTGTCGGCATGGCGCTGGTCTTCCTCATCGGCTTTGCGCTGATGGCGACATGGCTGCTGTCGATCACAGGCCTGCTGCTCGCGGGCGGTTTGTTGCTGCTCTGGGTCGCGTACAACATGTACCGCGAGTTGCGTCCGGCGAAGGTGGTGGTCGCCGACGACCCCGATACGCCCGAGATCGAGGGGCCGAAGCGCACCAAGACGTTCCTGCAGGCGGCGATCCAGGTGACGGTTGCCGATCTGTCGATGAGCCTGGATAATGTCCTCGCCGTGGCGGCGGCGGCGCGCCAGCACCCCACGGTATTATTGTTTGGCCTCGCCTTTTCCGTGACGATCATGGGCCTGGCAGCGAACTTGGTCGCCAAGCTGGTCCAGCGGCATCACTGGATTGCGTGGATCGGTCTGGTCGTTATTTTGTATGTCGCGCTGAATATGATCTGGGAGGGCTGGCACCAGGTCGCACCCTTGGTTATGGGCTAAGATGACATGGATTTCACGTCTATCTTTACCGCCAGCGGCTTTGCAGCGCTTCTTCAGGTCCTAGCGATCGACATCGTCCTCGCGGGCGACAACGCGATCGTGGTCGGCGCGCTTGCTGCGGGCCTTCCGGACCACCAACGCAAGAAGGTAATCCTGATCGGCGTACTGGCTGCGCTCGTCCTGCGGGTCGGCTTTGCGCTGATGGTCACCAAATTGCTGGCGATAACGGGACTGATCCTCGCTGGCGGCCTGTTGCTGCTGTGGGTGGCGTGGAAGATGTATCGCGAAATACGTCATCCGCATCCGAACCCCGGATCGGCTGAAGTCATTGGCGATGAGTCCTCTGGCGTCAGACCGGCAAAGAGCTTCGCGGCTGCGGCATGGGCGGTTGCACTTGCCGACGTTTCGATGAGCCTCGACAACGTCCTCGCGGTTGCGGGTGCGGCGCGTGATCATCCTGAAATCATGGTGATCGGCCTGATCCTCGCTGTTGCCATGATGGGCGTCGCGGCCAATTTCATCGCAAAGTACATTGAACGCTATCGCTGGATCGCCTGGGGCGGCCTGATCGTCATCGTCTATGTCGCGTTCAAGATGATCTGGGACGGTTGGCACGAGGTTGCACCGCACGTGCAATCGTTCGTCGGCTGACTTGCGGCGGCTTCCCTTCGCTCGCATAGTCGGGCAAAGGGGACCAGTAGATGAAAATCACCGTCGATGTGGATTGCACGCCCGAAGAAGCGCGGCGGTTCATGGGATTGCCGGATCTAACGCCAATCCATGATGCCTATATCGCGCAAATGCTCGACGTCGTTAAAACCGGTGGTGTGTCGCGAGACACGTTGGAAGGCATGATGACGAACTGGATGCCGATGGGCGAGACAGGAATGAAGCTGTGGCAACAGTTGTTCGACAATGTGACAGGGTCGACCAAGCGCTGACCACGATATTCGCGCGATCGACCGGCGCTCTTCCCTCTGCGATCGCAATTGTCCGGATCAGCGGAGCGCGTGCGGGTGCAGCGCTCGAGGCGTTGACACGCAAGCCGGTGCCGCCCGCCCGGACGGCGGTCGTGCGGCGGCTGATCGATGCACATGAAGCGCTGCTCGATGCGGCGATGGTCCTCTGGTTGCCGGGGCCCGGTACGGCGACGGGCGAAGACATGGTCGAACTGCACCTGCACGGTAGTCGTGCGGTGGTGGCGGGGGTCGAAGCGGCGCTTGCCGAGCTGCCCGGCATAGTCGCGGCGGAACCCGGCGCCTTTACCCGGCGTGCTTTCGAGAACGGACGAATGGATTTAAGCCAAGTCGAAGGGCTGGCTGACCTACTGTCTGCCGAAACCGCGCGTCAACGGACTGCTGCTTTGACCATGGCTGAAGGCGGCCTGCGGCGACAGGTCGAGGCGTGGCAGGTACGACTGCTTGATCTGGCGGCGCGTGTCGAAGCGTCGATCGACCATGAGGACGAAGCGGATGTGGTGGCCGGCCCGATCGATGCAGACACACGCGCACTTGTCGCGACGCTCGATTCTGCATTGGAAAATCCGCCGGCCGAACGGCTGCGTGATGGCGTGAGAATAGGTATCGCAGGGCCGCCGAATGCCGGTAAATCTACCCTAATCAACGCGTTAGCAGGGCGTGATGCTGCTATCGTATCGCCCGTCGCAGGAACCACGAGAGACTTGATCGAAGTTCCGTTGAACCTCGATGGTATTCCGGTGGTGCTGATCGACATGGCTGGCTTGCGAGATGATGGTGCCGATAGCGTGGAGCAGGTTGGGATCGATCGTGCATACCAGGCAATGGCGCGTTCTGACCTGATCTTGTGGCTTGGCGATGGTATCGCCGCACCAAAAGGGCGCGTTATTCCAATTGCCGCAAAAAGCGATATTCGCCCGGATCCGCAGGCCGCATACAATGTGTCGGCGGTGACGGGTGAGGGCTTAGCTTCGCTTCGCCACGCAATACGTGGGCACGCGGAAGACCTGCTACCATCCGCAAACCAGCTAGTGCTAACCGCAAGCCAGCATCAGCATGTTTTAGCGGCACGAGATTCGCTGTCACAGGGTTTAGGCGAACCGGACGAGGTGATCCGCGCGGAATCACTCCGCCAAGCGATGACATCGCTCGATCATATTACTGGACGAGCAGATACCGAGGCGATGCTCGATAGCTTGTTTGGACGATTCTGCATCGGCAAGTGATGTTCCACGTGAAACACGTTATGGGCCGATAATGAATTTCGATGTTGTTGTCATAGGTGGGGGCCATGCTGGCACCGAGGCTGCCGCGGCATCGGTCCGCCGTGGCGCGCGCACAGCGCTGATCACGTTCGATAAAACCATGCTTGGTGTAATGTCGTGCAACCCCGCGATCGGCGGGATCGGCAAGGGACATCTGGTCAGGGAAATCGACGCGCTCGACGGTCTGATCGGTCGCGCAAGCGATGCCGCAGCGATTCATTATCGGTTGTTGAACCGTTCTAAGGGTCCGGCAGTCCAAGGCCCACGTATCCAGGCAGATCGTAAGCGGTATGCCGCAGCGATCCAGCAGATGCTTTCGATTGAGCCTGAGTTGCACGTCATCGAGGGAGGAGCAGACGCCCTCGATCTCTACAACGGGCGCGTTGCCGGCGTGTTGCTGGATAACGGCGACCGAATTTCCTGCACTGCAGTAGTTCTGGCGACTGGTACGTTTTTGAACGCACGTATGTTCAAGGGGCGCGATACGGAAACCGGGGGACGTGTTGGAGAGCGCTCCGCGACGATTTTGGGCGAGCAACTCCGTGAACTGTCGCTGCCGATCGGACGGCTGAAGACCGGAACGCCACCACGGCTTGATGGTCGAACCATCGACTGGTCGCGACTCGATCTTCAGGAAAGCGACGAAGAATTGTGGACGATGTCGCCGCTCGGGTGTCGCGTCTTGCCGCAACTCTTCTGCGCGATCACGCGAACGAATTCCGCGACCCATGATGCGATTCGCGGTGGCTTGATCGATTCGCCATTGGCATCTGGCGCCATCGAGGGACAGGGGCCGCGTTATTGTCCTTCGGTCGAAGACAAGGTGATGCGCTTCGGTGATCGGGATGGGCACCAAGTATTTCTCGAACCTGAAGGTCTCGACAGCCATTTGATCTACCCAAATGGGTTGTCGACATCGCTATCGGTTGAGACGCAGCAAGCGATGCTTCGAACGATCGCAGGGCTGGAAGATGTCACGATCGCCACTCCGGGGTATGCCGTCGAATATGATTATCTCGATCCTTGCGCGCTCGATCATGGCTTGGCGCTGGACGCCATTCCGGGTGTCTTTTGCGCCGGGCAGATCAATGGCACGACTGGTTATGAAGAAGCGGCTGCGCAAGGTCTGGTTGCAGGCGCGAACGCGGCGGCAGCGGCACTCGAGTTGAACTCGCTGACGATCGATCGAAACCAAGGTTACATCGGTGTGATGATCGACGACTTGGTGCTGCAAGGAGCCAGCGAACCTTATCGAATGCTGACGGCGCGCGCTGAGCACCGTCTTGCATTGCGTGCCGACAACGCCGGGTCGCGCCTTACGTCGCTTGGTTTGGAGCGAGCGCTGATCGGCCCGGAGCGTGCGCAGTGGTGGTCCAGGCGAATGGGTGATCTTGATCGTGGCCGGGCCGGAGCGACCGATATTCCTGCTGATGTCGCGACCGAGATTGCAACGGATGCGCTGTATGCGCCTTATGTTCAGCGACAGGACGCGGAGCGACGCAGTCTCGCCGCTAGCGATGCACTCGCTTTGACCGACGATATGCCGTGGGCCTCCATCCCAGGACTTTCTCATGAGATGGTGGAACGTTTGGGACGCGCGCGTCCCCGGACTTTGGGCGAAGCTCGCCGTGTACGCGGTGTGACGCCAGCGGCCCTTGCGGCGATCATGGTCACGGCAAGGCGCGCTAATGGATGAAGCCGCCGCCAAGGGGTGGCTAAACGAGAACCTTGGTGTTTCACGTGAAACATTTGAACGTCTCGATACGCTCGTAGCCATGCTTCGCGATGAGAACACCCGTCAGAATTTGATAAGCGCAGCATCGCTCTCGGACATATGGTCGCGCCACATTGTCGACTCGGCACAGTTGATGCGGATCGCGAAGGATTGGCCAGGATGCTGGATAGATCTCGGGAGCGGGGGCGGCCTTCCCGGACTCGTGCTGGGATGTCTCGATCCACTGAAACCCACTACTCTAGTAGAGTCGCGTCGACTACGTTTTGAATGGCTTCAGCGCGCCGCGAAGGCGCTGGATCTTACCCACTTAACGGTCGAACCACTGTCCGTGCAGAACGTCGGTCAATATCATGCAGGCGTGATTACCGCGCGCGCGTTCGCTCCTTTGCCAAAGCTTTTCGCGTTGGCGCACCGGTTTTCCACAGAAGAAACGCTCTGGTTGTTGCCGAAAGGTCGAAGTGCAGCGGAAGAACTGGCGTCGGCGCGCGTAGCATGGCAGTGTGACGCTTATATGGAACCGAGCGTGACCGATCCCGACAGCGCGATCATCGTCGCCCGTCACGTGCGCCCGGTTGTCCGGCAGGGTGGCCGATGATTACGATCTGCGTAGCCAACCAGAAGGGCGGTGTCGGGAAGACGACGACCGCGATCAATGTCGCCACCGCGCTGGCTGCGATGGGATGGCGGACGCTCTTGATCGACCTGGACCCGCAGGGAAATGCGTCGACCGGGCTCGGCGTCTACCCCTCGGAACGTGTTCGTTCGAGCTACGAGCTGCTGACCGGCGACTGCACTTTGTCCGAAGCGGTGATTGCTACAAAGGTTCCGAAGCTGGATCTCATTGCGGCGACCGTGGACCTTTCGGGCGCCGAGATCGAGCTCGTCGATTTCGAGAACCGCACCGACCGGTTGCGCAACGCACTGGGCGCAGCTGCGGATGCGCGCTGGGATATCTGCCTGATCGACTGTCCGCCGTCGCTGGGGCTGCTGACCATCAACGCGATGGTCGCTGCGCAATCGTTGCTCGTGCCACTGCAATGTGAGTTCTTCGCACTGGAAGGTTTGTCACAACTCCTTCAAACTATTGATCGAATCCGCGCAAAGTTCAATCCGGGCCTAGCGATTCTCGGCGTGGCGTTGACCATGTACGACCGCCGCAACCGGTTGACCGAACAGGTTGCGCAGGATGTGCGCGCTGCACTCGGCAATGCAGTGTTCGAGACGGTTATTCCGCGCAACGTGCGCCTGTCCGAGGCGCCCAGCCATGGTCTGCCCGCGCTGATCTACGACATGCGCTGCACGGGATCGGAGGCGTATATGAACCTGTCCCGTGAACTCATCGGGCGCCTGCCGCCGCTCGCACAGGCGAAAGCCGCATGACGGACAACGTCGAGCCGCTGTCACCGAAGCGTCGCCCGACCGGTCTTGGCCGCGGTCTTTCGGCACTGTTGGGTGATGCGACGCCCGCCGAAACCGCGCGTCCCGACGGTATCCGGGAAATCGCCATTGCGGACATCGCGCCGCACCCCGGCCAGCCCCGCCGCCATTTCGACGAGGATGCGCTGAATGAGCTCGCCGAGTCGATCGCATCGCGTGGCGTACTGCAGCCGATTGTCGTGCGTCCGGCGGGCGACCGATACCAGATCGTGGCCGGCGAACGGCGCTGGCGTGCCGCACAGAAAGCACAGCTGCATAGCATCCCGGCAATCGTGCGGGCATTCGATGAGGGAACGACGCTCGAGGTTGCGCTGATCGAAAATATCCAGCGCGAACAGCTGAACGCGGTGGAGGAGGGCGAAGCCTATCGCCGCCTGATCGACGATTATGGCCATACCCAGGATGCGCTGGCGAAGCTGCTGCACAAATCGCGCAGTCACGTCGCGAACCTGATGCGTCTGGGCGATTTGCCTGAAGGCGTTCGTGCCATGGTGGCGGACGGGCGGCTGTCGATGGGGCATGCACGCACCTTGATCGGTGCACCCGATGCTGAATCGCTTGCGGAACAGATCGTCAAGGGCGATCTGTCGGTCCGTGCGACGGAAGCCCTTGTAAAGAAAACGAAAAAACCCGCTCCCATTGAATACAAGTCCATGCCGGAGCGCGGATCGAACGCCGATATCGAACTTCTCGAACGTCAATTGGGCGACCTGTTGGGCCTCAAGGTCGGTATCACGCACAAGGGCGGGGCGGGGAGCGTTACCGTTTCCTATGCGACCCTCGACCAGCTCGACATGATCTGCCAGCGCCTCAGCGGCGGGTCGGTTTAGCGGCGCCGTTCGGCAGCACGCGCGAGGCCGACCATGGCCTGGCTCGACAATACATCCCCCGCAGTTCCCGGCCGCTTGATCGCCGCCTCGGTCTCCATCGCGCGCCCGTGGCCTGTCGCAAGTGCCGCCGGCGACCATATTCGCGCCTGGCGCTCTATCGCGTCACGTTCGCGCGGGTTTCCGCCACGGGGAGCGGTCCCGCCGCGTTTCGCCGCATGGACGCGTGCGACCGCAAGCGCGCGGCGACCGATGGCACGTAGTGTCGGGATCGGCTCAGCCGCGCCTTCACCGACGAGTTCCGCGGCCAAGTCGGCCGTGCGCCCGTCGAACAGCGCATCGACCAGAGTCCAGGGCTCGCGCACGTCGATTGCCGCGCCGATCGCTTCGACATCGGCCTGTTCGATCGGGCGCGGACGATCAGGTGCGGCATCGGCGTAGAGCGCGAGCTTTTCGAGTTCGCGCTGCATCAGCCCACGGTCGCCATTGGTGGCGTCCGCAATCATGTGTGCGGCTTCAGGGGACAGGCGCACGCCCATCGCCTGGCCGATCTGACGCGCGATCGTGTCGGCCTTTTGTCCCTCGGGCTTCCAGCTTGCGTAAGACAGGATGCGCGCGTCGGCGAGCGCGAGCTTGAGCAGTGCAGATGTCGGGCGAAGCTGCCCGGAAATCACGACCACCGGGCATCCCTCGGGCGCATCGAGCAAAGCTTCGACGGCTTTCAGGATCTCGTCCCCGCCAGCTGCGCGGATCCAGCGCGGGCCGCCGAACATGGTCATCGCCGTCGCTTCGTCGGGCAGGCGTGCGGGATCGTCCTTCAGGACCGATCCGTCGAGATCGATGCGTTCGGCATCCGCGCCCATCGCAGCGCCCAGCCGGTCGGACAGCGCACGCGATCCGGCTTCATCGGGACCGTGGAGCAGAAGGAATTTGTAAGCCGCGCTGGGAGAATCGACGGCGCGGCTGACTTGCGTCTCGTTCGCCTTCACTGTGCCGGCTGTTCGGCGGCGCGGCGGGCGTAAAGCGCGACGCGAGCAACGATCTGGTCGGCGACGGTACCCGTCAGCCGCTCGAGCGCGGTGTTCTCGGCAGCGATCGTCGCATAGTCGGAACTGACGACGTCGATACCCGCATCGGACCCCGCCGTCGCGTCGAGGACGACGGTGCCGGGGCCGATTTCGACAAGGCGGAAACGCGCGCGGAGCGTCCGCCGCTCACGCGTGACCGCATCGTCGCGGCGCACGCCGAAACCGGTGATCTGGTCGTCCAGCTCAACGTCGAGGCGGTAGCGCGGGGTACCCGCCGCGCTCAACCTATCCTTGAGCGCCGCGGACATCAGCCAGCCCGCCTTGCCCTCGATCGGCGCGACATCGACGCCGGATAACGTCGTCGCCACCACACCTGCACTGCCGCCCTGGTAGAGCGGCTGCAGTCCGCATCCGGCAAGGGCCGCGAACAGCGCGAGGACGGGGAGGCGCATCATGCCACCAGATTGACCAGCCGGTCGGGTACGACAATTACTTTCTTCGGCTCGGCACCATCGAGGATACGTCGGACGTTCTCCGATGCGCGCGCCATGGCCTCAAGGTCTTCGCGCGCGGTTCCCTTGGCGACCGTCACCGTATCGCGCAGCTTTCCATTGACCTGGAAGGCGATCGTCACCTGGTCGTCAACGAGCAATGCGGGATCGACCGCAGGCCAGCTGTCGTCGGCAACCAGTCCCATGCCGATGTTGAATTCCCGGCGCGCTTCCTCTGCAAGGTGCGGCAGCATCGGTGCGACCAGCAGTAGCAGCGTCGCGATCGCGTTCGACCGGCTGGCGGACAGTGGTGCTTTTTCGATAGCGCCGGTCAGTTCATAGATGCGGGCGACCGCCTTGTTGAACGACAGGTCCTCAATGTCGGCAGCGATAGCGGCGGTAATCTGGTGCACCTTGCGGTCGAGCGCCTTGTCCTCGATCGTGTCCGCACCTGCGCCGCCCGCGCCCCGTTCGCCGAACAGGCGCCACAGCCGCTGGACGAAACGCCAGCACCCTTCGATCCCGCTTTCGGACCAGGGCAGGTCGCGTTCGGGCGGCGAGTCCGACAGCATGAACCAGCGAACCGCGTCCGCGCCATAGCGTTCGAACATCGGTTCAGGGTCGATGGTGTTCCGCTTCGACTTGGACATCTTCTCGACGCGGCCAATCTCGGCGGGCCGGCCGGTCGCGATGACAACGCCGTCGGCGACCTCGTCTGGCGCCAGCCATTTACCCTCGGCGTCCTTGTACGTCTCGTGCGTCACCATCCCCTGGGTGAACAGTCCGGCAAACGGCTCGGTGATCCCGATCTTGCCGATGCGGTTCAGCGCACGCGTCCAGAAGCGCGCGTAGAGCAGGTGGAGGATCGCATGCTCGACCCCGCCGATATATTGCCCGACCGGCAGCCAGCTTTCGGCCTCCGCCTGATCGAACGGCGCATTGTCGGGCTGGCTGGCGAAGCGGATGAAATACCAGGATGAATCCACGAACGTATCGAGCGTGTCGGTCTCGCGACGCGCCGGTTCGTTGCAATTCGGACAGCTGACGTTCTTCCACGTCGGATGACGGTCGAGCGGGTTTCCGGGCACGTCGAAACTTACGTCCTCGGGCAGCACCACCGGCAATTGCCCGCGCGGCACCGGCATCACGCCGCAGAAGTCGCAGTGGATGATCGGGATCGGCGTGCCCCAGTAACGCTGGCGGCTGACGCCCCAGTCGCGCAACCGGTATTGCGTCTGCCCCTCGCCCCAGCTTTCGCGTTCGGCGCGGGCGATGACCGCCGCCTTGGCCGCATCGACGTCCATACCGTCGAGGAAATCCGAATTCACTAGCGTCCCGGCGCCGTTGAACGCCTCGTTCCCGCGGAAATAGGAATCGATGATGTCGCCGTCAGCGACGACGCGCCGCACGGGCAGTTCGTACTTCCGCGCGAAATCCAGATCGCGCTGGTCGTGCGCCGGCACGCCCATGACCGCGCCGGTGCCGTAATCCATCAACACGAAATTCGCGACGAACACGGGCAGCTTCGCATCCGGAATCAGCGGATGATCGACGGTGACGCCGGTGTCGAAGCCCAGCTTCTCAGCCGTCTCGATCTCGGCCGCAGTCGTTCCGCCTTTGCGGCATTCTTCAATAAACTGTTCGAGCGCATAGCGTTTGGCCGCCAGCTCCTGTGCCAGCGGATGATCGACCGCGATGGCAAGGAAGCTCGCGCCGAAGATGGTGTCGGGCCGTGTCGAATAAACGTCGATGCTGTCGACACCGCCGGTCACGTCGAACCGGATCCGCATCCCCTTCGACTTGCCGATCCAGTTTTCTTGCATCAACCGGACCTTGTCGGGCCATTGGTCGAGCGTCTCCAGCCCTTCCAGCAGTTCCTCGGCAAAGTCGGTGATCTTCAGGAACCACTGGCTGAGCTTTTTCTTCTCGACCAGCGCGCCCGAACGCCAGCCGCGCCCGTCGATGACCTGCTCATTGGCGAGCACGGTCATGTCCACGGGATCCCAATTCACCGCGGATTCTTTGCGATACACGAGCCCCGCCTTGTACAGGTCGAGGAACAACGCCTGTTCCTGCCCGTAATAATCGGGTTCGCAGGTCGCGAGCTCGCGGCTCCAGTCGATGGCCAGGCCCAGCCGCTTCAGTTGCGCGCGCATCGCCGCGATGTTCGCGCGGGTCCAGTCACCCGGATGCACGCCGCGTTCCATCGCCGCGTTCTCGGCGGGCATGCCGAATGCATCCCAGCCCATCGGGTGCAGCACTTCATGCCCCGTCATCCGCTTGTAGCGCGCGAGCACGTCGCCCATCGCGTAATTGCGGACATGGCCCATGTGGATGCGCCCCGATGGATAGGGAAACATCTCAAGGACATAGGCACGCGGTTTCGTGCTGGCCGAATCGGCGGCGAACGACTGCCGCGTTTCCCATTCGGCCTGCCAGCGCGCGTCCGCTTCGAGGGGGTTGAAGCGTGTCGCCATGGTCGGTTTATCCGGCGATGGCGTTCCGGCGGAGGTCGCGGGCCTTAGTCAGGATGATATCTTCCAGCTTTTGGACGGTCGCGGCCTGAACCGGCACGTCGATCCATGCGCCCGACTGCTGCACCTGGCGCGACGCAGCGACGCGCAGCGCGTCGGCGCGCAGGTCCTGGTCGAGGATCGTGATCGTCAGCTTCATCCGCTCACCAGCGACATTCGGGTTCGCATACCAGTCGGTCACGATGACGCCGCCGTTCGAATCGGTCTGGACCAGCGGCATGAAGCCGACGGTATCGAGCGCCGCGCGCCACAGATAGCTGTTGATACCGATGGTGGTCGTGCGAGACGCGGCGAGATCGGCAGTCCGGGGGCGCTTGTTCTTCGATCCGCAGGCAGCGAGCGGAGTAATCAGGATCATCGCGGCAAGGACGATACGGCGTTTCATGTAAGGCTGTTTCCTTCGGGGGCGGAACATTGCCCGCGTGTAGCGATTAGCGTTAGGCGATGGCTTCGCGCCCCGCAAGCGCGACCGGCCGGGCATGGTTTAGGACATTTTGTGTGTGAGTCATGCAACATGCACGAAACAAAAGCATTGCAGGGCTTTTCGCAGCGGGCGAATCGCCTATGTGGGTAGGTGATAAGAGGGGTATCGAGTCGAAATGACGACGCGGCGGATCATGGGCGGAATGGCGGCGGGCGCAATGCTCGTGTCGCTGGCTGCGCTGTCGCCTGCGATCGGTGCCTCGAAACCGGTCGACACGCTCGGCCCGCGCATCTCGCTGGGGTTCGGTGACGGAATCGGTTCGTTCACGCCTGCCGCAACAGACGCACGTCTGGCTGCATCGCTTTCGCGCTCCGGTCTGTCGAGCAGCGGTTTTCGCTTCACGCCTGCATCGTCGGTCCGGCTCAGCCGTTCGGTAACGGTCGCGGTTCGTGCGCGTTCGAATGCAGATAGCGTGACAGGCGGCCAGTCGGGGCTGGTTGCATCGTCAACGCCGTCGATCGCCCCCATCGCCTATAATCTGGGCGTCGCCGTCGGCTGGAAGAAGTTCGCCGTATCGGGCGACATGCAAAAGATGGACATCATGGGCGTCGGCCAGCGTGAAGCTGTCGATGTCGGTGTCAGTTACACCAACCGCCGCTTCAGCACCCGGCTTCAGGTCGGTGCCGACCGGTCGAGTGGACCTGCGCTTCGTGCGCCCGGCACCGGCGATGGCTATTCGGTCGATCTCGGCAGTTCCTATTCGATCACGCGCAGCGTCGACGTGACTGCTGGCCTGCGTTACCGCGCCGAGCGTGAAGATCGCCTGCTGCCGCAGAACGATACGCGCCGCGACAGCCAGGCCGTCTATGTCGGGACCGCCTTCCGCTTCTAAGCAAGCGCGTCGATTGCGGCCCAGCCGTGAAGATTCAGACCTTTTAGCCGCCTGAACTTGCGCGCGGTCATGCCGCCGAGTGCCACGACACGTCGGCGCTGATCACCGATCATCAATCCCGTTCGAACAGGGCCCAACGTACGCGCATCGGGATGCGACCGTGTGGGGAAAACCGGCGAAACAAAGACAAGATCCGCCTTTGCGCGCCGGGCGAGGTGAAGTTCACGGAGGCCATGCACAGCGACCGTACGCAGACCGATGCTGCTGAGCATCGAGCGATGATGCGCGCCGTCTGCCCCCCATGCCCGCGCGCGGGTAGGTGTGTCAGCGAGCAGTAGGATCAGCCCGCGGCAGCGGGCGATCCTCCTGATCCGGTCGAACAGGGCGCGCCGGACGGGAGCATCGGTTGAATGATGCCGAAACACGACGCCGGATCCTTTCGGCAACCGCGCCACCGCACCGGGCAGGTCGACGATCCGCTCGTCGGTCATCAGCCACAGGCGTGGCAAAGGCGGGTGGCGGCGCGGCATCGCGCCCCCTATAGCCCGGCGCCGTGGACACTCTGCAATCCCCCAGCGCTCGCCTGACCGCAGTCCGCGACTCGATCGCCGACGCAGCCAAGCGCGCCAGCCGCAATCCCGACGATGTCACGCTGATCGCGATCAGCAAGATGCACGATGCGGGGGCGATCCGTCCGCTGATTGCTGCCGGACAGCGTGTGTTCGGCGAGAACCGGGTGCAGGAGGCGGCGGAGAAATGGCCTGAGCTTCGCGAAGAGGCACCCGACATCTCGCTGCATCTCGTAGGCCAGCTGCAATCGAACAAGGCGCAGGACGCGGTTGAACTGTTTGACGTCATCCATTCGCTCGACCGGCCGTCGCTGGTCGCAGCACTGGCTCGCGCGATGGACAGGACCGGGCGTCGCCTGCCCTGTTTCGTTCAGGTCGACCTGGCAAACGAACCGCAAAAGGGTGGATGTGCGGTGCCCGACCTGCCCGCACTTCTTGCCGAAGCGCGCGCCGCCGATATCCCGGTCGTGGGGCTGATGACAGTGCCGCCGCTCGACCTCCAACCTGCGCCGTGGTTCTCGCTGCTCGGCAAGCTCGCCGACGACCATGGCCTGTCCAGCCTCAGCATGGGCATGTCGGGTGATTATTCCACCGCTGTCACGCTCGGCGCCACACATGTCCGTATCGGTACGACATTGTTCGGCAGCCGCGCGTGACAATCGACGCGATCATCTTCGATTTCGACGGTGTGCTGATCGAAAGCGAATACGTCGGCAACGTCAACATCGCGAAGGTGCTGACCGATCTCGGATATCCGACAACGGTCGAACAGTCGCTCGATACCTTCGTTGGCCTGGGCGGACGCGATTTCGTCGAAGCGGTCGAGCGTTACATCGGCGGTGACATCCCGGAGGCGTTCTATGCCGCACGAAAGATTGAGGATGCGCGGGTCCTGGCCGAGGGTCTGGACGCAGTGATCGGTGCGGTTGAATTCGTGCGTTCGCTGCCGGCAAGCCTGCCCCGCGCTATCGCATCCTCCTCGACGACGCACTGGATCACGACGCATCTCGACCATCTGGGACTGCGCGATGCGTTCGGCGATCATATCTATTCCGGGCGGGAGCATGTGGCGCGTGGAAAGCCCGCACCCGATATCTACCTGTACGCCGCGAAACAGATCGGCGCCGACGTAACGCGGACGTTGATCATCGAGGACTCACCCGTCGGCGTAACCGGTGCGGTTGCGTCCGGAGCGCAGGTCGTCGGCCTCGCGGTCGGCCGTCACTGTGGCGATGGCCATGATGTTAAATTGCGTGCGGCGGGCGTGCAGCAAGTTGCTTATAGCTTCGACGAAATTACCAGACTGATGACCGACCGCTAAAGCTGGTGCCCTGTCCGGTCGCGTTTCGTGGCCAGATAACGCTCGTTATGCGGATTGTGCGCGACGACATGCCGCACGCGTTCGGCAACAGATACGCCTGCCGCCTCCAGCCCCTCGACCTTTGCCGGGTTATTGGTCAGCAGGCGCACCTTTGCCTGGCCCAGCAGTTTCAGCATCCGTGCGGCCACGCCGAAGTCGCGCGCATCGACCGCGAATCCGAGGCGAAGATTCGCGTCGACAGTGTCGAACCCCTGGTCCTGCAATTCATAGGCGCGCAGCTTGTTGATCAGGCCGATCCCGCGCCCCTCTTGCCGCAAGTAGAGGAGGATTCCCCAGCCGGAATCGGCGATTTCCGACAACGCGGCATGGAGTTGCGGCCCGCAATCGCACTTGAGGCTGCCCAACACGTCGCCGGTCAGGCACTCACTGTGCAGCCGCACCAGCGGCGGCGATCCATCGGGCGTGCCGATGATCAGTGCGACATGTTCCGAAATGCTCTCGGGGCTGCGGAAGGCGACGATTTCCGCATTCTCGGCAGCATCGACCGGCAAGCGCGCACGGGCGACGATCGCGAGCCTATCGGCGCTGTCGTAAGCCGCGATGTCTTCGGGCGTAAGGTAGACGTCGGCCGACCCGTCACCGGCAACGAAGAATGCCGGCAGGATGCCGGTCAGCCGCGCGAGCTCCAGAGCCGCTTGTGCCATCTCGACACTGTCATTCTCGATCGCCCGAAACGGCCCTTGCATGGGATTGGCGAGATCGGTCGCCGGATCGGCAAGCGCACGCGCCGCGACGAGGTCGATCCAAGGGGCGCGCGCAATCGTCACCGGCTGTGCGCTGTCTGCCGCAGCGCCCTGGTTGCAGAGCTTCAACGTCGCGGCGCGTGAACCGGCGATAAGGATATCGGCCTGCATCTCCGGGTCGAACACCTCCAGCCGCGGTGCATCAGCCGTCTCAATCGGCAGCAAGTGCAACGTGCCGACGGCAACCGGCCAGCCCCGGCGGAGGGCATCGATGGCGCGTGCGGCGGCGCGGGGGTCGGGCACGTTCAGAACTTAAACTCGGTGACCAGCGGGACGTGGTCGGACGGTTTCACCCAGCTGCGGCAGGGTTCGTGCACGGTGTGCGAAACCGCTTGCGCCGCGACATCCTTCGTTGCCCACATATGGTCGAGCCGCCGTCCGCGATCCGACGCCGCCCAATCCTTGGCACGATAGCTCCACCACGTGTGCAGGCGTCCCGGTGCCGGGTAGAATGTCCGTCCGAGGTCGACCCAGTCACCTGCCGCCTGAAGCTTGCCCAGCGTTTCGACCTCGATCGGCGTGTGGCTGACGACGTCGAGCAACGCCTTGTGATTCCACACGTCGCATTCGAGTGGCGCGACATTGAAATCGCCGACGATCAGCGTCGAATCCCTCACGCTTTCGGACCAGCGCGTCATGCGCCCGAGGAAATCGAGTTTCTGACCGAACTTCGGATTGAGGTTTCGGTCGGGAATATCACCGCCCGCCGGGATATAGACGTTTTCCAACCGCAGGCCATTCGGCAACCGCACGCCGATGTGGCGCGCCTCACCATTGTCCTGCCAGTCGTTGCGCAGGTCTTCGGTAAAGGGAATGCGCGACAGGATCGCCACGCCGTGATGCATTGGCTGCCCGTTGATCGCGCGGTGGACGTAACCCAGCGGCGCGAACAGATCGTGCGGGAAATCCGTGTCGCGCGCCTTCGTTTCCTGAAGGCACAGGATGTCTGGCGATTGTTCGCGCAGGAACTGCTCGACGATGTCCCGCCGGAAGCGGACCGAGTTGATGTTCCAGCTGGCGATCTTGAGGCTATCGGGCATGCGGGACGCACTTAGGCATCCGCATGCCCGATGCCTAGATCAATAGGGCTGTTGCGAAGGGGCGAGCTTCGTATTCAGCACCCAGCCGACATTGTCGTTCTCGTCCGCGACTTCCCACCACAGGCCGTTCTGCGGACCAGTCGGATAGACGACCGACCCCGGCGGCAGTGTGCGAACGACCTTGCCAGCTGCGGCAGCTGTGGCGCGCATGATGACCGAGCCCTGCGTGGTGAAGGTCTTCTTCGGAGCGGCCTGCGCCGTGCCCGCATCACCCGGACGGACGAGACCGAGTTCGGTCACCATCTTCGAATAGGCCTGGATGAACGCCATGGTGACGATGCGGCCGATGTCCGTGTTGTCGTAACCGCCGCCGACGGCACCCACGCCGCCGCCCAGGAAGCCGGTGCCGCCACCGACGCCGAACGAGATGCTGTTCTTGGCTGCATAGCCATCGACGGTCGAAATCGTTTCGGTCGTACGGACGTTGGTCAGCGACAGGACGGTGTTCGCCTCCATCTTCTTACTGCCGATGCCGCCCGCGAGCGCGCCGAAGCGCCCGCCGATCAGGCCGCCGATGGCGCCGCCGACTGCGCTGCCACCCGAATTGCTGTTCGATGCCTGAACTTCGGCGACCAGCACATAGTCGGCTGCTTTGATCTGGCCTTGTCCGACGTTCGATCCGCGCTGCAGGCCCATGCCGCCGCCGATGTCACGTTCGCGCTGTGCCGCGCTTAGGCCCGATCCGCGATCGACCAAGTTGAAGCAGCCCGAACGCTGCACCAGCACCTTGATAAGTTTCTGCGGACCGGTCAGCTGAAACTGCGTCCAGCCGCGCGGATCGTCACCGTCCATGACCGATACCGTGCCAAGCTTGCGCGTGCAGCGCGGCACGTCGTCCATCAGCTGCTGCTGAGTCTTCTGGGTTTTCGACGGCTTGGCGAGCTGGGCGTTCGCCGGTGTTGCAACGAGCGCGGCAATGGCCGCGGCAGTGAAAATCTGACGCATTGTGTTCCCCTTACCCCACGGCCCCGCTCTGACGGCGCGCGTGAAACGACTGTGCGATCCCGTTTCGGTGCGGTGGTCTAGCAGTCGGGCACATGCTCCGCTAGGCGCTTTGCGCATGACCCCGCTCGACAAGATCCGCAATTTTTCAATCATCGCACACATTGACCATGGCAAATCGACCCTTGCCGACCGGTTAATCCAGACGACGGGCGGCCTCACCGAGCGCGAAATGAGTGCGCAGGTGCTCGACAACATGGATATCGAGAAGGAGCGCGGCATCACCATCAAGGCGCAGACGGTGCGCCTCGACTGGAAAGGTCACGTGCTGAACCTGATGGACACGCCGGGCCATGTCGATTTTGCGTATGAGGTCAGCCGCAGCCTTGCCGCATGCGAAGGCGCGCTGCTGGTGGTGGATGCGGCGCAGGGGGTCGAGGCGCAGACGCTGGCCAACGTCTACCAGTCGATCGAGTACGACCATGAAATCGTCCCCGTTATCAACAAGATAGACTTGCCCGCCGCCGAGCCTGAAATGGTCCGCAAGGAAATCGAGGACATCATCGGCCTCGACGCGTCGAACGCCGTCCTCACCTCCGCCAAGTCCGGCATCGGCATCGAAGCGGTCCTCGACGCCATCGTCGAACGCATCCCCGCGCCAAAGGGCGACCGCGACGCCCCGCTGAAGGCCATGCTCGTCGACAGCTGGTACGACCCCTATCTCGGCGTCGTCATCCTCGTCCGCGTCATGGATGGCGTCATCAAGAAGGGCCAGCAGATCAAGTTCATGATCGCGGGCACCACCCACATCATCGACCGCGTCGGCTGCATGCGGCCCAAGATCGAAAACCTTCCCGAACTCGGCCCCGGCGAAATCGGCTTCATCACGGCACAGATCAAGGACGTGGCACAGGCCCGCGTCGGCGACACCGTGACCGACGCGAAACGCCCCGCCGCAGCGCCCCTCGCGGGCTTCAAGGAAGTCCAGCCGGTCGTCTTCTGCGGCCTGTTCCCGGTCGACGCCAACGACTTCGACAAGCTGCGCGAATCGATCAGCAAGCTGCGCCTCAACGACGCGTCGTTCAGCTTCGAGATGGAAACCAGTGCCGCCCTCGGCTTCGGCTTCCGCTGCGGCTTCCTGGGCCTCCTCCACCTCGAAATCATCCAGGAACGCCTGACCCGCGAATACGACCTCGACCTCATCACCACCGCGCCCAGCGTCGTGTACAAGGTGCACATCGCCCACAGCGACGAGGTGATGGAACTCCACAACCCCGCCGACATGCCAGAGGCGAACCGGATCGACTTCATCGAGGAACCGTGGATCGAGGCGACGATCTACGTCCCCGACGAATATCTCGGCTCCGTCCTGAAACTCTGCCAGGACCGCCGCGGCATCCAGAAGAACCTGACCTACGTCGGCGGCCGCGCACAGGTGACCTACGACCTGCCGCTCAACGAAGTGGTGTTCGACTTCTACGACCGGCTGAAATCCATGTCGAAGGGCTATGCCAGCTTCGACTATCACCAGACCGGCCACCGCGAGGGCGACCTCGTCAAGATGGGCATCCTGGTGAACGAGGAACCGGTCGACGCGCTGAGCATGATCGTCCACCGCGGCACCGCCGAAGTGCGCGGCCGCGGCATGGTCGAACGGCTGAAGGAACTCATCCCCCGCCACCTGTTCAAGATCCCCATCCAGGCGGCGATCGGCGGCAAGGTCATCGCCCGCGAAACCATCAGCGCGATGCGGAAAGACGTGACGGCGAAATGCTATGGCGGCGACGCGACCCGCAAGAAAAAGCTGCTGGAGAAGCAGAAAAAGGGGAAGGCGCGAATGCGGGAATATGGCTCGGTGAGCATCCCGCAGGAGGCGTTCATCGCCGCGTTGCGGATGGGGGAAGAATAGGCCGTCCTGCAACGAAATCCGTTGTCGCGATGTTTGCAAGTCGTACGATGTTCTACTACTGTTCTCTAGCGCAAGGGAATCAGTATGAGCGATTTAGAGCCCGTAAAGCTGGTTGAAGATGAGACCACCGGAGACAGGTTTCTGGTATATGGCTCTGATTCAGGCCTACAACTGGACATCCGTTATGAGGGTGAAACCCTTTGGATGACGCAACCTCAAATTGCCCAGCTTTTTGGTGTAACGCGCCAAGGCGTAAACGCACACGTCAACAACATTTACGATGAGGGCGAATTAGACCGAGATTCAACCTGCAAGGAAATCTTGCAGGTTCGCGAAGAGGCTGGACGAACTGTCAACCGCCGTAGCTTCATTCACAATCTCGATGTTGTCATCGCAGTAGGATACCGGGTCTCCACCAAGCAAGGCACCCTCTTTCGCAGGTGGGCAACGGACAAGCTGGTGCAATTCGCGTCCAAAGGCTTTGTCATTGACGCTCCCCGCCTCAAAAACCCTGAAAATCGTGATCGCGTCGCAGAGCTGCGAGACATCATCCGCGACATCCGGTCGGATGAGGCGAACGTCTACCGTGAACTCAGATCAATTTGCGCCATGTGCCAAGATTATGATGGTCAATCCGAAGGGTGGCACGAGTTCTACAAACAAACGCAGGCAAAACTCATTTATGCTGTTTGTACGCACACCCCAGCGGAAGTGTTGCGTGTGCGGGCGGATGCCAAGGAGCCTAATATGGGGCTTCAAACCTGGACGAATGATAACGTTCGCAAATCGGACGTAACAACCTCGAAAAACTATTTGGCGCCCGCGGAGATCAAAGAACTAAATCGCCTCACAACCATCCTATTGGACATTTTTGAGGATCAGATGGACGTTGGGCGGTTGAAGCTCATGAGCGAAGCGTCCACCCTCTTGGATGGTCAGCTTTCTAGCCTAGGACGCTCAGTTTTACGTACGGGTGGACGAGTTTCTATGGTCGATGCCAAAAGGCACGCCGAGCGCGAATACGGAAAATGGAAGGATAAGCAGAAGTCGTTGCGTCACGCGGAAGCGGATCGTTCTATTGCAGAGATAAAGCAGGCACAGAAAGCGCTGCCTAAAGGTAGAAAATCTAAGTCCTAGCTGGGCGCGTCGAACAGCGTTCGAATGGCGGATTGCATCAGTCTCGGTTTATGATTTAGTCCACGAGAATGACCTTCGGCGTCTTCATTCATCGCTCGGATTCGATCTATGATGATAGCCCCGCTGAGCGTTACCAGTTTCCGAGCCAATATCTGGGCCGAGCCAAGGCGTGTGTCGGAAGCTGGATCATCTATTATGAGCCGGTCAAGGTTGCCGCGACGCGGGGTTATTTCGCGGTTGCCAAAGTTCAGGACGTCATTCCTGATCCATCTCTCGCTGGGATGTTTCTCGCGATCATCGAGGCTGGAAGCTACTTAGAATTTTCCAATCCTGTTGCATTTAACGGCGCTGACGGACCGGCCGAAAGAGGGCTGTTAAATGATGCAGGAGCAATCTCGGGGCGGGCCCAGTCCGCCGTACGTCCAATCTCGGCAGGCGACTTTAACCGCATAGTCGAACTCGGCCTATCGGAAGAGGCTTCACTTCTTCCACGAGTTGGCGAAGCAGCTCCCTCAATCCTTAAAGAAGAGCGCGTCCCGTTCGTTTACGAGACCGAGCGCGAACGGATTTCGGTGCTGACGTCCCGCCCCGTGCGCGACCGCGTCTTTCGGAAAATAGTATTGCGCGCGTATGGCGAGCGCTGTGCAGTTACTGGTTTGAAATTGATCAACGGCGGTGGCCGGGCCGAAGCAGAAGCGGCTCATATCAGGCCGGTGGAAGCGAACGGCCCCGACACTGTCCAAAACGGATTGGCGCTTTCGGGAACGGTACACTGGATGTTTGATCGTGGGCTGATCAGCCTTTCAGACGATCTCGAAATTTTGGTTTCGCGGCAGGTCAACGATCCAGACAGCATCCGGGCTATGGTGAACAAATCTGGGAGCGCCCGCCTACCTTTGCGGCCAATCGATAGACCGCATCCGCACTTTCTCAATTGGCACCGCGAGAATTGCTTTAAGCATTAGGTGGCTCACCCCACATCCCCCGTTCCCACCAGCACCTCCGCCGCCGCTTCCCCGTTCTCGCCCAGCGGCATTGCCATCGTCACGATCATGTCGGGGCGGTTCTGGTTGATGGGGGTGTCTTCGTAACCCTTGTACGCGGGTACCTTGTCGAAGTCCGACCAGTCGGTGGGGCCGGTCAGCAGTTCCCATGCGGCGCGCAGGGCGGGGTCGTGGGCGATGCTGCGTTTGAAATGGCTGCGGATTGCGTTGAATTTCGTGTTCAGTGACTCGGTCGTGCGTGCGCTTTTCGCGCGGTTCTTCGCCTCCTGTTCCGCATACCATTCCGTCCGCCATTCTTCCTTCAGCCGCTTGAGGGCGATGGGGCTCGACGCGACGTGCATCAGGCCGCCGGAGACGCCGAATTTTTCGGGCATGTAGTGCGCCGCGATCCACATCTGTGCGCGGGTGTTGAACACGCGGCGTTCGGCGACCAGTTCGCCGTCCTTGTAGATGCGTTCGGGAACGCCCTCGATTGCGTGCTCGACCAGCACGTCGCGTACGCGCCGGGCGCCGCGTTCGACGGCGCGTTCCCATGCCTGCGCAAAGCTGTCCGCGCCGGGGGAGTTTCTCAGGTGATAGATCGCATGGTCGGAACAGCCGATCGCGCGGCAGGCGGCCTGGACGCTGCCGGTGAGCGCCAGATATTTGATGAACAGCCGCTGGCGTTTCGGAGTCAGGCCGTTGCTGCGCGCACGGCGCGGGACGGGTTCGAACTCCAGGTCGGGCGGCAGGCGGTCGTCCATGTCGGCGGCGACCGGCGGCGGTGTGTCTGCGAGGATCGCCTCTGGCGGCAGGATTTCGGCTTTCGGCGCGGCGCGGGTGCCGGTGCCGGGGCGGCGGGGGCGCTTTGCGGGTGGCTTTGGCATGTCGGGCATCCGTGCGGCTCCATGAAAACGAGTCGCCGTCGATAACCAGATAGGTTCGTGTAGGACAGGGGTTAGCTGTCGACCTCCAGCACGCCGCCCGACGTCAGTCGCTCGACCAGTGCGACGGCGACATCCGGCGTCAGGCCGGGCAGGTCGGCGACGCGGAAGGCGCTGGTACTGGCGATATGGGCGAGGGCTTCGTGCGCGGCGGCGTTGACGAAGACATGCCCGCCGGGAAGCGCGACGTCGATCACCGTTCCGCGCGGCAGTAGGTGGAGCAGCGCGAGCGGGGTGTGGCGGACGCGGGTGTCGGGGCTGATCGTGGCCGGGGCGAGTTTGGGCAGGGCGGGCAGGTTGCCGACGAAGCGCGAGCGGCGTTTCTCCTCGGCATCGGGCAGGAAGTGCGGCGTGCGCCATTGTTCGGCCAGCACCGCGAGCGCGCCGCCCAGACTCCCGTCGGCGATGGCGGGCGCGGTGGTGCGCAGGCGCCGGTCGAGGTCCGACGCATGGTCGATCGCGGCGATCAGCGCGGTACGGTGCGTCACCGGCGTGAAGGTGAAGGTGATGTGCAGGCAGGTGCCGCTCGATTCGACGCTGTGCGGGGTGCCGCGGGGCACGTAGATCAGGTCGCCGGGCGACAGGTCGACGGTGCGGTGGTTGGGCATGACCGTCGGGCCGGCGGCGGCGTCCTTCCACACATTGTTCAGGCCCGGCGGGTCGGTGGAGACGAACCAGCGCTTGGTGCCCGCCAGCTGCACGACGACGATGTCGTTGTCGTCGTAATGGATTTTCGCCCGCGCCCGGTCGATGCTCCAGAACAGCGAGGCGTCGACGGGGACCATGAACACCGCCTCCAGCGCGCGAGCCATGCGGGCGGCGGCGGGGGACAGCGCGAGCAGGTCGGGCACGCGGACGGTGTGGCCGCGGGCGTGGTAGGTGGCGATGAGATCGGCGAAGGCCTGCGGGCTGTCGATGTTTTCGGGCGCGGGGACATCGCCGGTAGGCGCGACGGCGTGGCTGTCCAGCTTGCCCGCGTGGGTCGCATATCCGGCGAGGACGGTCGCGGCGGGATCGCTGCCCATCAGGGTGGTGCGGGCCTCGACCGGATGGCCGGTGATGTCGAAGGCCCGGCTGGCGCCGACGCTCTCGCGGAACTGCGTGAGCGGCAGCGGGGAGAGCAGGCTCTCGACCAGGGCTGTTGCTTCGCGCGGGGTCATTGTGCCTCGCGCTTTACCACTCGCCGCAGACTTTACCACGCCGGTCTAGGCGGCTCCCCCATGCGCGGTTATGGAGTGGGCGGTGTCCACCTCTCCACACTTATATCTGGTCGACGGCTCGGGGTATATTTTCCGCGCCTATCACCGCCTGCCGCCGCTCACCAACAAGCATGGCGAGCCGGTGGGGGCCGTGTACGGTTACACCACGATGCTGTGGAAGCTCGCGGCGGATCTGAACGCGGCGGACGGGCCGACGCACATGGCGGTCATTCTCGACGCCTCATCCAAGACGTTCCGCAACGACATGTACGACCAGTACAAGGCGCATCGCCCGCCGCCGCCCGAGGACCTGGTTCCGCAATTCCCGATGATCCGCGACGCGACGCGGGCGTTCTCGATTCCGTGCATCGAGACCGAGGGGCTGGAGGCCGACGACATCATCGCCTGTTATTCGAAGGCGGCGCTGGCGGCCGGCTGGCAGGTGACGATCGTGTCGTCCGACAAGGATCTGATGCAGCTGATCGAGCCGGGCCTGGACCTGCTCGACACGATGAACAACCGGCGGATCGGGCCGGAATATGTCGAGGAGAAGTTCGGTGTCGGCCCGAACCGGCTGGGCGACGTGCTGGCGCTGATGGGCGACAGCGTCGACAATGTGCCCGGCGTTCCGGGCGTGGGGCCCAAGACGGCGTCGAAGCTGATCGTCGAGCATGGCGATTTGGAGTCCGTGCTGGCCGCAGCGCCCGCGATGAAGCCGGGGAAGCTGCGCGACAATCTGATCGAGCATGCGGAGATGGCGCGGCTGTCGCGGCGGCTGGTCGCGCTGGAATGCGAAGCGCCGCTGCCCGAACCGCTCGACGACCTCGTCCTGAAGGGCATTCCGGAAGAGCCGCTGCGCGCGTTCCTCGACCATCACGGGTTCAAGTCGCTGCTGGCGAAGGTGGGCGGGGCCGCTGCGATCCCGGCCAAGGCGGATGCGTCCGCGCCCGACGAGCCTTTGCCGGTCGATACCACGCCGTTCGACGTCGACGGGTACGATTGCGTGACGACGCTGGAGCGCCTCGAACAGTGGATCGAGACGGCGCGCGCCGCGGGGACGGTCGCGTTCGATACCGAGACCGACGGGCTGGACGCGACGCGGGCGCGGCTGATCGGGTTTTCGCTGGCGGTGGCGCCGGGCCTCGCCTGTTACGTGCCGTTATCCCACGGCGGCAACGACATGTTCGCGGAAAAGCCCGAGCAGGTTCCGCAGGCGGAGGCGCTGGCGCGGCTCAAGGTGTTGCTCGAGGATCCCTCGACGCTGAAGATCGCGCACAACGCCAAGTACGACATGACGATCCTCGCGCGGCACGGCATCACTGTCGCGCCGTACGACGACACGCTGCTGATGAGTTTCGCGCTGGATGCGGGCAAGCAGTTCAACCATTCGATGGACGACCTGTCGGCGCTTCATCTGGGCCACACGCCGATCCCGTTTTCGGAAGTCTGCGGCAAGGGCAAGGGGCAGATCTGTTTCGACCAGGTGCCGCTGCGCGACGCGACGCGCTACGCCGCCGAGGATGCGGACGTGACCCTGCGGCTGTGGCACCGGTTCAAACCGCGGCTTTCGCGCGAGAGTGCGACGACAGTGTACGAACGCGTCGACCGGCCGCTGGTCGCGGTCATCGGCGAGATGGAGCGCCACGGCATCAAGGTCGACCGCGCCGCGCTGGCCGACCTCAGCCGTGAATTCGCGGAGGAAATGATCCGGCTGGAAGGCGAGATCCATGAGGCCGCGGGCGGGCCGTTCCAGGTCGGCAGCCCGGTGCAGCTGGGTCAGGTGCTGTTCGAGCGGATGGGCCTGAAAGGCGGGCGCAAGGGCAAGACCGGCGCTTATTCGACCGACGTCAACGAACTCGAACGGCTGGCGGGCGAAGGCGTGGAAGTCGCGCGCAAGGTGCTCGACTGGCGGCAGGTGTCGAAGCTCAAGTCGACCTATACCGACTCGCTCCAGGCACAGATCAACCCGGAGACCGGCCGCGTCCACACCAGCTATTCGCTGGTTGGCGCGCAGACCGGGCGGCTGTCGTCGAACGACCCGAACCTCCAGAACATTCCCGTCCGCACCGAATCCGGCCGCCGCATCCGCGAGGCGTTCGTGGCGGAGCCGGGCAATGTCCTGCTCAGCGCCGACTATTCGCAGATCGAACTCCGCCTTGCCGCGCACATGGCCGACGTGCCTGCGCTCAAGGCCGCCTTCGCGAACGGCGACGACATCCATTCGCTCACCGCGCAGGAATTGTTCGGCGAAGTGAACCGCGACACGCGTGGCCGCGCCAAGACGATCAACTTCTCGATCCTCTACGGCATTTCGCGCTGGGGCCTCGCCGGCCGCATGGGCACGACGCCCGATGAGGCGCAGGCGCTGATCGACCGCTATTTCGAACGGTTCCCGGGCATCAACCGCTACATCGCGGAGACGCTGGCCCATGTGAAGGAAACCGGCTTCACGACGACGCTGTTCGGGCGGAAAGTGCACTTCACCAACATCAATTCGCGCGTCCAGCACGAGCGGCAGGGGGCGGAACGTGCCGCGATCAACGCGCCGATCCAGGGGACGAGCGCAGACATTATCAAGCGCGCGATGGTACGAATGACGCCCGCACTCGTTGCAGCAGGATTGCCGGAGGTGCGCATGCTGCTGACCGTCCACGACGAACTGGTGTTCGAATTGCCCGAAGCGCAGGTCGAACCCGCGAGCGAAGTCATCCGTCACGTCATGGCGACCGCTGCTGCACCGCTGGTCGAGCTGATGGTCCCCCTGGATGTCGAGGTCGGCACCGGCAAGAGCTGGGGCGCCGCGCATTGACGCAGGCCAATGCCGAACTCGCCACGCTGGCGGCGGGTGGACGGACCAGTTTCTTCGGTTTCCTGCTCCGTCTTGCCGCGCGCATGCCGTTCCTGTTCATCGCGGGGCGCATGTACGGGACGGAGGCGCTGGGGCGTTTCGCCTATGCCGTGCTGGTCGTCGAATTCGCGGCACAAGTCGCGACCATGGGCCTGAAGCGCGGCCTTGCCCAACAGCTTGCGACCAGCGAGCGCGACCACCGGTTCGACGTCTGGGATGCGATGATCGTGTGCGCGGTCGCGTCTTTGTTCGCGGCGGGCGTGCTGATCCTGTTGCCGCAGGCGATGTTCCCGAACTCGTCGCTGAACGGCATGGACCGGCTGTTGCCGCTGGTCATCCTGCCGCTCGCCGCGTCCGACATCGCACTTTCGGCGCTCGCCTATCGCGGCGATCTCGGCGCGACGGTGCGCGCGCGGTCGGTGGTCGAGCCCTGGGCGCTGGGCATCACTGCTGGTGCACTCGCCTTCGTCACGACGCGCGACGGCCTGATCATTGCCTATGTCGCGTCGATCGGGGCGGCGTTCCTCGCGTCGATGATCCCGATGGTGAAGAGCTTCGGCTTCCCGACGCACGAATGGCGTCCGCGCCCCGGCCTCATCTGGGATCTCGCCCGGCGTAACACGCCACTCGCCGCCGCCGATGCGATCGAATGGGCATCGCGGCGCATCGACATCGCGATCCTGGGCCTGTTCGTCAGCCCGTCGGCGGTCGGCATCTATTGGGGCGCGCAACAGGTCGTGTCGTTGCCGCAAAAGCTGAAGACGACGTTCGATCCCGTCCTCGCGCCCGTCATCACCCAGTCGCTGGGCAAGGGCGACAAGATCGGCGTCGCGCGCCACATCCGCCAGGTCGCATTCTGGATCACCGCGGCGCAGCTTTTGGGGCTGCTGATGTTCGGCATTCCGGCTGTGGGCGTCATGGGCATCATCGGCCCGGCGTTCGTGATGGGCGCCGGCGCGCTGGTCGTACTCTTGTCGGCAGAGGTTTTCGCCTCGACCGGCGCGGTGGCGGAATCGGCGCTGATCTACGTGGCGCGCAAGCGGAACATGATGATCTCGATCGGCACCATCATCCTGCAGGCGATTCTGTGTGCCAGCCTCATCCTGGTCGCCAAGGGCCAGGGCCTGTCCGAATTCTGGCAAATGGCGGCGGCTGCCTTCGGCCTGCTGCTCGCACTGTTCGCGGCGTCGATCGCCAAGGCATGGCTCGCCGAACGCCTGCTCGGCGGACCGGTGGTGGGATGGCGCTGGACTTTGGTGCCGACGGCGGCGCTTGCGGGCGCGGTCGGCTGGGCGGCCGTCCATTACCTGCCCGAATGGGCGACCATGACGCTGGGCATGACCGCCATCTTCGCGACCTATGTCGCGGCGCTCTGGTTCTTCGCCTTCGGCCCCGAGGACCGCGAGCTGTTCAGGCTGCGCCGCGCGACGCCCGAGGTCGCGGGGCCGGTCGAGCCGAATGCCGTGCCGAACGGTACTTTGCCTTAAAAGCTTTGATGCCGCGTGTTGAATGTTCCTCCCTCCCCCTTGTGGGGAGGGTTGGGGTGGGGGCGCGAGCCCCTCGGGCTCGCAAAAAGACTCTTTTCGGCCGCAGACGCGGCCGGCCCCCACCCCTAACCCCTCCCCACAAGGGGGAGGG
>JAZKBQ010000010.1:0-61162 GCA_040388515.1 Pseudomonadota bacterium | reverse complement strand
AGCAGCTGACTCTTAATCAGCGGGTCCTAGGTTCGAGCCCTAGTGCGTCCACCATGATTTTCTGGCGACTTGCAGAGCTCGATTTAGGTGGGTCGCGCCGCGTGCTCACGGAGCATCACGGCACTACCTTTACGACAAGCCCATTTCGTTAGAATCGGACGGCAACCCTTCCGTAGTAAAACCCTCCACTAAGCCCGAACGGCGCGAAGTTCCCATATTGGCCAGAGCCGTCCGAAGCGATCAGACCATTTTGATCGGGGTATACGTCGAACAGGTTGTTGGCGCCCGCGGACACTGTGACGTGGTCGCTGAGATCGTAGCCAAGCTCCAGATCCGTCACCCATTTCGCTCCGAAAGTCCGGTCGCTGGCGACGACATTGCTGGATTCGACATAGCTTCCGAAGCGGGTCGTCCGAACCAGAGCGCGAATGCGGTCGAGCGACCAGTTTCCGGAAAGAACGACCTTGCTGCGCGGCGTTGCGACGACAAGGTCCTGCTGCGCCTGACGCCCGAACAGGGTCACGTTGAGTGAGGCCAGCTGGGCCGGGTTGGCGATCACGCTGCGGATTTCGGTCTCGCTGTAACTATAGGCGGCGTTCAGCCGGAACGTTCCGAGGCTGCCGGTCTTCAGCGTATATTCGGCGACCGCATCCACACCGCGCGTGCGGGTGTCGATGGCGTTGGTGAAGAACTGGGCGCTGTCGACGTTGGCGATGCCGTTGGCGACCAGGATCGCCTTGATCGCGGTGCCGCCATTCGACGCGGTGCCGAGGAATTCGGTCTTTACGATCCGGTCGTCGACGTCGATTTGATACCCGTCGATCGTCAGGCGGAGCGGTCCGCGTTCGAACGTCACGCCCGCAGTCAGGTTGAGCGATTTTTCGGGAGTGAGTGGTTGAGCGCCCAGCGCGATCGCGGCGGCACTGTTAACCGGCAGGAACTTGGATGTGGTCGACGTTCGCGTGTTCCCGATCACCGTCGTCGTGTTCTGCGTCGTCGAGAAGCCGGTCTGGGCCAGGCTCGGCGCGCGGAAGCCGGTGTTGACGCCGCCACGGATCGCAAGGCCCGGCAGCAGTTCGTAGCGGGTCGAAAATTTGGCCGCGAAGGCGTTGGCCGCGCTGTCGTCATAATGTTCGAATCGCCCCGCGACGCCGACGAACCACGCCTTGGTGATGTTGGTCGACACGTCGATATAGCCCGCGATGTTGTTGCGGCTGAGCGACGAGGCGTCCGCGGGCGAGGTGCCGGTGAACGACACGAGCCCCGGCGATGGCGAGCGTCCGCCATAGGCCTGGCCGAAGGGTGTACCGTCTGCGGGGATGATATAACCGCCGTCACGATAGCTGTCGGCTTCACCTGCGATGTTCTGGAACTGCTCCCAGCGGTGCTCGAGGCCGACCGCCACGGACAGCGGTTCGGCGAGACCGATGTCCCAGCCCCGGCTGAGGTCGAGGTTATTGACCCATAATGTCTGGATCTGGCGTCCCATGAAGAAGCTTGTGGGACTAGCCGGGCCGAGCGACGGATTGAGCGTGTTTTCCGCACCCAGCTTCACATTGTCGCGGCCGTAGCTTGACGACAGGTCGAGATTCCACTCGCCGAGCTTGGCGCGGAGGCCTAGCGTCGCCTGGTAATCCCACTCCCAGATCCGGCGGTACGCCTGGAATCCGGCGGGATAGATCTGCGGCAGGCTGGAGAACCCCTGCGTATTCGCCTGTCCGCCATAGCCGGTCGTCGACGGGAAATAGGCGCCGCGCGCATCCTTGATGTCGCGGTAACTGAGCGTCGCGAAGCTGTAGGCCGTCAGGTCCGCGCCCAGCGGCAGTTCGGCGTTGTACGATCCGTTGATGATCGTATCGCGGTTCGACCGGCCGTAACCGCCCGCGATCAAATGGTTCGAACTGGCCTCGCGCGGGTCGGGCTGCCCACCGACCAGCGGGAACAGTTGTGGCACCGGCAGTGCGGAGCTGTCGGCGCGGTCGTGGTATTTGCCCTCGACCGACACGCGGATGAAGCCGCCGTCGTTGCCCAGCCGCTCGCCATAGCCGAAGGTTTGCTGCAGCAGCGCCCCGCCCTTCTCGTACAACTGCCCCGCGGTCGACGTGAACTCGCCGCCTTCTGGCGCGGAATCGAGGATGATGTTGATCACACCCGATATCGCGTCGGACCCGTATTGCGCCGCCGCGCCGTCGCGCAGCACCTCGATGCGGCCGACCGAATTGGTTGCGATCAGGTCGATATCGACCGGCGTCGATCCGCCCGACACACGCGAAAGGTTGTTGATCAGCGAGGTCGTGTGCCGCCGCTTGCCGTTGACAAGCACTAGCAGATAGTCGCCCGACAGCCCGCGGATCGAGATCGGCCGGACGCTCGCCGACGTGCCGCCGCCGCCCAGCGCGGGCATGGTCAACGAGGGGATGATGTTGCCGAGGATTTCCTTCAGGCCGGTGCGCCCCGTCGATTGCAACTCGCGGGCGTCGATCACGTCGATCGGCACCGGGCTGTCGGCAACAGTGCGCGCGGTCGCGCTGCGCGTTCCTGTCACGACGATCGCATCGCCATCGTCCGCAGGTGCGGGCGCAGGCGCATCGGCGGCCAACGCCGGATTGATAGCAACCAGTGCCGCTGCGGCGGCGCTGGCGAGGAGGACGGTCTTGGTCATCGAAATCCCTTTGTGCGACAGGCACAGACCGCCCTCCTTCGGAAGCGCATGGCTTCCGGCAGTGCTGTGCCGTTGAGTGGAATGCCGGGTCGTCTAGTGCTTTAACGCGACCCTTGCGGCGGTGAGTGACGGCGCAAAGGCGCCGGCGATGTCGCGCGTTCCGGCAACAGCGCCGGCGGCACGAAAATCACTGAGAACACGGGCCTGGTCGGCGATCACCTCGGCGGTGATCGCGACGGCGGTACGTCCGTTCTTTTGGGCGTAGTCCTGCGCGATATCGGCGGGCAGGCCGGTCTCGCGCGCCAGAACCCTGGCATAGGCGTCGACATTGGCGCGCGCCCAGCGCAACGCCTTTTCCTCGCGAACCAGGAAATCGGTCAGCTGCGCCGCCTTGGCTTCGATCGCGCGTTCGTTCGCGACCTCGAAGCCGTAACCGCGCACGAAATCATGACCGTCCACGATCGTTCGCGCCCCGTCCTTGAACGCCGCGGGCAGGTACGGTGTCCAGATCGCCCATCCGTCGATCGAACCCGAACTGAACGCGGCCTTCGCATCGCCCGGCGGCAGGAAGGTTATCTGCACCCAGTCGGGCGGCAGTTTCGCGGCAGCGAGCGCGCGGATGATCAGGTAATGGCCGACCGACCCGCGCGTGGTCGCAACCCGCTTGCCCTTCAGATCGGCAATGCCTTGCGCGGTCGATGCCCGCGGCACGATGAGCGCCAGCGCGCCCCTTGGTCGCTCGGGTGCGAACTGTGCGCCCACGGCCTTGATCGGGCTGCCGCTCTGATAGGCGAACATGAAGGGCGCATCGCCGACAAGACCCAGGTCGACCGCTCCGCTGCCGATCGCCTCGAGCAGCGGTTGCGCGGCTGCGAATTCTGACCATTCGACGCGGTACGCCGCACCGTCGAGCGCATTGCTCGCCAGCATTACCGCCTTGGTGCTGCCCCGCTGACTGCCCACGTGGAGGACCGAGGTGTCCCCGCTCCCCCGTGCGCAGGCCGCCAGCGTCGCGGCGCCGCCAAGTACAATGAACGACCTGCGGTTCACGCGACTTTCCGCGTCTCTGCCAGTTCGGCATCGCGCGCTGCGACACGCTCATGCACCAGCGGCAGCAGTTCGCGTCCGTACTGGATCGCATCGCCCAGCGGGTCGAAACCGCGGATCAGGAAATGGTCGATGCCCAGGTCGTAATAGTCGAGCAGTGCATCGGCGACCTGTTCGGGTGTGCCGACCAGCCCCGTCGAATTGCCCTGCGCCCCGCCGACGGCGGCAAGGCCGGTCCACAGACGCGTATCGGTGCGATAGCCCTGTGCAGCGGTCTGCAGCAGCCGCTGGGCCCCTGCATGCGGCGGCGCGTGGCTCTCCGTCTCGAGGCCCGCCTTCGACCGGATCTCTCGGACGATTTCGACCACCTCGGCAGCGCGCTTCCACGCGGCCTCCTCGGTATCGGCAAGGATCGGGCGTAGCGACAGCGAGAAGCCGGGATTGCGGCCGTAGCGCGCCGCCGAGTGGCGGATGCCCGCAACAGCTTCGCGTACTTGCGCCTGCGTCTCACCCCACAACGCATAGACATCGGCATGGCGCCCGGCGACGTCGATCGCCTCGGGCGACGATCCACCGAAGAACACCGGCAAATTCTGCGGCTTCACCGCGGCAAAGCCCTGGCGGATGCGGTAGAAATCGCCGTCATGGTCGAACGGCTTTTCGGACGTCCATTCCTGTTTCAGAACCGTCAGATACTCATCGGTCCGGGCGTAACGCTGCACCTTGTTGGACGTGTCACCGTCCTTGGCCATTTCCGAATCCGCGCCGCCGGTGATGATGTGCACCGCAACCCGTCCGTTCGACAGCTGGTCGAGAGTTGCCAACTGACGTGCGGCAACGGTCGGCTGGGTGAAGCCGGGGCGATGCGCGATCAGGAAGCCGAGCTTGGTCGTGATCGCGGCGGCGTGTGCGGCGACGATCTGGCTTTCGGGCGAGTTCGATCCGAACGGAATGAGGACGCGGTCGAACCCGCCCTCTTCCTGCGCACGCGCCGCCGCCTCGACATAGTCCTTGTCGAGCGGGCGCAGCTGGCGGGTCCCATGAATTTCGCTTTCGTTGTTGAAGCCGATGTAGCCGATGAACTTGACTGGCATTGGATTACTCCTGTGGGGGTTCAGATGACGAAAAAGCCGTGGGTGCCGTCGCGGGCGAGCTGGTCGACCAGGCCGTATTCCCAGTCGAGATAGGCCTGCATCGCGGCGGCGGGATTGTCGGTGCCCTCATAAGGGCGGCGGTAGCGGCCCTGCCGCCCGCGCGGCGGGACGGTGTCGACACTTGTGTCGCCGAGATCGCCGCCGGTCAGGACGTAGGTTTCCCAGCCGAGCTGCGCGAGCCACGATGCGGTCATGTCAGCACGCGCGCCGCGATCGTCGGACAGGACGATGCGGGCGCCCCGAACCGGCGCGAAATGGTCGGTCTCCTGCACCAGCTGCCCGCCGGGCGCCGAGCGGAAGCCGGGGACGTGCCCGAGGGCGTATTCCTCCGGCGTACGCACATCGAAGCGATAGAGCGTGCGCCGCGCATCGGCGGAAAGGTGCGCAAGTTCGGCCGCATCGATCTGTTTGACGCCCGCACGATAGGCGACGTTGCGCGCGCGGCTGCGAGCATCGGCGTCATCGGGAACGTCGGGAAAGCGTTCGGCGCTGCCATGTGCCAGCGTCTGCCCCGCGAGAGTCCAGCCGATCGTTCCGTTACGTAGGGCCACGACACGATTGGGCAAGCCCGCATTGATCAGCGACTGCGCGCCGATGATGCTGCGTGTCCGCCCCGCGCAATTGACGATGATCGTCGTGTCGGGATCGGGCGCGATCGCCGATGCGCGCAGTACCAGTTCGGCACCCGGCACGCTTATCCCGCCCGGCAGGCTCATGGTCGCATATTCGTCGAACCGGCGCGCATCGAGGATGGCGATATCGGCGCGGTCGTCGATCAGTGCCTGCACCTCGGGCGCGGCAAGCGACGGCGTCGCGCGCCGGTGCTCGACCAGTTCGCCGAACGCTTTCGAATAGCTGTTGACGTCTTCGAAGACCTCGTAGCCCGCGACCTTCCATCCCGCGAGGCCGTCGGCCAGCGTGCGGACATCGGTATAGCCCAGATCCTCGAATTGACGGACGGCGTCGGCGACGCGCCCCTCGCCATTGTCGTAGAGGACGACGGGTACGTCCTTGCGTGGCAGGCGGGCCGGCGCTTCGATCGCAATCCGCTCAGGCGGCAACTGGCTCGCGAACAGCGGATGGCCGGATGCGAAGTCATGTTCGTCGCGCAGGTCGATCAACGCGATCTCGTCACGCGCGATCAGCGCCGCCCGGACCTCTTGCGGTTTGAGCGATCCGGTCATGCGACCAGCACCGGCTGGTTGGCATAGCCTGAAATGAACGTCTTGGGCTGGCCGGCACGGTCATAGGTCGCACGTTCCACCGCGCCGATGTCCGCACCATAAACATGGATACTGATTGAGACTCGGTCGTCATGGGCGTTCGCGACGCGGTGGATGTCGCCCACGCGGGGCGAGAAGGCTTCGACCGCCCCCACGTCCAGCCGATGGGCCGGGCCGGCGGAGCGCAACGCACCCTCATCATCGAACCCGAAATTTTCGGTCAGCTCCGCGCCGCGCAACACGCCGACGAGGCCCCAGACCCGATGGTCGTGTACAGGCGTCGCCTGCCCCGGCCCCCAGACGAAACTGACGATCGAAAAGCGTCCGCGCGGATCGCGGTACAGCAAATATTGCTGGTAACGTTCCGGCGAGGGCTGGGCGTAGGCTTCGGGCAGCCAGTCGTCGTTGCTGACGAGGTCGCCGAGAAGGCGGCCGCCCCGCGCCAGGATTTCGCTCTCGATCCGCGTATCACCCAGCAGGACGCGCAATTCGCCGATGAAGTCGTAGAACCGAGAGATGCCTGTGGGGCGCGTGAGGAATGCCGTTGCCGCGTTCATTGTGCGGCCTCCAGCTTTGCGGTATCGCCCACGATGGCGTCCGAATAGGTCCCGTTCTGTGAATGCACGCCGAGGTGACCGAGCAGGCGACGGCGCAGGTCGCGCACGGTATTTGCCCGTTGTCCTCGCTGCGCCTCGATCCGCTCCTCCGCAGCAATACGTCCGTGCTCCAGCACCAGCACGCGGTCAGCGAGCGCGATCGCCTCGTCGACATCGTGCGTCACCATCAGCACCGCGGGGCGATGCGCGCGCCACAGGGCCAGCACCAGTTCGTGCATGCGCAACCGGGTCAGCGCGTCCAGCGACGCGAAGGGTTCGTCGAGCAGCAACAGCTTCGGTTCGCGGACGAGCGCGCGGGCGAGCGCAGTGCGCTGTGCCTCGCCACCCGACAAGGTGAGCGGCCAGGCGTCCATGCGGTGCGACAGCCCGACTTCGCTCAGCGCCGCTTCGGCACGGGTGCGGACATCGGGACCGGACAGGCCGAGCGCGACATTCTTCCACGTCTTTTTCCACGGCAGCAGCCGGGCATCCTGGAACACCACGGCGCGGGCGGACGGGATGGTCACATCCTGTCCCTGCGCGGTATCGAGGCCGGCCAGCGTGCGTAGCAGGGTCGTCTTGCCACTGCCCGAATGGCCGAGCAGGGCGACGAACTCGCCGGGCGCGATGTCGAGGTCGAGCGCCTCGATAACGGTGTTGCTGCCGAAGCTGCGGTGAAAACCGCGCAGGCGGACGAGCGACGTGGGTTCGTTGACACCGGGGAAATAGGCGATGGTCATGATCAGGCCTCGATCAGTTTGGGACGCCAGGCGAGCGCCCGGTTTTCGATGGAACGGACGATCAGGTCGGCGGACAGGCCGAGCAGCGCGTAGACCATCAGGCAGACGACGATGATGTCGGTCCGCATGAAGTCGCGAGCGTTGTTGATGAGGAAGCCCAGGCCCTCGCTCGCATTGATCTGTTCGGCGACGACCAGCACGATGACCGCGATAGTCAGCGCATAGCGCAGGCCCACGAGTAGCGACGGCAGCGCGCCGGGCAGGATGACGTGGACGATGAGCTGCAGGCGGTTGAGGCCGAAGCTCTTGGCCCCTTCCAGCAGGCGTTTGTCGACACCGCGAATGCCGTTGTAGAGATTAAGATAGACCGGGAAGACAGTGGCAAACGCGATCAGCGCGACCTTCGGTGTCTCGCCGATGCCGAACCAGACGATGAACAGCGGCGCGAGGGCCACGACAGGAATCGTGCGCTTCACCTGCATCAGCGGATCGACCAGCGCCTCGCCGCGGCGTGACAGGCCCGCGAACAGGCCGAGAACGAGGCCGAGCGAGATGCCGATGGCGAGGCCGAGACCGGCCCGGCCGAACGAGACAAGCAGGCTGGAGGGCAATTCACCCGAAACGATCATGCCCGCCATCGTCGCCAGCACTGTCGATGGTGCGGCCAGTGTGTGCGTCGGGATGACGCCCAGCCGCGATGCCGCTTCCCAGGCGAGAAGCAGGGCGATCGGCGAAAGCCAGCGGGACTGGAGCCAGGGTCGGCGGGTGGTTCGTTCGGTCATGTCCCCAAGGGTTGACCAAATCCCCATCAATTCAATAGAGATTATCTTGTATGATCTATGAGTGAGGCTTTTTTAGAGCGCCATCAATTTGAAAACGCTGAATTAATTCTGGAAACGAAGCGCCGACCGCAGAAACGCTTTAGCCGCTGAAAGCCGATCTGCAGTCAGTGCGCAAACCCGAGGGATTAGGGACGGACAATGCCCGTACATCTGCCGACCAACATGCTGCGCAGCTTTGTCGCGATCGTCGACTCTGGGTCGATGCTGAGCGCCGCCGACCAGGTATTCGTCACGCAAAGCGCGCTCAGCCTTCAGGTCAAGCGACTCGAGGAACTGGTCCAGCAACCCCTGTTCCTGCGCGAGGGGCGGCGGCTCGCGCTGACCGCGGCGGGCGACATGCTGCTCGGCTATGCCCGCCGCCTGCTGGCACTTCATGACGAGGCGCTGGTTCGTGTGAGTGCCGGGCGCTTCGCTGGGCCAGTGCGGATCGGCATGGTCCAGGACTTCGCCGACCTGCTGCTCTCTGGCCTGCTCGCACGCTTTGCCGATCTCAACGCCGATGTGCAGATCTTCGCGCGCGTGGCCGGGACTGCGGAGTTGGTCGAACTGATCGGCAAGGGGCAGCTCGACCTCGCCATCGGCTATGCCGCGCCCGGCGACCGTGACGCGGTGCGCACGGCACCTTCGCTATGGTTCGGCAACGACGCGCTGGTCGAAAAGGACGAAATCCCCCTCGCGGTCCTCGAAAAGCCCTGCCGATTCCGCGAGGCCGCCATCGCCGCACTCGACGCCGCCGGCCGCCCTTGGCGGATCGCGGTCGAAACACCCAATCTCTCGACGCTGCGCGCTGCCGTCGCCTCGGGCCTCGGCATCACCAGCCGTACCGGCCTGTTCCTGCGCGACCTGCCCGAACTGACGTCGGGCCTGCTCCCGGCCCTTCCCGATGTGTCGTGCATCCTGGTGGGCGACCGCAGCGGCGAGACCGCGGGACACCTTGCCGAACTCGCGATCGAGGCGATCCGCGACATCTGACCTATCGGAATTTCTCGACAGCTTATGCGGGATTGTCGTTGGTCGCCGTCCGCCCCGCTCGCCTAATTCTCCGGTCCCCCACCTTCATCGAGGGACTATCCCATGACCGAAACACTCACCCGCCCCGCCGCCGACGCGCCATCGACCGGCACGCTCACCATCGAACAGCTGACCCCGACCATCGGCGCCGAGGTCTCCGGCGTCGACCTCGGCCAGCCGCTCGATCGCGGCGTTCGTGACGAACTCTACGCGCTGCTGCTGCGCCACAAGGTGCTGTTCTTCCGCGACCAGAATATCGACCGCGACCAGCAACTCGCCTTCGCGCAGAACTTCGGCGAACTCTACGCCCACCCGTCGGGCGGCCTGCAGAGCCACCGCATCATCCAGCCGATCGCCGCAGTCGATTTCAAGAAATACGACGTGCGCGAGAACCATTGGCATACCGACACCAGCTGGCGCCTGAACCCAGTACTTGGCGCGGTCCTGCGTGCCGAACATATCCCCGATGTAGGCGGCGACACGATCTGGGCCGATGGCGGATCGATCCTGCGCGGCCTGCCCGAAGATTTGCGCGCCAAGATCGACGATCTCTATGTCGTGCACGACTTCCAGTCCGCGCTCGCCCGCGCTGGGGAGATCTATCCACTCGTCTCCCACCCCGCGATCCGCACGCATCCGGAAACCGGCGAAGACATCTTCTGGATCAACTTCAGCTTGAAGCCCCGCTTCGTCGACCTCGACCGTGCGGAGAGCGACGCCCTGATTGCGCGGCTCTACGAAGAAGTGAAGCGGCCAGAACACAGTGTCCGGTTCCGCTGGCGCAAGGGATCGGTAGCCTTCTGGGATAACCGCGCCGGCCTGCACTATGCCGTGCGCGATTATGGCGACTTCCCGCGCGAGATGCATCGCGTGCTGATCGCGAGCGACGACATCCCGCACCGCGTCCGCAAGGCCGCCTGATCCATTTCGCCGCCGCGCATCGCCGCGGCGGCACCTTTAACGGAGAATGATTTATGGCTGAAACGCTGAAAGCATTGCTCGGCGCGTTGCATGAAGAGCGTGTGCGCACCTGGCCCCCTGCCCGGCTGCAGGTCAATGTCGATCAGCGCCGCGAACTGGTGGAACAGTTCGACCCGGCTCAAACCGTGGCCGTGGGCGATATCCTGCCGGAATTCACGCTGGCCGACGTCGATGGTGGCCAGATTACGCGCGATGAACTGGCCCCAGACGGTCCGGCCGCCCTGGTATTTTTCCGTTTCGCCGGCTGTCCCGCCTGCAACATCGCCCTGCCCTATTATGAACGCGCCTTGTGGCCCGAACTTAAGAAGCTCGGCGTCCGGCTGGTCGCTGTAAGCCCCCAAATTCCCGAACGGCTGGTCGACATCCGGGACCGTCAGGGACTGACTTTCACCGTCGCGTCCGACCGCGACAACCATCTCGCGCGCCAACTCGGCATCACCTATTCGGCGAATGCTGCGTCACGCGCGGGCGGCGAAGGTCCGGGCTGGATCGGCGAAACCGTCGGCACGTACAGCTGGGAACTACCGCAACCGACTGTCATCGTATTCGGACGGGGCGGGCGCGTGCTCTTTGCAGACGTAAGCCCCGACTGGCTCGTGCGGACTGAGGCTGGCCCGGTCTTGAACGCAGTATTGGAACAGGCGGAGCCCGCCTAGTCGGCGGGAATTCCCAATGCATCGGCAACGCGCATGCGGCGTTCGACCAGTCGTTCCGTGGCGTGGACGAGCAACGCATGCGCCTTGCGCCAGTTCTGGCGGCCGATCCGCGACCGGCCGTGGGGCGCAACGCTGAGCGTTCCGCTGCCCCAGCCATCGGCGAGCATTGCAAGCCGGCTTTCCAGATCATGCTGCTTCGCAATCCGGCCCACGATCGCGGTGGGAAAAGGCAATGGACTATCCGGCGATGCGAATTTGTCATCCGCATCGACGGACTCACGACGCGCAAGAGGGTTGAACAGCAGAGCCCCCGCCACGCGCGATACGTAGGAACTGGGCGACAGCCGCGCCCACCACGCGGTGGCAAAGCAACTTTCCTCACTCGCGACCAGCAGGACAGGCCGCTCCGCCCGCAACACCGCGTCGTCGAGGCGCGCTGCCCACTGGTTTCGTTCGGCCAGCGTGTCGGCGGCAAAGTCGACGTTGGCATCTCCGGATACCGGCAGATTGAATAACACCCGCCAGCTCGGGGAGGGGCGGCGGCGGTCATGTGTCGTGATAATCGAAAACAGGTCGCTGGACGGGAAGGTTATCGCGGTCACGGGTGTTCTCCTGTGCGAGAGCGAGCTTCTGTTATCCTGTCGTCAAAACAATTGATGTGGCGGACACGTCACGGACGGTATCGTTGCCAGAACCTCGAAGCCTAATGCCCCGTTCCCGCCCCGCCATGGCAAAATATTTTTTATGGTCGAGAAGGCGGGCTTTACGAGTATGGCGAGGCGGAGAGCCGAGCCATCAGATCGATAGCTTCGCCTCCCCTTCCAGTATGCTCTGTTCCAGCTTCGGCGGTCTACCGGGCTGCCACATGCGTGCACGGTGCGAGACCCGATAGCGAAGCGGGCCGCCGTCAGGCGTGTTCGCCCGGGCGATCGGGCGGACGATGCATACGATTTCGGTGTCGATCGCATCCGGCCCGGCGCTGACAACGGTATAGCCATGCCCGGCCATATCGACGAAGGCCAGATGCGGCGCGACATCCGGATTGGTGACAGCACGTGCCTTCGCGATATCGCCGCTCGCAGCATATTCGAGTGCGCTACGCACCCCCCGCTTGAGCGTCAGGTTGATCGTGTGTTCTGGCGCGGCGCCCGTCGTCTTGCGCACGAACAGCGGCAACAGGGCAGATGGCTTCATATATTCCGCTGCCTCGCCGAGACCCGGTGCCGAAATAGACCCGGTGATGAAGCTGACCCCCACCGGATTGAACGCCGCTGGCGGCAAGGCCGGCGCCGCATAGCCGGCCCAGAAACTGTGGCGATCGCCCGAGACCGTGACAAACCCCGATATCTTCCGGTCGCGGACCAGGTCGTAAATTTCCGCACGCTCGGCGAACGCGCCGCTGAAATCGCCACTTCCGAAGGTGCCGTAGCCCTTGCCCGGCCACGGCGCCTCGACCAGTCCCGCAGGAAGGTTCTGCGGGTCGGTTCGCATATCGAGCGGTCCGTTGGTTACGCCCCATATTTTCCAGGTAGCGGTGGATGTGCTCAGCCGATCCTTCAGCCAGGCCTTCTGCTCGCGTCCCAGCACCGTAAATGCTGGCTCGTCCTTCCGAAAATTGGGGATCGTCTTGTCCCCGACCGCAATGGTCGCGGGCGGCTTGCCGCCAGCATAGTCCCTGCCACCGTCGACGATCTCCATCCATTCCTGCGGAAGAACGGGATATACCCCGGAATCGAGCGGCGCCGCTTCGGGCCGGTCGGTCGGGTCCGCCATCTTGTAGCTGTGGTGATCGGTCAGGATCAGGTCGACGTGCTTGCCATATCGCATCGCACGATAGGCGGTCATGCTGCCGACCGCGGCACGATTGTTAGCCTCGGCACCGAAGCCGTGATCGTCGAACGTGTCGATCGGCGCTTTCGCCACCGCGGGCGGTCCGAACTGATCCAGTCCAGAACCCGAAGCCTTGCGGACGCGCGACGGGACATATTCCCACCACGCCTGGTTGGCGGCGACGCGCAGCGGCTGCGCGGGTTCGACCTTGCCACCATATTTGATGAAACTCTGCCATCCCTGCCACGAGAATTCGTGATTGTCGCCGATGCACACGAACGGGAAATGCGCCCGTGCGTCCTGGATATCGGGGTCGTCGATATGCGCACGATAGACGTGGCGATAACCCGCGAGATTGGTCGGGACATAGAAATTGCCGACCTTGCGTGCGTCGGGAATGTGGCCGAGGTCGTAGACCGTGCGGGCGTAACGATGCGGCACTTCTTCCGGATATTCGACCACTTCGTAGATGAAATCGCCCAGGTGCAGCACGAACCCCAGCTTGCGGTCGGCGGCCGCACGTTCGTCCTCCCAGATCATCCGGCGATAGGCATTCTGCGCGCCTTCATTGACGCTGTTGCAGGACACGAAAGCGAACCTGACCGGACGGCCGTCGGTATGGCGGGGTGCCGTAATGGTGCGCCCCACCCGGCTGCCCGCTCCGCTGTCGTCCGTAAAGCGGTACCAGTAAGTCGTCGCGGGCAAGAGGCCGCCGACAAGCGCACGGCATGTCCAGTCGGCGACGGCCAGCACGGGCACGCGTGCGGCCGCGACGACGCGGTGGAACTCAGCGTCCAGCGCGACTTCGACGGTCAGCGTATGCCGCTCGCCAGTATCGAACGGCCTGCGGGTCCATAATATGACGCTATGTTCGTCCGGATCGCCTGACGCGACGCCTTGGGGATACAGCGCGCGCTGTTCACGCCAGCCCGTGCACGACGGAGCTGCAGCCGATCGAGTTGCCCAGACGCCGATCACGCCCAGCGACGCGGCACTTGCCAGAAACTGCCGTCGATCCATCTCGCTCTCCGACCCCGCCTGGCGTGATCGTTTCGCAACACGGTCGCCGGGTCAAGCTGATCGGGAGATCACCTGTCGCGCACATTCGCGAACAGGTGAATGGTGCCAGAAGAACACTCTTTTCAGGCACCTAAGCAGCTGATTTCCCTTTTGAATCCCAAATGGAAAATCGCCAAGACCATCATTAGCACCAACAAGTCGTTCGGAAAAGGGCGGATTTCAGCGGACAACGCCGCTTAGAGGAGGTGACCGGGAGTGGTCGTTGCAGACTGACGGTTTTCGGAAATCGCGAGAGTTAGCGACATCATGTGGACAATGACGTTCGGCCACTCCCACCAACAAAACGATCATCCAGGGAGTCGTTCCGAGAACACTAAATCGGTCGTTCGCTCAGATTTATGTGAGAGGGTCGATGCTGTCAGCACAACTTTACCGAAGCGATGGCAAGACGCACCGCAAATCCAATCCAGAAATAGCAAGATTTCAGGGCAGCTACGACTTTCAAGAAGTGGCAAAGGATGGCTCACCAGCTAACCCCGCCGCACGCTCTCGCGCCACGTGCGCGCTGTGTGCGGGACAACCAGATGCAGTACGCCCGCGAATGGCGTGGTTGGTCCGTCCCATCGCGGCGGCAATCATCGACAGCGGCTCGCGGCGCGCGAGCCGAGCTCGCAATGCCTCCTCCGCCGCCGCGTCCCAACGCTTCCGCCAGTTTGCTGGACGGGCGACCGTCATCCGATCGCTTCCTCGACCAAAAGCAGGCCGAGGAAACCGACGAAAAACATTGCGGAGATCAGCGGGCTGTCGGGTTTCTCGTGCGCCTCGACCAGCAGCTCCTCGGTGACGAGGTAAAGCAGTGCCATCAGGCCGCAGGTCAGGAACCCCGCGATAATCGCCGCGGACAGCGCGGCGACCGGCGTTGCCGCTAAAGCGCCGAGTGGCAGGAGCAGCGCAAGACCGCCGGAAAGCGCGACGATCTTGAGTTTCGAGCGGATCGCCTCGCCGAGCGCGTCAGTCACTGTCAATCCGAGAAACAGCACTTCGAGCGTCAATGCGATGGTCAGCAACAATCCCGCTTTTGCGCCCGCGAGAAAGGCGAGGCCCAAAACCAGCCCGTCGATGAAGATGTCGATGCCGACAGCACTCAACAATCCCGCCGGTCCGTGCCAGCGATCTTCGAGCGATTTGATCGTCAGCATCAATGCCACCCCGGCGACGCCGCCGATGAAGGTCGCGGGCACCGATGCCGTGTGCATGATCTGCGGCAATATCTCGACGGCGGCAGCGGCAAAGACGACGCCCGCGGCCAAATGTTGGATGGCGCTGACCAGCGCTGGACCGGGTTTCCGCAGTACGGCAACGATTGCCCCGATCAGGACCGCGACGACCGGGATCAGCGTGTAGGCGAATGTTCCGATCATACGACGTCCTGGGGCTCGAGCACACAGGATTCGTCGTTGTCGCGTTCGACCTGGATCGTTGAATGTCCGATGTCGAACTTGGCTTTGAGCATCGTGCTGGCATCGTGCAGGAAGGCAACGTTGGGGCAGCCGCCCGGCATGACCAAGTGACAGGTCAGCGCAATCTCGGTCGTGCTCATCGACCAGATATGCAGATCGTGAACGAGCGATACGCCGGGGAGCGCAACCAGCGCCGCCTCGACATCGCGCGGGGCGATCCCATCAGGCACGCGGTCGAGCGACATATTCACGGAGTCACGCAGCAAGCCCCAGGTGCCAAGAAGGATCACAGCGACGATAACAAGGCTGGTTGCCGGATCGAGCCAGAGCCAGCCTGTCCGCAAAATTGCGAATCCCGATATGACGACGCCAGCTGACACCAGCGCGTCCGCCGCCATGTGCAGGAATGCACCGCGAATGTTGATGTCACCCTTGCGTCCGCTGGCAAACAGCCATGCCGTGATGCCGTTGATGACGATTCCGACTGCGGCGACCGCCATGACGGTGCCGCCCTCGACGGGTTGTGGCTGGGCGATGCGGTCCAATGCCTCGAAGGCAATCGCGCCGATGGCGACGAGTAGGAACACTGCGTTGAACAGCGCTGCGAGGATCGACGTTCGGCGCAGGCCATAGGTGTAAATGTTGCGACGGACGTCGCTTCGAAAGCGTTGCCGCGCCCTAGGCTATCAGCAAGCCCAGCACGTCGGAGAGATTATGTCCGGCATCGGCAAGCAACGCGACCGAGTTGGCGGCAAAGCCATAGCCCGCCTCGATCGCGACAAAGCCGATATTGAGGACGGTTCCGATCAGGAAGGCGCGACCGAAGCTGGCGGGTGCGTGGCTATGTCCGGCATGGCTATGCCCCGCGTGTCGACTCTTGGCATGGTCATGCCCCGCATGGCACGCGCCGCGTTTACGAAGATGCCGAGATCGCTGCCTCTCACGTTCGCCTGCAGGACGACGCGCCGCTTGCCATTGTCGCGGCTGACCTGGTTGATACCTTCGGACAAGCCGAACCGCGCCACCGCCGCGAGCCGGATGGTAGTGTGATTGCCTTCGCCCGGTAGCAGTACCGAGATCGCGCCGACCGCATCAAGGTCATTGCGAACCGCATTGGGCAGCCGCACAACAATATTGAAACGGCGGTCGCCCTCGAACACAATGCCCGCCTCGCATCCGCCCATCACCGCAGCGACCGTATCGGTGACTTCGCCGAGCGACGGGCCGTAACGTGCGATGGCGTCGCGATCGAACTGGACGTCTAGCGTCGGGAAGCATCTCGCAGCGGCGACTCACCGTTCGATGATGCCGTTATTCGTCATGTCTGCGTGACCTTTTGCATCAACCACACGGCGATCGTAGCGAAAGCAAAGACCGGCTATGACCAATGAATGACGTGGCCGCTGACCTGAAAATCGAGAATTGCAATCAAGTCCCAGTGGGTCTGTTCCTGGGCGCTCAACAGATATGAGACGAGCAGCGACATCGCTGCGCCGACCAGAATCGATCTTAACAAAATCATGACGTGCGGCCCTCACAAAGCATCACGCATTCCGGTCGGTCCGGTGCCGCCTTGGGCCCGCCACCATCCGCGAATTGCGCTATTTGCCACGCGCATCGGAACAAGTCCGGTCAACGCGATTTCGGTCGTCCCAATGATCAAGGCCCGGTCAGACGACATGATCGGGTTCCAATTCGCAGGCCTCCTGATCACGCTCGACCTGAATCGTTGCGTGACCGATTGCGAATTGATCGCGAAGCATCTTGCTCGTGCTCTGGAAAAAGCCGTCCCCCGGTACGCCCGTCGGCATAACGAGGTGCGCTGTTAGCGCCACTTCGGTCGTGCTCATCGACCAAATATGCAAATCGTGAACGCGCGACACGCCTGGCAACGCCTCCAGAGCTCGCCCCACCTTTTCCGGCGCAATCCCCGTGGGCACGCGATCGAGCGACATCGCCACGGAATCGCGCAGCAGCCCCCACGTGCCGACGAGGATGACGGCGACGATGACGAGGCTAATGACGGGATCGATCCACAGCCATCCGGTATAAAGAATGACGAGACCCCCGACCACGACCCCTGCCGAAACGGCAGCGTCGGCAGCCATGTGGAGATAAGCGCCGCGAATGTTGATGTCGCCCTTGCGACCGCTCGCGAAAAGCCAGGCGGTAATTCCGTTAATGACAATCCCGACCGACGCGACGATGATGACCGTGATGCCTTCGACAGGCTGCGGAACGGCGATTCTGCCAAGCGCCTCATAAGCGATCGCACCGATCGCGATCAGCAGAAATACAGCGTTGAACAGCGCTGCGAGGATCGACGAGCGCCGCAATCCATAGGTGTAATTGGCGGTCGGACGACGCTTCGAAAGCGTTGCGGCGCCCCAGGCCACGAGCAAGCCGAGCACGTCCGACAGATTATGCCCTGCATCGGCAAGTAGCGCGACCGAGTTGGCCGCGATGCCATAGCCAGCCTCGATCGCAACAAAACCGATGTTGAGGATCGTGCCGATCAGGAAAGCGCGCCCAAAGCTCGTTGGCGCGTGCGAATGACCGGCATGGCTGTGACCGCCAGCACCATGATCGTGACCAGCATGGTCGTGGCTTTGACTTTCGCTCATTCAGTTAAACCCTTGTTGCCGAGCTTTCCGCCACCGAACAGCGCGCGTATCGCCGGAAGATTCATTGCGAAGATAACGGCAGCCAGCGCGATATAGGCCCAAGCCACGATCGTTAGACTAGCCACGGTCGTCGCCTCGTCGCCCTGATAGCTCACCGCAATCACGACCTGCACGACGAACAGCGCGGCCAGCGCCGCCGCCGCGCTGAGTGATAGCCGTAAGCGAAGCAGCAGCGCGATCCCGAATAGCGACTGTGCCGCCGTAAGGAAAAACTCCTCGTGCTGGCGGGTGTCGAGCGGCAAAGCGGTCAGCGCCCCGGCCCCAAAGCTCATCGCCAGCGGCAGCATCCCGACGAGCAACGTCCACTGGTTGATCTTGTCGGACATCATTGTTGCAAGACCAGTCTCTGACCGCCCGGAAAGCACGAACAGAACGGCGATGGCGACTGCGGGTGCTTCGCTCGCCAGCGGCGCTAACCATTGGATCAATAGAAACTCGTCGAAGCCGAGCACACGTCCGGAATCGACCATTGCCTCGGCAAAAGGCTCAGCCGACGAGAGGATCACGCCGGCAGCAACGATTGTGAGCGCGCCCATCGCCGCCCATTGTCTGCCGGGTGTCAACAGGCCCAGCGCGGCTGCGGGGCCGGGTTCGTCGTCATCGTCGGCAGCTTCGTCACCCGATTTGATGCTCGCGCGCCACACGTAAAGGCCGAAAAGGGTGACGAGCACAATCGTATCGACGATGCTGATCGCATTTTTCAACAGGATGGTGAACGCGTAGATGCTCGGCAGGAGCAAAAACAGAATTTCAACGCGGTTGGCTGGGCGCAGTTCGATCGCGCGATTGCGCGTCCGTCGCCAGTGCAGCAGCACCAGCAGGGGCCACGCCAGTCCGACGAGGAGCCGGTTTGCGCCGGTCATGTTTGCAGCGGCGTAGTGAACGTAGTTCGAATTGGGGTCGGCCCCGGCCGAATAGGCGTAGTAGAAATCGACAGCATATTCGGGGAGCACAGTGATCAGCGCGACCAGCGCGACGATCAACCCCGCGCTTATGCGCTTTTCAGCTGCCTCCGCACCCCACGACAACATGAAACCAGCCGCAAGAATGGCCACACCGAATAACGCCGCGTCGAGGATAGGATCAGGGCGCCAGCCCTCGATCCGCAGCAACAACGCCGGAATTGTGGCGGCGACCGCCAAGACGAGCAACGTCAGGAACTGCCGCATCGAAGGCGGCGTCGCGACGGCGGAGACGGGCACTTCAGAGGCCATTGTTACTGCCTTTCCACATCAGTGTTCACCTCCGCCCGGCGGGGCTCTTAAGGTGCCGACTGGACAACGGTGAAACACGCGCGCCGCCACGATAGTTTCGTCTCACCAGCTTGTCGGCGGTGCGCTCGACGATGGTGAGACACTTCATATTGTTAGCAGTCAGGCTGTCGGAAAATCGCATATAGCTGTGCATATAGGCAATGGACGTTCCTTCATCGCGCCAACGCCAGTCGCGAACGGCCCTTTTGTCGGGCATGTGCACCTTCACATAATAGTCGTCGGCGAGAAATACCCAGGCCGGGCCGCTTGCACAGTTCCTCGTTTCGCCTACGCTCCAGGTCCCCGGCAAAGACGAAGACGTCATGGCCGCCGCAGCGGCAGAAGGCAGTGCGAATGCCGTCATCTTTCACCTTTTCCATTCGCCAACTCCGACGGTAGCGGAAACAGGACCTCGACCGCCTCAGTTGTGATAAGGCCAATACCTGCGACATCAGACTGGCTCGCTGCAAAATCTCGAACGCGCGCTTCTCGACGATCTCGATCACAAGCGAAAGCTCATCCTCCGGCAGATGTCGTCGTTGCTGACGGGCGCTACGCCCGAATCAAGCAACGCCAGCGAGACTGTCGCGCCCGCCATTTTGGCATCGCGTGTATGAATCGCGATGACCTCGAACAGTTCCGGTCGCCTAAATATGCAGCTTCGTCGGTATTGATGCATAGTAGCTTCATTCATTGGACATAAGTTTTCCTATAAGGCGGTCACGGGAACAGCGGTTTTGCCGCTCGTCCCCCTCGCGCGCCATTTTCTCCCAGCTCGAGCACAACCCGGGTAGTCGCGGAAAGGACAAGGAACGTGAAGAATGTTGCCGCTATCAACGTGCTGATGACGACTGTGGCAAGCGGCTTCTGGACTTCGGCACCCGTCCCATGCGCCAGCGCCATCGGTACAAAGCCAATGACGGGCACGAATCCCGTCATGATGACCGGCCTGACGCTCTAGTAAGTGCCGACGATGATGGCGCGTTCGAGCTCGACCCCATCGTCGAGTTCCTCTCGGATCGCGGTCGTTACGACGAGGCCGTTGAGGACCCCGACACCGCGAGGCAGATGAAGCCAACCGCCGCTGATACGGAGATTAAAATGCCGGTCAGGAGAAGCGCAAAGACGCCGCCCGCAAGGCCCAGCGGAACCGCCGCAAACACCGAGAACTCACGCCCGAAGCTACCCAGTGTTATGTGAAGCAATGCAAGATCGCTGTGAAACAGATGGGCACGACAATCGCCGGTCGATCGGAGGCAGCCTGCAAATTCTCGAACTGTCCGCCCCACTCGAGATAGGAACCTGTCGACGACGCGACCTTGGGCAGTGTTCGGGGACGAACGATGCGATGTCGCGGCCGCGGACGTTGGTCTGGATCACGACACGCCGCTTGCCGTTCTCGCAGCTGATTTGGATCAACCCTTCACTGAACCGGAATTGCGACTTGGGCGAGCGGGATCGAGCCGCGACATTCGCCTGCCTTCATCGGCAGCAAGACGGGCAGGCTGCGGAGTGCATCAAGACCGTCGCGTGTTGCCGTTGGAACCCGCACGGCAACAGTGAAGCGCCGATCTCCCTCGAAGACGAGGCCCGCTTCGCGCTCGCCCATTGCGGCCGCAAGCGTGTCAGCCACCTCCTTGATCGACAGCCCGGAACGCGCCGTCGACGCACGGTTGAAGCGGACATCGAGCGTTGGCGACCCGCTGGTCTGCTCGGCCTTGGTGTCGGCGGCGCTCAGGATACTCCTGAGCAAGTTGACGATGTTGGCGGCGCTCGCGCTCATCTTGTCGAGATCGTCACCATGGAGCTTGATCGCGACATCGCCGCGCACGCTGACGATCAGCTCGTTAAAGCGCAACTGGAATGGCTGGCTGACTTATTTTCGGCCAACACTGCGCGGCCAGCGGCTGCACGAAGCGCTGCGTGGGCGTCGCGAATATCGCGGGCCAGGACGGCTTTTGCGCGCGTGAGGCTTATAACTGCGGCATCGCGCTCAGCACGGGCGGCGGAATCCCGCGGGCGGCGCTTGCCCCGAATTCAAGCCTCTGACTGACTTCGAGCGTCGTTTCCATGCTACGAAACGCGCGGTAGGGCCGGTGCCGCCGAAGTTTACTACGGTAAGACCGACCTTGGGATTGGGTCCGATCCCCGCTTGTCGCGCGCGGCCCTCGCCCGCATCGACTCGGGCGCGCTTGGGCGAGATGCGGCGATGCCTCTGCGCCTTTGGCAAGAGCATCTGCGAGCGTAACGGGAACCGCCGGCGCAGTTCTACTTCAAATGAACAGCGCACTCGCCAAATAGGCTGAGTGCATTGAAATGGGCATGGTCTGCTCGTGACTCCAATGTAGCGCACAGACGGGAAAGCGTCCGCACAGGCGACGAGGATCAGGCGGAAGGAGGCTGTGTCGGTGGGGCCGGGCGAGCGGAACTAGCGACCGAGTGGCGGCCGGGAAAAACCGCCCTTCCGGCAAAGACGACGTGGTGCCCAAGGTCGGGAAAACGAGTCGCGATGGCATGTGCACAATGATGGTGATGGCCAACCGGAACATCACTGGGGGATTCCGATACCTCCCTATCGCCATCTGACTCTGGCAGACGATCTCAGCACTTTGAGGCGTTGTCTGTGTGGACTGCGGCAAAAGCGCCGCGGCCACAGGAGTGCCGAACGCGCCGAGCATCACAGCTAGGAGGAGCAGGGTCCAGATGATTCGAGCGCATACGTGAACGCCGGTGACGTGCGTGCGGCGACGCGGCAACAGAAGGTGAGTCCGACTCGTATTAAATGATGGGCGAAGTCCCAATACCCTTCTTCCGCCAATGAACCTTTCCGTCTCTTCGACAGTTAGGCCCAAATAGTCGGAGGAAACAGACGATGCCCGATGATCAACCGATGGATGCGATCGAACTCCTCAGAGCCGACCATCGAAAAGTCGACGACCTTTTTGCGCAGTTCGACAAAGCTCGCCGATCCGACACCAAGGCCAGGCTGGTCGAGCAAATCTGCACCGCGCTCAAGATCCACACGCAAATTGAGGAGGAAATTTTCTACCCGGCGATTAGGTCCAAAATCGACGATGGGATCGTTGATGAAGGGATCGTCGAGCATGACGGGGCGAAAATGTGGATCAACGATCTGTCAAAGGCCACGCCCAGCGATTGCTATTACGATGCCAAGGTCAAGGTGCTATCAGAAGACATCAAACATCATGTCCAGGAAGAAGAGCGGTGGTTGCGCGGAATGTTCGCGCAAAGTCGCCGGACCGATGTCGACATGGACGCGCTGGGCGAAAAAATGGCGAAGCGCAAAGCGGAGCTGGAAGCAAAGGGCGAAAAATCAGGCTTGCCGCCTGCCAAAATGGCGTCGTTGTCTTAACGAACAACGCGATCAGCACGGGAGTTAAACGATGGCGAGTTCCCCGCCCGACGCACATCCCGATTCTGCACCGGAAGAGCCGGGCGAAGGATCGGAGCATCTACCTGTCGGCGATGACCATGGTCGTGAAAGCGTCGAGGATTTGCCAGCGGATTAAGTTTGCCGCAATTCGCCCGGAGCCCGCCAACTAATCTGCAAACCGCCGCGAATCGCCCGTCCTGCCAGGAGAGCCACGACCGCCAGATCGGGCAAGGCGCTGCCGGTTTTAAGACGCCTAGCGCCGCCACCATCACGGCAATAGTGCTGATCGCGTCATTGCGCTAGCATATCCCGACGGAACACATATTTGCATTACGGTGCGAAGCTGTAACGCAAAACAGCAACATCGACATTGCCGGCAAGTAACGTTCTCGCCAATAGTTCCTCAGTCACCGCAAACGCGCCTGCGGCCACCAGCCGGTATCTGAGCCGGCTGCAGTTATCTTGAGCGTTCAGCCTTGCGCTAGAGGCTCTTCGCTATCGCTGTGAGCCGTCGCAGAACCCGCGCCGGCTCATCATAGGACGAACGACCGCTTTCGCTTTGCTGAAGCCGATGCCTGTCACTTCGTTTCCGACGTCACGATAGTTTAAGGTCGGCCGCTTCAGAGAAATACGAAGCTGAGGGCGACCAGCACCGCAGGGATGCAGAGCAACCACAATGGTGAAACCATCGATCGCCGCAAGCCATCGATCATTCTATGCCGATCTACCGTCATCGTGTGAAGCCACCCTCTCTAATCACACTCTCAGAATTGCATCCTTCGATATTTCATCTATTCTCGAAATGTCGATTCGACAATGAGGGAGGGAAGAATGTTGAAGGGTGTGGTTGGCGTTCTGACTGGATGCGCAGCGATTATCGCCTCGAGCGGATCGCTCGCGGAAACCGCAAAGATGGCAGCCCCGATGAAGATGACCCTCGCGGGCGAGGGTCGCTGGACGGTTCAATGCAAGTTTGAAATCAGGAACGGCATCATCAACGAGGATAAGTTCGGCCCCAAGGGAATCGCGCCGGTCGTCTTTTCGATGAACAACCTTCAGCGCGGAAGCTGCGACTACAAAGCGCCGGGGAAGCCGCTCGTTATTTCCGTTGAGGGCGATGCGTGGACTTGTCCTTTCAGCGCGGCCGCAGATGGCAAGTGCGAACAGACGATTGCCGCTGGCGCGTCGGGGACCTTCCGCTTTGCGATGAAAGGTCAGAGGTAGTCGGTCGGTCGCGACTGACGCGCTAGTCTGCGTTGTTCAATGCGACATTTCCTCTAAAGACGAATCATGGAACCAAAAGATGCAGTTGCAGCCCTTTCGTCGCTCGCTCACGGCGCGCGGCTCTCGGTTTTCCGTATGTTGATGCAGGCCGGAGCCGAGGGCATCGCGGCGGGAGAGATTGCCCGCAGGCTGGACGTGCCGCCGAACACGCTGTCATCCAACCTCAACATCTTGTCGAACGCGGGATTGATCGAGAATCGGCGCGAAGGCCGCACGCTGATCTACACGGCGCGCTACACGCAAATGACCGAGTTGCTGGAGTTTCTCATCCACGACTGTTGTTCGGGTCAGCCGGAGATTTGCGCGCCGCTGGCTGATGCTGTGTTGCGGAGCAGGTGTCTGAAAGGCGGGACGGCATGACGCGGGTGTTCAATGTCCTGTTCCTTTGCACCGGTAATTCGGCGCGGAGCATTCTGGCCGAGGCAACACTGAACAAACTCGGGGCTGGCCGCTTCCGTGCCTACAGCGCAGGGAGCCAGCCGAAGGGCACGGTGCATCCCGGAGCAATCCGCCTGCTCGAACGGCTGAATTACGACGTTAGCCAGTTTCGCTCGAAAAGCTGGGACGAGTTCGCAACGCCCGACGCGCCGCAGTTCGATTTCATTTTTACCGTCTGCGACAATGCCGCCAACGAAACCTGCCCGATCTGGCCGGGGCACCCGATGACAGCGCATTGGGGTGTCCCCGATCCGGCAGCGGTCGAAGGAACGGAAGGGGAGGTCGACGCGGCGTTTGTACGCGCGCATATGATGTTGTCGAACCGTATCAGTCTGTTCACTGCCTTGCCGTTCGATGCGCTCGACGAGTTGGTTCTGCGCAACCACCTGCGAGAAATCGGCGCGCACAAGGATGCCGAAGCATGAGCGTGACGATCTGGCATAACCCCGCCTGTGGCACCTCGCGCAATACGCTGGCGATGATCCGTGCGACGGACATTGAGCCGACTGTGATTGAGTATCTCGTGACGCCGCCCGACCGCGCGACGCTTGAGCATTTGATCGAGGCGGCAGGCCTCACGCCGCGTGCGCTCCTTCGCCAAAAGGGCACGCCCTACGCCGATCTCGGTCTCGAAGATGAAACCCTCACCGACGAAGCGTTGATCGACGCGATGATGGCGCACCCGATCCTGATCAACCGCCCGTTGGTCGAAACCTCGCTGGGCGTTCGACTGTGCCGTCCGTCCGAGGTCGTGCTTGAGATACTGCCCAAGCCGCTCGCCCAGGACTTCGTGAAAGAGGACGGAGAGGTCGTTCGCGCATGAACGACCTGCCCAATGTCGCGTCCCCGTTTTTTGACAGTCCAACCGCCGCAACGCTCGGTATCGAGCCGGTAGCGACGCACCCGCCGCGCATCCTGCTGCTTTATGGATCGCTGCGCGAACGCTCCTACAGCAAGTTGCTCGTGCTCGAAGCGGAGCGGCTTTTGCAGGCGATGGGGTGCGAGACGCGCGTGTTCGATCCCGCCGACTTACCGCTCCCGGATAGCGTCGCGAACGATCACCCGAAGGTGGCCGAGTTGCGCGCCCTCTCGCTGTGGTCCGAAGGGCACGTGTGGTGTTCGCCAGAGCGGCACGGCGCGATCACCGGCATCATCAAGGCACAGATTGACTGGATACCGCTTGAGAACGGCGGTGTACGCCCAACGCAAGGCCGCACGCTTGCAGTCATGCAGGTGTCCGGAGGAAGCCAATCGTTCAACGCGGTCAACACGCTGCGATTGCTGGGGCGCTGGATGCGGATGATCACCATCCCGAACCAGTCGAGCGTGCCGAAAGCCTATACCGAGTTCGACAACGACGGACGCATGAAGCCGGGGCCGCTGTATGAGCGAGTCGTCGATGTGATGGAGGAACTGGTCAAGTTCACGCTCCTGACGCGTGACCGGACCGATTACCTAACGGACCGATATTCGGAGCGGAAATCCGAAGGTCGCCCACCCGCTGGAGCCGATCACCTCGCGGCCATCGCCGAACCTGCCGAGCCTTGCCGATGACCGCGCCGCTCATGCGCCGGTTTCTCGCGGAAGGGATTGGCTCCGCCATGCTGTTCGCAACCGTCATCGGGTCAGGGATCATGGCTGAGCGGTTGGCGGGCGGGAATGTCGCGGTCGCCTTGCTGGGCAACACGATGGCTACGGGCGCCATCCTGTTCGTGCTGATTACGATGCTAGGCCCAATCTCCGGCGCGCATTTCAATCCGGCTGTCAGCCTTGTTGCCGTCGCCCGTCGCGATTTGAGTTGGAGCGATGCCGTCGCCTACATCGTTGCTCAGGTCTGCTTCGGTATCGCGGGCGTGTGGATCGCGCATCTCATGTTCGACGTGCCGATCATCCAGTTTTCGACCCATGTGCGAACCGGGCTTGGGCAATGGACGGGGGAAGCCGTCGCTACATTCGGTCTGATTCTCACGATCGTCGGAACGGTGCGGTATCGTCCAAGCTGGGTTCCTGCCAGTGTCGCGCTGTATATCACAGCGGCCTATTGGTTCACGTCGTCGACCAGCTTTGCGAACCCGGCGATTACCATCGCTCGCAGTCTGTCAGATAGCTTCGCGGGGATTGCACCTGTCGATGTGCCGATGTTTATCGCGTCGCAGATCTTTGGCGCAGCCATCGCGGTATTGGTGGCTACTGGACTGTTCTCCCCCGAACAGTGATCCAACAAGCGTTTTGAGAAGGCGGCGCTCTGCACCGGTCAGCGTAGACCGATTCCAGCTGTTGCGCGGCTTTGTTTCCATGACCGCTTTAGGAAAAAACATGAGCCAGGGTAATTTCTGATTTGGGCGCGCCAAGCAGCGTCAACTCTCGCTCGCCGCGGTGAGAAATGCTTCGATGCTGACCACCGGGATCAGGGTCATCGTCCCCACCTTTATTGTGGCAATGTCGCCCGACTGGATGAGTTCGTAAATCTTGGACCGTCCAATGCCGGTGATGCGACATGCCTCGTGAATTCGGACCGTGATCGGCCGCATTCGCTCGGCACAGCCGGCAAGTTCATTCATGGCGATGGTCATGGCTTCCTTTCCGCCAAAGCTTTGTCGACAGGCAGGCCAGTTCGTTTCGCGATGCGCCTCCCAACGAGCTCGGTAAATGACTCGTACTTTGCAGCACCAAGCGTCCGCGTCTCGTCGCTGAACGCCGGCTGATGCGCGACCATCATCATCTCGTGCCTGATCAACATGCCGAGCGTTTCGACGAGGAGGTCGATTTTTTCGTCTGTTCGCGCCTGCATGCGCGCGAGCCGTTCGACCCTCGGCCCAAACTTCGCATCGATCTCGGCGGCGCCCTCACGCTCGATCCAGGCGGCCAGTGCATCGGACATGATCGCCGTCTTTGAAGCGCCCGGCTTGTTCGCAAGCGTCTCGAGCCTCTGCGAAAGCGCATCGGGCAGAAAGAACTGGTGGCGGTTTTTGGCGGTCTTCATGGAGATAGAGTACGTCTACCCGCATCCACCCAGCAGTGACTTTACGACGCCTCAAGCGGCAATCGAGCGCATCGCGCGCCGATCAAATCTCCAGCCCTCGACTGCGCCCGATCGTCCAGCTGATGTCGCCCGTGCCGCGCATGATCCCTGAAACCTGCTTCCCGAACTGCCGGTCGAGCACGGGCTTCCATGGTACCAATGTGAAGTGACGCGCGCGTTCCACGATCGCGAACTTGCTATCTCCGACCTGAACTGCGCGCGCGAGCTTGCCTTCGACATGCGCTCCATCGGTTGCTGGGACGAACGCCAACCCCAGCTCTTTTGATAGCTGCGCACCGACCCGCGCTACGTCGCGGCGCTGCAAGGTCTCGATCATGCCCGGCGCGTAGCGCAAATTATCGCCAACGGGCTCGGCCAGGCCCTGCTCGATCAGCCATTGCTGGCGCAGTTGCAGGGCGCGACGAACTTCGGCGCCGAAGCCGCGTTCGGTCTTGATCGGGTCAGCAGAGACCAGATCGCGGTCGAGCCAGGTCGCGCCATTGTGCCGGGGCAGGTCGTCGAGCGCGCGCGACGACAGGGTCTCGATCACGACCGGCAGCCGGTCGGACTTTTCGCGTTCGTAGGCGCCGACCCTGGTCAGATGATCGGCCGCGATCGTCCAGCTGCCGTCGGCGTCACGCGACCGGTCGCGCGCCGGATCGCCTCAAGCCTGCGCACATGAGCCTCGGCAAAGCTCTGAGTTGCCGTCGGGTCGTGGCGAAGATGGATGTCGACGCTGTACCGCCCGCCATGAGCGGTTGCGATATCCGCGACGTTTCGATCGACCGACCAGATGCTGATTTCTGCTGGCGAGATCCTCACAATCGAAGGCGCTGGCGGCAGGTCTTCCAGCTCGCCGACATCGACGTGATGGCTGAGGCCATCGACGCCTTCGACAATCAGGTAGCGACGGTCCGCATGCTCGTCGAGCAGACCCGCCGTCAATACGCGTCCGGTGATCGGTCGCGAGGCCTCATCGATCGGGTTGTAGATGGCATAGTCGGCAGCGTTCTGACTCAGGTCGCGCTTGCCGAGCTCGTGATGCATCGTCGCGATGATGTCGCCGCGTCGCGCCATCGCCTTTAGTGTCGGCTCCAGCCTGTCATCGAGGCGCCATCGTCCGCTTCGTTCCTGGACTGCCAGGCCCATCCGCCCGAGCGTCTGCAGGCGCCCGGCCCGTGCTGCTTGCTCGATCCCATTCGGGTGCACGGGTGCGACCAGTCGATCGGGGGTTGCCGATTCCAGCAGCCGCCGGTCGATCGACGTGAATCGTTCCTGCGTGATCTCGCGTTCCTGAGCCTGCTGAATTTCCCTGTTGGTGCGCGGGCCCAGATCACGGTTCACGATCTCGCAGGCGCGGGTCCGAAACCCGTGCGCGATATACTCTTTTGCGATGATGAGATTCTTGCCGCGGTCGTCGATGCCGCGCACGATGATGTGGCTGTGCGGATGGCCGGTGTTGAAGTGATCGACCGCGACCCAGTCGAGCTTCGTGCCAAGGTCCTTCTCGACGTCCGCCATGAGGCGCCGGACCACGGGTTTCAGATCGGCATATTCGGCGCCGTCCTCGGCCGACACGATAAAGCGAAACTGGTGCCGGTCACCCTTGCCACGTGCCAGGAATTCCTTGCCGTCGGCGGTATCCCGCCCGGCATCGTAAAGCGACCCCCGATCGCCTTCGCGCGTGGTGCCGTCGCGCTGAAGATAGCGCAGGTGCGCGCCCGCGCCCGCAGCGCCCTTGCCGCCCAGACGAACGATGCGGGCTTTGACGATGACGCGGCGAGCGCGCGCATGCGCAAAGCGGTCGCTGGAACCAAGCACCCGACCCATGCTCGCGCCGCGCCCGATCCGCTCGCCGGTGAAGCGGCTTTTCGAATGGCCAACGCGTGCGCCACCGCGCGCGAGATTGGTGGCGCGGCGGATCTCGCTCAGGAACGACCGGTCGGTGCGGCTGCGACCGAGCCGCGGGAAAAATTTATCGTCGTCCATGGACATGATCCCTTCAGCAGCAGAAGCCGGATGAGGGGACCGCGACAACGCCGTTCAAGGGCCTCCAATCGTGTCTCGTGAATTACGCAGCGCTATCAGCGCGAAGCCGGACATCTGTCTCGTGCATGGAGGCATGCACCGGGACTTTCGCCCTATGCCTCCATCAAAAACGACGTGCAGACGCCATATTCAGCCGCCCTTGGAGGCTGAGCCTTCATCTTGCCTTACGCACCTCTACAGTTCGAAACGACTTCACGTGCCCATTTCCACGACCACAGGCTCGATTTTTCAAGCTGTCAGCGGCGAGTAAAAGTGGCTCATAAACTCCCCACATTTTAGATTCACCAGGTCTACGGAAGGGCTCGGCGGCGCCGCGCCCGGCCCCATGCACAGAGCATCCAAGGTGTCGCGGGCAGTCTGCACCGATGCTGCCGGTTCGTTGTAAACCGTGCCCACAATGCGCGTAGTTCGGACGTCAGATTGCGGATCCAGAAGCACCATATTCTGACGGTGAAATCCAAATCCCATGAACACTAACTGGCTCGCTTTGGCGATCGCGTGGCGCATGGCGTCGACAATCTTTTCGTCGTGATTTCGCTCTGTGAACGTGCGCAAAGACGCTGCGATCTGCTCGATACGGCGACCTTCTGCACCGCCAAATTCAACAGCGGCCGCCTCACTATCCTGCCAGGGAAGCGGTCCCAGTGAGCCATAAGGATGAAAGATGGTCAGTCGGTTCGCGATGGTTTTCGCGACGGCGACCGGGAAACCGTAAACGTTTTGGAAGATGGTGGGCAGGAAGGCCTCAAAGCTTCGGTCGTAGTTGAACGAGATCACCGTCAGATTTTCAAATATGGTGTCTACTTCGGATGCCCGGACGTCGGTGGTCAGAACCTGTGCAAAGGCGGGCAACCAAGTGCGCGCCAAGGGTTCGAGTTCAAAGATATCCGGTTCAAGCGCACGGCGAACCAGTTTCGACCTGTTTTCTTCGATCCCGATTTGATGGGCTATCACGAGCTTTCCCACCGTCGAAACGAGTGGGCTGTCATCATTCTGGTCGATCGCGTTATCGATAGACCGCGCTAGCTTTGCAGCGTCGCGCAGCCGCCAGGCAGCGCTCACGTAATCGTTTATATGCCGATCCGGCGCATTGGCCTGGTGGTGACGCTTGAGCGTTTCCATCAGGACGGTGGATCCAGAAATCTGATTCCAGTGATCGAAACGGATATCGAGTTCGTCGGCGATACGGGCAAGCAGTGTGGGACCGTCCGGGAAATCAAGTTCGCAGCTGGCGCCGGCTCCAAGAACAAGGACCGTGTTCGATCTTATCATGCCATTCTTGTGCGCTGATTTCTCAGTGCTGAAAAGCGCTGCGGAATGATCCGCAGCGCTCTCGTTGGTCAGTCCGCGGGGTTCCAGAGCACCGCGAACCGGTTGTCGTCGTTGCCTGCCGCGCGACCGAGGTTGGCGTAGAGGCGCCGGGGCCCAAACTCGGGCGCCTCGAGGCTCAGCGATACATATTCATTGCCGGTCGTCCGTGCGATCCGGTTCCATCCGGCTCCGATCTCGACATCGCCCGAGCGGACCAGATAGTCGGGATGTGGTTCGTCCGCCTTGCCGCGATTAGCCACGATCTCGATTGCGGTGTCGATGCTGATGGTCTTCAGGCGGCCCTTGTACGAGCCGTTGGTGTCCTTGGTGACATATCCGATAGCAGCCATTGTTTTCGTCCTTTTTGATGTTCCCCGGGACCAATTCCCGGCGACGCCGACCAAGAGATGGGCGGGCAAAGGCGCCTGCGAACCGTAAGGCCGAAGCGTACGCGGAGGACCGGAGGACGGCGCTGTTTTGCTTCGCGAGGAATGGCCGTCAGGCCAGGGGAAAAGAGTGACGGACGATGGTTTCGTCAGGCGGTGACCGGCCATAGGTCGACCAGCGTCAATGCCGGGATTGGTCGAGGCCGCAGTCATGAAGACGCAAATTTCGTGCTACGCGGATGCCCGCCAAAGGGTCTATTCGGTGTCGGTCGGCCAGTCGCTCTCTAGCCGCTCAATACACGCCGTTACAACCAGCGCCTGCAACTTGGCGACGTGTTTGCCCGCCCAGGCGAGCTCCTCGTCGGTGATCGCATAGTGATCGGAATAGCGCGCATTGACGTAGGCGAGGCGGAGAAGTTCGAAGCATCGACGCTCGAATTTGCCCTCGCGCGGCCACGCGTCCTTGAGCGATGGGACAATATCTTCGCAGTGTGAGCGCAGGAAATTAAGCTTGTGCGACTTCGGGCTGTAAAGCGTGAAAACCAGCAGCACGCAGTGGTAGAGATGCTCGACAGTCTGATGAAAGTCGAAGGCGGCTTTATTGTTATCACCGTCGTCGATTGCGTGGCGAGCGCCTCGTAAAAACGCAGCGGCGCTACCGAACCACTTCTCAAAATGCTTTTGTGCTTCTGCCCGCGCCTCGTCGGGCGGCAGCCGACGGGGCGCGGCGAAGTTGAACCCTTCCGCCTCGTAAAGTGCGACGCCCTGCGAGACGATATCGACGAAGAACGGACGCCCGCGCTCGAGCTGGGCGTTCACGTCGGTCAGGCTGTGCACGATCAAATTGACGGGCGCGGAGATCGCCTTGTTGATGGTCAGGTCGCGCAACAGCCGGTCCTCGGCGGGCGACCAGTAGTCGACGAAGTCGGTCAGCCGCTCGTCGTTGACGACGACGAGGATGTCGTAGTCCGACTGGTAGCCGCCGACCGGATCGGAGACCCAGTCTCCGCGCGCATAGCTGCCGTAGAGAACAAGTTTGAGGATGCGGCCCTGCTTGTTCCACTTCTGCGTGCCCGGCTTCGTCGCCGCCTCGAACTCCTCGAACAGGACGCGCACGACGTGCGCGAGTTCCCGCTGGGTCGATTGCGGCAAATGATCGAGCTGGTCGCGCATGATGGCACAAGTCCTAGCGGCGGCGACGGCCAAAGCACAATGGCGGCGCGCGGCGGCGGCGTGCCAGCCGCCGCCGCAACTGGTCGAGGACGCGGCCCATGATGCGCTCCACCTCTACGGTGGCGATGCCCATCCGCGTGCCGATCACGTCATAGGGAAGATCGTCGAGCCGGTGGAGGAAGAAGACCTCGCGTTCGAACGGGCGGAGCCGCGCGATGGCGCGGTCGAGGTCGGCGAGGTCGATGGGATCGATATCCGACATGATCTGGCTCCCGAAAGAAAGCCGGTGGCGCGCAGCGCCACCGGCCAATCACTTATGCGGCCTTGCGCAGCGGCTCGGGCTGGAGTTCGGGGTCGGACGCAATTGCTGGCGCTGCGGCGGCAAGACGCTCTGCTCGTGACACAGTGCCGACCCCCCCACGCGCCGTATAGGCGCTGGGCGGAAACTGCATCCATCGCGGCACCCATGCCTCGACCCTTGGCCGTCCACCCTCGCCGGTCAGGCAGTCGCGAACGATCCCGCGCTTGATCTTGCCCGTTGCCTTTGCATTTGCCTCGGCGATCGCTTCACCCGCAACCTCGCTCAGGATTGCGTCAAGAACTTCGCGGTCGCGGATAAGGTCGAGCATTGCATCGTCGGCCTGCCAGTGCGCCGCCATGTCGATTGTGAAGTGACTGCCGAGCAATTCGATCAGGCCTGTTCCCGCTTCGAGCGTCTCGGCCATGACGATGGCGAGCGCGTCGAAGATCGCCGGGTCCGGCAAATCGAGGAGGCGCAGGAAGAGCGCCGCAATGCCACCCTCCTCTTCACAGCCACCGGTGACTGTCGGCGCTTCGGCATCGAGTCCGAGCACGGCCAGCACCGCGCGCCGCCGCGCGTCGAAGCCGGCTTCGCATGGCGCGGTCTCGACGCTCTCCCCAATGGCGTCATTCAAGGACCGCTGCGGTTCGATGCGCACATGCCATAGCGACGATCCGACGATCATGTGCGCGACCGCCAGCCGGAACGCCGCCGACGGCGACGCGGCAAGCTGCGCGCGGACGACCGCGTGGCGATGCAGGTCGATGTAATTCTGCAGCGGCGCACTGACCTCGGGCCGCACAGGTTTCTCGACGCTTTCGCCCTTCGCTAGCGCGCGAGCCTCTTTCATCGTCACGAACCCTTCGTGAAACACCACCTCGCCGCGCGGCGAGACCGCGACGAACACCTTGGCGCCCTGCCGCTTGCTGCGCCGGTCGTGCTCCCACGAGGCGAAGTGCTCGCCTACTGGCAGCACGACGACCTCGCGCCAGCCATCGGCGCGATAGGCCTCGGCACGCGCCTCGATGGCGACGTGCTGTGCTACCCAGAACGCGTCGGCATCGGAGAAGTAGCGCTCGTCGCCGAAGAGGTCGGAGACGATGCTTCCCTCATAAGTCTCGACGTCGAACAGTGCCGCCGACACCGCGATGCTGGTACCGCCGAACAGCCATGCCTTCAATTGCTGGCCGGTCGGGCAACGCACCTCGGGATCGTCGACCAGCGCCAGCCACGCCTGTTGCTGTGCCTTGGTGGCAAGGGTCAGGTGGCGCATGGTCGCGGCATCGATATCGCCACGCCGATAGAGGCTGCGGATGCGCGGACAGAGATTGCCGAGCGCCAGCGTCCGCTTCACCTGCAGTTCGGTCAGCCCGAAGGTCGTGGCGATATCGTCGGCGGTGCGACCTTCGCGCACAAGGCGGGTGAAGGTCTCCCAGCGCGTCACCTCGTCGGGATCGAGCCGTGCGATGTTCTCGATCAGCGACGCCTCCAATGCCGCCGCATCGTCGCCCGCCGCGATGATCACGCAGGGCAGCGGCTCGGCCTCGCCGGTTTCTTCTGCGACTTTCACCGCCGACAGGTACCGCCGCTTCCCCGCGACGATCTCGAAGGTCTCCGCCGATCCTCCTTCGACAGGCTCAGGACAGGGTTTCTGGCGAACGATCAGCGGGACCAGCACACCCCGTGCCCTGACCGAGGGCAGGATGTTCGCGAGGTCGGGCGCCTTGCCCTTCACCCGCATGTTCGCGGTCGAGATGTTCAAGGCGTCAAGTGCGATATGCCGAAGTTCCATGATGTTACTCCCTGCCTGCAACACCGGCCGCCGGAATGGCGGGGGTGGGCGGCAGGAGCGGACCGGCAGGCCCGCCTGGAGCGGCGGGACGCACCCGAAGGGCCGCAACGAAGAGGAGGACTTGAGCGAAGCTCAAGTTGCGGCACGCCGCGGCGGGCCTAGAGGGACGTGACGCCCACCCCCGCCAGGCCGACGGCCATCACCGACGCCGCCCGCATCAGCGGGCGACCGCATCGCCTCGGCGCCTTCGCGCCGACTTTGCAATGAATGGCACCCCGGCGGCGCGGACGGCAGCGGCGCAGCGACCGGGCTTCGCGCGACAGGCGGCAATTGTCGCCTGCGCACGAAACCGCGCGCAAGTCCCGGCCGCAAGCCGGCGTGCCTGCGGGGCTATCAAAAGCGCCCGCGCCCCGGACCGCCGCGCAGCGACTCAGCGGGCCGGAGGGCGGTCATCAGCCCCGCTCATTATCCCCGCTTCCACGTCAGCTGGGCTAATCGGATCGCGCACAACTGATAGGCTGCGACCCGAATCCGTTCAGAGGGAGGTCGGTGATGAGCTTGTTCGTTGGTTTAGATATTTCGCTCAAGAAGACGTCGATTTGCATTCTCGATGCGCAGGGTGTGTCCACGTTTCAGGGGGCGGCGCTGTCGGAGCTGACCGATCGCGTTGATTTCGGGAGCGGTGCCGAAGACAAGCTCGACCGGGAACTGGCGATCACGAGGACGCTGCGTACGCCGGTCAACTTCATAGTGCACCCAGCAGGAAGTGAACGCCGGCCTCCTCGGAGTCCGGTACTTCTTCATCGACATCGCGAACGACGGTATCGCGCTCTACCAGAGCGACGACATCGACCTGCCGCAGCCGCAGCCGCAGCCGCAGCCGAAGACGCTCGCGCAGGCGCCCGCCATGGCGCAGGAGTATTTTGAGGAGTGGCTACCGAGCGCACGACGATTCGAGAAAGCGTCAAAGTTCCTCCTCGACGACGGCGGGCCGAGAGAGGCAGCATTTTCGTTCCACCAGGCGACCGAGAGCTACTAGCATTGCGTTCTGCTGGTCTGCACCTTCTACACGCCGCATGTGCACAACCTCGGGTTCCTGCGGACGCAGGCCGAACGGAGCGATCCCCGGCTGATCGAGGTCTGGCCGCGCGAGAGCAAAGCCGACCGAACGCGGTTCGAGAAGCTCAAGGAAGCTTATGTGAAGGCGCGCTACTCCAGGCACTATCGCATCACCGAGGACGAACTCGCCTGGCTCGGCGAACCGGTGGAAGCGCTGCAGCGAACGGTGCGCCCCTCCTTCGGCTCGTCTCCTTCACAATACCGCAGACTCCTTTTCTGTGCGCTCCATTTGGGCCCGAAATCACGGCCTGGAAATCACTGAACTGACGAGAATTCGTCGGACTTTTCGCTTTAACGCGGACCTTATAAGAGAATTAATGTCCAACGGATTGCGGAATTTCGAATTCGTACCACTTCGGTCATATCGCGCCGAGCCGAATTGCGTTACGAGATTCCTGGGTTGGGTGCGCAAATCAGGTGTAATGGCGTGACGCTTACGTTGGTTCACATCAAGAGCGACGCAATTGTGGCATCGCACACGTGGGAACGACCTCTCGCCGAAGCAAAAGCTGCCGCACGGTCGGCTATCGCAAGCGGGACTGCCGATCGCGTGCAAATTCTGCATGAGGTCGGCGCGCTTGTTGCGTACTATCTCCGTAAATTGTCGCTGCGAGGCCCAGCCAGCTAAATAGGACAGTGCAGCATATTAGCTCGACATGCGTTTGATCTCTGCACAGCCACCGCCGGTTGGCGCATTGTCGGGAGACTTGACATGTTCGATACGCGCCATCTGATCGCTTACGTCCTAATCGTCGTGCTTGTCACGTCCGTGATCGGGGTGATCGCAAGGGCACGATATCTTTCGCCAGGAGCCGTCGAACAACGTCGTCGCGCCAAGGTACGTGTGGAACGGCAAAACCGGTAGTGCCGACCTTGCGCCGTTGTCGTAGCCTTCACGTTGCCGCACGCATGAACGCGTTCCAGGATCGACCCTGCTGCTGTCTTCGCCCCGACCCCTGATGCGACAATTGCCATTCCAAAGCGCAACTGGCTAATGGACGCAAACGTGGCGTGCTAAGAGCGAGGCCGCCGCGTTCGCAATGCTCTAAGCCTCGCCGCGGTCATCTGGACTGGATTGCCGATATGATCATGACCTCTTGGTGGGAGGCCGTTACCCATATTCTGAGCTTGGCCGCCGCCTATCTGCTCGCGCTGCCGGTTGGCTGGGACCGCGAGAAAGAAGAACGCAGCGCCGGCATCCGCACCTTTCCGCTCGTCGCCATCGCCAGTTGCGGGTTCGTGCTGGTCGGGATCGCCATTCTCGGTCGAACCGATCCCGCACAGGCCCGGATACTCGAAGGTCTGATCACCGGTGTCGGCTTTATCGGCGGCGGCGCGATCCTCAAGCATCGTGGAAAAGCCCTGGGGACGGCCACCGCCGCCAGCTTGTGGGCAACCGGGGCGCTCGGCGCGGCGGTCGGCTATGGCCTCTATGACATTGCCGTGGTCTTGAGCCTGACAACATTCCTGACCTTGCGCGGCTCTCGACCTCTCAAGCGCGCGACGCAGGACACGAGTGCGCCGTCGAAGACGGCCTGAAGATGACATGCCCTCGAACGCCCGCACGCGCCAGCGATTGTCAGCATTCTTCTGTCGCTTAGAGTGATGCCGTTCACCTGGTCGGGAAGGGCTGACATCACAACCAAGACGGCCATTCTAGCAAACCGACTACTGGGGCCGCGCATCGCATTCGCGAAACTCCCGGCACTCTCAGACGTGAAAGAAAAAAAGGAGGGAGAAGCGAACTTCTCCCTCCTCGGCACCTTTAGCGATTGCCGCCGCTCTTGTCGCGGTGTCCGTGATCGTGATGTTCCCCAGGTTTTTCGGTTGCGATATCGGCTCTCCTCAAGGGTCATGATTTGTAGCAGCGCATGGTGCCCTCATCCCAAACACCGCCAACATTTCGCGCATGAGGGCATGTAACCTCGTTCCGAACCGGCTCTCCGCAAGACTGCGAGCTCATGGGGTATAATTGACCAGAGGGGCGAGAGTTCCTGAGCGACCCTTCACAAACCTGCTCGAAGAAATTCGAAGGTACTCGGATCCTCTTTCACTCGAAAGCTTGCGGCCCCCCGCGCTGTACGACTTGTTGGGGCAAGCGGATCAAACTCCGAGGATGCATCATCGTTTTTTTCGGCTGACCACCTCCTTGTCGACAAGTTAAACTTCCTTTGTGTTCGTACATGAACACTTGCTGCCGGATTGATTTTCTTCTCGTTCACTCAGGAAAGACTAGCCCTGATACACGGTTCGGCAAAAGGCTGCATCGGTTCGAGGAGAAGATCATGAGACGTTTTCTGATCGCAGCCGTTGTGGCACTCGCGTTCGGCACGCCGGCTCTGGCGCAGTCGCATGGCGGATATGGCAGATACGGGCAACAGACGTATCGCGGCAGCCACCAGGGTGGTTGCGACCAATCTCGCGGATATAACGGCGCGGGGCCGGGATACGCGTACAACGACCGCGGCTATAATTACCGCGGTTACAATGACCGTGGCTACAATGATCGAGGCTATGATTACGGTCCTTCGCGTCACGACGGGCGGCACGAGCGTCGCGACGACTTTCACCGCCGTGACCATCACGTCCGTTGGTGACTCGGTCGCGAGCGGCATAGGAAGACTGACGAGCCAGCAGCCGCCCCCGCTCTTTTGTGGGGGGCGCAGGCTTTGCGCCGCCACGGAGCCAGTACCATGCCGCGCGCCGGGACGACGATCATTGCTGTTGGAGCAGAGAACTGTCCCGCCGCTGCCGGTACGCCGCCGGATGTCAGGGGGCGGACCTGACCGAGATGCATGGATATCCAGCCGCGTCGCTCCGCCGTCGCGATTAGAAGTCCATGATCAGCGAGCGTCCGCCTAACGCATTACGCCGAGCAGGTCGTTCACACTCGCCACGGCGAAAGCAGTGTGTTGGTCGGCGACGGCGTAGGGCAGCAGCACACGCCGCTGGTGAAGAAGCGCACCACAACTGTAGGTGACATTCGGCACGTAGCCGCCATGCTCCTCGCCGCTCGGGAACAGCAGCGGCGATACCGTCCGCGCGAGCACCTTCTTGGGATCGTGGCGGTCGAGCAGGCAGGCGCCGATGCAATAGCCGCGGACCAGTCCCACGCCATGCGTAAAGATCAGCCATCCCTCGTCCAGCTCGATCGGCGAGCCACAATTGCCGATCTGCACGAATTCCCATGGATAGCGGGGCGTCATGATCGGCACGCCTTCCTCCCATCGCTCGAGCGTGTCGGACTGGAGCAGCCAAATGCTCTCGCTGTCCTGCCGGCTGAGCATCGTGAACCGGCCGTTGAGCCGGCGCGGGAACAGGGCCATGCCCTTGTATCCCGCCATGGCGCCGACGAGCGGACGCATCTCATAGGTCCGGGCGTCGACGCCGCGCATCAGTTCGGCCCGGGCGGTGATCCCGTCGAACGCGGTATAGGTGCCGATCACGCTCTGCGTGCCGTCGTCTTCGGTGAAACGGACCATGCGCAGGTCCTCGACGCCTTTCGCCTGGCTGGGCAGGATCGGGAAGATGACCGTTTCAGAAATGTCCGCGCTGTCGTCGGAGCGCAGCCGGACCCATCCTCCCTCCTGACGCTCGATCCGCGGCGGCACGCCCTGGCCGCTCGGGGGATCGACGACCACCTCTTGCCCGCCGTCCCATGTTCCCGAGCGGAACGTGACCGACGACACATGTCCTTCGCCGACCCCGCGCAACGATAAGAGGAAGCGCACGCTGCCCTCCGCGTTGTCCCGGTCAGGCATGGCGACGATGCTCGGATTGAACAGGGCGGCGCTCTCGAACGCATATTCCTGACTGAAATAGGCGCCGACGAGCCACCGGTCGCCTTCGTCGCGAACCTCGATCCCGAGCTCTCCCTTCACGTCGTCGAACCGGCGCAGGAACACGTCTTCGACGCGCCTGTGACGTTTCTCCATCGCGCGCCGGAGAAGCATGAGCACATGCCGGCGATAAGCCGGGTCAAGCGCCATCAGCCGCTCGGCCACCGCCTGCGACCGCGTCGGCCGACCATTGGCGAAAGCCTCGGGATAGGTGAAGCCGAACGGACGAAGGACGGTCCGGGAAGGGTCGGGTCTCAGCTTGACGGCGAGTTTGGTGAAAACGTCGGCCGCTTCGTTCGGATCGGTCATTTTCGCTTCTCACGCGTATTGGTCGCAACGGGACGGCGCGGCGATGTCAGTGCCGGATCGGCCTGGCGCTCCGGTAAAGTTGAGAGGGCGGACAGCCAATCATACCGCGGCTTCACAGGCATCGGGCGAACGGGCGGCACCGCCCGATAGGCGGGTGGAAACCCCGTATAACTGCCGCCGCCATAGGCATGACCGCCATCCCAGCCGACCCCGCCATGGCTGCCGGTCCAACCCATCCCGGCGCCGTGCGCGTTAATTTGGGCGGCGGCAGGCGTAGAGTCGCAGATGACGGCGACGACGCAAACGGCGGACAGCGTTGTCTTGCGATGCAAGCCTCGCCGGCAAACACCAGCCGGCCCGGCCGACCCCTGTCTCAATGACCGTATCGTCTTCCTGAATGTCGGCAGCATGATCCGGGAGACCGCCACCTCACCCGCCGAACAAAGGCTGACTGCGTCGTGACCCATCCATTCCACCGTCGCATTATGTCCTGCGCCCATGACACCCTCACACTCGTTTCCGCATCATTCCCCGTCATCGAAACGAAGCCGTCGCCGCTCCCCTTCCGCGCCAGCGATCGTCCCCTCCGGCCGATACCCGCCGCAGGGCTCGGGGGCGGTGGGCGGAGCCCGCGCCCGAGAGCGCGGTTGCGCGCCTTCGCGCGCGCGGCGCCATCCCCTGCTTCATCCGCCTGCCCCCTTCCCGAAGCAGGCGATGATCGTTGAGATCACCGTCAGGCTTTCCTCCGGATCGCGAACCCGGATCGTATCGACGCCGAGCGCCTTCGCAGGATAATCGTTGCCCCCGGGAAAGACGGCGTCGCCGACGAAAATCATCTCGTCGAGTGCGACACCCGTCACCGCACTCAGCTTCTTCAGGCCATAGGCCTTATCGACGCCCTTTCGCGTCACGTCGACCGATGTCGTCCCGCCAAGGTTGATGCCGAACCCGGGCAGCCGCAGCGCGAGATCGGCCTGGATGACCTTGCGCTTGGCGAAATCGGGATCCCAGCGCTGCTTCTCCTCGAGCGGTGCATCCTGCCCGAGGGCCGAAAAGGTGATCTGGCTGCCCCGGTCCTCGACGGTTTCGCCCCAAGTCCGATCCACGCCCAGACCGGTCGCGGCAAGCGATGCTTCAAAGGCAGCGATGATCGCGCGTCTTTCGTCGCTGGTCAGCATTTCGGCATAGGCCGGAGTCCAGCGGTCGCTGAACCGGTAGAGCTTGGTGCCCGACGTCGGCATCAGCCAGAGCCGGTTGCGCGCGGCGCGCGCGGGCAGGCTGGGAACCAGCTGGCGCTCGAACTGCGGCCAGTCCCCGCCCGAGATGACGGCCACCTCGACGCGGTCGAGCAGGTCGGCAAGACCTTCGGCAAGTGCGGGCGGCATCGCCTGTTTGCTCGGCGCGAGCGTTCCGTCGAGGTCGAATGCGATGAGTGTCTTCATGAGGTCTGGCGCCGTTCGCTGGTTGGATGGGAAGGTCGGGCATGAAGCCGCGACAGGTCAGTCGACCGCATATAGGCTCGTGCGGCCCGGCGCGAAGCCGATGATCCGGAACGGCGCGCTCTTGCCCTCGCCCATGCCCGGCGACCCTGCCGGCATGCCCGGCAGCGCGATGCCCGTCAGCCTGGGCCGTTCGGCGACCAGCCGCCTGACCACGGCGACCGGCACATGGCCTTCGACCAGGTATCCGGCGACACCGACCGTGTGACAGCTCTGCAGCGCGTCGGGCACGCCCTTGCTCCGCTTGTATGCGGCCATGTCGGGATTCGAGACCACGGTAACGGCAAATCCGGCGCGCCGCAGGATGTCGGCATAGGCGAGGCAGCAACCGCATCCGGCATCGCGCTGCATCACGGCGGCGACCGACGCGCGCGCCGCCCCGGCGGCGGCGGGAAGCCCTGCGACCAGCGCGGCGAACACCATCGCACGTTTGAGCGCGGCGCGGCGGGACTGTAAACGGACGGAGTCAGCGTGCATCGGGACGGGTCCTTTCTGGTCGGGGGTTTGTCATTCGAGGGTTACGCGACGGATCGATGCTGTGTTTCCGGTAATCGCCTGTAGCCGGTTTCGCGTCATGCTTGTCGCTAAAATCATGTTTGGCTGCGGCCTTGCGGTTATCGTGATCGCCGGCGGAAGGCGCGGCATCGCGGGTCGCGGCGGCGACGCGCGCGGCAAGAACGGCCGCGAGGATCAGGGCGGCACTCCGCAGCGAGGGCGTCACCGGCATCGCTCGCCGAGAAGGAAGAGGGCGGCCAGGATCGACGTGGCACTGCCCGTCGTTCCGAGCAGCCACAGGCGCGACGCGAGACCGGGTTCGAACGGCCCGAACTTGCGGACCAGGAACCCCGAGATGACCAGGCCCGCGAGGTAGTAGGCGGCGACGAGCTCGAGCAGGGTCGCGACCGCGACGCCGAGCAGGGGCGAGACACACTCCGGGCCGGGCGCGGCCGCCCCGAGAATCGCGTAGAGCGCGCACGAAAACACAAGGGCGCAGAGCAACCGGCCGAACCGGTCGAGCCGCTTTCGCAAGCCCAGGCGGACACGCGTGCGCTGGTCCGCGTCGCGCGCCGCCCCGGCCGGCAGGCTGTCGGCCTCGCGTGGCGGCATCACCGCGCCGCCACGCCGAAGTGCGACGATGCGGTTTCGCGGTCCGCCATGCGCAACCCGTTGAGCAGGATCGCCAGCGCTGTCCCGAACTGCACGAGCGCTACGGTGACGATCCCGGCGCCCATGATCGCGGCCGGGACCAGGATCGCGGTCGCGGCAAGGCTCAGCGCCAGGTTCTGCCGGACGATCCGCACGGTCCGGCGGCTCAGCCGGACCGCATAGGGCAGTTGCGCCATGCCGTCGGCAAGCAGCGCGACATCCGCGGTCTCGAGAGCAGCGTCCGATGCCGCGGCGCCACCCGCGACCCCGATCGTCGCACGGGCCATTGCCGCGTCCTCGTTCATGCCGTCGCCGACCATGCCGACCGGGCCTGCTTCCATCAGTTCGCCGATCGCGCTCACCTTTTCCTCGGGACGCAGTTCGCTCCATGCCTCGTCGAGCCCGATTGCCTTGGCGAGCGATCGCACGACCCGCTGGCTGTCGCCCGAGAGGATGACCAGGCGCTTCACGCCGAGTGCCCGCAATTGCGCGATCACATCCGCCGTGCATGCGCGCGGCGGATCCATGAGCCCGATCAGGCCGAGGTCGCGGTGGCCGTGGCGGACGACGAGCGTCGTCCGGCCGGCGTCCTCGAAGATTTCGCTCGCCGCCAGCAAGTCGGGCGCCACCGGCGCGCCATTGCCTTCGCTGAACATCGCGGGACTGCCGATCCGGGCGGACTGGCCATCGACATAGCCCGCAATCCCGTAGCCGCGCAGCCGCAGGATCGCGGTCGCGAGCTGTTGCGGTTCGGCGCCGGGCGTCCCGCGCGCATGCGCGGCAATCGCCTTTCCGAGCGGATCGGGGCAGAGGCGCTCGAGCGCCATAGCCACGCGAAGCAGGTCCGCCTCGGCGACATCGCCGGCCGGAACGACATCGGTGACCTGGGCATGCCCCTCGGTCAGCGTGCCGGTCTTGTTGAGCGCGAAGGTCCGGAGGCGTGCGAGCGCCTGGAGTGCCGTCGCGTCCTTCACCAGCACGCCGTTCCGCGCCCCGCGCGCGATCGCGGCCAGGACGGCGGTCGGTGCGGCGAGCGCGAGCGCGAAAGGACTCGCGGCGATGAGCAGCGCGATCGCCCGGGCGAGCGTGTCGCGAAACGGATCCTCGAGGAGGACGGCGCCGAAGATGAACATGGCCGTGGCGGCCAAGGCGAACCCGACGCACAGCGTTTCCAGCCGCTCGGTCGGCGATGCCTGCGCCGCCGCCGCGCCGGCGATCCGGACAAGCTTGGCGAGGACCGTGTCTCCCGCCACACGGGTCACGCGGACGTCGATCGCGCCGCCGCCGTTGACGGTTCCGGCGTACACGCGGTGTGACGTGCCGACACCGTCGAACAATGCGGTCGGGAGCGCAATCTCTTCGATCGCGACCTTCTCGACCCGGCCCGCCTGGCCGACGACCGGGGACTCGTCGACGTCCGACGTTCCCGTGATGACGAACCCGTCGGCCGGTATCCGCTCTTTCGGCGCGACCGTGACGACATCGCCGATCGCGAGCTTTTCGACCGCGATGATCATCGTCCTGTCTTCGCGACGCACCATCGCGATGCGCGGCGCGCGCGTGGCGAGCGCACCCAGCCCGCTTTGCGCATGCTGTCCGGCACGACCGCGTGCCCAGCGGCTCAGGCCGAACAGGAAGAGCAGCAGCGCGCCTGCGGTCCATGCGCCGAGCGCCGCGGCGCCGGTCGCCGCAAGCAGCACGAGAGCATCGATCGACATCCGCCTGTCGAGCAGCGAGGCGGCCGTCTCGCGCACCGCGGCCCAGCTTCCCGTGCCATAGGCGAGGAGAGAGAACAGGGTCGCCAGCCAAACGGGCGCGCCGGTAAGCGTCCTGACCCCGCAACCGAGGACGAGAAACACCCCGCACAGGAGCGCGAAGACGAGATCAGAACGCACGGCGGCGGAACCGCCCATGCGGCCCGGACCCCGCTCGGGCACCGCCGTCGCCGTGGTATCGACCTCGTGGAGGAGGACGCGAAGCTCGTCCTCGGAGATGGCCAGGCGATCGTAATCGACGCGCACCGCGTCGGGCGACGCCGTGTCGGTCTCGACGACACCCGGCACGGTCTCGAGGCGTGCAGCGATGGCGCGCGCCCGCCGGGGCCCGAGCGCATCGTCGATGTCCCAGCGCAGATGACCGAACCGCCCGGAGATCGCCGCGCCTTCGGTTCGGGCGATGTCGCGGACGCGAAACAGCGTCAGCTGCCCGGGGTCGTAATGGATGCAGATCTTGGCGGGCGTCTTTCCCGCCGCCGGCTCGATCAGCACTTTCTCGACCCCGTCGCGCGCGCTCAGATTGGCAACGAGCCGTGCGACGCAGCTGTCCGCGACATTGTCGACGTGCGGCAGCAGCACGGGCAGCTCGAGGCGGAATTGTCCGCTCATCGTCGTCCTCCCCTCACGCGAGTCAATCGAACAGGTTCGACAGGAAGGATTTGTGGCCGCGCTTGCCGAAGCCATGGCCGCCGCCGTCGTGGCCGCTGCCATGGCCGCCATGCGACGGTCCGATGCGGTCGGCCTCGCGCGGCGTCCGTCCGCTGAGGTCGGACGCGCTGCGTTCGATGATCTTGTCGAGTTCGCCGCGGTCGAGCCAGACGCCGCGACAGGTGGGGCAATAGTCAATCTCGACACCCTGCCGTTCGCTCATGACGAGCGGGATCCGGCAGGAAGGGCACAAATGGCCGTCGCTTGCTGTATTCTGCATGAAATATGACTCCGGTAGGGGAGGAAAGATGGGGAATTTGGGAAGACTGCGCGTTTGGGTCGCGCAGGAAGGCCCGTGCAGACATGCCTCGCGCAGCCGCCAGCGGCACCCGCGCGCTCAGCGCACGGGCGTCGCGGTCAGCACGGCGGCGCCGATAGGCGGCGCCGACACAAGACATGGTTCACGGACTCCTGACGACCTCGATGACCCCCGGACTCGTCCGGGGGTGTTGCGGGTGTCAGGCGATGGGAGGCCGCAGGGCGGGGTCGGCCGGGGCGCGCGTCATCCGGCTCGCGTCGAACGGACTGGGCAGCGCCGGTTCGATCGCGGCGAGAATGATCACCCGCGGCTTTTCGGGCACGCCGACATGATGGCCGTGACACCCGCCATGGTGATGCGGAACGCCCTTTTCGGTATCAGGCTTCTGGTCGGCATCGCCGTCAGTGTGCGATCCGGAATCCGCCGCAATCTCGACGCAACCGGCGTTTTCGGCCGCGTGCGCGACGGATCCCATCCCGAGCGACAGGACAAGCGTCAGATAGACGAAGAAGGCTGAGACCCTGGACATCGTTCGTCCTGTTAACAGGTGCACCCAACAGTGCGCCATCGAAAAATCAAGCACGCTCGCGGGTAAGCAAGGCTCCAATTACACGGCGGCGTCCGGGTCGCACCGGCGCGCGCTCCCGCATGACTTGCATTGTCTTCGCCGCCGATTAGACTGGCCGCGCGCCCGAAGGAAATGTGCGCCGGAGCTTGAAAACTCTGCTTGAGTGATGTCTTCCCGCACCTTCGCAGTCCGGGTGGCCGACGCCTATGTCCAAGCCGCGAGGCAAAGGCGTCGGTGCGTGTCTCAATACGTTTTCAACACCCGGCACTTGTCTTCCGGCATTGGCGCGGGAGCGAGTGCATGGACGGCGGAGTCGTACGCGGACGCTGGAACGGGAACGATCCCCTTCCCCCGAGGACTGGATCGGATTGCTTCCGGCGCGGCAGGAAACCAAACATCTTTACGGCGCAAAGCCGGACGGCTCGTCCGGTTCTTCCGGCAGCGTGTGCCCGGCGACGAAGCCCGCGGGGCAATCGTTTTCGAAGTATTTGTTCGAGGAGATCCAATGTTTCGCTGTCGCCTGAGCCAGGTGTCAATATGACCCGGGCACCGGGGCATCTTTCGTGCAGCAGGCCCTGCGGACTCGCATTCAGTGCCGGCCTGTGTTCGGGATGCGGGCGTAGCCTTGCCGAGGTCGTAGCCTGGATAAGATGTGTAGAGAGAACCTCGACGCGATGCGCTCGCAGGGTTCCCGCATGTCTGGGCCCATTTCCTTGAAGGCCTGTTGCGCATCTCCTGATGCACACGCAGGCGCGAGATTGGTTACTAAGCCTACGATCCCGCCAGCGGTGTACTTAGAACAATCATCGCAACCGCCGCTACGGTCATGACGGCAGTCGCCAGCCATCCGAAAAACTTGAGCATCGGCGATGCCACGAACGCTCCCATGATCGAGCGCTTGGACACGACGACCATCAGTCCGATCAATACGGGCACAGCGACCATGCCATTGATGACCGCGCTCCAGAACAGCGCTTTCATCGGATTGACGTCCGACCAGTCGATCGAAAGTCCGAGCACGGTTCCGAGCGCGATGACCGCGTAGAACGCCTTTGCGCGCATCGGTTTGTCCTCGAGACTCGCGCTCCAGCCGCCGATTTCGCAGACGGCATAGGCCGAGGAGCCCGCCAGCACGGGGATTGCCAGCAGCCCGGTGCCGATGATCCCGAGGCTGAAGATAGCGAATGCGAAATTTCCTGCGATCGGCTTGAGGGCCTGCGCGGCATCGGAGGCACTCTGAATGTCGGTCTTGCCCGCCACGTTCAGTGTCGCCGCCGTGCCGAGCATGATGGCCAGCGCGACGATAGTCGATACACCCATTCCCGCGAACGTGTCCCAACGGATGCGGCTGAGCGCATCGGGCGCTTGCGCGCGCTTGTTCTTGAGCGGTTCGCGCTCGTCGCTTTGGTTGATGTCCTCCACTTCCTGCGCCGCCTGCCAGAAAAATAGATAGGGACTGATCGTCGTGCCGAAGATTGCGACAATCGCTGTCACCGCCGCGATGCCCGATATCTTCGGGATGACAAGTCCGGTCGCGGCCATGGCCCAATCTACCTTCACGATGAAGAGCAGTGCGATGTAGGCGAACAGAACCAGCGTCAGCCACTTCAGGAAATTGACATAGCTGTGGTACGGAACGAACAGCTGCAGCGTGAGCGACACTAGCGCAAACACGATCGTGAAGAGATGCGGGGAGCCTGGAATCACGAGTGCCGAGGCGGCCCCCATCGCCGCGAGATCAGCGCCGACGTTGATGGTGTTGGCGCAGAAAAGGAGTCCAATCAGACCTATGACGAGTGCTTTCGGCATCACCTTGTCGAGACTGCTGCCCAAGCCGTGCCCAGTGACGCGGCCGACGCGAGCGCTCGCGAGCTGGACAGCAACCATGAGCGGATAGGCCAGCGTCATTGTCCACATCAGTCCTGTGCCGAACTGCGCTCCTGCCTGGGAATAGGTGGCGATGCCGCTCGGATCATCATCTGCCGCGCCGGTAACGAGGCCAGGCCCCATCCGTCTCAGCTTGTCGAAGACGCTCATCCGGTAAAAAGCCAACTACCAAGCTCGCGCAAGGATCCGGGTGAGATTCGCCTCAACACGTCGTTGCAAATCAAGACCATGTCCTTCGTCGATACTGGCGTCGCAACGCGTTCGGCGAGTTAAAGTTGCGCCTTCGTTTGTCGTCGATTGCAAAACGACTGTTTCATTTTGCGAAGCTTAAAATGATGAACAGGATTTTTGGTATTTAGACTTTCCAGCCTAGATTATCGTCGAGACGAGCGCCATGAATCCGAAGGCGGCGGCCTCGTCCCAATAGGTGAAATTGCGGTCGTTCAGCTTGTCGCGTCTGACGAGCGCAATTCCGCCGTCGAAAAACCCGGCGAATATTAAAAGCAGGGTGGTGTTGACACGAAACGTCATTGGCGTCCGCATTAGGGCGAGGACTGCGAGCATCCCCAGTTTGAGACCGAACCGCCTCAAGGCATATCGATCCCAGCTATCCATCGCACGTGGCGTTTTGCGAGGGGGCTATATCTACAACTGAGCCCGCCGATTCGTGGGCGTAAGGCGAAAAACAGGGCTCGGATTGACCTACTGATGGCAGCATAAGGACTTGAGTCCTTCGATCGGCACTGGATGCCCGCGCTCCCTTTTCCGCTCGTAGCGCACGCGGTTGGCGCACATCGGCACGGTCAGGAGTTCGCGCATCTCCATGCTTCAACGTTGTCTCTGGCCACATCACGCTGCTCAACGACCGTGAAACCAATCAGTTCGTGCCGTTCAGGCCGCTCGTGCGATTCTTTGCAGCCCACCAGTGCGCCCGATGCCGCGCCGGGTCATCGTACCGTACCTGAACACCATGTCGCGAGCTTTTCAAACCGATGGATCGGAACGATTCAGCCCGTCTCCGCTGCGCCACGACGATGGTTTAGCGTGAAGCCGCCTAAAACCATTGCAAGCATCAACAGTTGGGCTCCGATCGACTGCACTGTCGGGAAAATCCCAAGCACTGAGACCCGGAAATCGCCAGCAAGCGGAGCAATGTCGATAATGCCTGCTTCCTGCAGCGCCGCCACCCCCTTGCCAGCAAGTACGATCGTGAGAACTGCCATCAACCAAGCGCTATAGGAGAAGAATTTCGCGATCGGCAGATCGCGGCTATAGCGCAACATCGCCCAGGCGATGAGACCAAGCAACACGACCGCCGTTCCAGCACCCGCCAGCATGATACCGCCATTGCCCTGGGTCCAGAGCGCCGCGTAAAACAAGATCGTCTCGAACACCTCTCGATAGACGACGACGAAGGTGAGACCGAACAGGAACCAGGCCGACTGCCTCGACAGCGCGTGTGACATCGTCTCGCGGATGTAGCGCTGCCATTTGTCCGCCTGGGCTTTGCCGTGCATCCATATCCCCACGGAGAGCAGGACGACGGCCGCGAACAGCGATCCAAACCCTTCGGTGAGCTCCCGGCTCGCTCCACTGATCCCGATCACATAAGTTGCAATAGCCCAGGTCAGGCCACCCGCCGCCAGCGCCCCGCTCCAGCCGACATGGACATAAGGCAGTACTTCGGGCCGCTCGGCCTTGCGCAGGAAGGCGATCATCGCAACGACGATCAGCAGCGCTTCAAGGCCCTCGCGCAGAAGGATGGTGAAAGCGCCGACGAAGATCGATGCACTGCTTGCCGCGTCCGGAGAGAGCACAGCTTCCGCGTCATCGAACAGACTATCGAGTACCTGGACGCGAGTTGCCACCTCGTCGGCCGGGCGGCCTTGCTGGAGTGATGCGCGGAATTCGCCCATGGCGCTCTCGATATGCCCCATGAGCGTTGCGTCACGCGCGGTCAGCATGGGTTCGAGCGGCTCGAACCCGTCGAGATAGGCCGACAGTGCTAATTCCTGCGCCGCATGGCGATTGCCCGCGCGATAGGCCGCAAGGCTCTGCGCCAGCTTGCCCCGCGCCACGTCGAGCGAGCCCGGTGCCTGCTGAACCACGGCTTCAGGGTGGCGGCGCAGATAGGCTATGATCGCATCGGCCTGCTCGGACCCCATGCTCTTGGCGAGCGTTTCCGGGGTCAGCCCGGCCAGTGCCGTCAGATCGGGAATCCGTTGGCGAAGGCTGGGATCGGCTTTCCATAGCCGTTCGCCTTCCTTAGCGGCCGCATCGGAAAAGGCGAGATGCCCCGCGTAGAAGGCAAGCGCCCAGCGATCGTCTGACGGCAGCGACGAAAAGCTCTGCATCGCGGTGCCGTCGATACCCTGGTCAATCACCTGATAGAGCGCGAAGGGGCTGCGCTGGCGGGCGCGGGCGACATCGGTAAACGCGATCGGCGGGGTGGCAAGCTTGGCAGCGTTCGGGCCACGACCATTGCCGGCCGCACCGTGGCAGCTCGCGCAATTCTGGGCGAAGAGTGTCGCGCCACGGGCGAAATCGGGTGCCTTGGCCGGAGCAAGCGGGACCGGATAGGCTTTGAGCAGATCGGCGGCGAGACCATGGGCAAGATCGGCAACCTGGCTCGGCGAGCCCATGGCGGCAACGACCGCCTGAAGCCGTGTCGCGCCCTCGATGAGCCTCACGCGTTCGGGCGTTGGCGGCAACGCCGCGAGGCGCGCGGAGACCGACGCCGCGAACTCGGTCATTTCGGCATATTCGGAGGCACTCTTGATCCTGCCACTGGAGACCGCGCCACCATAGTCGACCGCCATATAGTCCAGAAGCCGCCATGCGGTCTGGACGTCGGCCGTTTCGGCATGGGCCATAGCGCTGGCACCCAGTGTGCAGGCCACGGCACCAAGCACCGCCATCATGCGGAGCACCCATCGGCGGACTGAAGGCGCTTGCACGCGAATCGGCAAAAGGCGGAGGCGGGTCGGGGACGTAAACATCCGCCTCCTTTAAACCCTCTAGCAGCTAGAGGGTCAAGCAGTTTTGCGACTCGTTTGCATTAACTCGTGTGTGCGGAGGCCATTATCGGACACCATCTCCCCTAACTGAATGCTGTGGAATCCGGCGCTAACGTCTCGATGATGCGGCACTCGGAAATTGTGCCCTGCCCGCACTGGACGATAACGCTGTTCAGTTCGAATCTGAGGGTATTCAGATCCCGAAGCTTTCGGTCGATCTCGACGAGATGTTCGCGGGCGATCGTATCGACGGCCTTGCACGAAATGTCTTTCTGGTCGGCGAGCTTGAGCAGCTCCTGGACCTGGTCGATCGAGAAACCCAGCCCGCGTGCCCGGCGGATGAAGCTGAGCCGTGCGAGATGCTGCGCGGAATAGGCCCGATAATTGCCCTTCGTTCGCCCCGGCGGGGCGAGCAAGCCTACACTCTCATAGTAGCGAATTGTCTCGACCTTCGTCCCTGTCGCTTTCGCGAGCTTTCCAATGCTGAGTAGCTCGACGGACATATCGGTTGACCCTCTAGTGACTTCAGACTTTATAGAGGATGTCATGTCGAAAAGTCGAGGTGACGATATGGTCAAGCATACCGACGCGCACGCTATCGCGATGGACCGCTGGTGGCGTTTCAAGGTTGACGGGCTCGACTGCCAGAATGAGGTTCGGCTTCTCAAGGAAGTCCTCGTCCCGCTTGTCCGGGACGAGCAGCTTTTGTCATTCCAACCGAAGCGCGGTCTCCTCGATGTCGATGTCAAGTCCGGCATAGGGGTGGAGGCGCTGATCGCGGCCGTATCGACCACCGGAATGACAGCCGAATTGCAAACCGCGGATGCATTCGCGGAGGATAAAGTAGAGGCCGGCGGTTGCAGCAGCTGCTCGGGCGAACCGACGCCCGTCGAACAGATGCTTCCTGACCGTCCGAATAGCGTCATCTTCAAAATCCACGGCATGGACTGCGGCGACGAAGTCGCGGTGCTCAAGCGCGAAGTCGGGCCGGTCGTCGGGTTGGAGAAGCTATCGTTCGATCTCATCAATGGCCGCATGTCGGTCGCGGGTGCTTCCGACGCTGTTCATCACGCCGAAATATTGAAGGCGGTCGAGCGCACCGGCATGCGCGCCGAGCTCTGGAAAGAAGGCGAGAACAGTGCCGGTGCGCAAGCCGAACAGCGTCGGCGCCGCATCCAGGCCGCGCTGACGGTCGCGAGCGGCGTGTTGGTCGTGGTGGGCTTTGCGATCCATGTTCGCGCGAGCGGCCTCGCCGCGGTGCTGCACGAGAATCTGGCGCGGGAGGCCCATCCTCCGCTCCTCGCCATGCTCGCCTATTCGCTGGCGATCCTCGCGGCGGTTCGGTACGTCGCCCCCAAGGCGATCCTCGCGGCGCGACGGCTCCGGCCGGACATGAACCTGCTCATGATCGTCGCGGTGGCAGGCGCCCTTGGCATTGGGCAATGGTTCGAAGCCGCGACGGTCGCGTTCTTCTTCGCACTCGCCCTCGCCCTCGAGGCATGGAGCCTCGGACGGGCCCGCCGTGCCGTCGCGGCGCTCATGGACATCGCCCCCGACTGTGCCCGGATACGCGATGCCGCGGGTGTCGAGAAGGATGTGCCGGTCGCCGAGGTCGCGGTCGGAACGCAGGTGATCGTTCCGCCCGGCGGCAAGATTCCGCTCGATGGGCGCGTGGTTGCGGGGACCAGCGCGGTCGATCAGGCGCCGATTACAGGCGAAAGCGTACCCGTCACCGTCGAGCAAGGCGCAACGGTCTTTGCCGGGACCATCAACGGTATGGGCGCGATCGAGATCATAACGACCCGGCCAGCCTCCGACACGACGCTCGCCCGTATCGTGCGGATGGTCGGTGAAGCGCAGAGCAAGCGTGCGCCGACCGAACAGTGGGTGGAGCGCTTCGCAAAGATCTACACGCCGGTCGTGATGGCGCTTGCGCTGGCGGTATTCTTAGTGCCGCCGCTTCTGCTCGGAGGTAGTTGGGCCGCCTGGTTTTACCAGGCGCTGGTGCTGCTTGTCATCGCCTGCCCTTGCGCCTTGGTCATCTCCACCCCCGTCAGCATCGTCGCGGGGCTGACCGGCGCGGCCCGGCAGGGAATTCTGATTAAGGGCGGCATCCATCTCGAAACGCCCGCTCGCATCACCGCGATCGCCATGGACAAGACGGGCACGCTCACGCTTGGACGTCCCAAGGTGATCGAACTGATCCCGCTTGGCGGCCGGGACGAACTGGAACTGCTGGCGGTTGCGGCGGCTATCGAAGCGCGAAGCGAGCACCCGATTGCGCGTGCGATCCTCGATGCCGCAGCGGAACGCGGCGTTGACGTGGTCCCCGCAAAGTCCGTGACGGCGTTGCCCGGCAAAGGCGTCGTTGGCGCGATCGACGGTCGCGAGGCCTGGGTCGGATCTCCCGGCTATCTTGGAGAGCGGCTTGGGGACGCCGGCGATGATGCGCTTGCCGTCCAATTGCATCGTATAGCCGTAGCGGGACTGACCGGGATTATTGTCGGTGAGGCGGAGGCCATCATCGGCTTGATTGCAGTCGGTGACGCGATGCGTCCCGAGGCCCGACAGATCGTCGAGCAACTGCATAAGCTCGGTATCGCGCAGATCGTCATGCTGACCGGAGACGGTCGTGCGCCTGCCGAGGCCATCGCGCGCGATACCGGCGTGGATGAGGTTCACGCCGAGCTGCTTCCCGAACAAAAGGTCGAGGCGATTGAAAGGCTGGTAGCGCAGCACGGCCTCGTCGCCATGGTCGGTGACGGCGTCAATGATGCGCCGGCAATGGCGCGCGCCGGTCTGGGCATCGCCATGGGCGCGATTGGCAGCGATGCGGCGATCGAGACGGCGGATATCGCGCTGATGCAGGACGATCTCTCTCGCCTGCCGTGGCTCATTCGGCATTCGAGGGCGACGCTCACCGTCATCCGGCAGAACATCGGCTTCTCGCTGGCAGTAAAGCTCGTTTTTGCTGGCCTGACGCTGCTTGGCATGGCGTCGCTCTGGGGGGCAATCGCCGCGGATGTCGGCGCATCCCTCCTGGTCGTGCTCAATGGTATGCGTCTTGTCGGTCGCGACCAGCAGGTTCGATAATTCGGTTACCCAGGCAGCGAAGCAACGATCTACGCTCACCCAGCACCCAAAAGGACTGCGCTGATATGACCGGACAATGTGCCGCAGGCGTCGACACGGGTTTCGTGACACTGGGCTATGCCAAGGTCGCCATATTGGGCGTGGTGCAAGGTATCACCGAACTTCTGCCGATTTCGTCGACGGCTCATATGCGCGTCGTGCCGACCCTCTTGGGCTGGCGAGATCCAGGCTCGGCATTTTCGGCCGCGATGCAGCTCGCCGCGCTCGCCGCCGTGATCAGCTATTTCTGGCAGGACGTTCGCCGCCTGGTGGTAGGTTCCGTGTCGGCCATCGGCCATCGACAGTTCGCAGATCCCAATCTCCGTCTGGCGATCTGGATCGCTCTCGCGACAGTCCCGATCGTGCTGGCGGGTGCTCTGCTGTCGAACAGCCTCAATACATGCAACTCGCCCTTTCGCGCCCTGTCCGTCATTGGCTGGGCCTGCATCGCGATGGCGGCCCTGATGGGGCTCAGCGAGCTTCTGGCGCGCCACAGCCGCAGCGTTGAGAAGGCATCGCTGGTGGACGCTTTGCTCGTCGGGCTCGCGCAGGTCGGTGCCCTTATTCCAGGCGTCTCGCGCTCAGGATCGACCCTCACCGCCGCGCTCGCACTCGGATTCAAGCGCGAGGAAGCAGCCCGCTTCTCATTCCTGTTGGGCATTCCGGCGATCGCTCTGGCAGGATCGAAGGAATTATGGGAGCTGCACAAAGCTCATCTCGATCTGCATGGCTGGTCCGTTCTGGCGGTCGGCCTGGTTGTCGCGTCCGTTTCTGCGTTCACCGCGATCTGGGCGCTGATGCGCGTCCTTGAGCGGTTCTCCGCCTGGCCGTTCGTCATCTATCGGGGAATGCTCGGCGTTCTTCTGCTCTTTGCGACCGCCAACGCCTGGCTCGTTTGAATGGGGCGCCTTTGACAGGCCGCGTCAGAGGTGCCGCTGAAGAGTCGAGCATGGCGGTCCCCTCAATGCCGCATCGACGTTAGGCGCTTCGATGGCATGTTCGGCACGATGACAGACCGCTACCCCATTCGGTGAACAGCGTGGCAGGATTGCTAATCAAATAGCTTTAAAATGTATGTGCCCCTTAGAGTCGGCAGGATCCCCGGCCTGGATTGAAAGGCTAGTGAGTTGGTGTTGGGAAAGACTACGATTACTCGCCGTGATATTACTGCGGGGCTTCTTTGCTGCGGAACTTTATTGGTCGAAGCGCTGTACCGGCCCGCGTACGCGGGAGCGGCGATGTTGATGCACGATTGGAACGGGTTTCCTACCCCCCCTCGTTGGCAGGCGTTCAGCGTCGTCACAGGCGACACGATAGTTCTCCCGATTGACGTGGCGGCCGTATCTGCTGAAGCTATTCTCGATAGCGGTAGCGCTGCCACGATCCTCAGTTCGTCTTTGGCAGCCAAACTTGGACTCTCGTCGACCGAGCGGAGGACAATTCGCGGAGTGGGCGCGCGGGCAAGCGTACAGCTTGCGCGCGATGTAGAGATAGCGTTTGCAGGCGAACTGCGCCGCGCACCCTTTGTCATTATAAGCGATCTGAAAGCCGTATCGGCCGCTTTAGGCCGTGATGTCGATGTAGTGCTTGGCGCAGATATGCTTACCGGGCGTTCAATAGCCTTGGACTTTGACAATTGTCGGATTGCTGTCGCCGAGAGCGGTTCGTTTTCAGCAGGACCGGACTGGCGCCGCGTCCCGCTTTCACTTGGGGCAAATCGCGAGTTACTCGTGCAGGCTTCCGTGGCCGGTCTGCCAAGTGCGCCCATGGTCTTCGATCTCGGCAGTTCGACAGCGCTGATGCTGGCCCGCGCCTATGTTGAAGAGCATCGACTCCTTGAAGGAATCAAGCTTTCGACCGCGGCGATCGGAGGAGTAGATGGTATCATGCTAGCGACCGCCTTCATGGCTGAAATGGTCCAGTTAGCCTCATTCCCGGTACCCTCAATTCCTACACTCACACCTTCAAGCTGGCTGTCCACGAGTGCCGTGGGCAGCATCGGATTCCCGCTAATCTCTCAGTTTGACACGGTGCTTGACCTTTCGGCTGGCCAGGTGTGGCTGCGACCAGCGCGGCACGGATTGCCCATCCTGGAGGACCACAGCGGCTTCGGACTGGCCCCCGCCGGAAACGAACTGTCCATTGTCCATGTCGCGGCAAACAGCCCAGCTGCTGCTGCTGGCTGGACCGTGGGAGACCGTATTCGGGCGCTCAACGGTCGGAGTATCGATGGATCTTACATTTCAGGCCAGCATTGGCGGTGGCGCTTCAGGCCGGCAGGCACGCGTGTTACCTTGCGAGACCAGAAGGGCGATGAGCGAGAACTCCTCCTCGCAGACTATTTCTAAGTCACGAATGCCCTTCCAAAGACAGCTGGCCGAACATCGTGTGAACGAGTTCAAACAGCCTCTGTTTCGCCGCCGCGCTGCCTGCAGAAATTATAAATCGTGCCTATGCCGGTGGTGCAAATCGGGAAAGTGGGCATGGAGATGCGTCATCCGCTCATGCCGATGCCAGTGACTGTGGGGTTTGTCTGAAACGACGCCCGGCGAATGTTGGTGCTGATGATGGCTATCATGAACATGGCGATGATTATGTTCGAGAGGTTCGTGCGCATGTTCGTGGCCATGCGATTCGGTCAGATGCAGCCCGATCGCCATCAGGATCCCGGCGATGACGAAAGGCACGGTGACCGTTTCGCCGAACATCGCGACCGCGAGCAACGCACCGATGAACGGTGCCGTCGAGAAATAGGCTCCCGACCGAGCCGTGCCGAGGTGCCGAAGCGCGAGCACGAACATCACGAGGCTGACGCCGTACCCAAGAAAGCCGATCAGCGCGGCACCCGCAATCACCGGAATCGCTGGCAAGGATGCGCCAAGCGTCAGCGCCAGGACGAGATTGACGGTCCCCGCGGCCAGCCCTTTCAGCATCGCGATCTGGACGGGATCGGCACTGCTGAGCTTTCGGGTGAGATTATTGTCGATACCCCAGGCGAGGCAAGCGCTGGCGATCGCCAACATGCCCAGGCCACCGCCCGCGGGAGCGCCACGCCACGATAGCAACACCGCCCCGCCGAGGATCGCCGCAGCGCCGACCAACAGACGGTGATCGACATTTTCGCGGAACACCTGCCAAGCGATGGCGAGGGTCGCAAGACCTTCCAGATTGAGCAGAAGAGACGCGGTGGACGCAGGCGTCGTTGCCAGTCCCGCCATCAGCAAGACGGGGGCGATCCCGCCTCCGCACAGGATGACGAGCGCCAGCCAGGGCATGTCGGATCGGGCGAGCGATGCTTCCCCCTCGCCGCGTCCGATCGCTCTGCGCAACGCATATACGAGAGCAAGCCCGCAACCCGATCCGAGATAAAGCAGGCGGGCGAGCAGCCAAGCGTTTACACCGTTACCAAGGACGAGCTTCGCGAACGGTGTACTGGCGCCAAACAATAGTGCTGACAGGATCGCCAGTACGGCACCCGAGCTTGGCTTCACTGGCGAGCGATCATCATACGAATGCTACCTGACTCGTGGATGCTCCCTATACGGTATTTTTCACAAGCAGGTCACGGTCGATCCACCGGGGCTTGAGGCGGATGATCTGCGACTGTCCAGATCGGACAACAAGCGCAGCTTGTGCGGTGACCAATGTGACGGACGCCGAAGCGCCCACCGAGGCGCGCCGCTGCTTTAGCAGGAATTTCGAAAGATTCGCGATGTTGGATACAAGCGAGACGAGATCCGTACCCAGCGCAAAGAGCGCCCCGACTATCAGATTATGTGCAAGCCAGAATGGCGCACCGACAAGAAAGAAACCTTTCATCCGCGTGGTTGAAGTCTGCAGCCGTGCGAGGGTGCCCAAGGAGCTTCCGGTCAAGGCCAAGGCAGACGGGATGCCATGCCACGTCACAATTGAGAGAAAGGCCACAAGGATGAGGCTCGCACCATAAAGCCTGATGACCACGTAACGGTCTCGCACAGCCGCAGAAATAATGAGTTGCGAGCACGAAATGAGACACGCCATCGCTGCCGTGGGCGATCCCAGCGCAAGAAAATAGAGCGCGAATGCGGCCGCACCGGTGCTCTGGATTTTGATCACCGTCCCGTAATCGTTGAAAAATGGCCAACTCACGACGCACAAGAGAGCAAGGCAGCCAAAGGCGGTGGCAATCATGACTGCCACCGCGCGATGTATAGGACGTCGAGCTGTGCTTGCGTTTTGGCGCGGGATCTCAATTGTTCCATTGCCGAAGCGTGACGGAACTAGGTTAATCACACGCTAATGCGCCAAGGCGATCGCCGGCTCAGGGCTGTTTTTGGATTGCCGTCACCTCCCCGGCACTGCCGGTTAGCGTGAGGTCGAAATCGACCTTTTCGCCTACCTTTGCCGCATCAGTGACTGCGGGTGCCGCCTTGAACGTCATGGTCATCGCCGGCCATTTGGCTTCCGGGATCGGACCATGGTCGAGCGTGATTGTGCCTGCGGCCTTGTCGATCGCGGTGACCTTGCCGTGGCCCTTGGCCTTGATCGGCGCAGTCGCCGCCGCCGGTGCCATCGCCATATTGCCCATGTCGCCGCTCATGGTCGCGGCGGGCGCCGCCTGATTGGTCTCGGCCGCAACCGGCGTCTCCGCCTTCTTGCCACAGGCGGCGGTCAGGGCGGTGAAGCCGAGAGCAATGGTCAGTCGTATCATAGTCATGGTCTTCTCCTTGCAGATTAAACAGGTTGGTGGAGGGATTCTACTCGCCGCCGCCGAAGCAACAGATAGGCAGCGGGCAGGACGAACATCGAGAGCAGTGGCGCGGTGAGCATGCCGCCGATCATCGGCGCGGCGATCCGGCTCATCACTTCCGAACCCGCGCCCGAGCCGAGCAGGATCGGCAACAAGCCGGCGAGGATCACTGCGACTGTCATTGCCTTGGGGCGGACGCGGAGCAGCGCGCCTTCGCGGACCGCCGCCTCGATCTGGTCGGCATCAGGATCGTCACCACGCTCTTCCAGCGCATTCTTGAGGTAGATCAACATGACTACGCCGAACTCGGCCGACACGCCGGCCAGCGCGATGAACCCGACGCCCGTCGCCACCGACTGGTTGAAGCCGAGCAGGTAAAGCGTCCAGATACCGCCGGTGAGCGCGAACGGGAGCGTGCCCATGATCAGCGCGGCTTCGTCGAACCGACCGAAAATCATGAAGAGCAGGACGAAGATGATCAGCAACGTGGCCGGCACGACCAGCTTGAGCTTTTCGACGGCCCGCTGGAGATATTCGAACTGACCGGAATAAGCTATACTGACGCCCGGCGAGAGCTTCACCTCCTTCGCCACCGCGCGTTGCAGGTCGCCTACCACCGAAGCGAGATCGCGGCCGCGTACATCGACGTAGACCCAGGTCGATGGCCGCGCATTCTCGGTCTTGAGCATCGGCGGCCCTTCGGCGATCGAAACCTTTGCCACGGTGCCCAGCGTGATTTGCTGGCCGGAAGGCGTCAGGACCGGAAGCGTGCGCAGCCCTTGGAGGCTCTCGCGCAGCTCACGCGGATAGCGCACGCTGATTGGGTAGCGTGCCAGCCCTTCGACGGTTTCGCCAATGGTCTCGCCACCAATCGCGCCCGAGACGATCGCCTGCACGTCGGCGATGTTGAGCCCGAAACGGGCGGCGGCGGCACGATCGATATCGACATCGACATAGCGCCCGCCGGTCAATCGCTCGGCCAGTGCCGAACTGACGCCCGGCACGGTCTTAGCGACCGTCTCGATATCATGGGCGATGCGGTCGAGCTGGGCGAGGTCGGCGCCCGAGACCTTGACGCCGATCGGACTCTTGATGCCGGTCGCGAGCATGTCGATGCGGTTACGGATCGGCGGCACCCAGACATTGGCGAGGCCGGGTAGCTTCACCGTGCGGTCCAGCTCTTCAACGAGCTTGTCCGTGGTCATACCGGGCCGCCATTGGTCACGCGGCTTGAACTGGATGGTGGTCTCGAACATTTCGAGCGGCGCGGGATCGGTGGCAGTCTCGGCGCGTCCCGCCTTGCCGAACACGCTCTCAACCTCGGGCACCGTCTTGATCAGCCGGTCGGTCTGCTGGAGCAGTTGCGACGCCTTTGCCGCCGACAGTCCCGGCAAGGCCGAGGGCATATAGAGCAGGTCGCCCTCGTCCATATTCGGCATGAACTCGCCGCCGAGCCGGGAGAGCGGCCAAGCCGTCGTTGCGAAGACCAGAACCGCAATCAGCAGCACCGCCTTGGGCTTTTTCATCGTCCAGTCGAGGGCGGGCCGGTAGATATTGGTCAGCCAGCGATTGATCGGGTTGGACTGCTCGGCGGGAATGCGGCCCCGGATGAGATACCCCATCAGGATGGGGACCAGCGTCACCGAGAGGATCGCGGCCGATGCCATCGCATAGGTCTTGGTGAACGCCAGCGGCGCGAATAGCCGGCCCTCCTGCCCCTCCAGTGTGAACACGGGAATGAACGAAAGCGTGATGATCAACAGGCTGAAGAATAGCGCTGGGCCGACCTCGGCCGCGGCATCGGTGACGACGGTCCAGCGTGTCGGATTATCGAGCAGCTGCTGCGGGTTATCATGTTCCCAGCGCTCGATCTTCTTGTGCGCGTTCTCGATCATGACCACCGCCGCATCGACCATCGCGCCGATCGCGATGGCAATGCCGCCCAGCGACATGATGTTGGCGTTTACCCCCTGGAACCGCATTACGACGAACGCTGCCAGCACGCCTATCGGCAGGGTCAGGATCGCAACCAGCGCCGAACGGACGTGCCAGAGGAACAGGCCGCAGACGATCGCGACGACGATAAACTCCTCGATCAGCTTGTGGGTAAGGTTATCGACCGCACGGTCGATGAGCTGCGATCGGTCATAGGTGGTGACGATCTCCACGCCGGGCGGCAGGCTCGCCTTCAGGGTGGCGAGCTTGTCCTTGACCGCGGCGATGGTTTCGCGCGCATTCTTGCCCGACCGCAGGATCACGACGCCGCCGGCGACCTCGCCTTCGCCGTTCAACTCGGCGATTCCGCGCCGCATCTCGGGGCCAATCTGGACCGTGGCGACATCGCCTAGCCGCACGGGCACACCGCCCATTGCGGTCCGCAGGGGAATGGCCCGGAAATCGTCGAGCGTCTTCAGATAGCCCGAGGCACGCACCATATATTCGGCCTCGGCCATCTCCAGCACGGAGCCGCCCGCTTCCTGATTGGCCTGTTGGATCGCCTGCACGGCCTGCTGGTGCGTGATACCGTAAGCGGCGAGCTTCACCGGATCGAGCAGCACCTGGTACTGCTTGACCATGCCGCCGATGCTGGCGACCTCGGCAACACCGGGAACGGTTTTCAGCTCGTAGCGCAGGAACCAGTCCTGAAAACCGCGAAGCTGGGCCAGATCGTGCCGGCCGGTCCTGTCGACGAGGGCATATTCATAAACCCAACCGACTCCGGTCGCGTCCGGCCCCAATGCGCTGCGGGCACTCACCGGCAGGCGACCCTGCACCTGATTGAGATATTCGAGCACGCGGCTACGCGCCCAATAGAGGTCGGTGCCGTCCTCGAAGATCACATAGACGAAGCTGTCGCCGAAGAAGG
>JAZKBQ010000009.1:231290-269155 GCA_040388515.1 Pseudomonadota bacterium | reverse complement strand
GTCATCGACACGCTCATCTTGTCGAGCGGGATGCCGTCGAACAGGATCTTCATGTCCTCGAGCGTGTCGATCGCCACGCCCGCCTTGCCCACGTCGCCGGTGACACGCGGATGGTCGCTGTCGTAGCCCCGGTGGGTCGCAAGGTCGAAGGCGACCGACAGGCCCTTTTGCCCGGCCGCAAGGTTGCGGCGGTAGAAGGCGTTCGATTCCTCCGCCGTCGAGAAGCCCGCATATTGGCGGATCGTCCACGGCCGCCCCGCATACATCGACGCGCGCACGCCCCGCGTGAACGGCGCAAAGCCGGGCAGGCCGGGGTCGATGTCGGCCACGTCGTCGGCCGTGTAGAGCGGCTTGACGGTGATACCCTCGGGCGTTGCCCAGTCGAGCGGCTGGCCCTTCACCTCTTTCGTGGCGGCGGCCTGCCAATCGGCAACGGTCGGCTTTTCGGTCATGTCGTTCAGCGTCCCTGGAACACCGGCTTGCGCTTCTGCAGGAAGCTCGCACCGCCCTCGATCGCATCGGCGCTGTTGCCAGCCGTGCGCTGGTTCTCGGCCTCGCGCTGAAGCGCCGCCGCGTAATCGCCATCGAGCGCTTCGGCGAGTCCCTGACGCATCAGGCCCAACGCCATCGTCGGCCCTGCTGCTAGCCGCTGTGCGAGGGCCGTTGCCTCGGTCATTACCGCATCGTCGGCGACCGATTTGTGGACCAGTCCCCATTCGGCCGCCTTGGGCCCGTGGATGCGCTCGCCGAGCAGCATCATTTCGGTCGCCCGCGCTTTGCCGATCAGCCGCGCCAGCATCCACGATGCCCCACCGTCGGGCACCAGTCCGATGTTGACGAACGCCTGCAGCAGGTACGCGCTCTCGCCCATCACGCAGAAATCGCCTGCCAGCGCCAGGCTGCACCCGATGCCCGCCGCAGGACCGTTGACCGCCGTGACGATCGGCACGGGAAGGCGCGACAGCTTCAGCATGGCTGGATTATAGCTTCCGGTCAGCGCCTGATATGCGCCTTCGCCACCGGCGATCGATCTCTCCCCGCGTGCCGCCAGGTCTGCACCGGAACAGAATGCGCGGCCCTCGCCATGGATCAGCACGGCCCGTGCACCGTCGAGTGCATCGACCGCTGCCGAAATCTCGTCGAACATTTGCGGAGGAGCGGCGTTCAGCCGCTCGGGGCGATTGAGCGTGATGACAAGGACGTCGCCATCGCGAGCCGTGCGGATCGTTTCGTAGGTCAATGCGCGCCTTTCGGTGTTTCCATGATCTCGGTCAGGACCCCGCCCATGTCCTTGGGATGGACGAAGAAGATCGGCGTTCCGTGCGCGCCGATGCGGGGTTCACCCAGTACCTTTGCGCCCTTGGCCTCGAACCATGCCTTGGCCGCGTGGATGTCGGGCACTTCATAGCACAAATGATGCTGCCCGCCCGCCGGGTTCTTGGCGAGAAAGCCGTGGATCGGCGACGCCTCGCCCAGCGGTTCGATCAACTCGATCTGGCTGTTTGGCGTGTCGACGAAACACACTTTTACCCCCTGCGCGGGCAGGTCGAATGGTTCGCGGATCACTTCCGCGCCCATAACGTCGCGGTAGAAGGCGATCGACTTCTCGATCGACGGCGTCGCGACGCCGACATGGTTGAGGCGGCCGAGTTTCATCCAATATCCCCACGATTGACCATCATAATAGCGGTGATCCAAGGCCCTAAAGTGAACAGTGCGTTGAATGTCGAGGCAAACCACCAGCGAAAACCAGCCGGTGGCAAGCGGTGCCAGCCACGCTGCCCAACCAACCTGAACTCATTTCTAACAATGCCGCGCCAGCTCATATAAGCGCCTGCAACGCCCACCAGTGTCATCAACACGGCAGGGACGATGCCGCCGTTCATAGCGGAATATTGTCATGCTTCTTCCACGGGTTCTCGAGCTGCTTGTTCCGCAGTTTCCGTAGCCCAAGCGCGATCCTCCGCCGCGTCGAATGCGGTATGATCACCTCGTCGATGAAGCCTTTCGACGCCGCCACGAACGGGTTGGCAAACCGCGCCTCGTATTCCGCGGTGCGCTCGGCGATCTCCTCGGGCGTGCGGCCGCGGAAGATGATCTCGACTGCGCCCTTCGCGCCCATCACCGCGATCTCGGCAGTCGGCCAGGCGTAGTTGAGGTCGCCGCGCAAATGCTTCGACGCCATCACGTCGTATGCGCCGCCATAGGCCTTGCGCGTGATGACGGTGATCTTGGGCACGGTCGCCTCGGCATAGGCGAACAGCAGCTTCGCGCCGTGCTTGATGATGCCGGAATGCTCCTGGTTCACGCCGGGCAGGAAGCCGGGCACGTCGACAAAGGTGACGATAGGAATCTCGAACGCGTCGCAGAAGCGAACGAACCGCGCGCCTTTCTTCGACGAATTGATGTCGAGACAGCCGGCGAGCACCATCGGCTGGTTGGCGACGATGCCGACGGTGCGTCCCTCGATCCGCCCGAAACCGATGATGATGTTGCCCGCATGCGCTGGTTGCAGCTCGAAGAAGTCGCCCTCGTCGACCGTCTTCCGGATGACCTCGTGCATGTCGTACGGCTGGTTGGCGCTGTCGGGGATGATGGTGTCGAGGCTGGGTTCGACGCGATCCCAAGCATCGGCGGTCGGCCGTTCCGGGACGGCTGCGCGGTTGCTCTCGGGCAGGAAGTCGATGAAGTCGCGCGCGGCGAGCAGCGCCTCGATATCGTTATCGAATGCGACATCGGCGACGCCCGACTTGGTCGTGTGCGTGACCGCGCCGCCCAGCGCCTCCTGTGTCACGACCTCGTTGGTCACCGTCTTCACCACGTCGGGGCCGGTGACGAACATGTAGCTCGAATCCTTCACCATGAAGATGAAGTCGGTCATCGCGGGCGAATAGACCGCGCCGCCCGCGCAGGGCCCCATGATGAGGCTGAGTTGCGGCACCACGCCACTGGCGAGCACGTTACGCTGGAACACCTCCGCATAGCCGCCGAGCGATGCGACACCCTCCTGGATGCGCGCGCCGCCACTGTCGTTCAGGCCGATCACCGGCGCGCCGACCTTCAAAGCCATATCCATGATTTTGCAGATCTTCTGCGCGTGCCGCTCGGACAGCGAGCCGCCGAACACGGTGAAGTCCTGGCTGAAGACGAACACAAGCCGGCCGTTGACCGTGCCCGAACCCGTGACGACGCCGTCGCCGGGGAATTTCTGGTCGGCCATACCGAAGTCGGTGCAATTATGCTCGACGTACATGTCGAGTTCCTCAAACGATCCCTCGTCGAGCAGGACGCGTAACCGCTCACGCGCCGTCAGGCGGCCCTTGGCATGTTGCGCGTCGATGCGCTTCTGGCCGCCGCCCATACGGGCAGCCTCACGGCGGGCTTCGAGTTGTTCGATCACGTTCGACATGGGCTCTCCCTTGCATCGTGCTCTTCCACGTCCGAGCCATCCAGGCAAATGTGGATTTGCGAAATTGCAAATGCTATGTTTGCAAAATGAGTCCGGGGCGTACGTTTGCAGGGAGCAGGGCGAGAGCGCTGCGAACGCGGTTGCAGCTGAGTCAGGCGGCGATGGCCGACCGTGTCGGCATTTCGGTCAGCTATCTTTCGCAGATCGAAAGCGACGACCGGCCGATGACCGCGGCGGTGCTGATCGCATTCAGCCGCGCGTTCCCGGCGGACTGGGCCGACATCGACCCGGACGATGACGCGAACCTGCTGATCGACACGGTCGATGCCGTACGCGACGTGACCATTCCCGGCCCCGATCTGTCCGATGAGGAAATCCAGAAAGCGCTGCTGCGCCAGCCGCAACTCGCACGGCGGCTGGTCGCGACGCACCACGCCTATCGACGCTCGCAGGAACAGTTGCGCAGCCTCGACGATGCTTTCGACCGGCAGGGCGCGCCGTCTTCGGCCCTGCCGTGGGAGGAGGTGCGCGACTGGTTTCACGCCGAGGGCAATTATTCCGATCGCATCGACCGCCATGCCGAGACGCTGTCGGCCGAATTGCGTTTCCGCGAGGGCAGCTGGTCGACCAGCCTCGCTGCAATGCTCCGCGACCGCTTCGGGGTGACCGTACACCGCCTGCCGAGCGTGCAGGGCGCGTCGCCCTTGCGACGGTTCGACACGAAAGCGCGCGTGCTCGAACTCAGCCGCTCGCTCGCGCCTGAAAGCCAGCTGTTCCTGATTGCGCACCAGCTCGTTCGCCTCGAAATGGCGGCGATGATCGATGAGGAAGTGGCGGCGGCGGGCCTGCAATCGCTCGAGGCGCGCAAGTTGCTGTCGGTCGGCTTGTCGAACTATGCGGCGGGGGCGTTGTTGATGCCCTATGGCGCGTTCCGCACCGCCGCGCGGACGCTGCGCCACGATGTCGATGCGCTGAGCCATGAGTTCGGCGTGAGTTTCGAACAGGTCTGTCACCGGCTCTCGACTCTCCAGCGGCCGGGAGCAGCGGGGGTGCCGTTCTTTTTCTGCCGTGTCGACCTTGCGGGTAATATCACCAAGCGCCACTCCGCGACGCGTCTGCAATTCGCGCGCTACGGCGGCGCCTGTCCCTTGTGGATCGTGCATGAAGCGGCGGCGATCCCCGACCGCATCCTGGTCCAGCTCGCTGAGACGCCGGACGGCGAACAATATGTCTCGATGGCAAAAGGCATCGTGAAGACGACCGACAGCTATTTGAAACGCAGTCGGCGTTATGCGGTGGCTCTAGGGTGCGAGGTCAGCAATGCCGCTAGTTTCGTCTATGCCGACGAACTCGACCTCAGCGGCCAATATTCGGCGACGAAGATCGGCGTTTCCTGCCGTATCTGCCCCCGCGATGATTGTGACCAGCGCGCCTTTCCGCCGACGGGTCGAGCGCTGAAGATCGATCCGGATTTCAGGACCGTGGTTCCGTACGGGTTCGAGTAATCAGCGCCAGCCCTTTGAAACGGCCTGTTTTTCCGCGGTCTCATCCAGCGGGTCGCCCGCCATCATGTTCTGCGCCGCAGCCATGATCGCGGCATTCCCTGATCCCGCCTGGCGGTAATCCGCACCCGACGCCGCGCCGGTAGACTGCATCTGCCGCAACTGCCACCCGCTCGCGCCCTTGCACGCAATGCCGTCGAACGATTGCCCTGCAAAAACACGGCAATAGCCGCCATTACTATCACGGAAGCTGGTGAGCATCTTCGTGTCACCCGCCGCCGAAGCGAGTTGCGTATCGAGCGCTTTCGCCAGCTGCCCCGATGCGATCAGTCCGTCCTTGCCCGCCGCGACCGGCCCCGGCGCGCCTGCCCATTGCGTGCCGACCGCGACGCCCGCGACCAGCGATGCCGCGATGGCGAGGCCGCTCAGCCAGCGGCGCGGTTGTGACGCGGGGACGGGCTTGGGTGCGAAGGCGACAACATTCGACTGGAGCATCGCCGCCAGACGATCGGGCACCGGCTGGTCGAGGACCGGCGCGAAGGCATTGCCGAGCGTGCTCCGCAGCGCGCGATGTCCCTCGACGATTTCCGCCAGCGCCGGGTCCGCCGCGATCGCCTTTTCCACGCGCTTGGCGCTCAGCGGATCGAGTTCTCCGTCGGCATAGGCCATCAGCATTTCATCGTCCGGGGTGAACGGGGTGGTCATGCCGCTTCTCCCAGCATCGTCATCAGCGCCTGTCGCCCGCGCACCAGCCGCGACGTCAGCGTGCCCATGGGAATGTCGAGCACTGCCGCTGCATCCTTATAAGCCATGCCCTCGACCAGCACGAGCGCGACGGCTTCGCGCTGTTCGTCGGGCAGGGTATTCATCGCCCGGTCAATCTCGGTGCGCACAACGCCTGCCTCGACATTTGCCGCGTTATCGCCCGCCACGGACAGGCCGGCTTCTTCCTCGACAAACGTTTCCCCGGCGCGCGTCCGGGCCCGGGTGGTGTCGATCCAGCAATTGCGCACGATCCGGTACATCCAGCTATCCATCCGTGTTCCCGGCTCCCATTGAGCGCGGGCGTTCAAGGCCTTTTCCAGAGCGCGCTGGCAGAGATCGTCGGCATCGGCGGCGTTGCGCGACAGCGATTGCGCGAAGCGGCGCAATCGCGGCAACAGGGCCAGCAACTCGGTCTCGAACGGTGTCACGCGGTGAAAATTCGTCCTTGTTCACGGATGAAACGGACGGGCGTGGCCGTTTCATCCGCATGATGGCATATTTTGTTCGATGAGACACACACGCATCCTGATCGCGGGGACCGCAGCTTCGCTGGCGAGCGCGGCGGTGGCGCAACTGTTGCCGGCGCTGCCGCAGGTGGGCGGTGTGCTGCGGCCTGTCACCGGCGTCATCGACGACACAGTCCAGGGCGCGACGCGGACGGTGCGCGATTTTGCCGACGCGCGGCTGTCGAGAATAACGGCGCTGGTCCGCGCCAATCCAGGGCGAATCGCGCTCGATCCGCAGGGCTTTCCTGCACGGGCTGGAGAGATCGTGCTGACCGACCAGGATGCAGCCGTGGTGGCGGCTGTCGAGGGCAAGGGCTTTACCGTCATCGATCGCGGAGAGGCGCTTGGAATCGGCTTCGTGCGCCTGGCCGTGCCGCCACGAGTTTCGTTGAAGGCGGCGATCCGTTTGGCACAGTCGCTCGGCGCGAAGGACGTGTCGGCGGACCAGATCTACACGGGGAGTGGCGCGGTGGATGCCGCCTCGCCGCCTGCTATCGGCAATGGACCGCGCATCGGCCTGATCGACGGCGGTGTCGCTGGAGGGGGCGCGACGCAGCGCGGTTTTGCGAGCGGCGCTCCGAAGGCAAGCGTCCACGGCACTGCTGTTGCCTCGCTCATCGCGGGGTCGGGGCGCATCCGCGGTGCGGCTCCCGGTGCGCGGCTTTATGCAGCCGATGTTTATGGCAGCGATCCGGCGGGCGGGAACGCGACCGCGATCGTTCAGGCGCTGGGCTGGATGGCGGAGCAGCGCGTACCTGTCGTGAACATCAGCCTGGTCGGCCCGCCCAACCCGCTGCTCGGCCGCGTCGTCGCCGCGGCGCAGGCGCGCGGGATGATCATCGTCGCGGCTGTCGGAAACGACGGCGCGGCATCCCCGCCCAGCTATCCGGCGTCCTATCCCGGCGTTATCGCCGTTACCGCCACCGACGCACGCAAGCGTGTGCTGATCGAGGCGGGGCGGGCGATGCACCTCGATTATGCCGCACCCGGTGCCGACATGCTTGCCGCCGACATGGGCGGTGGCACGGCATCGGTGCGCGGAACGTCGTTTGCAGCGCCGCTTGTCGCGGGGACGATCGCGCGCGCTTATGCTGCTCCTGATAATAGCCGTCGTGCCGGCGCTCTTGCCGTCGTCGACGCGGGCGCCGAACGCCTCGGCAACCGCTATGGCCGGGGCCTCGTCTGCGCGCCCTGCAGGACGTCCGCGAAATAATTTTGCGCGTCCGGGATTAAACCCCGCACCCCTCCCGTTCTCCGACTGTGAAGACAGCTCAACGGAGAATGACAATGAACAAGTTCCTGATCGGCGCGGCAGCGATCGCGCTTACTGCGACCACCGCTTCGGCCCAGATCCTGGGTGGAGGACTTGGCGGCGGATTGGGCGGCGGCATCGGCGGAGGGCTGGGTGGAGTCACCGGTGGCCTGAACGGCTCGGTCGGCGGTACGCTTGATGCGACCCGCACCGCGACCAGTGCCGCCGACCGGGCCCGGGACGCGACGCGCCAAGCCGATCGTGCCGCGCGTCGCGCTGCCCGCCAGGCCGAACGCCAGAGCCAGCGTGATGCCCGCACGGGTCTCACCGGCAGTGCAGCCGTCGATGGTATGGTCAACCGCGACGGGCGCGCACTGAATGTCAGTGGCGGTGCCAGCGGGCAGGCCGCGTTCGATGCGCCCAACCTGCGCACGCGTGGCGTAGCGGCGGCAACGGGCCGGGGCCTTCGTCAGGTCACTGCGACTGCCAGCGGTGTTCCGGTGTTCGTTGCGGCGCAGGCGGTGCCTGCCCCCGTCGCGGTCGCCGCTCCTATCGTGACGACTTATCCCGTCTATCGCCCCGGCGCCTATTACGGCACGGACGTGGTCTATATCTCGCCGGCTGAAGTCGGCCCGTATATGGACCGCCAATACGTCGACCTGCGCCGCGACATGGCGGGGACGGGGGCGACGGTGATCCGCCGCGGCCGCAACCTGGTGGTTCAGCTGCCCGCGGATGTCACCTTCGCGTTCGACAAGTCGGACATCCAGCCGCGCTTTTACGGTACGCTCAACACGCTTGCCCGCTCGCTCGACAAGTACGAGGCGACCGATATCGAAATCGTCGGCCACACCGACGCGATTGGTTCGGAAAGCTACAATCTCGCATTGTCGGAACGTCGTGGACGTAGCGTCGCCGATTTCCTGGTGAACCGTTCGGCCGACCCGACACGCCTCGTGGTCGAGGCGATGGGCGAGTCAGAACCCGTTGCCAGCAATGCGACCGTGCAGGGCCGCGCCGCCAATCGCCGGGTCGAAATCGTGCTGCACCCGCGCGAGGCCTGACAGAGCTTATGTCGCCCGGGGGCGGGTTGTGCATAGCCCCCGGGTGGCACCCATTTGAACAGCGCGCGTCACGTCCCTATGCAACGGGGCGTGACGCTCGACGCATCCTCCGCCCTTCGCGATCCCCGGCTGATGAACGCCGCGCTCGCGCTCTACGACAATCGCCTTTCGGATGCGGAGCCGCTGCTGCGTGCGCATCTGAAGGCCGACCCGTTCGATGTTTACGCCATCCGCATGATGGCCGAACTCGCGGGGCGGATAGGGCGGTACCGCGACGCAGAAAACCTGCTCAGGCGTGCGCTGGAACTCGCCCCAGCTTTCGGTGCCGCGCGGGCCAATCTTGCGACGGTACTCTACCGTCAGAACCGGCCGGTCGAAGCAATAGAGGAACTCGACCGGGTGATGGTCGATGACCCGGAAAATGTCGGCCATTCCAACCTGAAGGCGGCCGCGCTCGGCAAGATCGGCGGGTTCGACGAGGCGATCGATCTCTACCGCGAAGTACTCGAACATGCGCCCGGCCAGCCAAAGGTCTGGATGAGCCTGGGTCATATGCTCAAAACGGTCGGACGGCAGGACGAAGGAATCGCCGCCTATCGCCGTGCGCTCGACCTGTCGCCTGCGCTCGGGGAAGTCTGGTGGAGTCTCGCCAATCTCAAGACGGTGCGGTTCACGGCGGATGACGTCGCCGCGATGCAGGCCGCACTCGCCCGCGACGACATTTCTGATGAGGACCGCTTCCACCTCGACTTCGCGCTCGGCAAGGCGTCCGAAGATGCGAAGGACTATGCTATGGCCTTTACCCATTATGCGAAGGGCAATGCGCTGCGGCGTGAGAGCATCGATTATTCCGCGGACGAGAACACGACATTCGTCGATGCGAGCATCGCACTTTTCACTCCCGAATTCTTTGCCGGGCCGGCCGGACTTGGCAGCACCTCATCTGCGCCGATCTTCGTCGTCGGCATGCCGCGCGCAGGGTCCACGCTGGTCGAACAGATTCTGTCGAGCCACAGCCTGATCGAGGGGACATCGGAACTGCCCGACATCCCTGCGCTCGCACGCTGGGGCGGGAATTATCCCGAGCGGCTCGCCGAACTGCCGCCCGAACGCTGGGCCGAGCTCGGCGACGAATATATCGCGCGGACACGCATCCAGCGCAAAACCGACAAGCCGTTCTTCATCGACAAGCTGCCCAACAACTGGGCGCATGTACCGTTCATCCACCTGATCCTGCCGAACGCGATCATCATCGACGCGCGGCGGCATCCGCTCGGCTGCTGCTTTTCGAACTTCAAGCAGCATTACGCGCACGGGCAGGGGTTCAGTTACGCGCTCGATGACATCGGCCGCTATTATGCCGACTACGTCCGGCTGATGGATCATATCGACCGGACGCTGCCGGGCCGCGTCCATCGTGTGATCTACGAGCGCATGGTCGACACGACCGAAGCGGAGGTCCGCGCGCTGCTGCAGGCCTGCAACGTGCCATTCGAGGAGGCATGCCTGCGCTTCCACGAAAACGAACGCGCCGTGCGCACGGCGTCGTCGGAACAGGTTCGCCGTCCGATCTTTCGTGAGGGGACGGAAGGGTGGCAGGGTTTCGAACCTTGGCTCGACCCGCTCAAGGCTGCGCTCGGCGACGTGCTAACCACTTATCCGGATGCACCGCCGTCACAGCGATAGTGACATAACTGCCACTGTTGCGTCGCAACATGACGTTCCCGTTACATTGCCGTTGACGTCGTTTCGTTCGCGTTAGACGCTGTGCCCCATAATCGAAAAAGGGGGTCTTTCATGACTGCGCGCCGTACCTTCTCCTCGATCCTGCTGGCGACCACGGTTTTGGCCGGCGCTCCTGCGATCGCACAGACTCCGGCATCCACAGACACTGGCGACGAGATCATCGTCACCGCGCAGAAGCGCGAGGAAAGCCTGCAGAACGTGCCGATCAGCATCCAGGCGATCGGGACCAAGAAGCTCGACCAGTTGAACGTCGCGAGCTTCAACGACTATGCGGCGCTGCTGCCCAGCGTGTCCTTCCAGTCGGGAACGCCCGGCGCGACACAGGTTTATATGCGCGGCATCGCGAGCGGCGGCGACGGAAACCACTCCGGCTCGCTTCCCGCTGTCGGTATCTACCTCGACGAACAACCCGTCACGACGATCGACGGCGCGCTCGACGTCCACATCTACGACATCGCCCGTATCGAAAGCCTGAGCGGTCCGCAGGGCACGCTCTATGGCGCGTCGTCGGAAGCGGGCACGATCCGCATCATCACCAACAAGCCCTCGACTGCCGGCTTCGAAGGCCGCGTCGATGGTGAGATCAACACGGTCAACAAGGGCGGTATCGGCGGCAAGCTCGAGGGGATGGTCAACCTGCCCCTCGGTACCAATGCGGCCGTTCGCATCGTCGGCTGGTATCAGCGTGATGCGGGCTACATCGACAACATCGCCGCATCGCGGTCGTTCATTATCCCGCCGGGAACGGTGCTGGCGCCGGGCTATACCGGTACGGTCAACAACGCGTCGCAGGTTGGCAAGGACATCAACACCACCGACATCGCGGGCGGACGTGCCGCATTGAAGCTCGACCTCGATGAAAACTGGACTGCGACGGCGACGGTCATGGGGCAGGAAACCCGGACCAAGGGGCGCTTTAGCGTCCAGAATGGCCTGGGTGACCTCCAGGTCCAGACGTTCTTCCCCGAAAGCAGCACCGACCGCTTCATCCAGGGGGCGCTCACGATCCAGGGCAAGATCGGCAACTGGGACCTGACCTATGCGGGTGCCTATCTCGACCGCAAGACGCATGCGGTCAGCGATTACACCGATTACGCCGAGGCCTATGACTCGATGTACGCCTCGTCGGGCGGCAACGCGGGCTATTTCAGCTTCGTGAACAACGCCGGGCAAACGATCGATCCACGTCAGATCATCGTCGGTGACGACCACTTCACCAAGATCAGCCAGGAACTGCGCGTCGCGTCGCCACAGGAAGATCGTTTCCGCGTTGTGGCCGGCGCGTTCTTCCAGCGCCAGACGCACTTGATCAAGCAGGATTACCAAGTGCCCGGCCTTGCCGCCAACCGGTCGGTCAACGGCTATCCCGGCACGCTGTGGCTGACACTGCAGGACCGCGTCGACCGCGACTATGCGATGTTCGGTGAAGCGAGCTTCGACATCCTCGATAACCTGACGATCACTGCGGGCGGTCGCGCGTATATCTATGACAACACGCTGGAAGGGTTCAACGGCTTCGGCTTGCCGAGCGCCGTCGGCGGGCCGGGAGTGGGACGCTGTTTCACCACCGCGGGCGGCGCGCTCGTCGCGCCGACGGTGGCGGGCGGACCGTGCACCAATATCGGAACCCAGTTGCTCGATGCGAACGGGGTCAAGACGTCGACCATACTTCCCGCAAGTGCCACGGGGCAGGGCTTCACGCACAAGCTCAACCTGACGTGGAAGCCCACGCGCGACCTGTTGTTCTACGGAACCTGGTCACGCGGTTTCCGTCCGGGCGGTATCAATCGCCGGCCGGGACTTCCTCCCTATGGCGCCGACTTCCTGACCAACTACGAGTTCGGGTGGAAGACGACGTTCATGGGCGGCAAGCTGCGTTTCAATGGCGCCGTCTACCAGCAGGAATGGGAAGGATTCCAGTTCGCATTTCTGGGCCTCAACAGCCTAACGCAGATCCAGAACGGTCCGAACGCACGTGTGCGCGGAATCGAGGCGGACGTGACGGTCAGTCCGGTTTCAGGGCTGAGTATCACTGCGAGCGGCGCCTATACCGACGCGAAGACGATCACGGGTCTCTGCAAGGCCGCCAGCCCGCTGCCCGACTGCGGTGGCCCCGCTAACACCACGTCGCCGATTGGCACGCGCTTGCCAATCACGCCGCAGTTCAAGGCGAGCGCGAATGCGCGGTACAGCTGGGACATGGGCAGCATCCAGCCGTTCATACAGGGGCTGATCAGTCACCAGAGCTCGGCCTCGACCGACCTCCGCGTGGCGCAGGCCGTGGCGCTGGGGCCGCTACCGGCCTTCACGACGGGCAATCTGAGTGCAGGCGCCTTGATCGGTTCGATAAGCACGGAAATCTACGTCGAGAATGTGACCGACGAGCGCGGGCAATTGTCGCGCAGCGTGCGATGCAGCGTCTGTTACCAGCGGACCTATTCGAACCTGATAACACCGCGAACGATCGGGTTGAGACTGGGCGCGAAGTTCTGACGTTATGAGCGGGAGCGAACCTTCTCCCGCTCGTCCCTTCGGGGTCTGGACGGCGGCAGCACTCGTCGTTGGCGGGATGATCGGCTCGGGCATCTTCGTGATGCCTGCTCAGCTCGCGCCGTACGGATGGACCGGTCTGGCCGCGTGGTGCGTGGCGATCCCCGGTGCATTACTGCTCGCGTACGTTCTTTCGAAACTTGCGGCCGCCAAGCCGCAGGCGACCGGCGCCGTCGCCATCGTCGGCGATGCGCTCGGCCCGATGCCGGGGCTGCTCGTCGGATGGAGCTACTGGGTCGGCATTTGTTCGGCGAACGCGATCATCGCGCTGACTGCCATTCGTTATGCTGCGGCGTTCGTCCCGGCATTGACCGCCACGCCGCTTGCGACCGCACTGGGTGCGACGACACTGATCTGGGCACTGACAGCGCTCAATCTGGGTGGCGCGAAAGGGGCGGGACGGTTTCAGGTGCTGACCACCGCCCTGAAACTGCTGCCACTGGTGGCGGTCGTGATCATCCTCGCCGGGCTGGCGGTCATGGAGCCGACCCGTTTCACGGCGGGCGGACACAAGGGCTTCGTCGCGGCCGATCTCACCACCGCCCTGACCCTTGCGTTCTTCCCGCTCGTCGGCTTCGAATGCGCCTGCCTTGCCGCCGAACGTGTCCGCGATCCCGCCCGCAATGTATTGCGCGCAACCCTCTACGGCACGGCGCTAACAGGAATTCTATACCTGATCATTTCCAACGGGGTGGTCTTCGCGCTTCCCGAATCCACTGTCGTCCATTCGGACGCGCCCATTGCCTATTTCGTGGAAAGTTTTTGGGGCCGGTTTGCCGGGCTTTCCGTCGCGGCATTCGCCTCCATCGCGGCGATCGGCTGTCTCAACGGCTGGGTGTTGCTGCAGGGCGAACTGCCGCTCGGCATGGCGCGCAGCGGCCTGATGCCCGCGTTTCTCGCGAAAACCAGCGACCGCGATGTTCCGACCGCGGCTATCCTCATTTCCAGCGCCTTCGCGAGTTTTCTTGTCCTGTCGGGGGCGATCCCGGGGCTGACCGGAGTGCTGACCTTCATGTTGCAACTGACCACCGCTGCGACGGTCTGGCTTTATCTGGGCGCCTGTGTGGCAGCGTTGGTGCTGGGCGTCGTCCGGCCCGCCGCAGTCATCGGGCTGGCATTCTCCGCATGGGTCCTGTGGGGTTCGGGCATGGAAGCGCTGGGACTCAGCATCGCGCTGATGCTGACCGCCATTCCTCTCTATTGGTTGCGGCCGAAGCTAGCCGAACAATCTGCCTAACAGGCTCCGGTCTTTCAGGATTTCATGCGCCGCATTGTGTCCGGGCGCTCCCGTTACGCCGCCGCCGGGGTGCGTGCCTGCCCCGCACATGTACAGTCCTTTGATCGGCGCGCGGTAATCGCCGTGGCCCAGCACCGGCCGGGCCGACCACAGTTGGTCGAGCGACATATGACCGTGCATGATGTCGCCGCCGATCAGGCCGAACTTGCGTTCGAGATCGAGCGGCGAATGGATCTGCCGCGCGATGATCGACGACTTGAAATTCGGCGCATGCCTGGTGACCGTATCGACGATCAGGTCGGCCGCCGCCTCGCGTTCGTCGTCCCACGATCTTCCATCCGGAAGCACAGGCGCGAACTGCTGGCAGAACAGGCTGGCGATGTGTTGACCCGGCGGCGCGAGACTGTCGTCGATCGAGGTCGGGATCTTCATCTCGACGATCGGTGCCTTCGACCAGCCGAATGCCTTCGCATCGGTAAAGGCCTTGTCCATGTAGTCGAGGGTCGGCGAAATGATGATACCGCAGGTGTGATGCTCGGCAACCGTCTTGCCCGGCAACACCGCGAAATCGGGTAATTCGCTCAGCGCCACGTTCATGCGGAACGTGCCGGACCCTGCCTTGTAATTGTCCATCCGGCGCGCGAATTCGGGTGTCATGTCGGCACGATCGACCAACTGGCGATAAAGCAGGGCGGGACCGACATTTGCCGAGATGATCGGCGCGGCGATCTCCTCGCCGCTTTCGAGTTTTACGCCCGTGACGCGGTTGCCATCGACAAGCACCCGGGCGACAGGAGTCTCGAGGCTGATCTCGACACCCGCCTCGACGCAGGCCTCCGCCATATGGCGCGTGATCGCGCCCATGCCGCCTACGCTGTGGCCCCACATGCCCTTCTTGCCGTTGATCTCGCCGAAGACGTGATGAAGCAGGACATAGGCGCTGCCCGGCGTATCGGGGCTGGCGTAATTGCCGACCACTGCGTCGAAACCGAACGCCGCCTTGATATATTCGTTCTCGTACCAGCTATCGAGGAAGCTGCGCGCCGATTTGACGAACAGGTCCATGACGTCGCGCTGCGCCTCGATATCCATGCCCACGAGACGTTTTCCCTGTGCCGCAGCCGCGATCAGGGCCCGGACGCCGCCACCGGCGTTCGGCGGCGTCTTGAGAGCCATGTCGCGTAGCACCTCTGCGACCCGTTCCAACGCTTCCTCGTACTTCGGGAAGGTCTCGGCATCCCGGGCGCTGAATCGTGCGAATTCGGCTTGCGTCCGCGCGGTCCCGCCGCCCAGCTTCAGATAGCCGTCGTCATGCGGAAAAAAATTGCTGATCGTCCGCTCGATGATCCGCCATCCGCGCTCGTGCAGGCGCATGTCCTTGATAACCTTGGGGCGCAGCAGGCTGACGGTGTAGCTCGCGGTCGAATTGCGGAAACCCGGGTGGAACTCCTCGGTCACGGCAGCGCCGCCGATGATCTCGCGGCGTTCGAGAACGCGGACCTTCAGTCCTGCACGCGCGAGGTAGAAGGCACAGACGAGCCCGTTGTGCCCGCCGCCGACGATGACGGCATCATATCTTTTGGTCATGCATAGCTTTCGGGTGGATGCGGCAGGCGCGTTTCGGGAATGAGATCGCGGATCCGCGCGTTGAAACTGCGCAGGCAGACTTCGCTCGCGGCCAGCGGTCCTGCGGTGAAAAAGCGCGACTGCATCCCCGCCTGGACCCGCTCGATCAGCCAGGTGTCCTCGCGATTGACGACGCGGTTGATGCGCTCGTTCGCATAGCGCGCGAGCTTCATCTTGCGGCGATCATCGGGCAGGGCATAGGCCATGACGCGCAATTCGGTGGTCGTGGGGCCCGTCGGCACCCAATGCATGAAGTCGATTTGGTCGGCGTAGATGTCGAACGCCATGTTCGGCCACAGTTTCCAGTAGAGCCACCGCCGCTGCGCTTCCTCGGCCAGGTGCGGCACATCGGGCAGGTGAGCCTGGTAAAACCGTTCCCAGAAATTGTTCGACGGTGTGTCGGACAGTTCACCCGACATCCTGTCGCACCAGCCGTGCGCCTCGATACGGTAGCTTTTGCCGAACAGCCGCGTCAGGCCATCGTGCGCGACGGGGATGTGCAGGTTGTCGGAATAGTTATCGCCGACGTTCTTCCAGTTGACCTGTCGCTCACGCGCCCAGGGCGTGCCGATCGGGCGCATCTCGGCAAAGCGATAGGGTGAGATTTCGGCTTCGGCCGGCGCCATCATTTCCGCGACCGACGGGCCGCCGTCGTCTACGAGTCGGATGAAGATAAAGCCTTGCCAGATCTCGAGGTCTACCTCGGCCAGACCGTTCGCACCTTGGTCCAGCGTTGGATAATCGCCTTTCATCGGCACGCCGATCAACTGCCCATCCAGCGCGTATGTCCATGCGTGATACGGGCACACCAGCCGCTGGACACAACCGTTATCGCCGTCGAGCAGGCGCATGCCACGGTGCCGGCAGACATTCGCGAAGGCGCGAATCCGGTCGTCCTGCCCGCGCACAATGATCACGCTCTCGTCCAGCAGCCGGATGGTGCGATAGGCACCCGAGCGTTTGAGGTCTGAGACATGGCAGACAATTTGCCACGCCGGACGGATCAGATGGTCCATCTCGCGGCGGAAATAGGCGTCGTCGAAATAGGTCCAGCCCGGAAGGCCGCTGTTATCGGTCTCTCGGTTGTCGGTTACCAGGCGAACGGAAAGCTGCATTTACCGAAGCTAGCGCGGAAGGCCATGATGACACAATCGTAACGGTCAAGCAGGGCAAGGCAGTCATGCGTAACAAATAGTTAACATGTATCGACGAAAGGGCTAAAATCGGCGGCCAAACGAGGAACGCTGGTACCGAGTGGAGCATTTTTTGGGTTGTGTGCGCTGCAATACAGTGGCAAACGCCACCTTGAGATTCGGGATTTCAAAAGGGAGTGTATCAATGAGTGTTTCGAAAATCGCGACCGCGGCCCTCACGGCTTTGTCGCTTGTTGCTGTTCCGACCATCGCTTCGGCCGCTCCGGCAGCTTCGAAGCTCTCGGTCGCTTCGGGACGCACCAGCGCACCGGCTGCCAAGGGCAACAAGGCCGTCGGCGGTGGCGTGATCATCGCCGTTCTCGCTGCAGCTGCAGTGATTGCCGGCATCGTGATCGCAGCTGACAGCGGCGGTTCGTCGACCAGCCGCTAATCGCTGCTGATTGAGTTTAAGACGGCGGGAACCCTTTGGGTTTTCGCCGTTTTTATTTGTGTGTTATAATTTTATCGCTTTGATCGTCGGTTGGCGTTTCGTGCGTTTTCCTCAGCTTCGACAAAAGGTGATGCTGTATCGGAGTATGAGCGATAATATCGGTCAATTCGGTTATATATTCGAGATGCCACTCGGTTTTGTACGCGACTTGATATTCGTCCAGAAGGCTGATTGCCGATGACGTCGCTACGGATTTGCCGTTCGCCAATTTTCCCGGCGACCGATCCCGCAACTTGACCTTGCTGATTTTCGCTTGCGGACTGTTTGACAGACAGTGGCGCAAGTTGAGCCGCTGCGCCGATCGGGGCTGTAACCAGCAGAATTAACAGGGATTTCATTACAAGCATCGTCATGGTTTCCGCGATAGTGCCTGTCATTTAACAGGATACAGCTCAACAAAGTCGATCTGGCCGGAAAGGCCGGAAAGGCCCTCTGTAGGCTGAGCAACCATAGAAAGTATCTGGATTGGGCACCCTTCAGGAACGCTAAGCGTGCCAACGAAATTTCCCCCAGAATCGCTTGAATTGGGTATTGCGATGCGCCCCAATTCGCGACCGTCTTGGCAGGCAAGCCGCCAATAAGGCCGAACATTAGCCATCTGGTCGATGCCAATGCTATGACCGACCAGCTCATATTTGCCGGGCGGCAGCAACTGAAGCTGTTGAAGTAAGGTGCCCCCGACCATCGCGGGCGCGGAAAAGTCGAACAAACCGTATTGGCCTGCGTCCTGAATGGACGCGCTCGTCCCTGTAACGGTTTGAGGGACCCAGTCGAAGAGCGATGCAAAGTCAGCGTTTATAAAACGCGGGTCGCGAGAACGCTTTCGATCGCTTTTGGGATGGATCAACACATAATAGTCCCACGCGTCTTCAGAGAAACCTGCGGCGAGCAGTGTATTGATGGTCGTAGCTTGTGCGGAGGGCGGGACGGGAACGCCGGCTTGATACAAGTTCGTCAACAACGCAGTCGTCGATCGAGGGGAGGGGCTATGGCCGGAAAGATAAGATATGAAGTTTTCTCCCCAGGCTGGCCGTGCCTTGAGAGTTTTAATAAGCGGCCCCGTTATCTCCGGATCTGTGCTCGCTGAAGCCAGAACGGGAAATAGCATCTCTGACAAACTAGGCGTAGATCGCATGACGATGTCGTAATGCGTAAGCGCTTCGGCTACATCGCCCCGCCCGACCGCATCTTCGATGGCCCATAACTGTGTCTGTATGTCCCTTCGAGATAGGGCTTCAGTATAGCGAAAGAATCTCCGCGCTTTCGCCTTGTCGTTAATTACCTGCGCGTTGAGGCCGAGTGTCGATGCAGCAATAACGCTTGTTGCGTCCTGCTGTAACGCCAATCTGGCGATTGAACTTGCCCGATTGCGATTTTCAGGAGTCGCTTCAGGACCTGCGAGAAACGCCGCTGCCAATGCGGTTACTCGACCGTCGTACGGTGCAATGCGATGCGCCAGGTCGGCATTGGACGATCGTATCCGGTAGGCTGTCGCGTGAGTGACTGCAGCGATCCCAGCAATGCCAATAAATGCCGCACTCAACACGCGCCATGCCCAGCCCTTCTTCGTCCGGTGTCGGCGCCTGCTCGGCATCTTAGTTATCGACGGCCGTCTTGTCGCTCCGGCCATAATTGTAGCCGTATTCGTAACCGTAACCGTAGTGAGCCTTCCGAGCTTCAAATTTGGTCAAAACACCGCCGAATATGCGCGCGTTTGCAGATACGAGACGAGAAATTGCCGTTTTCACAAGACTTGACCGGATGCCATGCGATTCCACAGCATATATAACGCCCTCAACCCGGCTGGCGATCAGTGGTGCATCGGCAAGGCCCATCACAGGTGGGGAGTCGATCACCACATGATCATATGTTTCCAACAGTCTTGCAATGAGCAACGGCAGTCTAGCGCCTGTTAAAAGTTCCGCCGCGTTGGGCGGGATCGGGCCAGCGGACATCGCGGTAAAGCCAAGATCGCGCATCGGGAACGTCAATGCATCGATGTTGTCTTCACCCGACAGGAAGTTGCTCAGGCCGTGATCGTGATCGACACCGCCCAAGTGATGGACGGACGGCGAGCGCATATCTCCATCGACCAATATAACTTTTCGTTTTGCACGGGTTAGGGTCGTAGCAAGAGCAAGCGAGGTGGTCGACTTGCCTTCTCCCGGACGAGTAGATGTGACTGCGAATGACCGCGGCACGCCATGTTCGGTAGTAAAGGCCAAGTTTGTCTGAATAGCGATATAGGCATCCACAAGCTCCGATTTCCGGTCGAGCAGAGCGTCTTTCGGCGTGCCGCCATCGACGACTTTTGGAACGGACCCAAGTAGCGGCAGTCCCAAACGGCGCTGGACCTCGGTAGGATCGGCTATCGCTTCATCCATTTGCTCAAGGGCGAATGCGATGGCTGCGCCTAGCCCCAGGCCGAGAAGCAAAGAAATTGCCAAGTTGAGCAGCATGCGCGGACTTGATGGTTTTTGGGGAACATCCGCAGGATCGACCACGGAAATGTTATTTACACCGACCCCACCGGCAACGCCGATTTCCTTGAAACGCTGCAATAGGCCATCATAGAGGGCGCGATTGGTATCCACCTCTTGTTGATAGATATTGTATTGAATGCTGCGCCGCCGCAGATCGAGATAGCTTGCCTTAAGCTGTTCGACTTTGCTCTGAAGCGCATTTTCGCGCCCTTGGGCTTCCCGATATCCCGCAAGGAGAGAACCGGATACCCTGCTTTCTTCGCGGGCCAGCGAACGATCAAGCTGATCGAGTTGCGACTGAATGGCTTTCGCCGCGGGATATTCTGGCTCGAACTGAGTCATAAGCCGCTGATAATCTGCTGCAAGCTCGGCTCTCTTCTGCCGTAAGCCATTGATGGCTTGATTGCCTAGCGCCTCGGATGAAGCGCCTGCGCGCCCCGCTTGCTGATATCGAGCTTCTGCTTGAATACGATCTGCCGTTGCTTGCGATAGAGCCCCGTTTAACGTGGCCAGATCGTCTGCTACGATTGAACGCTCAGCAGTTGTTTTTCCGTCTCCGGCAGACTGTGCAGGCAAGTTAATGATACGCTGTGCAGATGCGTAGGCAACCAACTGCCGCTGGGATCCGTCGAGCCGCTCTTTCAGTTGCGCAAGCTGTTGCTGAAGTAGGTCGCGACCATAAGACGTGGCTTGGATTTTGCGTTCAAGGTTGGTTTGGATGAAGTTGACCGCCCAAGCGTTCGCCACTTTTCCAGAGAACGTCGGGTCCGGACTGGTAAAACCGATTGCAACCAATCGCGATAGGCGCGTCGGAGAAACGTCGACGTTCTTAAGTAAAATTTCTCCGGCAATCCGCTGGCGGACATCTCGCCCAGTCGCAGAATAGCGGTTTCCGATCACTTGGAAGGCTTGATTGCTCGTGGCGCCTCCGAACATTTCGAAAAATTTCGGATCGTCGATCAGTTTCAGTTGTGTGGCCACTCGCTCAGAGAGAAGTCTAGACCGCAGCAATCCATATTGAGTTTGATAAAACTCCTGGTCGGCAATGCTGGTCTCTCGCTCGGCACCCTGAAAGTCCGTTAATTTACTCGAATCGCGAGCAATTTCGACGGTGGTGACGGCCGTGTACTTCGGCGTCATCAACAACGTCACAATCAGGCCGAGAAGGACGCACGCTGCTACTGCACCGATGATGACATAACGCCAACGCAGTGCAATGCGCAGATACTGCTGGATGGCAGAAAGCCGATTTTCTTCCGGAGTGTCCGGGCGCGGCCCGTTAACCAGCTCCGTCAAGGGAGCTGTGCCACGGATATCAGTTGCGACAAAGTTCATAATGTCAGCCGATCTACCTTTGCAGGATCGCGATAATAGGACCCGCAAGGAACGGGGAGAGTGAAACGAAGTCCTTGAACATTCTCCGTTGCGGAGAGTCTCCGACCACAATCACATCATTGGCGTAAATTAGAGGGTCGTCATATGCTCCGCGCCGTATGGCGGCGACGTTATACATGGCGGCCATTTTTTGTGCACCGACCGTTCTCAGGACGACCACATCGTCTTGCCTCGCAAATTCGGATAGCCCCTTTGCAGATGCGATCGCCCTCATGAGTGTCATCTGGTTGGTGACCGGATAGAGGCCGGGTTCTACAACTTGACCGTCGATCGTCACGACTTGGCTGACGGAGCTTTTGATGTTGACGGTTACTTCGGGATTACGGACATAGCGTCCACGCAGGGCGGTCTCAATCGCGCTGGCGAGTTCCTCGGCCGTTTTTCCGCGCGCATCGATCGTGCCAGCCAGCGGCATGGAGATACGCCCGCTGGCATCGACTTGTACCTCGCGACTGAGATCCGGCACGTTGAACACATCGACAAGGATAGTGTCGAGCGGACCGATCAGCGAAGGACGATCCGCGGCAGTGAGGTCGTTACGGTCGGGTGCAGGAAGGGCCGATGCTTCCCGAACTACAGTCAGTCGTGCAGTGCTTTCTAAGGGCACGCGGCCTCCGCAGCCCGCCGTCGAGCAGGCCAAGAACAACAAAAAAGCAACATGACGCATATACGAAAAATCCGGGAGCCGAGGGATGGCGCTCCTATAAGAGGCGACTAGTCGCCGGTAAAGCCGGGCCTCGCACAGCCTTTGCCGCCGCTAGCCAGATGGCCGCAATCGTCACTATGGCCATCATGAGCGGGGTCCGTGCCGGATAGTCGACTGCGCTCGCTACCGTAACGAGTAGAATAATTGACGATCCTAGTCGTGCCAATCCGTTTTGATGGGCATCTCCAGATCGATATGCGCGATATGTAGCCACGCACCACCACAGCGCCCCGATGGCGAGCAGCATCAACCCAGCTATGCCGCCATCCAAGATCGTTTCGAGAAAATCGTTGTGGGCATGGTTGAAATAATTAGGTGACAATAGATCCAATGATTCGTGTATACGAAAAATGGGATCGAAGCTTCCATATCCTGTTCCTGCTGGAAAATATGTTCCAATCATATCGATGATGGTTGGTAATGTTCTACTGCGCATGTCTTGCGTTGCATCGTTTAGAAGAAACCTATTGATCGATACGGCTCGATTCGTGAAAACGCTCAACAGCAATATTGCGACGATAATTGCCGTCAGAACGCCGAATATGGCCCAGACTTTCCAGCGGGTATAACCGGATAAAGCGCGTAAAAATATGTGTCGCGCAATTAACGCACCGAAAAACAATCCCAAAAATCCTCCCAATATCCCTGCGCGCGATCCGCTTGCAAGAATACAAAGAGTAAAGAGCAGCGCCAGACCGACCGCAACGGACATCCTCAACCGGTGTTGCCGTTTACTCAAGGCTGCCCACACAGGCGCTAGTGCGCACCCGATCGCCAATAGAAGCGCAAAGTGGTTCCGGTTATCGAAAAAACCGCTGACATCGACCGGACCGCGATCACCGAATGGCGATGCGATATTTAGCCCCGCAAACTGCATAAGACCGATCAGCATCGATGCTGTAATAATCGAAAGGAGGATCGCAGGCACGTAACGACGCTCCTCGTCTTTCAATTGCGTTAGAAGCAGGAGTGTTGCGAGCGGAACCAGCAGCGAACCCAATGCATTGATCGTAGCACCCGGTACGAGTGCAATCGGCCGCCAAGGTTGAGGTTCGCCAGCGATGATCGCCGCTTGGGAAAAAAGAGCGCGTCCTGGCAACGCTTGCCACATAATCGGTGGAAGGGGAATCAACTGAAAGGCCGGCAGAATAATGCAACCCGAAAGAATGACCCACACAGGTTTGGTGTAACGTAACGTCGGGCGCGGACCAAACAGCAGCGCGGTCATTATAGCCAGCGTTGACGCAACGCGGACGACTATCTGCCCCGTGACATCGGCGCGGGACGACCCTCCTGCGAGGAATAGCGCAAACATGAACAGGGTAAACAACAGGAGCGGCAGGCTGGGAACGGTGGCCAACCGTGAACTAAGTTTCGCAGGCATCCAGACTGTTTAGGGTATGAAAACGTTTAAATCGAGAGGTGCTACGCGATGGGATACACAAACAGCCATTGATCGAGTGATAGCCGTCTCAGACTCCGTATCGTGACCTGAACCAGCCCACGAACTGTGGCAGGCCCACCTCGAGCGGTATTGTCGGCGCGTAAGCGGTGTCGCGAGCGAGGGCATCAACATCGGCGTAAGTGGCTGGGACATCACCCGGTTGCATGGGCAGCAGCTCTCGAATTGCGGTTTTGCCTGTCGCGCGCTCCAGAATTTCGATGAAGTGGATCAGTTCTTCGGGGCGGTTGTTGCCGATGTTGTAGAGCGCGTGAGGAGCGACACTGCCGCCGGGTTTTACGTGACCATCGTCGGCAGGCGGGTTGTCGACGCAGGCAAGGACGCCCGTCACGATATCGTCGATATAGGTGAAGTCCCGGCGCATGTTGCCGTGGTTGAAGACCTTGATCGGTTCACCTGCCAGGATCGCCTTGGTGAACAGCCATGGCGCCATGTCGGGTCGCCCCCACGGGCCATAAACGGTGAAGAAGCGCAGTCCGGTCAACGGGATGCGATAGAGATGGGCGTAGGTTTCGCTCATCAGCTCATCGGCCTTCTTGGTTGCGGCGTAGAGCGACACGGGGTGATCGACGCGGTCATCGACGCTGAACGGCATCTTTTCGTTGCCGCCATAGACTGAGGACGACGAGGCATAGACCATCGGGACGGCGCGTTGGCGGGCGAGTTCGAGCAGGTTGAGGTGGCCCGCGACGTTCGAGCGGGCATAGGCGCGGGGGTTTTCTAGGCTGTAACGGACACCCGCCTGCGCGCCGAGGTGGACGATATGGTCGAACGTGACGTCCGCCATGGTGGCGTCGAACGCAGCGTCGTCGGCGAAGTCGAGCTTAAGGAAATCGAACCCGTCGGTGCCGATGTCGGCTAGCCGGTCCAGCTTCAGTTGGACGTCATAATAGTCGTTGAGGTTGTCGATGCCGACCACCGTGTCGCCGCGCGCGATCAGCGCTTTTGAGACGGCATGGCCGATGAAGCCTGCTGCGCCGGTGACGAGGACCTTCATGCTACGGCTTCCTGTGATGCGCCGACTGCTGCGCGGCGGAGGCGGTCGTTGATCGCGACGCCGAGTCCCTCGTCGGGGATGGGGGCGATGGCGATGCGCGGGGCGGTGCCGACGTCAGCGGCGTGGAGAAGGTCGAACAGGCAGGCGGCGGCTTCGGTTGTGTCGCCAGAGGGGCTGAGCGAAACATCGCCCGGGATAGGGCCGAAGCCGATCAGGGTTTCGCCCGGTTGTGCGGAGCTTGCGTTGAGGCGCAGGGGTTTCGAAGGGGCATAGTGCGCGGCGAGTTGGCCGGGGGCCTCGATCGTCTTGCCGGCAGAAGAAGTGGGACCCCGGATCAAGTCCGGGGTGACGAGTACAGGGCCGGGGCGGAGCATTTCAGCCTGACCATTCGTGATTTTCACGATCGTCGATTCGATCCCGCCGGGCGTTGCACCGTCGTCGATGATCAGCGGGATGCGGCCGTCCAGGCTGCGCATGACATGGTCGGCGCGCGTTGGGCTGATGGTGCCGCTGGCGTTGGCGCTGGGCGCAGCGAGCGGATGGCCGCAGTAACGGAGCAGGGCTTGCATCGCGCGATGCGCCGGGACGCGGAGGGCTACGGTGGCCAGACCGGCGGTGGTCAGTTTCGCGATACCGGCATCGGGGCGAAGCGCTACGACGATGGTCAGGGGGCCGGGCCAATGGGCCATGGCAAGGTAAAGTGCCGTTTCCGAAAAATCGCCGATCGCCAGCGCGGTTTCGAGATCGGGCACATGCACGATCAACGGGTTGAAACTCGGCCGCCCCTTGGCTGCGTAGATCGCCGCGACCGCTGCGTCAGAGGTTGCGTCGCCTGCCAGTCCATAGACTGTCTCTGTGGGCACAGCGACGACACCGCCGCGGGCGATGACGTCCGCCGCAGTCGCAATCGCTTCGTCACCAAAGGGCAGAACCTGTGTCCGCACGGTCAGGCCGCGCCCCAGATGCCCCGCGTGTCGTACACGATCTTCCCCGCGCGCTCGTCGGCGGGGACAGATTTGAAGATGTCGTGATCGACCAGCACGACCATCGTTTCGCACTCGGCAAGCGCCGTGTCGATATCGATCAGCGCCGCGCCGGTCGCAGCCAGCGACTTCGGCAGTTCGGCGATATGGGGTTCGACGATCGCGACGCGGTCGCCGAACTTCACGGCCAGCGCTTCGGCCACCTTCATCGCCGGGCTTTCGCGGAAGTCGTCGACATTCGCTTTGAACGCGAGGCCGAGCAGCGCGACGCGGCCGACCTCTGCCTCGATTAGTGCGGAGGCGCGCGCGATGACATGGTCGGTCTTGCCATCGTTCACGTTGCGCGCGGTGCGGATCAACGGGGTGAGTTCGGGCGCGGAATGCACGATGAACCAGGGGTCGACCGCGATGCAGTGCCCGCCGACGCCGGGCCCGGGGGTCAAAATGTTCACGCGCGGGTGGCGGTTGGCGAGACGGATCACGTCCCACACATCGATGCCGGTCTTGTCGCAGACCAGGCTCAGTTCGTTGGCGAAGGCGATGTTCACGTCGCGGAACGCGTTTTCGCTGAGCTTGACCATTTCGGCGACGCGCGCGGTGGTCGTGATGCAGGCACCGCGAACGAAGGTGCGGTAGAATGCCAGCGCCTTGCGAGCACAGCGCGGCGTGATGCCGCCGATGCAGCGGTCGTTGTCGATCAGTTCGACCAGGATGCGGCCGGGCAGGACGCGTTCGGGGCAATAGGCGATGGCGACGTCGGCCGCGCCGTTTCCGGCATGCGGGAATTTCAGGTCGGGGCGGAGCGCCTCAAGCGCGTCGCGGACTTGTTCGGTCGTACCGACCGGCGAAGTCGATTCGAGGATGACGACATCGCCCGTTTTCAGCACCGGCGCGATGCTGCGCGCAGCGGTCAGGACGTGGCGGACATCTGGGGCGTGATCATCGTCGAACGGCGTCGGCACCGCGATGATGAAGACATCTGCCGCTTCCAGCGTGGTCGACGCGCGCAGCAACCCGCGCTGGACGACACCCTGCACCAGCGCGTCGAGGTCGACTTCCTCGATATGCACGCCGCCCGAATTGACGGTCTCCACAACATGCTCGTGGATGTCGATGCCCAGCACCTGTGCACCCGACCGCGCGACGACCGCAGCGGTGGGCAGGCCGATGTAGCCGAGGCCGAGAACGGCGACTTTGGTCTGTTGCTTGGGGGCCATGAGTCCTGCGTGTTGTCCGTGTCTATTGCCCGCCCTTAGCGCAGCTTCTTTGTCGTTGGGTAAACGTCGTGGTATCTAAAGCTGCAATCTTACGTCCGCGTTTCGGTTGACGTTTACGTAAACTATGGCATGGCACGGACATGAGCTACACGCCCCCGATTACCGACCAGCGCTTTGCGCTCGACGCTATCCTCGAAACCGTCGACCTTCCCATGGACATGGAGATCGTGGATGCGATCCTTGAAGGGGCGGGGGCCGTCGCCGCTGGTGAATGGGCGCCGATCAATCGCATCGGTGACACGGTAGGGGCCAAACTGACCGATGCCGGCGTCGTCATGCCCGCGGGTTTCGACGCCGCATACAAGGCCTACGTCGAGGGCGGCTGGGGTTCGCTCGACGCATCGGAAGCCTATGGCGGGCAGGGGCTCGGCTTCATCATGCAGACCATCGTGTTCGAAGATCTCGGCACGGCGAACATGGCGTTCACGCTTTGCCCGATCCTGTCATCGGGCGCGATCGAGGCGATCCACGCGCACGGATCGTCCCAGCAGCAGGAAAAATACCTGCCCAAGCTCGTCAGCGGCGAATGGACGGGGACGATGAATCTGACCGAGCCGCAGGCGGGATCGGATGTCGGCGCGCTCCGCACGACCGCCGCACCGAACGCCGATGGCAGCTGGTCGATCAAGGGGACGAAGATTTTCATTACCTTCGGCGACCACGATTTGACCGACAACATCGTCCATCTCGTCCTCGCGCGCACGCCTGACGCACCCGCGGGAACGAAGGGGATTTCGCTGTTCCTGGTGCCGAAGTTCCGGCCCGACGCAGACGGCAATTTCGCCGTGCCGAACGATGCGCGCTGCGTGTCGATCGAGCACAAGCTGGGCATCAACGCCTCGCCCACATGCGTCATGAGCTATGGCGACAACGGCGATTGCAAGGGCTGGCTGATCGGTCCCGAAATGGGTGGCATGCGCGCCATGTTCACGATGATGAACAATGCGCGGCTGAACGTAGGTAGCCAGGGCGTGCAGATCGCCGAACGCGCGACGCAGGCGGCGCTCGCCTATGCGGCGGAGCGCGTGCAGGGCAAGCCGATCATCGAACATCCCGATGTCCGCCGCATGCTGCTGCGCATGAAGGCGCTGACGCAGGGCGCGCGGGCGCTGCTTTACGCCGCGGCGGCGAATGTCGATCGCGCGCGGACGGGCGATACGGCGGCAAAGGCGCGGGTCGATTTGCTGACACCGCTGGTGAAGTCGTGGGGCACCGACGTCGGCTGCGAGGTTTCGTCGCTGTGCGTGCAAGTGCACGGCGGCATGGGCTTCATCGAGGAGACCGGCGTCGCGCAATATTACCGCGATGCGCGGATCGCGCCGATCTACGAGGGTACGAACGGTATCCAGGCGGCGGACCTCGTCGGGCGCAAGCTGACGGGGGACGGCGGTGCGGCGCTGGCAGCGCTCGTTGCCGATGTTCGCGCCGAGGCAGAGGGCGAAATGGCGCTGTCGCACCTAGTCGATGCCGTCGAATCGGCGGCGGCCTGGATGCTGTCGGCGAGCAACGAAGATCGTCTCGCGAGCAGCTATCCCTTCCTCGACATGGTCGCGGTGATGGCAGTGGGCGGATTGCTGGCGCGGCAGGGCCGGATCGCGGGCCAGCGGCTGGCGGCCAGCGAGGGGGATCCAAAGTTCCTCAAGGCCAAGGCCGCGAGCACGCGGTTCTTCCTCGATCACATCGTACCGGAAGCACTGGGCAAGGCCGCATCGGCAACCGCCGGCGCTGGAGGGCTCTACACGCTGACGGCGGAGGAGCTTGCGGCCTGACGCCGCGCCCCTATCTCCTTGGGTAAAGGAGAATTCCTCATGACGACTGAAACCGCGACGCTTGCTGCAGGGTGCTTCTGGTGTGTCGAGGCTGTGTTCGACGGGCTTGCCGGTGTCGAAAGCGTCGAGAGCGGCTATATCGGCGGTCACACTGCCAATCCGAATTACCGGGAAGTCTGCTCCGGCGCGACCGGGCATGCCGAAGCGATCCGGGTCGTGTTCGACCCCGAAGTCGTGTCGTTCGACGAGGTGCTCGATATCTTCTTCGAGATCCATGATCCGACGCAATTGAACCGTCAGGGCAATGACGTGGGCACGCAATACCGCTCGGCGATCTTCCCCCATTCGCTCGAGCAGGAAACGGCTGCACGCGCAGCTATCGCGCGCGCGCAGGCGGACCACGCTCAGCCGATCGTGACGACCATCGAGCCGCTGGCCGACTGGTATGTCGCCGAGGATTATCACCAGGAATATTTCGAGCGTGAAGGGGCCGCCAACCCCTATTGCCAGGTCGTCGTCGCGCCCAAACTGGCGAAATTCCGCAAGAAGCATGCGGACCGGCTGAAGGGCGTCGAAGCTTAACCCTTGCGGTAGCTGCCGTCCGCGATCGCGCGCCACCAAGGCTCGTTGTCGAGGTACCAGCGCACGGTCATGGCCAGCCCGTCCTCGAACCCGTATTGCGGTTTGTAGCCGAGTTCGCCCGCGATCTTGCGTTCGTCGATCGCATAGCGGCGGTCGTGGCCGGGGCGGTCGGTGACGAAGGTGCGCAATTCGTGCGTCGACCCGTCCTTGCCCGCGGGGGCGTCGGGGAAGCGCGCAGCCAGATTCGGATCGGCGGCAAAGGCCGCATCGACGGCGTCGCAGATCGCGTCGATGACCTTCAGGTTCGGCAGCTCCTCGCCGCCGCCCACATTGTAGGTTTCGCCGACCTTGCCGTCCGACAGGACGAGATTGATCGCGCGGCAATGGTCGTCGACGTGCAGCCAGTCGCGCCGGTTCATGCCGTCGCCGTAGATCGGCAGCGCGCGGCCCGACAGCGCATTGATCAGGAACAGCGGGATCAGCTTTTCGGGAAACTGGTATGGCCCGTAATTGTTCGAACAATTGGTCGTCGTAACCTGAAGCCCATAAGTGTGGTGATAGGCGCGGACGAGGTGGTCCGATGCCGCCTTCGACGCAGAATAGGGCGAGTTGGGCGCATAGGGCGTGTTTTCGTGGAACGCAGGATCGGTTTCGCTCAGCGAGCCGAAGACCTCGTCGGTCGAGATGTGATGGAACCGGTGCGGCGTGCCCGAACCCGAAAGCCACTTGGCGCGTGCGACCTTCAGCAGGTTGTGCGTGCCGTCGATATTGGTCGACAGGAATTCGTCCGGGCCGCTGATCGAGCGGTCGACATGGCTCTCGGCCGCGAAGTGGACCAGCGTGTCGATGGCGTGGTCGTCCAGCAGGCGCGTCACCAACGCCTCGTCGCGGATGTCGCCAGCCACGAGTTCGACGCCATCCAGCCCGTCGAGGTTGGCCGCATTGCCTGCATAGGTCAGCGCATCGAGCACGACGATGGTCTCGTCGGGATGCGTGGCGCGACGCAGGTGCACGAAGTTCGCGCCGATGAATCCGGCTCCACCGGTGACAAGCAGCTTCGCCATCAGTTTTTCGCTTTCAGTTCCAGGAACATGTGATCGAGCTCGTCACGCCAGTGACGGCTGCTGACGCCCGGGATCGCCCAGGCCGATGTCTTGTCGAGTACGCTGTACGACGGGCGGACGGCGGGGGTCGGATAGTCGGCAGTACGGATCGGAACGATCTCCGGCCGCGCGGGCAGCAGTCCATGGCCGTGCGCCAGTTCTCCGGTTGCGACCGCGAGGTCGTACCAGGAGGCGACCCCCGCATCGGTATAGTGATGCGTGCCGGTGGCACCCGCGGCGGCCATCGCCCACAGCGCACGGGCCAGGCTGGTCGCATGCGTAGGGGTTCCGACCTGGTCGGCTACGACGCGCACCGGATTGCCCGTCGCCATCAGGCGGAGCATCGTCGATACGAAATTGGCGGTGCCGGCGGCGTAAACCCACGCGGTTCGCACGATCAATGCATCGGGCTGCGCATCGCGCACGGCTTGCTCGCCCTCGGCCTTGGACGCGCCATAGACGCCCAGTGGCGAGATCGGAGTGTCGGGCGCGTAAGGCGAACTCGCCCGGCCGTCGAACACGAAGTCTGTCGAAATGTGCACGATGTGCGCGCCTGCACTCGCCGCTGCTTCCGCCATGTGTTTGGCGGCAACCGTGTTAATCAGGAACGCCGCATCATGTTCGCTCTCGGCCTTGTCGACGGCGGTATAGGCGGCGGCGTTGATGACGATGTCGGGCTTATGGGATGCAAAGGCGGCGTAGATCGCCTGCCGGTCGGAGATATCCAGTTCTGCGCGCGACAGCCCAATGGCCTGCGCATCCGCAGGCGCGGTCGCGAGTAACGCCTTGCCGACCTGTCCACCGGCACCGAGAATGATCGATCTCACGCGTAACATTCTGCGGCGCCCAAAGGGGTGCCCTGGGCATCTTTTGCCGACAATATGGGAGCGATATCGCCTAGCGGCCAATCGATATTTAGTTCGGGATCATTCCAGGCTACGCAACGCTCCAACGCCGGCGCATAAAAGTCTGTGCATTTATAGATGAAGTCTGTGCCGTCCTCGAGCGTTAGGAAGCCGTGGCCGAACCCTGGTGGCACCCACAACATTTGAAAATTCTTCGCCGATAGCTCGACACCAGCCCACTTCCCGAATGTGGGAGACGAACGGCGCAAGTCGACGGTGACGTCGTAAACGGCTCCAGTAGTCACGCGCACAAGTTTTCCTTGCGGGCGCTCCATCTGATAATGGATTCCGCGAAGTACGCCGCGGCTGGATCTACTATGATTGTCCTGTACGAAGGTCTCGTGAATACCATGCTCCGAGAATGTGCGGGCATTCCATGTCTCGATAAAAAAGCCCCTATCATCGCCAAAAACGCGTGGTTCTATGACTTTTACATCGGGTAGAGCGGTATCGATGACATTCATAAAACCCCCGATGAGTTGAGTTGACGCAGTAGATAGCCGCCATAACCGCTCTTGCCGAGCCGCTTGGCGAGCAAGCGGAGTTGGTCGTCGCCGATCAATCCCCGGCGCCAGGCGATTTCTTCCGGACAGCATATCTTCAGGCCCTGCCGCTCCTCGACGATCCGGACGAAGGTGCCCGCATCGAGCAGCGATTTGTGCGTGCCGGTGTCGAGCCATGCAAAACCGCGCCCCAGCATCGCGACGTGTAGCTTGCCGTCGTTGAGGTAGGACCGGTTGAGATCGGTGATTTCCAGCTCGCCGCGATGCGAGGGCTTGATCTGCTTTGCCCGCGCAACGGCCTCACCGTCATAGAAATACAGGCCTGTTACCGCCAGGTTCGACTTTGGTTCGGCTGGCTTTTCCTCGATCGACAATGCCACGCCATTCGCATCGACATCGACCACGCCATAGTCGCGCGGGTTGGACACCATGTAACCGAACACGGTCGCGCCCTCGTTGCGCCCGTCGGCCGCTTCGAGTTGTTCAGGGAGACCATGGCCATAGAAGATGTTGTCGCCAAGAATCAGCGCTGATGGCCCGGTACCCACGAAATCCGCACCGATGTGATAGGCCTGTGCCAGTCCTTCCGGTTTCGGCTGCACGGCATATTCGATCGACAGGCCCCAGTCGTTGCCATTGCCCAGCAAGGCACGAAACTGTCCCGCATCGTCGGGCGTGGTGATGATCAGGATATCCTTGATCCCCGCCAACATCAGCACCGACAGCGGATAATAGATCATCGGCTTGTCGTAGACCGGCATCAGCTGCTTCGAAACCGGAATGGTCAGCGGGTGGAGCCGGGTGCCCGAGCCGCCCGCAAGAATAATACCCTTACGCACAAAGCCTCCGGTGCTGGCCGAGCCGTTAGCTCGACAGGAACCAGCGCTCCGTGCCTTCGACCCCGAGCGCCGTCAACCGGCCGCTTGCATAGGCACCTGTATCAATTCCGATCCGGTTTGCCTGTTCATCGACACCGGCGGTGATCGAATGGCCATGGATGACGATCGCGCCATGGTCGCGTTTGTCGTCGAGGAATTTATCGCGGATCCAGCGCATGTCGCTGGGGTCCTGCTCGTCGATCGGCGTACCCGGGCGAATACCCGCGTGTACGAACAGGTAATCGCCCGCGGCATAGGTGTCGCGAAAACGGCGCAGGAAGGCGATGTGTTCGGCGGGCACATGGGTGCGCAGCATCTCGATCATCCGTTCGAAATCGGCCGAATCATATTCCTCTTCGGTCACGCCATAACTGATCAGCGTTTCTCGCCCGCCGATCCGATGAAACAAGCGCGCGGATGCCATATCGCCTTCCCACGCCTTGATGAAGATTTCCTCGTGATTGCCCATCAGGAAGATGCAGCGATGCTCCGTCCGCATCGCTTCGGCACGCTCGACGACGCCGCGCGAATCGGGGCCGCGATCGACGAGGTCTCCCAGGAACACGATCGTCGTTTCGGCGGGGCCGCGTTCCTCGTTATCGGCGCGGATCTTGTCCAGCAACAGGTCCAGACAGTCGCTGCGCCCGTGGATATCGCCGATCGCATAGACACGCTCGCCTTCCGGCAACGCGCGTTGGACTTGTTTCGACTTTCTGGACAGCAAACCGAGCATTTATATCTTTCTAGAGCGTTTCGGTGCTGGCTGGAACAGCCAACAATCGGAAAACGCACACGATATGGCCCTGATGCGCAGCAACCGTTTCGGCGCGCTTAACGAATCAACCGTGAATGGAAAATTGCTGGCTTAGGCGAGATCGAGCCTGAGCAGTTCTTCGATATCGAGGCCGAGCCGGTCGATCTGGGCCCGGACACTGGGCCAGGTCTGGTTGAGGAAAGCGGTGCGTTCCTGGCTGCGAAGGCGGTTCGCGGCCCCTTCGGCAACGAACATGCCGACGCCGCGGCGTACCGATACGAAGCCTTCATCCTGCAGCGTCTGATAGGCCTTGGCGACGGTCAGAGGGTTTGCTCCATGCTGTGCGGCAAAGGCGCGCACCGAGGGAAGCTGGTCGCCTTCCCCGAAATCCCCGGCGAGGATCGCGGCAGCGAGAAGGCCGCGCAGGCGAAGGTAGACCGGAGCAGGATTGGAGTCGGGAGCCGTCATGCCGTGCTAATACACCAAAGCGCCGTGTTTGTCAGCCCCGTTTTGGTCCTACTTGCTCCGAGCCGGTCTTTCCGTTCTACGCTTGGGCGCCATGCCGATATTGCCGCTCCTCGCCCTGGCGCTGACGCCCCAGCAAGCGGCAATCCGCACGCTTGCGGACGCCGACCTTCGGGTCGCGACCGTCGGCGACCGGCTTGCGCGCGGTGGCGTTGCATTGTGTCCGGGACAGGCGACCAGTCTCGGCGGCCTCGTAATCCAGGATGCCCGGCAATATTCAGCACCGATGCACGATGATGCCCGGGCCGTACTTGGTTTGCGGGATGGCCCCGCAATTTTGGGATCCGTTGGCGGTATGCAGGGCGCGCTCGCGGGGCGTTCGATAAAGGCGGTGGATGGCAGATCCGTCCTGACGGATTCCTCCGATCCTTACGCCGACGTCGGCCGGACGGAGACGGCGATCGAGGACGGTTTCCAGCGTGGACAGGTCACCCTGACGTTGGACGATGGCCGGACGATTGTCTTGCCCGCCACCCCGGGCTGCCGGTCGCGTTTCCAGATCGTTCGTGGCGGACTGTCGCGCACGCAATCTGACGGGCGGTACGTCCAGTTATCGGAAGGCATGCTGGCTTTCGCCTCTAACGATAACGAACTGGCGGCGGTCCTAGCGCACGAACTCGCACACAGCGTACTCGATCACCGGGCGAAGAAGACGCCGTCGAAACAGGCTGAATATGAGGCCGACTGGCTGAGCGTCTGGCTGCTTGCCCGTGCCGGTTACGACATCGACGCAATCGTTCCTTTCTGGACGCGGCTGGGGAAACGAACTGATTACGGAATTTTCTCGGACGGCTCTCATCCCGGCTGGAAACGTCGCGTCGCAAAGCTCGTCGAGGCGGTCGCCATCGTGAAGGCGCAGCGTGCTCGCGGCGCCGACCTGGTTCCGCCACCGGCACAACAATCCGCTTCACAGGGCAAAATTCCCCGCTAGGCTGCCGCGCAATAAAGTTGCGACCTCGCAGTGGCGAGGCAGGGAGATACCATGGCAATCATTCCGGCAATCGCGCTAGGCGCGTTGCTCGTGCTGCTTCTGGGCGGCGTTTACATCGCGGTGAACCGCGATCCCGAATTCGCAGGACACCCCAAGGGGCTTTACGTCCTGTTCTTCGCCGAGATGTGGGAGCGGTTCTCCTACTATGGCATGCGGGCGCTGCTGATTTTCTACCTGACCAAGCACTGGCTGTTCGGCGACGGCAAGGCGAACCTGATCTATGGCGCCTATACCTCGCTGGTCTACATCACCCCGGTCCTCGGCGGTTACCTCGCCGACCGGTACCTTGGGCAACGTAAGGCCGTGCTGTTCGGCGCGGTCATCCTGACCATCGGCCACATGCTGATGGCGGTCGAGGGTGACGGCGGGCAGAACTCGTCCGCCATCAATATCTTCTGGCTGGCGCTTTCGTTCATCATTGTCGGGTCCGGCTTCCTGAAGGCCAATATCTCGGTGATCGTCGGGCAACTCTATCCCCTGACCGATGTGCGCCGCGACGGTGCTTATACGATCTTCTATGTCGGCATTAACGTCGGCGCGGCGATCGGCGTCGTCCTTGCAGGCTGGCTGGGCGAAACCTGGGGCTGGTCCTACGGCTTCGGCGCCGCGGGTGTCGGCATGCTCCTGGGCCTGTTCGTCTTCGTCATCGGCAAGCCGCTGCTCAACGGCGCCGGCGAAGCGCCTGGACCGCTCGCCAAGAGCAAGGAATGGGCGCTTTACGGTATCGGCCTTGCCTCCATCGGCGTCATCTGGGCGCTGATCCAGTATCAGGACGTCATCCAGACGCTGCTGATCGTTTCCGGTCTCGCACTGCTGGGATATGTTCTTTTCGAGGCGTTCAAGCTGGAGAAACACGCACGGGACCGCATCTTCGCCATCCTGTTCCTGATCGCGCTCAACCCGGTCTTCTGGGGCCTGTTCGAACAGGCGGGTGGCAGCCTCAATCTCTATACCGACCGCTATGTCGACCGCGCCGGCGTGCCCGCATCGCTGTTCCAGTCGGTGAACTCGATCTACATCGTCCTGCTGGGGCCGATCTTCGCGTGGCTGTGGGTCGCGCTCGGCAAGCGGAACATGGAACCGTCGGCACCGGCCAAATTCGGTCTAGCACTGCTGCAGGTCGGCCTTTCGTTCCTGGTCTTCGTTTGGGGCGCGAACATGGTCGGACCCGCGGCGATGACGCCGGTACTGTTCGTCTTCCTGATCTATTTCTTCCAGACAACCGGCGAACTCTGCCTGTCGCCCGTCGGCCTGTCGGCGATGAACCGGCTGGCGCCGAAGCACCTGGCGAGCCTGATCATGGGCGCGTGGTTCTACATGACCGCGGTCGGCAATTTCGTGGCCGGCAAGATCGGCGAAGCAACCGGTGGCGGCGAGGGCGGCGAGATGACCAAGGAAGGGACGCTCGCCATCTATTCGAACATCGGCTGGATCACGATCGGTATCGGTTTCGCGGTGCTGGTCGTGTCGCCGGTGATCAAGAAGATGATGCATCTCGACACGCTGAAGGATGAGGAGTCGGCCGCATGAGCCGTTTCATCGCGATCGGCGCGCTGGCGTGCGTACTGGCCGCCTGTTCGACTGCGCCGGCGAAGACCGAAAGCGCATCGACCAAGGCGACGCCGGTCAAGTGGAATGCCGACCCGTTCCCTTCGACCTACAAGCCCTATCCGTCAGGGCCGACCGCGATCCGCAACGTCACCATCTTCGATGGCGAGGGCGGGCGGATCGAACGGGGCGTGGTGTTCATGTCGGGCGGCAAGATCACCAGCGTCGGGGGATCGGAAACGCCGATCCCCGCCGACATCGCGGTGTACGACGGCACCGGCAAGTTCGTGACGCCGGGCATCATCGACATCCACTCGCACCTGGGCGACTATCCGTCGCCCTCGGTCGAGGGACTGTCGGACGGCAATGAGGCGACCTCGCCTGTCCGTCCCGAAGTCTGGGCCGAACACAGCGTATGGCCGCAGGATCCGGGCTTCAGCCGCGCACTGGTCAACGGTGGCGTGACGTCGCTGCAGATCCTGCCGGGTTCGGCGAACCTGTTCGGCGGCCGCTCGGTCGTGCTGAAGAATGTCTATTCGCGCACGATGCAGGGGATGAAATTCCCTGGCGCGCCCTACGGGCTGAAGATGGCGTGCGGCGAGAACCCGAAGCGGGTCTATGGCAGCCGCAACCAGATGCCCGCGACCCGCATGGGCAACATCGCGGTCGACCGTGCCACCTGGGCGCGCGCCGTCGAATACAAGAAGAAGCTCGACAAGGGCGGCGACGTGACGCGCGACATCGCGATGGATACGCTCGCGGGCGTGCTGTCGGGCGATATCCTCGTCCAGAACCATTGCTACCGCGCCGACGAAATGGCCATCGTCATCGATATGGCCAAGGAGTTCGGGTACAAGGTGTCCGCGTTCCACCACGCCGTCGAAAGCTACAAGATAGCCGACCTGTTGAAGGCGAACGGTATCTGCTCGGCGATGTGGGCCGACTGGTACGGATTCAAGATGGAAAGCTATGACGGCATTCCGGAAAATATCCCGCTGGTCTTCAACGCGGGTGCCTGCACCATCGTGCACTCGGACGATGCGAACGGTATCCAGCGGCTGAACCAGGAAGCGGCCAAGGCCATGGCGGTCGGCCGCCGCATCGGCATCAACGTGCCCGACGAAATCGCCTGGACCTGGCTCAGCTACAACCCGGCCAAGGCACTGGGCATTGCGGACAAGACGGGGAGCCTGAAGGTCGGCAAGATGGCCGATGTCGTTCTGTGGAACGGCAATCCGTTCAGCGTCTACACGCGGCCCGAACGCATCTGGATCGACGGCGCGATGATGTACGACGCCAACGATCCCAAGCGGCGCCCGGTCAGCGATTTCGAACTGGGCCAGCCCGGCGAAGGAGATACGAAGTGAAGGCGCTCCTTCTCGCGACCGCGCTGATCGCGGCGCCGGCGCTTGCCGAAACCGTCGCCATCACCGGCGGCACGATCGCCATCGGTGACGGGTCGGCGCCCATGCAAGGCAATGTCGTCGTCCGCGACGGCCGCATCGTCGCGGCCGGGCCGGGCGTTGCCGTGCCCGCGGGCGCGCGCACCGTCGATGCGACGGGCAAATGGGTCGCGGCCGGCATCGTCGCCGGCTTCTCGCGGCTGGGGCTGACCGAAGTCGATTCAGTCGATGCCGCGAGCGACGCGAGCGCACGGAGCACCGTGTTCAATGCATCGCTCGACATCGTCGACGGCATCAACG
>JAZKBQ010000009.1:0-231280 GCA_040388515.1 Pseudomonadota bacterium | reverse complement strand
CGCGTGCCCGCAATCGCGATCAATCGCGCGCACGGCGTCACCCGCGCGATCGTCGCGCCGGATTCCGCGGGCAGCATGTTCGCGGGGCAGGGCGCGGTCATCGACCTGAGCAGCAAGCCCGACGACGTGACCAAGGCCCGTGCTTTCCAGTTCGTCGAATTCGGCGAAACCGGCGCGCGGATCGCGGGGGGTAGCCGTCCGGCGGCCTTTGCGATGTTCCGCAACATGCTGGCCGAGGCGCGCGCTTATGCGCGCAATCCGGGGGGCTATGACGGCCGCTCGCGCGACGCGATGCTCCAGCGCCGCGATGCCGAGGCACTGTTGCCGGTGTTCGACGGGCGGATGCCGCTCGCCGTCCATGTCGAGGGCGGGCCGGACATCCTGAAGGTGCTGGCGCTCAAGACCGAATTCCCGAAGCTGCGCCTGATCCTGATCGGCGCGACGGAGGGGTGGACGGTCGCGCGGCAGATCGCGGCGGCGGGTGTGCCCGTCATCGCATCCGCGCTGAACGACCTGCCCGATGCTTTTGAGCAACTCGCGGCAACGCAGTCGAACATCGGCCGGATGAAGGCGGCGGGCGTGCAGGTTTCGATCGGCACGATCAACGACGACGACACGCGCATGCCGATCCGCACGACGCAATATGCCGGCAACCTGGTCGCGCTGACCAAGGTGCCGGGTGCGACGGGCCTCGACTGGGCAAGCGCCTTTGCCGCGATCACCTCCAAGCCCGCCGAAGCGGTTGGGCTTGGCGGAGAGATCGGCTCGCTGCGCCCCGGACGGCGTGGCGATGTCGTGATCTGGTCGGGCGACCCGCTGGAACTGTCGAGCCTGCCGGAGAAGGTCTGGATCGATGGTGTCGAACAGGACCTGACCACGCGCCAGACGCGGCTGCGCGACCGGTACCTGAAGGCGGGTGAGGGCGCGTTGCCCAAGGCGTACGAGCACTAGGCTCGTTCGACGTTCGAAGAGACTGACGATCGCCTGATCCTTACTTGCTGCTTTCCTCAGCAAGTATTTGGAGAGTTCGCGAGGCCGTCTCTTCGGACGGCTGCCGGTTGAATTCGACCGTCAGTCGCCACGCAAGCTATCTGGGTGGAATGAACGGCTGAACAACTTCGTCGTAGAAGTTGGGTTTTACCGGCTTGTCGATGCCATAAACCTCGGGCCATTGCTTCGGCAGGTGAAGCGTCCCGAACACGCGGTCGACAACCGGCAACGTGGCAGAAAAATTATGGTCGCGATGCTCGTCGTTCGTGTGGTGCCAATGATGAAATGCCGGCGTCGCAATGATGTGTTCCAGCCAGCCGAACCGCCAGCGGACGTTGGCATGAACAAGGAACGACCAGACCGTGCCGATCAGCGTGACGATCACCGGCACCATCCCCCTTTCGGGACTGGAATGACCATCGAGCCCCAGCAGATAGATGGGCACCAGTCCCCCTAGTCGCGTGACCACGATGTCCACGGGATGCGCACGGGTGTTGACCAGCCAGTCGAGATGGTCGGGCGTGTGATGGACTGCGTGGAACTGCCACAGATAAGGCGAACGGTGGCACCAGCGATGCACCCAATAAGAGCCGATCTCTGCGACTAATATCGCAAGCACGATGGTCACGCCGAGCGGAAGCGCCGCGATCGCCCGATTATACGGATCTGGTGTGACGGCGCGTACGCCCGCCGAAACGATTGCCAAGGGCGCTGCGATCAACATCGTGGGAACGATGCCGCTCATGTAAAAATAGCCGAGATCTGCAAGCCAGTTGCGGCGGCTCTCGCGTCGACGCAGCGCAAAGAGGCGTTCCAGCGGCGCGAATGCCAGCGCAAGCAATGCCAGCCACAAGGTCAGGCGGAAGGCATCAATCAGCAAGCTTGGCAAAGGCATCGGCGATAATCCCGAAAAAGCCGCCCCTTCCATATGGAAAGGACGGCCCATCGTGTCACGGTCCCTGAAAAAGGACCGGTCATCTTATGGATTTCAGGCGATAGCAGCCGAGATGTTACGGCGGCGATAACGCATGCTGCCGCCCATCAGGCCGAACCCCAGGATCATCATGCCCCAGGTGGCAGGCTCCGGCACCGAGGCAGTAAGCGAGACGTTGTCGAGCAGTGCCATCGGGGGCAGCCCGTTGGGCGTGCCGATCGAAAGGAACGACAGCAATTCGCTCGTGCTGGTCGCAGTGAAGTTCCGCGTTACCGTAACCCACGGCACAGTGCCCTGGCTCGCAACGTTGACGACGGACGTGTTGAACGTCGTGCCGCCGAGGCCATAGGTCAGTTGCTCGGTTGTGGCGCCGGTGCGGCTGCGCAACTGGCCGGCGGACCACTCGAACGAAAGCGTGTAGGTCTGGCCGACGGTCAGGCCGGTGATCATCTGGGTCAGTGCGCCACGAACGTCCGAGTCGCCGTCGAGTGCGACGAAATTGCCGCCCTGCGAGCTTGCGGTCGACGCCCACATATATTCGTTGCCCGTACCCTGGTACGTGCCCGCGGCGTTCGTCGTATTCGCGGTCGCCGAATTGAACAGCAGGTTGTAGGCGCTGGTCGAGGCCGACGTCCAACCCGTGACAGTCCCCGCTGCACCGGCGGTATTTCCGAATTCGAAGTTGCCCGGACGGCTGGTCGTCTCGAATCCGCCATTGGTGACGAGATTGACCGCGGCATAAGCTGGCGCGAGAGGGAGAGTTGCGGCCACGACGGCGGCAAAGATGATGCTCTTCATGAGATGGTCCACCCCAAATATGAGAGACCCTACGCCCCTCCGTGGCGGTTCGATAATCGCAAAAGAACACCGGCTGAATGGTACAAATTTCCATTAACCATGAATTAAATGTGTCATTTTGAGACCGATCGAATGCGTCTCGGCTTTTGTTACTGTTAAGTCGCGATTTTTTTTCGTCAGATCCGCACCATCTTCATCGAACGCTCCGAATAGCGGTCGCCGGCAGTCGTGCCGCGCGGACTGATCGCATCGAGCGTCGCGAGGTCGTCGGCCGTCAGTGAGACATCCGCTGCGCCCGCACTGTCCTCCATGGTGGCACGGCGCTTTACGCCCGGGATCGGCACGACGTCGTCGCCCTGTGCCAGCAACCATGCAAGCGCGACTTGCGCATTGGAAGCGCCGACACGCTCCGCAATCGCGGCAATCGTATCGACGATCTTCAGATTCTTCGGCAAATTCTCGTCCGAATAACGCGGATCGTTGTGGCGCCAGTCGTCCGCGGGAAGGTCGGTACGGCTGCGGATGCCGCCCGCCAGGAACCCGCGCCCCAGCGGCGAATAGGGAACGAAGGCGATGCCGTTTTCGCGACAGGTACCGAGGATGCCGTCCTCCACATCGCGCTCCCAGATCGAATATTCTGACTGCAGCGCCGTGATCGGATGCACCTTCGCTGCGCGCGCGATGGTTTCAGGACCGGCTTCGGACAGCGCGATGTGACGCACTTTCCCTTCCTTCACCAGGTCCGCCATGCCGCCGATTGTTTCCTCGATGGGCACGTTCGGGTCGACGCGGTGCTGATAGAAAAGGTCGATGGTGTCGATGCCGAGCCGCTTCAGCGACCCTTCGCAGGCGCGGCGTGCGTTATCGGGGCTGCCGTCCAGTCCTGCCATTTGGTCGCCATTCCACCGCATCGCGAATTTGGTCGCGATGACGAGGCCGTCGCGCTTCCCCTTGATGGCTTGTCCGACAAGGTCCTCGTTCGAGAAGGGCCCGTACATCTCGGCCGTGTCGAAGAAAGTGATGCCAAGGTCGATCGCCCGGTGAATGGTGCGGATCGATTCATCGTCGTCGGCATTGCCATAGGCGATGTTGCCGCCGCGGATCATCGGCATGCAGCCGATGCCGATGGCCGAAACCTTCAGCCCCCCGTCATGTGTTCCGAGTGTCCGGTAATGCATGGATCTCTCCTTTTTCGGGGGCTTCGATGGCGGTCGCCAGCGCCACGTCCATCTGGGCATTGCCAAGCGTCCTGAAAATATCCGGCAGGGTCTCGACTGCGATGAGCAGTGCCAGCGGCTCGACGGGTGCCCCGATGGCGATGCAGATCGGCGCGATGGAGGTGACGAAGCTGACCGTGCCGGGCAGGCTGACCGCACCCATGGAGGTCAGGACGGCGGCGAGGATGGCGATGGCCCATTGCCCCGGCCCCATCGGGACGCCGAACCAGTTCGCGACATAAAGCGCGACCGCGAGGTTCATCGCGGGCCCCGTCACACGGAGCAGCGCGACCGCCATCGGCAGCACCAGTCCGGCCGTCGACTCGCGCACACCCATCGATTCCGCCTTGGTCAGCATCAGCGGCAGGCAGGCGAGCGATGACTGGCTGGAGACGGCCAGCGCCTGGACCGGCGCGACCTTGCGCGCATAGTCGCCGAACGGGATGCGCCCGGCAAAGACCGCGACGGGATAGGCGAAGGCGCCGACGACGATCCCGACCATCGACACGATCGCGACATAGTGGAGAAGCGCGCCGAGCGCCGCCGTTCCCGCCCGTGCGCCGACGACGAAGGCGAGCGCGAACACGCCGATGGGGGCGAGCAGCAAAACCCAGTTGATGACGATGACCATCGCGTCCGCCAGTGCGGCGAAAAAGCCGGTCAGCCGTCCGCGGGGTTCGGCGGGCAGGCGAGTGACGGCGAACGCGAAGACGCCGGTGAAGATGATCAGCGGCAGGATCGCGTCATTGGCGGCCGCCGCCACGGGATTGGTCGGCACGATGGCGCGCAGGAAATCGCCGAAGGGCGGTACGGCCGCCACGACGGGCGCGCTGGTCAGCGCCGCACGCAGGGCGTCGGCCGACGATTGCGGCATGGGGAACAGCGCGAGGAAAGTCGGCGTCAGGATGGCGCCGATCACTGCCGACAGGCTCATCATCACGACGATCCATGCGACGGTCCGTGCGGCCATCCGGCCCGCGCGTGCCGCCTCAGCAGATTGCGCGATGCCGGTGACGAGCAGGGCCACGACCAGCGGCACGATCGTCATGCGCAGGCCGTTGAGCCACAGGGTACCTATGGGGTCGGCGATTTCGGCGATGGTCTTGCCAGTGTCGGGCGCGAACCCGGCGAGGACGATGCCGAGCGTGAAGCCGGCAACAAGGGCAAGGAGAATGCGGGTTGCGTTCGACATCCGCACACTCTTGCCTTGCCTCGACCATGGGGGAAAGGCCAAAGAGCATCGCCATAGAGTGTAACCCACCGGGGATGTATGGCACGCAAGTTCTTTGGCACCGACGGTATACGCGGCCTGACCAACACCGCACCGATGACCGCCGAAATCGCGATGAAGGTCGGGCAGGCGGCCGGCGCCTATTTCCTGCGCGGCGACCACCGTCACCGTGTGGTGATCGGCAAGGATACGCGCCTGTCGGGCTATATGGTGGAAAACGCGCTGGTCGCAGGGTTCACCAGTGTCGGCATGGACGTGGTGCAGTTCGGGCCGATCCCCACGCCTGCGGTCGCGATGCTGACGCATTCGATGCGCGCGGACCTGGGCGTGATGATCTCGGCCAGCCACAATCCCTTTGCCGACAACGGGATAAAGCTGTTCGGTCCCGACGGATATAAACTGTCGGACGAGGCGGAGGCCGAGATCGAGGCGCTGCTGGAAACCGAACCGAAGCGTGCCGCGCCCGGCGACATCGGCCGTGCACGCCGCGTCGAGGATGCGCGCGGGCGGTACATCCATTTCGCCAAGTCGACCTTCCCGGAAGAATTGCGTCTCGACGGGCTGAAGATCGTCGTCGATTGCGCGAACGGTGCGGCGTACCAGGTCGCGCCTGCGGCGCTGTGGGAATTGGGCGCGGAAGTGATCGCCATCGGCGTCACGCCCGACGGCAAGAACATCAACAATGGCTGCGGATCGACCGCGCCGGGCCTGTTGCAGGAAACCGTGGTCGCGAGCGGCGCCGACATCGGCATCGCGCTCGACGGTGACGCGGACCGCCTGATCGTGGTGGATGAAAAGGGTGCGATCGTCGACGGCGACCAGCTGATGGCGCTGATCGCTGGCAGCTGGCACCGGTCGGGCATGTTGGCGGGCGGCGGACTCGTCGCGACCGTCATGTCGAACCTGGGTCTCGAACGGTATCTGCAGGGCATCGGTCTCAACCTCGAACGCACCGGCGTGGGCGACCGCTATGTCCTCGAACGGATGCGGTCGGGCGGGTTCAACGTCGGCGGGGAACAGTCGGGCCACATCATCCTGACCGACTATGCGACGACCGGCGACGGCCTGGTCGCGGCACTGCAGATCCTGGCCGAGCTGGTCTCGACCGGAAAACCCGCGAGCGAGTTGCTCAGCCTGTTCGACAAGGTACCGCAGCTGTTGAAGAACGTGCGTTTTGCGGGTGGCAAGCCGCTCGAGGATGCCCGGGTCAAGGCGTCGATCGCGGAGGCCGAGGCCGAACTCATCGGGCGCGGGCGCCTCGTCATCCGGCCTTCCGGAACAGAACCGCTGATCCGCGTGATGGCGGAAGGGGACGATGCCGCGCAGGTCGAACGCCTGGTCGACATGATCTGCGGCACGGTGAAAGAGGTCGCCTGATGCTCGACATGCGACCCGATTGCGAACGCTGCGGCACGGACCTGCCCGCGCAGACGGCGGGCGCGTTCATCTGTTCGTTCGAATGCACCTTCTGCGCGCCCTGTGCGGAGGCGCTCGACGATGCCTGCCCGAACTGCGGCGGGATGCTGACGGACCGGCCGACACGGTCGAAGAAGTTGCTGGAGAAATATCCGGCGTCGACGGAGCGGAAGTTCAAGGGTTAGCCGATCGGGGCTGTCCTACAGGGACTGCTTTGTGCCACGGAGATTCGGTGATCCAGAAGCAACCAGATCGGCCCGCCACTGTGCATCGAACCGCATGGCTGCCAACGTCGGCAACTTCGTGCATTGGGCTAACCTTTACTAACCTTTCGATTGCCGAGGCCGGGCAATGACGCCGCGCATCCTGATCATCGCCGGGTCGGACAGCGGCGGCGGCGCGGGAATCCAGGCGGATATCAAGACCGTCACCATGCTGGGCGGCCATGCGATGACGGCGATCACTGCAGTGACGGCCCAGAACACGCTGGGCGTGGACGCGGTCCATTCGATACCGGCCGATATCGTGATGGCGCAGATCGATGTCTGTGTTCGCGACATCGGCGTCGATGCGGTGAAGATCGGCATGATCGGCAGCGCCGAGACCGCGAATGCGGTGGCGGAATACCTTGGCGGTCTGTCGGTGCCGGTCGTCTTCGATCCAGTAATGGTTGCATCGAGCGGCGCTGTGCTGGCTGATCGCACAACGGTGGCGGCATTCGAAAAGCTCATGCGGGCGGCCACGATTGTTACCCCGAATATTCCCGAACTGGCTGCCCTGATTGGCCGGGATCTTGATAGTGAAGTCGAAGTTCGGATTGCTGCGGAGGATCTCGCGACCGATTTCGGGTGCGCCGTTCTTGCCAAGGGGGGGCACCTTCCCAGCGAGGCGACCGAGCAATCAATGCTTATGCCGAGCGGCGAAATTACAACCGATTTGCTGAACGACTGGCTGATAATTCCCCCGGCCAAATGGCATGGCTGGTCTGGTCCGCGCATCGAAACGACCAGCACGCACGGCACCGGCTGCACGCTTGCCAGTGCCATCGCGGTCGGGCTTGCCGAGGGGCGACCGCTGACGGATGCGGTCGCCCGCGCGCGGACCTTCGTGCGCCTGGCGTTGCGTGAGGCACCCGGTTTCGGCGCAGGACATGGTCCTATGGGCCACCAGAATGTCCGGCTCGATGTCGGCGGCGACCTTTGCCTCAACCAGTTCATCATTCCGCACAGTGATTTCGAGGCGACACGCGATTTCTACCGGCGGCTCGGCCTGACGCTGATCGTCGACAGCCCGGTGAAGGGCTATGCGCGGTTCGAAACGGCTGGCGGCGCGACGCTGTCGATCCAGCCGGACGAGGCCGATGTGGAGTTCGAGTGTGCCGACCTCGACGCCCAACTCGCAAAGGCGCGCGCTGCGGGAATCGAATTCGAAGGGCCGGAAGACCAGCCCTGGTTGTGGCGAGAGGCGTGGACGCGCGACCCCTCCGGCAACAAGGTCGTGCTGTTCCAGGCGGGCGAGAACCGCCGCTATCCGCCATGGCGGGTCACATGATCGTCGGCGTGGACGAGGCGGGGCGGGGCCCGCTTGCCGGACCGGTGGTCGCGGCGGCCGTCATCCTGTGCAAGCCGCGGCCGGCCGGCCTCGATGACAGCAAGAAACTGTCGGGTGTCCGGCGTGCCGAGCTGGAAACGGTCATCAAGCGCCGCTGTCGTTGGGCCGTGGGGATCGCCGATGTCGAGGAAATCGACCGGCTCAACATCTTCGGTGCGACGATGCTGGCGATGACGCGTGCGGTGGCCGCGCTCCAGTGCTGCGATGACATCGTCGAGGTGCGCGTCGACGGTAACCTGACCCCGGCCGGGCGTGTCACCGAATGGCGCTGGACCGCACGCGCGATCGTGGGCGGGGATGCGATCGAACCGTGCATCTCGGCAGCCAGCATCATCGCCAAGGAGCACCGTGACCGCATGATGCGGGCGGCGGCGCTCGATCATCCGCATTACGGCTGGACGACCAACATGGGGTATGGCGCGCCCGAACACCTGCGCGCGCTCGCACAGCATGGGCCGACCCCGCTTCACCGCCGCAGTTTCGCTCCGGTTGCGAAATATTTTTCGGTCGTGAGTCCGGAAAGCCACACCACTATTAGTTGAGTCTCTGTGTGAAGAGAGAATCAACTAATGGGCACGGACTCGCTTCGTTCCGTTTGCGATGACCGCCGTTCTTCACATCATGTGTGAACATGACTCTTGACGCCGGACTCCGCGGGACTCACTCGTAAGGGGCAATTCGAAGGGGGCAAATTCGATGGGGGTCATTACACGTCCAAAGGCTGTCGCGCCGGTCATCGACCTGCCGCTCGATCAGATCCTGATGGACGATTGCATCGCGGCGATGGCGGGCCTGCCCGACGCGAGCATCGACATGATCTTCGCCGATCCGCCGTATAACCTGCAACTCGGCGGCGACCTGTTCCGGCCCGAGGGCGGGCGCGTCGACGCGGTCGACAACGACTGGGACAAGTTCGACACCTTCGCCGCCTACGACGCCTTCACTTCGGCCTGGCTGGCGGAGGCGCGCCGCATCCTGAAGCCGGATGGCACGCTCTGGGTGATCGGCAGCTACCACAATATCTTCCGCGTCGGCGCGAAGGTGCAGGACCAGGGCTTCTGGATCCTGAACGACATCGTCTGGCGCAAGGCGAACCCGATGCCGAACTTCAAGGGTACCCGCTTTACCAACGCGCATGAGACGCTGATCTGGGCGTCGCGCAGCGAGAAGTCGCGCTACACCTTTAACTATCGTGCGATGAAGACGCTCAACGACGAGCTTCAGATGCGGTCCGACTGGAGCCTGCCGATCTGCGGCGGGCAAGAACGGCTGAAGCGTGGTGGCACCAAGGCGCACCCGACGCAGAAGCCGGAGGCGTTGCTCTACCGCGTGCTGCTGGCCGCGACCAAGCCGGGCGACGTGGTGCTCGACCCCTTCTTCGGCACCGGCACGACTGGCGCGGTCGCCAAGCGCCTCGGCCGCCGGTTCATCGGCATCGAACGCGATGCGACCTATTGCGATGTGGCGCGCGAACGGATCGAAGCTGCGTTGCCGCTCGACGAGAGTACGGTCACCACGATGATGGCACCGACTGCCGCAACTCGCGTCGCCTTCGGCACGCTGGTCGAAACCGGCCTGATCGTGCCGGGCAGCGAAGTATTCGACAGCAAGCGCCGCTGGCGCGCGAAGGTGCGCGCGGACGGATCGCTGGCGTGGGAAGGGCAAACGGGCACGATCCACAAACTGGGTGCCGCGCTCCAGAACGCGCCGTCGTGCAACGGCTGGACCTTCTGGCATTATGAGGCGGGCGGCGAGGTGAAGCCGATCGATGCGTTGAGGCAGACGTATTTGCTGTCGACCGAACCCTGATCCGTGCCGCTCTACCTCCGTCCAACAGCTTTCATCGATTCTCCGGTCGGCTTCGACGGCCAGTTTCTGCGGCTGGCGGGCGGACTGTCGTTCTTCTCGGCGTTCGAGGTTATCGAGGCGGAGGACGGACGGCGGCAGTCGAAACGCCTCGTCGCCGTTGGTGAAATCGAGGCCGTAATCGCGAACGATGCCGGGGCTCAAGCAGCGCTTGCACGGCTGACAGCCCCGCGCCCTGCGCTGCAACTCGGCGAGCGGGTCGTCCGGCTCGACCAGCCGCAGGTCATGGGCATCCTCAACATGACGCCCGACAGCTTTTCGGACGGCGGAAAGCATGTCGACGATGCCGAGGCGGCTGGGTCTGCCGGTGTCACCATGGCAGCGGCGGGCGCGGCGATCGTCGATGTGGGAGGCGAATCGACCCGGCCAGGAGCCGCAGCGGTCTGGGAAGGCGACGAGATCTCCCGCACCCGGCCGGTGATCGAGCGTCTCGCGCGCAGTGGGGTGGCGGTCAGTATCGACACACGCAAGGCGGCGGTGATGCAGGCGGCGCTCGAGGCGGGGGCAGGCATCGTCAACGACGTGTCGGCGCTTCATCACGATGCGCAGGCCATTCCGGCGCTCGCGTCGCGCACCTGCCCGGTCATCATCATGCACTCGCCGGATGCCGCGAAGTCCCTTCACGATGGCGGTACCTATGGTGATGTGCTGATCGAGACCTACGACTGGCTCGACGCGCGGATATCGGAACTGGAGGCGGCGGGTATCGCGCGCAGCCGCCTGATCGTCGATCCGGGCATCGGCTTCGGCAAGGGCGTTGCCGACAACCTCGCAATCCTGAACGGCCTTTCGCTCTATCATGGGCTAGGTTGCCCCATAGTGCTGGGTGCCAGCCGCAAGCGGTTCATCGGCGCACTTGCGGGCGAGATTCCTGTCGATCAGCGCTTGCCGGGGAGCCTCGCCCTGGCGTTGAAGGCAGCGGAGCAGGGCGCGCAACTCATCCGCGTCCACGATGTCGAGGAAACGGTACAGGCACTTAAAATCTGGCGCGGGATGCGCGACCAGGGATTGAGCGGTTAGGCCGCGTCGCTGATCCCGAGTTCGGCGAGCTTGCGGTAAAGCGTCGAGCGGCCGATCCCCAAACGCCGTGCAACCTCTGTCATGCGGCCACGGTAATGGCCGATGGCGAGGCGGATGACATCGGCCTCGATCGCATCGAGCGCGCGCAGGTTGCCGTCCGGCTGGTAGAGCGCCACGCCGGCGCCAGAGGGTTCGCCCGCGGTCGGCGTCGCCAACGACTGCGCCGCGATATGCGGGAAGTCGGCGGCAGTGAGGGCATCGCTCTCACACAGCACGGCCGCACGGAACAGCACGTCGTGCAGCTGGCGGACGTTGCCCGGCCAGCCGTAGCTCGCCAGCAGCGCCATCGCCTCGTCCGTGATGCCCAGTTCGCGCAGGCCCGGCTGGCGCGCGATGCGAGCGAGCAAGTGGCGAGTCAGCGCAGGGACGTCGCCGCGGCGCTCGCGCAGCGGAGGTACCAGCAGCTGGACGGCGGCAAGGCGGTAATAAAGATCTTCGCGGAAATGCCCGGCTGCGACCTTTTCGAGCAGCACGCGGTTGCTCGCGACGACGATACGGACATCGGCCTCACGCGGATGACGTGCGCCCGCCGGATGATAATCGTTGGTCTGCAGCACTCGCAGCAGCTTGATCTGCGCATCCTGCGGCAGTTCGCCGACCTCGTCGAGGAACAGCGTGCCACCCTCGGCCTCGACGATCTTGCCGGTCTGGCGCGTGAACGCGCCGGGGAAAGCGCCCTGTTCGTGGCCGAAGATTTCCGATTCGATCAGGTTCGCCGGGATGTTGCCGCAGTTAATGGTGATCAGCGGGCGTTTGACCCGCGGGCTTGCCGCATGGATCGCCTCGACGAGCACTTCCTTGCCGACGCCCGATTCGCCTTCGACCAGGATCGGAACACGTGCACGGGCGGCCTTTGCGGCGATCGCAAGGGCGGTACGGAATTTGGGGGCGGAGCCAACGATCTCGTCGAAGCCCAGTGGCGCGGAAATCTTTTCGGTCAGCGGGCGAAGTTCGCCGCCGCCACGATCGTTGCCCAGGGCCGCTTCGAGTGCAGCGATCAGGCGATCCGGAGCGATCGGCTTCACCAGGAAGTCGGTGGCGCCCGCGCGCATGGCGGACACGGCGACGTCGACCGAATTGTCGGCCGTCATCATCAGGATGGGAAGCGCCGGGCGACGGGCGCGCAACTCGCTGATCAAGGGCGCAATCTCGTCGAAGCCGTCGATGATCACCGCATCCAGCATCATGCCGTCGCGCGTGCCGAGCATCGCCACCGCATGTTCGAAGTCGTTGGCCGTAACCGTGCGCCATCCCGCACGCGCGGCAAGAGCCGACACGAGGCGGGCCTGGGCTGGCTCGTCATCGACCAGCATCAACATGCGCGTACCATTTGGAGTCATGATGTCTTCGTCGTCCCCGCTGTCGCGAAGGGACCGCATAACGACAGGAGGTAAAGGCGGCCTTAAGCAGAGCGCAGAAGCCTTGACCCATCGTAACGCCTCGTTAATGCCGCAGCGGAACGGGGATTAGAGAACGAGGGTTACAATGGCCGGACACGGCGACAACCAGCACGGTGCGATGGATATTTCGGCGCATCAGGACAGCTATTCGCGGTTTATGAAGTGGGCATTGCGCGGAACAATCATCTGCTTCGTTCTCGGAGCGGTTGCTGTCCTCGTCATCGCGTCCTGATGAAGATCGGCGTCCTCAAGGAAACCGCCGAGGGCGAGCGTCGCGTCGCCGCCAGTCCAGAAACCGTAAAGAAGTTCATCGCGCTGGGCGCGACCGTGGCGGTGGAAAAGGGCGCGGGCGCGTCGGCTTCGGTCGACGATGCCGCGTTCGAAGGGGCAGGCGCCACTGTCGGGACCCGCGCTGCGGTTATCAAGGATGCGGACATCCTGCTTGGTGTGCAGGGACCTACGCCTGCCAGCCTAAAGGGCGTGAAATCGGGTGCGTGGCTGGCGGCGGGGCTGAACCCCTTCGGCGAACGCGCACGGGTCGATGAATATGCCGCGCTCGGTGTCCAGGCACTGGCGATGGAATTCATGCCGCGTATCACACGCGCGCAGTCGATGGATATATTGTCGTCGCAGTCGAACCTGTCGGGCTACAAGGCGGTGCTGGACGCGGCGGGTGAATATGGCCGCGCTTTTCCGATGATGATGACGGCCGCCGGCACGGTGAGCGCCGCCAAGGTGTTCGTCATGGGCGTGGGCGTCGCGGGGCTTCAGGCGATCGCGACCGCGCGGCGGCTGGGCGCGCAGGTCTCGGCGACGGACGTGCGTTCGGCGACCAAGGAACAGATCGAAAGCCTCGGCGCCAAGGCGATCTTCGTCGAGGACGTGAAGGGCATCGAGGGCGAGGGCGCCGGGGGTTACGCGACCGAAATGTCGGACGAGTACAAGGCCGCGCAAGCTGCGCTGGTCTCCAGTCACATCGCCAAGCAGGACATCGTCATCACCACTGCGCTGATCCCCGGGCGTCCCGCGCCCCGGCTGATTAGCGACGCGCAGGTCGCAACGATGAAACCCGGCAGCGTGATCGTCGATCTCGCGGTCGAGGCGGGCGGCAATGTCGAAGGCGCGGTCGCGGGACAGGTCGTCGAAAAGCACGGCGTGAAGATTGTCGGGCACAAGAATGTGCCGTCGCGCCTCGCGACCGATGCGAGCGCGTTGTTCAGCCGCAACCTGTACAATTTCCTCTCGGCGTTCTGGGACAAGGATGCCGGCAAACCGGTTCTCGACGAGGAAATCGGCAATGCGATCCGCCTGACGCAGGGCGGCAAGGTGGTGAACGAGCGGCTGCTCGGTTAAAGATAACAGGGGGCGGTCGTGGACTTCATCAGCATTCTCTCCATCTTCGTAATGGCCTGTTTCGTGGGCTATTACGTCGTGTGGTCGGTGACACCGGCTCTGCACACGCCGCTGATGGCGGTGACCAATGCGATCTCTTCGGTCATTATCGTCGGCGCCCTGATCGCTGCCGCCGCGGCGGGCAGCGAGACGTCGAAGTGGCTGGGGCTGCTCGGCGTGGTGCTGGCGTCGGTCAACATCTTCGGTGGCTTTGCAGTTACCGCGCGCATGCTCGCGATGTACAAGAAGAAGGATCGCTAGGGTGGAGCATATCGCGCAAAACCCCTGGGTGGGTCTCGCCTATCTGATTTCCGGCGTCTGCTTCATCCTGGCGCTGCGCGGGCTGTCCAGCCCGGCGACCAGCCAGCGCGGCAACCGTTTCGGCATGATCGGCATGCTGATCGCGGTGGTGACGACGCTAATCACGCATGTCCCTGCGCTGCAAAATCAAGCGCTGCCCGACGGCGGATGGGTATTCGAACTCGACAAGATTACGTTAGTCGAGGTTGTCGTAGCCATCGCCATAGGCGCCCTCATCGGCGTCACCACCGCGCGCAAGATTAAGATGACCGACATGCCGCAGCTTGTTGCGGCGTTCCACTCGCTCGTCGGCCTCGCGGCGGTGCTGGTTGCGGTCGCGGCATTCATGAATCCGGTCGCGTTCGGTATCACGGACGAACTCGGCGCTATCCATGGCGCGAGCCGGATCGAAATGATCCTCGGCGTCGCCATCGGCGCGATCACGTTCAGCGGGTCGGTGATCGCGTTTCTGAAGCTCAACGGCAACATGAGCGGCAAGCCGATCCTGCTTCCCGCTCGGCACATCATCAACATCGCGATGCTGCTGGCGATCGTGTTCTTCACCTATGGCTTCTACGACTCCCAGTCGCCGGTCGATTTCTGGATCGTCGTCGCACTCAGCTTCGTCATCGGCTTCCTGCTGATCGTGCCCATCGGCGGCGCGGACATGCCGGTCGTGGTGTCGATGCTGAACAGCTATTCGGGCTGGGCGGCGGCAGCGATGGGCTTCACCTTGCACAACACTGCGATGATCGTCACCGGCGCGCTGGTCGGCTCATCGGGTGCGATCCTGTCCTACATCATGTGCAAGGCGATGAACCGCAGCTTCATCAGCGTCATTGCGGGCGGCTTTGGTGCGGAGGCAAGCGCCGGCGGTGGCGAAGCCAAGGAACAGCGCCCGTGGAAGCGCGGCTCGGCCGAGGATGCGGCCTATATGATGAAGCAGTCGGATAGCGTCATCATCGTGCCGGGCTACGGCATGGCGGTCGCGCAGGCGCAGCATGTGCTGCGCGAGATGGCCGACCTGCTGAAGAAGGAAGGCGTCAGCGTCAAATACGCCATCCATCCGGTCGCGGGCCGCATGCCCGGCCACATGAACGTGCTGCTGGCCGAAGCGAACGTCCCCTATGACGAGGTGTTCGAGCTGGAGGACATCAACTCCGAATTCGCGCAGACCGATGTCGCGTTCATCATCGGCGCGAACGACGTGGTGAACCCGGCAGCGAAGACCGACAAGTCGTCGCCGATCTATGGCATGCCCGTGTTCGACGTCGACAAGGCGAAGACGGTGTTCTTCATCAAGCGGTCGATGGGCGGCGTGGGCTATGCCGGTGTCGACAACGACGTGTTCTACATGGACCAGACGATGATGCTGCTCGCCGACGCGAAGAAGATGGTCGAGGATATCGTGAAGGCCTTGGCCCACTAATCCTGTCGCTCCGGTGAAGGTCGGGGCGGCGTATGAGTAGCTAGACAGGACTGAATGGGCGCGCTCTAATCCCCCCAACAAGCAGGGAGATCAGCCATGGATACGACACGCCGCGCGCTTTTGAGTTCGGGCATCATCGGCGCGGGCCTGCTGGCCGCACCCGGCGCGGCGTTTGCCGCCAGCGGCGACATGGCGAAGCTTGCGAAAGCGGTCGAGGCGGGGAACGACGCTGCCATCAAGCGCATCCAGGAATGGATCGCGCTGCCCTCTATCGCGGCCGAGAACCGCGACATGCAAAAGGGTGCGGAATATATGGCCGCGCTCGCCAAGGATGCTGGGTTCCAAAAGACGGAAATCATTCCGACCTCGGGCCATCCCGGCGTCTTCGCCACGCTTGATGCGGGGGCCAAGCGGACGGTCGGCATCTATTTCATGTATGACGTGAAGCAGTTCGACCCCGCCGAATGGTCGTCGCCGCCGCTTGAGGCGCGGATCGTCGACAAGCCCGGTTTCGGCAAAGTCATCGTCGGCCGCGGGGCTATCAATCAAAAAGGCCCCGAGGCAACCTTTCTGTCAGCGCTCCATGCTTTCCGTGCGTCGGGCGCCAAGTTGCCGGTCAACCTTGTGCTCGTCGCGGAAGGCGAGGAGGAGATCGGCTCTCCCAATTTCAAGGAACTGGTGACCAAGCCGCAGGTGCTTGCGGCGCTCAAGAAGTGCGAGGGCATCGTGATCCCCTCGGGCTGGCAGGACCGGCAGGGCAATGTCGATGTCAACCTGGGTGCCAAGGGCATCATCGAACTCGAACTGATCGCGAGCGGCAAGAAGTGGGGCCGCGGGCCAGCCAAGGACATCCACTCGAGCTTGAAGGCCATGGTCGATTCCCCGACGTGGCGGCTGGTGCAGGCGTTGCAGACATTGGTCAGCGCGGACGGCAACACGCCCGCGATCGATGGCTGGTTCGAAAATGTCCGACCCCTGTCCGCACGCGAGAAGGCGCTGATCGCGGAGAACGCGCGCAACAACAACGAGGCGGACATGAAGACGTCGCTAGGCGTACCGCACTGGATCGATGACCTGCCATTCCCGCAGGCGCTCGAACGCCTCGCGTCGCAACCGACGGTCAACATCGAGGGACTGGTCGCGGGTTATACCGGCCCGGGCGGCAAGACCGTGCTGCCCGCGCGCGCCGTCGCCAAGATCGACTGCCGCCTGGTCCCCAACCAGACGCGCGCCGAAGCGACGAAGAAACTGCGTGCCCACCTCGACAAGCGTGGCTTCACCGATATCGAGGTGAACGTCTCCGGTGGCTACGACCCGACCGAGACTGCCGAGGACAGCCGAGTCATTCGTGCGGAATTGGCGACCTACAAGAAGGCGGGCATCATCGCGACGATGACGCCGCGGCTCGCCGGGTCATGGCCGGGCGCCGTGTTTACCGCGCCGCCGGTCTCGATTCCTGCGGGGCAGTTCGGTCTCGGTCACGGATCGGGCGCACATGCGCCGGACGAATATTATGTGATCGAATCGAGCAATCCGAAGGTCGCGAGCCTGCCGCAGGCGACCCTCGGTTTTGCCGATTTCCTCTACCAGATGGCGGCGGTCAGCTAAGGGGCATTAGCGCGGCTTGACGAACCGCAGGGCGTACTGGTCGGTCTTGCCCTGGATAGCCTTGTCGAAGATCGGCAGCGTGTGGTCGTCGGCCGGGCGGCGCAGGAAACTGCCTTCGCCCTGCAGCTTGAAACCGGCGGCCGTCACTTCGCGGATGACCTGCGCGCGCTCGATGCGGTGAAGTTTCGCGATCCCGGCATCGTCGGTGCCCGCGGGCGCTTCATGGTCGAGGACGAAGAATACGCCGCCGGGCTTCAACGCGGCGAATACCGCGCGGTTGAAGGCGGCGATATCGACGGGCCCGTATTTTGCGATCTTCAGGTCGTGATAGTTCTGCGTGACCCATGCGAGGTCGAGGGGGGCAGGGAAACGGACTGTGCCAAACGGCTCCGTATCCACCGACACGTTGTTTAGCCCCGTGGACAGCTTGTCGGTGTCGGGGCTTTTCCATTTGACGTTTTCCATCGCGTAGACGTGACCTTTCGGTCCGACGACGCCGCTGATCATCCGCGTGAAATATCCACCGCCCGGATAAAATTCGCCGACTGTCATGCCCGGCTTTACGCCTGCGAACGCCAGGGTTTCGGCAGGCATGCGTAATGCGTCGGCATCGCGGTCCGCCTTGGGTCTCGTTGCATCCGCGACCGCATGCGACACTGCAGGCGATGTCGGCGCCGCAACGAGGGGCACCGCACCGATTGTTGCGGCCAGTGCAATAACGATCATCGAACTGCGCATGTCATGTCCTCCCACCCGGCGTTCCGCCTTGATGGTACCGGACACGACGGAAAACCCTTCAGATCAACAGCACAGCGACGAACGTCATATAGCTTCGATGAACTCGAAGAGATCGCGCTAGAACGTCTTCTTGAAATCGATTTTCCACGACCGCCCGCGCGGATCGAGATAGCCCGGCTGGTAGCTTAGCGGAACGGTGCCCGTGCCGTCGCGAACGTCGCGGATCGCATCGAAGATGTTGTTGACGCTGAACCGCAGCCGCGATCCCTTAAGGAAGGGCACCGCCTCGACCAGCGACTTGCGACTGTCGAAGTTGAAGAAGGTTTCCAGGTTCAGCGTCGCCAGATCGCCGAAGCGCAGGGACGATGCCGCTGTCGAACCTGTGACGACCGAGCCGCTCTGATAACTGCCCTTCAGCCGGAAGCCGAGGCCCTTGTTGAACCAGCCGCTGTCGAAGTCGAAGCTGTGCCGGGGAGATCCGCCGCTGCTGCCCGTCGCGCTTCCGCCAAGCAGGTCGAGTACGGGCAGGCCGGCGCGGATTTCGATCTCGTCCTTGAACCGGATGCTGTCGTAGAGCGCAACCGTCCAGCGACCACCATCGCCGCCGCGGCCGAACCCGCCGCCACCCGGCGGTCCGCCGCGAGGACGTCCGCCGCCCGGAGGTCCGCCGAAACCGCCGCGGCTGCCGGCGGGCATGCCGAATTCCTTCTGGAAGGTGAAGCCGACCCGCACGACGTCGCTGCGGGTCGCGGCATAGTTGATCGAACGGCTGTCGATGCTGACCAGCCGTCCCGATGCATCGCGGATGACACGGCCCGGGAAAGCCGCCTCGATCTCGGGTGTCAGGATCGGGAAGGCTTCCACGGGGTTGGTGCTGCGGTTGCGGAAATAGTCGATACCGACCGTCAGGCCCTTCAGCATCTGAGGCTGGTAGTTGACCGACAATTTCGTGTCGCGCTGCACTTCGGTCAGCAGCGCCCGGTTGCCGCCCGTGATGCGATTGATGAGGACCGTTTCACCGCGCGTGAAGTCGTAGGTCGAAACGCCCGGCGTCACGATCGTCGGGTTGCCGAGGTCTGCAATGCCGGGTTCGTTCTCGCTGCCGATTGCGCTGGCAAGGAAGGTCAGGCCCGGCTTTGGCGTCCAGTTCAGGCCGTAGCCATAGCTTATTAGTCCGCCGAAATCGGACAGCTTGCGATAGGCGAAATTGCCGTTGATCGACAAACGACCCAGCGCCTCCGCGATGCCACGGTCGGCGTTGGCCAGCGGCACTTCGAGGTTGATGCGGCCATTGGCTTCGTCACGGGCGAGGCTACCCGACTGCGTGATTCCGCCACGCACCGACTGGCTGTCGAGCCGCGTCGTCGCGAACCCGGCCTTGAGTGTCGTCCGCACCGCGCCCGCCGGAAGGTCGATGAGCGGACCGGACATGGTGTAGATGCCGTTCGACGTATCGGTCTGCGTCCGTGCCGTATCGCCGCCGCGGATAACGGGATCGACATCACGGTCGGTCAGTGTGCGGGACACCGACCGGTCGTAGTTTCCGGTCAGCGTCCACGTCCATTTCTGCATATTGCCGTTGAGCGTCAGGCCGCCGTGCAGCGCATCGGTCGTTACGTCGCGTCCGAGCGCCTGAAGGACCAGCGGGCGCGTGACGCTCGACAGTGTTGCCGTCGGCAATCCAAGCAGCGCAGTGCTGGTATCGCGCTGCCAACTCGCATTGACGGTAGCAGAGACGGTGTCGGTGAGCTTGCGGTTGAGAACGCCGTTCAGTTGAAGCGTATCGGATGCGGGGGAGAGTGTGCGATATTGCCCCGGATCGGCGAACGGAAAGACGGGCGCGCGCTGGACGATGCCGCGGTCGCTTTCCAGCACGCGCGTGGTGTTGTCATATTCGGCGCCGAGCGTCAGTCGCCCGTTCTTGCCGATGTTGACCATCTTGGCCTGGAGTTCGGACGCGGCGCGTTCGCCCGCCGTCGATGTCCCATATTCCCCACCGAGCGTAACTGCGCGGAAATTGTCTTTCAGGATGAAATTGACCACACGCTGATCGGCGGAATAGCCATATTGCAGCGCGACTTCCTCGGGCAGGATCTGCACGCGCTGGATGGCTTCGGGCGGCAGATCGCGCAATTCGCCGAATCCTGAAATGCGCTGTCCATTCAACAGCACAACGGGGCCGCCGCTGCCACGCCCGCGCCCGGGACCCGTTTGCGGCGCCAGCGCGGTCAGCAGTTCCGTGATCGACGATGCGCCATAGCTCTCGACAGCCGCTGCATCGAGCTCGACAACCGGGGGAATATCGCTGACGACGGTGCCATTCAGGTGTTGGGCCGTGACGACGATATCGTCTTGTTCGGTAGGTGCTGGGCTGGCGGCCGCTGCGGGCGTTGCTTCCGCCGCCGCTGCGGGAGTCGCTTCCGCCAAAGCCGCTTTGGGGACGAGTCCGATGACCAGTGCGGCGTACGCAAAAGCTTTGGTTGGCATGATTTGTTGCATAGCAGCACATTGTGAATGGCCGCTGACGAGAGCCTGATAATATGACCAGCGCTCGAAAAATATGATCCCCGGCGCCGTGGTGGGGTAGCGCCGGGGATCAACAACCGTGCGATAGGGGACCAGTCCGACCGCTCGCTTGTCTGTAAATGTGAAGCGCCTGGCCTCACACCATCCTTAACGGAATGAATTGCGGGCGCTTTAGGGCGGGGCACGAAAATCGTTCTGTTAAAATTGACGCGGGAGTTGCCGTAGTAAATCCAGAATTCATTAGCCGGACGGAGCTGGCGAAATCCATGTGTAGCCAGCAGACATCTTGTGCGAACGATCCCTGTGACTGCTACAAACGTGGCCTTGCCGACGCGCGCAGGACGGTGGAGGCCGAGCTTGCGGCAGAGCGTGCTGCGATTGCTGTCCTTGCCGCATCGCTAATGGACGCTGCCGACAACATATCGCTTTGGGTGAATCCACAGGACGCCCCATGCTTCGGCGCGTTGGACGCTTTACCGATCGAGTTCGATCCGATGATGGCGCGTGGCGCTGTGCGCGTAGCAGATCGAACCGGGACTTTGCCTCGGGCATTCTGATGCAAGGCGGTTTTTACGCATCAGGACCGATCGGCGATCCGCGCCCCGAAGTCGTCGTCATCAGCGATGGCACCGCGGGGACATTGCGGGCGCATGTGGAGGCCTGTGGTCTTAGGGTCGCGGAAACGCTCTCGTTCGGCGAGGCAGGCGCATTCCTTCAGCAGCGGCAAGGCGCTTCCCTCGCTTTGGTTGAGATTGAAACTCCACTTTCGGAGGAGATTGCGGGCGTTCTCGAAACGCTCGATGTTCGCGCAATTGATAGCCGGATGCCCGCAATCGTGTCGTGCGGGCCTTCGATCCTCGACGCCGTCGCGGCACATCTGGCAGCGCCTTACGCAACGATTTTGTGCGATCCTTCGCCCGCCGACTGGGTCGTTGCGCTGCATATGGCGATGCCCAATGCCATCGGTGTTGCCGAAACCAGCCGTGCGGCTGAAGTGCGGCATCTGCTTGCTCTCACCGATGAAGTCTCGCGGATCGCCCGCGTCATTGCCGGTCTGCCCCAAGAGGGCCGCAGTACGTCGGTTAGCGATGGACTTGCCGGATATCGCGGACCGCCCAGCCGTTCACCGGTGGAGGTCGAGGCTCGTGACATCCGGAACATAATCCGCTGGAGACGACGGCGTGATGCGTCGTTCGTGGGTGATCTCTTTGCCGACCCCGCCTGGGACATGATGCTGGATCTCGCAGCCGCACGCCTCGAAGGACGCGAGGTCGCCGTGTCGAGCCTTTGCATCGCGGCTGCCGTTCCGCCCACCACCGCGCTGCGCTGGATCAAGACGCTGACCGATTCCGGCATGTTCGAACGCGTCGCCGACCCGCACGACCGGCGACGCGTTCACATCCAGCTTTCGGATCAGGTTGCGGACGCCGTGTTTCTGTTTCTGGGCGAAGCAAAAGGGGCCGGCGCAGCCCTGATCTGATGGCTATTCCGGCAGGAAGTCGGGCACCGACAGATAGCGTTCGCCGGTATCGTAATTGAAGCCCAGCACGCGCGAGCCTGACGGCAAGTCAGGCAGCTTTTGCGCGATCGCGGCAAGCGTCGCGCCTGATGAAATTCCGACCAGCATGCCTTCCTCGGTCGCCGCCCGCTTCGCCATCGTCTTGGCGTCGGCAGGGTCGACCTTAATCACGCCATCCAGAATCTGCGTGTGCAGGTTGGCCGGCACGAAGCCGGCTCCGATACCCTGGATCGGGTGCGGGCCGGGTTGGCCGCCCGAGATGACGGGCGATAGCGTCGGTTCGACCGCGAACACCTTCAGGTTCGGCCAGACCTTCTTCAGCGCCTCCGCACAGCCCGTGATGTGGCCGCCCGTACCCACGCCCGTGACCAGTGCGTCGATCGGTGTGTCGGCGAAGTCCTTCAGGATTTCCTGTGCTGTCGTCCGCGCATGGACGTCGATATTGGCGGGGTTCTCGAACTGCTGCGGCATCCAGGCGCCGGGGGTCGTGTCGACGATCTCGAGCGCGCGTTCGATTGCGCCCTTCATGCCCTTTTCACGCGGCGTCAGGTCGAAGGTCGCGCCATAGGCGAGCATGAGGCGGCGGCGCTCGATGCTCATGCTTTCGGGCATGACGAGGACGAGACGGTATCCCTTGACCGCGGCAACCATGGCAAGGCCGATACCGGTGTTGCCCGATGTCGGTTCGACGATCGTCCCGCCCGGTTTCAGCGCGCCGGACTTTTCTGCATCCTCGATCATGTTGAGCGCAATGCGGTCCTTGATCGAGCCGCCAGGATTGGTCCGTTCGGATTTGATCCAGACTTCGGCATCCGGGAACAGCTTGCCGACGCGAATGTGCGGCGTGTTGCCGATGGTTTCTAGGATATTGGCGGCTTTCATGCGGGTCTCTCCTGCAGTTCGGCTTCATCGAGGATTACGGGCGGCGGATCGAACGTGCGTGCACGTCTGAGTTCGGGGAACAGATAGGCCCAACCGAGCGCGATTGCCACAGCGCCGACGCCGCCGATGACCACCGCGCCGACGGGCCCGAGTGCTGCGGCGAACAGGCCGGCGCGCGCTTCGCCCAGTTCGTTCGATGCCGAAACGGCGAGGCTCGATGCAGCTGAAACGCGCCCACGCATGGTGTCGGGTGTGTGCAACTGGATGAGTGAGGACCGGACGTAGACCGACAGCATGTCGCAGCCGCCGAGCAGGGCTAGCATCAGCAATGCGAACACGAGCTGTGTCGTAACGTCGAACGTCGCAAACCCCAGCGGGATCGAAAATTCGGTCCGGGGTATGTCTCCGCTCAGCCCGAATGCGGCGGTGAACAATCCGAAGCCGGCGACTGCCGCCAGCATCTTCACACCGACCTCGTTCTGGAGGGGCCGGAACGAGAACCAGATCGCGACCAGCGTCGCGCCGACGGCAACTGCAGCCCGCAAGGCGCCCAGCCCTGCGGATCCGGCATGGAGGATGTCGCGTGCATAGATCGGCAGGAGCGCCGTCGCACCGCCCAGCAGCACCGCGAACAGGTCGAGCGTGATCGCGCCCAGCAGGAAACGGTGACCGCGTATGTAGGTCAGTCCGTCGACCATCTGGCGGATCGGCGTAGTATCGCGCGACAGCGGCGGCGGCACGATCTTGCGGATCGTCGAAATCGCGACCAGCCCGATCGCGATCAGCACCGACGCAACCCAATAGGAAGCGGCTGGGTCGATTGCGTAGAGAACGCCCGCCACCGCCGGACCGGTCATCGCGGCCGCCTGCCAACCCGCCGATCCCATGGCGATCGCCTTGGGAAGGAGCGGTGCCGGGACGACGTTGGGTGTTACGGCCGACATGGCAGGGCCGATGAACACCCGCGCCGTACCGTGGAGTGCCGCCAGCGCAAAGATGAGCGGCAGCGATAGCAGCCCGAGATGCGTCGTCACCGCAAGCGTCAGCGCGATGCACAGGTCGATACCAGTCGCCAACCGGGCCACCAGCGTGCGTTCGAAGCGGTCTGCGGTCCAGCCCGCAAAAGGGGTCAGGATGAACAGAGGCACGAACTGCGCGAAGCCGATCATGCCGAGCAGGAACGCGCCCTCGCGGATCGTGTAGCCGTAGTGCGCGCGTGCGACGTCGTACGCCTGATAGCCGAGGATGACGACCATCCCGATCGTCGCGAAGTTGGTCGCAAAGCGCGCCAGCAACACGCGCCTGAAGTCGCGGATCGCAAGGGGCGAAGAGGGGAGCGTCGCGTCTGGCGTCACACCCCTCCCCTAGGGCCTGTACTCGTCATTGCCAACGTTCTGGACGGGATGGATTTTGTTGCAGGGCAAGAAGCGAGGAGGCGAGCGGGGCTACGCCCCCGCGACCGACGAGCGACGACGCCCTGCAACAAAGACGCCCGCCGCTTCGCGGTTGCCCTGTGACGTCCACCGGGCGCGTCGCGGCGCTTGCTCGGGCAACCAGCCCGCGCTGCGCACCACTCCTCCCCGGCGAACGTCACAGGGCAATCCAGAACATTGGCAATGACAAGTACAGGCCCTGTGCCGATCAGATCAGCGGCTGCAACGTCGGGTTCAGCCCCAGCGCGTTTTCCGTGATGATGGTTTCTTGGTCGCGGGCAAAGAAAGCTTGCCGCTCGCTCGCCGCCTCTCCGCGCAGGAACGAGATAAGGTCGCGCGCAACCTCGTCTTTGTGCGTCGCCAGCAGGCCATGCGGGCCGCCGTCATATTCGATCAGCTCGGATCCGGCGATCAACTGTGCCGCCTTGCGTGCCGAGATATCGATCGGCACCACCGCATCGCCCGTCCCATGCAGGATGAGTGTCGGCACGTCGAATGCCGCACAGTCGGCGCGGAAGTCGGTCGACGAGAAGGCGCGGACACAATCCAGCGTGCCCTTCAGACCCGCCTGCATCGCCATCTGGAAGAACCAGTCGAGCACGCCCTGGCTGACGGGGTGCGAGAACATGCCAACGCCGAAGAAGTTCTTGGCGAAGGTTTGCATAAATCCGGCACGATCCTGGGTGATCCCCTCGATCATGTCGTCGAACACCTTTTGGGGTGCGCCGTCGGGATTGTCGTCGGTCTTGAGAAGGAACGGCACGACCGACGAGATCAGGGCCGCCTTCGACACTTTCGACGATCCGTGGCGCGACAGGTAGCGGGCGACTTCGCCGCCGCCCATCGAGAAGCCGACGATCGCTGTACCTTCCGCCTCGCACTGGTCGATCACCGCGTCGAGATCGTCGGCGAAGGTATCATAGTCATAGCCGTCCCAGGTCTGTTCCGACCGGCCGAAACCCCGGCGGTCGTAGCTGATGGCGCGGAAGCCCGCATTCGCCAGCGACAGGGCGACATCGTCCCAGCTGTCGGCATTCAGCGGCCAGCCGTGGATCAGGACGACGGGCGGTCCATCGCCCAGTTCCTTGACGAAAAGGTCGCAGTCGTCGTCGGTTGCTACGAAAGGCATGGCGCTTCTCCTGATGGGGCCGAATGGGCCGTCAACGAAGCTATGCCTCTCCGGTTGCGCTTTTGGGTCAGGATTGCGCGTTATTCCGTCAAACCAGCGGAACGCTCTGCCCCGCTTTCGGCGTCCCGTTCTTCACGATGACGACCTTGTCGCCGACATTCATCTGCGCGAACAGCATCTTGGCGAATTCGACCGGTACGCCGACGCAGCCATTGGTGCCCCAGCCCCAGCGCACGTTCGACCCGTGGATCGCGACCCCGTCGCCGGTCAGGTTCATGGTATAGGGCATCGAAGAGCCGAAGATCGACGAGCGATGCTCCGCCTTTTTCCAGCGGATCGGGTGGATGCCGAGCGGCGTCGGGGAATCGTCCGCGCCGTACATGATGACCGATACGCCGATCTCGCGCCCTCCGCGGAACACATGCAGCAACTGCGTCTTCACATCGACCAGCACGAGCATCGGCCCCGCGGGCACATTGTCGTCGTTCCAGATCCAGTCGCCGTGATTGAAGTTCGCGGGCCGGGGAATGAAGGATGCGACGGTGTAGGTCGTGGGTGGCGCAGGCGGCTTTGCGGCAGGTGCAACGGGCACTGCAGGTTTCGTCGCGACAGCCACGGGCTTGGACGCCACGACGACCGGTTCTGGCGGCTGCGCGACCGGCACCGAAAAGGCGGCAACGATTCCTGCGAGGCCGAGCGCGCCGACGCCAGCGAGCAGGAGGTGCGCGGTGCGCCGCGAAACCGTTGCCGAAAATTGCGTCATGCCGATCTACCTCCTTCCGCGATCCGTGTGACGGCCCTTTACCCGCCAAAGGTTAGTAAAGGTTAGCCCTGCGCGCGTGCGCCGCCCCTGCAAAGTTCACACATGGTTCACACCAAAAACGCTCGCCGGAAACCTCCGCGCCGATCCCGTCACGGCACGTACCTGATCGTCGCCGACCCGCGGCCCGTCACCGGCATGTACAACCCCTCGCCATAGGCGCTGATGCGGCCGTTCTGGACATCGGTCAGCTTGGCCGAGAGCAAGAAGTCGCCGGTGCGCTTCGATGCCAGCGCCGCGTTCGCCTTGCCGAGAACCTTTTGATAATCGCGCTCGAAATTCTCGGTCAGCGCTTGCTGCAGCGCGGCCTGTGTTTCCGGCGACAGCGCGATCTTGGCGAGCAAATTGGTCGCCGGGCTGTCGGTCGTGCCGCCGATCGTCAGGTCGCGGACGCGGACCACGCGCGATCCCGGCTCGTTCACCGGCACGCCGGTCAGCCAGACGAGGCCGGTAGGGGTCAGCACCTTGCGCGGCGTTTCCGCATGGATCTCTATCCCGACGGCAAGTCTGCCGCCGTCGGTGCCATAGATGGTTACCTTGCGGAACTGCACGTCGACCGCGCCGACTTCGGGAATAGTGATCCCCTTTTTCGCGAGCTTTCCCAATGCCTTCATCAGCACGGGTTCCAGTTCGGCATAGGATGCGATCACCGGCACATAAAGCTGCGCATTGCCCGTCCGCCGGTCGAACGCCAACGGCGGCAGCGGGGTGGGGGCGTTCGGCTCCGGACGCGGGCCGACGAAGGTTTCGGTCAGCGCGGTCGCGGTCAGCGCCAGCTGGATATCGCCGCCGACGACGCGGTACCCGCCATAGGCGATGCGCTTCGGCGTGACGCGCAGCCAGACCGGCGGGTTCTTCGCGTTGAGCTCCAGCACCGTGAAGCCCTTGTTCCAGGCTTTGGCGGCTTCGGCCCGCGCATTCAGTTTCGCCAGTTCGCGCGGCAGCGTGCGTTCGAGGCCCGCTACCACCTGTTGCAGGCGCGGGTCGACCTTGCGGCCGAACTTCACGCGTTGCCCCAGCAGGTCGACGCCCGGCACCTTCGTCCAGCTATAGTCGATGTCGATCTTCGCCGTCGGCTGCCACGCCGCCGTCATGCCCAGCTGCGCTGTGGCGCGAACCCTGGCAGCAGCGGTCGCGGTCTCGCTCTTGATGACATGGCCGATGTCCTTCGCCGCGACCTGCAAGCTGACCGGCATCGAAATGGTGAGCACCTCGCCCGCGCCGCCGACCTTGATCGGCCCGCGCACCGCGGCGCCGACGATGCGGCACGAGATGTCGGGCGTGATCTTCAGCTTCCCCTTGAAGATGCGCTGCGCGGGAACGCAGTCCTTCTTCGCCTCATCGATCTGCCACAGCGCGCGGGGCACCTGGGCGTTCAGTGCCTTTTCGAGCTCGAGCACGCGGACGTTGATGGGGACGGAGATGTACGACGGCTGCTCGACGACGGGCGCTGCGGTGGTGGAGCGGGGCGGGGCGGGGACGTCGGGCGTGGTGGTGGAGCAGGCGGACGCTATTGTCACCATCATCGTGTACATCGCCACACGCGCGCGTTTTATGATTGTTCGGCTCTCCATGTGTGAAGCGTAAGGGAAAAGCGGGCGTGTAGGACAGGAGATTCTGCTCCGAAAATCCGCCCCTTGAGGGGGGGGCGGCGAAGCCGGGGGTGCAAACAACGCGCACGCGCAGCCAGCGCCGCTGGCTACCACCCCCTCCGCTTCGCTCCGCAACCCCTCAAGGGGTGGATTTTTGGGGGCTCGTCACCCCGGCCCCCGGAGCCGGGGTCCAGCTTCTTCTTACGATGCAGCGGCTAAGGCAGCTGGTTACCCGTCATGCGGTCGTAACAAACGAGTCCAACACCCGCTTCCGCCCCGCCGTTTCGAAATCGATCTCCAGCTTGTTGCCCTCGATCTCCGCGATCAGGCCGTAGCCGAACTTCTGGTGGAACACGCGCTGGCCTACGACCAAGTCGTCGCGCCCCTTGTTGCCGAGACTGATCGCGGGGCCGCGCGCCTCGACCACGCGCGCGGGAGAGGCGGAGAAATTGCCGGCCGCGCGTTGCCAGCCGGGGCCGCGTGTCCCCGCGCGCGTCGCATTGGCGGCCGCCAGATGCGCGAAGGGGTCGCCTTGCGTCGACCAGTTCGCGCGCCACAGGCTTTCACCGCCGCTCATCGATGTTTCGTGTTCGACATTGGCTGCGGGCAGTTCGCCGACGAAGCGGCTGGGGATGCTCGACGTCCATTGGCCATAGATGCGGCGGTTGGCGGCGTGGAGGATGGTCGCCTCGCGCCGGGCGCGGGTGATGGCGACATAGGCGAGGCGGCGTTCCTCTTCGAGGGATGCGAGGCCGCCCTCGTCCAGCGAGCGCTGCGACGGGAAGACGCCTTCTTCCCAGCCGACGAGGAAAACCTTGTCGAATTCGAGGCCCTTGGCCGCGTGGATGGTCATGATCGTGACCTTGGGCTCCTCGGCCGCGGCCTCGTTGTCCATGACCAGACTGACGTGTTCGAGGAAGTCGCCGAGCGTTTCGTACTCCTCCATCGCGCGCGCGAGTTCGGTCAGGTTTTCGAGGCGCCCGCTGGCCTCGACCGACTTTTCGGCCTGCAGCGCGCCCGTGTAACCGCTTTCGTCGAGCATCAGGCGGGCGAGGTCGGCGTGCGGCATGGTGGTCGCAAGGTCGCGCCAGCGGGCGATGTCGCCGACGAAATTGCCGAGAGCACGGCGGGCCTGCGGGGTCAGTTCGTCGGTGTCGAGGATGCGCGCGGCGGCATGGGTGAGGGGGAGGCCCTCTGCCCGCGCCAGCACCTGAACCTTCGCCACCGCCTTGTCGCCGAGGCCGCGTTTCGGAACGTTGACGACGCGTTCGAAGGCGAGGTCGTCGCTGGGCTGGTTGATGAGGCGAAGGTAGGCGAGCGCGTCGCGGATTTCGGCGCGTTCGTAGAAGCGGAAACCGCCGACGATGCGGTATGGCATGCCGATCGCGATGAAGCGGTCTTCGAATTCGCGGCTCTGGTATTGCGCGCGGATGAGGATGGCGACGCCGTCGAGGCTGTTCGCGCCTTTCGCCGCGCGATGCTGCCACGCCTCGATCTCGTCACCGACGCGGCGGGCCTCCTCCGGCCCGTCCCACACGCCGATGACCTTGACCTTGTCGCCCTCGGCAATGTCGGTGAACAGGGTCTTGCCCAGGCGGCCCGAATTGTTGGCGATGACGCCGCTGGCGGCGGCGAGGATGTTGGGCGTGCTGCGGTAATTCTGTTCGAGGCGGATGACCTTCGCGCCCGGGAAGTCGCGTTCGAAACGCAGGATGTTTTCGACCTGCGCGCCGCGCCAGCTGTAGATCGACTGGTCGTCGTCACCGACGCAGCAGATGTTCTTGCGCTGCTGGGCGAGGAGCCTCAGCCACAGATACTGCGACGAGTTGGTGTCCTGATACTCGTCGACCATGATGTAGCGGAAGCGGGTATGGTACTGCTCCAGCACGTCGCGGTGGTTTTTAAGGATCACCAGCATGTGGAGCAACAGGTCGCCGAAGTCGCAGGCGTTGATCGATTTCAGCCGCGCCTGGTACGCGGCGTAGAGTTCGCCGCCGCGGCCGTTGGCGAAGCGTTCGCTTTCCCCCGCGTCGATATCTGCAGGCGTCAGGCCCTTGTTCTTCCACTGGTCGATCAGCCCCGCCAGCGCGCGGTTGGTCCAGCGTTTCTCGTCGAGGTCGGCCGCCACGATCAACTGCTTCATCACGCGCAGCTGGTCGTCAGTGTCGAGGATGGTGAAGTTCGACTGCAGCCCCACGAGTTCCGCGTGGCGGCGCAGCATCTTCGCCGCGATCGCGTGGAAGGTGCCGAGCCAGGGCATGCCCTCCACCGCGTCGCCCACCAGGTTGCGGACGCGCTCGCGCATTTCGCGTGCCGCCTTGTTGGTGAAGGTGACGCTCAGGATCTCCGACGGATACGCCTTGCGCGTGTAGATGAGGTGCGCGAGCCGGGCGGTCAGCGCCGCCGTCTTGCCCGTACCCGCACCCGCGAGGACGAGGACGGGCCCATCGGTCGTCAGCACGGCCTCCCGCTGCGGCGGGTTCAGGCCGCGGATGTACGGCGGGTCGGAGTCGGATGGCGCGGGCAGGGACATGGTGGTGAACAGTTAGGGAACGGCGAGCCTCTGGGCAACCGTCCCGTAATGGAACAGATGCGATCGGGCGACGGCGATATCTCGTCGCGGAAAACGGCGGAAACGCGCGTTCGTTTCGTCGGCGACGAAAATAGTTACCAAAAGGTTTTTTCCAAGCAAACCAAAAGCATGTCTCATTCGTATCTGCTTGGACGACTCTGAAACTTTCAATGATTTTCGGCGTGCTCGTCCGACAGGGAGACTCCAGTGAAACTATCGATCTTCGCCGTTGCCACGGCACCGTTTGTGCTGCTCGCGACACAAGCGACGGCGGCACCCGTGGTGACCGCGGTCGGCACGACCTACACTGCATCGAACCCGTTTAGTTTCACTTTCGGCCAAAGCACCTTCACGCTGACCGGCACCGGGGACATCTTCAACCCGACCGCAATCAGCACGCGCGGCACTGCGCAGTTCAACACGGTGCTCGGCGGGCCGACATCTTCGTTTACGAACCGCGGTACGGTGACGTTCGGCGCAAGTGATCAATATGCCGCGTTCACGTCGCCGACGACGATCCGCTTTTCGAACGGCGAAAACTTCATCGGCCTGCGCGCGACGGATGCCGCCGGCCAGGTGTTCTACGGCTATGCCTTCACGACCAACAACGTGATCAACAGCTACGCCTTCGAAAGCGTCGCCGGTGCCACGATCACTGCATCGACCGCGATCCCTGCTGCGGTTCCCGAACCCGCAACCTGGGCAATGATGATCGGCGGGTTCGGCGTGATGGGCGTCGCGATGCGTCGCCGTCGCAGGACGACCGTAAGCTTCGCATAATGACCGGGGCGTCGTCCCGAAACGGGACGGCGCCCGCCAAACTACAGTTTTCGAACGACGAAACCGGGCCGCCTCGCGGCCCGTATCTCGTTTGTTACCGGGCACCCGAAACGGGGGCGACAACAGGAGGAAACGATGTCCAAGGCTTTGATGTTGATAACGACCGCAATCGGTCTCGGCGCGGCGATGCCCGCGACCGCCGCACAATATAACTTCACCTTCGTCACCAGCACGCCGCTGTTCGGCGGGTCGGTCAACGGCAGCGGCATCTTCACGACGTCGAACGTCGCGACGACCGTCGGCGGCCGGACGGCCTTCGCGATCACGTCGATCACCGGCATGGTCAACGGCTCCGCCATCAACGCGCCGGGCGGCAGTTACGGCAATTACTTCACGACCGGCGGCACGTTCCTCGACGGATCGGGCATCCAGTTCTTCACCCAGGCGGGCAACGACATCCGCTTCTTCTACCAGGACACCGTGTCGCAGTACCGCGTGAACACGTTCAGCCCGGGATCGTCGTCGTACGTGACCGTCACGACGTCGCCGGTTGCGGCTGCCGTGCCGGAACCCGCGACCTGGGCCATGATGATCGGCGGTTTCGGCATGATCGGCTTCGCCGCGCGCCGTCGCCGCAACATGGCGGTCAGCTTCGCCTGATCCGTTTCGGCCTTGCCATTGCCGTGCCGCCGAATGTGTTTCAGTGGTACGGCAATGACGGGCTGAACGGAGGGACCTGAGGATGACCAGTGGGCGTTGCCATTGCGGCGCGGTGACATGGACCGCGACCGGCGAGCCATTGCATCACGCGCTGTGCCATTGTTCGGATTGCCGACGGAGCGCAGGCGCGCCGATGGTCGGCTGGATCGCCTACAAGGCCGAACAGGTGACGATCGACGGAGAGGTGACGACGTTCAATTCGTCGGGCACCGCCATGCGCCAGTTCTGCCCGAAATGCGGGACGGGCATGTTCTATACCAATGCCGAATATCTGCCCGGCATCATCGACATCCAGTCGTCGACCCTCGACGACGCGGGTGAGCATGCGCCGGCTGCGCACATCCAGGTGGCGGAACGGCTGCCGTGGATGGCGACGCAGGATGCGTTGCCGAAGTTCGACCGCTTCCCCTCGATGGATTGAGCGGCATGGTGGGACACGAGGATAAATCCGGATCGACCGCGCGTATCCTGGGTGCGAGCCTCGCAGGGACGGCGGTCGAGTTCTACGATTTCTATATCTACGCGACCGCCGCGGCGCTGGTGTTCGGGCCGCTGTTCTTTCCTGCCGACGACCCGGGCGTGCAGTTGCTGCTGTCGTTCGCCAGCCTTGGCGTCGCCTTCGTCGCGCGGCCGCTGGGCGCGATCGCCTTCGGGCATTTCGGCGACCGGATCGGGCGGAAATCGACGCTGGTCGCGTCGCTGCTGATCATGGGCCTGTCGACGCTCGCGATCGCTTTTCTGCCGACTTATGCCGATATCGGCTGGCTCGCGCCCGTCGTCCTGTGCCTGTTGCGCTTCGGGCAGGGGTTCGGGCTGGGCGGCGAATGGTCGGGCGCGGCATTGCTCGCGGTCGAAAATGCGCCGCCGGGCTGGCGCGGGCGGTTCGGGTGTGTGCCCCAACTCGGGGCGCCCGTGGGGTTCCTCGCCGCCAACGGGTTGTTCCTGCTGCTCGGCCTCTGGCTGTCGGCGGACGATTTCAAGGCATGGGGCTGGCGCGTGCCGTTCGCCCTGTCGGTCCTGCTGATCGCCGTCGGCCTGTGGGTGCGGCTGCGGCTGACCGAGACGCCCGCGTTCACCGAAGCGCTGAAGGAAGCCGAACCGCCGAAGGTGCCGCTGGCCGAGGTGTTCCGTACCCATGGCACGGCGCTGCTCGCGGGTACTTTCGGCGTCGTCGCGTGCTTCGCCACCTTTTACATCGCGACCGCCTTCGCGCTCGGTTACGGAACGACGGCATTGGGTTATCCGCGTGCGGAGTTCCTGCAGATCCAACTCGGCGCGATCCTGTTCATGGCGGGCGGCATCATCCTTGCGGGCTGGCTTTCGGACGTGTGGAACCCGGGCCGCGTGCTGATGATCGGATGCGTCGGCGTGCTCGTCGCGGGCGCGCTGATGCCGGTGATGCTCGTCGCCAACGCCCCTGCCGCGGTGTTCGGCTGGCTGTCGTTCGCACTGGTGGTGATGGGCTTCGTCTACGGCCCGCTCGGCGCTTGGCTCCCCAGCCTGTTCGCGCCGCGCGTGGCGTACACGGGCACGGCGATCACCTTCAACGTCGGCGGCGTGATCGGCGGCGGCCTGACCCCGCTGATCGCGCAAGGGCTGGCGACGAATGGCGGTCTCGGGATGGTCGGGGCTTATCTGGCTGGGGCAGGCGTGCTCAGTCTCATTGCACTCCTTGCGCTCCGGCGTTCGGCCTGAGACGTTCGTATCGACACGGTAACGAGGTGAACATGATTCTGCGGCGCGCATGGATGACGATGGCATTGGCGGTCGCAGCGATGCTCGGCCAAGGCGCTTCCGCGCAAACGATCGACCGTATCGTCCATGCCGGAACGCTGATCGACGGCACCGGTGCCGCGCCGCGTCGTGACGTATCGATCCTGATCTCCGGCGAGAAGATCGTCTCCGTCGAACCGGGCAAGGTGACGCGGCCGGGCGCCGCAATCACCGACCTGTCGGGGCTCACCGTGCTGCCCGGCTTCATCAATACGCACATGCACCTCGACCTGAAAGAGGGCAGCAACAATCCTGTCGCCGACGCGATGCAGTCGTCCGAGCTCGATCACCTGATGCAGGACGCGATCAACGCTCGCGAAATGCTGAAACGCGGGTTCACCTCTGCGCGCACGCTGGGCTCGCTGGGCGAGGACGCAGCGCTGAAGCGCGGGATCGATCGTGGTGCGGTGCCGGGGCCGCGGCTGTGGGTGGCGCTGGAACAGCTGGGTGCGACCGGCAGTGTCGCCGACCGGTCGACCGGTTTCGACGAGAACCTCAGCAATCCGCACTGGGCACGGCGCATCCTCGATTCACCCGACCAGGCGGCGTTCCAGGTGCGCGACCGCAAGAAGCGCGGGGCCGACCTGATCAAGATCATGGTCAGCGGCGCGGTGACCAGCCTGGCACCGGAAGGCGTCGCGATGCAGCGCCTGTCGGACGAGGAAATCCGCGCGGTGGTGAAGGCGGCGCGCGAACTGAACATGAAGGTCGCGGCGCATGCCTATGGCCCCGAAGCGATCAAGGCGGCGGTTGCAGGCGGTGTTTCGTCGATCGAACATGGATCCTACGCAGATGAGGCAGCGTTGCGCGCTATGAAAGAGAAGGGCGTCTATCTGGTGCCGACGCTCACGATCTTCGCGATCCAGCAGGATCTGGCGCGCACCAAGCCGGAACTGTTCAACCCGGTGATCCGTGAAAAGACGCTGGCACTGGGCGACACGCCGTGGCGCATGGTCACCATGGCGCACAAGATCGGTGTGAAGATCGCGTTCGGCAGCGACGCCGTGCTGCCCGCGCGGCTGGCGGAAGAGTTCGGTCACTATGTGCGTGCCGGCCTGACCCCGATGGAGGCGATCCAGACGGCAACGACCAATGCGGCGGACCTGATCGGTGCGTCCGACCGCATCGGGTCCATCCAGCCGGGTCGCTTTGCCGACCTGGTCGCGGTGGCTGGTGATCCATTGAAGGACGTGTCGATCCTGACGAAACTGGCGTTTGTGATGAAGGGCGGTGCGGTCGTACGCGACGATATTGCAAACTAACTTGCCATGGCTGCGGTCGTGCGTCGCTCAGCTTGATCAGTTGAGAATGAGCACCAAGCCCCAGATAGCGCCCGCAAGAAGCACGAGCGAAAAAGTTTCCATCGGCAAAGACATGAATTTGTGACGTGCGCGATAAAAGATTTGGTCGGTCAGCTTCGCCGACCTCACCTTTGCCCGGCTCTTGGCGTTGTACCGCCGTCCGAATTTCCAGTTTATCGCGGCCGAGGCGACTAGTGCAGCCATCCATGGCCAAGGCTGGTCGTTCAGTTTTGGCGCGATGGCCTGAAACAGAATGGCTGAAGCGGCCAATGCGGCCAGCGTTATCAGTACGGTCTGAAATCCTTTGCCGGTCCACCAGAAAACAAACACGTATCGCTCCGTGAAGGTCCGTCTTGCGAATAGCTAATCGGCTTTCGGCTGATCGGTAAGCCCGTATCGCAACAGCGTCACCATCGCCTTGCCGTAAACCCGCTCTGTTTCGACCTCGAATCCCTCGACCGTGACCGCTTCACCCTTTTGCGTCTCGACCGTCGCGATTGCGCCGGGGGCGAGCCAGCCGAGGCGGGCGCAGCGTTCGAGCGCGACCACGCCCGCGCCGGTGCGATAGGGCGGGTCGAGCAGGAGCAGGTCGTACGGCGCGGGAGCGGGGCCGAGGGTCATCACCGACCCTGCGCGGACATCACTCGACGGGCCGGCGCCGAGTTTCGCGATGTTGGTGCGCAGCGCGTCGAGCGCGGCGCCATCCTGTTCCACGAAGGTGCAATGCCCCGCGCCGCGTGACAGCGCCTCGAGGCCGAGCGCGCCGCTCCCCGCGAACAGGTCGAGCACGCGGAGTCCCTCGAAACTGCCGAGGCGGCTGACCAGCATCGAGAAAAGCGCCTCGCGCGTGCGGTCGGCAGTAGGGCGTGTCTCGGTGCCCTTGGGCGCGACGAGCGGACGGCCGCGCCAGGTTCCGGCGATGATCCTCATTTGCGCGGGCCTCTGCAGGGTTTCGGCTTGGCTTTGGCCCAGCCGGAGCGCTGCGATTTGGGGATGGCGGACTTTGCCGGGCGTGCGGGGGTTTCGGTGGCCGACGTGCGCTGTGGTTTGGCGGCGGGTTTCGGCCTTGCTTCAGGGTCTGGGCGGTAACGGGGGCCCGGAGCCTTTTGCAGCGCAGGCGCGCTGCGCCCCTCACCTCGGCGCACTGTGCGCGTCCGCTCCTCTGCCGCAAGGGGAGAGGAGGGAGATCGGCGTGTGTCGCCCTCTGGTCGATAGGCAGGAACTGGATTCCGCTCTAGTTTCTGCAGTGGCTTCGGTGTCGCGATCCGCCACTGCTTGCGCAGGGCCGGCCCCGCGATGGTCGCGGCTGCTTCGCCCTTCGGGGCCTCGTCCAGTTCCTTCAAGAACGCGACCAGTTCGTTCTGCTTCACTTCCTCGACACCGCCGACGGGCAGGTCGTCGAGCGCGAACGGGCCATAACGCGTGCGGATCAGGCGGCTGACGCGAAGGCCCAGGTGTTCGAGGACGCGGCGGACTTCGCGGTTCTTGCCCTCCTTCAGCGTCATCTCGATCCACACGTTGGTACCGGTGCGGCGTTCGAGGTTGGCGTCGATCTGTCCGTAGCGGACGCCGTCGATCTCGATGCCGTGAATCAGATCCTCGAGCTGCGCCTGCGTCACCGGGCCATAGGCGCGGGCGCGGTAGCTGCGCGGGACGCCGGTCGATGGCAGTTCGAGGCGGCGTTTCAGCGCGCCGTCGGTCGTCATCAGCAACAGCCCCTCGGTGTTGAGGTCGAGGCGGCCGACGGGGACCGTGCGCGGGATATCGCGCGGCAGCTTGTCATAGATTGTTGCGCGCCCCTTCATGTCGCGCTCGGCGGTCAGCAGCCCGGTGGGCTTGTGATAGCGGAACAGGCGCGTCGGTTCGGGCGCGGCCACGGGATTGCCGTCGACGGTGATGCCTTTCAGGCTGGTGACGATCGTCGCGGGCGTTTCGAGCGGCACGCCGTCGATCGCGATGCGACGCTCCTCGATCATCCGCTCGATCTCGCGACGGCTGGCGATGCCGGCACGTGCGAGCAGTTTGGCGATGCGCTGGGGTTCTTTCATCCTCGCGCGATAGCGGCGTCGACCTCATCGTGAAAGGCGCGGATGCCGGTTTCGAGCGTGCCGAGCGTGATCCGGTCGATCGCGGCCGACGCCAGACCCTGTTGCCCGAGCGCCGCGGCACGGAAATCCTCGGCGCCGAATACGCCGCCGTCGAGCAGGTCCCAACTGCGTTGCCAATGGTCGCGGGCCTTGTCGGTTTGCGGTACCTCCGGGATCAGCATGAAATCCTCGACCAGCGTGCGGCCTTCGCTTTGCGGCATCAGGACCATCAGGTTCACGTAATCGGGACTGAAGATGACGACCGCGTTGGGGAACAGCGTGTAGGTGAAGGTCAGCGAGCGACGCAGCGTCGCGATGTCGTCCAGGTCACCGACCTCCGCATCGCGTCCCACGACCGAGCGGCGGTGCGGGCCGATGGTGTCGCCCGCCGTCACCCCGTCCTTGAAAAACGGCGCGATGGTGCCGCTGTGCAGGCGCAGGACGTGGTAGCTTTCGAGGAAGGCGTCGTGGATCAGCTTCCAGTTTGCGGCGACGTCATGCGTGCGGCGGGCGAACAGGTACTGGTTGGCAAGGCCGAGGGCAGCGAAATCATGGCCGAGGGTGATGGCGTCGGCGAACTCTTCCGCGGTCTCAGTGGAATGCGGCAAGATCCAGATCAGCCCGCCGGCCTCAATGCTCGGGACTTCCTTAAGCGCGCTGTCCGCCTTCTCGAACGCGGGAAACGTCTCGGGCCGCGGCATGCCCTGCAGCTTGCCGTCGAGGCGGTAAGACCAGGCGTGATAGGGGCAGACCAGCAGTTTCGAACAGACGACCTCGTTGCCCTCGACCAGCCGCGTGCCGCGATGCTGGCAGACGTTGAGGAAAACCCTCGCCGTGCCGTTCCCGTCGCGAGTGATGAGCAACGGGCGTCCGAACCCGTCGTGGGGCACGGCGCTGCCCGGTGCGAGCAGGGCGGACGGTGCGACGACCAGCGGCATGCGTTCGAACAGCGCGATGCGCTCGGCGGAGAAACGATCGGCGCTGGTATAGGTCGCGGCATCGACATGGGTGATCGCATCGCCTGCGCGCACCTCGCCATCGGCCAGCCGCCGCGCGAGCGCGCGTTGCCCCGGGGTCAGGCCCTGAAAACCGGGCGCGTTCACATCTCTCTCCATCCGCTCCCGCGCTTGTCGCCGGGCGCTCTTTCATTACAAGGCTATGCCAAAGGGCAGGCCCGCGGCAAGCGCGGGCAGGACGGGGAGCATATATGACCGAAGCCGCCGCGACCGAGGAAAAGAGCCGGAGCCTCGGCGATGCGATAAAGCCCTATGTCGAGCCACAGCCGCTGGCCGCGTTCTTCCTCGGCATCTCGTCGGGATTCCCCTTTGCGATGATCGCCGCGACCCTGACCACGCGGCTGGCGCAGGACGGCATCGACAAGAAAACGGTGACTGCCTTCGCGCTCGCGTTTCTCGTCTATAATTTCAAATGGGCCTGGGCCTGGATCGTCGATGGTGTGCGGCTGCCGCTGATCGGTTCGCTGGGGCAGCGGGTGTCGTGGCTGATCGTCGCTGGGCTATTCGTCATTGCGGCGGTGGTGAATCTGGGCCTTGCGGATCCCAAGGCCGATATCGTCTGGATGGCCTATTCGGCGATCCTCGTCGGCGCGGCGGGCGCGACGTTCGACATCGTGATCGACGCCTATCGCATCGAACTGTTGCAGCCGCACCAGCTGGGTGCGGGGTCGGGCATGTCGCAATATGGCTGGCGGATCGGGTCGGCGGGCGCGGCGGCGATCGCGCTGGTCGTGGCGCAGCGTTACGGGTGGTCGGCGGGCTATATCGCCTGCGCGGCACTGGCTCTGCCTGCGATCGTCGTCGGGCTCATCATGGGTGAACCGGCGCGGCGCGTGGTCACCATCGCGCGGCGCGGCGTCGGCGATGTCGCGCGGTCGATCTGGGGACCGTTTTCCGAATTCCTCAAGCGGCGTGGCGCGGCGCTCGTGCTGGTGTTCATCCTCGTTCACAAGGTGGGCGACACGCTTGCCAACCTGACCTTCCGCCTGTTGTTCGATGACCTCGGTTTCTCGAACGACGAGATCGCTTTTTTCGACGTAGGCGTCGGCTTTTGGGCCTATCTCATCGGCATTTTCATCGGCGGCGTGCTGTATGCGCGGATGGGGATGAAGCGGTCGGTGATGCTGGCGCTGATCCTGATGGCGATCTCAAACCTCAGCTTCGCCGGCCTCGCAGCGATCGGCCATTCGAACGCTGGCATGGCAGGTGCGATCGGGTTCGAGAATATCGCGTCGGGCTTCGGCGGTGTCGTGGTCGTGGCCTATTTCTCCGCGCTCTGCGACCTGCGCTTCACGGCTGCGCAATACGCGCTGATCTCGGCGGCGGCCTCTATCGTCGGGCGGTTCATCACCGGAACCAGCGCGGGCGCGATGATCGAGGGCATGGGTTATGTGAACTTCTACCTGCTGACGACGCTCGTCGCGCTGCCGGGCATCGCCATCTACTGGTGGATGATGCGTACCGGCCTCGTCGACGAGGCAATGGGCAGCGCGGGCGCAGTAAAGGGGGAGTAATCCATGTTCCTGGGGTTGGGTGTTTCGATCCTGATTCAACTGTTCCTGATCATCCATGTCGTCCGCACCGGGCGGAATTCGATCTGGATCATGGCGATCTTCTTCTTTCCCTTCGTCGGCGCGCTCGCCTATTTCATCGTCGAGATATTGCCCGGCCTGCAGAACACTCGCCAGGTTCGCGATGCGCGGGCGCAGGTTTCGAAATTCGTTGATCCCGAGCGCGAACTGCGTCGCGCCAACGACGCGCTGTCGATGGTCGATACGCCGGCCAATCGCGTCGAAGTGGGCGACGCGCTGGCGGCGCTCGGCCGTTATTCCGATGCCGTCCCGCATTACCGCAAGGCGCTCGAGCGCGGCCCGGATTCAAAAATTGGCGCGAAGCTCGCGCGGGCGCTGTTCGAAACGGGTTCGTCTGCCGAGGCACTTACGCTGATCGACAGTGCCGACGAGCCGAGGGCGCTGGGCGAGCGCGACCGCCGCGGATTGCTCAGGGCGCGAATTCTCGACGATCTGGGCCGGAAGGGCGAGGCGGAGGATATCTATGCGGATATCGTGACCCGTTTGCCCGGTGAAGAAGCGCGGTGTCGTTATGCCGCGCTGTTGCTGGAGCGCGGCGCGAAGCCACAAGCGCTGCAGGTCCTGGAGGAGGTCGAGGCGCGGATGAAGCGCCTGACCCGCGCCCAGCGCGCGCCCGACGCCGTGATGTACGACTGGGCGATGAAAGAACTCGCAGCGCTCCGTTAGCCGGTGCGAAGACTGATCGGCCGCCCCAGATCTTCCAGCGCGTCGCCAAGCGCCTGCGCGATCGAGACGGCCGGGGAGAGGTCGAGCGTGCCGGTCACGCGTGACAGGCCTGCGCGGGCGAGGTCCGGATCGCTCCGCGCGGTGTCGATCGCGCACAGGATCGCCGCTTCGCCGTCGGTCATGCGCGGGCAACAGCAGGGCGCGATGCGGATCTGGCGCTGCGAGATCCGCGACACTTCCTGCATCAATACGCGCAGGAACATCAGCGGGCGGCGATAGCCCATGCCGAAACTGCCCATCAGCAGGTTCGTCGCCGACGCGTCGTCGAGGCCACCCGCGGCGATGCGGCGCAGCGCGATGAGCAGCGTGCGCGCGGTCTTCTGCTCAGGCGCGGGGTAGGGAACCAGCATCGTCATCGTGTCGGTCTGTGGCATCGGGCATCTCTCTCGCTGCTGTGAGTTACAGCGTAAGCGCTAATGAGAGTCGTTCGCAAGTAGATTCGATGAGGATTTATTCGGGCAAACTTCCGTTGAGACGAAGGGCTTCGCCTGCGAGGTAGAGCGAGCCGACGATGAGGCGGTCCTGTCCGACGGGAATGGCGTCGAGCGCCGTTTCCAGCGAAGCGGCAGCATGCCCGCCCCAGGTCTCCACGAGCATCACGGGATCGTGGCTGTCGTGGTCGGGCACATCGACGAAAGTCAGGCTCAGCGCGTGCGGGGCGAGTGCGTTGAGGATGCCGTCCGCATCCTTGTTGGCGAGGATGCCGAGGATCAGGTGCATCGGGCGCCTGGCGAGTTCGTCCGCCAGCACTTCGGCCGCAGCGGGATTGTGCGCGCCGTCGATCCAGACGGGGCCGTTTTGCGTGAGCGGTCCATCGGGCAGGCGCTGGAGGCGGGCGGGCCAGCCTGCTGTTTCGATACCGGTTCGGATCGTCGCCTCCGGGATCCCTCGAAGCATTAACATCTGTGCCGCGAGGTTCGCATTGCGAAGTTGGTGTGCGCCCGCGAGGCCGGGGTTCAGTGTCGCGTCGATTTGCCAGTCGCGGCCTTCGAGCAGCAGAGTTGCGCCTGCTTCGCCGACGACGCGTTCGATTGCCGCCAGCGCTTCGGGCGGCTGCGCAAGGCAGACCACCGGTACGCCGGTTTTGGCAATCCCGGCCTTTTCACCCGCGATTTCCGCCAGCGTGTCGCCCAGAAATGCCTGATGGTCGATACCGACCTGCGCGATGCCGCACACAACCGGCGTCACGACGTTGGTCGCGTCGAGCCGTCCGCCCAAGCCGACTTCGACGACGCAAGCGTCGGCGGGAGTGCGGCTGAAAGCGAGGAAAGCGGCGGCGGTGGTTGCCTCGAAGAAACTGGGGCCGACATCATGCGCCTCTGCCACGTCGAGGACTCCGGCGAGGAGCGGGGCGAGCGCTGAGTCTTCGATCAGCTTGCCCGCGACCCGGATGCGCTCGTTGAAGCGGACGAGGTGCGGGCTGGTATAGGCGTGGACACGTAGCCCCGCGGTTTCGAGCGCCGAGCGCAGGAAGGCGCAGGTCGATCCTTTGCCGTTGGTGCCCGCGACGTGGAAGACGGGGGGCAAGTTCAGATGCGGATCGCCGAGCAGTCCGAGCAATGTCGTGATGCGCTCCAGGCCGAGGATGTCGCGACCGGGGGAAAGCTGCGCGAAGCGATCGAGCTGGGCCTGGACGGCCGGATCGGATGAGCGGGCGTGGTCGGGCATCAGCGAAGCAAAAGAGAGGGATTCAATATCGTTAGCGCGAACGGGATGAAGCCCAGGAAAAGCGCAAATGTGAATCCGGCTACGCGCAGGCTGGACGAATATCCTTTTCTCAGCAGCAACCAGACAAAAAGAATGGGTGCGCTGTAGATCAGGATAAAGACGATCGGGTGCAGTCGTTTGGGTGCAACAATTGCCGCACCACTGTCATTCACGCCGCGACCTTGCTCGCCATCAGATAGCCGATCGTGCGTGCCAGCGCCGCCTGCAGGTCATGCCGCGGCACGACCATGTCGAGCATGCCGTGTTCGAGCAGATACTCGGCGCGCTGGAACCCCTCGGGCAGTTTCTCGCGGATCGTGCTTTCGATGACGCGCTGTCCTGCAAAACCGATCAGCGCGCCGGGTTCGGCGATCTGGATATCGCCCAGCATCGCATAGCTCGCGGTCACGCCGCCAGTGGTCGGATCGGTCATCACGACGATATAGGGCAGGCCCGCATCGCGCAGCATCTGGATGGCGACGGTGGTCTTGGGCATCTGCATGAGCGAGAGGATGCCCTCCTGCATGCGCGCGCCGCCCGCCGCGGTGAAGATAATATAGGGGCAATTGGCTGCTATCGCCGCTTCGACGCCCGCGACGAACGCCGCGCCGACGCCGATGCCCATCGATCCGCCCATGAAGGCGAAATCCTGAACGCCCACGATGGCACGCTGCCCCTCGATGCTGCCCTTCGCCGTCACCAGTGCGTCGGCTTCGCCGGTCGCGGCACGCGCGGCTTTCAGGCGATCCGGGTATTTCTTCGAATCGCGGAATTTCAGCGGGTCTTCGACGACCTTCGGGATCGGGACCAGCGTGTACCCCGCGTCGAAAATCTGGTCGAACCGCGCCTGCGGGCCGATGCGCCCGTGGTGGCTGCACGACGGGCAGACCGACAGGTTTTCGAGGTATTCGCGCGTGAACACCATCTGCCCGCAGCCGGGGCATTTGATCCAGAGGTTATCCGCCGTCTCGCGCTTGGCGATGAAGGGGATGCGGTTACGGACGCGGTCGAGCCAACTCATGCGACTTCCTTAGCGTGGACGGCGTCGGCAAGCGAGCGGACATAGGCCTCGACATGCGGTGCGGCCTCGGCACCATGTTTGCCGACGATTTCGACGATAGCGGAGCCGACAACGACACCGTCCGCGACGCGCGCGATGGCGGCGGCCTGTTCCGGCGTGCGCACGCCGAAGCCGACCGCGACGGGCAGAGTGGTCGCGGCCTTCAGCTTTGCGACGGCGTCTTCGATGCTGGTCTGTGCCGCCTGCTGCTTGCCGGTGATGCCCGCGACCGACACATAATATAGGAACCCGCTTGCGCCATCGAGCACGGCGGGCAGGCGTGCGGCGTCGGTTGTAGGGGTCGCGAGCCGGATCGGCGCGACGCCCGCCGCACGAAGCGGCGCGGCGAGTTCGTCTTCCTCGGGCGGTAGGTCGACACAGATAACGCCGTCGACGCCGGCGTCCTTGCACGCGTTCGCGAACCACGCCGCCCCGCGCCGGACCATCGGGTTGGCATAGCCCATCAGGACCAGCGGCACGTCCGGGTGCCGGGCGCGAAATGCCTTGGCGAGTGCCAGGATGTCGGCGGTCGTCGTGCCCGCGTCGAGACTGCGCAAATTCGCCGCCTGGATCGCGGGGCCGTCGGCCATCGGATCGGTGAACGGCATGCCGAGTTCGATCACATCCGCGCCGCCGGAGACGAGCGCGTCGAGGATTTCGGCAGTCGGGCCATCGCCTGCGGTCACGAAGGTGACCAACGCGGGGCCGCGCGAGAAGGCCTTTTCGAAACGCATGCTCACAGTCCCCTCTCCCCTTGCGGGAGAGGGTTAGGGAGAGGGGCGAGCCGCGTCTGCGGCTCAATAAAATTCAGCTTTCTCGCTTTTGTGCGCTGCAGACGCAGCGCGCCCCCTCTCCCCGCCGCGCTGCGCGCGTGTCGCCCTCTCCCGCGAGGGGAGAGGGAAAGTGCGCACGCGCTCACAGCTCCACCCCCAGCGCGTCCGCCACCGTGAAGATGTCCTTGTCGCCGCGCCCCGACACATTGACGACGAGCAGCTTGTCCGCGTCCATCCGCGCCGTCAGTTCGGGCAGCGCCGCCAGAGCGTGCGAGCTTTCGAGTGCCGGGATAATCCCCTCCAACTGGCAGCAGAGCTGGAACGCCTTAAGCGCCTGCGTGTCGGTGATCGGGACGTACTCAACGCGCCCGCTTTCGTGCAGCCAGCTGTGTTCCGGCCCGATGCCGGGATAATCGAGGCCCGCGCTGATCGAGTGCGCCTCGGTGATCTGGCCGTCGGCGTCCTGCAGCAGGTAGGTCTTGTTGCCGTGGAGGATGCCCGGCGCGCCGCCGGTCAGGCTCGCGGCATGCTGGCCCGTCTCGATGCCGTGCCCTGCCGCCTCTATGCCGACCATCGCCACGTCCGCGTCGTCGAGGAAGGGGTGGAACAGGCCGATCGCGTTCGATCCGCCGCCGACCGCCGCGACCAGCATGTCGGGCAGGCGTCCCTCCGCCTTCAGCATCTGCGCACGGGTTTCGGTGCCGATCACGCTTTGGAAGTCGCGGACGAGTTCTGGGTAGGGGTGCGGGCCCGCCGCGGTGCCGATGATATAGAAGGTGTCGTGGACGTTGGCGACCCAGTGGCGCAGCGCCTCGTTCATCGCGTCCTTGAGGGACTGCGACCCGCTGGTGACGGGTTCGACCTCTGCACCGAGCAGGCGCATACGGAAGACATTGGGCTTCTGCCGCTCGATGTCTTTCGCGCCCATGAAGATGGTGCAGGGCAGGCCGAAGCGCGCGGCAACTGTCGCGGTCGCGACGCCGTGCTGGCCCGCGCCGGTTTCCGCGATGATCCGCGTCTTGCCCATGCGCATGGCGAGCAGGATCTGGCCGACGCAGTTGTTGATCTTGTGCGCGCCGGTGTGGTTCAGCTCCTCGCGCTTGAAGTAGATCTTCGGGCCTTTGCCCGCGGGCGCAGCCCTGCGGAAATGTTCGGTGATCCGTGGCGCGTAATAGAGCGGGCTGGGGCGGCCGACGAAATGTTCGAGCAAATCGTCGAACTCCGCCTTGAACGCCGGATCTTCCTTCGCCGCGCGATATTCACGCTCCAGGTCGAGGATCAGCGGCATCAGCGTTTCGGCGACATAGCGCCCGCCGAACTGGCCGAAATGGCCTTGCTCGTCGGGAAGGTTGCGCAGCGAATTGGGCAGGGTGGCGGCTTCAGTCATGGTCGTTCCTGTGTATCGAATGGCGGGGCAGTCGCTTGGGCATCAAGCGATCAGCGCCATCGCGCCCCGATGCGTTCGACAGGGTTGTTCGGCCTCAACATTGCGACGCCGCTTTAAGGAACGCGCCGATCTTGTCCACATCCTTGACGCCGGGCGCGCTTTCGACGCCGGACGAGACGTCGAGCATCGACGCGCCGGTGACGCGAACGGCCTCCGCGACGTTGTCCGCATCGAGACCGCCCGCGAGGATCCAGGGCAGCGGGTGGCTGTGACCTGTCAGCAGTTTCCAGTCGAAACGCATGCCGGTGCCGCCGGGCAGGTCGGCACCCTTGGGCGGCTTCGCGTCATAGAGGATGCGCGGCACAGCTCCGCGATAGTCGGCAGCAACGGCCAAGTCTGCGCCCGTGCGGACAGGGATCGCTTTCCAGACCTCGCCGCCAAGCGCTGCTGCGAATGCCGGTGTTTCGCTGCCATGGAGTTGCACGACGTCGATCCGCGTCTGGCGACGAGCCGCGTCGATAAAGCTGGCCTCGGCATCAACGAAAAGTCCGACCGTCCGCGCGCGTCCCGCCGTGCGGGCGACGAGTGCCGCCGCCTGCTCGGGTGTCACGTTGCGCGGACTTTTCGCGAAGAACACGAATCCGACATGGCTCGCACCGCCCGCGAGTGCCGCATCGAGCGTTTCGGGCGTCGAAAGGCCGCAGATCTTTGTGTGGACGGGCATCAATTTCTTTCTCCCTCTCCCCTGTGGGGAGAGGGGCAGTGAGGGCGCGAATAGCAAAATCGTGTGAGCGGACCAGCGTTCTTCACACTGCCCCTCTCCCTAACCCTCTCCCCAAAGGGAAGAGGGGACTTAGAAGTCGGCTTTTCCGAACCTGGGGATGCCCTGATTCACGCCCGGCGGATCGAGGACGGTCACGTCCAGGTCGATCGGCTCGCCGATCCAATGCGCAAGGCTGGTGTGGTCGGCAAGGTCGTCGAGGGTCAGCGGATGGACCAGCGCGCGCAGGCCTGATGCTTCGATCAGCGCCGTCACGCCGCCGAGTCCGCTTTTCAGATAGTGGATTTCGTATTGCGGAATGGGATGTGGGCCCGCCGGGCCATCGGTCGGTCGGCCAACGAACAGGATGTGCGGATCGCTGTCCGGCGTCTGCAACTCGGTGAACTTTGTGCGGAGGTCTTCTGCCGCCTGCTTCTCGTCCGGTCCGAAATAGATGTGCGCGTGATATTGTGCGTCGGCGTCGGTCACAGCGTTGCTTCGATCGCGCGTACGGCCTGATCGGGATCGGTCGCCTGGGTGATCGGGCGGCCCACCACTAATATGCTCGCACCCGCATCGAGCGCGGCACGCGGGGTGACGACGCGCTTCTGGTCGCCGATCTCGCCATTGGATGGCCGCACGCCGGGCACGACAAAAAAGCCGCTCGGCCACAGTTTGTGCGCCGCAGCGACTTCGTTACCCGAGCAGACGACACCGTCGAGACCGGCTTCCCGCGCGGATTCGGTCAGGCGGATAACCTGGTCATGCGGGCTGCCGCCGACGCCTGCCGTCGCGAGGTCGTTCGCGTCGAGGCTGGTAAGCACGGTGACCGCGACAACCTTGCACCCGATGGGAGCGGCAGCCTTCGCATCCTCCATCATCGCACGTCCGCCTGCGGCGTGAACGGTCAGGATCGCGGGGTCGAGCGGCGCGAGTGCCTGCACCGCCTTGGCAACGGTGTTCGGGATGTCGTGCAGCTTCAGGTCGAGGAAGATCGGCAAATGCAGCTTCGCCATCTCGAGAATGCCCGCGCGGCCATTGGCGCAGAAGAATTCGAGGCCCAGTTTGATGCCGCCGACATGGCGGCCGACCTTTTCCGCAATCGCCTTTGCACGGTCGAGGTTCGGCGTGTCGATCGCAACCCAGATAGGGGAAGTCATTCGGTCACCCTCATGCGACGCCCGGCGGCGGGACGATGGGGGCGGCACCCGGCGGTACGGTCGTAACCGGCACGGCGGGCTGCGGCGGGAAGCTGTCGGTCAACTGGCGGTTCGCATTGTCGAGGCGGCGGCGCAGGCTCCAGCGCGTCGCGCGGTGGATGACCAGCATCGGCAACAGGCCGAGCAGAAATGCGCACAGGATGGGAAAGGGCAGCGGCGGCGACCAGACAAGATCGCCCCACAGGCGGATATCGACCGGCTTCCAGTTGGCGAACGAGAACAGCGCGCCGACGACCGCGACCAGCACCCAGAAAATCGTCTTCAGAAACTGCATGGCGCGAACCAACCTTTGTTGCTGTCGCCGTCAGTCTAGGCCGGTCGTTTCGCTCGCGCCAGCCATGGTGGCGATCCGCGCGCGCAGTTCGACAAAGGTTTCGGGAATCATGGTCAGCCGACTTTGCTCTGCATCGAGGATTCCGGAGAAGGCAGCCTTCTTGGCCCGAGCGATGGCGTCTGTAGTAAGCGCATTCCCGGGCAGCGATGAGATCAGGATATCGATCATCCGCTCGGCACCATGTAGTCGGCCCCAAAGGTAATCGTTCTCACGGTAGCTGCGGCTGAAGAATGCGCCGAAACTGTTGAATTGCGTGCCCTTGATGACGGTTGCGCCGCCCGACAGCGAGATCGCATCCTCGGGCGATATGCGGTCGACCATAACGGGGTCGAATTCGTCGAAGCCCTCTCCCTGCAGAAGCGCCAGCGTTGCGACATCGTAAAAGGGGAAGCCGAGATAGGCGAGCAGGGGCTGTCGGCGATGCGCGCGCAGGCAGTTTGCGATCGCTTCTGCCATGACGCCGTCGGTCTGCACGTCGATCGTGTGCAGGTCCCACCGCTGTTCGACCAGATCGAGCAGCGCCGTCGCGTCGGTCGCCTCGATCTTGCCGAGGAACGCGGGCGATTCGCGTTCGAGATAACGCGCAAGGCAGGCGAAGACCGCCTTGCGCGGAGCTTCGTAATCGGCAGCGGGATTCTCGTCGGCAAGGACCGCGAGCCTGCGCGCGACGAAGCGCAAGCGCCGGATGCGGAAGCGCAGGTCCAGCCCGTCGACATCGGGCCGTAACGCGAGCGCTGCCTCCAGTTCCGTCGTGTCGATGCGGTCGGGCAGGGCGTGACGGACCGAATCCGCAACACCTGTCCTGACGATTTCGCGATAAGCGTAATAGGAATGCCCGGCATCGCGGGCGGCGCGTTCGCTGGCGCGCGACCGCCATGTCGCAAGGCGTGCGGCGGTCGGGCGGTCGATGAAGAGCGTCCGTCCGAACAGCGATTCGACCGATGCCTCCACGCGCGGGCGCAACGCCTCGATGATACGCCGCGTGCGTTCGATGCGTGCCGTGCGGCCGGCGATCGCTTCCAGATTGTCGCGGATCGGCTGCGTCCGGGGAATGTCCGACATCGCGCCGAACAGCGTCGCGAAGAACCCCGGCGGAGCGTCGCTGTCGGAAAGGCTGATGCTCTTCTTGCCGGGTTTGGGATCGATGTAGACGAAGCGCCGGTCGACCTCTCGCCGGGCCGGGCGGTCGCGCAGCGCCGTTATCGCGGGGCGGAACGGCGCGTTGGCGAGGACCGAACCATCGATCAGCACGGTCGATTCGGCGGCACCGGCAACGGCCTGGCGCGGGAGGACGCGGGCAAGGAATGCCGCACGTTCCGGCCAAGGGCGGTTCGCCGTTTGCAGCGCACGATCGAGTTCGGCGACGTTGAACGGCGGGAAGGCGCCCGGAAAGCTCGCCGTCGCGCGCGCGGCAAAGACAAGGCCTGCAACATCGGCAAATTCGGATGCATTCCGGTCGTCGCGGAACGACAGGGTCAGCCGGTGTTCGGTCTCGACGATCTTCGGCGGCGAATGCAGCGGCAGGGTTTCGGGGTGGCCGCGAAAATCGGTGACGGTCACGAACAGGTCGAGCGGCTGTTCGTCGGGCAGCAGGCGCTGCCCCACCGGTCCCGCCGCCATGGCATCGAACGCCCCCAGCAGCATCGCGTCGAAAGTTTCGCCGCCGAAGGGCGGCTCGAACCATCGCGAGCGCACGAAGCGCGTGAGCTTTGCGTGGATTTCGTCACGGGTCGACGCGTCCAGTCCGTCGTCCCATTTGTCGCCCTGTCGCCCCGCGACCGCCCAGGCGATGGGTGACGCCCACAGTTTCGACATCTTTGATGGCGCGCGTGCGGCGGGGTCGAGCAATTCCTCGATATCGGCTTTTTCCAGCCACATGGCGGTCAGCGGATCGAGCGGCTGGCCGGATGCGACTGCGTGCGCCAGGAACACGCCGTTGATGCCGCCCGCGCTAGCGCCCGCCACGATATCCGCCAGTACCCGCAGCTTGATGCCGGTCGTCGCTTCTGCGGTCTTGAGCAGGTCGAGATAGGCCGCCTCGACCGGTTCGGACGGTTCGCTTTCGTCATGGAACGCGCGGCTCGCACGGGCGAGGTGCCAGACCTCCTTGGTCACGCCGTGCATGTAAACAGCCAGGCTGATCCCGCCGTAGCAAACCAGCGCCAGCCGCAGTTCCTTCTCCCGCATGGGCATTCCGTCGCACGCGCAAAGCGCTGAAACAAACGGAAATACGATTGTGCGTTACGCCAGCGATACGGACAGCGTCGAAAACCGGAGACGAGAACCCATGGCGCAGGACCGCATCGAAGAGCACGACCTTGGTCTTTTTCACGACCTCAAGGTGATGGAGCGCCGCCGCGCGCTGGTGATGATGGCATCCGCAGGGACGGTGGGCCTGCTCGCGGCGTGCGGCGGCGACGGATCGTCGTCTGGCGGCACGACGACCACGAGCACGGGAAGCACGTCGACGACGGGCTCGACCAGCACGACATCCACCACATCGACGACAACCAGCTCGACCAGTGGCGGGACAGGGACGTGCGTCGCGCTACCCACCGAAACCAACGGCCCCTACCCGGCGGACGGTACCAACACATCGAGCGGTTCGACGTCGAACGTGCTGACCTCGACGGGTGTCGTACGCAGCGATATCCGCGCCAGCTTCCTGGGATCGACGACGGTCGCGGGCGGGGTGCGGGTCACGCTGACGCTGACGGTCGCCAACGTGAATGCCAGTTGCGCACCGCTCAGCGGCTATGCGGTTTACCTGTGGCATTGCGACCGGAACGGACAATATTCGCTCTACGACCTGCCCGCCGAAAGCTATCTGCGCGGCGTCCAGGTGACCGACGCGAACGGGCAGGTGACGTTCACGACGATCTTCCCCGGCTGCTACTCCGGCCGTTATCCGCATATTCACTTCGAGGTGTTCTCGAGCCTTTCGAACGCAACGGGCGGCCGGTTTGCGCGCCTCGTCTCGCAGCTCGCGATGCCGTCTGCGGCGTGCACATCGGTCTATGCCGATACCGCAACTTACCCGAACAGCGCATCGCGCTTCGCTAGCACGACGACAGCGAACGACAATGTGTTCGGCGACAATACGTCGGCACAGATCACCGCGATGACGCCGACGTTCAATGGTACGCCGTCGGCGGGTTACACAATGGCCGCCACGATCGGGATTGCGATCTGACGGCGCGGGTCAGGCGGGCAGCGTGACAGTGAAGGTCGCGCCGCCGCCTGGCCGGTTTTCGGCGCCGATGCTGCCGTCATGCGCTTCCGCGATACGGCGGGCGAGAGCGAGGCCCAGGCCGACACCGCCGGTATCGCGACTGCGCGACCGTTCGCCACGGACGAAAGGTTCGAACAGCAGCGCGATGTCATCGCCCAGGCCGGGCCCGCGATCAGCGATGTTTACCGTCACGGTTTCTGGCAGTTCAGCCACGGTGATCTCGCACGATCCTGCGTAGCGCAGTGCGTTTTCGACGAGGTTGCTGAACAGCCGTTTGAGCCCGATCTCGTCGCCCCACATGATGCATTGTTCAGGCCCGTGGAGAACCGCACGGCTGCCGGCAGTTTCGATCAGTTGCAGTAGCAGTGCGGAGACATCGATCGGATCGCTCCGCGGCGGCGTATCGCGCGCATAGTCGAGCACGCTGCCGATCATCGCGCGGACGCCGGCGATCTCCGATTGCGCGGCGGTACGGGCATCGGCGGGCAAGGCATCGAGGTGAAACGCGAGGCGTGCCAGCGGAGTGCCCATGTCGTGCGCTATGCCGGTCAGCATTTCCGTGCGCGTCGTCAGCGTTGCGGACAGCCGGTCGCGCATGCGGGTCAATGCCTCGGCAACGCGCCGGACTTCCTGCGGACCGTCGACCGGGATGGGCGGGTCGGTGGGCCGCGCATAGGTCGCATCGGCCGCTTCGGCGAGGTGTGCGAGCGGACCCGCGATCCTGCGCGCGACCAGCCATGCAAGTCCGACGAGCACGACGAATGTGGCGAGCATCGCCGCAAGCGTGATGACATGCCAGTGCGAGAGCCATGGATCCCGCTGGACGGAAAGCACGCGCCACTTGCCGTTTTCGAGATGGATCGCCGCCAGTACGCCGCCCCGGAATTCGTCGGCCCCGGTGCCCGGACCGATATCGCCGCGCGGAGCGACCGGCTGGGCAGAGAATACGCGGACCTCATGCCTCGTCGCGCTCGCCAGGAGCGCACGCGCAACGCGATCGCTCTCGAAGCCGTCCGGCGCTGTAGGTTCGGCCCCGGTTTCGAACAGCTGTGCGCCAGGGGGTGGGCGGCCTTCATTGCGTACCAGCAGTGCGGCAACATCGGAGATGGGGACGGGTGCACTGCGCGGCGGGGGGCCCTGGAATGTCACCGCCAGCAGGACCGCGGTTGCAAGCGCGACGGCGACGGCCACCAGCATGACGATCTGCACGATGATCGGCCGTGCCGATCCGTTGCCGGGACTAGCCACGCGAAACGGGCGCCGTGAACATATAGCCTTCGTGACGGACAGTGCGGATCAGCTCGGGCGTGGCGGCGTGGGTAAGCCGCTTGCGCAGCCGGCTCACCTGCACGTCGATCGCACGATCGAACTGGTCGGCGTCGTGCCCGCGCATTGCTTCCAAAATGAAATCGCGTGTCAGCACCCGGCGGGGATGTTCGGCAAACACCATCAGCATGCGGAATTCGCCGTCGGACAATGTGACGAGTTGGCCGCCAGGCTCGTGGAGTTCGCGCGACACGGGATCCATGCACCAGCCTTCGAATCGCCAGACAGGCGTGACGGGGGCGGGTTCGGCCCGTGACTGGGTGCCCCGGCGCAAGACAGCGCGAATCCGCGCAAGCAACTCGCGCGGGTTGCACGGTTTTGCGAGGTAATCGTCGGCGCCCATTTCCAGACCTATGATCCGGTCGATATCGGTGCCGATCACCGAGAGCAGTATGACCGGCGGCCGAGACGCCGGGTCGAGCGTGCGGAGGATGCTCAGCCCGTCCTCACCCGGCATCATGATGTCGAGGACGATCAGGTCGGGGCGCTGGCGAGCGATCTCTGCCCGCATGGACGCGCCGTCCCCCGCAAGCGCGACCCGATAGCCGTGATCCTGAAGGAATGCCCCGGTCAGTTCGCGCAAACCGTGGTCGTCATCGACGACGAGGATGTGGGTCGTCAGATCCATGATCGGTGCGCTGGCCATTCGTAACCGGTGAACGCTCAACGTATCGGCGGCATTTCAGCGCTGCAACATTGCCGCCTTTTCGCGCTGCACAACCCGGATACGTGCCAAATCAGGCATGTGCTACTCCATGGCGTAATATTTGTGCCAAATTGATACATTTTTGCCTGTTTTCGCGTCGTCATGTGATATAGGTATCACGCAAACGCGTGCGCATCAGATTTATGCCGCACCTGCTCACTTAGAGCTTTGTTTACCTTAAAAATTAAGCTAAGCCGTTAACCAGTTCGGGGCGAGTCGCACGTCTCCGGAGGTCGAACCGGGCCTTATCTGTCAACGTCAACGATTGACCGTCCGGTCAGAAAATGGGGATATTTGTATGCGTAAAATGATGATTGGCCTTGCTGCGCTTATGGCTGCCAGTTCGGCAAATGCCGCGCTTATCATTACCTATGACGACGGTGCCGCGGCTCTGCCGACCGGTCTGTCGATCATCGAGAATTTCGACAGCTATGCGAACGGTGCAGCGCTTCCGGGCGGCACGGGCGCATTCGCTTACACCTCGACCCAGCCGAACATCGCTGCGCGTCCTAACTTCAACAGCACGGGTGGCTTCGGTGCGGTTCTCGGCACGGCAGGTTCGACCTGGACGATCAACTTCGCTGCCAAGAACGCTTTCTCGTTCGACCTCGGTTCGCTCGATACGTTCAACGTCCTGACCCTGCTTTATGCCGATGGCACGTCGCAGATTCTGAACGGCGCCCAGATCGCTCTCGGTGCAACGGCAGACGGCAACCAGGTTCTCGCTTCGTCGAACGGCCGCGTGATTTATCGCGTTACCGACGCGACCCCGCTGATCGTCGGCGCGCGGTTCCAGTCGACCGGCTATTCGTTCGAGTTCGACAATCTCGCGACGGGTAACATCGTTCCCGAGCCGTCGACCTGGGCCATGATGGTTCTGGGCTTCGGCATCGTCGGCCGCGCGATGCGCCGCCGCCGCAAGAATGCGATTGCCTCTTTCGCCTGATTAACTCCCTTTTTCGGGCGATAAAACGCCGCCGCTCTTCCGGAGCGGCGGCGTTTTTATTTTAAGAACAGAGGGTTGGCGGCAGTCTTTCTTTTCCAGGATGAAATTGCTGCCATTTTGGGCATTGTGCCGTCTTGGGACAACGTCCGGAAATGACACAGGAACTTCCCACTTAGGGTTTTGTTTGGTCCGGCCAGCAGCGGTAACCCGTTGCTTGCAAGGGACGAGTCGCACGTCTCAGAGGCGCCAAAGGGCCTCATGTTTTGACGCAACGACCGTCTGGTCAGAATAAAACAGGGAAGACACCAAATGCGTAAATATCTGCTTGGTCTTGCAGCACTGACCGCCGCCTCGTCGGCAAATGCTGCTGTGTTCGTCGGCTACATGCCGGGTGCTTCGGCTTCGCCGTCGTTCCTGTCGACCATGGTCGAGGATTTCGAAAGCTTCGCAGTCGGTGCATCGATCGGCACCAATGCGAAGGTCTACAACACCAGCGTTCCCAACGACGCCGCTCGCCCGGGCTTCAACAGCACCGGCAACTACGGCGCCGTGCTCGGCCTGCCGAACGCCGGTACCTACACCAAGGCGTTCACCGCTGCGAACATCTTCTCGTTCGTCATCGGTTCGCTCGACAACTACAACAAGCTGACGCTGTCGTTCAGCGATGGTTCGACGGAAGTCCTGAGCGGCGCGCAGATCGCTTTCGGCGCAACCGCCGACGGCAACCAGAGCCTGCCGACCTCGAACGGCCGCGTGTACTACGTGTCGGACGGCGTGAAGCTGATCAACGGCGCGAAGTTCGAATCGACCAACAACTCGTTCGAGTTCGACAACCTCATGACCGGCAACGTTCCTGAGCCGTCGACCTGGGCGATGATGGTTCTGGGCTTCGGCATCGTCGGCCGCGCGATGCGCCGCCGCCGCCAGAACGCGATCGCTTCGTTCGCCTAATGTCTCACGCCTGATTAACTCCCTTTTTCAGGCGAAGAAGCGGCGTCGTTCCACCCGGAACGGCGCCGTTTTTCTTTCTTGCACCAGGTTGTTCTGACGCAACCACATCGTTATGTTCCGGTTACGTTCTTAATCGGGGTGATCGCGTGGCCAAGCCGCAGAAACGTTATGTTTGCCAGTCGTGCGGATCGGTCTCGTCGAAATGGGCGGGGCAGTGCGATGACTGCCAGGACTGGAATACGCTTGTCGAGGACGCTGGCGCGGTCGTGACGCCCTTTTCGGCTCGGCATAATCTTCAGCATGGCGGGCGGGCGGTCAGCCTTGTGTCGCTCGATTCGCCGACCAAGCTCCCCGACCGCATGCCGTCCGGTATTGCGGAACTCGACCGGGCGCTTGGCGGCGGATTCGTGACGGGGTCGGCGACCCTCATCGGCGGCGATCCCGGCATCGGGAAGTCGACATTGCTGTTACAGGCAGCGGCAAAGCTCGCGTTGGCTGGTAAGACTGTCGCCTATGTGTCGGGCGAGGAAGCGGCCGATCAGGTGCGGTTGCGCGCGCAGCGGCTGGGCCTCGGCAACGCACCGGTCGGCCTCGCGAGCGCGACCAGCGTGCGGGACATTCTCGCGACATTCCCGTCGGCACCCGACCTGCTGGTCATCGATTCGATCCAGACCATGCATTCGGACCTGATCGAAGGAGCGCCGGGTACCGTCAGCCAGGTTCGCGCATCGGCGGGCGAGTTGATCCGCTTCGCCAAGGAACGCGGCAGTGCGGTGGTGCTCGTCGGTCATGTCACCAAGGACGGTACGATAGCCGGGCCGCGGGTACTCGAACACATGGTCGATACCGTCCTCGCTTTCGAGGGAGAGCGCAGCCACCAGTATCGCATCCTGCGTGCGATCAAGAACCGCTTCGGCGGTACCGACGAGATCGGCGTGTTCGCGATGGGCGAGGGAGGCCTTTCCGATGTCGGCAACCCTTCGTCGCTGTTCCTGACGACGCGAGGAGAGGCGGTAACGGGAACGGTGGTGTTTCCGGCGCTTGAGGGCACGCGACCAGTGCTGGTGGAGGTGCAGGCGCTGACCGTGCGGCTGGCAAGCGGAGCGACACCGCGGCGTGCCGTCGTCGGCTGGGATTCGGGCCGGCTGGCAATGATCCTTGCGGTACTTGAGGCACGCTGCGGCCTGTCGCTTTCGTCTGCGGAAGTCTATCTCAACATCGCCGGCGGCTATCGCCTGACCGACCCGGCTGCCGACCTTGCGGTGGCTGCGGCGCTCGTCAGCGCGTTCAGTGAAAGGCCCGTACCTGCCGACATCGTCGCGTTCGGTGAAGTCGCATTATCAGGCGAAGTGCGGCCGGTCGCCCACTCGGGCCTGCGACTGAAGGAATCGGCCAAGCTCGGTTTCGAACGAGCCTGGGTACCGGGCGGTATATCGGGCGAGGGGATTACGACGAACGGCTTCCGTACGCTTGGTGCCCTCGTCGACCATGTGCTGGGCCGGGGATGATTAACCCCCTCTTGCACCGTCCCGTGGAGGTGACTAGGGCAGATTTTCGAGTTTACATTTTTCTGAACGAGAAGGACCCTTCATGAGCGAGACCGCCGACCGGGTGAAGAAGATCGTCGTCGAGCACCTCGGCGTAGATGCCGACAAGGTGACCGAAGATTCGAGCTTCATCGACGATCTGGGCGCAGACAGCCTCGACATCGTCGAGCTCGTCATGGCGTTCGAAGAAGAATTCGGTGTCGAGATTCCTGACGATGCGGCGGAAAAGATCGCGACCGTCAAGGACGCTATTGCGTTCATCGACAGCAACAAGGGCTGAACAGGCTTTAACGAGGCTCGGAGAGGAGCCACAAGGACAGGCCCGGCCCCGAGAATGGGCCGGGCCTGTTTTGTTTAATGCGAAGGATTGAACGCCTATGCGTCGTGTCGTCGTCACGGGATTGGGTCTGGTCACACCATTGGGTGGTGACGTCGAGACCAGCTGGGCCAACATCATCGCGTCGAAATCGGGCGCGGCGCGGATCACGCGGTTCGATCCGTCGGACCAGAAATGCACCATCGCATGCGAGGTGAAGCCCGCCGATCACCCCTATGGCTTCGATCCCGACAAGCGCGTCGACCACAAAGTCCAGCGCCAGGTCGATCCATTCATCATCTACGGGATCGATGCTGCGGGACAGGCGATCGAGGACGCTGGTCTCGTTGATGCACCCGAAGCGATGCGCTACCGCATCGGCTGTTCGATCGGCTCGGGCATCGGCGGCCTGCCTGGCATTGCCAGCGAGTCGCTGGTCCTGAACGAGAAAGGGCCGTCGCGCGTCAGCCCGCACTTCGTTCATGGTCGCCTGATCAACCTGATCTCGGGTCAGGTCAGCATCAAATACGGCCTGATGGGACCAAACCACGCGGTCGTCACCGCATGCGCCACCGGTGTGCATTCGATCGGCGACGCTGCACGCATGATCATGATGGACGATGCCGACGTCATGCTCGCGGGCGGCTCGGAAGGGGCGATCTGCCCGATCGGCATTGCCGGCTTCGCGCAGGCGCGCGCACTTTCGACCGCGTTCAACGATACGCCGGAAAAGGCATCGCGCCCCTATGACCAGGGACGCGACGGGTTCGTGATGGGCGAGGGCGCGGGCGTCGTCGTGCTCGAGGAGTACGAACACGCCAAGGCGCGCGGCGCGAAGATCTATGCCGAAGTCATCGGCTACGGCCTGTCGGGCGATGCCTATCACGTAACAGCGCCGCATCCCGAAGGGTCAGGCGCCTATCGCGCAATGGAAATGGCGATGAGGAAGTCCGGACTGCAACTGTCCGACATCGACTACGTCAACGCGCACGGCACGTCGACGCCGCTTGGCGACGAGCTCGAACTGGGCGCGGTTCGCCGCTTGTTCGGTCCGGCGCTCGAAACGATGAGCATGTCGTCGACCAAGTCGGCAATCGGCCATCTGCTGGGCGGCGCGGGCGCGGTCGAGGCGATCTTCTGCATCCTTGCGATCCGCGACCAGATCGTCCCGCCGACGCTGAACCTGGACAACCCCAGCGATAGCTGTGCGGGCGTCGACCTGGTCCCGCACATCGCCAAGAAGCGGAAGGTGAATGCCGTGCTGAACAACAGCTTCGGTTTCGGCGGTACCAATGCCAGCATCGTGATGCGGGCGGTCTGAAGCGGCGCGTGTTCAGTCGATCCGGTATTGGATCGGCTTGAACGTGCCGCCGTTCGAATCCGGGGCGGAGCAGGCCGTCAGGCCGATGATCAGGTCCATCGCTGCGCGAAAGGTGATTGAGTCGCCCGCCTTGCTGAGCGGCGGCAGCACGCGCAGCTTTCCCGTACCGCCGTCGACCGGCACGTTCATGAAACAGTTGAACGCAACCGGGATACGGTCGGGCGTCACGCCAAAGGGCGCGAGCGCAGCAGCGAGATTGCCGAAACAGCCGCGATGCGCGGGCAAATCCGGATAGAAATGCGCGAATGTGTCGACCGAACATGGCGTCAGCAGAAAATCGTGCCGCCCGACCGTATCGCCCACGATCTCGAGCATGATGCGGCTGCGGTTCGAATAGAGCCGGTTGCCGGTGGTCAGGTAGATCGTCTCGGCATAATCCAGCGTCCGCCCCGACGAGATCACCTCGTCGATGTCGTCAGCGTTGAAGGCGAGCAGGTCGGCGACCTGTTCGCCCTTCGGATCTATCACGGTCAGCGTCGCACCCTGTGACAGGCGAAACGCCGTGCCGCTGCGCTCGGCGATCGTGACGGTTTTGCTCATGCGTTGCCCGAATAGCGGAACGGGCAGCGCCATTCGTCGCCGACTGCGCGTCCCGAATATTGTCGCGCCTCGCTTGCTTCGCCATGCCGTGCCAGCATCGGGTTGCGCGATCCGGCAAGCGCCTCGTCACGCGTCATGATCTTTTCGCGCATCCCTTCGTATTTGCCTGCCCGGCGCAGTTCTTCGAACTGGTCGTGCAGATTGAAGATCATCGCGGGTCGAGCGAAACGCCGGGCCGGACGGCTGGCATTCGGATGAAGGCCGACGACGAAGAATGCTTCGCCGCCAAAGCTCAGGGAAAAATGCGGTTCGCCGGGGTCGGCACTGACCCGGCTATCATAGTCCTGCCCCCGCCAGACATCCTTGTCCGACAGCGACTGGACGCGCGCCCACATCGCTTCTTCGAAAGCGTGTTCGTCGAGGTTGCCCAACCGGTCGAAAATCACCGCGAAACTGCGGAACAGGCCGGGTGCTGCGCGATATTCGCGCGCCCAGGACAGCAGGGCGTCATGGATGCGCAGATCGTCCCAGGCACTGTCGATGCGGTTGCATGCCAGCACCTTGAGCGTTCCATGTGCAAGCGCCGCCTTCGCGCCGACGCACGGAAAGCCGGGTTCGCCGACGTGGTTTTCGATGAGGGTTTCGAGTTCCTCCTGTGCCGGGTGGGACCAGGGGAAAAGCGTTGAGGTGTTTTCCTGCATTGCAGGTGGTTACGTTTGGCCAGGGGGCCAGGTTCCGCCCAACCGGAAAAAAGGAGCGCAGCGAAGCCCCTCAGCGAGCGCCGCTCATCGAATCGACCATCAGCTTACCGAGCGAATGACCGACCGCCATTGCTCCGGTTTCGAACGCGTCGTTATCGACCACGAAGGTGAAATCGCCACGCTTGGTTGCCCAGTCGCCATATTTGTCCTCGACGACGCCCAGTTCCTTGAACTGACCGGCGACGGGCGCTGCCAGGCGACCGCCGTGTTCGGGTACGATGATGCTGCACCAGCCGCCCTTGGCGTTCTGGCCCATCACGGTTGCCGACGCGAGATGCATCGACGGATCGAAACTGATGCTGGCCGAGGAGCTTTTCCAGGTCAGCCCCTCCGATTTGCTCGCCGACGCGCCCAGCTGCGGCAGGGTCAGCCAGATTTCGGGAAGAAGCAGTGTCGCGCCGGTGCGCGCGGATGCCTTCAGGTAGTTCGAATGCGCACCCATGATTCCGTAATCGATCGCCTGTTCGTCAGTCGGCGTTGCGACGAAGAATTCGGTGTTGGGAAAGGCGCGTGCGCCATGCGTTGGCATGCCATAGCGTTCGTTGACCGGCATGCGGCCCTTGTCCGCAGCATCGGCCTTCACGTCGTCATAGGTGAGGACGGTGTACCCCGCTGCGCGCATTTGGCCGACGATGTCGTTCTGGATCCTGGCGGCCAGGTTCTGGATGCCCGACTTGGTCAGCCCGTCGATGTAAACCCGCGCCTTGCTGCCCGCATTGCCCAGGCCGCCGCCCGCCGACATGCTGGTTCGCGCGGTGATGTAGAGATAGGTGGTCGGGATCAGGTAGGTCGGCCCCTTGGCGCACGACTTCAGTGTGCCCGTCTGAACCCGGTCGCGATTTATCTCGAACGCCGCGCCGCTGAATGGTTTCGTCTGTGCCTGCGCTGCGGTCGCGCCCGAAAGGATCGCCGACAATGCGGCCATGCGAACCAGATCGCGAAAAACCATCCTGCAAATCCCCCCTTCGTTGCACGCCGGCCCCCCGGTCCGGCGTACGCCGCAAATCTAGCAACAGCTTATCCGGGCAGCATAGGATAAATCCGACAGGGAAACCCCCGTGACGCCGGATGGCAACGGGATTAGGGCAGGCTCATGCGCCGCCTGATCCTCCTCGTTGTCGTCATCGCAATCGCCGCCTTCGCGTTTTTCCGTTTCATGGGCGGGGGCGCACCGAATGACGTCGAGGTGGTCATCCCGCAGGGATCGACGCTGACGGCGGCGGCACGCGAACTTGAGAAAGCAGGTGCGATCACGTCGGCGGACGCGTTCCTCACCAATGCAAAGTTGTTCGGCAGCAAGGATGCGATCAAGCCCGGCGAATACAAGATCGCGCGGGGGATGAGTGCGGGTGACATCCTGTCGCTGCTGCAATCGGGCAAGGTGCTGCAACGGTTCTTCACGGTGCCGGAGGGTACGCCGTCGATTCTCGTGCAGGAAAAACTGATGGCGGTATCGCTGCTGACCGGCGAGGTCGCCGTGCCGCCCGAGGGGTCGGTATTGCCCGACAGCTATTCCTATGTCCGCGGCGAAAAGCGCAGCGCGGTCATAGCGCGCATGCAAAAGGCGATGCAGACCGCGATCGCCAATGCCTGGGCCGCCCGCAAGCCCGGCGTGGCAGTAACGACGCCCGAGGCCGCGATCACGCTCGCATCGATCATCGAAAAGGAAACCGGCCGGCCGGACGAGCGGCGCATGGTCGCTGCGGTTTACACCAACCGTCTGAAACAGGGCATGCCGCTGCAGGCTGACCCGACGACGATCTACCCGGTGACGAAGGGCAAACCGCTCGGCCGCCGCATCCTGCGGTCTGAACTCGACGCCGTGAACGGGTACAACACGTACAAGATGACCGGCCTGCCGACCGGACCGATTACCAATCCCGGCAAAGCCTCCATCGAGGCGGCGCTCGATCCCGCACGGTCGAACGCGCTGTATTTCGTGGCACAAGGCGATGGGTCGAGCGCGTTCGCCGATACGCTCGACCAGCACAACGCCAACGTCCAGCGCTGGTACGCGCACCGCCGCGCAAAGGGCGAGATGTAATTTCCCCGTCATCCCTGCCCGGCGGGAATTCAGCTTCGCTTTCCCGGCACGACCCGTAGCGAAGCTCAACCCCTGCAGGCAGGGACGGCGGGGTGGCGGGCCGGCGCCGAGGGAGGGAGCGCCGGTTGATCCCGCCGATCGACCTCAGGCGAGGTCGAACCGGTCGGCGTTCATCACCTTGGTCCAAGCGGCGATGAACGCGTCGATGAAGGCGCCCCGCGCGTCGTCGGTGGCATAGGCCTCCGCGAGCGCACGTAATTGCGAGTTCGATCCGAAGATCAGGTCGGCGCGTGTCGCGGTCATCGTCGCGCCGCCGCCGCTGCGGCTTTGCGCGACGAACGTGCCGTCTGACTGCGCCGTCCATTTCCGCGTCATGCTGGCGTTCAACAGGTTGACGAAGAAGTCGTTGGTCAGTGTCTCGGGTCGGTCCGTAAACACGCCGTGGGTCGATCCGCCAGTGTTGGCGCCGAGGACGCGAAGGCCGCCGACGAGCACAGTCATTTCGGGCGCGGTCAGGCCCAGCAAGTGCGCGCGGTCGATCAGCAACTCCTCCTGCGACCAGGGCGAGTTGTCGCTGGTATAGTTGCGGAAGCCATCGTTGACCGGTTCGAGCGGTGCGAATGACTCGGCGTCGGTCTGATCGGCGGTCGCATCCGTGCGGCCGGCCGAGAACGGGACGGTCACACTGTGTCCGGCCGCCTTCGCCGCCGCTTCGACCGCCGCCGTGCCGCCGAGAACGATGGTGTCGGCAAGGCTTACCGGCTTGCCGAAAGCCTTGCGGATTTCGTTGAGCTTCGCAAGCGCCTTGGCGAGTTCGGCCGGTTCGTTGACCGCCCAGTCCTTTTGCGGGGCGAGCGCGATGCGCGCACCATTCGCGCCGCCGCGCTTGTCGGTATTGCGATAGGTCGAGGCCGAGGCCCAGGCTGTCGCGACGAGGCGGGAGATCGAAAGTCCCGAGGCCAGAATCCGTGCCTTCAGGTCTGCAACATCCGCGTCAGTCAGCGCCGCGCCGGTAGGAGAGGGAAGGGGGTCCTGCCAGATGCGGGGCTCGGCGGGGACTTCAGGCCCGAGCAGGCGAACGTGCGGTCCCATGTCGCGGTGAGTCAGCTTGTACCACGCTTCGGCAAAGGCATGGGCGAACTGGTCCGGGTTATCGTAGAACCGCCGCGAGATCTTTCCGTATTCAGGGGCGAAGCGCAGCGCGAGGTCGGTCGTCAGCATCGTCGGGCGATGCTTCTTCGACGGGTCGTGCGCGTCGGGAATCGATGCGTCGGCACCCTTGGCAACCCATTGGTGCGCGCCCGCCGGGCTCTTCGTCAGTTCCCACTCGTTCTCGAACAGGTTGGCGAAGAAGTGGTTCGACCATTGCGTGGGCGTCTGCGTCCATGTGACTTCCAGACCGCTGGTGATCGTGTCTGCGCCATGGCCGGTGCCATAGCTGCTCGCCCAGCCCAGGCCCTGCAACGCGATATCCGCGCCTTCGGGTTCGGGGCCGACGTGCTGCGAGGGGTCCGCAGCGCCGTGCGTCTTGCCGAAGGTGTGGCCGCCCGCGATCAGCGCCACCGTTTCCTCGTCGTTCATCGCCATGCGCGCGAAGGTTTCGCGGATATCGACGGCGGATTTCAGCGGGTCAGGATTTCCCTCCGGACCTTCCGGATTAACGTAGATCAGGCCCATCTGGACCGCGGCGAGCGGGTTTTCGAGGTCGCGTTCGCCCGAGTAGCGCTTGTCGCCACCGAGCCATTCGCGTTCCGGACCCCAGTTGATATCGTGCTCCGGCTCCCACACGTCGACACGGCCGCCTGCGAAACCTGCGGTCTTGAAGCCCATCGATTCCAGCGCGCAATTGCCCGCGAGGATCATCAAGTCGCCCCAACTCAGCTTGCGGCCGTACTTGCGTTTGACCGGCCAAAGCAGCAGGCGCGCCTTGTCGAGGTTCGCATTGTCCGGCCACGAATTGAGCGGCGCGAAACGCTGCGTTCCCGCACCCGCGCCGCCGCGACCGTCGCCGATGCGATAGGTGCCGGCCGAGTGCCAGGCCATGCGGATGAAAAGCGGACCGTAATGCCCGAAGTCGGCGGGCCACCAGTCCTGCGAGTCCGTCATCAGGGCGAATATGTCCGCCTTGACGGCCTTCAGGTCCAGCGTCTGGAATTCGGCGGCATAGTCGAAATCCGCATCCATCGGATCGCCGGCGGCCGAATTCTGGTGCAGCACCGAAATGTCGAGCTGGTTCGGCCACCACAAGCGGTTGGTCATTTCGAACAGCACGGCGTTGCCCTCCACCTTGCCGCCATGGAACGGGCATTGTGCGCCTTCGGTTACTTCGCTGCCTTCGCCGTTGTTCGGGGTCGTCATCGGTCATCCTCCAGAAATTCGATAGCGCCGGGATAGGCGGCTGGCCTTGATTGAACAAACGAGTTAATCCCGTCGCTCTGATTGGATTTTTCGATGAGTTCGCATCTCCCTTCCTTGCGGCAACTCCAGTATCTGGTTGCCCTCCACGAACACGGGCATTTCGGCCGGGCAGCCGCCGCCTGCTTTGTGACCCAATCGACACTGTCGCTTGCGATCAACGATCTTGAGGCGCTGCTGGGAACGACGCTCGTCGAGCGGACGAAACGCTTTGTCCGGTTTACCGGCGTTGGCGAGACGATGGTCGAGCGTGCGCGGCTGTTGCTGCGTGGCGCGGAGGACTTGGCGGACACGGTCCGTGCCGAAGGAGCGCCGCTGTCGAGCGACCTGCGCCTGGCGGTGATCCCGACGATCGCGCCGTTCGTGTTGCCCGATTTCCTGCCGAAACTGCGCGCCGACTGGCCCGATGTGCGGCTGTTCCTGCGTGAGACGTCGACGCCGGTCGCGCTCGAGGCGCTGCATCGTGGCGCGATCGACTGCGTGCTGCTGGCGCTGCCCTATGCCTGCGGCGACGTGGAAGTGGCGGAGATCGCTGCCGAGCCGCTACTGCTCGGGCTATTGAAGGACGAAGCGGTGCAGGGGCCGATCCGCGCGGCGGACATCGATTTGTCGCGGCTGCTGTTGCTGGAAGATGGCAATTGCCTGACCGGCCATGCATTGGCCGCCTGCGAGCGGCCCGAAATGCGATCGGACGCACTGATGCTCGGCACCTCGCTGCATACGCTAGTGCAGATGATCGACCATGGACTGGGGCTGACGCTGTTGCCGCGTATGGCTGTCGAAGCGGGCATCCTCGATGGAACCCAGGTCGTGGCCCAGCCGCTCGCCAGCGATTCCGCGACACGCCGCATCGCGCTGGTCTGGCGCAAGGGGAGTGCGCGGGCGCGGGATTATCGGTTGCTGGCGGAAACGATCGCTGCTGTGATCAAATGATATCGCCGAATTTTCCGCACTTGCGAGCAGCAGCGGTTGGCGAATCGCCCGGTGGCACCATATGGGGCGTTCCGAACTCGTGAATCCCCATCAAAGGAGTGTCCCATGCATGTTGGCCGCCAAGTTCCCGACGTTACCCTGAAAACCCGCGTCCGCGACGAAACCGTCGAGGGACCGAACCCGTTCCGCTGGCAGGACGTCAACACGCACGACATCTTCAAGGGCAAGCGGATCGTCATTTTCGGTCTGCCGGGCGCATTCACCCCGACTTGCTCGTCGAAGCAGCTGCCGGGCTTCGAAGGCAACTACGAAACCTACAAGTCGCTGGGCGTCGACGACACCTATTGCGTGTCGGTCAACGATGCGTTCGTCATGTACCAGTGGGGCCAGCACCAGGGCCTGAAGAACGTCAAGCTGCTGCCCGATGGCAATGGTGACTTCACGCGCCGCCTGGGCATGCTGATCGACAAGCGCCACCTGGGCTTCGGACAGCGTTCGTGGCGCTATGCTGCGGTCGTCGACGACGGCAAGATCGCAGCCTGGTTCGAAGAGCCCGGCATCAACGACGCGGGCACCGATACCGACCCGTACACGGAATCGACGCCGGAGAATGTTCTGGCCTGGCTGCAAGCCAACCCCAAGTAACGTGACTTCGCCTCTCCCCGCTCGCGGGGAGGGGCTCACAACCGCAGCGCGGTTTCTTCCGGCAGACCCGCCATCAGGTTCAGGCTCTGCACCGCGGCACCGCTGGCGCCCTTGCCAAGATTGTCGAGCGCGGCGACCAGGCGGCATTGCGTCCCGTCGGCCCGGTCGAAGACGAACAGTTCGAGGCGATCCGTTCCGGCTGCCTGCTCCACGGTCAGGTTAGCTTCGTCGAAGGTGCCGACCGTCACGATATTCGATCCTGCGTAATGTGCCTGCAGCGCCCCACGCGCGGCATTCGCATCGACGCCGAACAGCGGCACATCGACGATCATGCCGCGATAGAGATTGGCGACCGAAGGCGCGAACAGGGGCGGGCTATTCAGTCCGCACCAATGCTGCATCTCCGGCACATGCTTGTGCGCGAGCGTCAGGGCGTAGGTACGCCACGCGGTCGGTGCGCCCTCGGCACCTTCGAACTCGGCGATCATGCCCTTGCCGCCGCCCGAATAGCCCGAAACCGCATTCGACGAGAGCCGTGCGCCAGCCTCGATCAATCCCGCACGGACCAAGGGCGCGACGAGTGCGATGAAGCCGGTCGAATAGCAGCCGGGGTTCGATACACGCCGTGACGCGGCGACGGTTTCATGTCCGACCAGTTCGGGAAATCCATAGGTCCAGCCGGCCGTAGTACGGTGCGCGGTGGAGGCATCGACGATGCGGGTGGTGTCGTTGTCGATCAGCGCCACTGCCTCGCGGGCCGCGTCATCGGGCAGGCAGAGCACGACGATATCGGCAGCGTTCAGCGCATCGCGCCGAGCAACCGGGTCCTTGCGCCGTGCTTCGTCGATCCGCAGCAATTCGAACTCGGCGCGGCCATCCAGCCGGCTTTCGATCTCGATACCCGTGGTGCCTGCCGCGCCGTCGATGAAAACACGCGTTGTCATGCGCGATTCAATGCGTCTGCAGCGACATAGCCGACGGTCCCGGCCGTATCACCACGGCCCCAGGCCCAATCCTTGCCGATGTCGAGGATGTTGAAGGTTTGATCGATCGCGAGCGTCGCCACCACGTCCGAATCCGCACGCGGCGCACTGTGGATCGGGACCTCACGATTGGCGGTCATGGCAAGCGGCACCGCGTAATGCTGTGCGAAGACGGTATCGGCGAGTTCGATTTCCGCCAGATCACGACGAACGGCGTATTGCGTCGCGTCCACGGGCCGCGACGGTCCGGAAAGATGGATGACCTTACGCGGCGCGCTTGACGGGTTGCCCGGTGACCAATTGTCCGAAATCGTCAAGAAACTGCGCCCCCGCCTGGGTTTTTGCGACGAAGACATTCCGCCGGTCGTGATCGTCACGTTGGCGGGCGAGATACCCCAACGCACCCAGACGATTCAAGGCGCGTGTGACGACCGGTTTCGAGACACCCAGATCGCGGGCAAGGCCGCGCACGGTATGGGGGCCAGGTTTTTGGTAAACGACCATCAGCAAGGCCATCTGGCGGTTGGTCAAATCCTCCTGTCCCGATCGCACATAGTCGATCAGGGCATCCATCCAGTCGTTGAGCATCGGGCGAGCCACGTTTTCTGTCCTTCCGGCATATCGGGTTTCCGGTTTGTGACAGGATGAACGTATGAGGGGCGTAACGGTTGCCTAGAGATATAGAGACTATATCGCGCCCCTATTGGCGGGCCGAATTTACCGGTACCGACCCTGCAACAGGGTCCACAACGCACGCAAGCCCAATGCGTCGCCGCCCTTGGGGCGGCCGGGCTTGCCCGAAGGGCGCCAAGCGAATGTATCGAGGTGGATCCAGGGCGTTCCGTCGGGCACGAAGCGCTGCAGGAACAGCGCTGCGGTCACCGATCCCGCGAAGCCGCCGTCGGGCGCGTTGTTGAGGTCGGCAATGTCGGACTTCAGCATCTCGTCGTAACCGGGATGAAGCGGCAGGCGCCAAAGGGGATCGTCGACGGTCACACCGGCTGTGAGGGCATCTTGGGCGAGTGCATCGTTGTTGGCGAACGTCGCGGGCAAGTCCGGACCCAGCGCCACACGTGCGGCACCCGTCAGCGTCGCGAAATCGATAATAAGCTCGGGGTCTTCCTCACCCGCGCGGGTCAGGGCGTCGCCCAGGATCAGCCGCCCTTCGGCATCGGTGTTGGCGATTTCCACGCTTAACCCCTTGCGGCTGGCGATGACGTCGCCCGGACGGAAGGCGTTGCCGGCAATCGCGTTTTCGACTGCAGGAATGAGCAGGTGCAATCGCACAGGAAGGCGTGCGCCCATGACCAACTGCGCGAGCGAGAGCGCATGCGCCGCACCGCCCATGTCCTTCTTCATCAGCCGCATGCCTGACGACGGCTTGATGTCGAGACCGCCGGTGTCGAAGCACACGCCCTTGCCGACGATGGCGATGCGCGGATGGACCGGATCGCCCCATGTCAGTTCGATCAACCGCGGTTCGCGCCCGCGTCCTGCCGCCATGCCGACGGCGTGGATCATGGGATAACCGCTCTCGAGCTCGGCACCGCGCGTCACGGTCATCGCCGCGTCATGGGCCTTTGCCACCTCGGCGACAGCAGCCTCAATGTCGGCCGGTCCCATGTCCGCTGCCGGGGTATTGACCATGTCGCGGACGCGGGCGGTCGCCTGTGCCTCGGCGACCGTCGCATCGATGGAGGCCGGGGTGTCGGTCAGCAGGATGCGCGGACCGGTCGCCTTGTCGTCCGCCTTGTACCGGTCGAACCGGTATTGGGCGAGCAGCCATCCGAGTGCCGCGGCGCCCGGGCTACCAGTCGCGAGCTTGTACGTTCCTTCCGGCAGGCTGTCGGCGGCACGCGCCAGGCACCACGGACCGAGTGCATCCGCGGATTTGACGCCGGCAACGGCCGACCAATCGTCTGCTGCGTCACCCGGCAGGATTACCATAGTGTCCGTCGCACCCTTAAACCGCGCCGCGGCGAGTATCGTGCGCGTGCGTTCGGACTGGGACGCGGCCCAAGCGTCGAAACCTGCGGTATCAACGAGGTGCAGGGTACGCGCGGATTGTCCGCGATCGGCCAGGAGCAGGGAAGCGAAGTCGGTCATGGTCGGGGCGTTAGCGCATCGAACGAAAAGACCCAATCGGTTATGGCACGCGATAATAGCTGGCAACGCGGTCGAGCGCCAAGGTCAGCACAAGCCGTCCGCTCCGCGCGGGCCAGGATAATGCCCGTTCGGCGTCGGGAATGGTCTCACCCGCGCAAACGGTGCGCCAGAGGATATCGGCCAGCCCCGGCCCTGCAGTGGTGAGCGCTGCATCGAATCGGGCCTTGGCCGAGATCTGCGGTGCGGATGGGTCGGGAGCGTAATTGCCGGTGCGGGGAGTTCTCACGCCGCTCGCGTCCCAACGCATTGTTACGCGCGGCCCAAGTGCTGCACGTTCGAAATCGGCGCGAAGCAACTCTCCTGCTGCGAATTGTCGATCAGTCACAAGGCGGCGTGCGCGCAGCCAGGCGAGCGGGCTTTCCGACTGGTTCATCGTGACCACCCGCGTCGATCCGGGCAGTCGTTGATCTTTCAGTGATCGGGCCAGCGTCATATGAATTTCCTCCCTGCGAATCACCAAATAGGCTTGTCACCGATCGGATATTGTAGGACAGAGAATTATCCATTCCGGTTAGGAGTTGCTCCATTGATTACCCGGATACGCGAGGTCCGCCGTGCCAAGGGCATGACGCTGCTCGACGTTGCCGAAGCTTGTTCGCCCCCGACGACAGCGCAAACGATCGGGCGCCTGGAGACGGGAACGCGAACCGTTTCTGTAGGATGGCTCAACCGCATCGCCGCAGCGCTGGGCGTGACGGCGGGCGACCTGGTGCAATTGCCTGATCGCGCCGATTTGCCGGTCGTCGCAATTCTCGGTCGCGATGGCGTCCATGCGCCGCGCCGTGAGGCTGTGGTCGCGCCGCCTGTTCCCGAGGGTGACATGGTTGCGATCACGGTGGATGACAGCATCGGCGACTATCGGCGCGGCGACACCATCTGGTGCGAAAAAGTGGCGCCCGATAATTATTCGGTGCTTCTCAACCGAGACGTGCTGCTGCCACGTCCGGCAGGGCGCTTCATTTTCGGCCGACTGATCGGGCGTGACGGCAACAGGTTGCAGGTCCTCCCCCTCGAATCGGGGGGAAAGCAACAGGTTGTGAACGACCCGCCCTGGGCCGCGAATGCAGTGCGGCTGGTGCGGGCACTCTAGGGAGTGATGGTGGGCGCTGACGGGCTCGAACCGCCGACCCTCTCGGTGTAAAATACGAAGTATTACTATCATAATACTTCAGTGAATATCATTTTTACTATCAAAAAATTTAGGTTCAGTCGAGAGATAATTTAAGACGGTACGTTGATATACAGTACCTAACACCCTCACTCAGCCCGTCGGGATACACAGCCGGATACACATGAAACCCTATCGTGGCACGCAAGACTGGTGCTCGCTGTGTATCCCGCGTGTATCCACGCGTGTTCCATATTATTGATATTACACGCTTTTTATGCTATAAATTGGTCACAGATCAAGTACATAGAAAGTATTGATATGGGATCCTCAAGATTGCGTCCGCTTACCGTCAAGGAAGTGGAGAAAATGACCGCCTCTAATCCAAACACGATCAAACATCGTTCGCTTGGCGGCGTTCCCGGCTTTGTCCTTGTGCATACACCGGCCGGACACACGAGTTATGGCCTCATCTACCGCGCGCACGGTACGCGAAAGAAGCTTACCTTGGGCAGCACGAGAGCGCTGTCCTTGGGGAAGGCTAGAGCATTAGCCGCGAAATTCCGGGTAGATGTCGAGACCGGCGGCGATCCACATGGCGATAAGCTCGAGGAACGTCGCAGCATCATCGAAGCCCGGCACCAAGAGGCCGAGCGGCAGCGGCTGGTGGTCGAACCCATGTGGGAGAAATATATGCACCTCGTCGCCAGCCAGCTTCGCAGCCGCGACGAGAAGGATCGTGTGTTCCGCAAGCACATTCTCCCCACTATTCAGGGACTATGCGTTACCGAGGTCACTAAAACCCATGCGCTCTCGATCGTCGACAAGCTGGTTGCCGACGACAAGCGTCCGATGGCCGATAAGGTTCGGCAGGAGGGTGCAGCATTCTTCGAGTGGCTGATCGAGCGTGACCACGTCGAGAAGAACGTATTCGCCCGCATCCGCAAACCTAAGAACGCGAAGACCATCCGGACGCGGGTGCTTACCGATGATGAGGTGAAGGCGATATGGGAAGCAAGTGAAGTCGAGGGCATTTGGAGCCTCTGGATCAAGCTACTGATCCTAACCGGCAGTCGGAATATCGAGGTGCGCGGCGCGCGCTGGTCGGAATTCGATCTGGACGCGCGACTGTGGACCATTCCAGCTGAGCGATACAAGAATGGCTATCCCCACACCGTATTTCTGACCGACGACATGCTTGATATTCTCGAGTTGATTCCACGATACAAGGACGTTGACCTTCTCTTTCCGGCATCTGGGAACCCCACCAGACCGATGTCCGGCGACCAGAAGGTGAAAGACCGTATCGACAAGCGAATGCGAGCCGGGTTGGCTAAGGTCGGCAAAGAACCAGACAACTGGTGCGTTCACGACTTTCGACGCACTATCGCTACCGGGTTGCAGCGTCTCGGTTTCCAACCGCATGTCGCCGACCAAGTGATCGGCCATGTTGGTAGCACCCGCTCCGGCGCAGGCGTGCATTACCTCCACCATCAATATGATGTTGAACGGAAGCAGGCGCTTGTAGCGTGGTCGGAGCACGTCTTAGGAATATGCGAAGTTGCATGAAGTGAGATTTTAGTCACCGTACCGACCGCACAGTAGCCACGGGGGAGCCTCTCTGGAGCTCTTCGAGGTATGACGGAGACGTAAGAATGAGCCACACCGGCACAGACAACGAGAATCGTCGGCCGCGTAAGTCCAGACCAAAACCCGATCCTGAGCTAGCAATAATGCGGTCCGACTTCTTCGTCGGGCATCCGGGGATGCCACGGAACAGGGAGTACTGGGTATCACGCGCGCTGCTTGTCGGCGAGTATCGCGATAGACCCGAACTGTTCGAAATGTTGGAGGCCACAGAATTCAGCGATGCTATATCGATTGAGAGTTGGACGACGGCATCGAAAAGCTATCCAAGTAGCCCGCTGCCACAAGGAAAAGCTAAGAAACGGGCCAATCTAAACGTCCCCGTAAGAGCATTCATTCTCAAGCAAGCGTTGACTCAGCTCCTGTCACTAGTGGGCGCACCGGATAACATGAAGGCTGACCTGGGCGTTCTGCTGGACAGTTTCCACGATAAGCCGGCGAAAGGTCGAGCGAAGCTACAGGGATTGCTGATAGACCATCCCGACAAGACTTGGGCTGAGGTAATCAAACTCGCGAAGCCATATCCTAGCCGGCAAGGCATGGAGGATCGCGCTCTAGGTGATCTGATCCATAACACCGAGCTGGTGAGGCACCCCCCTACTACTGCCTCATAGTCCCGCTGTGGTTTCCTGCATGCGTCGGAGTCGTGGTGCTACCGGTCGATAGGACCGGCCCCAGCCTCCGCCAACATGGAGGCACTATGAACATTCCGCGGACAATCGAACAAAGCAGCACTGCCGCGCCACTACGCTTCTTACGTCAACCCGAAGTGATCGCCCGCATCGGCGTTACCTGGATCACAATTTTACGCTGGGAAAAGCAGGGTCGATTTCCCAAACGACGAAAACTCGGTCCTAACACCGTCGCATGGGTCGAAGCGGAAATCGATGATTGGTGCGCCAGTAGAAGCGTATCCCATGTCGCGGGAGTGGCATGATGGGCATCCTACGCGATGAAGCGCTCCGCCATCTAGAACTTGGCTATTTCCCTTTGTGGATTGCGCCAGCCGGCAAAGCGCCCGGCGCAGCTGGCTGGCAGGAAATGCGGCCCAGTCGAGAGACGATCGATCGGCAGTTCGCCCGCCCTTCCAATCTCGGCTTACGGACAGGTGACGTCCATGCTGATGGTAGTTGCTTAGCGGCGATCGACGTCGATCTCGACGATGCCGAATTAATTCGGGCAGTTGAGCACGCCATCGGTGAGCGCGTACCGACCAAACAGGGCAAGAAAGGCGCAACATACATAATTCGATTGAGTGAGCAGATCGCGAGACGGCAACTCCATCTCTATCGCGATGGTAGTAAGCGGCAGGCTATCGATATCTTGTGTCGCGGTTCGCAAACCGTTGTCCCGCCTTCGATCCACCCCGAAACGAAATTACCCTATCGATGGATCGCTGGTCGCTCGTTGGACGAGACGCCTTATGACCAACTGCCGTTGCACAGTCCGACGGTCATCGATGAAATTGCTGGCTTCTGCAAAGATGCCGACGACCCGATCTTCAAGCTCAATGACATGGAATGGAAAGGTGTCGGCGGAGGAGGGGATACTCACGAGATTTGCCTCGCCGCTGTAGCATCGATGGTCACGCGCAGTTGGCCAGACGAAGACATTCATCAACGCATCGCCAGGGCGAAACGCGAAGCCTGCGAGGCTTCGGGGGAGGCCTACGATTGGCCACAGTCGCATCGAGTAATTCAGGAATGGATCGACAGCGCACGCGCTAAATTTGGTGGACAGCCAGCGAAGTCGCCCAAACTCAGCCATGGCGCAATCGCTGTGGCATTCTTGAAGGAAGTGCGCCCAAACATCAGATACGACTGGGATAAAAACCAGTGGTATATGTTCACCGGCCTGTACTGGGAGCCCAATCAGGCGCCGTCTGTCCGTCATGCCATTGAACAATACCTTCCTGTCCAGGCACGATACCGCGCGACTGTGGACGGCGTGGAACGGTCTCTCCGTGACCGTCCCGAGTTATCTGCAGTCAGCACTGACTGGGATCGCGAGCCCCATCTTTTGAATACGCCGGCCGGTACCATCGACCTGCGAGACGGAACCACCCGTCCAGCTTCGCCAGCGGATCAGATTACGAAATGCACGACGGCTGGACCCGACATGGACTTTCACGGGTCACTTTGGGTCCGCAAGCTGCGTGAGTGGCATGGTGATGAGACGGACGAGCTCGATTATCATCAATCTCTAGCCGGATATCTTTGTACCGGCGAAACCCGGGAACACTGTTTGCCTTTATGGATCGGCCCCGGAGGGGACGGCAAGTCCGTAATCACCGGCGCTTACGCAAATGTACTTGGAACATACGCGGGGGTCGCTACCGATACTGCGTTTCAAGATACCCGCCATTCTCAGCACTCCGAGGAACTGGCCATGCTATGTGGTTATCGAATGGTTCGCGTTGCTGAGATCAGCGGCCTTTGGAAAGAAGACCGGATCAAGCAGATCACCGGCGGAGAAAGCCTGACTGCTTCATTCAAACACGCTCACCTGTTCACATTCACGCCTACTTTCAAGTTACTCGTGACCGCTAATGATGCCCCCCGATTAAGATCCGTGGGCAAAGACATGGCTCGCAGGTTCCACGTGTACAAATTTTCAAAGAGTATCGTGGAGATCGACGTGGCGCTTCCGGAGAAGCTTCGCGCCGAGGCTGCCAAAATTCTTGGGTGGATGATCGAAGGCGCCCGGATGTATTATGCTCATGGCCTGCCCCGTTCGGCATCGGTCGAGACGGCGACCCGCGAGTATTTCCTCGATAATGACACTACCAAACAGTGGCTCGAGGAATACGCGGAAGTTGGCGATGATTGGCGTGTATCTCAGCAGATGGCGTATGAGAGCTATACACTCTTCATGGAGCAGAATGGGCATCGACATATCCCTACGCGAACCGCTTTCCAAAACCGTCTCATCGCAATGGGGTACATCAAGAAAAACGCGGTGATTACCAAAGGGGGTGCCCCAATTCCGGCGATCATAGGATTTCGTCTTAGGATAGGCACGAAGCCAGAATATTGAGGCTGACGTCGGCTGACCGATCCTGGTCTTCTTATCATCAGGACTTCCCGATAGCGCGTGCATTCAGATGTTAGCTCTCGTGCGTTCGCACAGCCGGCCGCCCGGGGCCCTGACCACCTGATAGGACGATAATAGAAAAGTTTTTTGGGTTCAGGAGAACACGTTGGCGCATGTTTTCTGCCTGGAGGCGAGCGCCTCGATGTCAGGATCGTCAGGGCCATACCGCAATTCGACAGGGGGGCTACGGTGGATTCTACAGTGTTTCCTGGACGATCCGTTATCGCCTCGCGTCGGCGGGTCATTGGCGCCACGCGGATACACGCGTGGATACACAACCTATCGAGAAACGCCGGCCGAGCTCTCCGCCGACCGAGCCAGATGCTCGACCCCATTCCTGCCTAGCAGTGGGTCGGAGAACGCTGACGCCGTGGTGTACACCGCTCTCTCCGCAAACCGCCTCGCCAATCTCAATGTCCTAGCAAAAACCGAACGGGGGGAGGGCAGTGAACCTTTCACAACGTGGCACATCCACGTCGTGTGCGACGGCCATGAACTAGGCGGCGGCGAAACAGGGAACTGGATGTTAGAGCGCCTCACAAGCCGATTAGCTTCGAATGTCTGACATGGGGTGGATTGCGGTCATAGCTGGGGGGCGGCAAAATAGTCCGATGCTTCATACCCGCAATTTTGCCGACACGATTGAAGTCGATGGATTGACCTATGAGTGGTCGGTGCAGCGGGAGCCGCAATGGTGCACGGCCGATGGCTGGCGGGGCTTGGTGTTATCCATCCAGCTAGAAGGCGAGCAGCGCGAAGCGTTGTTGGAGTTTCCCACGCCCAAGTCTGGAAATGGATCGCCGCACCGCAGGCGACCAAAGATCAACAAAACGGTAGTCGCTAACGGTGTCCGCGCTGCTTTAGCGGCGGGCTGGGTGCCAAGGTCTCGCGGCAGAGCTGAGACATACATGGTCGATGCGAACGACTGTTAGTGGGTCGAAAGTGCGCCTTATCGCTCATCGGTCAAAGACATCACCCAAGTAACAATAACGATAAAAAGCCAGCCCAGCGCGACATAAAATGCTGGTGCTGCCATTGCGATTGGGTGCCATGGATCAGGCGACGAAAATCCGTTCGCGATGCCATATGTTTTCCAAAGAAAATCTTGGCTCCATTCGAACGACAGCGACAGGGGAACAATCCACCCAGATGATGCCAAAGCCAGGGCAAGCCGTTTCGCAAAAGATCGTTTCATGCTGGCATGATAAGCCATCGCGCTGAATGTCGCCAACGTCCGCAATTGGGTCGGAAGCTGACATTTGCAATTATGAGAATGCCGACCGAATGATCGATGTTTGACGACGGACTTCAAAGCTCTACGGAAATGAACGCCACATGCTCGGACGGAGCCAGTGCACGACCGTATTCGGCGTATCGACCCAGCAGCGTCTCACTTTTAAAAGTTGAGAGGTCGAAGCACTCGGACAATAGCGTAACGAGCTCGGCCCCATCAATTTTTATAGCGAAACTGCCCCAGTCGATCTGATCTCCATGGTATCTACCTTCTCGCGCGTGCTCCCGGATCTTTAGATAAATGGATATCTCTTCCAGGCTAGGAAGAATGTGTCCTGCCGGCGGTAAACTGCCATTCCAATCGAGTTGGCCGTCTGGGCCGAGATCAGCCAAATAGGACCATTTTAAAGGGACTAGTTACAGCCTATCTTAGAGCGATTTCCGCTGACGGATTGCGGCTTCATCGTGCTGGTGTCGAAGAGCTTCCATGGTCGGCGTTTCAATATTCAATTGCCCATATTCGATGTTTTTATCGATACTGCGGTAACTCACGTAGAGACCTGGAAGGCGCCACTCGGCCTGTAGGCACGGAACCGCAACACCGCTTATAACCCGTCCTACCGTTCGGCGAATGGAGGTCGCAGGACCGAACTTTAATGTAAGTTCGGCAATGACCAATTGAGAATAAGTATGGTCGAGTGTGTCAAAAGTGAGACCTTCAATCTTACCGTCAATTACGAGTGTCCAACCGGCGTTAATGTGCAGGATGGTTGGCATCTGCGCGCGTGGGAAGTTGATCGATCCGCGTTGCCAAGGCGCATCACGCAGCGCACTCTCGGGCTCGTGACACATCTCTGCAGGATTATCCTCGTAGCTATATTCCGACACTAGCCCACCTGGGAGCACCTTTTTTTTACAGACGGGAATGCTGACGGGCTTACCAAGTTCTAACCCGAATACCGTCCAAGCCTTTGAAGGCGGAGAGGCACCGATCAGCAGCACCCCGGGGAGGGCGACTAACGCTCGCAGTAGCTTCATTTTGCTAATCTCCCGCGATGTCGATGGCGGTACGCCCCCGCGTCGACATCACACCAAAGCCCTGGTGATCGGGGAGTTAGTAAACCGACAGAGATCGGTCCCTACGACCTTTAGGCTGGAGAGCCCTGGACATACGTCGCAGGCTCCCCGACCATAAGGGTCAAGGGTGTGCGGACTGCAACGTGCAGCCCAACCGTCTCTGTTCAGGGTTACTACGCCCCGGAAGCCGTGCGTGGCGGCTTCAGATTCTTTTGAGCACGGCGAGCGGCTCGGCGCAATCATTGCGCATGGTGGCGGTGACTTGTGCGGCCGGTTAGTCGTCCCCGTTACGTGACAGCTGCGCGGCGGAATATGCTAGCTGCCAGCGTGAGATCGGCGCTCTCACCGTGCTCGTCCGTTCCAGCCAAGAGTAACGTGTATCCTGCCAGCACAAGGCGCGCGCGCCTTACCTCGGGATTTTTGCCTGACAGAACGACCCCGTCTTCTTCGCAGATATTTCGGAGCACAGGATCAATCGCCGAGATCGCTACTTCGGCAGTGTCACCAACAGGCCCCGAAGGCCCGCCGTTCTCCCAGTCGCGGCACGCCTTGGCAGCCCGTCGCGCAACTCGGGCCGCCTCCATCAATGCCTCATTCGCGGTGGTGAAACCACGTACCCTACGCATTCGCTGATCTCCTGATCAGCGAAAGAAAACATGCCGGATATATCCTGCATAAGTTATTGCGGAGGCTGCGGGAAAGCGACCCTCTCCTTCAGAGGCATAGCATCGGAAAGGTCCCGCCCTTTACGAAACGCGGGTGCGCCGTCGCAGTCGGCTAACGTGTATCCTGATGTGTATCCGAAGGCAGCTTCGCGCCCCACAATCAGCCTTTCAGAAATATTAGTCGGTTGCCAAAAGCGGACCCTCCGTTCTCCGACGGCACCGCAGAGAGTGCATGTTGCAGAAACCAGTTCTTTCACGATCTGGCCCACCGCCCTAGCGATGTGCGCTGACGTAGCTTAGAACGCGGGTTTTCGGCCACTGGCGTCAGCTAGCGGACTCACTAGCAAAATAGGCTTACGGAATGCCGATGGAAATCGTTGTTACGTCTGGGCGGTGGAAGAACGATCCGGCATCTCGATCTTTGGTCGAGTATCTTCAGGCGAACCAAGAAGCCCTGCATCTAGCAGACGCTGTCCTCTATTATGATTTCCCGGCTTATGCCGATTACGAGGCGGCAGTAATTCGACCAGACGTACTGCTCTTTTCACCAACTCATGGTTTTATGGCGCTGCGTTTTCTAGATGACACGCTCTTCCAGCGATCACCCGATAGCGTAGGCGACATCGATACCGCGTTGGGAGATTTCACAAGCAATTTGTATTCACGACTTTTGAGGAGTCGGGAATTAAGAAATGGCCGAACTCGCACAATCGTAGATGTGCACGCGGTGATTTTTGTTTCAGCCGATCAAGCTGAAGGCGCCATTGCCTCTTCATCTCAGGGTATCGAGAGCAAAATTTGTAGTAGCTTAGAAGCGGTCGCAGCGTATTTAGCGGAGCTCGCAACCGCCCCCTTGCCGCCGGAAGCTGTAGCTGAAATCCGCTCGGTCGTAGAGGGCGCTAAAGCGCTATCGCGTCCGCAGAAACGCGTGATCCAGGATCCCGCTCATCAGCCGTTGGCCGTCCTGATGGGCGAACTTGAAAGCGAAATCGCTAATTTCGACGAAAAACAACGTCATATAGCGCTTGTTGATGTCGGCGGCCCGGCCCGTATTAGGGGGCTGGCTGGTTCGGGAAAGACGGTAATACTCGCCATGAAGGCGGCCCACCTTCATTTGAATAATCCTGAAGCAAACATACTATTTACATTTTACACAAAGAGTCTTCGTGCAACGATTAAAAGCATGATAACGAAGTTCTATCGTCATTACTCTGAAACTGATCCAAACTGGAAGGTTTTGCATATCAGACACGGCTGGGGCGGTTCCAGCATTCCCGGGGTTTATTCAGATGCATGCCGTAGAGCGAATCGAGCGCCCCTAAATTTTTCTGAAGCCAATCGATTAACTACTAGAGGGGAAACAGCGTTCGGAGCAGTCTGCAAGCAGCTCTTAGAAACGGGACATCCAAAACCATTTTACGATCATGTGTTGATTGACGAAGGTCAGGACTTTCCCGATAGCTTTTATCGGCTCTGCCATGCGCTCACAATTGGCGGTCGCGATAAGAAAAGTATCGTCTGGGCATACGATGAATTGCAAGATATTCTAAACGTTAAAATTCGGCAGCCCGACGAATTATTCGGTCGCGATACTGACGGTCTCCCACTGGTCGATCTCGATCGATCGTCAGTGCACATACCGCCTGGCGCTACGAATGACGCGGTGCTGAGCAAAGCGTACCGAAATCAGCGCGACGTTTTGGTCACGGCCCATGCGATGGGTTTCGGTGTGTATGGTACGATCGTCCAAATGCTCGAAAGCGCGGAGCATTGGGAAGATGTTGGATACGACGTACTTACCGGCCCGCTTGTGACGGGTCAGCCGGTGCATATTAGTAGGCCGGAGCGCAATAGCCCTATTCAGATCCCAGCCGCGCCTGGGTTTCCCCTAATGAAATGGGATTGCTCGGCCGACCTAGGCAGTGAGATTAAGGCTGCGGCTGAAGGCATACGCGATTTCGTGGCCGCTGGCTTAGCACCGGAAGAAATACTGGTGATCTCACTCGATGACCGTCACGCAAAGACTTACCTCAGTGGGGTCGCAGAGCAGCTAGCGCTGATGGGCATCGCCTCAAACAACGTGATCGCGGATCCTTACAACGAGCCGCCGTTCACCATCACGGGCAAGGTCTCTCTTTCCACGGTGTATCGTGCCAAGGGGAACGAGGCTTCAGTTGTGTTTGCAATGGGGATTGATGCCGTCGAGGTCAAAGCGCGGGGAGGTCGGAACAAGCTATTTACCGCGTTCACGCGAACCAAAGCTTGGCTTAGAGTGAGCGGTGTAGGACCAACCGCCAAGACAACCTTGGATGAGCTAGCAATAGCCAGTGGTGAGGCTCCTAGCATGAACTTCATTATGCCCGACCTTGCGGTGATTGATACGATTCAGCGCGGCTTTAGTAAAAAACAAGCTTCTGCCCGAGCGGCGAAGGAGCAGTTCGTCAAGCGGCTAAAAGCTGCAGGCTTTTCCGAGGATGAAATTGAGGAAGAGCTGAAGCTCGTTGCTAACGGTGAATGAGGGGGACATTGCCCGTAGCCTGCAACGAGCTTGGCAGTTCGTTAAGGCGGTGGGGGTGGACGAGCTTTTCACCGATCCGAGCTCGATCACGGTATCAGATACGTTCAAGCAACTAGCTCTAGACACAAAGTCGACGTATGAGGATCTATATCTAGAGGGCCTGTCGGGCGGGCAGTATAACATATTGTTAGCGGACTATTCGTTCTTCCAATTCGGTGGAACCACCGATGAATCGCTTAGATATGCGTATTACCCAAATCCTTTTTTAGGAGCCTCTCAAAACGCTATATCTGAACTTGCGGAATTGAGAACATATGTAAACGAAGGCGTCTTGGATATGGATGAATTTCTTCATCGTGTATCAGAGATGCGATTCACTCAGCATCCCCCTCTAGTGAGATATGAAAATGCTCCCAGTCAATACTTGGAATTGGTGCATCCATGCTCTCATCTACATATTGGACATCACTCGGAGAATCGCTGGCCCGTTAGGCGAGTGCTAACGCCAGCCGCTTTTACGTTGCTTCTTCTAAAGTTGTTTTATGCAGACTTCTGGCAGGAAGGCGATGCGATCCCGTCCGGCCATCAAACTTTGTCTCTCGACGACATGTTGGCCAGCGCGAAGGAAGACTGCGGCTTATTGCCTGAGGAGCTATTTTCGGTTGCCGCCGAACGACAGTTTTATCTTGCGTAAGACGCCGTCAGGGGAGCTCAGTGCCGAACGGGCGCCCGGAGGATAGTAAGAGCTCACCTGCGTCAAGGCCGCGCGGAATCGGTCGATTTGGTAATCTGGCCCGTCTCGCGGGACGAATGAAACTTCTTGAGCCAGAACAACGCCCAAATTTAGCGCACAACACGCTGCATTTCATGCGGGCGTTGCCTTCCTAACCAGATAGGAAATGAGCGGTGCATTTAGTCTGACATTGCGACTGTCCGATATTCGCCAGATCGTCGCCAAAAACCCGACTGCCGCCAAACGGCCATTAGCCGACCCTCTCCCTTGAGAATATGGCGTCACACAATCTTTTCCCCGTGCGAACGACTGATCCAGAGTTGCAATCGGCTAGCGTGTATCCCGCCGTGTATCCAAAGGCAGCTCCGCACCCACCTCCAGACATCACAGAGCCAATATGCGATCCAAAACAGCTATTCGCCCTCGATATGCGTATCGGGTACGAAACGGCTGACACAGCCATTCAACGATCCGTAGACAGGCTTCCGATTCGCACCCGGGCGATTTCGCCCAATATTTTACGCGCGTTTTATTTGACCTCTGATTTATTGAGCTTGGACATCGTTGCCCGTGGAAAGTCTTTCGCACATCGCCCCAGTAATTAACGTGTTCAAGCTGATGCGGAGGAAGTCTTTGTTGCATCAACGCGATGTGCCGGTATCTTCACCCGCAGCGGCTCCGAGAATGTCGCAGGGGGAGGAAAAGTGGACGCGCTGCCGCAGTGGACGTCTAAGATCGACAAGCGCGGCCTCGATCCGCTCGGAATGCAGAACGCCGGTGTGGTGCTATACCAGGCCTTGCTACCCGGCATTAGCAACATCACCCTACGGATGCGCTACTACGGATTCTTCTGCTGGCTCAGCGACGCCTATGCTCGTCGCGGCGTGACGACCGACTTCGAAATCTGGCGGCAGTGGGTCCGCCGGGCCGAGGCGCTCTATGCGCTGGTCTGCGCCGACGCGACTGGTGAGGGCGGCGTCGGCGGCATCGAGTGGGCCAATCAAGCGCTCCAGACGGACGACGACATCATCGACTTCGCGTCGGCCGCCTCGACCGACCGAGGCGTGAAGCAGTACCTGATCCAACGGCTCGGCGTGTTCGGTGCCGCCTATTTCACCCAAATGCAGGAGATGGGGCTATTCGAGGAGGGCCCGAACGGCATTCAACGGATTACCGCCCAAGCCGGGTTGGCAGCAGCCAACGCGTTTCGCGCTGCCGTCGGCGAGAATCTCGAGGCCAGCTTCGTGGCGGCCATCTACGCCGGCAAGGTCGACCGTGCCACGCTCGCGGCGCTAAGGCCCCTCGTGCCATCGCAGATACCCGAGCCGTCCGACGAGCGGGAGATGTATGAAGACACCCTGTTCGCCGCCGGTCCGCAGGCGGGCGACGCGGACCGGAGCCGCAGCGCGAGCCTTAGCCTGATCCTCGGCGTCGCCGAGCAGGACGCCGAACGGCCGACGCCGGAGAGCGTCCGCTGGGCGCTGTATGACCCGCCCGTCCAAGACCTTCCTCCCGATCTGGGGCGGCAACGGCTTCTTTGGGAAGCGTACCACTGTCAGGACCTCTTTCAAGTAGCGGCCGCCGGCTTGCTGGCTTGGGCGATCGCGATCATGTCCGAGACCGAAGACGGCAGACCGCTCACGGAGATACAGGGCGCGGTGGAGACCCGGCTTGCGGAGCTCGACGAGGCGGGCGCGGCCGCCTCCTGGGGCAATTATCGGAATGGGATCGACGCCGGTGAGTTCGACTGGCGCGGTGCGTGGACCAGGCTGACCGGGCGGCGGGGATCACCGGAGGAGAAGGCCTGGGTGGCTATCGCGCTGATCGCCGCGCTGCAGCGCCGCACGGCGGAGCGCGATGATCTGCGTCAAGCGATGCAGGCGGCGCTGCCGATAAACGGCCAGGCGCGGTCGATAGTGACCGAGCTTCGCTGGTTCGGCCACAACGAGAGCGCGCAAGTCGCGAAGCGGATCGGCGACTACGTTACGCGCCGCATCGTGCTGCGACACAGCTGGGTCGCAATGCAAAAGCTGCGCCGGCAGCGCGACTACACGTTCTTATTCGAGGCCCGCGACGGACGGCTAGTCTGCCTCAACGGCTATCAGCCCGTGCCGACGACGCCGCGTTTGGCGCCGGCCATCCAGTTCCTTGAGGACGTTCGTCTGGTATCGACAAGTGGGCTAACGGACCGTGGACGCGCACTGCTGAGTGCCGACCGGTGAAGCTGCCGGAGCGCTTCGCGCGCCGGAAAGGGCGCGGCTTCCATTCCGCGATCGTGACGACCTTCGCGGTCGAGTTCGCTGCCTTTGAAGAGGTGATGCTGCCGCAGCTTTCGATCGGCGGAGCGAGCAACGTCCTACTAATCGCTGATGCGAGGATGGTCACAATGGGACTAAGCGATGGATCGGCGCTGCCCCAGGCGCTCGGGCGCGAATACCTGCTCCATTCGCCGCCCGTGGCCGATGGGCTCTTCCACCCGAAGATCGTCTTGCAAATCGGGCGGGAGGGCGGACGGTGCTTCGTCAGCTCAGCCAACGTCACCGGCGCTGGCCTCGGCGGCAACGTCGAGGTAGCCGTGGAAATCGAGTGCGGCGTCGAGCCGAGCGCCGAGCGTGAAGTTGTCCGCTCGGCCTGGCGTTACGTGAACGCGATCGTGCCGGAGACGGCGGGCGGGGCGCGGGAGGCGCTAAGTTGGGCGCGAGAGCGCGCGCTCTGGCTGGACGAACTCGGCGAGACCGACGCCGCACAGGCCTTGGAGGACGGAACCGTAATGGCCCTTCTGACTCGGCCCGGCGGGCCGGGGATTGGCGCCCGGTTCGCCGCGTTGATTGGCGGGGAGGCGGTCGAGCGCCTCGTGTTAATCAGCCCCTATTGGGATAAGGATGATGCAGCGATCGCAACCTTAGAGAGGGCGCTTTCACCCGCCCGCACCTCCATCATGCTCGACATCGACCGGCACGAGTTCCCAATCTCGGCGTTAATGCCCGCGCATCGCGAAGTCATCGACATTTCGGATTGGCGCCCGAGCCGCTTCACTCACGCAAAGGTGCTGATCGCGGTCACACGGGATCACGACCATGTGCTCAGCGGTAGCACCAACTGCACGGTGGCGGCGCTGGGCGGCGACGGATTTGCAGGCTCTAATGCCGAGGCAAGCGTCTATCGCCGTCTTCCTCGCGGTGGCGCCACGGCGGCGCTCGATCTAGACAGATGGCTTGCCGCCGAACCGTTCGCTCTGGCCGATCTCCCGGAACCGGTCGACACGACGCCGATCCCGCTGGTGGAGATGCAAGCCGGCGGTGTCGGATCGTTCGAGACTGAAGGCGGGCGCCTCATTTGGCGGCGGCCGGCTGGGCGCTGGGCCGAAGGCGTCTTGGCGCTGACGACCGTGTCCGGCGAACCGATCGTTGAGATCAATGTTACGCGCTTCACGATGGAAGGGAGCCGGCTGTCCGTCTGGGTAGGTGAGGCCGAGCTCGAGAAGACCGCCTTCGCGCAAATCCAGTCCGCGAGCGGGGACTCGCTACGCGGATTCGTGGTCCATCGCGCCGCGCTGCGGTCGCGACGACGGGAATCCGCCGGAGGCAGTGTCGCCAAGGCGCTGTCGGCCTTCGACGACGGCAACGAACTGCACCTGTGGATGCACCAGGCTTTCGATGAGCTCTCGCGAGCCGACGTACAGCAAGACGGTGGGAGCGAGGTTGAACGGACCGGGCCGCGCGCAAGACCGGAGGAGGGGGCCGCGCCCGAGATCCGCTTCATGACCTATGAGGAGTTCATGTCGGCGCGTTCCGCACGGCAGGGACGCGGCGGACGTCGGGATAGCGCAGTAGCCGGCACGCACTTCGACAGCGTCCGGGCGCTCCTGAACAGGCTGTCAGGCTACAAGCCTGAGCTGGAGGGTAGACGCGACGACGGCGACGACAGCTCGTGGATGGACTTGGGCGACGAGACGGGGGAGCTAGCCGATGCCCCCGAACGTCAGACCGCGTCTGAACCCGACGAGCCGCGCGTGAAGGCCGCACCAGATATGGCCGCCTACGACCGTGCAGTGAAAACCTACACTGACGCTCTTGCGACTGAGCATCGGTTGCTCGGTGCTAGCGACGTGCTGCGCCTACGGTTGTGGGTAACGCTCATCCTGCGGGAGGCACGGTGCGCGGCGGCGCCGAAGGGCATGCCGGCTGTTTCGGATGAGAAGGGATGGCCGCGCCTCATCGTCAGGCTCTTATCGGCCTTCTTTTGGGGAAGGCATTCGCCAATCAGCCGGCTCGTGGTGTCGATGGATTATGACGAGATGCCCGTAGACTTTGTCGAATGCTGGTCTACCGTTCTCTGGGCAATCGACGCCATTACGGCATCAGTGCCGGCCCAGCCGAGGACGCGAGACTTCCTACGGCGCCTGCCAACGCTACGAACTCACATACTCCTCACCCTAGGGCTAACTCCGACGGACCTTCAGGGCGACTTGATGGTAGCCCAGCGCAATGCGCTGGACGGAAATCTCGGAATGCGGCTCGGTATTCTGAGGGCCGCTAGTTAGCGTAGAATAAGGACGGCGTTTAAGTGCCGAGACCGCAGCGAAACTAGCCCACCCGCTCCAGCCGCGGTTCGAAGTCCGCCAGCGTCCCCACGATCCGCGCGACATCGTCGGCGGCGAACATGTCGCTGACCCCGTTCGGCGCGGCATCGGTGAACGGCGGGGCATAGAGCAGTTCCGGCTCCATCCGGCCCGATGCGGTCAGGTGCTCGACAATCATCTCGACAAAGCGGATCTGCTGCGCCGACAGGATCCTGCCCGCCAGCGCATCGTTGAACGCCCCCTGCGCCGCCGCGCGGTCCAACCCGACGAGCGAGCGGATGAATGCCGGCAGGTCGGGCAGCGCACGGATGCGCGCAAAGTCGTCGTCGCTCGCGATATCGGCCCCGGCGAACAGGCTCTGCAGCTCGTCAAGGTCGGTCGGCGTCAGCGCCCGGCCCTGGCGCAGCCGCGCCAATGTGATGTGGTCGGCATGCGCGTCGACATATGCCCGCGCTTTCTTGCGGAACTGCGCGAGCGACGAAGCACCGCCCAGGTCTATCAGTTCCACCTCGCGCTTCTCGCCCATGGCATCGATAATATCGGTGGTGACGATCACCTGCCCGCCCGGCTCAATCAGGCTCATCAGTCCGCGCAGGCGGCGGCGCGCGATTTCGATCATCTGCGGCGTGGCATCGGTCCACCAGTCGGCGGTCTGCACCTCGAGGATCAGGTCCATCTGCCGCGCGACATCGGGCACCGCTCCCTTCGCCTCCAGCGCATGGACACCCTCGACGAATGCCTTGCGCAGCGGCTCGAACGCATTGCCGCGCAGAATCGCCAGCTGGATGCGCAGGCACAACAGGTCGAACCGCTTGGCGTCGACGTCGCTGTCGACCACGCTGGTCGGCAGGCCGCCGATATGTTCGACCAGCTCGTGCCGGTCCTCCTCGCCCAGATGGTCCCAGGCGGCACGATCCTGGAATTTCTCGACATGGCGGCGCTTGGCGCGGACGATGAAATTGTCGGTGGCCATCCCCGCCACCTCGCGGATCACCTGGTCGCGGACGCCCTCGTACAGCCCCTCTTCCTGCCCGCGCCAAGGTGACTTCGGCGAATGCACGCCCCCGGGGCCCGCCGCCGGCTGCATCAGGCCGATCAGGTCGACCCGCGCCGCGAACAACCGTTCGCCCAGCGGCTTTGCGCCCGCCGCATCCGACCGGTCGATCCCTGCGTTGAAATAGTCGAGATTGCCCAGGTAGTCGAAGACATAGAAGAACGCCTTGTCGCTGGGCGCGCCATCGGCATCGGTGAATATCCCCGGGCGCAGCCGGGTGCCGCGCCCGATCATCTGCCAGAATTTCGATTTTGACCGGACGATCTTGAAGAACACCAGGTTAAGCACGTCGGGGATGTCGATCCCAGTGTCGAGCATGTCGACCGACACCGCGATCTGCGGGTCTTTCCCCGTCACCTCGAAATCGTCGATCAGGCTGTGGGCATAGCGTACCTGATTGTCGATCAACCGGCAGAAATGCCCCTTCAGCGCCGGATAATTCGCGTCGAACCGCTTGACGATATATTCGGCGTGCTTGTGGTTCTTCGCAAAGATGATCGTCTTGCCCAGCCGGTCGCCGCCATCGACCTTTAGTCCGTCCTCCATCAGTTGGCGCAGCATCTGGTCGATGGTGTTGCGGTTGAACAACCAGTCGTTGACGGCGGCGGCATCGACCCCGTCGGGCGGGCCGTCCTCGCCCCATTCCGCCGCGTCCCACGCCTCTTTCTCTTCCTCGGACAAATCGTCGTAACGAATGCCCTCACGCGGAAATTTCAGCGGCACGTCGATCGCGCGCGGCGGCACCAGGAAACCGTCGGTCACCGCCTGCTTCAGCTCATAGGCGTCGGTCGGCACGCCCTGGCGCGTGACAGGATCATATTCCAGCTCGAACAGGCTATAGGTGTTGCGGTCGACCTCACTCTTGGGCGTCGCGGTCAGGCCCAGCAGCGGCGCGTCGAACCAGTCGAAGATCGCCTTGTACTTGCGGTAAACCGAACGGTGCGCCTCATCGATGATGACCAGATCGAAGAAGCCGGGGCCGAAGCGCTGGTCACCCGCCGCCCGCGCCTTTTCGATGAGGTTCATCATCGTGGGATAGGTCGAGACAAAGACGCGCCCCTCCGCCCCCGGTTCCAGCCCCAGGTTCACGCAGGCGCAGTCGGGAAGGTACTTACGGAACGCACCCACCGCCTGGCGCACGAGCGGCACCCGGTCCGCCAGGAACAGGATGCGCTTGGCATAGTTCGCGTTCATCAGCACGTCGGACAGCGCGATGGCGACGCGCGTCTTGCCCGACCCCGTCGCCATCACCAGTAGCGCCTTACGCTGGTTCTCCCCGCCGTGCGCCGCGTCCTCGAACCGGTGGCACACCGCACGGATCGCGCGCTCCTGGTATGTACGCCCCCCACCACCCGCGATCGTGCGGTTGGTCGGCACGCTGGCAAACGATTTTCGCGCCGTCCGCCGCTGGACGATCAGTTCTAGCTCGTCATGGCTGCGAAAGCCAGAAACGGGGCGCGGCGGGTAACGCACATCGTCCCAGATCCAGTGATCGTAACCGTTGGTGTAGAAAATGACCGGGCGCTGGCCGAACTGCCGCTCCAGGCAATCGGCGTAAAGCTTTGCCTGTTGCTGCCCCTCGCGCGGGTCCTTGCGGCTGCGCTTTGCCTCGACCAGGCCCAGCGGCTTCCCGTCCTTGCCCCACAGCACATAGTCGACAAAGCCCGCACCCCGGCCGTCGGCGCTCTTGTCGTTCGGCATGCCGTGGACCGGGAATTCAACATCGTGCGGGCCGTCGAGCGTCCAGCCGGACTCCCGCAGCAGCACGTCGATGAATTTGTCGCGGGTCTCGGCCTCGCCATAGTCGTGCCCGGCATCGCGACCCTCGTTCGCCGCGCGCAGCGCTGCCATCGCCGCCTTCACCTGCGCCAGTTCAGCTTCGAGCCCGGCGCGGCTCTCCGCATCGGCCATCCGCGCGCTGCGTTCGCGCTCCAGCGCCGCGCGAGCCACTTCGGCGGCTTCGGTGAGCTTTACGACATCGGCGGCGCTGGTCGCGGGAGTACCAACCCTGGGCAGCGCATCCGCGGAAAACGCCAGCGCCGGGTCGGGTGGCGTGTGGCTGTAGCGCGAAGCGAACCAGACGCTGACATGGAACAGCTCGCGCAGCGCGCTAACCGACTGGCTGGCGACGAACTGTCCGGGATGCGCGGCGCGGTTGCCGATCTTGCGGATCAGGTCGATCTTGGTGCGGATCATCGACCCGGCAAGGCTGTGAAAACTCGGCTCGGCGATCAGCGCGGCCAATGTGTCCTGGTACGGCCAGCGCAGCGTGGAGTCATGATCATAGAGCCAGCGCACCATCGCCTCCACCGCCAGGCGACAATGGACGGCGGCCCCGCGCGGATCGGGCAGCGCCTGCCGCTCGGCCATCTGCGCGGCTTCGTGGAAGGCGAAGGGGGTGAGAAAGGCGAACTGGCTGGTGGAGGGCGAAGCGGCAGGCGGGGCGGCGCTCCCGTTCAACGACAGCGTATTGCGCTTACCCGGTTCACCCTCGCTCATGCGTTACAGTTCCCCCCGAAACGCGCGATGCTGGACGGAGGTAAAGAGTGATTCCGTCCCATCAAGATGAGTATCGAGGACTTTTTCTTGATTTTCTAGAGCTTCGATCGACCGAGCAAATGTCTCTTGCACATCTATCGGTGGCACTTGGACTGGTAGCTCGCGGAGACGTGAGAGCGTAATTTCACGAAAAGTGGCTCCCTTCACTTGTCGCTGTATCCACTGTTGGACCGGCGCCGACCGGAGGTATTCAAGGAGGTATGTTCTGTGCGTCCGTGGTCCAGGCGCTATCCGGGCCGTGCCTTGAGTCAAATTGGCACCATCGAGCATTTCCGGAACGAGGGCCGTCGTACCCACGGTCGCCCGGATACTCATGACGATTTCGCCCGCACGCACTCGAGATCGCTCAAACTTCGCCGCTATGGCAGGGTCAGTGTGTCGAAGGTCATCGCACAGGATGACACCGCCCTTTATATCGCCGGTGCGGATATAAGGAATCCCGCCGTCGAATTCTTTCCCTGCTTGAACAATACCATATGTCACGATTGTCCCAGGGTCGACTACCTCAGAAAGCGGTACGACGTCGCTATCGTTGCGGGCTTGGAAGGCGTCATCGAACAGCGCGCCTTTTAGATCGGAGAGGCGCGAGAGGGATTGGCGGCGCAGGCGGCGCAGCGCGTCTGCCTGATCCAGTATCGCCGCAATCCGCCGTTGCTCCGGCAAAGGGGGTAACGGGATTTTTATTTGCTTTAAGCTAGCCTTGTTGAGCGTAGTACCCATAACTGCTCGCTTTCCGCTCCCGTCGAAATTGAGAGATTCAAGCGCACGCGCCAGGTATTGAGGATTAAGCTGGTCCTCATCGAGCACGGGAAGGGCTGCAATAGCTTCATTGGTATATAGGTCGCGCTCAGCGAACGATATTTTTCCAATCGAAAGCTTAAAGCTCATCAGAACCGTTCCAGCTCTGACAACTTTCATGCCGCACTCGTTGCGCGCTCTCTCTGAAAAGCGTTCCTTGGTCACGCTGATGTTTCGAGATCGCGTCATGTCGGAGATCGATACCCAAGGGTGCGTACCATCGTCCCAGTAGGAAGCGTTGTCCCTTGACGGGGTTCGGCCAACATTGATCTCACAAATTGAATCAAGATTTACGAGAGGCCAACTCAACCCAGCATCTCCTCAAGCGCCGTCAGCCCTTTGGCAATCTCGTCCTCCAGCGCGCGCAACTCTGCGATGATCTCCTTCGGGCTGTCATGCGCGACCTCGTCATGGACCACTTCCTTGTAGCGGTTGATCGACAGATCATAGCCCGCCGCGACGATGTCTGCCTTGGCCACATAGAAACTCTGGTCGGTGCGGGCGCGCCGGTGTTCCGCGCCCGTCAGATCGTTCCACCGCGCCAGCACGTCGGGCAGGTTGTTCTTCGCGTGCTCTTCCTCGCTCAGCGCGCGCGCGGGCGCGGGGCCGATCAGGGTTTCGTCGAGTAACAGCGTGCGCTTGTCGTCCAGGCTCATCCCGTCGGCCTGCATGTCGTAATACCAGACATGATCGGTGCCGCCGCGCCCGGTCTTGGTGAAGATCAGGATCGCGGTCGAGACCCCGGCATAGGGGCGGAACGCGCCGCTGGGCAGCGAAATCACCGCTTCCAGCCGGTGATCCTCCACCAGCGTCTGGCGAATGCCCTTGTGTGCCTTTGACGACCCGAACAGCACGCCGTCGGGTACGATCACCGCCGCCCGTCCCCCGGTCGTCAGCATCTTCAGGAACAGCGCGACGAACAGCAGTTCGGTCTTCTTGGTGGCGACCACCTTGAGCAGGTCCTTCGCCACGCTTTCATTGTCCAGGCTGCCGGCGAAGGGCGGATTGGCGAGGATCAGGCTGTATTGACCGGCATCGTCCTGTCCCCCTTCGGCCAGGCTGTCGCGATCGAAGATGCGCGGCTCTTCGATCCCGTGCAGCATCATGTTCATCGCGCCGAGGCGCAGCATGGTCTCGTCGAAGTCATATCCGGTGAAGGCGCGGGTTTCGAAGTGGGTGCGCGTGCGTTCGTCCTGGAACAGTTCAGGATGTGTGGTCCGCAGGTATTCTGCGCTCATCATCAGGAAACCCGCTGTGCCCGCCGCCGGATCGCAGATGGTGTCCATCGGCTTTGGCGCCATCATCCGCACCATCAGGTCGATTATGTGGCGCGGCGTGCGGAACTGACCGTTCTCGCCCGCGCTTGCGATCAGGCTGAGCAGGTATTCGTACACATCGCCCTTGGTGTCGCGGTCCTGCATCGGGATCTCGTCCAGCCCCTGCACCAGCTTGTCGAGCAGCGCCGCCTTGCTGGGCGAGAACGCCAGCCGTGCGCCCTTCATATGGCTCGCCATCACGCTTTCCGCTCCGCCCAGCGTGCGCAGGAACGGCATGACGTGATCGGCGACGATTTCGTACATCCGTTCCGGCTTCTCGTTCCGGAACCGCGACCAGCGCATCAGCTCGTATGGGCAGCCGCCATCGCGGAAACCGGGAGTTTCGAGCCCGTCCTTGCCCGCGGGAAAGATATTGCGCGCAACGGGCCGCTTCAGCGCCTGTGCCATCGCTTCTTCACGCGTCTGGATTTCGTCGAGCCGACGGATGAACAACAGGTTGGTCAGCTGCTCCACCCCCGTCATCGGGTTAGACACGCCGCCCGACCACAAATCGTCGCGCAACTTGTTGATCTGTGCCTTGATGGCGCCGGTCAGCATGGATCACTGGACTCCTGATTCAGGGGCGATGTGCCAGAGATTGTGCCAGATGGCACTGCGGGTTTCGTCGATATTGCGAACAAGATCGGCAGCCCTGGTGCGGAGTTTGTCGACGTCGGCCAGATCCTGCGCCACGCGGTCGGCCGCTTCGCGCGTTGGAATCGGGATCGATAAGGATCGCAGCGCACTGATCGGAAGCGTGCGGACCGTGGCCCCGCCGCTCATGCTCTCCAGTTTCTCCTGAACCCATGGCGCGGTGAGGATGGCATTCAGAACTTCGGACGATGCAATCGGGCCGCCGGGTTTCAGGCGGATGATGGCCAGGCTTTGCGAGACGACCCAGGGGTCGTTCATAATTGCTGCAAGGTCTGCATCCATGCCGACCAGGCCGACCAGGCCGACATTGCCCTTGATGCTGACCAGTACATCGCCGGGCTGGACGGTGATCTTGGCGATGGCGCTCGCCTGGTTCTTTTCGAACGCCAGTTGACGCCCGGGGGTGCGGACAATGCCCCCCTCCAGATCGGACGGGGCAATTTCCATGGCGGTCAGCGGCGGATCCTCGCCGGGGTCGCGTATCTGCACGGGCGCCTTGGCCCGTTCGATCGTGGCAACCTGTTCCAACGTGGCCGTCGGACGGTCTCGGAGGAAATCGTCGATCCGCGCGAGGGTCTCCGATGTCACATACCGGTCGGGTAGCAGGCTGAAACCGGACGCTTTCAGCGCGTTCCACGCAACCACGACGCGGCGGTCCTCGTCGCGAGGGCGAAGGTCGTGAAACGCTTCCAGATGGCGTGCGATTTGCTGTTCCAGTGCCTTTCCGGTCGACACCCTTTCCATGGCGCGGCCGTCAACCATCGCCACAGATCGTTTGGAAGGGTTCCGCTCGAGCCTGATGATGCTGGCGAGAACACCGCTTGCCGGCGTGAAAATGCCACTGGGCAGAGACATCACGGTCGCATCATATTGCTCGACCAGATTCTGCCTGAACGCGGTTTCCTGACGGTGTTCGCGGAACAGCGCACCGTCGGTGACGATGGTCGTGAAACTGCGGGTCGCGCGCGGCATCAATCGCTCGATCTGGGCCGCCTCGAACGGGAGCCCCTTCTGCTCCCCGGTCTGAACGCGCATTCCGAACGGCGGCAGGGTGACGATATGATCGAAATGTTCGAAAGGCGGCTCCCGATCGACCGGTCGGTCCATGAAATTGGATGGCATGAACGTGCCGTCCATCGGGTTGCGCCGATCAACCGACAGGCTGCGGCTGGCCGAGCGTGCCAGCAGCGCGACGATGATCGCGACATCGCGGTCGCCGGTGAATAGTGTCACCGGGCGGCTGCCGCTCATTTCCCAGGCAAGCGACGTTGCCCCCGCAAACATGCAGGCACAGCTTTCGGATGGCGGAATGTCGAGAACGCGATTGAGCGACTTTGCAACACTGGTCGTTGGCCCAGGGTCGGCGACGAACCGCCGGTCGACAAAGCTGGCGTCGAGTTCCGCTGTCCAGTCTATCGGCCTTGGTGGAGAGCGTCTCAGGTCCGCCTGAGCTGCGGCGAGCACATCCCATTGCGTGTTAGAGAAACCCGGATCCTCGAGCCAGTCTGCAGCCGCAGACAATCCGTCGGCGCGGACGCCGCCATTCAGGCGCCGCGACAATGACTGAAACAGGTCCCGGGGATTCTCGCTCTGGCGGTCCTCGAACCACGCAATAACGAGGGCCACCGCACCCAGGCGTGCATCACTTCCGGTGATGCCGTGCGTGTAAAGCCGGCGCGTGATCCGGCCGACCAATGTGTCATGCATGGCCAAGCCGCCCTTTCAGCTTTTTCATTGCGTAGGCGGTGATTTGGGTGCCGCCAGCCTCGACGACCGTGAGCCCGCCTTTATCGCGTGCGCGGAGAAGCCGCCTTTTCTCACAGTCGATCTCAGCGAGGCGACGGTCGATTGATTTCTGGCTGAGCTGACAGCGGTCTCCATCCCAAGCGCCGTATTGTAACGTCAAGTTGACCAGGTCGGCAGTGATACCGCGCTGGTTCATTCTTGCGTCCATGTGAAATGTGATTCCATTTGTCATGTCGCCTGTGTCTCACGACATAATCCCAATGTCAAAGGGATTATTGTATGATGCAAGATTTCGTAATTCGCTCGGGCGATCTGACGATCTTCGTCGGCTCAATCTGGATACACGGCGGATACACAGGACGGCGAGCAACTCGCATCGATCCTGAGGTAATACCACAAAATGGCGTTTTTCCGCGGTTATGATGGTGGGCGCTGACGGGCTCGAACCGCCGACCCTCTCGGTGTAAACGAGATGCTCTACCAACTGAGCTAAGCGCCCGCTTCGGCAAGGAAGCGTGAATGCTCCGCTATAGCGGTCGACGTCAGATGGCAACAATCGTCCGCTAGCCACCGTTGTCGATTTGTGGTCCACTGGTGGCCTGGACACGGGGAGATTGGGGCATGCTCACCTGGATATTGATCGGCGGCATCGTCATCGCGCTGCTCGGGCTGGTGATGATCTACAACCAGCTTGTGCGTCAGCGCGCGCTGGTGCGCGAAGCATGGAGCGGAATCACGGTGCAGTTGCGCCGGCGCGCTGATCTGGTGCCAAACCTTGTCGCGACGGTCGAAGGCTATGCGAGCCATGAACGCGCCGTGCTAGACCAGGTGACGGCGCACCGGGCCGATGCAACTGCGGCAAAGGGCGTGGGCGCGACGGCGGCGGCGGATGCCGCATTCACCGGCATGATCGGAAAGCTGGTCGCGGTGGCTGAAGCCTATCCCGACCTGAAGGCCGATGCGAACTTCCGGCAGTTGCAGGATGAGTTGAGCCAGATCGAGGAAGAACTCTCGGGCGCGCGGCGGTATTATAATGCGACGGTGCGCGACCTGAACACCAGCGTGCAATCGTTCCCGAACAATCTGATCGCCGGGCCCTTCGGTTTCAAGGAAGAAGAGCCCTACGCCGACGACATCCCGAAATTGCAGGTCGCGCCAACGGTGAGTTTCGGCGGCGCAAAGGGGTAGGGGCAATGCGCACGCTGCTGCGCCTGATCCTTGCCGTTTTGCTGCTGATGCCCGCCGCCGCGCGGGTGCAGGCGCTGACGCCTGAAGGACTGACACCCGAACAGGCGCGGATGGCGGAGGCCATCACCTTGTCGCGCGGCGAGGAGCGAATCCTGAGCTTCGTCAGCGACGTGACCATCGCCCGGGATGGCGCGCTGGACGTTACGGAGACAATCAAGCTGGTTGCGCTCAACCAGTCGATCAACCGCGGTATCCAGCGAGACTTCCCGACGAGCTACACGACCGCGATGGGCCAGAAGACCACCGTCGGGTTCGAGGTGGTTTCCGTCCAGCGCGACGGGCAGGACGAGCCATGGGAACGGATGACGCTGTCGAATGGCGTGCGCATCCGCATCGGCAACGCCGACGTGATCCTGCCGATCGGCGTCCATACCTACGTGATCCATTATCGCAGCACCCGGCAAATTCACTACGGCGAGACCAGCGACGAACTGTACTGGAACGCGACGGGCACGGGCTGGACCTTCCCGATCGACGAGGCCGAGGCGCGGATTACGCTCCCGAGCGCGGCGAAGTTCGGCGACCGCGCCGTCTATACTGGCGCGCAGGGGGCGGCCGACAAGAACGCCGAAGTCATTGAGGAGCGCCCCGGTTTCATCGCGTTCCGCACCACCGCGCCACTGGCCGCCGAACAGGGGCTGACCGTCGCCGCCGCCTTTCCGAAAGGCGTACTCGACGCGCCCAGCGACCGGCAGAAAGCTGGATGGTGGCTGCAGGACTGGGCAGCGATCACCGCGGCCTTCGCAGCGCTGGCGGCGCTGATCGGCTATTATTTCAACGCCTGGTTGAAGGTCGGCCGTGGCCCGCGCGCAGGGCCGGTCGTGCCCATCTTTACGCCGCCCGATGATTTGAGTCCCGCGGCGGCGCGCTATATCTCGAAAATGAGCTTCGACAACGACGCGTTCTCGTCAGCAATGGTTTATCTGGGCGTACGCGGGCATCTGCACATCGACCAGGAAAAGGGCGGTTGGTTCACCAGCGGCACAACAACGGTCAGCCGGATGACGGGTGCGGGCGCACAGGCAATCCCGCGGCCCGAGGCGGCGATGCTCAGCGGCCTCTTCGGTGCGGGGGACAGCCTGGAACTGAAGCAGGAGAACCATTCGACGCTGCAATCGGCACGCCGTGCGCTCGAAACAGGGCTGGAGCGCGATTATGGAGAGACGATGTTCCGCAAGAACGTCGGCTGGTCGTGGGGCGGGCTGCTCGCGATTGCGGTTGCGGTGTTGTTGCTGGCGATGATCGCTGTGCTGTTCGACCCGACATCCGGACCGATCGAACAGTTCGGCATTCCGATCTCCGCCGTCGCCATGCTGGGCATCGCCTGGTGGCTGGGCACAGTCGCCCGGAATACAAAGGGCTGCGCTGCTTTTGCTGTCTGGGCGGTCGTGGTCGTACTTTGCGGTGTGGCGGGTATGTTCGCGCTCGGCACGATCGTGGCGGCACTGAAGGGTGGGGCGTTCGTCGTGCTGGCGCCGCTGCTGATGCTGCCGGTCGCCTTCACGGCCTTCCGCTGGATGTACGCGCCGACGAAAGAAGGCCGCGCGGTGATGGACCGGATCGCCGGGTTCAAGCATTATTTGGGCATTACCGAAGAGGACCGGTTGGAGGCGATGCATCCACCCGAAAAGACGCCCGAATTGTTCGAACGGTACCTGCCCTACGCAATCGCGCTCGACGTCGAAAACCGCTGGGCCGACAAGTTCGCGAGCGTGCTGGCCGCGGCCGCAGCGGCGGGGACGGCAGCGCATTCGGTCGGCTGGTACAGTGGCAGCAGTAACTTCTGGGACGATCCCGGCGGCTTTGCGAACACGGTCGGATCCTCGCTGGCGAGTACGGTGTCGTCGGCGTCGACGTCGCCGAGCAGCAGCAGCGGTTCGGGCGGTGGCGGCTCGTCGGGCGGCGGTGGCGGTGGAGGCGGCGGATCGGGCTGGTAGCCGCTGGTCACTGCATCTGGCATTTTCCCCCATTCGCGCCTATGTGCGCGGCCTCCCATGGCAACAACACTTCCCACCCCGCCGAAAGTCGGCATGGTTTCGCTCGGCTGTCCCAAGGCACTGGTCGACAGCGAACGTATCCTGACCAAGCTGCGCGCCGACGGTTACGGCCTGTCGCCTGACTATGCGGGTGCGGACGTCGTGCTGGTCAACACCTGCGGCTTCCTCGATTCCGCGAAAGAGGAAAGCCTCGAGGCGATCGGCGAGGCGCTGAACGAGAACGGCCGCGTGATCGTGACCGGATGCCTGGGCCAGGAAGCAGAGATGATCCGCGCGCGTTTCCCCAAGGTGCTCGCGATCAGCGGTGCGCATCAATACGAGGCGGTGGTCGGCGCGGTGCACGACGCGGCGCCGATGCCGAAGAACGCGTTCCTGAACCTGGTTCCCGACAGCGGGCTGAAACTGACGCCGAGGCACTACAGCTACCTCAAGATTTCGGAGGGCTGCAACCACCGCTGTTCGTTCTGCATCATCCCCAGCATCCGCGGCGACCTAGTCTCGCGGCGGCCCGATGCGATTCTTCGCGAGGCGGAAAAGCTGGTCGCGGCGGGGACGCGCGAGTTGCTGGTCATCTCGCAGGATACGTCGGCTTACGGTGTCGATATCCGCCACCAGCCGCGCGAGTGGCATGGCCGCGAAGTGCGCGCACACATGACCGATCTTGCGCGCGAACTGGGTAGTCTCGGCGCCTGGGTTCGGCTGCACTATGTCTATCCGTACCCGCACGTCGATCAGGTCATCCCGCTGATGGCAGAGGGGCTGATCACACCCTATCTCGACATCCCGTTCCAGCATGCCAGCCCCAATGTGCTGCGCGCGATGAAGCGGCCGGCGAACGAGGCCAAGGTGCTTGAGCGCGTGAAGCGCTGGCGCGAGATCTGTCCCGACATCGCGATCCGATCGACCTTCGTCGTCGGCTTCCCGGGCGAGACCGAAGACGATTTCGCGTATCTGATGGACTGGCTGGAAGAAGCGCAGCTCGACCGTGTCGGCGCGTTCCGCTTCGAACCCGTCGAGGGCGCGGCGGCGAATGACCTGCCCGATCCGGTGCCCGAGGCGGTCAAGGAAGAGCGCTACGCCCGCTTGATGGAGCTGACCGCGCAGATCAGTGCCGAGAAGCTGGCGGCCAAAGTCGGTCGCACGCTCGACGTGATCATCGACGAGGTCGACGATGAAGGTGGCGCGACGGGGCGGTCGCAGGCCGATGCGCCGGAGATCGACGGCAGCGTGTTCCTGCGCGACGCCGGCGGGCTGGCACAGGGCGATATCGTGGCGGTGACGATCGAGGATGCCGACGATCACGACCTGTTCGGGGTGCCCGTCGCGCGCTAGGCTGCTCTCCGAACAGGGAGAGCAGGATGCCGCAGCAGATCACCGTCGCGAAGACCGCTATTGCCGATGCGCGCGTCGAGGACCTTCCGCTTCCGGCGTTGAAACCCGGCCAGGCACTGCTTTCGGTCGAGCAGTTTGCCGTGACCGCCAATAATGTCACCTACGCCGCCATTGGCGAGGCGTTCGGGTATTGGGACTTTTTTCCTACAGGGGAGGCCGGTCGTGGGATTGTGCCCGTCTGGGGGCATGCGCGCGTCGTCGATGCAGGGGACACGGGACTGACGGTCGGGGAGGGCGTCTACGGTTACCTGCCGATGGCGACGCATCTTGTTGTGGAGCCAGTGAAAATCGGCGCGAGCGGGTTCACCGACGGCGCGGCGCACCGGGCGGCGCGGGCGGCGGTTTACAACCAGTACCGGCGGCTGGATGCGGACCCGGGCCATGTGCCGGGCGGGGAGGATGTACGTGCGGTGTTCGAGCCGTTGTTCATGACATCGTTCCTGATCGAGGCGATGTTCCGGCGGCAGGAGTGGCTGGGCGCGAAGCGGCTGGTCGTCACCAGCGCGTCGTCGAAGACCGCGATGGCGCTGGCGCATGTCGCGCGCACCGCCAGCCCGCAGGTCGAGCGCGTCGGCCTGACTTCTGCCCGCAACATCGGCTTCGTCGAGCGGACGGGATTGTACGACCGCGTGCTGGGCTATGACGAGATCGGCGAACTGGGCAGCGGCCCCGCCGTCTCGGTCGATTTCGCGGGCAATGGCGAAACCCTAAGCCGCTTACACGCGGTGCTGGGCGATGCCCTGAAATACTCATGTCTGGTCGGCGTGACCGACTGGCAGAATCGTGGCGGGTTCGGCGCGCGCGAAGTGGCAGGACCGAAGCCAATCCTGTTCTTCGCGCCGGACCATGTCGCGACGACGATCGCCGAACTGGGGCCGGGCGGATTCCAGGCGGCGGTCGCGCAGGCATGGCGCGCCTTCGCAACCGAGGCAGCGAAGCTGGTGAAGATCGAGGGCGCAACCGGACTGGCCGACGCCGTTCCCGAATGGCGGGCCGCCGTGGCGGGCAAGGCATCGCCGGACGTCGCGACCGTCGTATACTTGTAAATTCCGGATCAGTAATCTATATTATCCGTAATCGGAGACAATGATGGCAACCGCATTCCAGCCATATCCCGCCACGCGCTACGCGCCGCCGCCGCCCGTCGACCTGTCGGACAAGGCCGAACGCGCACGGCTGAGCCATTCGGCGCTACGCGGGTTTTTCGCGATCGCCGCGGCGTGGAAATTGCGTGACGAGGATGCGCGCGCACTGCTGGGCGGCCTGTCGAACGGGCCGTTCTACGAATGGCGCAAGCAGCCCGACCGGGTGCTCGACACCGACCGGCTGACGCGGATTTCGTACCTGACCGGCATCTTCAAGGCGCTGAATATCCTCTATGGCGAAGCGCTTGCCGATCGTTGGATGACGCTGCCCAACAGCAACCCGATGTTCGGCGGGCGCACGCCGCTCGACTATCTCAAGACCGGCGGCGTGCCCGCGATGGCGACGCTGCGCCGGTTGCTCGATGCGCGGCGCGGCGGGGTGTGACATCCCCTGACGCACTGCCCGATACGCCGCCCGTCACCAGTATCGCCCGCGCCGATACCCACCGGCTGATCCCGTCGAAATACAGCCAGGATTCGGTCCTCGCGCGGCTGGCGGGCGGGGACGACGCGCTGCTCGCCGACCTGTTCGATCTCGACGGCGCAACGAACGAGCGATTGCTGGCGGACGGCGGCCGACTGCCCGGCATCGGCCCCCACGAACTGATCTTCGGCGTGCCCCATGCCAGCATCGTCAACGCGGCCTTCACCCATGCGCACCCCAGCGGATCGCGGTTCAACGGGCCGGATCGCGGCGCCTGGTATGCCGCGTACGACCGCGCGACCAGCGTCGCCGAGGTCGCGTTCCACCGCGCCGTCGACTATGCCGAAATCGGCGTGTGGGACGATCACGTCACCTATGACGATTATCTGTCCGACGTCGCCGCCGACCTGCACGATGTGCGCACAGGCGCGTGGGCGGACTGCCTCGACCCCGCCAGCTATGTCGCGGCACAGGGGCTGGCCGAAAGGCTGCTGGAAAGCGGTGCGCTGGGCGTCGTCTATCCCAGCGTGCGGGATGCCGGGGGAACATGCGTCGCGTTGTTCCGGCCCGCGCTGGTGACGCATGTGCGCAAGGGAGCAACGCTGCGATTTACCTGGAACGGGTCGCCGGTCCCGGCGGTAGAGGTCGTTGGAGGCTGAGGGATTGGTGGTTCACGCGAAGCCGCGAAGCCGCGAAGTTTCTCCTGTCCCGTCATTCCCGCCTTCGCGGGAATGGCGAGGGAAGGGATGGTGCCTTCGCGTCTTCGCGTGAACCAAATCTACCGAATTCGCCTCAGCGGCACTTCACCTGCTGCTGGTTCTGCTCGACCGCACGGCCGGCAAGGCCGCCGAGCGCTGCGCCCAGCAAGGTGCCCACGGTGCGCGAACGGCCGCCGTCGATGACGTTGCCGAGGATGCCGCCACCTGCGGCGCCCAGGATCAGGCCGGTCGTGCCGTCGCTGCGCTTGCAGTAATAACGGCCGTCGTTGCCGCGATAGACGCGGTCGTCGGCGGCAAGGGTGCGTTCCTGGTACCGCGGATCGTCGCGATAATAGCGCGAGGCGTCGTAGCCGTTTTCGTAACGGTCGTCGTTATAGGCAGCACCGCCGCCGCCATAACCACCACCATATCCGCCGCCCTGATAGCTGCTGCCACGCAGCGAGCGATAGCGGTCGAGTTCGGCGCGGAAGTCGGCCATCGCGCGGTCCATGCGGTCCTGCGCGGCCTGCAGGCGCGCGTCGTCGGCGCGGGTCTGCGCGGTGGCCGGCATTGCGGTAACAGCAGTTGCGGCCAGCATCAGGCCGAAAATCATCTTACGCATCGTCTCTCTCCCGGAACGAGTAAAGGTGTGGCGTGGTAACGCACGAGGCGGGTGAATGGTGCCTGAAGTCATCGTACATCGTTGCGTCATGGTAACAAGTACAACTGGTTTCATCTTGAAACTGACATGATCGTGGCGTAACCTGCGGTCATAATCAGGGAGAGCAGATATGATCGTCTATGGTGCGTCGCTGTCGCCGTTCGTGCGCAAGGTCATGGTCTATGGCGAAGAGCGCGGACTGGACCTGGAACTCAAGATGATCGGCATCGGATCGCCCGATCCCGACTTTGCGGAGGCCAGCCCGTTCCGGAAGATGCCCGGGTTTCGCGACGGCGACTTCACGATTTCGGATTCGACGGCGATCATCGCTTACCTGGAAGCGAAATATCCCGACGGGCGCCTGATGCCCGCCGATCCGCGCCACGTCGCGCGGGTGACCTGGTTCGAGGAATTCGCCGACACCATTGCGATGCCGATCGGGGGCAAGGTGTTCTTCAACCGCGTGGTCGCCCCGCTGATCGGGCGCGAAGGCGATCTGGCGACCGCGGACACCGCACTCGCGACCGAAATGCCAGCGGTCTATGCGTATCTCGAAACCCAGATCGACGGGGAATTCCTGGTCGGCGACACGCTGACCGTGGCGGACATCTCGGTCGCGTCGGTGCTGGCCAACATGAACCTGTGCGATGGCGCGCCGTGCGACGGGACTTATCCGAAGCTGTGCGCCTGGGCGAAGACCATGCACGCGCGGCCGAGTTTTGCGAAGTGGCGCGGGGTGGATCACAAGATCCTGCAACGCGCGGCTTAGGGACTCTTCGCAACGACGCTTTGAACCGCCGAGCATCCCGGGCGTTAGTGAGCAATGCCCGGGACGATTGCTCGCTCCCGAGTGTGCGGAGACAGCGGATGGCACAGAGTGCAGAAGATCGCGCGAGAGATCTGGCTGCTCAATGCCGACGCCAGGCCGCAGCAAGCGACACCGACGGCGTTCGCGAAATCTTGAACAAGATGGCCGACGATTACGAACGGCTGGCGGAGAAATACGCCCAACTCCGCGATGAATCCGAAGCGGACTAGCGGGGTGGTTCTTTCTTCAGAAGCGCAACCAGCTCCTCATATTTTGTCGCAAGATCGAGATGGATACGGGCGATGTTCGGGTCACAAGCCGCTTCGGCCCGTGCGCGTTCGTCCTCGGCACGGAATACGAAATATTCCCGATCAGCATCGCTCACGGCAAAGCTCCGGCTTGTAAGCGGCAGCTTTCCATTGGCTGTCTCGACGACATGCTCTCGGCTGGACCCGTCGATGCAGCGAAGGTGGCCTTTCGGAGAGGGGGAGTCAAATCCCGCAACCGTGAAGCATCAAAAACCGATTAAATAACCTATATGGAAAATAATAATTGACATCGTGACGCTGTTTGGTTAGAAAAAGGCAACATCGAGATAAACCGATTCGGGCCGGGGCGGCGGGAGAGCGATCTCCACCGTCGACCGGCCCTTCGCTTTTCTTGGAGCGCAACATTGGCGGCATGACGAGCAGTGCGAACGCATCCGTATGGGCGTCGAATCGGCTGGCGGAGCGGAACGGAGGGCAGGGTTGGGCTGCAAGTCCGGAACACCAACGCAAATCGGCCCGCCGGAATGTTCCGGCGGGCCGACTTCGGTCCCCTTCACCGCGCGAAAGCGCGGGGGTCGGGCGATCAGGCGAAGCTGACGGTCGTCTTGCGGCGACGATAGCGCATCGATGCGCCGACCAGGCCGAAGCCGCCGATCATCATCGCCCAGGTGGCCGGTTCGGGAACCGCGGCGTTCGCCTGCGTCGTGTTGAAACGGGTGTAGATGAGCAGCGGGTTGCTGTTGTTGATCGGCGTACCTTCGAACCCTTCGACCACCGTGAACGGGCCGTAGCTGATCTGCGAGGTCGCGTCTTCGTACGCATAGTGCGTGCCGAGGCCGCCCAGGTTGGAGCCATCGACGCGCTTGAAGTTTACGACGTAATACGAACCGGAATTGAACGCGAAGTTCAGCGCCTGGTCGCGATATCCGGTGCCGGTGCCCAACTGGAACACTGTCGACGCGAGCAGCGATCCGACGCTGTGGCCATCGGTGCTGCTGTAGATCTGGTAGGTGTAGTTGGTCGCGTCGGCCGACAGGACGCTCAGGTCCACGCCCATCGACGTGATCGAGAAGTTCTGCGTCGCACGGAAGCTGATCGCGCGGCCCGCGCCCATCGAGCCATTGTCGTAGGCCGACTGGTACGCCGGGCCCTGGTCGACGGTGATGACGGCGGCCGAAACGCTGGTCGCGCCGGCGACGGCGGCGAATGCGCTGAGGACATAAAGGCTTTTCATCGATGTTCTTCCTTGGTGGATGCAAAGCCGCGGATCGGTTTCGCAGGTGTTAATCTGGCGTTAAGCGAGCGGTCACAGGGCCGCAAGCCGTTAAAATTGTTCCATTTTTCGGCGTCCCAAAATGAGACGTTAAGCGCGATGGGTCACCATTCGGGCTTTTGCGGGAGTGACAGATGAAATTCTTCGGCAGGAAATCTGCCGGGCGCGACGGGTCGCGTCCGGCGCTTTCGCGTGGGTTTTCCACTTGGGGCGCGAACGCGTCGCAGGGTGAATGGCCCATCGCATATGAGCCACAGGTGCGTGACGGGTTCGTCGGCAATCCGGTCGCGCAGCGCGCGGTGCGGCTGGTCAGCGAGGCGGCTGGGAGTGCGCCGGTTTCGGCTTCTGACGCGAGCGCGCTGGCGCTGGTGACGGCGACATCGGGCGGGCAGGGGCTGGTCGAGACGATCGCGATGCAGTTGCTGTTGCACGGCAATGCGTTCGTACAGGTGCTGGGCGATGCGGAGGGGCGTCCGCGCGAGCTGTTCGCGTTGCGACCCGATCGCGTCACGATCGAAACCGACGCGCGCGGATGGCCCGTGGCCTATCTCTATCGTGCAGGAACGGTGGTGACGCGGTTGCCGGCCGAGAATGGGCACGGGGACCCGGCGGTCATCCATGTGAAGGCGGCGCATCCGCTGGACGACCATTATGGCCTCGGTTGCCTGGGCGCGGCGGCGGGGGCGATCGCGATCCACAATGCGGCGACGCGGTGGAACAAGGCGCTGCTCGACAATGCCGCACGGCCCAGCGGCGCGCTGACCTACGATCCCGGCGAGCCGGGGGCGGTGCTGGCGGCGGAACAGTTCGCGCGGTTGCGCAGCGAACTGGATGCGAATTTCTCGGGGCAGGGGAATGCGGGGCGGCCGTTGCTGCTGGAGGGCGGCTTGAAGTGGCAGCCGCTGTCGCTGACCCCGGCCGACATGGATTTCGTCGGGCTGAAGGCGGCGGCCGCGCGCGAGATCGCGCTGGCGTTCGGCGTGCCGCCGATGCTGCTGGGACTGCCGGGCGACGCGACCTACGCCAATTATCGCGAGGCGAACAAGGCGCTGTGGCGGCTGTCGGTGCTGCCGATGGCGGCCCTGATCCTGAATGCCATTGCGCAGGGACTGCGGCCGCATTTTCCGGGCCTGTCGCTGGCGGTCGATCCCGACCGGGTGAGCGCGCTCAGCGAGGATCGCGAACGGCTGTGGTCGCAAGTGACGGCGGCGGACTTCCTGTCGGCCGACGAGAAGCGGGCGATGCTGGGTCTTAACCTGCAATCCGCCCCTTGAGGGGCGGAAGCGCGAAGCGCTTGGGTGAGAAAAAAGCCGTCGATACGCGGGCTGCGCGAACATGCGCATCACCCCCTCCGCTTCGCTCCGCCGCCCCTCAAGGGGCGGATTTTCATGGAGGATGAAATGACACCCGAACAAGTGACGATACTCGAGGATGCGTCGGAAATGGGCGCGCGGCGGGCGCTGGCGCAACTGGGCCTGGCCGATGAGGCGGCGCGCGACGACATGAACGAGCTTCGCCAGCTGCTGAAGGCATGGCGGGACGCGAAGGCTTCGGCACGCAACGCAGTCGTCGGCTGGGTCGTGCGCGCGATCCTTGCCGCGGTGCTGATCGGCGTTGCGATGAAGCTGGGGCTGACCGACCTGGTGCGCAGGTGACCCGTTTCGCCGGTTACGCGGCGCTGTTCGACCGTGTGGACCGGGGCGGGGACGTCATCCGTCGCGGCGCATTCACGGGGGTGGCCGCGCCGGTGCCCCTGTACTGGCAGCATGATCCGCGGCGTCCCGTAGGGGTAGTGGATAGCATCGCAGAGGACGCGCGGGGCTTGCGCGTCATCGGGCGAACGCATGCGCCGGTCGCGGCGGGGACCGGGCTGTCGTTCGGATACCGGGTGAAGGCGGCGCGGTTGGGCGCGGTGCGCGAACTCGCGCGGCTGGAACTGGTCGAAGTCAGCCTTGTGCGCAGCCCGATGCAGCCATTGGCGCGGGTGCATGCAATCGAAATTTCACAGGAGAACTAAGCATGGATTACGAAACCAAGGCCGACACGCTGGAAGCATCGTTCGACGACATCGTCTTGCCCCCGGAACGCCCCGTGCTGGCGGCGACCCCGCCCGCGGCATCGCGTGCTTTCGACGGATTCCTGCGGCGCGGGGAGATGGTGGAGGCGAAGAGCTTTACCGGAACGACGAACGCCGACGGCGGCTATGCGGTGCCGCGCGAGATCGATGCGCGGATCGATGCGACGCTGAAAACCATTTCGCCGATCCGCCGTATCGCCAACGTCGTGACGGTGGGGTCCGCGGGATACCGCAAGCTCGTCACGCAGAACGGCGTCGCGAGCGGCTGGGCCGCGGAAACGGCAGCGCGGCCGGAAACGGGCACGCCCGCGTTCAACGAGATCGTGCCGCCGATGGGCGACCTCTATGCCAACCCCGCGGCGTCGCAGTTCATGCTCGATGACGCGGCGTTCGATGTCGAGGCGTGGCTGGCGGATGAGATCGCGACCGAATTCGCCCGTGCCGAAGGTGCGGCGTTCGTGAACGGCAACGGCACCAACTGGCCCAAGGGGTTCCTGCAAGGGCCGATCGCGGCCACGGGTGACGGCGTCCGCGCGTTCGGGACGCTGCAATATGTGCCCTCCGGTGCGACCGGTGCATTCGCGGCGAGCAACCCGCAGGACAAGCTGGTCGATCTCGTCCAGTCCCTCCGCCCGCCCTATCGCCAGGGCGCCGTCTGGGTCATGAATTCGAAGACACTGACAACGGTGCGCAAGTTCAAGACGACCGACGGCGCTTTCCTGTGGCAACCGGCGCTGACCGAGGGGAATGCCGACCGGCTGCTCGGCTATCCGGTGGTCGAGGCAGAGGACATGCCCGACATCGCCACCGACAGCCTGTCGATCGCCTTCGGCAATTTCCAGGCCGGCTACCTCATCGCCGAACGCGGCGAGACCGCGATCCTGCGCGATCCGTATACGTCGAAGCCGTACGTCTACTTCTACGCGACGGCCTTGCTCGATTCAATCACGCAGGCCGTTGTCGTGTCGGTCGCACCTCCATCGGTTCCGGTCGCGCCGGTAGCCGGGCAAAGCTGGATCGTCGGTACGGGTGCCACCGGTGACTGGTCGGGGCAGGACGGCGCGCTTGCCACCTGGACCGCGGGCGGCTGGCGGTTCACGGCGCCATTCGACGGAATGACTGCGTGGAGCCTCGCCGACGCTGTCCAGGTGTTGAGGATTGGCGGTGAGTGGGAAAAGGGTCGGGTCCGGGCAAGCGCGCTCTTGATCGACGGGGATCAGGTCGTCGGTGCGCGGCAGCCCGCCATCGCGGAGCCTTCTGGCGGCATGATCGTCGATGCGGAGGCGCGAGCCTGCATCGCACTTATCCTTGATGCATTAAGGACACACGGAGCGATAGAAATTTGAGCGCACGAACATAATCTCGATCAAGCGAGGAACCTTTCAACAAATCGACGGTTGTGCGGGCGATCCTGCCAATAGTTATGGCGGGCGAGTGCGACATTTCGGCAACAATTGGCTGATTTGTGCGCTTGCCAGTCGTTACGGCATTGGTTAGGGCAACAGACTGTCAATGCGACAAAAGTGAAAGGGGATTCATATGCGGAAGCTAGCCATCGTTATGGCGCTTGCCTCCACCGCGATCGCAGGCCCGGCTCTCGCCCGGGACAAGGCGTGGTACATCGGCGTCGAAGGTGGTGCCGCCATCGTCGAGGACATCAAGTTCACGATCGCCGGCGTTCCTGACCAGGCTACTGCCAAGCAGAAGAAGGCTTATGATGTCGACGGCATCATCGGCTACGACTTCGGCATGTTCCGTCTCGAAGCGGAAGTTGCTTATAAGGAATCGCGCGCTGACACGTACAGCAGCTCTGTAGCGACCTTCCGCGGCACTGGCCTCGCCAACGCAGCGGCAGGTGTCGGTCCCTATTCGGGCAAGACCAACGCGCTCAGCTTCATGATCAACGGCTTGCTCGACTTTGGTGACGAAGACGGCCTGCAGGGCTTCGTCGGCGGTGGTGCCGGTGTCGCACGCGTGAAGTTCTCGAACTACTCGATCAACACCGGTTCGTTCCTGAACGACTCGAATACCGTGTTTGCCTATCAGGCACTCGCCGGTGTCCGTGCTCCGCTCAGCGATCACATCGACGTTGGCCTGAAGTATCGCTTCTTCAACGCCGACCGTGTCGATGTCGTCGACGCGCTGGGCCGTGCAGAGCGTGGCCGCTTCCGGTCGCACTCGATCCTGGGCAGCCTGATCTACAACTTCGGCGAACCGGCAGCGCCTCCGCCTCCGCCGCCGCCCCCGCCGCCTCCCCCGCCGCCGCCGGAACCGGCTCCGCCGCCTCCGCCGCCGCCGGTTTGCACTCCCGGACCGTTCATCGTGTTCTTCGAGTGGGACAAGTCGGACGTCACGCCGGAAGCAGCAAGCATCCTCGACGGTGCGGTTGCGAACTATGCCAACTGCGGCAACGCAGCGGTCGAACTCCGTGGCTACACCGACACGTCGGGTACCCCGAAGTACAACCTCGGCCTCTCGCAGCGTCGTGCCGATGCGGTCAGCGCATACATGCAGTCGAAGGGTATCGCGGGCGGTGTCATCACCACCCAGGCACTCGGCGAAACCAACCTGCGTGTTCAGACTGCGGACGGTGTCCGCGAGCTTCAGAACCGTCGCGTGGAAATCACGTACGGCGCTGGCGCAGGCCAATAAGCCTTTTCATTCCGCAAGGAATGTTAACGAGGGGGCCGGTCGAAAGACCGGCCCTTTTCGTTTGTACGGCGTAAATGCTCGTTGAGAGAGCGCAATAATCTTGCGCAGGTGTGATGCCCGGCTGTAGGGGCGGCGCCATGTCAGCACCGCTTCCCAAGCCATGGATCATGGCGATCGCACCCTATGTTCCCGGCCGCTCGACGATCGAGGGCGACACGCCGCCGGTGAAATTGTCGTCTAATGAAAATCCGCTGGGGACCAGCCCCGAAGCCCGCGCTGCATTCGCCGCGCACCAAAGCGATCTCTTTCGCTATCCGGACGCCAGTGCAGCGGATTTGCGCGGCGCGATTGCCGCCGCACACGATCTCGATCCCGCGCGAATCATTTACGGGACCGGATCGGACGAAATCCTGCATCTGGTGACCGGCGCGTACGCCGGGCCGGGCGATGAAGTCGTCTATGTGCGCTATGGCTTTTCCGTTTACGACATCGCCGCACGACGTGTGGGCGCGACACCGGTCGTGGCGCCCGACCGCGACTTCGGCACCGATGTGGATGCGATCCTGGCAGCAGTGACCGATCGCACGCGACTGGTGTTCATAGCCAATCCCAACAATCCGACCGGCACCTATTCTACGCGAGCGGAAATCGCGCGGCTCCATGCGGGCTTGCCATCATCGGTCATGCTCGTCCTCGACCAGGCCTATTCCGAATATCTGGAAGCCGACGAAGACGATGGGGGACTCGATCTCGCACGTACGCAACCGAACGTCGTCGTGACGCGAACCTTCTCGAAGATCCACGGGCTTGCTGCGGAACGGATTGGCTGGGGCTATGGCTCGGCGGAAGCAGTCGCGGCCATGCACCGTATCCGCGCGCCGTTCTGCGTCACGACAGCGGGCCAGAAAGCCGCCATCGCCGCCCTCGGCGCGCACGACTTCGTCGACCGCAGTCGGACCGAGAATGCCAAATGGCGTGCATGGTTCAACGACGAGGTCGCAAAACTCGGCAACGCCGGGCTGCGCACGGTGCCATCGAAGGCGAACTTCGTCCTCGTGCTGTTCGAAGGAACGGTCACGGCGGAGGAGGCCTATAAAGCACTGATGGCGCAGGGTTATATCGTGCGGTGGGTACCGGGGCAGGGACTGCCGCAGGGGCTTCGCATGACGATCGGTACCGAAGAGGAAACCCGCGGGCTCGTCGCGGCACTGCGCAAGACCGTCGGCGCCAACTAACCTTTGCCGGAGCCATTGCGGCTCCGCTGGACTGTGCCTAGGCTCCCTCTCGACAAGAGAGGGGCCACGAGCACGATGAGCCAAGCAGCCGACGCGCGCGCACGCATTCCTGCACCGCAGACCCTGCCGCTGCTGGGGAACCTGCACCAGATCCCGAAGGCCGGGCTGATCGGCCACCTGCTCGAGCTCAGCAACGGCTTTGCCGACCCCGGCATCTTCAAGCTGCTGTTCGGCAGCCGTGTCGCCCTGTTCGTGACCGATCCCGATCTCGTCGCCGAACTTTGCGACGAGACGCGGTTCCGCAAGATGCCCGGCCCCGGCCTGCGCGTCGTGCGCAAGTTCGCGGGTGATGGCCTCTTCACCGCGTTCAGCGAAGAGGCGAACTGGGGCAAGGCGCACCGCATATTGCTTCCCGCATTCAGCCAGCGGTCGATGCGCGGCTATTATGACCTGATCCTGGAGGTCTGCGACAAGCTGGTCGCGAAATGGGAACGGCTGGCGGGCGAAGAAATCCTGGTCGCGGACGACATGACGCGCCTGACGCTCGACAGCATCGCCATCGCTGGCTTCGGGCACCGGTTCGAAAGTTTCGAACGCGACGAACTCGACCCGTTCCTGCTGAGCCTCGGCGATGCGCTCAGCGAAGTCCTGAACGTCATCACGCGCCTGCCGATCCAGCAGAAGTTCGCGAAGAAATCGACCGCGCAGTTCAATACCGACGTTGCGACAATGAATGCGCTGGTGGACGAGGTCATCGCGCAGCGCCGTGCGAATCCGAACGACGGCAAGGACCTGCTCAACCTGATGCTGACGGCGGTCGACCCGGAAACGGGCGAAGGGCTGGACGACCTAAACATCCGTTACCAGGTGCTGACGTTCCTGATCGCGGGGCATGAGACCACCTCGGGCCTGCTAACATTTGCGTTCATGGAATTGCTGCGCAACCCGACCGTGCTTGCGCAGGCTTATGCCGAAGTCGACCGGGTGCTGCCCGGCGATACGCGCCCCGCCTACGAACATCTCGCGCACCTGAAAGTGATCGAGCGTGTCGTGAAAGAGGCGCAGCGGCTGTGGCCGACCGCGCCCGTATTTTCGATCGCGCCGTTCGAGGATGAGGTGATCGGCGGCAAGTGGCGGATGCGCAAGGACCGGCCGGTGAACGTCTATGCGCCCGGCCTCCATCGCCATCCCAGCGCATGGGAAAGCCCTGACGAGTTCGACATCGATCGCTGGTTGCCCGACGCGGAGGCAACGCACCATCCGCATGCGTACAAGCCGTTCGGCAATGGCGCGCGCGCGTGCATCGGGCGGCAATTCGCGCTGGTCGAGGCGAAGCTCGCGCTCGCCATGATCCTGCAGAAATTCGCGATTTCCGACCGGCGCGGTTACCGGATGACGCTCAAGGAGTCGCTATCGATCAAGCCTGACGACTTCTGGATGCGCGTCCGGATGCGCAAACCCAACGAGCGGCTGACGGTCGGGGAAGCGGTTGCGATATCGTCGGGCAATGCGGACATCGGCTCGGCGGCGGGAGCAGGACAGCGCCTGTCGGTGGTCTATGGCACGTCGCTCGGCACCGCGCGCGACATTGCCGAGGAAATCGTCGAGCGGGCATCGGCGGACGGATTCGAAGCGCGCTGTGTGTCGATGAACGAGGCACTGGGCACGCTGCCGGAGGACCGGGTCGTCGTGGTCGTGACCGCGACTTACAATGGCCGAGCGCCCGACAGTGCACTCGCTGCCGAGGCTGCCATCGATGCGGGGCAATTCGCTGAAGCGAAGTGGCCGGACACCAAGTTTGCGGTGCTTGGCATCGGCAACTCGCAATGGCCGAACTACCAGGCTTTTCCGAAGAAGGTCGATGCGGCGTTTGAAGCGACGGGCGCCAAACGGCTGTGTCCGCGCGGTGAGGCCAATGGCGACGGCGACTTCGACGGAGGCGTCGCGACATTCCTCAAGGATCTGTGGGAAGCGCTCGGCAGCACGGGGGAAGCAGTCAAGGCGTCGGGCCTGTCGCTGCAAGTTGTCGATGGCCGCGATGCGCGCGCTGCCGTCTTGCCCGACCAAGCCGTCGAGATGGAAATCGTCCGTAACGACGAGATGATCCGGCCTGCTGACGGCCTGTGGGATTTCGCCAAGGAAGGACCGCGGGGATCGACCAGGTTCATCACGATCCAGCTACCTGAAGGCGAGGTCTATGCCGCGGGCGACCATATCGCCATCTACGCCCGCAATCGTAAGGAGCACGTGGATCTCGCGATCGAGCGGCTGGGCGTGCCGGGCGCGATGCAGGTCGTTCCTACGGGTGCGAGCGGCCGGTTTCGTCACTTGCCCGTCGGACGAACGGTCACGGTTCGGCAGTTGCTGACCGACTTCGTCGAGATCCAGGATCCGATGCCCCGCCGCGCGCTCGATGTCGTCGCTGCACAGACGCGTTGCCCGCACACCAGGGGCGAATTGGCGAAGCTCACCGACGATGCAGTGTGGCAGGCGGAAGTTTCCGACAAGCGCCTCACGCTGCTCGGCCTGCTGGTCAAATATCCCGCCGCAGAACTGACGCTCGACAGTTTTGTCGAACTGTCGTCCGCTATCGCGCCGCGTTTCTACTCGATCGCTTCATCACCGCTCGTCACCGCCGATAGCGCCGACCTGATCGTCGGTACCGTGCAGGCCCCGGCCTGGTCGGGCATCGGCACGCATCAGGGTTTTGCCTCGACGCACATGCGTGACCTGGCACCCGGCGAGCATGTCTTTGGCTATCTCCGCCGTCCGAACCCGCCCTTTGCACCACCTCAGGATGGCGCGGTGCCGCTGGTGCTCATCGGGCCGGGAACCGGCTTCGCGCCGCTACGCGGGTTCATTCAGGAACGCGCGGCGCTGAACGCGACAGCACCGTGCCATCTGTTCTTCGGTGCCCGCCATCCCGATCATGACTGGCTGTGCCGCGAAGAAATGGAACGATGGGCGGCTGACGGCGTCGTCGACCTGCATATGGCCTGGTCGCAGGTACCAGGTCATCCGCACCGCTACGTCCAGGACGCGATCTGGGATGCGCGCGACGCTGTGTGGGACGTCATCGGGCAGGGCGGTCAGATCTTCCTGTGCGGGGATGGCCGTTTCATGGCTCCGGCGGTACGCGATACACTGATCAGGATTCATTCAGACAAGACCGGCGGCGATCATCTCGCGGGCTCGACCTGGCTCGAAGGGCTGATCGAGGACGGCGTCTATCACCAGGATGTGTTCGGCTTCGGCAAGTGAGTTCGGGCTTAACGTCGCTGGTCGAGGATTTCGCAGGATGATGCGCAATCCACGGCCACGGCGTCCCAATGTGATCCTTGGTGACCTTGCGGTCTTCGCGGACGGGGTTGCCGCCTGACGTAAAACAGCGCAGCATCAGTCCTTAAGCGTCAAGAAGGCGCACAGGGAGAGAGCATGCAGCAGCTGAGCGGCCAGGACGCATCGTTCGTCTATCTCGAAACCCCGTCGACCCCGATGCACATCGGATCGGTCGGCATCTATGACCCGTCGACTGCGCCGGGCGGGTTCGTGCGGTTCAAGGACATTTTGCAGTTCATCGAGAGCCGGCTGGGCGGGGCGCGGTCGTTCCGCGAGCGGCTGGTCCGCGTGCCGTTCGACATCGATCATCCATACTGGATTCAGGACCCCGATTTCGACCTCGAATACCATGTCCGCCATATCGCGTTGCCGAGCCCGGGCGACTGGCGGCAATTGTGCATCCAGGTCGCGCGGCTGCACTCGCGGCCCATGGACCTGACCAAGCCGCTGTGGGAATTCATCATCGTCGAGGGCCTCGACAATATCGAGGGGTTGCCGAAGGGATGTTTTGCGCTGGTGGCGAAGGTGCACCATGCCGCGATCGACGGCATGTCGGGCGTCGAGATGTCTGCCGCGATCCACGACCTGTCGCCGGACAAGTCGAACCGCTTTCCCGATGACAACTGGAAGCCGCAGGCGAAGCCCGGCATCGCCGACCTCCTGATAAGCGGCTATTTCAACGCGCTGCGCCAGCCGCAGAAATACCTCGAGACTGTGGCGCGGAGCGTGCCGGGCATCGCCAAGCTGACGGCCGAACTCAGCAAGGGCGAACTCTCGATCGCGGGTGCGCGGACGCCGCCCAAGACGCGCTTCAATGCAAAGGTTTCGTCCCACCGCGTGTTCGACGGGGTGCCGTTCCCGCTCGCCGATGTTCGTGCGATCAAGGATGCGGTCCCGGGCGGGACGGTCAACGACGCGATCCTCGCGATCATCGGCGGGGGCTTACGCAAGTATCTCGAGGGCAAGGGCGAATTGCCTGAAGCCAACCTGACCGCGATGGCGCCGATCTCGGTACGGCAGGAGGGCGAGAAAGCGGCGCTGGGCAATCTCGTCTCCGCAATGGTCGTCAGCCTCGGCACGCATATCGCCGATCCGCTCGAACGGCTGGCGCATATCCACGCCGATGCGGTCAATTCGAAGGGGCTGACCAATGCCGTTGGTGCGCGGACCCTGACCGATTATTCACAGCTGATCCCCAGCGGCCTCGCAGGGCTGGGCGCGCGGCTCTACACGCGGCTGGGTGCCGCGAATGCGCATGCACCGGTGTTCAACGTGGTCGCGACCAACGTGCCGGGCAGCCGGGTGCCGCTGTATTTCTGCGGCGCGAAGATGATCAAGATGTACGGGCTGGGGCCGATCTTCGACTCCATGGGGCTGATCAACACCATCTATTCCTATGTCGACGAGATCGCGATCAGCTTTACATCCGACCGCGACATGATGCCCGATCCGTCGACCTATGCGGCGGCGTTGAAGGAATCGTTCGACGAGTTGTTGGCCGCAGCAAAGGGCGGGGCGAAACCGGCCGCAAAGCCGAAGGCGACGAAACCGAAAAAAGCGAAGGAGGCAGCGTGATGTCGAAGGGCGAGAAGATGAGCGAAAAAGCGACCGACGCGGTCAAGAAGGCCGGCAAGTCGCTCAAGGATGCGACGACCAAGGCGGCGGAAAATGCGGCTTCGCTGAACAACAAGGTCATCGACCATGCCGAGGCGAACACCCGCGCGGCTTTCGCGGCGATGCGATCCGCGGCGAGCGTCAAGTCGGTGACCGACCTTGCGAAGATTCAGACGGATTATGTCAAGGAACAGGGTGCGCGGTCCATGACGCAAGCGAAGGAAGTGGGCGACATGATCGCGCAGTTCGGCAGGGATGCGATGGCGGCTTGGCGCCCGAAGAGCGACTGACCTTATTTAGCCCCGGCTTCTGCTGGGGCTACTTAATGCACGTGCCCCGATGAGGGGTACAGCAGCGCTTTCAATCCCTTGCGCTCGAATGGCTTCCACTCGCCTTCGGGGAGTGCGAGCCGATCGGCGACTGCGTACAGGACGGATGCGTTCACGCCGAGACCGCAATGGCTGCCGTTGACCTCGATATTGTCGGTCGTCGCGCATTCGGGTTCGAGGCAGTTCTGCCAGGCGACGACGCCATCGCCCTTCGAATAGATCGACGTGGACGGGACCGGTGGTGGGGCTTCGCTTTCGCGCAACTGCGCCTGGGTATCGGCGTCTTTCAGCCGCTGACCGGTCAGGAATTCATACGCCTTCCAGACATTCGTAGCCCGCGGATCGCCGGCAAAGGGTGAGCCGAGCGAGATCACCTGCCGCACGAGGTCGGGGCGTCGCCGCGAAAGCTGGCGCGCGAGAACGCCGCCCAGGCTCCAGCCGACGAGGCTGACCTTCTTGCCGGTCTTGGCATGGATCGCTTCCAGCCGGGCGATCAGCTTCTCGCCTTCCCAGCCGATCGCGCGGGGGCCGAGGTTGCGGCCCAGTTCCCAGGCATGCGCGTCATAGCCGAGCGTCGTCAGGAAACGCCGGAGGATGGTCGTGGACAGGTCGCTCGTCACGAAACCGGGCAGGACGAGTACGGGATGTCCGTCGCCCCGTTTGGCCGCCATCAGGAGTGGAGAAGCCAGCGGCAGGGTGCCCAATTCGAACAAGGCGCGCCCCAGTTCGGTCAGCGCCAGTGTCGCCGACGGCGGCTTGCGATGTGCGGCCCCTTCCGGAAGTGCCTGACTTGCCATCAAAATTCCTTTCCCGCGATCGGTCGTGCCTCTGAAGGGTACGATCCGAATAGTTATCCTGCCCTAAAGGTTGCCGTTGTCGAGCGTTTTTGTTTCGCTGCGCAGCATTTCATCGAGCAACCTATGCAAATGCATCACGCTTCGCATCGGCGCGAGCGACGTCGCACGACAGGATGGCAAGGTCGTGGAACTGCCCGTCACGCCCGCACACCTGGTCGCGCAGCATGGCTTCGCCGCGAAACCCGGCTTCCTCGAACAATGTGATCGCGCCGCGCTGGTCGGGCGTCATCCGCGCCATAAATTTGGTCGCACCTGCCTCGCGGGCAAGCGTCATGCTTGCGTCCAGCAACGCCCTGCCAAGACCTTTGCCGCGCATCGTCGGTGAGACTAGCAGGCGGATTTCCGCCACATGCGGCGACCAACCGAGCGGATCGCGCACGATAGCGGTCGTCCCTACCACCGTTTCCGCACCATCGCCCACCGTCGTCGCGATCAGACTTTCGATTTCGCCGCTGGCGATTGCGTCACGCCATGCCTCGATCACGCGGGCATGCTTGATGTCGCGGCTGAGAAACAGCAGGTCGTGTTCGGGCAGGCTTTGCGCGAAACTGGCGACGCTGGTCGCGTCTGCATGGGCGAAGGGACGGATCGCGACCGGTGTTCCGCCGCAATCGATAGTCTTCGTCATGTGCTGCGTTCTCCCAGCCAGCGGTCGATCTGCGGCCATAGCCGCTTGATTGCATTGGGGCCGGCAACCAGGCTGACGTGCCCACCCTTCAGTTCGATATGCTGCTTGTCCGCCGATCCGACCATGTCGATCAGGGGTGCCGATGCGGCGGCGGGCACGATATGGTCATGCTCGGCGGTGACATGCAGGAAAGGGCAGGTGATGCGGCCCAGATCGACGGGATTGCTGCCGACCGTCATGGTGCCCTTCAACAGCGCGTTTTCCCACATCAGTTGTTTCGTCGTCTGGCGGAAATACTCGCCCGCCAGCGGCAGCATGTCGGCGGACCAGCGGTCGAACATGCGGTACGACTTCACAAATTCGTCGTTCCACATATTGTCCCACAGCCGGAAATTCCCTGCCGCGCGCTGACCCGGACGCAGCAGGTCGAACGCGGAATAGAGCAGTTCCGCCGGACAATTGCCGAGTGTGTCGACGAGCTTGTCGACATCGAAAAACCGCTGGTCGGCCCAGGCCTGGAACGCCGGCATTCCCTTGAAATCGACGGGCGTCGTGAAGGTCACGAGGTTCTTGAGGCTGGCATCTGCATGGATGCCTGCCCAGAGCAGGGACAGGACACCACCGAAGCAATAGGCGACGACCGAGATGTCCGTTTCGCCCGTGACCTCCGCAACTTTGGCAACCGCGGCCGGCAGGAAGTCGGAAACGTAGTCTTCCATTCCCAAATGCCGCTCGTCCGCGCGCGGCACCTCCCAGTCGACCATGAACACGTCGTATCCGGCGTTCAGCAGGAATTCGACGAAGCTCTGCCCCGGCACCATGTCGAAGATATAGCCGCGGTTTGTCGTCGCCATGACCAGCAGCACAGGCACCCGGTACACATCGTCGACTAAAGGCCGGTAGTGATAGACTCGCAACGGGCCGCGCGAGATCAGCACTTCTTTGGCACTCGCGCCCAGCACGGGGGCGGAGGAGGAGAAATACTCCAGCCCCTTGATGTTGCGCAGCATGGCGCGTTCGAATTCGCCCTGTGCCCGGGTCAGCAGGTCGGGCGCTTCGTTCATTTGGGCGGTGGGGGCTTGCGGCCGCGGGTCGGTTTGGGCGCGGGCGGGCGGTTGGGTTCGCGCAGGTTTCCGCCGAGTTGCGCCTCGATGCGCGCGAGGGATGCCTCGATGGCGCTCAGGCGCTGACCAATCGATTCCACTTCGGCCTTGCTCGGCATGTTGGCGGCGGCGAGCACCTTTGCCATCGCGTCCTGCACTGCGCCTTGCACCTGCAGGCCGGCGGTCGTGGCGCTGTGCATCGCATGGGCGGCTTCAGGGCGGGACAGGAACTTGCTGCCGTATTCGTTCGCCAGCTTTTCCCACTGGGTCACCGCGTCACGGAACATCGCCATCGGGTCTGTGGGTGTCGTCGTCATCCGGCGATGGTCGGACCGAATGCTGCGGGGGTCAACCCCCGCAGCATTCGGTCCGTCGGCAGATCCTATCTGAACACGAAAATGTAGAGCAGGATGATGACCGGGATCGGGATGCCGATCAGCCAGAGCAGGATTCCCTTCACGCACTCACTCCCCGTTTTGACGCCCCGGCGGGGCGTTACGGGATCATAACAAAGCGGAAAGAAACCGGTTCCGTTGCAATCAGAACGACACGCGTACCGTCGCACGAAGGTCGCGGCCCGCAAGCGGTGCATAGTCCTTCAGGAAGCTCGCATGCCGCCGTGCGTCGACATCGAAGATGTTGTTCGCGCTGAGCAACAGGCTGGTCGGGTTGTCCTCGCCGAACGGATGGAAGCCCAGGCTGGCGTTCACGATGGTGAAGCCGTCGGTCGGGGTTTCGAATGCGGCGATGCGCGTCTGCTTGTCGTTCCATTCGACTTCGACGCGGCCGTTCAGGTCGCCGTGCTTCGCCTCGATGCCGCCCAGCAACCGGAGCGGCGGGATGCGCGGCACCGGACCGACGCTCTGGACGGTCGCGTTGGTGTAGTCGGCCAAGCCATCGATGCTGACTGCGAGGCCAGCGAATTCGCCGAGCTTCGCGGACGCTTCCGCTTCCATCCCCCAGAAGCGCGCCGATGCCTGGTTGAACTGATAGACGGGCAAGTCGCCTTGAACCGCGCCGGTCGGCGTTTCATAAATGAAGTTGTCGAACCAATTGTGGTATGCGGCCACGCTGAAGTTCCAGCCGGCGCCGTGGCCGCGGAATGTCGCCTCCACCCCGTTGCTCATTTCCTTGCGGAAATTGGGGTTGCCGACTTCGAACGCCTGCGTTCCGGCATGCGGACCGTCGGCGAAAAGCTCTTCCGCGGCAGGCGCGCGCTCGGTGTGCGATAACGACAGGCCCAGCGACAGCCCGTCGGCGACCGTGTAGCTTGCGCCGACGGATCCCGAATAGGCGTCATAGCTGCGCTTGTAGGCCGGACTGCCGATCGTCGCGCTGGCATCGGCATCAAGCGCCGTATGCTCGTAACGCGCACCGATTTCAGTCTTCAGCTTGTCCCATTCGAACGTGTGAAGGGTGAATACGCCGACCTGCTGCGTCGTGTTCTTGGGAACGAACGCCTCGTCGCCGATGACATTGAAGTCGCGGATCGCAAGCTGAACACCCCAAGCGCCGCGCCAGGTGCCGCGCTTGCGCTGGACCAGTTCAAGGCGGCTTTCGATGCTCTTGTTGAGGAAGGTTGTGCCGACCGATCCGTCCTCGTCGATCTCCTGGTGCTTGTAGTCCGCAAAGCCTGCGCGCAGGCGGATCGCTTCCAGAACGCCATCCGGGATGTTGATTTCACCGCGCAGGTCGGCCCGGTCCTGCTTGACCTGCAGCCGGACCTGTTCGGCTTCGACGCCGGGCGTCAGCGAAAATCGGATCGGTGCGCCGTACAGGCTGTCGTAATGGCCGTACGAGATGCCCAGGTTCCCGTTGTCGCCGACATAGGCAACGCCGCCCGCGATTTCCCAGGTCTTCGCGCCACTGTTGGGAAGGTAGCCGCGCAAGGTCGCGAGATCGCGGATGTCCGCATCCGTGCTGGCTGCAGCCTGTGCGCGCAGCGCCGGGGTCAGCACATAGCCGCCGATGCGCTGGTCGTCGGTCTTCGAATAGCTGCCGTCGATGTGGAAGACGAACTGGCCGGCGGGCACGTCCACTTTTGCGCTGCCCGAGCGCTCGTTCGAAGCGCTGCCATAGGTGCCGATCGCATCGACATGGATCGCATCGGGCACCTTGCGCGGGATGCGGCTGTCGATGACGTTGACGACCCCGCCGATCGCGGACGAGCCGTAGAGCAGAGCGGCGGGCCCGCGCAGAACCTCGATACGGTCGGCGGTCAGCGGGTTGATGACGACGGCATGGTCGACGCTGGTGTTCGATACGTCGCTGCTGCCGATACCGTCCTTCAGGATGCGGACGCGGTCGCCCTGAAGACCACGCAACACGGGGCGGGAGGCATTGGGGCCGAATGAGGTTGCCGACACGCCCGGCTGGTGCGCCAGCGTCTCGCCGATGGTCGGACGCAGGTCGCGGGTCAGGACGTCGCCGGTGACGACGGACGTTGCCGACAATACATCCTCGCGGTTCCGCTGGAACGGGGCAGTAACAATGATGTCGGGAGCGACGGGATCGTGATCCGGGGGGGCGTCGGCCGCCATCGAAGGGCTGGCGATCAGGGCAGTCGTAACAAGCAAAAGTCGACGCATGGGGCACTCCGGACTCGGGGACCCGGCGCGTTTAACGGCGATGATACAACATATCAATACGCTTTTGTGCAGTTGCGAACTGAGAAGCGAATTTTTCTTGCGATGTGCTTTTTAGGAGGCGATCGGCGTCCGCGTGCCGAACAGTGCCGGAAGGGCACGGGTCATCAGCAGGCGCAGCGCACCGAGTCCGGCAAACCATGCCGCGTCGTTCAGGCCTACCGTGGCAACGATCGTCGGCGAGAAATTCTCGATGCCCGTCGTGAACAGCGCATAGGCGAACATCACCCCTTGGTTGACCACGAATGCGGCGAGCAATGCTACGAGCGCGTAGGGCGAAACGATGTCGCTACGCCCGCGCAGGACCGAGCGCGCAGCGAACAGCGAAGCGAAGGCAGCGACGCCGATGACGACGCCCCAGGCGATCGTGCTCACGTCGAACGGATAGTTGCGGAAACCGAAGCCGACGATCTGGTTCACGGCGAAGACCGTGCCGACCAGGATTGCGGCGCGGCGAAGGTCGAGCGTCAGTGCGGCGATCGTCGCGATGGCGGCAAAGGGAAAGACGCAGGCGAAGAAATAGCTGCCGAAGATCGCGCTCGCGCCCAGCACGGCGGACCAGATGAGGGCGGCGGTTGCGGTCTGCTTGGTCATCGGTCGGCTCCTTCTTCGCCTGTTCTACCAGTTTTCGACTGGCCGTCACCCCCGCACGGCGAAGGTGACGGCCCTTAGGTCAGATCTTCACGCGTACGCCGATACGGGCGTTGCGGCCCTCGGTGCCGTAGCCCGAGACCGTTTCGTAACGTTCGTCGGTCAGGTTCTCGACGCCGCCATAGACCTCGAACTGCTGTCCGATTGCGACTGCCGCACGGAGTCCGACGAGCGTGTAACCGTCGAGATAGGTCGGCGAGAACGTCAGGTAATCGCTGTCGCGGCTGTCGCTGACCGTTTGCACGCTGGCGCCGAGGCGGATCCACGCGCGCGGCGTCCATTCGATGTTCGCGTTGATGCTGTTGCGCGGGCGACGGAGCAGGTCAGTACCGTTCGTGCGGTTCTTCGCATCCGTCAGCGTATAGTTTGCATCGACGACCAGAGTGCTGGACGGACGGAGCCGGATAAAGGTTTCGATCCCCTGCGCACGGGTCAGCGCGATATTGTCGTAATAACCGAACGGACGGGTCGCGCAGAGACCGGCAGCGGTGAAGCACGAGAAGAAATCGATCTGGTTCGTCGTGTCGCGGTGGAATGCCGTCACGCCGAATTTCAGCGCGCCGTCGACCAGGCTCTGCTCGATACCGATGTCATAGCTTTGCGCCGTTTCGGGCTGGAGAACGGTGACACCGGCAGCCAGCGGCTTCGAATAGGGGCCGAACAGCTGATAGAGCGACGGCGCCTTGAACCCTTCGCCATAGCTTGCACGGATCAGCGTGCCGCTGCCGACCTGCCACGCCGCATTCGCGCTGAACGTCGTCTTGGTCCCATAGGTCCGGTGATCGTCGACGCGTGCACCGCCCGTGAGCGTCAGCGCCGCGAACGGCTTGACGATCAGCTGAGCATAGCCGCTGGTCACGCCGGTCTTCGACAGGGTGAAACCGTCGCTGAAGCGTGAATCCTCGTGCTCGATGCCGAAGACAGCGCGTAGCCACGGCGAAACCGTCGCATCGCCCTGATATTCGAAACGCTCGATACGCCCCGTAAAGGTCGATGGCGTGGTCGACGTGGCGCTGCTGAAGCTCGCGCGGCGGGTGTCGGACAGGGTGAAGGCGAACCGGTTCTTCAACGCACCGTCGAACAGCGCGGCGTTGATGCCGGCATAACCGAACGCCTGCTTCGTCGTGGCATAGCCCGTGGTGTCGGCAAAGTTGAACAGCGGTGGCGGGAAACCGTCGAAGCCCGCCTTGCTGTCGGCGTAGTTGCCGCGCAGGTCGATGTTGATCGTGTCGGACAGGTCGATCTCGACACGGCCATTGGCAGCATACTGGCGAAATGCGTCGCGCTCGGTGCCGAGCTTGTAGGCCGAGATGCCTTCGTCGTCGAAATACCCGCCGCCGAACGTCGCGCGGACGGGGCCGAAGCCGCCGTTTACGCGGCCGACAAGCTTCTTGGCGTCCTTGTAGCCGTACTCGGCATTGAGCGCCGCGCTGAACCCTTCGTTCGGACGGGCAGTGATCACGTTGACTACGCCGCCCAGCGCCTGGCTGCCCCACCGAACCGAACTCGGTCCGCGCACGACCTCGATGCGCTCGATGTTGCCGGCCAGCAGGTTACCGAAGTCATAGCCCGATCCGGTCGCCGACGGATCGTTGACGCGAACGCCGTCGATCAGGACCAGCGTCTGGTCGCCCTCTGCGCCGCGGATGCGGACGGCGGTGGTCTGTCCGGGCCCACCGTTACGACTGAACGTCACGCCGGGTGTGGTGGATAGCAGGTCGGCAACGCTGATCGTCTGGCGCGCTTCGATCGCCGTGCGGTCTATGACGGTAATCGCCTGCCCGGTTTCGACTGCGTTCTGTTCGGCACCGGTGGCGGTGACGATGATCGTCGAATCTTCTGCAAACGCAGCGGCGGGGAGCAGCGCGATGGCTGCGGCGGCATATGTGAAACGAAACACTGGCATTCTCCTCAAACGTCACAACACGATTGTCGTCACGCGAGGGTGCTCCCCCGATCATCCGCGTCTTCCCGCACGGACAAAGGACCGACCGCGACAGGCAGGTCTCCTGGCTTCCGGGTCAATGTTCCGATCGCGCCTTCCCGGTCTCCCAGTGGCATGATGCGATCTTCACTCGCCGGTCACAGTTGCGGGAACAGCGCCGGGTTCAAACCGGCTTCCCTTTTGATCTCCTTTCGGAGAACCTGTCGCGGTCGGGCGGCTAGCCCAGGTTTTGCTGCGTTGCAACGCTAGTGTAACTATCGCAGCTTCAGCGCCTTCGTTACATCGGCCCAGCGCACCAGCTTGAAATTCTGCGCGGCGGGCGAATTGTCGCCATCCTGCGCCATGAAGATCCCGCCTTCGTATCCCGGGAAGCTGGCGGTCGAAATTTCGATGCCGTCGGTTTCGGATGTGCCACCGATTGCGCCGTTCAGGACGATACGGAAACGACCGGCGTAGCTGAGGTCGGGCAGGCGCCACACAGCATAGGCACTGTCACCCTGACTCGATCCGACGAGATAGCCGCCGCGCGTTCCTTCCTTTGCGATGGCAAGCCCCTCCGCGTCCATCACGAGCCGCTGACCATCGGTCGTCGCAACGGCCGTGGGTTCCACCGGGTCGATGGAGCGCGCGCCGAAGCGCCAAATGCCGACGTCTTCCTCGGCCACGTAGAGTGTCGCCGTCCGGTCATCGACCACGCAGCCTTCTGATTGGGTCGCGAGCTTCATTTTCCGGACGACCTTCGCCGCTGGAGCGCTGCCCAGGTCCAGTTCGGCCTGATAGATGTCGCCCGACTTCATTACGAGGAATGCCGTCAACGGACTGCCGCGCAGTTGCGACAGGCACAGGCCGTATGCCTCGCCGGGGCCGACCGGAAGGATTCCTATTGGCTTCAGGGCTGCTGCGACCGTGTCGAGTTCGAACACCGCGATCTTGCCGTTCGCATTGTCGTTGCGGTCGCTAGCCACCACGATCACGCGCGAACCGACCTGGCGCAGGTCGACGTTGTTGACGCGCCCAGCAGGGACAGAAGACTTCAGTGTTCCGTCGAGGCCATAAACGTTCAGTCCGGCCTTCTTGTCCGTTCCGATGATCAGGCTGCGGCCCGGCGCACGCGGGTCGCGCCAGATCGCGGGGTCGTCGGCGGCATCGGCATTTGCTGTCGCGACCGCCGCCGTCTGGCCGGTAGCAGGGACATCGACAGTCACCAACGCGACCGGTGCGGTCGCGGCCACCGTCGCGCAGCCTGAAAGCAGCGCCGCGAGAGCAGGCAGGGCAAGCGCGCGCATTACAGCGTCACCCGGATGCCGCCGGTGTAGCGCCGACCGAAACGTTCCCATTCGATGGTGCGGCTGCTGTCGCCTTTCCAGGCATCCGAATAACGGCGGCCCGGCTGGTTGAGCAGGTTCGAGGCGTCGAAGTACAATTCGAATCCTTTCTTGATCTCGTATCGCACCGACAGGTCCATTTCGGTGCCGAGCGCCCAATACGTGTCGCCTGCATCGACCAGCGTGTCCGAAACCGTGTCGAGCCAGTCGGTCCGCAGCTGGTAGTTCAGACGGGCCGAGAAACCGTATTTCTCGTAATAGACGCCGATATTGTAGACGACATCCGACGTATTCGGCAGGCGCAGCTTGCGGGCCGGGGTGGTCGCGTCGACCGCGGGCTTGTCGACCTCGCTCTTGTTCAGCGTCACGTTTGCCGAAATGCCGAACCCGCCTGTCCAGTCGGGTAAACCAAGGGTCGCGGTATAGGGTTCGAGCTGGGCCTGCGCCGCGGCTTCCAGGCCATAGATATATCCGCCGCCGCCGTTGGTGATCCCGCTGAACGCATAGCCGGACCGGTCAACGCCGCCGCTGTCCAGCGCGTTGGATCCGAACGTGCGGCTCTGGTTGAACAGGACGTCTTCGACCCGCTTGTAGAACGCGCCCAGCATGAAATATCCTTGTGGCCGCACATACCATTCAAGATAGGCATCCACGCCATAGGCACGCTCCGGCTTGACCGAGGGATTGCCGCCCGAGATCGTGCGATTTGTGTCGTTGATCACAACATTCGGACGCAACTGGTCGTAATCCGCGCGCGCCGCCCCGCTGGTGAAGCCAATGCGCAATTTCTTGTCGTCGGCCACATCGAAGTTCAGGTGCAGGCTGGGGAAGACAAGGGTGGAACTGCTTTCGGCAGTCACCGTCCCCGTCGCGCCCGGAACCGTTCCGAACGCGCTTCCGCGGTTCTTAACACGCTCGATACGGATGCCGCCGACGGCCGAACCCCAGTCGAACTTGCTGTTGGCCATTACATAGCCTGCCAGCACTTCTTCGCGGACGTTGTAGAAATTGCCCGGGATCGCCGTGTACGCGAAATTCTTGCGCGCGTTCGCCGCTGCCGTCCGCATCGCGTCGTTATCGAAGTAGCGGAACGTGTAACCGAGCGGAATCTTGCCCATGAATGGCGTGCTGAGCGAGAAATTGTTGTAGTCTGTCGGGATACCTGCGATCGCAAATTGTGCTGCCGTCGTCAGGTTGATTTCGGCCTCGTTCGCTTCCTTCGTCCGCTGGTCGAACTGCACACCAGCACGGATCGTACCTTCGCCACCGAACAGGTCGATTTCTTTCCCGACCTCGAACTTGCCAGTGTAGGCCTTGGTCACATCGACTGCGCTCAACAGGCGCAGCGACGACAGCGGCTTGTTGAACGTGTCGATCGCGGTGACCGGCGTTCCCGCCTGATAGGTCGTGGGGCCGCTGTTCTGGATGGTCGTGAACAATTGGACGATCGCCCGGTTGGGATCCCTGAAGTCATAGCTGACGGTCGGGCGCAGGTTGCGCGTCGACGGGCTGTCCCAGCGCGCTTCGCCGACCACCGAACGGTCATCAACGGATTCGGTGTAGTTGCCGGCCCATCTGATCTTCCAGCCGTCACCGAACTTGTGATCGCCCGCAATGGTGTTGGTGAACACCGACTGGCGGAAGGCGCGTAGTGTCGAGCGCTGGTTGATATCGACGCCGTAGACTGTGCCTTGGTACGGCGTGTTGCCAATGCAGACATCCGCATAGCCCGTGGTCGTTGGGCGCGGATTGACCGCAGTCGAACAGGCTGCCGTTCCCGCAACGAGATCGCCCTGCCGATCGTCGAGGTCGAAGATGTAATTGTCGCGCGCCTCGTCGTCCGTGAAGATGGTGTAGAGCGAGCGGATCGACAGCGTGTTGTCGCTATCCGGCTTCCAGTCGATCCGGCTCGACAGCGACCAGTTCTTGCGGGTCAGGCGGTAAAGCTTGTTCTCCGTTTCGCGAACCCAATAGCGGTCGGCGAACCCGGGCCGCTGGTCCTGCGAAACCTGTTCCCAGTCGTTTTCGAAATTGTCGGTCAGCATGTTGCGCAGGTAATAGCTGCCCGAAATAACCACGCCGATTTCACCGACGCCGGTTTCATAGGTGTTCGAAAGGACCAGCGACCCCTCATATTCCGAACGTCCGCCGAGCTCGACATAGCCGCCACCCGCTTTCGCGCCGAGGTGGAAACCAGAATAGTCGAAGGCCGAACGCGTGACGATATTGACGTTGCCGGCGATGGTTTCGCCCGGAAGGTCCGGCGTTACCGCTTTCTGAATGACGATCTGCGACGCGATCGCCGAAGGGATCGAGTCATAGCGACTGTCGCGCCCCTCCGGGCTGACGACATTGATCCCGTCGAACGACAGGGTGGTCCAAGTCTTGGGTGCGCCGCGTAGCGAGATGTAGCGGGCCTGACCCTGGTCGCGTTCGACCGCGACACCCGGCAGGCGCGATGCGGCCTGGGCGATATTCTGGTCGGGCAGGCGGCCGACGGCGTCGGAGGCGGCGACCGTGACCAGCGAATCGGAATTGCGCTGGACCTGAAGCGCAGCGGCTTCCGATTCGGCGATGGGGCGGCTGGCGGTGACGACGATCTCGCCTTCCGCTTCGGCTTCGGCCGGCGCTTGTGCCCATGCGGGCGTAATTGCGACGACGGAAGCGCTGCAGGCCAATGCAACACGAATAGCGCGCGACATGGCGTCGCGCCGAACGAAAAACATCATATTTGGGCTCCCCAGCTCCGGGACGCGAACGGAGAGAAGTCCGCTGCGCCGTTGAGGGGCCGCTAGGGTGTTTATATTGCAGCGAAGCGTAGGACGCGTGACGTGATCGTGACGCAGACGTTACGGTTATGCGAAACAGTGCATCGAATGGCCATGCGCAGTGGTGGGCTCGCCGGGATTCGAACCCGGGACCTACAGATTAAAAGTCCGTTGCTCTACCGACTGAGCTACGAGCCCGCACTGCGTGGCTGCGCGCGGAGTACTGGACTGCGCGGCAAGGCGCTGCCCCTATGCGCGGGGCCGTTTCCGGTCAAGGCGCGCGCGTAATTGCCGGGCGGTCAGGTGGGTAACCGGGTCGCGCCAGTCGGGTGCGACTTCGACCAGTGGCGCCAGCACGAACTGGCGTTCGCGGAACGCGGGATGCGGGATGGCGAGGCCGGGCGATGCCCAGATGCCGCCGGACCAGCCGATGATATCGAGGTCGAGCACGCGGTCGCCCCAGCGGCGCCCGGGACGGCGACCATGGGCGCGCTCGATGGACTTCAGGTGTTTCAGCAGCGCGCGGGGACGACGGTCGGTTTTTACGAGCGCCACCGCATTCGCATAGCTGCGCGTGCCGGGCCCCATCGCCGGGGTCGTGTGGATCCGGGAAAGGGCACGCAGCCCTTCGATCGGGGCGCCGGCGACAATCGCCCGCGGAGAACGCCCGCGCCCACGCCGGTTGCTGCCGATGGCGATCAGATAGCTATGCTTGCCCACGCGGCCGTCCTAATCGGGAACAATGTTTCCAGTAAGCCCCATTCCCGAAAGCGAACCGCCGCGCGATTGCCCTTTGTGTCCGCGCCTCGTGGCCGTCCGACAGACGCTGCAGGCCGAACATCCCGATTGGTGGAACGCGCCGTGCCTGGCGTTCGGCGATCCCGGGGCATGGCTGGCGATTGTCGGCCTCGCGCCCGGCAAGCATGGCGCCAACCGGACGGGGCGGCCGTTTACGGGCGACTATGCCGGCGACCTGTTGTTCGCGACCTTCGCCAAGTTCGGGCTGACCGAGGGCGTTTATGGATCGAGCGTGGACGACGGCGTGCAGCTGAAGGGCGCGATGATCGTCAACGCGGTCAAATGCCTGCCTCCCGAAAATAAGCCGACGCCTGAGGAAATCCGGACTTGCCGTCCATTCCTGGCTGGGCAGTTGGGCGCATTGCCCAATGTCCGCGTCGTAATCGCGCTGGGCCAGATTGCGCACCAGTCGGCGGTCAAGGTCATGGGCGGGCGGCTGCCGAAGGCGCGCTTCGGCCATCTGAATGAACACCGCATGCCTGATGGCCGGGTGCTGATCGATAGCTACCATTGCTCGCGCTACAACCAGAACACCGGCCGGCTGACCGCGGAGATGTTCGAAGCGGTATTCGCGCGCGCCCTCGAAATTCAGGACGAGATTGGCGTGCGGTAGCGCCGCGCCAGCGGATGCGTCGCGAGGAACGCCTTGCGGAACCGTTCCGCTGGCCGGTCGATGCCCAGCCAGAAGGCCGCAGTGAATATCGCCATTAGAGCGAGCAGTGCCAGCACGCCGAACTCGGTGCGCCAGTTATAGACTTCCTGGAATGCCAGCAGGATCGGTAAGTGGACGAGATAGAGCGGGTAGGAAAGATCGCCCCGCACGCGGTCGTCGGCGTCCGACAGTCGATGCAGGGATGCCGCAACATAAGGGATAAGCGGCGCGATCCAGACCGCTGCGAGCGCGTCGTCGTCCCAGCCGTGGAACAGTGCGTGCATGGGACCAGAGTAAACTTCCCACAGCCAGCCCTGTATCGCGGCTAGTGCGATGAAGGCCGTCAGCGAGATCGATGCAGTGCGATCGTCCGGCGACCACTGTGTCCGCTGCAGTGCCATGCCGATTGCGAAGGCGGGGAGGAATTTGGCAATATTCACGATGCCCGTCGCCGTCTCGAACCGCCACCCGAGCCAGGCGATTGCAGCCACGAGAAGCACAAGCACGAAACGTGGCGTGCGCGCTGCCAGCAATCCCAGCACGGGCAGCAGTGCGTAGAACTGCACTTCGATATCCAGCGACCATTCGGTGCCGATCATATGCGGGTAGGGCAGTGATGCGGCGCCGAACAGGAACAACTCGCTGAAGCCGGGGACCCGGTTGCGTACCGCAGCACAGACCAGCATGACGGCAAGGTAAAGCGGCCAGATCCGCAACACGCGGTTGAGATAGAACGTCGCGACGCGGTTCGGTTCGGGCGTCTTCGCCCACAGGTCGGCGACCCAATAGCCGCTCAGCACGAAGAACAGCAGGACTGCGGCGAGACCCGACTGGAGCTTGGTCACATGGTTCGCGACTACGGCCAGCGCGAGCAGCAGCCGGAACATGCCGGGTCCGACGATCAACTGACTGGTACGCCCCACCGGCTCCGCCCCCTGCCGCCGGCACGCCGGCGCTGGTCCACGGTCTAAATCAGGAGTGGTTAACGATATGCTGCCGGAACGAGGTCGGTATCAGATATCCTCGACCAGTCGACCGTAAAGCTGCGGCCGGCGGTCGCGGAAGAATCCGAATGCCGCACGGTTCTTTGCGACCTCGTTCAGGTCGAAAGTCGCGATGAGGACGCCACTCTCCTCCGCGCCGAACTCGCCAACGAAGTCGCCGCGCTCGTTCGTGATGAAACTATGACCGTAAAACGTCTGCGTGTTACCGGTACTTCCGGTTTCCGGACCGATGCGGTTCGACGCCACGACGGGAACGACGTTCGAAACCGAATGGCCGATCATCGCGCGGCGCCACAACCGGGAAGTGTCGAGATCCTCTGCTTCCGGCTCGTCGCCGATCGCGGTCGGGAACATCAGGATGTCGGCGCCCATCAGCATCAGCGCGCGGGCGGTTTCCGGATACCATTGGTCCCAGCAGATACCGATGCCGAGGCGGCCGTACTTCGTGTCCCACACTTTGAAGCCGGTGTTACCGGGGCGGAAATAGAATTTTTCCTCATAACCCGGGCCATCGGGAATGTGGCTCTTGCGATAGACGCCCATGATATCGCCGGCATCGTCGATCATCGCCAGGCTGTTGTAATAATGCTGTCCGTCGCGCTCGAAAAAACTGGTCGGGATGTAGACCTGCAGTTCCTTCGCCAGCTTTTGCATCGCCAGCACGCTCGGATGCTCCGCCGTTGGCTTGGCAGTCTCGAACCAGTGCAGCTCCTCGGTCTGGCAGAAATACGGCCCCTCGAAGAGTTCGGGCGGCAGGATGATCTTCGCGCCCTGTCGTGCCGCCGCGCGCACATGCGTCTCCACCACGGCGATATTGGCGTCGGCCGGGCCGGGAAGCGCGCACTGGATGGCGGCAACGGTGATCGTGCTCATGCTTTCGGAACCTGCTGTGAAATGCAGTGGAAACTGCCACCGCCCGTCAGGATGTGGTCGGTCGGCAGGCCGACGACAAGCCTGTCGGGGAAATAGGGCTTCAGCGCGTCGACCGCGGCCTCGTCGTTCGGTGCGCCATGGGTAGGCACGACCACCGCCGCATTGCCGATGTAGAAGTTCATATAGCTTGCCGCGACGACTTCATCGTCGATCGTCACCCGGCCGGGCGATGGCATCGGTACGACGGTAATCCCGAATTCCTGCGCGCGCGCCCAGGCGTCGGCGTAGACATCCGCATTCGGATCGTCGGGTCCATCGGGTTCGGGCAGGGCAAGCACGCCCGGTGCCACGAAGCGCGCGAGATTGTCCACATGGCCGTCGGTATGATCGCCGATCAGGCCTTCACCCAGCCACAACACACGCGTGATGCCGAGATCGAGCTTCAGCTGCGCCTCGATCTCTTCCCGTGTCATCAACGGGTTGCGGTTCGGGTTGAGCAGGCATTGCTCGGTCGTGACCAGCAGGCCGTGCCCGTCGAGATCGATCGCTCCACCCTCCAGGATCATGTGGCGCGGTTCGCGGGGCAGGGCGACACTTGCCGACAGCAGGCCGCCCAGCGCGTCGTCGACCGGAGACGGGTATTTCCCGCCCCAGCCATTGCCGCGGTAATCGAGCGCGGTCCGTGCATTGTTCTCACTGCGCACGATCAGCGGCCCGGTATCCCGCAGCCAGATGTCGAAGAATGGCACGACCTGGATCTGGATCCCCCGCGTCAGCGTGAGGGCGCGCTCGGCCGCATCGTCGTTGGCGCATACCAGCCGGACAATCTCTCCCTTGCCGTCTGCGTGCACGGCATGTGCAAACGCCGCGACCTCTTCCTGTGCGCCGTCGAGATCGTCGAGCCACAGGTCGGGTGCGCTTGGAAAGCCGATCCAGACAGAGTCGTGCGGAGACCATTCGGGAGGGAAGTGAGGCATGGGCGCGCCTTTATCGCCTCGCGCCATGCGCGTCACCCCGCCACGAATTGCCGCGAAGCGATTGACCGGCTTGACGAAAAGCCACGGCTCGCAGAGCGTTGATTGCGCAAGATTTGATTCGGGGGCGCGCGTGTACAAAATTGCTTTGGTGATGACCGTTGCGGTGCTGGCGGTGCCGGCCGTGGCACAGGATACGAGCCTTGCCGCCGCTTTCGGAGCGCGTGAGGGCGTTCAGTCCGCGAGCCTATCGCCCGATGGCAGCAAGATCGCGCTGATCGCTTCAGGGCCGCAGCAGACGACTAAGCTTTTCATTGTCGACACCGCAGGTGGTGGCCCGAAGTCGATTCTCACTGCGAGCGGCAAGCCGGAGCGCTTGGACCGTTGTCGTTGGGTGGCGGCGACGCGTCTCGTCTGTAACGTGTATAGTCTCGAAGAATATGCGGGCGAGATTATGGGATCCAGCACCGTCATCGCCATAGACAGCGACGGACAGAACGTCCGGCGGTTGAGTGTGAAACGGAGCACCGATGCGAAAGGGTGGGACCTGCGCGGAGGTTCGGTCATCGACTATTTGCCCGAGCAGGACGGCACGGTCCTCATGATGCGGAGCTACGTTCCTGAGGAGCGGGTGGACAGCTTCATTAACAAGACCGACGAGGGAATGGGTGTCGACCGGATCGATACGCGAACCGGCGCAGTCAGCAAGGTGGAAAACGCGCAGCGCGATGCCGACGAGTTCATCACCGACGGCCACGGAACTGTCAGGATAAAGGGTGTGACTGCGCGCAATTCGGTCGGCTACGATCTCGGGTCCCGAAAGTACCTGTATCGCCCGAAGGGATCGCGGGAATGGCAGACCCTTTCGACCTACACCTACAGCGACCAAAGTGGCTTCATTCCTTCGGCGGTTGATCGCGACGGCAATCTTGCATACGGTTTTGAAAAGGTCGGCGGTCGATTTGCGGCAGTGACCTATTCGCTCGACGACGCGCGGTCGCGATCGATCATCTACCAGCATCCTTCGGTCGACGTGGACGGTCTGGTTCAGGTGGGGCGTCGAGGCAGGGTTATCGGAGTTAGCTACGCGACAGATCGTCGAAGCGAGATTTATTTCGACACCGCTCTCAATGCGCTCACTGTTTCCCTGTCGAAAGCGCTGGGCGGAAAGAGCGTTTACATCAGCGACACCAGCTTGGACGAAAGCAAAGTGCTGGTTTGGGCGGGCGCCGACACGGATCCTGGCAAGTATTACCTTTTCGACCGAACCTTGAAAAAGCTGACGCCGGTTATTCCGCAACGTCCGCAACTCGACGGAAAATCGCTCGCTCCGGTTCAGGCGATTACCTATCCGGCTAGCGATGGTACCATGGTTCCCGCGTACCTGACGCTTCCGCCGGGGAAAGATGCGCGCAACCTTCGCGCGATCGTGCTTCCGCACGGCGGCCCAAGCGCGCGCGATGAATGGGGCTTCGACTGGCTTTCGCAATATTTTGCGGCGCGGGGATTTGCCGTGATCCAGCCGAACTTCAGGGGATCTTTCGGTTACGGTGAAGCTTGGCTCCAAAAGAACGGCTTCAAATCGTGGCGGATTGCGATCGGAGACGTAGTTTCCGCGGGAAAATACCTGGTTGCGAAAGGGATTGCTGATCCGAAGAAGCTCGGCATCCTGGGTTGGTCTTACGGAGGATACGCCGCATTGCAGGCTGCCGTTATTGAACCCGATGTTTTCAAAGCTGTCGTTGCCATTGCGCCCATCACCGATTTCGGAACGCTCCTAGATAAGGCGCGCTACAGCAACAGGTTCTACGTCATGAAGGATTATGTCGGTTCAGGGCCACATTTGGTCGAGGGATCGCCAGCGCGAAATGCCGAACGGATCAAAGCGCCTGTTCTCATGTTTCAGGGAACACTTGATGGTAACGTAAGCCAGCAACAGCCAAAACTCATGGACCAGAAGCTGAAAGCGGCTGGCAACTCCAGCCAACTCGTGCTGTTTGATGGCCTTGATCAACGACTGGATGATGAGGCCGCCCGTACCACCATCCTGCAACGATCCGGTGACTTCCTCGAAGCCGCGGGTAACTGAACGAAAAAGGGCGGCCATCGCTGGCCGCCCTTTTGCATCTGGCCTGATCCCGAGGATCAGCGCGAATAGAATTCGACGACCAGGTTCGGTTCCATCTTCACCGGATAGGGCACTTCGTCGAGCGTGGGAACGCGCGTGAACGTGACCTTGGCGGCGCCATCGGGAGCGACATAGTCGGGAATGTCGCGCTCGGGCAGGCTCTGCGCTTCCATGACCAGCGCCATTTCCTGTGCCTTGTTGCCCAGCGTGATTTCGTCACCGACATAGCAGCGACGCGACGCGACGTTGCACTTCACGCCGTTGACGCGAACGTGGCCGTGGCTGACCAGCTGACGCGCGGCGAAAATGGTCGGGGCGAACTTGGCGCGGTACACGATCGCGTCCAGGCGGCGCTCGAGCAGGCCGATCAGGTTCTGCGAGGTATCGCCCTTCATCCGGGCGGCTTCGGTGTACTGCTTCTTGAACTGCTTTTCGGTGACTTCGCCGTAATAGCCCTTCAGCTTCTGCTTGGCTTTCAGCTGAAGACCGAAGTCGCTGGTCTTGCCCTTGCGGCGCTGACCGTGCTGGCCGGGACCATATTCGCGCTTGTTGACGGGCGACTTGGGGCGGCCCCAGATGTTCTCGCCCATGCGGCGGTCGAGTTTATGCTTGGCGCTATGACGCTTCGACATTGGTAATCCTTCAATTGCGTTGCCTCATTGCGAGGCGTTTCTTGTTTTTCCGGAACCGCGCTACGTCGATCTAGGATCGGGCAGGACCGCCGCTTCACCGGAGTGCGGGGTCAATTGCGAAGCGGGGGCCAATACGGATTGTGCGCTTGAAGTCAAGCCGCAGGCGGTTAAAGCGCGCGCCATGATCCTTCCCGAAGACTGTACGACAATGGCCGAAGTCCGCGCCGGCGTCGATGAAACCGACCGTCAACTCTCCGCCCTCATCGCCACCCGCTTCGGCTTCATGGATGCGGCGGCGCGTATCAAGCCCGACCGTGGCGCCGTGCGCGACGAGGCGCGCAAGGCCGCCGTTATCGCCAATGCGCGGGCCAATGCGGCTGCCAACGGGTGGCCGCCCGAAGTTGCGGCAATGCTGTGGGAACACTTGGTCGAAGCGTCGATCGCCTATGAGTTCGACGAATACGACCGCGTCAGGACTTAGGCCGCGGATTGATCAGCGCGGCAATTGCGCCGCGCAATGTGCGGACTTCGGGCGTGCTCCAGCCGGGCTTCGTCAGGATCGACCGGATGACCCGTTTCGTCGTCGGCACCTTGTCGGGCGGGAAATAGAAGCCCGCGTAATCGAGCGCGCCGTCGATCTGCATGATCAGCCCTTCTAGCTCCTCATGCGGAGCAGGGGGGGCGATTTCGGTCTTGGGCGGTTGGGGGAGGGCGGCACCCTTCGACCATTCATAGGCGACCAGGATCACCGCCTGGGCAAGGTTGAGCGATCCGAACTCCGGGTTGACCGGCACCGTCAGAATCGCGCGGGCAAGTGCCACGTCGTCGGTTTCAAGGCCCGCGCGCTCAGGGCCGAATAGCACCGCCGAACGCTCCGGTGCCCCCCGGATCATCCCCGCCGCTTCAGCTGGATCGACGACGGGCTTGATCACCCCACGCTTGCGCACCGTGGTCGCATAGACATGCGCGCAGTCGGTGACAGCTTCGGCGACGCTGTCGAACACGCGCGCGTTACCAATGACTTCATCGGCGCCCGACGCGGCGGGTCCGGCATCCGGGTTAGGCCAGCCGTCGCGCGGGCTCACCAGCCGCAGGTCGGTCAGCCCGAAATTCAGCATAGCCCGCGCCGCCTTGCCGATGTTTTCGGCAAGCTGCGGGCGCACGAGGACAATGGCGGGGGGAGTGCTCGTCTCCACCGCTTCGCCGAGCGTTAGCGAGGCGCCCGGCCGAGCGTCAGCGAGGTCCTCTCGTGCCGCGCTTCTCGCTTCGCTCGAAGGAGCACCTCGCTGGCGCTCGGCGAAGCGGGTTCTTTCCGCGGGCTTTCGCGAGAAAAATCGAAATCGCTCGGTATTCCCCGCGACAAACGCTTCTTTCTTCGGCCGTGACCATCCCTTCAGAACCCGCTCGGCCTCCATCGCCTGCGCGCGTTCCTCGAACGCCTCTGACCAGATCAACTCAACCGGACGACGCGAATGCGTGTATCCCCGTACGACGCCGTTCTGGTGATGCCAGACCCGCGCCTCCAGATCCTCCGTCTGCCCGACGTAATACGTCCCGTCCGAACAGCGAAGCATATAGGCCCAAAATGTCATCTCAGTCCTTCGATACGCGTCTTCGACGAGCTCAGCCGCTACTCAGGACGAACGGTATTGGGAAGCGTTGGTAAAAGGGAGATCATTCCCCCATCGGCAACGTCGGATGGTTCGGATCCCCGACCTCCTTCACCGACCCTGCAAACTCTTCGAAATCGCGCGCTTCGGCGAAGTCCTTGTAGACGCTCGCAAAGCGGATGTATGCGACGCTGTCGACACGCTTCAGCGCGTCCATCGCCAGTGTGCCGATCTGCTTGGTCGTCACTTCCTGGTCGCCCAGCGTCTCGAGCTGGCGCTGGATACCCGACACCATCTGTTCGATCTGCGCCGCATCGACAGGGCGCTTGCGGCAAGCGAGCGAGACCGACCGTGCGAGCTTGTCGCGTTCGAACGTCTCGCGCTGGCCTTCGCTCTTAACCACCGTCAGGTCGCGCAGTTGCACACGCTCGAAAGTCGTGAAGCGCGCGCCGCAGCTTTCGCACTGTCGCCGTCGCCGGATCGCGGCCGCGTCTTCGGTAGGCCGCGAGTCCTTTACCTGACTGTCTTCATGGGCGCAGAACGGACAGCGCAAGCGTCAGCCCTGATAGATCGGGAAGCGTTCGCACAGCGCGCGGACGCGAGTGCGGACATCGGCTTCGACTTCCGGATCGCCATGCTCGCCCTTGGCGCGCAGTCCCTCCAGCACGTCGGCGATCATGTCGGCGATATCGCGGAATTCCTTGACGCCGAAGCCGCGCGTGGTGCCAGCCGGGCTGCCGACGCGAATGCCGCTGGTCTTGACCGGGGGCAGGGGGTCGAACGGGATACCGTTCTTGTTGCAGGTGATCGCTGCACGTTCCAGCGCCTCATCGGCGTCCTTGCCAGTGACACATAGTGGCGTCAGATCAATCAGTGCGAGGTGCGTGTCGGTGCCGCCCGAGACGACATTGGCGCCGCGCTCGCTGAGCCGTGCGGCCAGTGCCTTGGCATTGTCGATAATCGCCTGCGCATAGCCCTTAAACTCGGGTTGCAGCGCTTCGCCGAACGCAACTGCCTTGGCCGCGATGACATGCATCAGCGGGCCGCCCTGAAGGCCGGGGAACACAGCGGAGTTGATCTTCTTCGCGATCGCCTCGTCATTGGTGAACACGGCGCCGCCACGAGGGCCGCGCAGCGTCTTGTGCGTCGTGGTCGTCACGACATGCGCGTAACCGAACGGCGAGGGGTGGACACCGCCAGCAACCAGCCCCGCGAAGTGCGCCATGTCGACCATGAAATAGGCGCCGACCGTGTCCGCGATCGCCCGGAACCGCGCGAAGTCGATGTGGCGCGGATAAGCGCTGCCGCCCGCGATGATCAGCTTGGGCTTGTGCTCGATCGCCAGCGCCTCGACCTGCGCGAAATCGATCAGGTGATCGTCGGCCTTCACGCCATATTGCACGGCATTGAACCACTTGCCCGACTGCGCGGCCTTGGCACCGTGGGTCAGGTGACCGCCCGCGTCGAGGCTCATGCCCAAAATTGTGTCACCCGGCTTCACCATCGCCATCATTACCGACCCGTTTGCCTGCGCACCCGAGTGCGGCTGAACATTGGCGAACTCACAACCGAACAATTGCTTGGCGCGTTCGATGGCCAGCGTTTCGACCGCATCCGAAGGCGCGCAGCCTTGGTAGTAACGCTTGCCCGGATATCCCTCGGCGTATTTGTTGGTGAAAACCGAGCCCTGCGCTTCGAGTACCGCCTTCGAAACGATGTTTTCCGAAGCGATCAGCTCGATCTGATGCTGTTGCCGGTCGAGTTCGCGCGAGACGCCCGAAAACACCTGCGGGTCGGCATCGACCAGGTCGCGGGTGAAAAAGCCGTCGGGCTGGACATCGCCATAATTTGCGGTGGCGTTCGCGGTCTGGCTGCTCATGCGGGCTCCTTCGATGCTTCTGGCGAAAGCGTGGGGTTGCTCAGTTTGGCGACGCGGCGCGCATGGCGGTCGCCTGCGAATTCCGTCACGAGGAACGCGCTCAGCGCGTCCTTGGCGGTATCGGTGCCGATCAGTCGCGCGCCGAACGCGATGACGTTCGCGTCATTATGCTCACGCGCCAACCGCGCCGACAGATTGTCGGACACCAGCGCGCATCGCGCCGCAGGGTTGCGGTTGACCGCGATCGAAATACCGATGCCCGATCCGCAGATCGCAACGCCGAACTGCGCAGTCCCCGCTGCGATCGTTTCCGCAAGCTTGTACCCGTAATCCGGATAATCGACCGACGCCGTGTCGAACGGACCCAGGTCCGTCACTTCGTGGCCCTGCATGCGCAGCCAGTCGACAAGCACGGCCTTAAGGTCGAATCCCGCATGATCCGACGCAAGCGCGATCGCGAGGGGCGAAGTGCGTATGATGCTCATGATGCGCGCTCCCTAGGGTGAGTCGGTGGCAAATGCCACCACCGGTTGACGTGCTTCGGCAATCTGTCACACCTGCGCCATGAAATCATTCGCAATAATTTCTGCGTCGCTTGCACTCGCAGCTTGTGGCAGCCCGCCGCCCGAACAGGCGAATAACGTTCAGGATGTTGCCGCGAATGACATGGCTGCCGACGAAGTGACCGAGGTGCAGGACGACAGCGCGAGCGTCGAACCGGGCGAAATGAACGAATCGAACGCTGCCAACGTTAATTGACTGACTTGCGCAAGCGTCACAGTGCCGTCACAGCGCTTGCCCATAGCCGTCACAAATTGACTGTCGGAGCGACCGGATGACATCGACCGCGACCATTCAGAAGGGTTCGCGCACCAAGGCGATCGGCAAGGCCGTTCACCAGCATGAAGCCGTATCGAAATCGGGCCTTCTTGAGCGTGCCTTCACTTTCGCATTTCGCGGGCTGGTCTACGCGCAGATCTGGGAAGACCCGGTGGTCGATATGGAGGCGCTGGCGATCACGCCCGACAGCCATATCGTGACCATCGCGTCGGGCGGGTGCAACGTTCTGAGCTATCTGACCGCCAATCCCAAGGCGATCACCGCGGTCGATCTCAACACGGCGCACGTCGCTTACAACCGGCTCAAGATCACGGCCGCGCGGCATCTGCCTGATTATGCGGCATTTCACCGGTTCTTCGGCGAGGCCGACCAGAAGGCGAACCTGGTCGCGTACAAGGTCCATATCCGCCCGTTCCTCGACGAATCGACGCGCGAATATTGGGAAGGGCGCGACGTCATGGGCCGCCGCCGGATCGGCGGTTTTGCCAAGAACATTTACAAGCGCGGACTGCTCGGCAGCTTTATCGGCACCGCCCACCTGCTCGCGAAACTCTACAAGATCGACCTCAACGAATTGCTCGAGGCAAAGACGGTCGAGGAACAGCGCCATGTTTTCGAAACGCGGCTGGCGCCAGTGTTCGACAAGAAGTTCGTCCGCTGGCTGATCGACCAGCCGGCTTCGCTGTTCGGTCTCGGTATTCCGCCCGCGCAATATGATTCGCTGGCCGGTGACGATCCGCAGGGCATTCGTGCGGTGCTGCGGGCGCGCCTCGAAAAGCTCGCATGCGACTTCGATATCCGCGACAATTATTTCGCCCAGCAGGCATTCGGGCGCGGCTATGCACGCACCGACGATGCGTCGCTGCCGCCCTATCTGCAGAAGGCGAATTACGAGACCGTCGTCGATCGGATCGATCGGGTCGAGATGCTCCACGCCAACTTCATGGAGCATCTGGCGAGCCTGCCCGCCGCAAGCCGCGACCGGTACATACTGCTCGATGCGCAGGACTGGATGACCGACGCGCAGCTCACTGAACTCTGGACGCAGATCACGCGGACGGCAAAGCCCGGTGCACGCGTGCTGTTCCGTACGGCCGCCGCGCCCAGTCTGCTGCCCGGTCGCATTCCTGCCGACCTGCTCGGCCGCTGGGATTACCGCGCGGAGGAGTCGCTCGACTTCACCAGGCGTGACCGCTCTTCGATCTATGGCGGCGTCCACCTCTACATCTTGAAGGACTGACATGGGCGGCAACGCCGCACGCATGGACGCGATCTACGCGCGCCAGCGGCACATCTATGACCTCACGCGCAAATATTACCTGCTCGGCCGTGACCGCCTGATCGCGCGACTGGCCGTGCCGCAGGACGGGACAGTGCTGGAGGTCGGCTGCGGCACCGGGCGCAACCTTATCGCGGTTGCCAAGCGTTATCCGACTGCGACGTTGTTCGGTCTCGACATCAGCGAGGAGATGCTGACGACGGCGCGGGCCAAGGTAGCAGCGGCAGGGCTTGCCGACCGGATCACGCTAAAACAGGCCGATGCCACCGACTTCGATCCGCAGGCATTGTTCGGCATCGCGCGTTTCGACCGTGTGTTCTTCAGCTACACCCTGTCGATGATTCCCGACTGGCGTGGCGCGATTGGTCAGGGTGCGAAAGCAACCGGCGGGGCGCTGCATCTTGTCGACTTCGGCCAGTTCGAAAAGCTGCCGACGTGGTTCGGACGAATGATGTTCGCATGGCTCGCCAAATTCGATGTCACGCCGCGTGATGCACTTCACGACGCCATTGGCGCAGCAGCAGCGGAAAACGGACTTACGCCGCTATTTGAGCCGCTCTATCGTGGGTACGCCTGGAGCGCGGCGTTGGCGCGAGGGCAATGAACGATTAGCGTAAGGCTGCACTGATTGTGAGAGGTCGATCATGCGAATTGCCGTAATACTGATCGCAGTCGCCCTGTCGGGATGTGCATATAATCAGGTCGAGAATTTGTCGCGATGCCGTTCGGATTCGACCTGCTCGACGGGCGTGCCGGGCACCGGTTATGGACCGCCTCAACAGGCGGCCACGGGTTCGACAACCGGTCAACAGTCGCCGCGTTAAGCGGCCTTGCGCAATTCCAGGCGGCCCCAGATTTCGACCAGTGCCTCGGTCAGCTCGCGCATCATCGCCTCGTCGTGCGACGGACCGGGCGTGAAGCGCAGGCGTTCGGTGCCGCGCGGGACGGTCGGATAGTTGATGGGCTGGACGTAGACGCCGTATTCGGCGAGCAGGATGTCGCTGATCCGCTTGGCACGGACCGGGTCACCGACCATCAGCGGGACGATATGCGTGACAGTGTCGAGCACGGGAAGACCTGCCTCGACGAATAGCGCCTTGAGCAGCGCCGCATGCTTCTGCTGGGCCTCGCGCTCTTCGCTCGATGCCTTCAGGTGGCGCACGCTTGCCAGCACGCCCGCAACGAGGACGGGCGACAGGCTGGTCGTGAAGATAAAGCCGGGGGCATAGCTGCGGATGCAGTCGATGATCGCCTGGCTGGCCGCGATGTAGCCGCCCATCACGCCGAACGCCTTGCCCAGCGTCCCTTCGATGATCGTCACCCGGTCTGCCACGGCGTCGCGTTCGGTGATGCCGCCACCGCGCGCGCCGTACATGCCGACAGCATGAACTTCGTCGCAATAGGTCAGCGCGCCGTACTTGTCGGCAAGATCGCAGATCGCGGCGATGGGCGCGACATCGCCGTCCATCGAATAGACGCTTTCGAACGCGATCAGCTTGGGCGCGTCGGGGTCTTCGGCCGCCAGCAGCTCTTCGAGGTGCGCCAGGTCGTTGTGGCGCCATACGCGCTTTTCGCAGCCCGAATTGCGGATGCCCGCGATCATCGAGGCGTGGTTCAGCTCGTCCGAAAAGATGATGCAGCCGGGCAGCAGCTTGCCGAGCGTCGCGAGCGTCGCCTCGTTCGAGACATAGCCCGACGTGAACAGCAGCGCGCCTTCCTTGCCGTGAAGGTCGGCAAGTTCAGCCTCCAGATCGACGTGATAGTGCGTATTGCCGCCGATGTTGCGCGTGCCGCCGGAGCCTGCGCCCACGTCGTGCAGCGCTTCTTCCATCGCCGCGATCACCTTCGGATGCTGGCCCATCGCGAGATAGTCGTTGGAGCACCAGACCGTGATCGGCTTCGGCCCGTTATGGCCGGCAAAGCAGCGCGCATTGGGGTAGGCGCCCTTGTTGCGCAGGATGTCGACGAACACCCGGTACCGGCCCTCGGCATGAAGCCGGTCGATCGCGGCATTGAAAATGCGGTCGTAATCCAACGAAACCCTGCCCATGCGCTCAAGTTCTGGCGCGCGAAATAGGGGCGGACGAGGTGCAACGCCAGTGAGAACGTCTCGCAACTGGGCGAACTAAAGTCCTACGAGGGTCGGAAAACCGCGTGCCGCGAACGCGGGCGCCAGTGCGCGTGCCGCATCGTCGAGCCGCGTCACGACCGCGATCGCGGAAATGTGCGCTTCGGGCCAGTCCTGTCCGTCGGTCAGGTAGGCGATCCGCCGCGCGATGCCCGAACCGCCGTCGACGAAGCGAACGGGATGCGGAACGGCTGCTGCTAACTCGGCGTCGAGCAGCGGAAAATGCGTGCAGGCCAGCACGACCGTATCGATCCGGCCGCCGTCGGGGGCGTCGAACAGCCCGGCAATCGCGGCCCGGACGTCGTCGATCGCCACTGCTTCGCCACGCAGCTTCGCCTCGGCAAGCGCGACCAAGGCCGCAGAGCCATGGCGGACGATCGTGCAGTCGGCGCCGAACTCGGCCGCCAGCCGGTCGACATAGGGCTGCCGCACCGTCGCATCGGTCCCCAAAACACCGATAACGCGTGTTTTCGACAATGCGACGGCGGGCTTGATCGCAGGAACCGTGCCGACCACCGGAACGTCGAGCGCCGCGCGCACCACGGCAAGGGCGATCGTCGAAGCCGTGTTGCACGCGATCACCGCCAGACGCGGCCGGTAACGCTCGACAAGTCGCCCGAGCAGGGCGGGTACCCGCGCCGCGATCTCGGCTTCGGTCTTGGTCCCATAGGGAAAGCCGGCGGTGTCTGCCGCGTACACGAACGGTGCCTTGGGCAGGAGCGCGCGTGCGGGAGCGACGACCGACAGGCCACCGACCCCTGAATCGAAGAAAAGAATTGGCGCGTCGGCGTTCACATTTCCCCCTTAGCGGCCAGATGCGCCGGAGAAAACGGTGATGAATCAGTGGCATGAAATTGTTGCGGACTCGGTGCGATCCGTTATGTTACAAACACTTGCGTAGAGAGCTGGGGATTGACGACAGTGGACGCGGTTTGGGTCGCACCAACGGCTGCACTTGTGCTGGGCTATTTGCTCGGCGCGATTCCGTTCGGCTTGTTGCTCACCTGGGCGACCGGCGGCGGTGACCTGCGCACCATCGGATCGGGCAACATCGGCGCAACCAACGTGCTGCGGACCGGCAAGAAGGGACTGGCGGCGGCGACGCTGCTGCTCGACATGGCCAAGGGTGCGGTTGCCGTGGCGCTTGCCCGCTGGATCGGACCCGAACTTGCGGTCCTGGGTGCCGTGGGCGCCTTCATCGGCCATTGCTATCCCGTCTGGCTGAAGTTCAAGGGCGGCAAGGGCATCGCGACCTATGCCGGCATCGCGTTCGCGCTCAGCTGGCCGGTCGGGGCGGTGTTTGCGGTCGTGTGGATCGGCGTGTTGGCAATCACCCGTTACTCGTCCGTCGGCGGCATGACCGCGGCGATCGCCGCTCCCGTCGCTGCGGCGATGTGGGGTGAATTCGAAGTAACGGCATTGTTCATTGCCTTTGCCCTGATCGTTCTGTGGAAACACCGGGCGAATATCGAACGGTTGCTGGCGGGCACCGAACCGCGCGTGGGACAAAAAGGCTAACACATCTGCACGGAAGAACGCCCGACGCCGAACGCCGCGACAAGCTGCGCCTGATCCGTTCGGCGAACGTCGGACCAGTCACCTATTTTCAGTTGATCGCCCGGTTCGGCAGTGCTGCCGCCGCGCTCGACGCCATTCCGAACCTCGCGGCACGTGGCGGCGGACGGGCGCCGCGGATCGCGTCTGCCGCCGATGTCGAGGCGGAAATGCGTGCCGTAGACCGGCTGGGTGCCCGTTACCTGCTCGTCGGCGAGGGGGATTATCCGCCACTGCTTGCCGAACTCGATTCCGCGCCGCCCGCGCTGATCGTGCGGGGTAAGCTAGACCTGCTTTCGCTACCCGCCGTGGCCATCGTGGGCGCGCGGAACGCCAGTGCCGCCGCGTGCCGGTACGCAAGGGGCCTTGCGCACGACCTGGCCGATGCCGGCTGCCTGGTCGTTTCCGGGCTTGCCCGCGGCATCGACACCGCGGCGCACCAGGGTTCGGTCGATGTGGCAACAGCGGGCGTCATCGCCAGCGGGATCGATATCGCCTTTCCGCCGGAAAATGCCGCACTTCAGGATCGCGTCGCGGAAGAAGGTGTGCTGATCGCCGAACAGGTGCCCGGCCGAGAGCCGCTCGCGCGCCACTTCCCATCGCGCAACCGCATCATCGCGGGGATGGCGCTGGGAACGGTGGTGATCGAGGCTGCCCCCAAATCGGGCTCGCTTATTACCGCGCGGTTGGCGAACGAGGCGGGGCGTGAGGTCATGGCCGTCCCCGGCAGTCCGCTCGATCCGCGCGCGCAAGGTTGCAACGCGCTGATCCGCGACGGCGCGACGCTGATCCAGAATGCTGCGGACGTCCTCGAACAGATACGGCCTTTGGGGGACATGGTTCGCTCTCCCTCGGATCGCTGGCAGGTCGCGCCGCCTGGGATCGACATCGATGCGGACGATATCGCCAGAAAGAAGATCGCCGATCTCGTCGGACACACACCGGTCGCCATCGACGAACTCGTGCGCCAATCGGGCGCACATGCGGCCACGGTCGCCGCGGTGTTGCTGGAACTGGAACTCGCCGGACGCCTCTCAAGACATGCCGGCGGGCGGGTCAGTCTGGGATAGTCCTGTCCTACAGTCCGGATTTGCGCCAGTAGGCGTGGATGATCTTTCCGCGCACGCACTTTTGTCATCGACTGATTTCAAACCGAAAATCGCGTTTGGAGCCGTGTCAACTTCGGCGACCGGCGGGATCGAAAAAGCTGCGCAGGACCGTGTCAACTTCGCGCCGCTTGACGCCGCCCGATCCGACCGTTCACCCTCGCGCGTACGTATAGGGGCAGCGTAAAAGTGAGTATCGCTTGAAAAATCTGGTCATTGTCGAATCGCCGGCCAAAGCCAAAACGATCGAAGGATATCTGGGCAAGGACTTCAAAGTCCTGGCATCGTACGGCCATGTCCGTGACCTGCCGCCCAGGGACGGGTCGGTAAATCCCGACGACGGTTTCGCGATGGAATGGGAGCCGTACGCCGACAAATCCAAGCAGCTGAAGGCGATCACCGACGCTGCAAAGGACGCCGACCGGCTGATTCTCGCGACCGACCCCGACCGCGAAGGTGAAGCGATCAGCTGGCACGTGCGCGAGGTGCTGGCGAAGAAGAAGGCGTTGCCCAAGGAGGTCTCGCGGGTCACGTTCAATGCGATTACCAAGGCCGCCGTCACGACTGCGATGGCGGCGCCGCGCGAACTCGATGAAGATCTGATCGACGCCTATCGTGCGCGCCGGGCGCTCGATTATCTCGTCGGTTTCACTTTGTCGCCGGTGCTCTGGCGCAAGCTGCCGGGTGCGAAATCCGCGGGACGGGTACAGTCCGTGGCATTGCGTCTGGTCGTCGACCGTGAGCGTGAGATCGAGCTGTTCCGCGCCCAGGAATATTGGTCCGTCATAGCCGATATGGAACATGATGGGACTGCATTCGAAGCCCGTCTGGTTCGCTGGAAGGGCGACAAGATCGACCGGCTGACCATCGGCGCGGCTGGCGATGCCATGGCCGCCAAGGCCGCGGTCGAGGCGGGCCGTTTCAGCGTTGCCGACGTCGAGACCAAGCCGCTGACGCGCAATCCGCCGCCGCCGTTCACGACCTCGACCCTGCAACAAGAGGCCGCGCGCAAGCTCGGTTTCTCGGCGAGCCACACGATGCGGCTGGCGCAGGGCCTCTATGAGGACGGCGCGATCACCTACATGCGGACCGACGGCGTGCAGATGGACGAAAGCGCCATTACCGCCGCACGCGGTGCGATCGCCAAGCGGTACGACGCGGGCTACGTCCCCGACAAGCCGCGCATCTACACCGCCAAGGCCAAGAACGCGCAGGAAGCGCATGAAGCGATCCGGCCTGTGGATTTCTCAAAGGACCGTGCGGGATCGGGCGACCATGCTCGCCTCTATGAGTTGATCTTCAAGCGCGCGATGGCCAGCCAGATGGCCTCGGCACGGCTCGAGCGTACCACGGTCGAAATGCAGGACGCGACCGGCCAGCATGCCCTGCGCGCGACCGGACAGGTCGTGCTCTTCCCCGGCTATCTCGCGCTTTATGAAGAGGGCAAGGACGAGGCGGCTGGCGAGGACGAAGGCCGCCTGCCGCGCCTGAAATCGGGCGATACGCCCGCAAAGAAGGACGTACGCGCCGACCAGCACTTCACCCAGCCGCCGCCGCGTTATTCCGAAGCGTCGCTGGTCAAAAAGATGGAGGAATTGGGCATCGGGCGCCCGTCGACTTACGCGTCGATCCTCCAGACCCTGAAGGACCGCGACTACGTCACCACCGACAAGAACCGCTTCTCGCCCAGCGAAAGCGGACGCCTGGTCACGGCATTCCTCGAACGCTTTTTCGAACGTTATGTCGGGTATGACTACACCGCGGGCCTCGAGGACAGCCTCGACGACGTGTCGGGCGGCCGCACCGACTGGCAGGCCGTGCTCGAAGCCTTTTGGCGCGATTTCAAGCCGAAGACCGCGGAGGTCATGGAGACCAAGCCGTCCGACGTCACGGTGGCACTCGACGAGTTCCTGTCGCCGTTCCTCTTTCCGCCCAAGGAAGACGGCAGCGACCCGCGCCTGTGCCCGAACTGCGGCAACGGCCGGCTGGCGCTGCGCGGCGGGCGGTTCGGCGCGTTCGTTGCGTGTTCGAACTATCCCGAATGCAAATACACGCGGAAATTCGCGCAAGGCGGGTCGGCCGAGGCCGAGAATGGCGGCGGTGATGCGGTGCTGGGCAAGGATCCGGCGACAGGCCTCGACGTCGCGAAGAAGTCGGGGCGGTTCGGGCCGTACGTCCAGCTGGGCGACGGCAAGGAAGCCAAGCGCTCGTCGATCCCGAAAGATGCGGGCGAACTCGACCTGGAACTCGCGCTGAAACTGCTCAGCTTGCCGCGCGAAGTCGGCATGCATCCCGAAAGCGGCAAGCCGATCACCGCGAGCATCGGCCGCTATGGCCCCTATCTCGCACATGACGGGAAATATGCGCGGCTCAGCTCGACTGCGGAGGTCTTCGAAACCGGGATGAATGCCGCCGTGGTAAAGCTTGCCGAAGCTGCCGCGAACGGCGGGCGTCCGGCACGCGGTGCTCAGGCGCCGCTCAAGGTGCTGGGCAATCACCCGCGTACCGAGGCCGAGATCAAGCTGATGGCCGGGCGCTACGGACCTTACGTCACGGACGGCACGACCAATGCGACAGTGCCGAAGTCGGTGGAGCCCGAGGCGCTGACGCTGGAAGAGGCAGCCCAACTGATCGACGCGCGGGCAGCGGCTGCGCCTGCCAAGAAGGGCAAGAAGAAAGCGGCGCCGAAGAAAAAGGCTGCGGCGAAAAAGGCGCCTGCGAAAAAGAAGGCTTAGGCCTTCTTCCCGCAGGTCGAGCATCCGGGGTCTTTCGGCATCCGGATCGTCCGCACCGACGGGGCCAACCCGTCGACGATGTGCAGCTTGCCGCCCGCATCCTCGCCGAAACCGGTGATGGCGCGGATTGCTTCCAGTGCGGCGAAGCTGCCGATCATGCCGGTCATCGCGCCCAGCACGCCGTCCTCGGCACAGGTGTCGCAGTCCTCCGCATCGAAGGCGTCGCCGACGTAGCAGCGATAGCAGGGCTGGTCTGGCAACCACCCGCGCCAGGTGCCGACCTGCGCGTGGAACTGGCCGATCGCCGCCGATACAAGCGGGATCTGGAGCCGCCATGCGCTGTCCGCGACCGCCAGCCGCGTCGCAAAGGTGTCGGTCCCGTCGACGATCACATCATGCCCGCCAAGCGTCGCATCGGCATTGCCCCCATCGATCCGCTGCATGACGGGCGTTACCGCGACGAACGGATTGATCTCGAACAGCCGCCGCGTCGCGAGCAGTGCCTTGGGCGATCCCGTATCACTGGTTCCGTAGAGCACCTGCCGTTGCAGGTTCGACGCGCTCACCACGTCGTCGTCGATGATCGTGATCCCGCCCACGCCCGCCGCCGCGAGATACTGCAGCACCGGCACCCCGATGCCACCCGCACCGACCACCGCCACCCGCGCGCCGCGCAACTTCATCTGTCCCGCGCCGCCGATCTCGCGCAGCACGATATGGCGGGCGTAACGCTCAAGTTCGGCGTCGGTAAGCGCCGTCACCGCGTGCCTGTCGACCCGAAGCCGCCTGCACCGCGCGCCGTGTCATCAAGGCTCTCGACCTCGCTCAAGGTTGCGCGCTGCACCGGGGCCGGGACCAGCTGCGCAATGCGGTCGCCGCGTGCGATGGCGAATGGCTCGCTGCCGAGGTTGGCGAGGATAACTTTCACCTCGCCGCGATAGTCGCTGTCGATCGTTCCGGGCGTGTTGAGGCAGGTGACGCCGTGCTTCAGCGCAAGACCCGACCGCGGGCGTACCTGGACCTCGAACCCGTCGGGAATCGCCATCGCGAACCCGGTCGCGACCGCATGGCGTGCACCCGGCGCGAGCGTCAGTTCTTCCGCTGCGACGACATCCATGCCGGCGGCACCGTGCGTCGCATAAGCGGGAAGGGAAAGGCCGTCCCCATGGGGCAGGCGGCGGATGGCGATCGAAATATCGGGCATGCGCGTCGTCCTAGCGGGGGATGGCGCCCGCGTCACGACGCCCGATATCAATCGTGAACATCGGGCGCGACCAACCCTTGCAGGTTGATCGTGAACTGTATGTTCAGCGCATGATCCATCTGCGCGACCGCGCCGCTGCGTGCCGGACGGAACTGGTTCAGATAACCGACGTCCGCCATCACATGCTTGCCGACCGGCACCATGACGCCCACGATGTTGCGCATGCGCTCATAGCCTTCCCGCTGGCCCCAGCGCGTGCTGTTGGGCAGGTAGAAGCTCTCGTGACTGACGAACAGGCCGAGCCCGTCGGGCTTCAGCTTGTAATTGTACCGGATAAGCGGGCGGATGCGGAAACCGATCTCCGGTCCGTCCGGATGGAAGCGTTCGTCGACGCGAAGCCGCGTGGTGACGGGGCCGAACGTCGCGACGATGTGCTGGCGCAGCCGGTCTTCGGGCGCCCCGGTATTGCCGTTATGCGCGCCGACCTTGCGATAGCCGAAGCCGAGTTCGACGTTCTTGGCGACGCGCACGCCGATCAACCCGCCGAATTCGGTCTGGTAGAGTCCCTTTTGCCGGTCGCTCCATCGCGCGATCTGCTCGAGCGTGATGCGGACCTTGTCCGTGATCGGCACATTGGTGTTGACCTGCAGCCACAGCTGCTCGTCCTCCTGTTGCGCCAGTGCGGGCGCTGCGGACAGCAAGCAAGCCGCGCCAAGTGCGATACGTGTCTTCATCATGCGGCCAATGCGTCCATGATACGCACGGCCAGCCGTTCGGCGACGGCGTCCTTCGCCATCCGTGCCCAGCTCTCGACGCCGTCTGCGGTGACCAGGTGAACCGTGTTGTCAGCGCCGCCCATCACATCCCCGGAGACATCGTTCGCGACGATCCAGTCGCATCCCTTTCGAATACGCTTGGATTGCGCATGTTCGATGACGTGTTCCGTTTCGGCCGCGAACCCGACCAACAGGCGCGGGCGCTTTGCGCCGCGGGCGAGGCGGGCGAGGCGGGCGAGGATGTCGGGGTTTTCGACGAGGTGCAGCACCGGCGGCCCGTCGGCGCCTTTCTTGATCTTCTGCCCAACCGCCTCGACACGCCAGTCCGCTACGGCCGCAACCAGCACCGCGGCATCGGCAGGAAGCGCCGTGTCGACTGCAGCCTCCATCTCGCGTGCGGTCTCGACGTCGACGCGCGTGACGCCCGGTGGCGTGTCGAGCGTCACTGGACCCGCGACCAGCGTGACCTTCGCTCCAAGCGCGGCGAGTGCAGCGGCGATTGCGAAGCCCTGCTTCCCCGACGACCGGTTGGCGATGTAGCGCACCGGGTCGATCGGCTCATGCGTCGGCCCGGCCGTAATGACGATGTGCGGGGCCGCGGGCATTTCAGGCAGACAGATGCTTTTCGATTTCCGCGAATATCGCTTCGGGTTCGGGCAGGCGGCCCGGGCCGTATTCGCCGCAGGCCATCGGTCCTTCGTCAGGCTCCAGGACCGTCACCCCGTCGCCACGCAAGGTCGCGACATTCCGGTGTGTCGCAGCATGCTCCCACATGCGCACGTTCATCGCTGGGGCGGCGAGTACCGGCTTGTCGGTTGCCAGCAGCAAGGTGGTCGCGAGGTCATCGGCGATTCCCGTCGACATCTTCGCCATCAGGTCGGCGGTCGCGGGTGCGACGACGATCAGGTCGGCTTCGCGGCTCAGCTGGATATGGCCCATCTCGGCCTCGTCCTTGAGATCCCACAAGGTCGTGTAGACCTTGTTCTCGGAAAGCGCGGCCAGCGTCATCGGCGTCACGAACTGCTGCCCCGCCGCCGTCACGACGCAGGTCACGCCGATACCGGCCTTGCGGCACAGGCGAACCAGTTCGCATGCCTTGTAAGCCGCGATTCCGCCGCCGACGATCAGGAGGATGCGTTTGCCCTGCATGACTGTTATCCTAACCAGAGGGTCAGGCCCGCGCCAGCCGCACCAGCGAGCAGCGCGGTAAGCACATAACGCCACCATCCTGCACCCATGCGCGTGACCAGCTCGACATTGCCGAGCGGCGGGGGAGGTGGAGCGCCGCCGGGAGCAGGAAAACGTTCCTCGATGCGGCGGACCAGGTCGGGCAGGCGCGACAGCGTGCGGACATCCTCGACGATGCGGTCGGCGAGTTTCGCCTCTGGGCCGAGTTCGCCGCGCAGCCAGTCGCGCACGACGGGCTCGGCGACTTCCCACATGTTGATGTCGGGGTCGAGCGCGGTCGCGACGCCCTCCACCATGACCATCGTTTTCTGCAGCAGCAACAAGTGCGGTTGCGTCACCATGTCGAAATCGCGGGTGATCGCGAACAGGCTGTCGAGCATGTTGCCGACCGACATGTCCTTGACCGGCTGGCCGCGCATCGGCTCGCCGACACTGCGGAGGGCGGTGGCGAACTCGGCGACATTGTGGTGCGCGGGCACGTATTGCGCCTCGAAATGGATCTCGGCGACGCGGCGGTAATTCCCGGTGATCAGGCCATAGAGGATCTCGGCGAGCCACTGACGCGCGCGCCGGTCGATACGGCCCATGATGCCGAAATCGATCGCGACCAGCTCACCGTTCGCCGTCACCAGCAGATTGCCTTGGTGCATATCGGCGTGGAAGAATCCTTCGGCGATCGCCTGGCGCAGGAAGCCGCGGACCAGTGTTTGCGCCAGCGCCTTGCGATCGTGCCCGGCAGCATCGAGTGCTGTGAGATCCGACAGCTTGATCCCGTCGATCCATTCGAGCGTCAGGACCGTTCGTGACGTGCGCTTCCAGTCGATTTTGGGAATGCGGAAACCCGGTTCGGCGGTCATGCCGTCGGCGAGTTCCGACGCGGAAGCCGCTTCACGCCGCAGGTCGAGTTCGCGTGCGGTCCACTGGCGAAAAGTCGCGATGGTCAACCGCGGACGCAGGCGTGCGAATTCGCCGCCGATGTCCTCCAATTGTGCCGCCGCCCATTCATAGGTCTCGAGCGCCTGGCCGAATTCGCGCTCGACGCCGGGGCGGATGACCTTCACGGCGACGGTCGTGCCCTCGGTCGTGACCGCGCGGTGGACCTGTGCGATCGAGGCGGCACCGACCGGTTCTTCCTCGATGCTGGAAAACACCTCGTCGATCGGGCGCGCAAGGCCGCGCTCGATTGCCGCCTTGATGATGGGGAAGGGGAGCGCGGGCAGGCGGTCCTGCAGGCGCAGCAGGTCGTGTGCCGCGGTTTCGCCGATGAGATCGGGACGCGTCGCCAACGCCTGTCCCAGCTTGATCGCGGCCGGGCCGCAGGCCTGGAAGGCCTCCGCATAGGCGGGTTCCTTCGGCACATTCGCGCCGAAGCGGGCGATGCGGATGATCCGCTTCACCTCACGAGGGGTCAGCGGGTCGCGTTCGATGCCGCGCAACGCGCCGTGGCGCGCCAGCGTGCGCCCCCATTTCAACAGGCGCCACAAATGGGTCGAGGGTCGGGTCAAATCTTCCAGCCGCTATGGATGGCGACCGCCCCGCCCAGGATCGGCTCGGCTTTCGTGCGCACGAAGCCCGCGTCGGCGATCATGCGTTCGAACGTTGGCATGTCCGGGAAACGGCGGATTGATTCGATCAGGTAACGATAGCTTTCCGCATCGCCCGCGATCATCTGGCCGAGCTTCGGCACGACCTTGTGCGAATAGGCGTCGTAAAGCGTCCCAAAGCCCGGCCACAGCGTCGTCGAGAACTCCAGGCAATAGAACCGCCCGCCACGCTTCAACACGCGGTGTGCCTCTCTCAGGGCCGCCGGGATGTCGGTAACGTTCCGGATGCCGAAGGCGATGGTGTATGCGTCGAAGCTCTTGTCGGGGAACGTCAACGCCTCGGCATTGGCTTCGGTCCAGACCAAGCTGTCGATCCCGCGATCGGCTGCACGTTCAACGCCTTCGGCCAGCATGTCGGCGTTGATGTCGGCGACCGTGATGTGCGCGCCCGACTTCTCCATGCGGAACGCGATGTCGCCGGTGCCGCCGGCCATGTCGAGGATGTATTCGCCTGCGTGCGGTTTCACGCGGCGAACGAACTTATCCTTCCACAGCCGGTGCATGCCCGCCGACATGGCATCGTTCATGCGGTCGTAGTTGCGGGCGACGCTCGAGAACACGGCGCCCACACGGGCGGTTTTCTCGGTTGCGGCAATGTCTTCATAGCCGAAGGAAACGGTGTCGTTCATGCGTCGCCTCTAGCGAGGGGTTGCCGCCCCCGCAAACGCCGCATAGCGGTTGTGGATGCCCGAGCTTCCCGAAGTCGAAACTACCGTGCGTGGCCTGCGTCCCGTGCTGGAAGGGCGTGTGCTGACCAGCGTCGAGGCGCGCCGGGCCGACTTACGCCGGGCATTTCCGGTCGACCTGCGCCAGCGGTTGACGGGTGCGCGGGTGACTGGCCTCGGGCGCCGGGCGAAATACGGGCTGATCGAAACGGACCGCGGCGACACGATGATCTTTCACCTCGGCATGTCGGGGAGGTGGCGGATCGAGCCGGAATCATTGGGGCCGCATGATCATCTGATCCTGGAGACCGATGCAAGGGTGCGACTGGCGCTCAACGATGCGCGAAGATTTGGGTCGGTCGACCTGGTGCCGACAGCACACGTCACCGCCTGGCCACCGTTCGCTGCGCTTGGGCCGGAGCCGCTGGGTGAGGGGTTGAGCGGCGCTTATCTCGCCAAGGCGTTCGATGGGCGTGTGGCGCCGATTAAAGCGTTGCTACTCGATCAGCGTGTCGTCGCGGGGCTGGGCAACATCTATGTTTGCGAGGCACTTAACCTGTCGCACATCGCTCCGCGAAAGCCCGCCGGACAAATTGCCCGCGCCGCGCTCGAGCGGCTGGTTGTCGCCATCCGCGAGGTATTGAACGCGGCGATCGAAGCAGGCGGATCGACTCTTCGCGATTATGCTCGCCCTGACGGCCAACTCGGATATTTCGCCAAGCAGTGGCGCGTCTATGGGCGAGAGGGCGAGCCTTGCCCGTGTGGTAAGGGAACAGTCGAGCGCATGGTCGACAGCGGGAGGTCCACTTTCTGGTGCCCGAAGTGCCAGCATTAGGTTGACCCGAATCCCATCCCTCGTTATGGGCGCGCGCTTTCCGAGATACTCTAAGGACTTCGAAACTTCATGGCGAATACGCCCCAAGCAAAGAAGCGCATCCGTCGCAACGACCGCCGCGCCGAAGTGAACGGTGCCCGCGTGGGCCGCATTCGCACCTTCGTGAAGAAGGTCGAAGCTGCACTGACCGCTGGCGACAAGGCTGCTGCCACGGCAGCTCTGACCGACGCGCAGCCGGAAATGGCCCGCGGCGTCGCTAAGGGCGTGCTTCACAAGAACACCGCAGCGCGCAAATTCTCGCGCCTTGCCAAGCGGGTTGCCGCGCTCGGCTAAAAGCCGCGTCGCGCAAGACTGTTTCAAAAGGGGTCGTCGGTCATATGACTGACGGCCCCTTTTGTTCGTGACGGGCCGATTACAAAAACCCAGCTTTTCCCGCGATTCGCTTCACGCACTGTGTGAAGTCATTTGGAATTATTATTAGAAATCAAAGTGTTGAATAGTAAACCGCGGAAAACCTTATGACTCCCGCGTCAAGCGCCTTTATTTCTTTTTTTTGACGGCTGAATGCTTGCGCGACCCCCATGGCTCGCCCAAAAACTGTTTCCAGGATGACGCGACTCACTGTTGCGACCAGCATGACGAACGCCCGGCATCACCGAATCCTTAACAAGGTTCGATGAGCGCAGGACGTTTGTGGCGGTCAGACAACCATGAGCGCGATGCGCGGACGGGGAGGTGTGGTCGACTGTGAGCGGTGGGGCAGTTCTGGACGGTAAGATCGAGGACCGTGTTGCAGATGCCTGGGGGGGCATTCGTGATCGACTTCGCAAGGACATCGGGGCGCGCAGCTTCGACCAGTGGATGGGCCGGGTCCGTTTCGACGGATATTGCGCGGTCGACCAGATGGTCGTGCTGGCACTGCCGTCGGCGTTCCATGCCAATTGGGTGTCGAAAAACGTCGCCGACCGGCTGAAGCTTGCCTGGCGCACGATCGTGCCCGAGGTGATGGGTGTCCGGATCGTTGCCGATGAAAGCAACGGCGTTCAGGTCCTGACCGAAAAGGCCGAAGCGCCCGTCGTGGCGGCAAGCGAACCTGCATTCCGTTTCGACCCGCGCCTGACGTTCGACAGCTTCCTGGTCGGTGATGCGAACCGCATCGCACATAATGCCGCCCGGGCCATCGCCGACGGCGGGCCGATGCGTTTCAACCCGCTGTTCATCCATGGCCCCACGGGGCAGGGCAAGACGCACCTGTTGCACGCGATCGGCCATGGTTATCTCGCCCGCAAGCCCGGGGCCCGTGCGCTCGCGATGTCGGCGGAACGCTTCATGGTCGATTTCGTCCAGGCGATGCGCAGCAAGGATACGCTGGCGTTCAAGACCCGCCTGCGTTCGGTCGACATCCTGATGATCGACGATTTCCAGTTCATCGCGGGCAAGGAAACGACGCAGGAGGAATTTCTCTACACGGTCGATGAACTGATGCGTGGCGGCCGCCGCCTGGTGATCAGCGCCGATCGCAGCCCGCACGAACTCGACGGTATCGAAGGTCGTATCCTGTCGCGGCTTACCCAAGGGTTGGTCATCGACGTCCAGCCGGCCGATTATGCGCTGCGCCGGGCGATCGTCGATGCGAAGGCGAACGCGCTTGAGGGCGTTACCGTACCGCCGCTGGTTCGCGATCTCCTCGCCGGGCGCATCGCGTCGAACATCCGCGAACTCGAAGGCGGTCTTAACCGTCTCGTCGCCTATGCTTCGCTCAGCGATCGCAAGATCGACGAAGCCTTTGCCGAGGACGTGCTTGCGGACATGTTCCGCGCCGGGCGTCGGCGGGTGACGATCGACGAAATCCAGAAGCGCGTCTCTGACCATTTCAAGATCCGTCAGGCGGAAATGGTATCGGCTCGCCGGGCGCGTGTGGTTGCGCGGCCGAGGCAGATCGCGATGTACCTGTCGAAACAACTGACGCCGCGCTCGCTGCCCGAAATCGGGCGTCGGTTCGGCGGCCGCGACCACACGACGGTCATTCACGCGGTCAAGCAGATCGAGAAATTGCGCGCCGTCGACACCGAGATCGATGCCGATGTGCGGACATTGATGCGCGCCCTGGAAGGTTGAGGTGGCGCGGCCGTGCCGCGCCGCCGTAGTTACCGCTTCTGACGTTCTGGCGGCGCGACCGTAATCCGCACCGTCTGACCCGAATTGCCCGGAAAGCCGGTGAACATCGCCTCGATCAGATTCGGTACCAGCGTGGTCAGGTCGTTGTCTGACGACATCGCCTTTGCCGTCCCTTCGAACACGCGCTCTCCGCCCTTGCGGTCGATGCGCATCGTCAGTTCGGAATTATAGACGGTGTAGCTTTCGACTTCGTCATATGACGAACCATAGAGGAAGGGGTCGTCGAAACCGTACACCCATGCGCGGCGCCCGAAGCCCCAGTATGGGCGATACGGCCCCCAGCCATAGGCATAGCCAAAGCGGGGTCCGATGAACGGACCCGGCACGGAGCGGATCTTTTCGCGACCCTTGTCGACGGCATAGTCGAGATGAACGATCAGGTTCGCGCTCGCGGGCGAAGAGGCCTGCATATAACCATAAGAAGCAAGGCGTTGCGACACGCTGTTCGCATATTGCGAGAATTCCAAGCTGTCGTTCAGGCGGGGATTGTCGGCGACGACGGCAAACGTCTGCCCCTGAGGAGCCGGCATCTGCTGAAAGCGCGAAACCTGCGCCTGGAACGGGGCGGCGCAACCCGCGACGGTAAGAAGGGCAACGGGAGCGAGAGCGGCGAGAAAGCGGTTCATATGTCGTGACCTTGAAGGATCGATGCGTGCATCGTGCTACACTGGGCGTGAACGCATGTTGAACATATTCGTTTCGTCGTGCGTCAGTCTCGGACCACCTGCAGCCCGAGCGCGTCATAAGCGGCGTTCAACGTCGGCCTGGCGATTGCTGCAGCACGTTCGGCGCCATCCCTCAGAACCGAATCGATCTCCGCCGCTCCCTTGAGCGCGACGTAGCGTTCGCGGATCGGTGCCAGTGTTTCGACCAGCAGTTCGGCGAGCGCCGCCTTGAACGGGCCGAACTGGCTGCCACCGAAATCCGCCAGCACTGCATCGGCACTGCGATCCTGCAGTGCGGCCATGATGCCCACCAGGTTCCGCGCCTCGGGGCGTCCTTCCAACCCTGTCGCTTCCGACGGCAGCGGCTCCGGGTCAGTCTTCGCCTTGCGGATCTTCTGCGAAATCGTGTCGGCATCGTCGGGCAGATTGACCCGGCTCATGTCGCTCGGGTCGGACTTCGACATTTTCGCCGTTCCATCGCGCAGTGACATGATCCGCGCCGCGGCGGGCGGAATGGTCGGTTCGGGCAGGGTGAACACATCGCGGCCCGTGTCGGTGTTGAACTTGGTCGCGATGTCGCGCGCGAGTTCCAGATGCTGTTTTTGGTCGTCACCCACGGGGACATGCGTTGCCTGATAGAGCAACACGTCGGCGGCCTGGAGCACCGGATAGTCGAACAGTGCGACCGAAGCGCCCTCGCGGTTCTTGCCGGCCTTGTCTTTCCACTGCGTCATGCGGTTCAGCCAACCCATGCGCGCGGTTCCGTTGAGCAACCAGCAGAGTTCGGCGTGCGCCGCGACCCGCGACTGGTTAAACAGGATCGCCTTTTTCGGATCGATGCCGCTTGCGAGCAGGACCGCAGTCATGTCGCGCACGCCCGCTATGCGCACGTCACGGTCGATGTGTTCGGACAGCGAATGAAGATCGGCGAGGAAGAACAGGCATTCACCGCCGCTCGCCGCAACCTGGTCCTGCATGCGCACCCAGTTACGGATTGCGCCCAGGTAGTTGCCGAGGTGCAGATTGCCGGTGGGCTGGATACCGGAGACGACGCGCATCGATCCTATTTCGCTTTCCGTAAGAATTGCTGGCGGATTTCGCCGAGTTTAGCGCCGCCGAACGCGAGGATAGCTGCGCCGTAGACCACTGCACCGCCGCCACAAAGCAGCGTGAGTGCGATGATGCGTTCCCAGAAATCACGGCCCGTGTGCGGGTCGATCCATGGGTTGGCAAGCGCTAGTGCGCCCGCCATCACAGCGCTCGCCGCGATAATCCGCGGCGCGCGCGACCTGAACCGGTCGTCGAGGCGCATGTGATCGCGTTTGTGCAGTGCCCACCAGAGCAGCACCACGTTCACCCATGCCGAGACGGCTGTCGACAGTGCGATGCCGACGAAGCCGCCATTCAGCACGAGTACCGACAGCAGGTTTCCGATCAGGTTGACCAGCATCGCAAGCACCGCGAGCCGAACCGGCGTCTTCGTATCGTGCCGGGCGTAAAAACCAGGGGTCAGCACTTTGATCAGCACATAGGCGGGCACGCCGATCGAAAAGGCGGCGAGGGCCGACGCCGCACCGATGGTGTCTGCGGCCGTGAAGGCGCCATGCTGGAATACGCCGCGGATAAGGGGCGTCGCCGACACGACGAGGGCGACTGCCGCAGGCAATGCCAGCAACAGCGCGAGTTCGAGCGCGCGGTTCTGCGTGTAGCCTGCTGCCTTGTGATCGTCTCCGCCGATCTGGCGCGAAAGCGTAGGCAGGATCGCAGTGCCGACTCCGATGCCGATCAGGCCGAGCGGCAGCTGGTTCAGCCGGTCGGCATAATAAAGATAACTGACCGCGCCCTGCGGCAGGAAACGGGCAGCGAGCGACGTCGAGATCAGCAGGTTGAACTGGATCGCTCCCTGACCGACGGCAGCAGGGCCGATCAGCAGCAGCAGGCGCTTTACATCGGTCGACATGCGCGGGCGCGACAGTTTCAGCGACACACCCGCCGCGCGACAGGTCACGATCAGCCAGACCAGTTGGAGCAGACCCGCGACGGTCACGGCAATCGCCTGCGTCTCAGCCGTTTCGACCGCAGTATCGCCGCGGAAGAACAGGATGGCGACGATCATGGCGATGTTGAGCAGAACCGGGGCCGCCGCGTTGACCCAGAAGCGGCCCAGCGAATTGAGGATGCCGCCAAGCAGCGAAACCAGGCTGATCAGCGCCAGATAGGGAAACGTAATCTGTGTCAGGTGGCTTGCGAGCGCGAACTTTTCCGGTCCACCATCGGGGAATCCGCCGGTCATCGCCCAGACGATCGGCCCCGTCGCCGCGATCATGATCGCGGTGAAGATCAGCAGGAACGGGAACAGCACCGACAGGATCTGTCCGGCAAAATCGATCGCGGCTTTCAGGCCTTCGCCCGGCCGTTCGCGGTCGGCCTCTGCCATGCGCCGGTTGAACATGGGCACGAAGACGGCGGCAAAAGCGCCCTCGGCGAACAGCGCTCGGAACAGGTTAGGAAGGCGCCAGGCGATCAGGAATGCGTCCGACGCAAAGCCCGCGCCGACGAAGCGCGCCATCAGCATGTCGCGCACCATGCCGAGGATGCGGCTGACGAGCGTCAGCCCGCCGATCGACGCGGTGGCGCGAACGAGGTTCATAGGTGGCCGCTTATCCCCTGCACGGGGATGGCGTTACGCCTGTCCGGCCGGAGCCGCCAGCGCGCCGTTCTGTTCCTGCTGCGCCATGTACAGCTGACCGAAATCGATCGGGTCGAGCAGCAGCGGCGGGAAGCCGCCGTCACGTACGGCATCGGCCAGGATGCGGCGGGCGAAGGGAAACAGGATGCGCGGCGCTTCGGCCAGCAGGAACGGCTGCATCTGGTCGGCGGGCACGTTGCGGATCGCGAACAGCCCTGCGTAGAGGAGCTCGACCTGGAAGGCGACCTTGTCGTCGGCGGTTGCCTTTGCTTCGACCTTCAACACGACTTCATAGGCGTCGTCTGCGACCTGGCCCGACGCGATGTTGAACTGGATGTCGATCTGCGGCTGGCCCTGCCACTGGTAAACCGCCGGCGAATTGGGGTTTTCGAACGACAGATCCTTGACGTACTGCGAAAGCAGCCCGGCAACGGGTGCCGTATCGGCACCATTGCTCAGCGGTTCGTCGAGGGAGAATTCGGGTACGGCGTCGTCGGCCATCGGTCGTTCTGCTTTCGGTCAAAGGCGGTTGGATGGCGCGCGGTTAGCCGCCCTTCGGCGCGAGGGCAAGGCGGGGTGAAACGAAACCGTCGCACAGAGGTTTGAAGAGTCGGGCACTTGCGCCTATGTAATGGCGCTACAGCGGAGTGAGTTGTGACGGGAATGGTCGAAATAGTCGTTCTGGCGATGGTTGCAGGGTTCCTGGCGCTCCGTCTTTATTCGGTGCTGGGCAAGCGTACCGGTCATGAACAGCCGCTGCCACCGGTCGAAGAGCGTGTCGCTCAGGCACCTGTTACCGCCATCGACGGGGGTCGGGCCGCCCCGGTTCCCGCACGCGACTCCGTTTTCGAGCCGGGCGCTGCAACGGGCGTTCGCGCCATCGTTGCCGCAGAACCGTCGTTCGATGTCGGGCGTTTCGTCGAAGGGGCGAAGGCCGCGTACCAGATGATCCTCGAAGCCTATTGGCGCGGCGAGGCTGGGCAACTCGAAGGGCTGACCAGTGACGAGGTCCGCAGGGCGTTCGCGGATTCCATCGCCGAGCGCCAGACCGCAGGACATGTGCTCGATAATCGCCTGATAACGATCGAAAAGGCGTCGATCCTCGATGCACAGATCGATGGCCGAGATGCGCAGGTAACGGTGCGGTTCGAAGCCGATATTGCAACGGTGACGCGCGATTCGGACGGCAACGTTATTGCCGGTTCGCTGTCGGACGCGGTGCCCACCACCGATGTATGGACGTTCGCGCGGACATTGCGCAGCGATGACCCGAACTGGATCCTGATCGACACCGACGAATCCGCATGAGGCTTGCGCTGGCGCCGGTCGCGGCGCTCGCGCTGGCATCGTGCGTCGGCAGCGTTGCGCCGCCTTCGCGTCCCGTGACGCCGCCAGTCGTATCGAAGCCGGTCACACCCACTCCACCTGTATCGCGTCCGGCTACCCCGACGACTGGAACGGCGGTTTCCAACGGCGTCATCGCCGGTCCCGATATCGCGAGTTTGCCGCTCACGACTGAAGGCGCGGCGCGGGCGCTCGCGGCATTCCGGACAAGCTGTCCCGCACTCCAGCGCAGGACCGACCGGTCCGGCCTTACGCAATCCGCGGACTGGGCAGCGGCATGTGCGGCTGCAACCGGTGCGCCGGACGCCCGTGTATTCTTTGTGGCACAGTTCGAAACGGTCCAGGTCGGCCCCGGCACCGCCTTTGCGACGGGCTATTACGAACCCGAAATCGCGGGCAGCCGGACGCGTGACGCCGATCATCAAATCCCGATCTATCCCAAGCCGAGCGATTTGATCGAAGTCGATCTCGGCCTGTTTTCCGATGCGATGAAAGGCAAATCGATCCGCGGGCGGGTCGATGGCGGAAAGTTCGTGCCCTATTTCGACCGTGCGGAGATCGACGCCGGCGCGCTCGACGAACGCTTGGTACCGATCGCCTGGGCTGCCGATTATGTCGAACTGTTCTTCCTGCAGGTACAGGGTTCGGGCCGGCTGAAACTGCCGGACGGTTCGGTCATGCGGATCGGATACGCTGGGCAGAACGGGCGCGACTACACCGGGATCGGCGCACTGATGCGTAGCCGCGGCCTGCTGGGCCCGAACCAGCAGTCGATGCAGGGCATCATGGCCTGGCTGCGCGCGAACCCGGCCGACGGCATGGCGATCATGCACGAGAACAAGAGCTATGTGTTCTTCCGCGAACTGACCGGCGCAGGACCGGTCGGCGCCATGGGCGTTGCCGTAATGCCGAACGCCACTGTTGCGGCCGACCCCGCCTTCGTCCCGTTGGGTGCTCCGGTATGGCTCGACCTCGACCGTGCCGAGGCCGACGGGCTGTGGGTCGCGCAGGATACGGGCGGCGCGATCAAGGGCGCCAACCGCTTCGACACATTCTGGGGCGCGGGTGACGATGCGCGACGCATCGCGGGCGGCATGTCGGGCAGGGGGACTGCGCTGATACTCGTTCCGCGCGGAACTCTGGCGCGCCTGAAAGCTTCGACCACGGCCAGCGATGTCACGCCCGCTCAGCGCTGATGAGCGGTTGTTGTGGCGACGGGTAACGGCGGATGTCCGTCCGGCGGCCCCGCGTCTCCAGGATAATTCCCCCGTCGCGGTTGCATCGAAATCGCCGGCAAAGTCCGCATCGCCGGTCCGGGTCAAAACAACAGCAACTGCTCGCCCGGCCGCTCCCGCAAAGCCGGCAAGTGTCACTTCGACGACTCTCGACGCGACATGGGACCGCAAGTTGCGTGGCGGGCAGGTCGAGCCGGATCGCGTGGTCGATCTCCACGGATTGACCAGCGATGCGGCACACCGCCGTGCAATTAACGCTGTGTCGCAGGCCGTGCGCGACGGTGACCGGATCGTCGTGCTGATCACGGGCCGCCCTCCCCGAAAGGACAGCAGCCGCCTCGATATGCCGCTTCGAGGGATCATCCGGGCATCGATCGCCGATTGGCTCGCGGCGTCCCCGGTATCGCGCCAGATCGCCGCAGTACGCGCCGCGCATCCGCGCCACGGCGGCGCAGGGGCGATTTATGTGGTTCTCAGGCGCCAGAAAACGCCCGGCGCATAGACAATCTTAACGGTCACCGTGCCATTTGCGCTCATGGGATTTGCGTAAGGGACGACGCATCCCGACGATGGGACACGAGACCTGGGCTGATGCACGGAGTAACGCTGAAATCGCGCGCTGTCGCATTTGCGTTCTGTGTGGGCGCCGTCGCGTTCATTCTCGCCGTAGTCGCGGCATCCGATGGATCATCGACCTCTGAATCCATCGCGCGCGGTTTGAGCATCGCCATCGTCTGCGCGATCCTCAGCTGGGCGTCCGCTGAGCGCGCGCTTTCGGGTGTTGCAACAGCTGTGGACAGTGCGATCGAACGCGTCGTATCCGCATCGAAGGGCGATCTGTCCTCGCCGACCCCGGACGCCGTGGGTACGGCGTTGCCGCAGTTGTCGGGCGCGCTCGATGGCATGTTCGCGCAGGTCCGCACGAACCTGGAAAGCGCGACGACCCTGGCGCTGTTCGATCCGGTTACCTCGCTTGCCAACCGCACGCATTTCCGGGCCGAGGCGGAGCGGGTGCTGGAAGGGTTGAAACCCGGCGAAATCGCGCTGCTCGCGTTCATCGATCTCGATCATTTCAAGGCGGTCAACGACACGTTCGGTCATGCCAACGGCGACCTTGTCCTTGGCAAGATCGCAAACCGGCTGCGCGCGGTTGCCGCCGCCGAGGTGCAATATCGCGCGGACAAGGCGGTCGAACCGATCATCGGGCGGCTCGCCGGCGACGAGTTCACCGTCATGTTCGGTCATGTCGACGACCTGGCAGACGCCGAGCGATTGAGCCGGGAGTTGCTGACGGCATTGACCCGGCCCATCACGCTTGCCGACCAGAAGGTTTCCGTCGGCGCGTCGATCGGGCTGGCTCTGGCGACCGAGCATGGCAAGACGCTGACACAGCTGATGCGGGCCGCCGACGTCGCAATGTACCAGGCCAAGGCCAATGGCCGCGACCAGGTGCAGTTCTACGCCGAGGCCATGGCGGAACGCATGGCACAGCGGTCGCGCCTGGAAACCGAATTGCGCGATGCCATCGCCAATGACCAGTTCGCGCTGGTGTTCCAGCCGCAAATCGCGCTGGCGACGGGTAAGCTGAGGGCGGTCGAAGGGCTGCTGCGTTGGAACCATCCGCGTGACGGAATGCGTTTGCCGGCATCGTTCCTGGCCTGCGCCGAGGAAAGCGGACTGATCGGCGAAATCGGCGACCGGATCGTCGATTCGTTCGCGCGGCGCATCGCGACCTGGTCTCGCGACGCGCAGGCGCCGAGAATCGCCATCAATATCGGCCGGCACCAGATTGCCCGGCCCGAGTTCTTTTCACGCCTGCGCACGGCGTTCGACCAGTACAGCACACCGTTCGCGGCGATCGAGTTCGAGATCAGCGAGTCCATCCTGATGGACTGCAGCCCGGTGCAGATCGCGCAGATCATCCAGCTGCGCGAACAGGGCGCGCGCATCGCCATCGACGACTTCGGATCTGGCATGTCGAGCCTGGCGCGGCTGCGGTCGATGCCGTTCGACACGATCAAGCTCGACAACATGCTGATCGCGGGGATCGAAACCGATCCCGCGGCGCGCGACATTGCGCAGGCTGTTATCGGGCTGATCCACAGCCTTGGCGCGCAAGCCGTGGCCGAGGGCGTGGAAAACGGGCGCCAACTCGACATGCTGCGCGTCATGGGCTGCGACGCGGCGCAGGGTTATGCGATTGCGCCGCCGATGACCGAGGACGATTTCAGGGGCTGGCTGTCGAACACGCGCGACAGGATGGTCGCATAGATTTCGGTCAGCGCGGCTAGATCGTCGAGAGCGACGGCCTCGTCCAGCTTGTGCATCGTCGCGTTGGGCAACCCGAATTCTACGGTGGGGCATAGGCGCGACAGGAATCGCGCGTCCGATGTGCCGCCGGTCGTCGACAGTTCGGGCGTAAGGCCGGTTACGGTCTGGATAGCATCCGATACCAGCGTGCTCAGGTCGCCGGGGGGCGTCAGGAAAGCTTCGCCCGAAATGCGCGCGGTGACGGTCGCGCGCGGGCTTTCAGAACCAGCGATAGCCGTGATCCGTTCGACCAGCGCTGCGCCCGTCTGCTCGTCGTTGAACCGGATGCTCAGCCGTGCGCTGGCCTTGGCCGGGATCACGTTCGTCGCGGGATTGCCGACATCGACGGTCGTTACTTCGATATTCGAGGGCTGGAACCAGTCGGTGCCTTCATCGAGCACGATGGCGTCGATCGCGGCAAGGATACGGACGAGCGCGGGGATCGGATTGTCGGCGAGATGCGGATAGGCCACGTGCCCCTGTGTGCCCGCGACGTCGATCCAGATGTTCACCGATCCGCGCCGCCCGATCTTGATTGTGTCGCCAAGGCGATGGGCGGAGGTCGGTTCGCCGACGAGGCAGAGGTCGGGTTTCAACCCGCGCTCCTCCATCCGCTCGATCAGCGCGACGGTGCCGTACGTCGCGGGACCTTCTTCATCGCCTGTAATGATCAGCGTCACGCGGCCCGCATGATCGCGCATGCGGCCAGCGGCGGTGGTGAATGCCGCGATGCTGCCTTTCATGTCGACCGCACCGCGCCCATGGAGCAGGTCGCCCCGGATTTCCGGGTTGAACGCATCCGATGCCCAGCCATCGCCCGGCGGAACGACATCGAGGTGCCCGGCAAAGGCGAAATGCGGTCCCTGATTAGAGCCGCGCGTCGCGAGCAGGTTTTCGACCGGCCCGTCCGGTGCCTCGCCGGTGACGAACCGCTCCACATCGAACCCCTGTGCCTTCAGGGCAGCCTCCAGCACATCGAACACTTCACCATGCGCGGGCGTCACGCTGGGTGCGGCGATCAGGGCCTTGGCGAGGTCGAGGGCTTGGGTCATGCTGTGCGCTATGCCCAAGATCGATCTCGACGCAATCCCGCAGACCAACGCGACCGGATATCCACCCGAATATGCCGGGGTGGTGAAGGAGCGGTGGTACCGCCGCCTGGCCCCCGCCGCGGGCCTCACCGACTTCGGCGCGAGCCATGTGACCCTGAAACCCGGCGGATGGTCGTCGCAACGCCACTGGCATGAGGGCGAGGACGAAATGGTCGTCATGATCTCCGGCGAAGCGACGCTGGTCGACGACAATGGCCGTACCCCGATGCGCGCGGGCGACGTCGCGGCTTTCGCCAAGAACGACGGCAACGGGCATGTGCTGGTCAACGAGAGCGCTGCCGACTGCGTCTTCGTCGCGGTCGGCAAGCCGTCGGACACGGCATGCCACTATCCCGATATCGACATGCACCTGTTCGCGGGCGCCACGCGTCAGAAACGCAAAGACGGCAGCGAGTTTTAAACCAACGTCGAGCCGAATACGGCCGCGCGCAACTCAGGTAGGCCCAATCCCTTTTCGCTCGATGTCGCGATGATCACGGGATGCGCGGCGGGCCGCTTGCGCGCCGCGTCCATGGTTCGTGCGGTAACGTCGGCGAGCTCGGTCGCTTTGATCTTGTCGGCCTTGGTCAGCACAACCATGTAGTTGACCGCTGCCGCGTCGAGCATGTCCATGATGTCGACATCGACCGGCTTGATGCCGTGGCGGCTGTCGATCAGGACGAAGGCACGGCCCAGCACGCGCCGCCCGCGCAGGTAATCGTTGACCAGGAAGCGCCAGCGCTTGACCAGGTCCTTCGGCGCCTCGGCAAAGCCATAGCCGGGCATGTCGACGAGGCGGAACCGCAGCGGATCACCCACGTCGAAGAAGTTCAGCTCCTGCGTCCGGCCCGGCGTGTTCGATGTGCGGGCCAGGGCATTGCGATTGACCAGTGCGTTGAGCAGCGACGATTTGCCGACATTCGACCGACCCGCGAACGCGACTTCGGGCACGTCCGGGGGCGGTAGATGTTCGAGCGACGGCGCCGACTTCAGGAACGCGACGGGGCCTGCGAAGACCTTGCGCGCGGTTTCGATTGCGTCGGTGTCTGGTTCGCTATCCGTCACTTTGCCGGCGTGGCGGCCATCGCCGTCTTCATCTCGGGGTATTTCGAATAGAGCCACTTCTGCTGAAGAATGGTCAGGATGTTCGACGTCGCCCAATAGAGCTGCAGGCCCGCGGCGAACGGCGCCATCACGAACATCAGCACCCATGGCATGATGGAGAACATCTGCGCCTGCACGGGATCCGGCGGCGGCGGGTTCAGCTTGAACTGGATGAACATCGTCACGCCCAGGATAATCGGCAACACGCCGATGGCGATGATGTGCGGCGGCGTGAACGGCAGGATGCCGAACAGGTTCACCGGCGTCAGCGGATCGGGCACGGACAAGTCCCTGATCCACGCGACGAACGGCTGGTGCCGCATTTCGATGGTCAGCATCAGCACCTTGTACAGCGCAAAGAAGATCGGGATCTGGATGAACATCGGAAGGCAGCCGGCGAGCGGGTTGATCTTCTCGCTCTTGTAGAGCGCCATGATCTCCTGCTGCTGCTTGACCTTGTCCTCCTTGTGACGCTCCTGGATCGCCTTCATCTTCGGCTGCACGATCCGCATCTGCGCCATCGACGAGAACTGCTTCTGCGCGATGGGGAAGATCAGCAGGCGAACGGTCAGCGTCAGCGCCATGATGGCGAGGCCGAAGTTGCCGATGACGCCGAACAGCCAGTGCAGGTAATGGAACATCGGTTTTTCGACGATTTCGAACCAGCCCCAGTCGATTGCCTTGCCGAACAGCGGAATGCCCAGGGTCGTTTCATATTTGTCGAGCGCGTTGATCTGTTTTGCACCGGCAAAAAGATAGGTCGTGGTGACCGCGGCCCGGCCTGGCGCGACCGACACGGGGTTACGCAGCATGTCGGCCTGGAAGCTGCCTTCGCCCGCACGGAACGATCCGTCGATGCGTGCCGCGCCCTGTGGCGCGAGTGCGGTGAGCCAGTATTTGTCGCCGAAGCCCAGCCAGCCGCCCAGACTGCTCGCCGAATTGACACCCGGCTTTGCCTTGGTCCCGAAGATACGGTCCCAGAACCCGATCTGTGTGTCGGTCAGGTAGTGATAATTGATGTCGTAGTTCACCGCGCCATTCAGTGCTGCGATCGGTCCGATATGTGCGACCCAGTTGTCCGGATCGGCCGGACGTTCGGCGCGGTTCACCAGTGCATAGGGGCGAACGACGACGGGCGCCGTGCTAGTGTTTGCCACTCGCTGTTCGACGGTGAACATATATTCGTCGTCGACCGAAATCTTCAGGATGAAGCTCTGGCCCGTGCCATTGTCCCAGCGCAGGAGGACTGGCTTGGCGGGGGTCAGTTCGGTGCCGCTGGCACTCCAGACGCTGTTCGCGTCGGGAACGGCGACCCCGGTCCCCATCCAGTCGAAACTGGCGAAGTAGGATTTGGCCGCGCCCTCGGGCGACATCAGGCGCACCTTCGGCGAACCCTTTTCGATGGTCTCGTTATAGGTTTCGAGCACCAGGTCGTCGATGCGCGCGCCCTTCAGGTTGAGCGAGCCCGAAAACTTCGGTGTACGAATGGGAATACGCGCGGTCGCCGACAGCACCTCGTCACGATTCTGTTTCGCTGCTTTCTGCACCGGTGCCGGCAGCGTGCCGGGCGCGGGCAGGGGCGTGGTCTTGCCGCCTTCGACCTTGGTCACGGGCGGATTGGCGGGCGGGAACCACCGGCTGGCGAGCGTGCTCCAGCCGAACAGGATCAGGCCGGACAGGACGATGGCCAGGATGAAATTACGCTGTTCGGACTGCACGGGCGTTATGCTTTCGTTTGAAAATCTCAAGGAACCGGGTCGAAGCCGCTGCCGCCCCAGGGGTGACAGCGCGCGAGGCGACGAGCGGCGAGCCAGCTACCATGCAGCGCCCCATAGCGTTGGATGGCCTCGATCGCATAGGCCGAACATGACGGCGCATAGCGGCAGCTGGGTGGCAGGACGCGCGACGGGCCGATCTGCCAGGCGCGCGCGATCAGGATCAGCAGGCGTGCGATCATTTCGCGACCTTGCCCAATGCCTTGACCAGGTCGTGGCGCAGCGTGCCGAAATCGCGTTCCAGACCGCCGGCGCGGCCGATCAGAACATGGTCGGCACCGGCAAGGCCATTCACCGGCAAGATTTCGCGAGCGAGTGCGCGGAAGCGGCGCTTAATGCGGTTCCGAATCACCGCGCTGCCGATCTTCTTGGTGACGGTGTAGCCGATGCGCATTGTGGGATCGCCATCGGCGCGATTGCGCACGAGCAGCACGAAGCCAGGCATAGGTGCACGTTTCCCCGCGTTGGCCACGAGGAAATCAGCACGTTTCGAAAGTGTGACGATTTTGCTCGTCGCGATTTCCGAGTCGGTGGACCCTCGGTCCACCTCGAAATCGCTTAAGCCGACAGCTTGGCGCGGCCGCGGTTGCGACGCGCACGGATCACTGCGCGTCCACCCGGCGTCGCCATGCGCGAGCGGAAGCCGTGACGGCGGGCCCGGACGAGGTTGCTCGGCTGAAAAGTGCGCTTCATCGCTCATGCCTTCGAATTCGATAACAGAAAAAAGGCCGCCCGGCGTCCGGACGACCATTGCTGGAAGTGCGCCTATTGCCGGCATGGGCAAAAGTCAATCGCTCTCGCGCGCCGCGGTAGCGATCGTCGCGCGGCGTTTTGCACTCGCCCGCCGCAGCCCCTTGTCGGTCAGCGCGCCGTGTTTCGGCCAGCGCCGCTTGAAGCGCACGTAAAGCCGTTTCGACCAGTTCGCGTAGCGCAGCAACAGCGTCAGCCCTGCGACGAACAGCGGAATGAAGCCGGGGCCGGGCAGCGGTCCGATGATAATCCCGACGATAATCAACAGGATGCCGAGCGCAACCATGACGTTCCGGACAACGGGATTTCGTTCAAAGGCGCGCCAGCGCGAGCGTATCGTCATGGGACGCGATGTGGGCAGTTCCGGTTGCGTTCGCAAGTCGCCCGAGGCTAGGCAGGAATTGAACAGGGGGGAATTCATGACGGCGACGGTTCCGACAGTGGCGTATCTTGGGCTGGAGGCGCGCGCGGTCGAGGTCCAGTGTTCGCTGATTCCGGGCCTGCCCAATTTCACCGTGGTAGGACTGGGGGACAAGGCGGTGAACGAAAGCCGCGAGCGCGTTCGCGGTGCGATCGCGTCATTGGGCCTGTCGATGCCGCCCAAGCGCATCACGGTGAACCTGTCGCCCGCCGACCTGCCGAAGGAAGGGTCGCATTACGACCTGCCCATCGCTTTGGCGGTGCTGGGCGCGATGGGGATCGTCGATGCAGAGACGCTCGCCGGCTACGTGGTGGTCGGAGAGCTGGGATTGAACGGCCGTGTCGCGCCGTCGCCCGGCGTACTGCTCGCCGCCCTGCATGCGTCGAGCGAGGGAAGGGGGCTGGTCTGTCCCGAGGCGCAGGGGCCGGAAGCCGCATGGGCGGGCGAGGTCGAGGTCGTGGCCGCGCCTGATTTGCTGAGCCTGCTCAATCACTTCAAAGGATCGGCACTGTTGCCGCCACCCGGCGAGGGCATTGTCGAGGCGCGCGATCACGGCCCCAACTTGTCCCAGGTCAAGGGACAGGAAACCGCGAAGCGCGCCGTCGAGATCGCGGCGGCGGGCGGACACAACCTCGCGATGATCGGTCCGCCGGGGTCGGGAAAATCGCTGATGGCGGCGTGCATTCCCGGCATCCTGCCCGACCTGACGGCGTCCGAAGCGCTGGAGGTTTCGATGGTCGCGTCGGTCGCGGGTGAACTGACCGGCGGTAAACTGATCCGTACGCGGCCGTTCCGGTCGCCACATCATTCTGCGTCGATGGCGGCGCTGACCGGCGGCGGGTTGCGCGTGAAGCCGGGGGAAGTCAGCCTTGCGCATCTGGGCGTGCTGTTCCTCGACGAGCTTCCGGAATTCCAGCGCGCCGTGCTCGATTCGCTGCGCCAGCCGCTGGAGACCGGTGAGGTCAGTGTGGCGCGCGCGAATGCGCATGTGACCTTTCCAGCACGCGTCCAACTCGTTGCCGCAATGAACCCGTGCCGCTGTGGGCATCTCGGCGACCCGGCGCTCGCGTGCAGCCGCGCGCCGAAATGCGCGGCGGACTACCAAGCCAAGATCTCCGGGCCGTTGCTCGACCGCATCGACCTGCACGTCGAAGTGCCTGCCGTCAGTGCCGCCGACCTCGTCCTGCCGCCGCCAAGCGAGGGTTCGGCCGAAGTCCGCGCCCGCGTTGCCGCTGCCCGCGCAGTCCAGACGGCACGCTATGGCGCGAACGGGCCGCGTACCAATGCGGAAGCCGATGGTGACGTTCTGGACGCGCACGCCACGCCCGACGATCCGGGCCGAAAACTGCTCGCGCAAGCAGCCGAAGCCATGCGCTTGTCAGCGCGGGGATATACGCGCATCCTCCGCGTCGCGCGGACGATTGCCGATCTGGCGGGAAGCGAAACTGTGGGGCGAATCCATATCGCAGAAGCGTTGAGCTACCGGAGGCAGGCGCCGCGAAACTGACTTCAACGGGGGAGTAGTGTCATGGAATGGATGATCTTGCCGCTCAAGAAATACGCCCAGTTCAGCGGGCGTTCGCGGCGCAAGGAATTCTGGATGTGGGTGCTTTTCGTGATTCTGGTCATGATCGCGCTGAGCATAGTCGACGCGATGCTGGGGCTTGGCGGTTCTGCACGGACGAGCAGTGCGACCATGGAGCCGGGCGTGACGGGCTTCGGAGGAGCTGCCGGGGTTACCGGTGGGGTGTTGACCACGATATTCTCGCTGGCGATCCTGATCCCCAATCTTGCCGTTCAGGTACGCCGCTTGCATGACACCGACCGTTCCGGGTGGTGGGTTCTTTTACCGGTCGTTCCCTATGTCATCGGCATCGTGCTGATGCTGGGCGGCGCAGCGGGGGGGCTGGCTGCTGGCGGCGTGACGGCTGCAGCGGGTGGTGCGCTTGCCGTAGGCGGCGTAATGATGCTCATCGGTGCGATCTGCGGTCTCGTCGTGCTCGTTTTCATGTGCCTCGACGGAACACGCGGGCCGAACCGTTTTGGCCCTGACCCAAAGAATCCCGAGGCCAATCTCGACGAGGTTTTCAGCTGAATCGCTAAACTCCGGCCCGTGCATATGAGTGCATGGGTCGGCACTGTCAGCGCCGAAACTCCTCGATTGCGATGTTGTGGCGGTGGAGCTTGTCGTAAAAGGTTTTGCGCGGCAGGCCGAGGCGCTTGAGCGCTTCGGGAACGCTGCCGTTGCATTCCTCGAGTGTCGAGCGGATCGCCATCGCTTCGAACTGGCCGACGCGTTCGGGGAGTGTGGCGACCGGTTCGGCACCGCCGCCATTCGTATCGCCATGGCCCAGGCCCAGCACCGACTGGAACGCGAAGCTGCGTAGCTCGCGGACATTGCCCGGCCAGTCATGCTCCAGCAGGTACCGCCGGTCGCGGTCGGACAGGCTATGCGCGGGGCGGCGGAGCTGCGTGCAGGCCTCGTCGACGAAATGCGCATAAAGCAGCGGGATATCATTGCGCCGTTCACGAAGCGGCGGGATGCGCAGCCGGACGATGTTGATCGCGTAGAACAAATCTTCGCGAAACGCGCCTGTTTGCGATGCGCGCTGCAAATCCTGCCGTGACGTAGCGACGATGCGCAGATCGACCTGCCGCGGGATGGCGGAGCCGACGGGTACGACCTCGCGTTCTTCGATCACGCGCAGCATCTTGGCTTGCTGCTCGGCATCTAAGCGATCGATCTCGTCGACGAACAATGTGCCGCGGTGCGCGCGTTCGATCTGCCCGCGCCGTGCATCGCGGCTGGCGTCGTCGCTTTCGTCGCCGAACAACTGGCGATCGGCGCTCGTGCCCGGGGGCAGCGCTCCGCCGTTGACCGTGACGAACGGCTGGCCGCGCCGCGCGCTCTGGCGGTGGAGCATCATCGCGACGAGTTCCTTGCCGACTCCGGTTTCGCCCTCGATCAGCACGTCGACATCGGCGCCCGCGACCTGGTCGATCGCCTCACGTAGCCGGACGATCGCCGGGGTCTGGCCGATGAAAGCGGAATCGACCGGCGTTTCGACCATTGCGCGCAGGCGACGATTGTCGAGCTCCAGCTGGCGGCGTTCCAGCGCACGCTGGACGCTGGCGATCAGATGGTCGCCGGCAAAGGGCTTGGCCAGGAAATCGTGCGCGCCGTCCTTCAGTGCGGCAACCGCCATGGGAACATCGCCGTGCCCGGTGATCAGGATGACGGGGATCGTCGGGTCGATCTCCTTTATCATCTGGAAAAACTGCAGACCGTCGATATGCGGCATGCGGATGTCGGAGACGATCACCCCGTTGAAATCGGGCGGTATCTGTCGAAGTGCGGCCTGCGCGCCATCGAACGCCGTCACGTCGATGCCAGCGAGCTGAAGCGCCTGCACATTGGCGGTGCGGATCAGCGCGTCGTCGTCGACGAAGATTACCGAGCCCATGGGAGTGAAGCTCATGCGCGCACCAGTTTTACGAGGAATTCGGCCCCGCCGGGACCGGGAACATAGGTCAGGTCGCCGCCGACTTCGCGCGCCAGATCACGCGATATGACCAGCCCGAGGCCGAGCCCGTCGGCCTTGCGCGTGAAGAAGGGGGAGAACAGCTTGGCGCGGAATGCTGCGCCGACGCCGGGGCCATTATCGCTGATGCGGATTTCGACGTGCTTGGCCTTCGCTTTGATCGCGATGTCGATGCGCGGGCTGGGAACCTCGGCCACTGCGTCTGCCGCGTTCTGCAACAGGTTGATGAGGATCTGCTCGGCCCGGACGCGGTCGGTCGCAACCATCAGGCCATCGACGGCATCGCCCGAACGCTCGACGGTAATCCCGGAACCGCGCAGGCGGTCGCCGATCAGGAGCATGGCCCCGTCGATCGCGTCGTTCAGCCGGGCGGGGCCGGGGCTCCGGTCCCTGCGCACGAACATGCGAAGTTCGCCGGTAATATCGCCGATGCGCTCGGTCAGAGCGATAATCTGGGACAGATTGGGTGCCGCTTCGGCCGGCTTCTTGCGGTCGAGCAACGTCGAGGCGTTTTCCGCGAACGTGCGGATCGCGGTCAACGGCTGATTGATTTCGTGCGCGACGCCCGCGGTAATCTGGCCCAGCGTCGCCAGGCGGTTGGACTGGGCAAGTTCCTCGCGCGCCGTGTTGAGCCGCGCCTCGTTGCGTTCGCGTTCGCGAGATTCGTGGAGCAGCCGTTCGTTTGCACCCCGCAATTCGGCGGTCCGTTCGAACACCTGGGTCTCCAACTCGCGCTGCGCGGCCGCGCTCAATTCGCGCTTTTCACGCGCCCGCAGGAAAAGCCCCACGACAACGACGATGACGAGGACCACTGCCATGCCGCCCACCCGCATCTGCGCGGTCGCGGCGGCAAGGGCAGGATCGATCGGTTCCAGTGTGGTGAGCGTCCAGCCCTTCACCGGTACGGGAAGGGTCGTACTGGCATAGCGTCGATTTTCATCGCGTTTCGCAAGCGGGTCGTCGTCCGTAAGGACCAGTTCCGGCGCAAGCGGGCGTGGACTTCCCTCGCCGTATTGCAGCGTCGATTTGACGCGCGTCTGGACTTCCGGCGTCAGCGGCCGGGTGGTCCGCAAGCGCCAGCGTGCATGGTTCGCCATGACCACGACGCCATTTTCGTCACGCACCAGCGTCGGTCCGGACTGATGGCTCCATCCGTCTTCGATCTTGTCGAATTCGACCTTCACGACCACCACGCCGCCACCGGTGACGGTGCGGCGCGCGAGGTACAGGCCGGGACGTTTACTGACAGTGCCGAGAGCGAACTGTTCGGCGGCGCCCGTCCGTTCGGATTCGTAGAAATAGGGACGGAAGCCGTAATTCTTACCGACGAAGCTGGTCGGCAGGCGCCAGTTGCTCGACGCGATGGTGACACCGTTCGCGCCCACGACGTAAATTGCGGCTGCATCAGTGCGTGTTGCGAGCAATTCGAGGCGAGCGTTGAGCTTGCTTATGACGTCCGGCGTCGGCGCGGTCAGCGCGATCTGGACGTCTGGATAGTCGGCAAGAACCAGCGGTAGGAGGCGAACCTTCTGCAATTCGCTGGCGAGCAGGCTGCTGCCGGCCACGGCACGGCTGGAGGCGGTTTGCTGTGCTACCCCTTGGGCGCTCGCAAAGCTCCAGCGTTCGGCAGTGATAAACGCAATAATGGCGCCGACGACCATCACGACGATCAATGCAGGCGCATAGCGACGCCATCTGCCGATAACCGAACGGTGCGTTTTGCTTTGCGTCATTTGTGCGAAATATCACACAGTAAGCCTATAGCAAGGCGAATAATCGCACATTTACATTTAATGACTGGTAAAAATACGTAATAATATCAGTCAGATATATAAAATTCGGCAACGCTGGCGATTTTCCCCGACTCAATTGAGAATAGGTTGCAGGCACATGAAGTGCCCGTGCCGGACACCAATCAGGTGCCGGAGGGGAGGATATGACGAACCCGCATTCCACCGCGCTTCCCGCGCGCCGACCTTTCCGGTTGCACCGGTCGCTCTACGCGCAGGTGCTGCTTGCGATTGTCGCGGGCGTGGCGCTGGGCGTCTTCTTCCCCACGATCGGTGCGCAGCTGAAGCCGTTGGGCGATGCCTTCATCAAGCTGGTGAAGATGGTCATCTCTCCGGTGATCTTCCTGACAGTCACGACCGGGATCGCGGGTATGCGCGACGACTTGGGTGGCCTGGGCCGGGTGACCGCCAAGGCCTTCGCCTATTTCCTGACGTTTTCGACACTGGCACTGATCATCGGCCTCGCCGTCGCGTTGATCGTGCAGCCGGGCGCAGGCCTGAACGTCGATCCGGCAACTCTCGATACCCATGGCATCGCCGATTACCTCACCAAGGCCCATGACGAATCCATTGTCGGTTTCCTGATGGACATCATCCCGGCGACGATGAGTTCGGCGCTGGTCGACGGCAATGTCCTGCAGGTCCTCTTCATTGCGGTCCTCACGGGTATCGCCATCGCGGCCGTGGGCGAACCCGCCGAGCCGGTCCGCGACCTGCTCGAACGTTTCCTGGCTGTTGTCTTTCGCCTGGTTTCCATCGTGATGCGTGCGGCGCCGATTGGCGCGTTCGGCGCGATGGCGTTCACGATCGGCAAGTTCGGCATCGGCGCGCTCGCCAATCTCGCGACCCTGGTTGCGGCGTTCTACGTCACCTCGTTCCTGTTCGTCGCAGTCGTGCTGGGCGCCGTGTGCCGGTACAACCGCTTCTCGCTGTGGCAGCTGCTGCGCTACCTGAAGGCGGAATTGCTGCTGGTCCTCGGTACTTCGTCGTCGGAAGCGGCGCTGCCAAACCTGATGGGCAAGATGGAGGCCGCGGGCTGCGACAAGAGTGTCGTCGGCCTCGTCGTTCCCACCGGCTATTCGTTCAACCTCGACGGCACCAACATCTACATGACGCTGGCGGCGCTGTTCGTCGCCCAGGCGTGCAATGTCGACCTGTCGGGGTGGCAGATCTTCGTGCTGTTGGGTGTCGCGATGCTCAGCTCCAAGGGTGCAGCGGGCGTAACTGGCGCAGGCTTCATCACGCTGGCAGCAACGCTCGCCGTGGTTCCCGCAGTGCCGGTTGCCGGCCTTGCGCTCATTCTCGGCATCGACCGCTTCATGAGCGAGTGCCGCAGCCTCACGAATTTCATCGGCAATGCTGTCGCAACCATCGTCGTCGCCCGCTGGGAAGGCGCGCTCGACGAACAGAAACTGCACGAAGTTTTGAGTGGCAGGACGCCGGAACCAAGGGGTTCAGCAATGGCGGTTCCTGCAGAATGAACAAATTATTTCAATGAGTAAGCGTGAAAAAATGAAGAACGGGAGAGGGAAGATCATGATCAGCAAATACGCCCTGGCATTCGCCATCGCCGGAGCTGCGGCCGTGCCCGGCATCGCCGCCGCGCAGGCCCAGCCCGCGCCGCAAGCCGCGGCAGACGCGGGCACGGACGCCGAAGACATCGTCGTCACGGGCCGCTTTATCGACACCGGCGCGAAGAGCGCGATGAAGATGGACGTACCGGTTCTCGACACGCCGTTCTCGGTCTCGAGCTATTCGGGCGCATTCGTGAAGTCACTGGAAACGCAGAGCCTGGCCGACCTGTACAACTACATGACCGGCCTGAAGAAATCGGGCGTAACGGCGTACGACATCACGTTGCGCGGTTTCAAATCGAGCGGCGACGACCGCAACGCCATCATGGTCGACGGCCTGCCGGGCCTTGCCGGCCGTTACGGTTCGCCGCCCACGATCGGTATCGATCACATCGAACTGGTGAAGGGCCCGATGTCCGTGCTGTACGGGCAGATCCAGCCCGGCGGCTTCGTCAACATGATCACCAAGAAGCCGCAGGCAAAGGCGGTGACGACGATCGAAGCGCGTTATAACACCTACCTGAGCAGCATCAGCCAGCCGTTCGACAGCAACAGTTTCTCGGGCGCGATCGATTCGACCGGTGCAATCACCGAAGACGGCGATCTGATGTACCGCCTCGTCGCACAGCAGACGGCGAACAAGAATTACAGGATCGACGATTATACCGACCAGACGTTCGTTTCGCCCAGCCTGACCTGGAACATTGATCCGGAAACGACGCTGACGGCACAGCTGGAATATCGCAAGACGCGCCAGCATTTCGATATCGGCATTGCCGCACCCTTCGACGGGCTGACCTCGGCGACCAGCACGATTTATGACATCAATGCGGTTGCGGCGATCAACACATCGTACACGCAGCCGGACAACTATCGTGAAGAAGAAGGCCAAGTCGGCAGCTTCTATATCCAGCGCCGGTTCGGCGACTGGAAGCTGAATGTCGGTTTCCGCCATGTCCGTTACCAGAGCGACCAGCAGGACATCAGCTCGTCGGGTGTGAACCGCTACAATGGCGAACTGCGCGTCACGCGTCGTGCCCGCCAGCTGCAGACCACCCGCAAATACGACTATGGCGATGTCAACCTGACCGGCACGTTCGATACCGGCCCGATCCAGCACAAGCTGCTGATCGGCATCAACGGCGGTATCGACTCCGTCCGTGAAAACCGCACCAAGTTCTTTGACGGTGCGGCGCGGAACACCACGACGGGTGTCTGCCCCACCGGCGGTATCTGCCTCGACGTTGCGCTCTACAATCCCAACCTCTCGACCATTCCGGCGTTCAATACGCTGCCGTCGGGGCCGGATTCGGGACTTACCGACCGCAACATCCTGTCGAAGAACTACGGCATCTACGTGTCCGACCTGGTCACCGTGACCGACTGGTTGAAGTTCAGCGGTTCGGCACGAAAGTTCAGCGAGTTCTCGCGCGTCTACACCAACACGCCGCTGACCGTGGGTGACGTGAAGTACAAGACGACCGGCAAGGATTTCCTGCCGAGCGTCGGCGTCCTGATCCAGCCGACGAAGAATATCACGATCTACGGCAGCTATGCGGAATCGTTCGTGCCGCCGGATCCCGGCCTGATCGACCTGACCGGCGCTGTCGGCAACTTCAACCCGATCACCGGCGAGCAATATGAAGTGGGCATCAAGACCGAGAAGCTCCTGGACGGCAAGCTCGGCTTCACCGCGGCGCTCTACCAGATCGACCAGGTCGGCCAGATCACGCAGACGATCTGCCCAGCGGGCAGCTGCTCGGTCCAGCTCGGTTCGGCGCGTTCGCGTGGTTTCGAACTGGAAGGTACGGCGACACCGATGCCGAACTGGCAGGTCATCTTCGGCTATAGCCGCATCGATGCAAAGGTGACCGCAACGGGTACGGGCTTCGGGTTCCAGCAGGGTCTGCGCCTGCCGAACGTCGCTGAAAACGCTGCGAACATCTGGACCCGTTACGACTTCGACAACGGTCTCGGTTTCGGTCTGGGCGTCACCTACACCGGCCAGCGGGAAGGCGTGCTGCCGACCCAGTCGACCGATCTCAAGCGTCTGGATCTTCCTGCCTACACGGTCGTCGATTTCGGCGTGTATTACACGAAGGCGCATTACTCGATTAACCTGAAGGTCGGAAACCTGCTCAACGAGCGGTATTTCGAGAACTCGGGCGCCGGCTCGCAGGGCCGCGTGCAGATCGTCCCGGGCTCGCCGCGTTATGCGACGCTGACGGCGCGGTACAACTTCTGATGCGTAAACGTGTTGCTTTGCTTACCGCGGTGCTGGCGTCCGTCAGCACCGCAGCGATAGCCGACCCCAGCGGCTATGTGCCGGAGACACAAGTCTCCGGCACGATACGAAATTATGGCTTTGCCCTGGGCGGCGTACTCCAGAAGTGGGAAGACGCGTTCCGCAAGGTCCAGCCGGGCGTCACGTTCAAGGATACCCTGCCGACCAGCGATGCGGCATTTCCCGGCCTCGTCACCTATCAGGCCGACCTCGGCCCCAATGGCGGCGAGCCCGCGATTACCGAGGCGCTCTCCTTCTGGGAAACGCGCGGCTATGCGGCATCGTATGTAGTTGTCGCGTCGGGCGCATTCGACGTCGAGGGACGCTCGAACGGCCCTGTGATCTTCGTCCACAAGGACAATCCCCTCACCGAGATTTCGATCGACCAACTCGACGGCGTGTTCGGGTCAGAGCGGAACGGCAGTCTCGACGGTTTCGTCTGGACCCCGGCCGGTGCGCGCGGCGCCGACAAGAATATCCGTACTTGGGGCCAGCTCGGCCTGAAGGGCGCATGGGCCGACAAACCTATCCAGACTTATGGCCATGGACCGTCCGGCACGGCGCGGTTCTTCGCGCTCAACGTGCTGGGCAACACCGAAAAGTGGAACCCGAACTACAAGGGTTATGTCGAAACCGGCAGCAAGCAGATCGCGGCGATCGACAAGGGTGCGCAGACGCTCGGCGCCAAATACATGCTGACGCAGGAATTGGCCGCAAATCCCTATGGGATCGGCTGGTCGACGATGAGCCAGGCCAAGGGCCTTCCGGGTATCAAGATGCTCGCGGTCGCCCCCCGCGGCGGCGGAAAGGCCATGATGCCCAGCCAGGCGAGCTTCGCCGACCGCAGCTATCCGATGGTGCGCAACATCTACATCTATTTCGACCGCAAGCCCGGGACCGCGATGGACCCGAAGCTGCGTGAGTTCCTCCGTTTCGCGCTCAGCGCCGACGGCCAGAAAATGGTCGGCGACGCGGGCTACATCCCACTGCCCGATGCCATGCTGAAGGCGCAACTCGCAAAGCTCGACTGACCCTAATTTCCTCCCCCGAAAACAGACCGAAGGACAGGACCGCGATGAGTTTCATATCCCGCATTTCCCGCAAGGCCGCACTTCCCCTGGCCTCGTTCGCAGCACTTGTTGCGGCAACCCCGGCGCTCGCCGAAAAAGCGGAGGTCGTCATCACCATTCCGGCCGGCGCCAAAGGCGAGGAAGAACTCGCCGCAAAGGTCGCCGAGTGGAAGCTGGGCGGGCAGGTCTCCGACGTGCTGTGGCTGAAGGCCGAACAGCGCGACGGCGGGTTCCAGGCGATCATGGAACTCGAATTCGCCGACCAGAACAGCTATAACGAATGGGCCCGCGAAGATGCGCCGAAGATCGGTTCGCAGTTCACGGTGACCCGCGTCGACAAGCTGATCCATGGTGAGAAATCGCCACGCGACAGCAATTATTCGGTGTTCAAGGTCAACGAGTACCAGCCGACGACCGACGCAGCGACGACCAAGGCATTCGCCAGCAAGTACATCGAACCGCTGATGCAGGCGCAGATCGCCGGCAAGGTGATGATGCGTTACTCGATGTACCAGGCGCGTCAGGCCGACGGGAAGGGCAAGACCTGGCTCGTCATGGAATATCGCGACCCGATCTCGTTCGAGCGTTCGGAAGCGCTGAAGACGGGCATCCGCAAGAACCTGCTCGCCAATAACGCCGGCTACGCTTCGTTCGACAAGACCAAGGACGGGCTTCGCACGACGGGTCCGGAAACCGTTTCGAGCTATCACGAGCTTCCCGCACCGAACCTGCCCGACCTTCCCGCATACAAGCCCGAGGCGAAGCTCGTCGGCACGCTGCGCATCTATGGTTCGGAACTGAAGAACTCGGTCGAATATCTCGCCAAGGGTTTCCAGGCGTTTCACCCCGACCTGCGCATCACCTGGTCGAACGCGACGTCGTCGGAAGGCGCGCTTGCGGGTCTTTACACCGGCGTTGCCGACGTTGCGCCGATGGGTGACGATGCCAAGGTCACGGACCAGATGCCGTTCTACAACGCGATGGGTTATGTCCCGACCGAAATTTCGGTGTCGACCGGCGGTTACGAGCGCCGCGGTTCGCTGTGGGCCTGGGCCATCGTCGTCAACAAGGACAACCCGCTCGCCAGCTTGACCAAGGACCAGTTGATCAACATCTTCGGGTCCGAACGCACCGGCGGCTGGAAGGTCGAGAACAACAACTGGCTGTTCTCGGCGGAGTTCGCGAAGGATCGCAAGACCGACATCCGCACATGGGACCAGCTTGGGCTCAAGGGTGCGGAATACAGGGGCAAGGAAATCCAGACCTACGGTTATTCGGCGCAGGGCTTCCAGACCGCGATCGAGCGCCACTGGTTCCATTGGAGCCACAAGTGGAATCCGAACTTCAAGGAATATGTCGAGGACAAGCAGGCAGTCGCCGGTCCCAACGGCGATGCGATCAAGGCGGACCGTCCGCTGGAGATCATGTCGCGCGACAAATACGGCATCGGCATCGCCGCGATGATGCACGTGAAGGATTATCCAAACCTGAAGGTTCTGCCGATCTCGCCGGGTGCGGGCGCACCGGCCGTGCCGCTGACGCCGAAGGCGGTGGCGCAGCGCAAATATCCGCTGATCCGCGACGGGTATTTCTACGTCAACAAGGCGCCGGGCCAGCCGCTCGATCCGAAGGTGCGTGAATTCATGCGCTTCGTACTGAGCCGCGAAGGGCAGGAGATCATTGCGAAGGTGGGTTACTACTACCCGCTCAACGCACAGTATCTGGCCGAGCAACGCAAGAAGCTCGACTAGCAAGGGGGGACGTCTGCCGTGCGCAGGGGGCTCCTCCCCTTTCGCGCCCTGCGCACGGCGACGAACCCGGACCGGCACCGACCACCAAGCCGAACACGGCATTCGAAAACGGGAGAGATCATGCGTAGCCTAGCCCTGCTTCTCGCCGCCACGCTGATGGCCGGAGGCGTGGCCATCGCGCAGGTCGATCCCAAGGCGCCGACCGGCGAGAATTACGACCAGCTTCTCGCACGGCTCGGCGACGGGGTGAAAGAAAATCTGGTCATCCGGGGCGAGCACAATGCCCGTACGGACTCGCGCAAGCACAAGCGCTTCTACACCGACCTCGAACCGCTGACCGAGTTTCCGGCGTACAGGCCGAAGCAGCAGCTTACGGGCACGATCCGCGTCGGCGGACTGTACCTCCACGACGGCCTGATCAAGGATCAGTGGATCGCGGCATTCCAGAAATTCCATCCCGATGTGAAAGTCGTCATCACGCCGAAGGGAACACTGGCGTCGGGGACGGTCGACATCGAAACCGGTCCGCGGATTTCGGATCGTCTGCGCGCGGCCTCGCAATACGAACAGGCGACGGGCGAGCGGTTGTTCGAGATCGACTGGGCGACGGGCAGCTACGACGTTCCCGGCTGGAGCCCGGGTTTTGTCATCTTCGTCCACAAGGACAACCCGATCGCGCACCTGTCGATGACGCAGCTCGACGGGATTTTCGGAGGGGCGCGCACCGGGGGATGGAAGGGAACCCGCTGGGATCCCAGCGTCGCGCGTGGCCCCGAAAAGAACATCCGTACCTGGGGCGAGGCCGGCCTGAAAGGCGAATGGGCCGACAAGCCGATACACATCTACGGACGCCCGTTGAAGTACAACATCCAGCTGGGCTTCGAGCGCAAGGTCATGAAGGGTGGCGACATCTGGAACGAGAACACGCTCGAATACAGCCATGAGATGAACCCGGACGGGACGCGCTACACCTCGGCGACGGAAATCGTGCGCGACATGTCGGCGGACAAATACGGCATCTCGTTTTCCGACATGGCATCGACGCGGCCCGGCATTCGCGCGGTGCCGGTGGGCGCGACTGATAAGGGGCCGTTCATCACCGAAACCCGCGCGACCCTGCGCGACCGGTCATACCCGCTGTTCATCGAGCAATGGGCGCAGACGCGCCTTGCGCCCGGCAAGAAGCTCGATCCGCTGGTCAAGGAATTCTTGACCTTCATGCTCAGCCGCGAAGGGCAGGACGCGATTCAGAAGGATGGCAAATGGATCATCCTGCCGGGCAAGCGCGCTGCCGAAATGCGCGCGAAGCTCGACCAGACCGGCGAGCGGGTGAGCCCGAACGAGCTGGGACTGCAACTCGACCAGCTTGCCCCGAAGAAATGGGATGGCGAAAGCCCCGATGAAACCGGAAAGGTGGTCGCGACGACGGCCTATTACGCGCCGCAGTTCGACCTGTCAGCTGTGCCTGCCTACACACCGGGCGCAGCGGTTACCGGCACGATCCGCATGCCCGCGAGTGGCCAACTGATGGCGGGGACCGCGGGCAAGTCGCTGATCGCGGCATTTGCGAAACACCAGCCCGGCATCCGGTTCGACCTGAAGGACGGCGACGTGATCGATCATGGCGCGGACCTGTCGATCGGACGGCGCTGGAGCACCTATTTCGCGGGCGAGGCTTACGCGTTCCAGGAGAAATACGAACGCTCGGTCCGCGAATTCCAGGTCGCGAGTGGCAGTTATGACGTGCAGGGCTGGAACCCGGCGTTCGCGATCTATGTGGCGAAGGACAACCCGATCAAGGGGCTGACCATGCGCCAGCTCGACGGCATCTTCGGCGGCCCGCGCCGCGGCGGCTGGGTGTCGACCGTATGGCGGCGGCAGGCCGGACGCGGCGCCAGCGAGAATATCCGCAACTGGTCGCAACTCGGCATCACGGGTGCCTGCGCCCGCAAACCGATCGACGTCTATATCCCGCCGCTCAAATACCACACGATGTCCGTGTTCGAGCGCAAGGTGCTCGCTGGCGGTAATATGTGGAACGATGGCGCGCGCGAAATTCCGCTGGCTCTGGGCAAGGATGGGAAGCGGACGCAGCCGAGTCGTGATCGCGTCATGGAGGCGGTCAAGGACCGCTGCGGCATCGCCTTCGGGCCTGCCGGGCTCGACGTCCCCGGTGCCCGCGCCGTACCGGTCGCCGCGACCGCGTCGAGTGGGTTTGTGCTGCCGACCCTCAAGACCGTTCAGGACCGCAGCTATCCGCTGGCGCTCGAAACCTACGCCTATGCCGACGCCGAACCGGGCCAGCAGATCGCGGCGCCGGTCCGCGAATTCCTGCGCTTCCTGCTGAGCCGCGAGGGACAGGAAATCATCCAGCGCGACGGGAAATGGCTGCCGCTGACCGGTGCCACCGCGAAAACAGAAACCGACAAGATCGACCGCGCCGTCGCGCAGGTCACTATGAAATGAGGGAGAGCGTCATGAAATCACTGGTTCTTGCCACGACGGCGTTGGCGTTGACCGCACCCGCATTCGCGCAGACGGCACCTGCCCCCGCCAAGCCCGGGCAGGCGACCAATGCCAAGAAGAGCATCTGGACGCTCGACGTCACCGGCTTCCGCAAGTCGAACGCCAATCTCGGCGGCTACACCAAGAAATGGGACCTGAGCGACCTGCCGGTCTACAAACCGAAGCAAAAGGTCACGGGCACGCTGCGCATCTGGGGTAGCAACTACCTGAAGGACGGCCCGCTGGGCGAATATTGGGCGACCGAGTTCAAGAAATATCACCCCGGCATCACCATCGAATACAACTTGCCGACGGCGGGCATTGCGGTGCCGGGCGTTGCGGGCAAGGTCGCCGATCTGGGTGTCGGCCGCCCAGCAACGCTCATGGACCACCTGACGTTCGAGCAGGTCTATAAATATCCGATTACCGAAATCACCGCCGCGACTGGTTCGTTCGACGTTTATGGCTGGTCGCCAGGCTTCATCATTCTGGTGAACAAGGACAACCCGATCAAAGAGCTGAGCATGAAGCAGCTCGACGGCATTTTCGGCACAGCGCGCAATGGCGGTTATGACGGCAGCGTCTATCGGAACGACTATCCCTTCAAGCGCGGCGCGGATGAGAACATTCGCACCTGGGGCCAACTCGGCGCGACCGGCGAATGGGCGAACAAGCCGATCCATCCCTGCGGCCAGAGCCCGCGCGCGAACATCCAGGTCGTGTTCCAGAACCTCGTACTTGGCGGCAGCGACCAGTGGGTCGAGGGCTATCAGGCCTTTTCCAACTATGCGACGCCCGAGGGCACGATCAATTCGTGGAGCAAGCAGGTGCTGGCCTATGCGGAGAACGATCCGCTGGCGATCTGCATCGCCTCCCCGCTGGTGCTCGGACCCAATCTCAAGGAACTGGCGATCGCACCACGCGAAGGTGGTCCTGCCGTCAAGCGCACGCTGGAAAGCACGCGCGACCGCACCTATCCGCTGATCAACGAGATATTCTTCTACGCCAACAAGGCGCCGGGCAAGCCGATGGACCCGAAGGTCGAGGAATTCCTGCGCTTCGTGCTTAGCCAGCAAGGCCAGGAGCAGATCCAGCGCGAAGGCCGCTACACGCCGCTCACTGCCGCAGTCGTGAAGGAGCAATTGGCGAAGCTGGACCCGGCGAAGTGATGCGCTTTGCCCTGATCTGCCTCGGCGCCGTGCTGGCGGCCTCGGCGGCGCATGGCGCGCAGCCGAAGGATGGGTCGCAGAACTCGCTCGACCTTCAGAACGCGCGCGCGGAAGCGTTGAAGACCAAGGGGATGCGGCGCGCTTATACCAAGGAATTCGATCTCTCGGGGCTTCCGGAATACAAGCCGTCGGCGCCCATGACCGGCACGATCCGGCAATGGGGATCGAACTACCTCGCCGATTCCAGCCTGGAAAAGCGGTTCGAGGATGCGTTCCGCAAATACCATCCGCAGGTGAAGTTCGAGAACAACCTGTCCTCGACCTTCATTGCCATGGCTGGGCTGTACACCGGCAAGGCAGACCTCGCGCCGATGGGGCGGCGGCCGACCTGGGACGAACTGCAATCCTACCAACGCGTGTTCGGCACATTGCCGGTCGAGGTCGCGATGGCGACAGGGTCGTTCGACGTCTCGGGCTGGACGTTCGCGCTGGTGCCATTCGTGCACAAGGATAACCCGTTGTCGAAGCTGACGATCGAGCAGCTCGACGGCATTTTCGGTGCACAGCGCGATGGCGGGTGGGATCGCAACAACTGGAACGAAAAGGCCGCACGCGGACCGGAAAAGAACATCCGGACCTGGGGCCAGCTTGGTCTGAAGGGCGAATGGGCGAACAAGCCGATCCGCGTCCTCGCCTATAACCTCAACTTCCACTTCCCGCGCGACTTCGCCGAAAAGGTGATGGGCGGCGGGTACAAGTGGAACGAGACGTTGACCGAATACAGCAACAAGGTGCGAACCGACGGCAACCCGAACGACTTCGGCAAGCTGTGGGTGGCCGGCGACCAGATGATGGACGACCTGGGCAAGGACAAATACGCGATCACCTATACGTCGATGCTCTACGTCAACAAGCCGGGTGTGAAGACGGTGCCGCTGGCGAAAACCGCGGCGGGTCCGTTCGTGGCGCCGACGCTGGAGAGTGTACAGGACCGCAGCTATCCGCTGGTCCGCGAAGTCTATTTCTACGCCAACCGCGCGCCCGGAAAGAAGCTCGATCCCCTGGTTGCGGAATATCTGCGCTTCGTTGTGAGTCGCGAAGGGCAGGCGGCCGTGATGGCCGATGGCAAATACTTGCCGATGACGCCGGACATGGCGCGGGCGCAGCTGAAGGAAATCGATGCCGTAGGTTCGGCGTCGACGGGCGGAGAGGGCGGATGAAATTTCTGATCGCGATACTGGCGCTCGGAGTTGCGGCGCCTGCCGTCGCACAAGACGCCGCGCAGCCGACCACGCGTGATGCCGACGCCCTGTCCAAGGCGCGGGCGATCGGCACAAAGGCCCGCAAGGTCAAAAAATTCTACGAACCCAAGTTCGACCTCTCGGGTCTCGAACCGTTCAGGCCGTCGGCGCCGATGAAGGGCAAGCTACGGCAATGGGGCAACAACTACATCAAGGATTCGGGCCTCGTCGAAATCTGGGAAGCGGGCTTCAGGAAATATCATCCCGGTGTGACGTTCGACGACAATCTCTATTCCTCGGCCGTCGGCTTTCCCGGCCTGATCTCCAACGCCGCCGATCTCGCGCCGATGGGGCGGCAGGCGCTGTGGGACGAGTTGAAGGGCTTCGAACGCGAAGGTGCGGGCGGCGGTGAAGACGGGTCGAGCAGCACCGAAATCATCGAAATCGTGATGGCGACCGGCAGCTACAACGTGCGCGGCTGGAGCTATGCGCTGGGCGCATTCGTCCACAAGGACAATCCGCTGTCGAAGCTCAGCATGGAACAGTTGGACGGCATCCTGGGCGCGCAACGCGACGGCGGTTGGGACGGGCTGACCTGGCGAACCGACTGGGCGCGCGGTCCGGAAAAGAACATCCGGACCTGGGGCCAGCTGGGCCTGAAGGGCGAATGGGCCAACAAGCGGATCACCGTTTACGGCTACAACATGAAATATCACTTCAATGACGAGATCGACAAAAAGGTCTTGAAGGGTTCGTCCAAATGGAACGAGACCATGCGCGCCTATTCGAACGTCGCGGGGCTGAAGGCCGATGGTTCGCTGACGGCGGGTGGAGAGCTGATCACCAACGGGCTGGCGGCCGACAAATACGGCATCGCCTATACCGGCATTCCCTTCGCCAATCCGAACGTGAAGATGGTCGCCCTGTCGCAGAATGGCGGCCCTGCCGTCCCGATGACGCTGGAGACAGTGCAGAACCGCACCTATCCGCTGATCCGCGACGTCTATTATTACCTCAAAAAGGAAAAGGGTAGGGCCGTCGATCCGTTGAAGCGCGAGTTCCTGCGCTATATCCTGAGCCGCGAGGGTCAGGAGGCGGTGCAGCAGGACGGCAAATACCTGCCCCTGACCCCGGCGGCTCAGCGCGAACAGCTGGCGAAGCTGGACCGGTGAATTGCCTTAGCCGCCGGAGCGTCGTTGCCGGGCTGGTCGCGGGCGTTGCCGCCCGTGCCGGTGCGCAACGCCTTACGCCGGCGGTCCAGAAGATCGATCCCCGTCCAGCGCTTCCGGGCAGTTTCGAAGTCCGGACCGTTGCTGCCATCCCGCCTTATGCGCCGCGAGAAAGCGTGGTGGGTGCCATTCGCCTGTGGGGCCATGGCAACCGCAAGCTTCCGTGGATGGAACACCTGATCGGGCTATGGGAACAAGGATTCGCCAGCTTCCACCCCGGCGCCCGCATCGATTACCATATGTACGGCACGTCTTCGGGCATTCCCGCGCTGTTCAACGGGCGCGGGGATCTCGCGATCCTGGGCGAGGAAATCCTGCCCGATGCGGCGAAAGCGTTCGAGCGGTTCAAGGGTTATCCGCCGACCGGCGTGCAGTTGATGACCGGCAGCGTCGACATCCGCAATTTCGACTTTGCCCAACAGGTTTTCGTCCACCGCGACAATCCCCTCGCGCGCCTGACCCTGGTCGAACTGGACGGGATACTCGGTACCGAACACCGCCGCGGCGGACGCAATATCCGGCGATGGGGCGAACTCGGGCTGACCGGCAATTGGGCCGGCCGCGAGGTCGTGCCCTATAGCTGGGCCATCGACGACAGTTTCGGATTCTACCTGCAGAACGCCGTGCTGGAGGGAAGCCACCGCTGGAATCCGGCGCTGCGCGAATTCGCGCATATCAACAATCCCGACGGGACAATCTACGACCACGGCCAGCAGATCCTCGACGCGTTGGCGAAAGATCCCTTTGGCATTGCCGTGTCGAACATCCGCTATGCCGGGCCGGATGTGAAGGCGATTGCGCTTGCGGCCACCTCCGCCGGGCCGTTCCTGCAAGCGAGCAAGGAAACGCTGATCGAACAGAGCTACCCACTCGCACGGACGCTTCCGGCAGTCATCGATCGACCCCCTGACGGGCGTGTCGCCCCGCTCGTTATCGAATTCCTGCGCTTCGTCGTGAGCCGGGAGGGGCAGGAACTCGTAAATCGTGATGGCCGCTACCTGCCACTGTCGGCTACCGCTGCCGCCGAACAGATGCGAATTCTCGCATGAAGCGCGCAGTCCTGCTGGTTGCTTTGGTGCTTTCCTCACCCGTCGCGGCAGAACCGATCCGGATATGGGGTCCGCCCGCTATGCGCGGCATGGTCGAGCGCTGGGCCGACGCCTATCGCCGCACGCATCCGGACGCGACGTTCGAGTTGACGCTCAAGGGATCGGACACCGCGATCCCGGGTCTTTACGGCGGTCTCGCCGACATCGCGCTGATGGGACGCGCGAACGACATCGTCGACGACAACGGCTTTTCCCGCACGATGACCCACGACTTCACACGTATCGAGATCGCCAACGGCAGTGTCTCGGTGCCCGGCAAGTCCGATGCGATTGCGATCCTTGCGAACAAGGACAACCCGATCGGCGGCCTGTCACGGGCGCAGCTTGCGTCGGTCATCGATTGCGGCAAGCCGGGCGCTGTGGCGACCTGGGGCGGGTTGGGCCTGAAAGGTACATGGGCCAGCCGACCGATCCGCATCTACAGCTATGACTTAGGCACGCGCACGGGGCGTTATTTCCAGCAGGTCGTGACGGCGAACGGACGCCGGATGTGCTGGAACCGGATCACCGAATTCGGCGATGGACGCCGCTTCGACGGCACGGTGGAAGATGCGGCCGACCGCGCCGGAGCAGCAGGGCGGCGCGACCCGGCAGCACTCGTGATCGCCAATCCGGCACAAGCCCGGGGCGGACTGAAGATCCTGCCGCTCGATGGCGTGACGCCGGACGAAAATTCGATCGTTTCACGGCGATATCCGCTGGCGCGGCGCGTCTATGCCTATGTCGATCGTGCACCCGGCAAGGCGTTGAAGCCGGATGTCGCCGCGTTCCTCGGCTGGGTGCTGGGCACGGAAGGGCAGGCGCTGGTCAAGGCAGACCATGGATACCTGCCCCTCGATCCCGCCACGGCCTCGGCACAAATTGCCATAATCGGAGAAACACGATGAGACGGATGACCAATGTCATCGCAGCGCTTGGCCTCGCCTTTGCGACGCCGGTGAGCGCGCAGGTGACAGGCACGTCCGATCCCGCCGTCGCGCGGGCGCTGGAGGCGCTGCCGAACTACAAACCGCAGGGGCAGGTTTCTGGAACGATTAGTCTGTGGGGGCATGGCAGCTTCAAGCGCGACTTCATGGGCCTGCTGATCAAGCGCTGGTTCGACGAGTTCCAGAAGCAGCAGCCGGGCGTGAAGCTCGACTACAAGATGTACGGTACGGCGTCGGCGATCGGCGCTCTTTCGGTCGATGCGGGCACACTTGCGATCCTGGGCGAGGAGATCAGCCCGGAGTCGGCCCGCGAATTCACGCGCGCCAAGGGCTATCCGCCGACGATGATCGAGATCGCCAACGGCAGCGTCGACACCAATTTCTTCGACTATGCGCACATGATCTTCGTCCACAAGGACAACCCGGTCACGCGACTGACGCGCGAACAACTGGAAGAGGCGTTCGGTGCCGAGCATAAATGCGCGAAGCGAAATGTTCGCACCTGGGCCGGTCTTGGACTAGCGGGGGCATGGGCGAACAAGCCGATCGCCCCCTATTCGTGGAAGACGGACGTCGATTTCGCCCTGTTCTTCCGCGAACGGGTACTGTGCGACAGTCATCGCTGGAACCCGGCAGTGCGCGAATACATGCCTGTCACCCAGCCGGACGGGACCATCGTACAGCACGGACAATTGATCCTCGAAGCACTGGCTAAGGATCCGAACGGCATCGCCATTTCGAACGTGCGTTTTGCGAATCCGGACGTGCGGGCGGTGCCGCTCGCCTGGGATGCGAAGGGGCCGTATGTGACCGCGAGCAACGCGACGCTCATCGACCGGACCTATCCGCTGGTTCGTATCATCCCGGCCTATATCGACCATGCGCCCGGCAAGCCGATGCCGGCGGCCGAGCGGGAATTTCTGCGTTATGTGCTGAGCCGCGAGGGGCAGACGGCGATGGTCGAGGAGAGCGGTTATCTGCCGCTCAGTCCCGCCATCGCGGCGCGTGAGCGGGGGAAACTCCAATGAAGGCGTGGATAGCACTGCTGGCGCTGGTGCCGGCCATGGCAACGGCGCAGCTCTTGCCACCCGAACGGGTCGGCCGGCCGGATGAGACCGTCATCGCGACAAGCAAGCAGATCGCGCCGACATTGCAACGTGCCGCCAAGGCTTTCGAAGCGGCCAACCCGGGGCAGCACGTCCGTATCGAGGCGCGGGGCAGCGATGTCGCGATGACCCTGCTCTACACATATCGTGCGGACATCGCGGTCATCGGCCGCGACGGGGCGGATCAGGAACTCAAGGCCTATGAATGGATCTACCTGAAGCCGCCCGTAAAACGCGCGGTCATGCGCGGCAGTGTGGCGACGCCCGAATACTCGCCCTCGATCGCGGTGCGGGTGAACGCCGCAAACCCGTTGCGCAGCATCACCATGGCGCAGCTTGCGTCACTCTTCCGCCCGGCCAAGTCGGAGCCGACCTGGGCATCGCTCGGCGTCGGCGGCAAGCTGGCGTCGCAGCCGGTCCGCATCGCAGTGCCGAAACTCGACACGGGCACGGGGCGCTTTGTCCGGCACGCGATCCTCGCCGATGCGACACAGGTCGCCTGGCAGCGGGTTGTCGAACCCGATGCTGCCGTCATTGCCAGGACGGTCGCGGGCAACCTGGCGATGATCGGCATCGGTGACGCTTCGCCGTTGGCGGGCACGCGGATCGTGCCGGTCGTTCAGGACGGGATGCCCGTCCTGCCACAGGCCGACAATTATCCGCTGACCCGCAATGTCATGGCCTATGCCCATCCGGGCGCGAAGCGGTCCGAAGCTTTCCTGGCGTTTCTTACGGGCGAAGCCGGGCGAGCAGCGATCGCGCCGGGACCATACCGGCCGGTGGCGGGGCACTGAGACTTTACGGATTGCCGATTTCCATTCTGGCAATTGCGTCACTGCTTGATTATGGCGCGCTCAGATTTCGTCACCGGCAGCGATTGCCGGTCGCCGTGCGGGCGTGGTGGAATTGGTAGACGCGCCGGACTCAAAAAGGGGTCACGCGACCAAGCGTTCGTTCTACACGACGAAATTTTATCCACATGAATCAATAGCTTGCGGCTTAAGATTTTGTGCCGGTCCGGACCTATTTCACGCTAGGTTTCATATAGGAGCCAAGGCATCGGAAGTGCTAAGTGTTCAAATCCGGTCACGCAAAGCGTGCTGGTTCTATTGGGACGCCAGCAGAAACGCCTCGATATTCACAGGATTTCGTTTGTTGGATGGTGCGGGCGGTCGGGCTCGAACCGACACTCCGATTAAGGAACGGGATTTTGAGTCCCGCGCGTCTACCAATTTCACCACGCCCGCGTCGTGATCCGCAGTCTTCAAACCGAGGTCATTCGCGAGCCTATAAGCGGCCGTTTCAGGAAACTCCAGCCACCGTTGAGATTTGAATCAATGCCCGTCGACGTTCGAAATTTGGAGGGGCTGTGTCGTCGCGCAGCCGTAAAATCGACCGATGTTGCAGATCACGCAAATTTCAGAGCACCTGCGGGCCAGTTTTTCCAAAATCAGACTGCCGACTTAATGCGGTATTTCTGACGTGTTCGCGGCGCAGTTCAGAAATTCTGCAGCTAGCCGCTTGGGATGCATGGTGATCCGCCCGCAGCGATTGCCTCTCGTTCATTGCAACAATGCATTTTCGCGATCTTGACCGAGACTCCAGTCGCAAGCAATTACCAACGTCTGACAAACGCATCGCGCGCGCGGACGCAGAAACGGGCCGCCTCCATGGGTTTAATCGCCGAAATGTTACCTACCACCCTTCAAAGTTCATTCCGCTTTAGGAAGCGGCCACGAACACTATGTCCTGGCGCTGGGCTTGATGACGGGGACCTATTCGCGCGGGGAAACGGCGGACGCGGAACCCTTCGGTGCCGTCGCGCCCGTCTAGTTTCCCGCACCTATCTCAGAACAGCATTGGCGCGACTGCAGCAGGCGAGGGCGTGCGCTTCGCCCAGAGTTCTCACGTTCGCTCCATCGCGATGAGCCGATCGGGAAAACACCGTGCCTGGAACGCGAGCACATCGTCGTAGCTGCCGTTCAGCCAACCGTCCCACTCGTCCGCGTGCAGGATGACCGGCATCCGGTCGTGGACCGGGCGAATGGCTTCGTTGCATTCGGTCATTACGCCTGAATAGACCGGTCCCCATTCGTCGGACTGGCGCCAGAGGCCGGCCCAGGCGAAAAGCGGCTGGTCGGTCACCGAAAACCAGGTGCGCGTCTTCGCGCCTTTTGGCCCCTCGGCTTCTGCAAAAGCTGTAACGGGGATGAGGCAGCGCCATTGCGGCCGCGCGGCAAGGCCTTTCCACATCGGCTTGCCGAGGTCGGCGATATTGTTGACCGGCCGCGGCTTGGCAGTCGGCGCCATCGTCTTCAGCCGCAGCGGAAAACCCCAGATCATCGATTGCATGAGCCGTGCGCCGTCCGCCTCGCGCACGACGAAGCCGGGTGTCCCGGGATAGATATCGTCGGCCGCGTTCGAGGCCAGAGGGTCGGCGACGCCGAAATGCGCGGCGACTTCGGCGGCGGATTTGCGAACCGTGTAGAGATTGCACATCGCGGCGAGGCTAACAGATCGCGGGGCGGCCCAGAAGGCCCGGCCGGAACGAGTTCTGCGTCCGCGAATTGGGCGAGAATGACCGCGTCGGGCTCGATGAAAATTGCGACCTACAATGTGAACGGCATCAACGGCCGCTTGCCGGTGCTGCTGCGCTGGATCGCCGAAGCCGAGCCCGACATCGTCTGCCTCCAGGAGCTGAAGGCGCCGCATGAGAAGTTTCCGGAGGCCGCGATCCGCGACCTCGGTTATGATGCGATCTGGCACGGCCAGAAATCATGGAACGGCGTCGCGATCCTGAGCCGGGTTGGCGAGATCCATGAAACCCGTCGCGGCCTGCCGGGGGAGAGCGACGACACGCACAGCCGCTACATCGAGGCGGCCGTCAACGGCATCCTGATCGGCGGTCTCTACCTGCCCAACGGCAACCCGCGGCCGGGTCCCAAGTTCGACTATAAGCTGCGGTGGTTCGAGCGCCTGATCGACCATGCCGCAGGGCTGCTGGCCTCGGGGCTTCCCGTCATGCTGGCGGGCGACTTCAACGTCATGCCGACCGAGCGCGACGTCTACAAACCCGAGCGTTGGCTGGACGATGCCCTGTTCGCGCCCGAGGTCCGGGAAGCCTATACCAGGCTGGTCGGACAGGGCTGGACCGACGCGCTGCGCACCCTTCATCCCGACGAGACCATCTACACCTTTTGGGACTATTTCCGGAACGCCTATGCTCGCAACGCCGGTCTGCGCATCGATCATCTGCTGCTGAGCCCGGCGCTTGCCGGCCGGCTCACGGAAGCACAGGTCGAACGGCACGTCCGCGGCTGGGAAAAGACGAGCGACCATGCGCCGGTCTGGATTGCCCTGGAGGGCGAGCCGAAGCGGCGCCCTAAGGCAAAGCGCAAAGTCTGATCAGGCGCGCCCGAGTTCGGCACGCAAGGCATCGATCCGCTCCGAGGCTTCGGCCTTGGTGAGCGTCTCGGGCGGCGGCCCTTCGCCGGCCTCCTCGCCGAGCGTCGTTAGGTAGCTCGCCTGGGCACCCGTCATCGGATCGTCGCCCGACACCCAGTCCTCGGGATCCTTCTCAGTGTTCGAGCCTGGATGCGCGTCGATTTTGGGATTGTGCGGCTGTTCAACCATGATGTCCTCGCTTCGTGTTCGTGATATGTTCCAAACGCGTCGAGGGCTTGCGGGTTCCGATATTAGTCGGCCGTATCGCGCGCCGCATACCAGGCAGCATAGGACGTCGTGCGGGCCATGTGACGATTGAGGTCGGGTGCGCCGTCGTTCCACCAGACCGGACCGCGTTCGCCGAGCGCATGTTTTGCCGTATCGACGTCAGCGTGAGCGCGATCCTCGGCCGCGCTGTCGTTGGCGCGCCGTGCCTGCGCAACCGCGCGCCGGGCATCCATCAGCGCATCGACAAGCGCCTGTCGCGCCGGCGCGCTCAGTGCGGGGTTTGCGCGGCGCCACAACCGGCCGCGCACGACGAGATAGCGCCCATCCGGGGTGACCGGATGGTCCTTCTTTCCGCGCTTTGACGATTTGCCGCTCATGGGCGGAGCGTGTCGTCGCTTGTCGCGTGTCTTAGCGTATCCGACGGCGCCCGCTGGGCAGCGAGGGTCCGGAAGGTGATCGACCAGCGCGGCACCTCCATCGGTGCGATGCTGTGTTCCCAGAGATGGCGCACTTCGCCCGACAGGCGGTACAGCGCGCGCGGTTGCAGCAAGGCCTTGGCTCTCACGAAACCATCCGCGGTGCGCCGGCGCAGCCGCAAGGTCGCGGGATTGCCGAGTGACAGGCCGATCACGTGCTCGAACACCGGCCGGTCCTTGTGCCAGCCTATGCCGGCGCCCGGATCGTAGCGGATCAGCAATGCCTGGACGAGGTCGTCCGCCGCGAACCCGGCGATCGCGGCGGCCCGGTCGCGCACCGGGATCAGCCAGGCGGGAAGGGGGTCGGCTTCGGCGAAGCTTCCGCTGGTGAAGTCGTACGACCAGCCGAAGGAGCGCGTCATGCGCTTGCCCTCCCAAAGCTGGTATTTGAACGGCGCAAGCGCTTCGGCATCGATGTGCGCGATCAGCGCGGCTTCTTCCGAAGGCGTGATGACACCGGCGTCGAGCGCTAGGCCGGACACGGTCTGCGGCGCAGTGGGGCCGGCGCGGGTGAACAGGTCGGCCTGGAGCATCGTCATGGCGGTCGAACGCTTTGCAGCGCTCAGAGGCCCAGCCCGTATTGCGTGGCGCGGCGATCGGGCGATGTCCGACTGGCCGCAGCCGGGCGATGGACGGGCGGCGCCTTGCCGCTGCGCCACCGGTCCTCGGTCGGCGTGACGATCATCCGCCGGGCATCGAGCGGTGCACGAAACTGGAATTCGATGACGTCGGCGGGGCCGCCCTGCAGCCAGCGTGCATGATCCTCGGGATCGAGCAGCACGGGCATGCGGTCGTTGGTTGGCGGGATCGCGTCATTGGCGGTCATCGTCATGCCCGCATAGCAGGGGCCCCCTTCGGCGGCGGCGCGCCAGAAACCGGCCCAGGCCATCAGGACCGGCCCGCCATCGGAGCCCGCGACCGAGAACCAGGTACGGGTCTTCGCCCCCGGTTCGCCATCGGGGTTGGCGAAATGCGTGATCGGGATCAGGCAGCGATAGCGCGCATCGCGCACCATCTCGTCCCACATCGGGTTGGTGAGGTCGGCGACTAGGCCGACCCGTCCCGGCGCTTCGCCGCGCGCATGCATGGCACGCGTAAAGCGCGGAAAGCCCCAAGTCATCCGCTTCAGCGTCCGCACACCATCGGCCTCGACCACCGCGACGCCGGTCGTTCCCTCGACCGTCTCTTCGGGAATGCCGAAGTCGGGAACGGGTGCGATGCCGAACCTCGCGGCGATCTCGGCGGGCGTAGCGACACAGGCATGTAGCCGGGACATCGGTGCGACTCGTGACGAAGAACGAACAACAGACGCTAGCATGGGAACGAACGCGGAACAAACAGGCGGGATCGGGTTTATTTGCGGCCGCCGCCCTTGGTCCCGGAACGCAAAGCGCTGCTCAGCCGCTTGAGGACCGATCAGTTCCGGAGATAAGTATCATGGTGGAAGCAACCGACCTCGTTCGTGACCCCTCGGTTGCACCGGCCGGTGCGCCGGTGCGCTATTCTCCCGACGTCGAGGCGGTCGAGGCCGACGAAGCCGCAGTCAACGGAGAGCTCGCCGAGACCTTCCTGACGATCATCGAAACGACGCACCGCGACCTCGACCACGGCTTGCGCGGTGTGCATGCCAAGAGCCACGCGCTGCTGCGCGCCGAGTTCCGCGTGCTCGACGGGCTTGCGGCCGAATTTGCACAAGGTCTTTTTGCGAAACCGCACAGCTATGACGCGCTGATCCGGCTTTCGACGGGGGCCGGCGACCTGCTGCCCGATGCCGTCTCGCTGCTGCGCGGCATCGCGGTCAAGGTGATCGGCGTGGAGGGCGCGCGACTGGACGGGAGCGAAGGCGCGACGACGCAGGATTTCCTGATGGCCAATGGCAAGACCTTTCCCGCGCCGGGGCCGAAGAAATTTCTCGCCAATCTGAAGCTCCTCGCCAAGACGACCGACAAGGTCGAGGGCCTGAAGAAGGCGGTCTCGGCCGTGTTCCGTACGCTCGAAAAAGGCGTCGAGGCGCTCGGTGGTGAAAGTCCTTTCCTCGAGACGCTGGGCGGCCACCGGCATACCCATCCCCTCGGTGAAAGTTTCTTCAGCCAGGCGCCGATCCGTTATGGCGACTACATCGCCAAATTCGGGCTGGTGCCGCTGTCGCCGAGTTTCACCGCGCTGGTCGATACCGAGATCGCCATCCACGGCCGCGACGATGCCTTGCGCGAGGAGATCGGCGACATCATCACGACGACCGGCGGCGCCTGGGAATTGCGGGTGCAATTGTGCCGCGATCTCTACGCAAATCCGATCGAGGATGCCTCGGTCGAATGGTCCGAAGACGACAACCCCTATGTCGCAGTCGCCGTGCTGAGCGTCGCGCCGCAGACGAGCTGGAGCTGGGACCGGTCGCGCGTGCTCGACGATGAGACGGCGTTCAATCCCTGGCACGGCATCGAGGCGCATCGCCCGCTCGGCGCCGTGATGCGCGCGCGCAAAGTCGCCTATGCGGCATCGTCGGGACTGCGCGGGAAATTCAACGGATGCCCGATGCACGAGCCGGCGAGTGCGGACCTTCCCGACTGACGCTCAGCGCAGCTGGCTGTCCTTGCTGCCGCGCCGGTTGATCCCGCCGACCGCAATCTGCTTCGTGTCGCGAATGCTCTGGCATTCGACGCACGTGCGCGCGCCGGGGAGCGCCGCACGGCGTTTCTCCGGGATCGGGTCGCCACAGTCCTCGCACTCCTCGAGGCTCGGCCCGGTCGGCAGGCGACTGCGCGCGCCCTCGATCGCATCCTTGATGCTGTCCTCGATTTGCTCCTGAACGGCGCCGTCCTGCGCCCAGCCATTGGCCATCGTCCGTCTCTTCTGCGCTTGCGATCAACAGCCTAGGATATGGGCAGGCGCGCGAATATTTCCACAGTGGCTGTGCGCGTGGCCGCCGCCTGCAAGGGGTGAGCAGACGTGAGCAGTCCGACCGATTGGCAATGCATCGCGCGCATGGGCGCGAAATGCGCGATGCATCGTACATGCCCTGAGGGAACGTACCGAGCGTTCCGGGATTTCGATCCTGTACCTCGGCTGACGACCAGGTTCAGCCACGGTCACCGATGGCCTGGCTAGGAAGGTTTCGTCGAACGAGGAAAGGACAGGCCATGAAGGCAGGAAAATTCATCACCGCGGCGGCACTTATGCTCGCATCGCTCGGTGTCGGAACGGCGGCGAGTGCGCGCGATCACGGTTATGACGGCCGCGGGCTTTACAGCCAACGTCACGATGATCGCGGCTATCGCGGTCACCGGGGTTACGACGATCGCCGCTATTACGGTCACCGGCAGGACCGTCGCTGGAGCAACGGTCGCCACGACCGGCGCTGCTGGACCGAATGGCGCCATCATCGCCAGGTGCGGGTCTGCCGCTGAACGAGAAAAGGGCGGCCATTGGCCGCCCTATTTTTTTGGGAGAAGCCGCCGCGGTCAGGCGAGCTTGAACCCTTCCTTGTTCGCCTGCGCCGTCACCTTGGCGTTGCCGGCCTTGCCGAGGGCCTTGTGGAACGGCGGAAAGATCGAATCCTCTTCCTCGCGGACATGCGCTTCGAGCGCTGCCCGGAAATCGGAGACCTCGGTCAGGAATTTCGACGATCCCTTGTCGATCGCGTCGAGCTCGAAGAGATATTGCTTCACATAGCCGTGGTCATGATTGAGCTTGTCGGCATCGGCCTTGTCGCCCCAGGCGCGAAGCGCCGGGTAGATCACATTCTCCTCGGTGAACGCGTGCTTGCCGAGCGCATGCTTCAGCTGTGTCAACAGCGCCGTGCGCTGCGCCGTCTGGCTGTTGTCGGTCGCCTGCAGTTTGTCGAACAGCGCGAACGCGAGCTTGTGCTCGGCCTTGATCGCCGCGAACCAGTCGCCCGCGAGGGCGCTGGGCGCCTGGACGAGCATCTTGCGCCCGAAATTGACGGCAAGGCCGGCAAGGAGCCCGGCCGCTGCCGCGCCGAGCGCCTTGGCGGACGAACCGGTCGCGGCGTCGGTCACGGTCGTGCCTGCCTCGTCGATCGCGCGCCGGACCTTGCGCGTCGCTTGTGCGGCACGCTTCTGCACGCCGCCGGTTTCGCGCCGCGCGGCGGCCGTAGCCCCACGAACGGCCTTTGTGGTTTTCCTGACAGATTTCTTCGCAGCGGTCTGGGCTGGCGCGATTGCGGCTGCAACCGGCGCGACCGCCTCGGCGGCAGCCGTCGTCACGCTCGCCGCGACTGCATCGAGAACGTTCGCCCCTTGTGAGGTGCGGTTCGCGGGGGTGGCGCGCGGCTTTGCCCGGGTGTCGCGCTTGGCGGCGGTCAAGGCGCGCGCTGCGCCGGGCTTGCGGCCGGGCGTTTTGCGCGCGGCAGGTGCCGGGGATTTGGGGGCGGTGGCTTTCGCTGCGGGGGGCTGCGGGGTGGTGTCGTCGCTCATGATCGGCATCTCCAGTCCATGCCGTCACAAACCTCAGTCGATGACATTGTTCCGGTGACGGCTGTCAGGGTGGGTGGCTCAACCCATTGACGCCGCGGCGTACACGGCCGCCTGGTCCCGATAGGCGCGCTGATAGGCGGGTCGCGCGACTCCCCGGGCGACATAGGCCGCGAGCGTGGGGAATTCCTCGACAATGTTCGAGCCGTCGAGCCGGCGCAGCACAAGCACCATCATCACGTCGGCCACGCTGAACGCGCCATCGAGCCAGTCGGCATCGCCAAGCCGTGCGGCGAGGTCGCCGAGGCGGCTCCGCACCCGCTCCACGATCATCGCGAGATGGTCGCCGCGCCAGCTCCTGTCGCGCTCAAAATAGGTCGCGATCTCGTGCTCGACGATCGGCGGCTCGACGGTGTTGAGCGCCGCGAACAGCCAAGCGATCGCGCGTGCCCGGTCATCCGGATCCTTCGGTAAAAGACCGGCGTGACCTTCAGCGATGTGAAGCACGATGGCCCCGGATTCGAAAAGAACGAGACCGTCCCGTTCATACGTCGGGATGCTGCCGAATGGGTTGCGCGCCCGGTGTTCCGGCTGCTTGAGCGCGTCCATCGAAAGAAGGCGCACGTCATAGGACTGACCGACTTCCTCGAGCGCCCAGCGCACGCGCATGTCGCGCGCGAGGCCCACGCCCTTGTCGGGCGAGCAGGCGAAAGCCGTGATGGTCGGTCGCTGCATCACCCAAACCGTCGTCCGCGCGCGCTAGATACGGCCCATCAGGAGGAGGATCACGACGATCAGCAGGACGAGACCGAGACCACCCGAGGGGCCGTATCCCCAATTGCGGCTGTGGCCCCAGTTGGGCAATGCGCCAATCAGGAACAGGATCAGGAGGACGATCAGGATCGTACCGAGCATAGTGAATTTCCTCGTACCGCAACGCAGGCGTAACGGTCCGGACTATGGGTTGTTCCCCCCTGACTGCCCGGCCATGCGACGGGTTCGCCGCTCCGCCGATCGGGACCCGACGACCCAGGCGGAACGAGCCCGCGCAACGCGTTCGACATCCGTTGCGATCCGACTAGGATTGGGCGTGCGCAGTGATTCACGAGACTGGGGTCAGTTGCTGACGTTGCGGCGGAAGAGCCCGACGCCACCCTGGCTGTCGCTGGTCTGGCGCGTTCTCTTCGCCTTCGGCCTGATCGGTATCGCGCTCGTCTACCACTGGGTCGCGCGCGACGGGCTTCGCGACAACGTCGACGGCAAGGTCAGCTTCATCGACGTCCTTTATTTCACGATGATCACCGTGACGACGGTCGGCTATGGCGACATCATCCCGGTCACCGACGAGGCCCGGCTCTTCGACACGTTCATCGTCACGCCGATCCGCATTTTCGTCTGGCTCATTTTCCTGGGGACCGCTTATGACTTCGTCCTCAAGGGTGTCTGGGAGCGTTGGCGCATGAGTAAATTGCAGAAGGCGCTGCGCCACCACATCATCGTTGCCGGCCATGGAACGAGCGGTTCGGAAGCCGTGCAGGAACTCATCAAGCGCGGCACCGACCCGAAATGCATCGTCGTCGTCGACGAACGGACCGCATCGCTCGATGCGGCCGCCAATTGCGGCGCGGCGGTGCTTGCCGGCGACGCGACGCGCAATCCGACGCTCGAGGCGGTCCGCATCGCCGATGCCAGCGCGCTTATCGTCGCGGCGGGCCGGGACGATACCTCGATCCTCATCGTCCTGACCGCGCGGCGGCTGGCGCCCGCGATCCCGATCAGCGTCGTGATCCGGGCCGAGGACAATGAGCCGCTCGCCCGCCAGGCCGGCGCGAACACAGTGATCAATCCGGCGAGCTTCGCAGGCCTGTTGCTCGCCAGCTCGACGCACGGCTCGCACGTCGCCGATGCGATCATGGATCTCGCCTCGGTCGGCGGCCAGGTGGCGCTGCGCGAAAGGCGGATCGCACCTGCCGAGGTCGGCTCGGCGCTGGCCGATCTGACGACCGGGCGCGGCCTGCGCTTCTATCGCGACGGGCGCTGCATCGGCTTTTGGGAAGACGAGGCCAGGGCGCTCGAAGCGGGCGACCTGATCGTCGAGGTCGTCGCCGCGCACTGACCGGCATTGCCGTTGCGCGAAAGCGCGACGGGCTATGGCGATGCGTCGCCTTCAGCTGGGCGGTACTGGCGTCAATTGTGCGGCCTGCTCGTGCTTTTCCGGCCGGATGTAGATCGAGGAGAGCTGCGGATAGGTCTTGCGGAGAGCGTCCTCCATCTCCTCGATCAGTCGCTCGGCCTCGCCCATTCGCACGCCGTCGTCGAAGTCCGCGCTGATCGCGGCGAACACCTGGTTGGGCGCGGTGTGGATCGTGCGGACATGATTGACCGTCGTGATCGCCGGGTGGCCTGCCACGATCCGCGCGATGCCCGCGATCATCACGGGATCGGCGCGCTCGCCGATCAGCAGGCCCTTGGCTTCGCGCGCCAGAAAGACAGCGACGACCGCGAGAACCGCGCCGATCGCAATCGACGCAAGGCCATCGAGCCGCGGGTCATTGAAGTGATGGCTTGCCCAGACGCCGGCCGCGGCGATAATCAGCCCGACGAGCGCCGCGCTGTCCTCGAACAGCACCGTGAACGTCGCGGGATCCTTCGAATCGCGCACCGCCTGCCACCAGCCGACATCGCCCTTGGCGCCACCGAATGCCCTGAGCGCGATCGCCCAGGACGAGCCTTCGAGCGCGAAGGCGACTGCCAGGACGAGATAGTTGACCAGCGGCGGGCGCAGTGGCTCGGGATCGGCCCAGTGCAGCCAGCCCTCGTAGATCGACACGACTGCGCCGACCGCGAAGATCAGGATCGCGACGACGAAGGCCCAGAAATAGAGTTCGCGGCCATAGCCAAACGGATGGAGCGCATCGGGCGGTTTCTTGGCGCGGCGCTCGCCATAGAGCAGCAGCACCTGGTTGCCGCTGTCGACCACCGAATGGATGCCTTCGGTGAGCATCGCGGTCGAACCGGTGATCGCGGCGGCCGCGAACTTCGCCGCGCCGATGCCGAGGTTGGCGAGAAGTGCCGCCCAGACGACGATGTTGCGCTGGCCGGGGTGCTGGGTGCTCATGCCACCCTAACGAACGGCAACCGCGATCGGCAGCGCACGCCGAACGTCGCGCTCAGTGCGCCAGCTGGCGCAAGGCGGCGCCCACTTTTCCGATGTCATAGGGTTTGGCGAAAAACAGGCTGTCGAGCCCGACATCGACATCGTGCTCGCTGCAATGGCCCGAGGTCAGGATGATCTTGACCGGCGGCCACCGGTCTTTGACTGCACGCGCGAGTTTGAGCCCATCCATCGAGCCCGGCATGCGGATGTCGGTGAACAGGATTCGGATGTCGGGCCGTGTCTCCAGGATCGCGATGGCTTCATCGGCGTCGGCAGCCTCGAGCGCCTCGAACCCTGCGTCCTCCACGACATCGACGGCCATCAGGCGCAACACCGCTTCGTCCTCGACGACAAGGACGGCAGCGCGCGAGATAGGTCTGGATTGGGCCACTAGAAAATATCCGTCCGTGAAAGTTCGGGCATTGGTTCAGTCCTGCGTCAACAGCGGCAGGGGCGCCGAAAAATTTGCCGTGAGCCCGCTCGGGGCATAGTCGATCTCGCCATGCCCGGTGCCGACCAGGCCCATCCGGATGAGCCGCGAGCCGAATCCCTTGCGTGTCGGTTCCGACACTAACGGGCCACCGGTTTCCACCCAATGAAGAACGAACAGCGGTTCGTCCGCGGTGTCCTCGATAGTCCACGATACGGTCACCCGGCCGCCGGACACCGACAATGCGCCATATTTGGCGGCATTGGTCGAAAGCTCGTTGAGGAGCAGCGAGACCGACAGGCCGGCGCGCGGCGAGAGCTCGATAGGGCGGCCGCTGATCTCGACCTGGTCGCTGTCGGCATGGAGTTTGAGAACGCCCTGTGCGATCTGGTCGAGACGGGCTGCGCGCCAGTTTTCCTGCAGCAGGATGTCGTGCGCGGTGCTGAGGGCGACGATCCGCGACGTGAGCGCATCGACGGCTTCGCGGTCGTCGACGTTGCGCAAGGTCTGCGCGGCGATCGCCTGAACCATCGCCAAGGTGTTCTTCAGCCGGTGACTGAGCTCGAGGTTGAGAACTGCCTGTTCGGCCTCGGCCTGGAGGCGCGCCACGGTCGCATAGGTCCGGTCGGCGACGTTGCGCGCAAAGCTGATCTCGGGATCGGACCAGTGCCGGATTTCGCTGCTGTGCACGAACAGCACACCCGCGAGCTCGCCGCGCCGGATCAGCGGCACCATGATCTGCGCGCGCGTGTCCATCGCGTCGTACATCGCCCGGTCGTCGGCGAGCTGGTCGTTCGCGTCGATTTCGTCGATGACGAGGATCCGTCCGGTGCCAAGCGCGGCGATCGTCGCGCCGAAACGATCGAGCCCATAGGTGCCGACCAGGGTCGGGATGCCCGCGTCCGCCCAGGCATGCTCGACGGTAAAATTGCCGCGGACCCGATCGATCAGTGCATAGCCGGCGCGCGCGCCGCGCAGCGTCTCGCCGAGGATCGCCGAAGCGGCGGTGATGACTTCTGCGATGTCGTTCGCGTCGCGCAGGCGGTCGCCGAGATCGAGCAGCGCTGAGACCTTGCGTTCGGCGCGCTTGCGCTGGGTAATATCGTGTACGGTTCCGACCATGCGGACCGGATTGCCGCCGGCGTCATGGACGAACTCGGCACGGCGACCGATCCAGCGCAGTTCGTCGTCATCGCCCCGCCGGATGCGGTACTCGACTTCGGTCACCGCATTGCCGCCGATCCGCGACGTGTCGCTCGAGGAAATATGGCGGTCGTCGGCGAGGATCAGCGATTCGAACGTTTCGGGCGGATGGCAGTCGCGCTCTTCGACGCCGAAAATGGCGCAGAACTCTGGCGTTACGCTCATCACGCCGGTGGTGAGGTCGATCTCGAACGTGCCGATATGGCCAGCCTTCTGGCTCGCGCGCAGCCGCGCTTCGCTCGCGGCGAGCTGGTCGGCTCGCAGCTTCTCGTCCGTCCGGTCGCGCAGGATCTTGAGATAGCCAATCAGCGCGTCGCCTTCCTCGCGCAGCGGCATCATCTCGCCGCTCGCCCAGAAGCGCTCGCCCGACTTCCGCAAATGCCAGCGCTCGTCCATGCCGCGCCCCAGCTCGACGGCATTGCGCATCTCGCGGTCGATGACGCCGGCGGCACGATCCTCGGGCGTGAAGAACCGTTCTGCCGATTGTCCCAGCATCTCGTCCACGTTCCAGCCGAGAATGCGCTCGGCGCCCGTGTTCCACTCGGTCACGCGACCGTCGAGGTCGGTCGCGATGATCGCGTAATCGGTCGCACTCTCGACGATCGCGCTGTGACGCGCCTCGCTTTCGCCGCGCGTCTTGAGCGCGAGCCGCAGTTCGAGCTGCGCCATGACCTGACGGCCGAGCACCTTGAGCGCCTGTTGCTGCAGAAGTGTGAGATCGCGCGGCCGCGTGTCGAGCACGCACAGCGTCCCGATGGGCAGGCCCTCGGCGGTCTTGAGCAGCGCGCCGGCATAGAAGCGCAGGCCCGCCTCGCCGGTCACCAGCGGGTTGCAGTTGAACCGCGGATCCCGGGTTGCGTCGGGCACGATGAGGAAATCTTCCTCGAGGATCGCCTTGGCGCAGAACGATGTCTCGAGCGGCGTCTCGCGGACGCCGAGCCCGACCTCGGCCTTGAAGAACTGGCGCCCTTCGCCGATCAGGTTGACCACCGCGATCGGCGTTTCGCAGATTTGCGCGGCAAGTTCGGCGACCTCGTCGAACGCCCGTTCGACCGGCGTATCGAGGATGTCGTAGCGCGCAAGCGCCGCCAGCCGCCGGCTCTCGCGATCGAGCGCCGCCATCACGTGACGGGCGGGAACTGCGGAGCGCGCGGCATGCGCGTCTTATGCACGCGTTGCCGCGCAGGGCAAGGGCGTTCCCGCGTGCGAAAAATCACCGGCTTGCAAGCGCATAGCGTCAGCCATGACGCAGCATCGGTGCCGCAAGGCGGGGCTCGCACTCCGGCGGCATCACCGGGCGCTGACCCGCCACACGACATTGGCGAGGTCGTCGGCGACGAGCAGCGCACCGGTCTTGTCGAAAGTCAGGCCGACCGGCCGCCCGCGGGCCCGGTTGTTGCCGTCAAGGAAGCCGGTCACGACATCGAGCGGTTTCCCGCTCGGCTTGCCGTTCGAAAAGGGGATGAACACGACCTTGTAGCCGTTGAATGCGCCGCGGTTCCAGCTGCCGTGCTCGCCGATGAAGGCGCCATTGGCATAGCGCGGAGCGAGACCCGCTCCTTGCGCGAAGATCAGGTCGAGCGGCGCCACGTGCGAACTGAGGCTGTAGTCCGGCAGGATCGCTTTCGCGACCTTGTCGGGCCTTTGCGGCATGACGCGCGGGTCGACATTCTGTCCCCAATAGCTCCACGGCCAGCCGTAGAAGGCACCGTCCTTCACCGAGGTCGTATAGTCGGGGACGAGGTCGGGCCCGAGCTCGTCGCGCTCGTTGATCACCGCCCAGAGCTGACCGCTCTCGGGATTGAACTTCAGACCATTCGGGTTGCGCAGCCCGGTTGCGTAATCGCGATGCGCGCCGGTCGCACGGTCGACTTCCCAGATCCGCGCCCGGTCCTTTTCGGCTTCCATGCCGGCTTCGGTGATGTTGCTGTTCGAGCCGATGCCGACATAGAGCTTGGTGCCGTCGGGGCTCGCGGTCAGGCTCTTGGTCCAGTGATGGTTGATCGGGCCGCCGGGCAATTCGGTGAGAAGCGTGCCCCTGTCGGCGATGCGCGTCGCGCCCGGCGTATAGGCATAGCGGACGATCCCGTCGGTGTTCGCGACATAGAGATCGGTGCCGACGAGAACGATGCCATAGGGCGACTGCAGATGATCGAGAAACACGCTGCGCAGCTCGGGTTTGCCGTCGCCGTTGGCGTCGCGCAGCAGCGTGATCTGGTCGCCGCCCTTCACCCCGCTGTGGCCCAGGCTCTGGATCCACCCGACGAGGATGTCCTTGGGACGCGTCACCGGTTCCTGCGGCGCCTTGGGCTCGACCGCGAGAATGTCGCCATTGGGCAAGGTGTAGAGCGTGCGGACATTCTTGAAACCGGTGGCAAAGGCCGCGACTTTCAGTCCCGGCGCGACGGTCGGAACCGCGTCGCCCCAAGGAGTCGGGCGCGCGATATGCATCGGCGGCACGAGATACTGGTTCTGCGCGGGCAACCTGGGGTTGGCACCGGTCTGGTCGGCGGGCGATCCGCCACTGCTGCAGGCGGCAAGCGCGATGGCGGAGGCCGCCGCAACGAGGAGAGGCGATGTGCGCATGGTCATGCCTTTCGCTCGGTGATCGAATAGCCGATCCAGGATGTCGCGACGGCAAGCAGCGCGACGATTGCGGACAGGATCAGGCCGGTCGGCATGATCGCCGTCCAGCCATCGCGGCTGTGGACGAACGCGTTGACCAGCGCCAGCGCGAGCATGAGCAGCGTGCCGAGACTGTGCAGCCAGGAGCGCCGCCGTGGCCGTCCCCGCGCAAGCACCGCATCGACGATGCCGGCAATCGCCGCCACGCCGCCCATGATGAGGCCGAAGGTGATCAGCCAGATCGAGAAGTTTGACCATTGGGGCTGCGGCGAATTGACGTAGAGGATGTCGGTGACCAGCGCGCCACTGAAGAAGGCGAGCGGGTAGGCGGCCAGCATCGCATGGATCGGATGCGCGGGGGCGGACGTACGCGAATTGACGGTGGTCATCGGCTTGGCCTCGACGAAGAGAGGAAGCCGCTACGCATGAGTGAGGGGTTACGTTCCCGGCAGGCGAGCACCCCCGCAAAAATTGTCACACTTTGCCAGTTGCCCGAGAAATAATCGGCGCCGTGTCCCAATTGTTTCAAAGCGTTGCGCCCGATTTGTCAGGTCATGCATTGACGCTCCCCAAGCTTGGCGATGCCGCCGCGACCGGAGATTTTTATGAGCGACCCGTGCGATACGACGATCATCGTCGTCGATGACGAGGCGCTCATCCGCATGCATGGCGCGTCGATGCTCGAGGATGCCGGTTACAGCGTCGTCGAGGCGGCCAATGCCGACGAGGCCATCGCTATCCTCGAAGGGACGACCGACGTTCGCCTTCTCTTCAGCGATGTCGACATGCCGGGCAGCATGAACGGCGTGGCGCTGGCCGAAGTCGTGCACGCGCGCTGGCCGAATGTGCGGCTGTTGCTGACGTCGGGCCATCATCATATCGCCAACGCACAATTGCCCGACGATGGCCGCTTCATTCCCAAGCCCTACAGCCAGAAGGCGGTCGTGCGCGAAGTCAATTCGCTCCTACATAACGGGGAATAGCTGCGATCGCGAGGCGCGCGAGAGGCCGTGCGAGAGCCGCGAGCAGGCCCGGTGTTTTTCTTCAGCGTTTTGCGAAAAGCCCGGCACGAAGTCGTGGCTGCGGCGCCGATGGTGTCCAGGATGCCCTAGGTGTCGCCGATGATCGTCCGGTAGAGCGCCAGATACGCGTCTGCCATGCGCGAAACCGAAAAACGGGCCTCGACAGCACGGCGTACCGCCGCGCGGTCGATCTCGCCGATCCGGGAAACCGCGGCGACGGCTTCCGCTGGCGTATCGACGAGAAAGCCCGTCACGCCGTCTTCGATCAGTTCGGGCATCGATCCGCGCCGCGTCGCGATAACCGGGGTTCCGCATGCCATCGCCTCGATCACCGAAAGGCCGAACGGTTCGTCGAAATTGATGAGATGGAGCAAGGCGTGCGCGGCCCCCAGCGCGCGCACCCGTTCGGCACCGCCGGTTACGCCATGATAACGGATCGTGACGCCGTCGTTCGCGGGCGCCACCTCGCGCGCATAATAGAGCTCGTCTTGCACGATGCCGTAGAGATCGAGCGCACGACCCGTCGCACGGGCACAGGCGATCGCTTCCCTTGGTCCCTTGTCGGGGTGGATCCGTCCGAAGAACAGCAGGTCCTCGCTGCCGTGCGCGTCGAAGGCAAAGTCCTCGAGCGGGATACCGTGATGGATGGTTGCCGCATAGCGCAGGTCGGGATGGCGGTCGGCCTCGCTGATCGCGACATAGTGCACGCGATGCTCGAACGGGGCGTACATCGGCAGGATGCGGTTGGAGGAAAAGCCGTGGATGGTGGTGACGATCGGCGTGTCGACGAGGCCGGAAAAGGCATGCGCGGGAAAATCGGCCTGGTTGTGGATCAGGTCGAATTTGCCGGCCTGGTCGAACAGATGTGCGAGATGCCGATACTCCCACACCTTGGCATCGATCGACGGATCTTCGGAATAGGGCGCCGGCACCACGCCATCGAGCTTCGCCGAGGTCAGGCTGTCGAGGGTCGCAAACAGCGTCACGTCGACGCCCCGCGCGACGAGTGCCTCGGTCAGCAGGCTGGTGACGAGCTCCCACGGGCCATAGGCGCGGGGTGGCGTGCGCCAAGCAATGGGCGCCAGCATCGCGACCTTCATGAGCCGGCGTCACGCAGGCGGATGATGCAGCCCTCATTGCCGCGCAGCGTCGGCGATGGGGCCGTGCCGTCGAGGGTCGACAGCAGGATTTTCCCGATCGTCGTCCCCGCGGGCAAATGAACCGCACGAGGTTCTGCCGAGAAGTTGAGTGCGACCAACAGGCGGTCGCCATCGTGCATCCGCTCGAAGGCCAGGACATCGCGGTCGCTCGCAGCCGCGACATAATCTCCGACCGACAGTGCCGGGGTCGCGCGTCGGAGCGCCAGCAACTCGCGATAGAACACGAGCAGTGAGCCGGGATCGCGCGCTTGCGCCGCGACATTCCGCGTCTTCCAGTCCGCATTGAGCGGCAGCCAGGGGTCGCCGGACGTAAAGCCCGCATGCGGCGTCGCGTCCCAGGGCATGGGCGTGCGCGACCGGTCGCGGCCGATGCCGAGCAGCGGCTGACGGAAATGCTGCGGGTCGCGCATCCGGTCGGGCGGGATGTCGACCTGGCCGATGCCCAGTTCGTCGCCCTGGTAGAGCGTCGGTGTCCCGCGCAGGGTCAGCAACACCATGGCGGCAACCCGCGCCTGGGCATCGCCGATCCGCGCGGCGATTCGCGGGGCGTCATGGCTGCCGAAAACCCAGTTCGGCCAGCCGAACGCGGGCAGAGACGCTTCGTAATCGGCGATCACGCGCGCAAGTGTACCGGCGTTCCAGTCGTTCTCGATGAGCTGGAAATTGAACGGGAGATGGACCTCGGGCTGGCTTTCCGTCCCGTACCACCGTGCATGCCGGTCGTTGGGCAGGAAAATTTCGCCGATCAGCACCCGGTCGCCACGGGCATCGGCTAGCCGGCGCATCTCCGAGGCGATGGCATGGGCCTCGGGCTGGTCGGTCGAGTAGCGCTGGAGAACACGGTCGCGTTCAGTTCGCGCCGGGGTCCAGTCGGGATTGAGCGGATTGTCGGGCAGGCCTTCGGCCTTGACGATGTGCCAGAGCACATCGATCCGGAATCCGTCGACGCCGCGATCCATCCAGAAGCGCAGCACGTCCATCATCGCCGCGCGCAACGCCGGGTTGCGCCAGTTCAGGTCGGGCTGTTCCTTCAGGAAAGCATGGAGGTAATATTGTCCGGTCGCGTCGTCCCAGGTCCAGGCCGAACCACCGAAGTCGCTGATCCAGTTGTTCGGCGGCCCGCCATCTTCGGCTGCATCGCGCCAGATATACCAGTCGCGCTTGGGATCGTCGCGCGATGCGCGGCTCGCCTTGAACCAGGCGTGCTGGTCCGAACTGTGATTGGGCACGAAGTCCAGAATGAGCTTCAGGCCCCTGGCGTGCACCGCCGCGATCAGCCGGTCGAACGCAGCGAGGTCGCCGAACACCGGTTCGATGTCGCAGTAATCGGCAACGTCATAGCCGAAGTCGGCCATCGGCGACGGGAAGATCGGCGACAGCCAGATCGCATCGACACCGAGCGCGGCGATATAGTCCAGCCGGCTTTCGACGCCGGCCAGATCGCCGACGCCGTCGCCGTCGCTGTCCTGGAACGAGCGCGGATAGACTTGGTAGACGACGCCTTGTTCCCACCAGGGATGTTCGGTGTCCCGCATGTTACGCGTCCGCCCCTGGCGAAGTCTGGCCCGGCGGCAGGCCGCGGGTGTCGGGCCGCAATCTGTCGAACCGGGGAAGGCTGGTGTCGAACACCGCCCAGGGCGGCGCCTCGCACGCGAAGATATGGAAGCCCGGTTCGACAACGGCCGGATCGTCGAGGCTTCCGCCCGTCACGTCGATCTCGTCGTCCTGATGCGCGACATGAATGGTGAGGGGCGTGCCGCAGTCGCCACAGAAACTGCGTTCGCCAAAGTCTGTCGACGCGAAGCGGCCGATCCGGTCTGCCCCCGTCTCGACGACATAGGCGTCGCGTGGAACGGTGGTGAAGACCATGCGATCCGATCCCGAGAGCCGCTGGCAGATCCGGCAGTGACAATAGCCCGTGTCATAGGGTTGCTCTGTCAGCCGATAGCGCACCGTTCCGCAAGCACAGCCCCCCGTCAGCATCGTCTCGTCTCCATCGCCGGTCGCGCCAGCGGTAAACGACCCAGGGTGCAATTCGAGCCCGTCGACCTTATTTTCCCGCCATGCGCATTTTTACGATCGGATACGAGGGCGTCACGCAGGACGACTTCATCGCAACGCTGAAGGCAGCCGGGGTCACGCTCGTTGCCGATGTGCGCGCCGTGCCCCTGTCGCGCCGCCCGGGTTTTTCGAAGAACATCCTGGCGAACGGGCTCAAGGCGGCGGGGATCGACTATGTCGGCTTGAAGGCGCTCGGTACCCCTCCCGCGGGTCGCGAAGCGGCGCGGCGCGGCGATCATGCCACTCTCGAGGCCGTCTATGCGGGGCAGCTCGACCTTCCCGAGGCGATGGTGCAGGGCGCGCAATTGCGCGAGATGGCGCAGGAGCGGCCGACAGCGCTTCTCTGTTTCGAGCGTGATCCCAGCGGATGTCACCGCACGCTCCTTGTGCAGGCCGTCATGCCGGATGCGGCCGTGACCGACCTCTTCGTCTGAGCCATTCCTGACCGAACTGGTGAGCGGTGCCCCGGTCGGCCGTCGCGGCCCGCACATCTTGCCGATCACAGACCGAGCTTGCCGAGCGCATCGAGCAGCTCGGCGTTCATGCCGTCGTCGTTGCTTGGCTTCATCTTGTTGAGCACGGTCCGCACGCGGCTTTGCGCGACCTGAAGCGCCTTGTGCCGCACTTCGCGTGTTGCATTGGTGCGCCACGACCGGCTCTCCCCGAGCAAAGCGGCCCATTTCGCTTCCTCGGCCGCCAGAATCGCCAGAGCGAGGCGGAGACCGTCCCGGCGGCCATGTTCGTAATCCTCGGTCATGACGATCCAGCTTCTCAACGCCGCACGCGCGACCGGCCCGCGCTAGCCCTTTCGCGCCAGCAACGCACGCGCTGCCCCACCTCGGCGGCTGTCGGCGGAAGCGAACGCGTGCCCGGGCGACGCACCGCGTCGAAGGCCAAAAGGCTCCGAGCCGAGGAATTGCGACTTGGCGTTGCCGGTTCGGAACACTGCGGCGCGGCATGCGCTTAAGCGGGGCAGGTGCAGGCGCACCCTTTCGAGGACATGTCACATGAACCGCAGCAACCAGCTCGAACCCAATGATTCCCGCAACGTCACCGGAACGGCGGACACCGAAGACGGCCGCTGGAGCGGCGATGTACAGAAGGACAATCAGGGCGGCGAATACGAACCCAAGGACTCGCGCAATGTGACGGGCACGGCATCGGCGCCGGACGGACGCTGGACAAACGCGGGCGACGATGACGCGTCGGTCGCCGAAAGCGAGGAAAACGCCCGCGCGCGCTAACCCGCGCCCCAAGCCACGCCTCGATGACCCGTGCACATGACTCGCGCACACAGTGCGACGGAAAGGACGTTCTTTGGCACAGCAGAAAAGCGCGACGCTCTATCGCATGGTCTTGCCCGATCATGTTTGCCCCTTCGGCGTTCGCGCGAAGGACCTGCTCGAAAATCATGGCTTCGCCGTCGAGGAACACATCCTCTCGACGCGGGAGGCCGTCGATGCGTTCGAGGCCGAACACGGTGTGGACACCACCCCCCAGGTCTTCATCGAAGGCAAGCGCGTTGGCGGCGCCGACGCCCTCGAGCGCTATCTGGGCGCCTGACGGGCGTTTGCGCGTTCGCAGGTGTCCGGAACGGAACGCGCGAGCGCTTCGTTGTCCGGTGAAGTCTGTTTCGAGGAGGATGCGATGAGCGACGGTGTCGACCAGCCGAACGATAACGAGAAAGCCGACCAGCAGGTGACCGGTGGGGAAGGGACTGGCGGAGAGGTGTCCGGATCCGCTGCCGGCGCAACAACGGCTCCTGCCGGACATGAAGGCGCAGGCAAGACCGCCGATGATGACGGCGACGCGCTGGACGACAGCCTCGGCGCCGCCGCAGCAGCCGGGCCCGCAATCTGATCGATTTTCCGAACGATGATGCCGCCCCGTGCAGTCGCGGCTTTTTGTCGATGGGCCCCGAGGCGGCGCGCGTGAATGGCGCGGGCGTCCGGTCCATGTCGAGGACGCGCGGTTGAGGCTGCCGCGTTGGTGGCGCTGGCTCGCAGCGGTCGCCGCCATTCCCCTGATCGCATTGTTCGCTTTGGCGGCGATGCCGCTCGGTGCGCTCAAATCGCTCGTGGAGAACCGGCTTGCCGCGCGGTTCGATGCGCCAACGTCGATCGCGGCGATCGAACGTCTCGACGTCTTCTCGCTCGATCCCCGCATCCGCATCTCCGGCATTCGCATCGTGCAACCCCGCTGGGCGGGAACGGGCGACTTCGCCCGTGTCGACCAGGCGGTCGTTCGCGTGCCGCTGCTCCCGATCCTGATCGGCCGCTTCCGGCCCGAGGCGATCGACGTGAGCGGACTCGACCTCAATCTCGTCCGCACAGCCGATGGCCGCGCCAATTGGGAGAAGCGCGACAAAAAGGGTCAGGGCAATGGTCCCGGTATCGATCACCTGACCATCGCGAACAGTCGTCTGCGCCTGCGCGACGATAAACGGCACATGACGCTCGACGCAGGCCTGCGCGTGGATGTGAAATCAGGACTGTCGGTCAATGGAAGCGGCACGCATCGCGGCCAGCCGATGCAGTTCTCCGCCACGGGGGGCGCGATCGACGGCGCCGCGAACACGCGCTGGCCGATCCGCCTGTCGATCACATCGCCCTTGCTGCGCCTCGAAGCACAGGCGTCCGCCGATCACCCGCTCGACCTCAACGGGTTCGACGCCCGCATTTCGGCGTCGGGACCCGACATCGTCTACCTCGACGACATCATCGAAGCCGGACTTCCGGGCACGCAGGATTTCGATCTTCGGGCGCGCGTCCGGCGCGACCGCCCCGACTGGAACATCCAGGCGATTTCGGGGCGGATCGGCCGGTCGGATTTCATTGGCAAGCTGCTGGTCAAGAAGCGCGACGGGCGCACCATTCTCGACGGGACGCTCGATGCCACGGCACTCGATTTCGACGATCTGTCGTCCGACAAGGGACAGGCGGTCGCAGCGACGAAGCGCCGCGCGCTCGGACCGCGCATCATTCCCGACACCGCCATTCACTTCGAAAAGCTCGGCAAGGTCGATGGCACGCTGCGTATTTCCGCGCAGCGCCTGCTCATGGCCCATGATAGCATCGTCAAGGGATTTCGCGGCACGATGACGATGGACCATCGAATCCTCACGCTCTCGCCGCTCACCGTCCAGCTGGCGCGCGGCGTGCTGACGGGCAGTGTCCGTGTCGAACACCGGTCGGGCGATCCTCGCCTCACGCTCGACCTTCGGCAGAAAGGGACATTGCTCTCCGACCTGCTCGGCAAGGCCGATGACATCGAGGGACCGATCGAAACGCGGATCGCGCTGACCGGCACGGGCCGCGAGGTGCGCTCGGCGCTGGCAGGCGCCGACGGCCGGATCGCCATGGTCATGCGCGGCGGGACGATGCGCAAGAAACTCGCGATCTTCGCGAGCGGCGACGTGCTCGACTCGATCGGCGCCGCGATCGGCGGAAGTGCCACCGCGCGTATTCCCGTCAATTGTCTCGTCTCCGATTTCGCTGTGCGCGCGGGCATTCTGGCGCCGCAGACGCTGGTGCTCGACACGCCTGTCGGGCGGTCGGACGGCAGCGGCTCGGCCTCGCTCGCGACCGAGCAGCTCGCCTTGCTGTTCGCCGGTCGCTCCAAGAACCCCGATCCGATCCAGCTTGCCGCCAAAATCCGCGTCGGCGGAACCTTCTCCGACCCCGCGCTGTCGCTGGTCAATGCCGAGGGCGCGGCGCCGAAGTCCGGCCTATTCGGCAAGATCGGTGCCCTGATCGGCAGCGTCAGGACGAAGGGCGACGCTGGACGCGGGCTTCCCGTGCCCAAGGTCGATTGTGCAGGCTTGATGGCCAAAGCCCTTCGCTAGCGGCGCGCAGCGGGCAGTCGCGTCGCTGCATCGGGCGTATCCGTGCATGGTCAAAATTCGCACTGTGCGCCCGAATGTCGTTTCCGTCCTAGCTGTTTGAGATTGCGCTGCTAACTGCCCGTCCGCGACCCGAAATCACAGACTTGTGATTGTCCTGGGCCCGGCGATCCTCGCCGGGCCATTTTTTCGATATGCACCGGATAGGTGGAGACCAGGTGAAGCGTCGGGAGGTCGCAGCATCGCTGTTCGACGCATTTGTTATGTCATGAGACCGGCGGACCGGAGCGCATCCTCGATGATCGCTTGGACGCTCGATGCCGGAGACGGGACAGGCGACATTTCGGGATCGGGCAATACCGGCGACAGCGCGCGCAGCCGCACCTTCGCCGGCGCCTTGGCCGTCGTGGACTCGCCGTGTGTCGAGGCGTCGCGCGGTGCGATAAGGCCAAAGAAACGGGCGATGTGACGCGTCGATGAAATGCCGACATCGAGCATGAACGGGCCTGGTGTTCCGCAGGCATCAGGACCGCTGATATCGAGCGGCGTGCCATGCGCCATGCCCGTTATGGTATAGCTTTCGATCAGCGCCTGGCCGGCCGCGTCGCGCCACGTCTCGCGCGGAAATCCATCGATCCGGTCTTGCTCGGGCAGCGTCGGGCCAAGATCATGGACCGCGCGCCACTGGTCGACGACCCGGCCGGCATTCGAAGGATCGACCGTGGTGTCTGCGGTGCCGTGCCAGACCGACACCCTCGGCCACGGTCCTCTATGCTCGGAAGCGTTGTTCACCAGCATGCTCAGCTGCGTGTCCGAGTCATAGCCGCGCCCGCGCATGCGGGCGAAAGCGTCGCCGACCGAATTCGCATTGCCATAAGGAAGCCCCGCGATAATCGCCCCGCCGGCGAAGATCTCGGGATAGGTCGCAAGCATGATACTGGTCATCGCACCGCCGGCCGAAAGCCCGGTCGCAAAGATGCGCGTGCCGTCGATATCGTGCGCGAGCACGAGCGTACCGACCATCTCCCTGATCGACAGCGCTTCGCCCCCGCCGCGCCGGGCATCGGCGAGCGAGAACCAGTTGAAGCAAAGGTTGGCGTTGTTCGACCGTTGTTGCTCGGGATACAGCAGCGCGAAGCCGTGCATGTCGGCGAGCACCGACCAGCCGGACGAGAGATCGTAGCCGGCAGCATTCTGCGTACAGCCGTGCAGAACGACGACCAGCGGCGCATTCGCGGGTAGATTCGCGGGAATGTAGGTGCGGGCGCGCAAGGTACCCGGATTTGAGCCGAAGCCGGTCAGATCCTTGAGCCGGTCGCCTTTCGACCCTGGCAACGTAAAATCCGGGATCGCCCTGGCGGCTGCCAGTTTCGCGACGGTTGCGCCCAATCGATCCATGTCTTTGTCTCCGGCGCGGGCGGACGCCTTTGCCCCGTCACAACGGACACTATCATGAAACGTTGCTGCACTGCACAATAAATATCCTGTGTCGCTGCGATGACGTCCAATCCGGCGAAGGCTCCCGTGCGTATCTCGTTCATGGCAAAGCTCCATCACCCGACCCGCACCGTTCCACTGCCACGTCGCCATGCGGATACCCGCGCCAGGCGCTTGAGCGCCGTCACGGCCTCGCTGCGTTCGGCATTCGGCGTGGGCGCGATCCTGGTGGCGCGCGGGCAGCCTCCGCTCAATGAAGTCGGGCGCGACATCGGCATTTCTTGGCAGGATGTGATCGACGCGCTGGCTGTCGATGGATTTCGCGAGAGCGTTGGCGTCGGGCGACGTGCGCGGGACGGAACATAACGCGTCGGCCGGGGTTAGAAGGGCTTGGCCAGGCACCCGCCTGATTCGGCCGCATGTTTCTCTCGCGACTGCGTTAGCAATCCCTTTCTCTTCCTGGCCTTCAGGAGAGCATGATGTTTACAACCAAATTGACCCTTGCTGCTGCCGTTATTGCCGCAAGTGCCGTCCCCGCGACAGCCCAGATGACAGGGTCGAGCGGCACCGCCGCCGGCGGCATGCATAGTGCGTCGACAACCGGGCCGATGGCGACCGAGCCGAAAATGACGAAAACGGAAATGGCCTCGATGAAGCGCTGCCAGGGCATGACCGAAGCCAAGATGATGAAAAGCAAGACCTGCATGAAGATGAAGCAGATGCACCCCGACATGATGAAATCAGGAATGTAATCGGCACCGGTCGGGCATTCGGCCGGTATTGCGTTTTGGATGGCTGCCTCTCTGCGCAAGACGGAGAGACAGCCATTTTTTTTGGCTGCCTTGACCGTGCTGCGCCGCTCCTGCGCAAACTATCGCCGCGAACTATGGAGGGCAGCGTGCGACCATCACCGTCGTTTTGGCTCGTCGCTCGAGAGGACGACCAGCCGTTCGTACCTCTCCGCAAGCTCCAGATGCAGCTGTGCAACGAGGCGATCCGTCGCCGCTTCGGCGCGTGCATGTTCGTCCAGCGCGCGCGAGCGAAAATATTCTCTGTCGGTGGGCGACTGTATGCGGTCGTCGTGCGACCCGTGCGATGAACACGCGCTGAGGCCGGTCAGAGGTCCGCATCCAGGAGGGGGGAACATTAGCCCCAGTAGCTGATGTTCGCTGTTCACGATGCCCGGCATGATGCCTCGTCCGAAGACCGGTCGGGTGTCTCTGCCGATACGGCTGCTGCATGCCTCGACGATGTCACCGGCGTGTCGTCCCGTGAACGCGGATCGTGACGATACGACCCAAGTGCTGCTGACAGTTCGCGCGACGGGCTGACGGCAAGTATCGGCTGTGCCGCCCCACGATTGCGGCAGATTTGTCGCGCCGACCGGCGCGAACGGTGACTGATCCGGACGGGCCGCAACGAAAGCGTCGAGCGCCGCGTTCACGCCATTCGTCGTCGATCAGGATGCGTCCGTGATAAATCTGCCCGTTAAACTCTTGTTTTCGCCACTCGGTTTCGCGGTGCTCGCCGGTGCCTCCGCGCCGTCGACACCGGCCTCGGCCAAGATCGACAAGGACGTGCTCCATCAGCAGGTCATGCTCGACAAGCTGGGCTTCGGGCCGGGCGTGCTCGATGGAAAGGGGGGTGCCTCGCTGGTCAATGCGCTCAAGGGCTTTCAGGCCGCCCGCGGCCTGCGCGTGACCGGCCGCGCCGACGCGCCCACGCTGGCGGCCCTCGCGCCGTATCGCGGTTCGACGCCGACGAGGACGCTCGTCCTGACCGCGGATGTGCTCAAGGGCCCCTTCACCTGGCCGTTTCCGACCAATCCCGTTGCACAGGGGCAGCTTGCCGCACTCAATTATCGCAATGCCGTCGAGGCGCTCGCCGAGCGTTTTCACACCACGCCAGCCGTTCTGGTAGCGCTCAATCCGGGTGGCCGACTTAAGGCCGGCGCGAAACTCGTCTTTCCGAACGCTCTGCCGTCGTCGCGCGCCTATAAGACCGATGATCCGGTGTGGGCGGCGACGCTCGGCTCGCTTAACGTTGATGCAAACCAGCCCGAGGGCAAACGGATCGTCGTCGACAAGTCCGACGGCGTGCTGCGCGTCTTCGACGAAAAGGATCGGCTGATTGCGCAATTCACCGCGACCATGGGGTCTTCGCGCGATCCGCTCCCGATCGGAAAATGGACAGTGAAGGGCGCTGACTACAACCCGAAATGGACCTACAATCCGGCGATCCTGAAGCGCGCCGACAAAAGCGATCCCAAGGTCGACGTTCCCGCCGGACCCAATAGCCCTATCGGCGTCGTGTGGCTCGACCTGTCGAAACCGCACTACGGCATCCATGGCACCAACGAACCCGAAAAGATCGGCCGCGCGGAATCGAACGGTTGCATCCGCCTGACCAACTGGGATGCGGCGCGGCTGGCCCTGATGATCAAGCCGGGAACGCCCGCCGTCTTCCAGCCATGAACCGATTCGGATGGTCCGTGATGGCCGCGTTCGTCGCGGCAGTCGGTGTCATCCTCTTTGCGCGCAGCGCACCATCTGGGCGCGAGGCCGGCGCCACGTCCGCGCCGGCATCCTTCGGTGCGATGGCGCTGGCGATGCCGGTGCGCGGCGTCCGTCCCGACCAGCTCGTCGACAGCTGGCACGATCCGCGCGGCGACGGAACGCGCGCGCATGAGGCGCTCGATATCCCAGCGCCGGGCGGGACGCCGGTGCGGTCGGCATTGACCGGTACGGTCGTCAAACTGTTCACCAGCACTGCGGGTGGCCTGACCGCCTATGTCCGTCACGGCGACACGCAGGCCTATTATGCTCATCTTTCAGGTTATGCCCCGGGTTTGCACCAGGGACAGCATGTGACGGCGGGCGAGACGATCGCTTTCGTCGGCGACACCGGAAATGCAGGAACGGGCAATACCCATCTTCATTTTGCCATCCATCGCATGCGGCCTGGAGATGGCTGGTGGCAGGGCGTTCCGGTCAATCCCTATCCGCTGCTCGGTGGAACGCCGCACTAAGCGATCGCCGCGGGCTTCGGGGAGTGCGCTCGCAGATTCTTCCCCATGTCGGCCTGGTCTTGATTGATGTCGGAGCGTGCGTTTGCGATGGTCCGGTTGGCGGACAAGATGAGGCGCGCCTTATCGGGATGCCAGCCAAGCCTCGCTGCACGCCAGGATAAGCGTGCGTCGGGCCCCGGGCAGTGCAAGATGCACCTCGACAGAAGCCCGATCGGTCGAGGGAAGGCGGCGGATCACTTCCGAAACGCTGCGGCACTGGCCTGTTCTCGCCAGCGCAAACGCACGATCTATTGCGGAAATCGGTTCCATCCTTCCGAGCCTAGCCTAAGCTGACGACCCGGCGAAGCTGCTTGTCGGAGCTACGGATTTGCAGAGGAAAGGACGGACATGGCGCGCTGTGATCACGCAGCCACGATCAATCGGGTGACGCCGCAATCGAACGGCTGCGCGGAATGCCTGGCGAATGGAAGCTGGTGGGTCCATTTGCGTGTCTGCCGCAGTTGCGGACATGTCGGCTGCTGCGACGACTCTCCGAACCGGCACGCAACCGCGCATTTCGCGGCGACGCGACACCCGATCATCGAGGGCTATGACCCCCCGGAAGGCTGGGGCTGGTGCTTCGTCGACGAGGTCGAAATCGATCTACCCGACACGACGCCGCAACGCACGCCGATTCCGCGGTTCATCGACGCCAGTGGAAGGCTCATCGCGTCCGCCATCAGGGGCCTGAAACCCCCGGTTTAAGCTGCGCACATGATGAGCTTCGCGCTGCGCGATCGGAGAACAGAGCGCACTAGCGTGTCAGCGCTGCCTTTTGGTAAGCGTCGCGGTGAAATCGGGATCCTTCTTCGCCACCCAGTCGACGAATTTCCGGATGTTCGGATAGATCAGCAGGCTTTCGACATCCATGCCGAACCGCTGCAGTTCGGAATTGGTGAAATTGGCGATGAGCGTCTGCTGGCAGATCGGATGCATCGGCACGGTGTCGCGGCCGCCGCGGCTCTTCGGCACCGGGTGATGCCAGACCGTCGTCGCGCCGAGCGGACGGGTGCAGAGCCAGCACGGCGCGGCGGGCGCTGGGGCGGCCTCGTCCTGCGGTTCGTCATAGGGTCCGTGTTTCGGATGCTTGCGCGCCATGAGTCTGCCTGATCTTGAGATATTCGACGATCGCCCTAGTCCGCAGATCACAGGAATCCAGCGATCTGTGCGGTCAGCACCGGCGGCCGCCCCGGAAGGTCAGTCCTCACCAGCTATGGGCATGAGCGTCTTTTCGAGTACCACGAATTCCAGATCGTCGCGCAGCGGTGTCCCGAACCGGTGGTCGTCATAGGGGAAGGGCTCGGTTTCTCCGGTCAGGCGGTAACCGCGTCGCAGATACCAGGCGATCAGCGTGTCGCGTACGCTCACGACGGTCATCCGCACGCGCGTTCCGCCCCGGTCGGCGATCCAGCGTTCGGCAGCTTCAAGAAGCCGGCGGCCAAGGCCCTCGTTCTGCCGGTCGGGATCGGCGGTGAGCGAACCGAGATACCATGTCGATCCGTCGGTCGGCTCGAGCCACACACAGCCTACAATCGCTGCGGATGGGGCATCGACCCATTTTAGCAGAACGGCGTCGGAATTGGCACGCAGATCGTCGCGGACAAGCGCTTCGGAGGTCCTGTCGCCCGCGATATAGCCGGCCTCGGAATTCCAGGCCGCGGGCGATCCCGTACCACGATAGGCCCGGTTCATCAGCGCCACGATGGCCGGAACATCAATGTCGTTGACCGGTTCGAACATTGGAAAGCCTTCGACTGCGCTGCGCCGACGTGGCTTAGGCAGCGCATCGACGGAAAGCGAGACGGCGCATTGCCGGACGGCGAACGACAGGTGCCGATCGGCTCGTCGAAGAGATCCGGGACATCGGCCTTGCTTGCCGGACATTTGATGACCGCGTGTCCAGCCTGAATTTAACCGACGACGACAGCGAAACTCTGCTCTATCAGCACGTTACCCGCGCAAGCACGCAACCTGCCGGGGTTCGAGGCAATTTCTAGTTTTGCGGGGTCGACGGGGCGTGGAGGAAAGTCAGGGGCCGGGCGGGGACCGGGACGAGGCGCGCCGCCTGGAGGCGCTCGAACGGTACAAGATCCTAGATACCGCGCCGCAGGAAGAATTCGAGGATATCGTGGCGCTCGCAGCCCAGATCTGCGGTATGCCGATGGCGTTGATCAGCCTCGTCGACGACAAACGGCAATGGTTCAAGGCGCGGATCGGGCTCGATGCGACCGAGACGCCGCGCGAAGTCGCCTTTTGCGCGCATGCGATCCAGGCGCATGACGTGATGGTCGTCAACGATGCGACGCAGGATGCGCGCTTCGCCGACAATCCGCTGGTCACCGGCGACCTGCACCTGCGCTTCTACGCCGGGGCACCGCTCGAGACCGCCGACGGCCATGCGCTCGGGACGCTTTGCGTGCTCGACCATAAGCCGCGCGAGATCACGGCCGCGCAGCAGGACGCGCTACACAAGCTCGCCAAACAGGTCATCGCGCAGCTCGAACTGCGCCGGGCGCTCAACCAGCAGCGCGAGGACGAGCAGCGCCACCGGCTGATCCTCGACAGTGCGGTCGACTATGCGATCGTCACCATGGACCTGGCCGGCCGTGTCACGAGCTGGAACACGGGCGCCGAGGCCATCATGGGCTGGGCCGAGGACGAGATGTGCGGCGAGCCTTGCGACGCGTTCTTCACGCCCGAAGATCGCGCCGCCGACATCCCCGCTCGGGAAATGGGGCTCGCGCTGACGACCGGCAAAGGCACCGACGAACGCTGGCATCTGCGCAAGGACGGCACCCGGTTCTGGGCAAGCGGCGAGATGATGCCGCTGACCGACGATGCGGACGCCCCCATCGGGTTCTTGAAGATCCTGCGCGACCGGACGGCACAGCACCGTTACCAAGCCGAGCTGGAAGAGAGCGAAGCGCGTACGCGGCTGGCGCTCGAGGCAGGGGAAATGGGCGCCTGGCAATCGACGCCCGAGCTCGGCGAGATGACCTGGGATGCGCGCACGCGCGCACTCCTCGGCCATCATCCCGACGAACCGCTCGATTATGAGACCTCGTTCCTAGCGCGGGTCCATCCCGAGGACCGCGCCCATGTCGTGGCGATCAACGAGCGGGCGCTGGGTCCTGACGGCGATGGCACGACCGAAATGGAGTATCGCACGATCAGCGCGGTTGACGGACGCGAGCGCTGGATCCACGCCAAGGGCGCACTGGTCCGTGCGCGTGACGGCGTCCCCGAACGCTTCGTCGGGACCGTGCGTGACATCACCGCGGAGAAAGAGGCGGAACGCCACCGGCAGCTGCTGACCGGCGAGCTCGAACACCGGATCAAGAACACATTGGCCGTCGTCCAGGCGATCGTCAGCCAGTCGCTGCGCAATGTCGCAACGCCCGCCGAAGCGCGGGACGCGATCGGCGAACGGCTCCGCACCTTGAGCCATGCCCATGACGTGCTCACCCGCACCAGCTGGACGGCCGCATCGCTGATGACGATCATCGACGGGGCAACCCGGCTGCTCGGCACACAGTCCGACCGCCTGCTGATCAAGGGACGCGATGTCCAGCTCTCGGCGAAAGCGGCGCTCGCCTTCTCGATGTCCCTGCACGAGCTCGCGACGAACGCCGCGAAATATGGCGCGCTCGCAAACGAGGTCGGGCATGTCGAGTTCACATGGGAGCCCGATCCCGAGGATCCCGACATCATGGTCTTCCGCTGGCAGGAATATGGCGGGCCCCCGGTCAACCCGCCGCAGCGCAGCGGGTTCGGGACGCGTCTGATGAGCGGACTGTCGCACGACATGGGCGGTGCCAGCACGGTCGACTATGCGCCGGCCGGCCTGGTCTGGACGCTCAGGTCGTCGCTCGCGAGGATCGGCACCTAGCAGCGCGGGTCACGGGCAAAGATCAGAAACGATAAGGGTCGAACAGCGGAAGGTCGTCGTCGGGCGTTCCGGTGAGTTCGGACGCAACGAGCTCGGCCGCCAGCGCCGCGAAGCTCACCCCATTGCCCCCGAACCCGCTTGCCAGCCAGACATGCGCCCCTGGACGGGCACGGCCGATGGCCGGCAGGCCGTCGGGCGACGACCCGAACATCGCCGCCCAGCGGTCGCGCGGGTGGATCTCGGCACCAACGAGCGCGGACAGGCCATGGGCGATCTGCGCGGTCTTTTCTGGGATCAGCCGGTCGCGCGCCGCGGCATCGGCGAACGCCTCGTCTCCGCCGCCCGCGATCACGCGTCCCTCGGCATCGGCACGCGCATAGAGATAGCTCTCGGACGCCTCCCAGATCATCGCGTTCTCGCGCCACAGCGGCGCAACGCCGGGCGCGGTCGCGATCGCATAGCTCGAATGCAGGCCGAAAGCGGGCGGCAGCAACAAGGGCGCGCGCTCATAGCCGCCCGTCAGGATCACGTCCCGTGCGCGGAGTTCGCCCATGTCGGTCGTGATCCGCACGCGATCGTTGTCGTGATCGAGCGCGGTCGCATCGCACGGGAAACTGATCGTTGCGCCATGGGCGCGGGCTTGGCGCAGCAGGGCGCGCGTCAGCTTGACCGGCTCGACCTCGAAACTGTCGGTCGAGACGAGGCTCGGCCGTGCGGTGATGCCGAAACGCTCGGCGACCGCCTTGCCAGGCAGGAAGGAGGAAGGAAGGCCGTGCTTGCGGCGCAGCGCCGCTTCGGCCTGAAGCCCGGCTTCGTCGAGCAGGTCGCCGTCGAGATAGAGGCTGACGCGCGGGATGCGCTCGGCGTCCAGATCCTCGCTGTCGATCCGTGTTCCGAGCCGGGCGACGGTGGCGGCCACGCGCCGCCAGCGGGCCACGGCCGCCACCTCGCCGATCGTGTGTGAAAGCTGCGTCAGCGGGACATCCATTTCCCATAGCACCAAGGCGGTCGATGCCGCAGTGCTGCCGCACGCGGGTGTCCGCCGGTCGACGAGCGCGACCGACATGCCGGTCGCGGTCAGCCGTTCGGCAAGCATCGCGCCCATGATGCCGGCACCGATAATCGCGACGTCGACCGGGCCGGTCGGGAGCGGATCGGGGGGAATGTCGCAGCCTGACTCCCAAGGAGTCGGACCGCTGCGCAAATCATGATGTTCAGTGAGCATCGCCGCTCAACGCTTGCGAGCGCGCCGAAGGTCCGGCGGTCGCGCGGTGCGCGTACGGCAACAGCCAGGCGCCGCAATCTACCGGCTTGTGTCGTCGGACCGGCCGTACGCTCCTCGCAGACTGGCGGCATCCCTGTGGACGGCGGGGCCCTGCATCGCGCCGCATCATGGCGTTGCGGCAGGCGCCGGAAACGCTAGACCGGCCGTCAACGACAGGAGGATGGACATGCCAATTGTGTTTCTCGCGATCATGGCCGCGGCCAGCGTGCCATCCGCAGAAGCGCAGCAGCTCGGACGCAAGCTGGCCTCGCAGGGAACGATCGCATCGCTCCTTCCGATCATGAAGACGAGGCAGGTCGAAGAGCTAATCGCCGAGGACAAAAGCCTCGACAGCGAAGAACAGGCCAAGCTTCGGGCAATCGCCGACCGCGTGTTCGACGCGGAAGCTGCGCGCATCCTGGCGGCAACGGGCGACGCCTATGCGCGGCAACTCGCACTCGCCGATCTGCGAAGCCTGACCCGGTTCAACGATACGCCCGCGGCGGCCCGCTACCGAGCGGCGATTCCTGCTGTGGTCATGGCGACGATAAAATCCATGGGGCAGCTCGATTTTAAGGGCGCGGTCCGCACGGCTTTTTGCGCCGAGACGAAACGGCTCTGCACGAAATAGCCGAGCGCGGGGTCATCGCGTCGCGACGGCGATGAGCGCCGTCGACGGGACCGGCAGAACGGCGCGCGCGCGGCTATCACGCGGACTTCGGCTATGACAGCGGCCTTCTCCGCGTCGGCGAGGCTCGTCCAGTCGGGCGACATGCCGAACAGGGTGTCGGGCTCCACGAGCGCGCCGACGTCGAGCAGATAATCGAACGTCGCCTCCTCGATCCGTGGATCATGATAACCCGCCGCGACTATCGCCTGCGCGAAATCTTCCGGCGCGCTGAGCGACGGTCCAAGATCGATGCCGCGTCGCTAGCGGGAAATGGCTTTCCCGCTGGCCCGGCAACGATCGGAGCAGAACTTCACGCTTTCCCAATTGCGCTGCCACTTATTCCGCCAGGCAAACGGCCGGTCGCACACGGTGCAAACTTTGGTCGGCAATGTCAGCTTCTTGTGGGCCATGCCCGCTCAACTCACGATCGGATCAATGGCTGCGCTGGGAACCGCCCGATTCTTCCCGCAACGCCGGTCGGTCCGTTTCGCGCGCTCTTTTTCAGTACGCCGGTGCCGTCAGCGGATTGAACAGCGGTCGTTCGCGCGATTGGCTCGAGGAGTTTGTTGTGGAGCCGGGTTCGGACCAGCGAACTTTGCGAATTAAGCGTGGTGCCGCCGCCGTTGATGCTACAGCGAAATTGCGAACGCTTTTTGGTGTGATGGCGAGGTATCCCATGAATTACACGTCGGTTCTGCTTGCCGCCGCTTTCAGCACGTTCTCAGCATCCGCCAGCGCGCAGACATCGGTCGCTGTAAAGGATGCGACAGAAATTCATTCGACGTTGGACGGCATTCAATCAGCCTGGAATCATCATGACATGAAGGCATTCGTCAGCTTCATGACCGACGATGTGGAGTGGATAAACATCGTCGGCATGCACTGGCGTGGGAAGGCACAAGTCTTCCGGGCGCACGACCGCATGCACCAGGCGGCGTTCAAAGATCGTCAATGGCACGACGCCGAGAGCACGACGCTCCGACAGATTGCACCGAGCGTGGTCCTTGCCACCGAGGCCGTCCTCATGGATGGATTTCGCGCGCCTGACGGATCGCTCACGCCGCCGAGCAGAAACATGCTGACGCTGGTCCTCGTGCATCTTGGAGGACGGTGGCTGATCTCTCAAGGCCACAACACCATTATCGATCCGCAAGCTGCGGCGCACGATCCCGGCAAATAATACCTCAATCCCAAAGGTAGGCGGCCTTACGGTCTTGATCGTGAAGAGCGGATGCATTGCGCTTTGCCGGCTAACCCAGCATGCTCGCGCAAGTTATTGGCATTGGGCCATCATTTGGAGGTGGCCATGACAAGCCGTGAGCGCGCAACGAGGACATTTCTTTGGCTGGCGGCACTCGTCGGCGGTCCGCTGGTTGGGGCAAAGCTGTTCGACCTGCTTGTGCTGGCTGGAGCCTGGGCTGCGCATCCGCCGCAGTCGCTGGCGATGATGCCTTACGGCAAGGCCTGGCCGGTCGACACCGGCGTCTTCTTCATTCCTTTCTCCGCAGCGATGTTGATTGCCGGCTTCGGCGCACTGACAGCGGGCTGGCGCACGCCTTGGCGCTATCGATGGCTGTTATGCATTCCGTCGATTGGCATTTTCGTGCTGCTGGTGCTGACGGTCATGTGCTTCTGGCCGATGAATGCCGCCCTGTTTTATCACGGCGTACATTCTCCGAAGGATACGATTACCGACGCGGAATCGGTCGTGATGGCCGCGCGATGGGTGCAGCTCGATTGGGTACGGGTCGCGGGGGCTGCGGCCGCTTTTGTGGCGGCCCTGCGCGCGCTCACCTTGCCCTGGCCGGGCGTCGTCGCCAACCGAGACCCGTTGATCGTTCGCGTGATGCTCGCAGTGGCGGTTGCTATCGTGGGGGCGTTTGTCGTGTGGTTTGTCGCGAATATTTAGCGGGTCGACAGTACATTTGCCGACGCGGTCGCGATCGAGTCGGGGCGATCCTGTATCGCCTGAACACTATGGTTTCGCCGAAGGCGATGCGCGCTCCGCCTATCCGAGAAAGTTGCTCAGCACATCGGGATGGAACGCCCAACCCGCAAAGCCGCAGACGTCCATGAATACGCCGGCCGACCCACAGACTCAACTGGCGACGAGCAACAGCCCCATGTCGGACAGGCCACCAACCGCTGCGAGTGATATGGCGGTCGAAATCAGCGCGTCGCTGCCCGCAGCAGCCACTCGTCGGACCGAGTTCGTGCCAGAGGCTTCCAACGCGATTGATCCTTCCGCCCTTTGCAAGGGCGTCCTCCGACGTTATGGGATTCCAGTGCCGCCGCCTATGGCTCACTTCGATTTTCCCGATGCATCATTCGGTGTTAGACGCGCGTTGCAGGCCGATATGACCCGGGAAATGCGGAATGCCTGAACAAAAAGAAAAGCCCTCGGCCAGATCGTCTCGCGCGCGTGAATCGCAGGGCGCGCGGACGCGGCAGCTCTGGCTGACCGTGGCCGTGTTGATGCTCGCGCTCTGGATCGCGCTGCCGTTTCTGACGCCGGTTGCCTGGGCGGCCATTCTCGCCATTGCCGAATGGCCCCTATACCGCCGGGCGATCGCGCGGTTTCCGGCCTATCCTAGCCTCGTCGCCTTCGCGTTCATGCTGGCAACAGCACTGCTCGTCATCATTCCCTTGTCGATTGCCGCGGTGGCGCTCGCGTCCGAAAGCCAGAATGCGCTCGGCTGGCTGAAACACGCCCAGCAGTTCGGAATTGCCGCGCCGTCCTGGCTGGCAGGGATCCCGCTTTTAGGCGAGCGGGCCAGCAGCTGGTGGCAGGCGCACATCGCCACGTCGCAAGGCGCGAATGCGATGCTCGGGACGATCAGCGCGGGTGCGGTGCTCGGCTGGACACAGGCGATCGGTGGCGAGGTCGCCAAGGACTCGGCGCTGTTCCTCGTGACGCTGATCGTGCTCGTCACGCTTCTCGTGCGGGGTGGCGACATCGCCGCGCAGGCAGGCCTCGTGACCGAGCGCATGTTCGGGTCGTTCGGGAGCGATTTTCTCGAGCGCATGACGGGTGCCGTACGCGCGACGGTCAACGGGACCGTTTTCGTCTCTTTCGGCGAAGGCGCGTTGATCGGCGTCGGTTATGCGATTGCGAGTGTGCCGCAGCCGTTGCTGTTCGCGACCTTCACCATCCTCCTCGCGCTCATTCCGTTCGGTGCGTGGCTGGCGTTCGGCCTTGCGAGCCTCATCCTGATCGGCGGCGGAAAGGTCGTCGCCGGGGCGCTCCTGTTCGGGTTCGGGGTCATCGTCATGCTTGTCGGCGACAATCTCGTTCAGCCGACCGTGATCGGAAGCGCCGTCGAACTGCCGTTCGTGTTCGCCATGCTGGGCGTATTCGGCGGCCTCGCGACCTTAGGACTTGTCGGACTGTTCATTGGCCCCGTCGTCATGGCGGCGGTGCTGTTGCTGTGGCGCGAATGGGTGACGCCGCCGGCCGCCACGGCACGCAAGGCGCGAGCGACGAGCTAGTTCGCGGGCGGTGGCACCAAAGCGCGTCGAGATCATTGCAGCGGCATGAAACTGTTCGCGATCTACATCGGCGGAGAGCATCCTCTCGCCAACATCGAAGTGCACGACGTTCGCTTCGTCGTCGCCGCATCGATGCGGGACGCCCATGACCGGCTCCGTGCCGATTGGTGGGGCACGCCCGGCACGTTGCACATCGATTGCTGGGCGGAGATTACATATGCCGACGGCTATGACGTCACGCTCGGCGCGCAACCGTCCGGAGCGCCGCTCAAGATGTTTTTCGTGCACCTCGGCGGCTACGATGACACCAATTTCGCCGAGCAGCACAGGAACTTCTTCGTCGTCGCGCCCTCGGCGAAGGAGGCCAAGGCGCGTGCGCTCGCGACGATTTCGGACTGGAGGGATCCGCACAGGGACGACATCTACGAAGCCGAAAAGGCGTTCGCGCTGGACAGCCACATCGGCGACGGCCTGCATATCCGTTTGTCGCCAGGCCAGCACGCCGGGCAACCGCGCTTCCACTGCCGCTACAAGCCGCTCAAATGATGGCGGCCTTGGCAGATCTCTGCTGCTGCATGCGGCCGATTGAAACCTTTGCAACACAGTTTCGTTTTGCCAGCTTGGATATGAGGGGGAGGGCGGCATCATGGCATTGCACGATCGGCAACGGGTGACAGGTCAGCTGCTCGCATCGGTCCGCGGACTTCTTTTGAAAGACGACGCCGGCGCGGTGTTCGCGCTCGATACCGACGACGCACGGTTCGGACCGGGACAGCGCGTGACGATCGAGGGACTGCGGCACGGGTTCGATCGCATCAACGTCCAGTGGATGGGCTGCGCCGCGCCGGCGCTGACGCTTCAATAGAAGCGTTTGTAGCGCTTTGCGCGATCGGCGGTCAGCGCGGCGCGCGTTTGGGTTCATAGGCGAGACCGTCGCCGATCGACGCGAGGTCTGGCGTTTTCTGGGCGGGAAGCGGTTTCCACCGCGTGCTGTCGCCGACATCGTCTTCTATCGATCCTGTCGTGCGCTTGGCGCGCCCGGTGACGAAATTGACGCTTATAGTTTCGGTCTCACCACTGTTGCGCTTCAGCGTCTCGCGGTCGTAGCCGATCAGGGCAAACCGTCGGCCATCCCAGCGGAACGACAGGGTCGACGTGTATGTCGTCCAGCCGCCCATGCTGCGCCAGAAGGTGAGGCCAAGGCGGAGCGCGCCGTTCCGGATGACGAGCGCATCGGCATTGAACGGATCGTCCATATAGGGATCGTCGATCCGCGGGATGATTTTCGCATTCGCGCCCGCGAGCGCGAAGCCGGTCTTGCGGGCAAGGGCAACGAGGAGCAGGCGCGGGTTGGTGTCCATCGTTCCCGCTGCATTTTCGGTCCGCACGATGCAGCGGGGATCGACGCCTTTCAGCACCATAAGGAGATCCGGCCTGCCGTCCCGGTCGAGATCGCCGCGCACCACGTGCTCGACCGTCCAGCCCGGCGGCGCAAAGCCGGCCGCGGATGCTGCGACCCAGGGTATTTTCGGCATCGGTACGCGGAGCGCAGGCATATCGCCGGCATAGGGCTGTGAGAGGGCGATGCAGAGTGCGGCGGCAGCAACCATCGGGCGACCCTAGACCGGGCCATGCGCGCGGGCCAGCGCGCGATGCAGTCCATCGTGGCGGGTACGTTTGCGGCGGTGTTTGACGATCGCTAGAGCGCGCGCAGCGCCTGTGCGGGCCGTGCCGCCAGGATCGGCAGACTGCCGACTAGGCCGATCACGAGCGTGATCCCGACGCCGGCACCCAGGGTCAGCAGGACGACGGCAAGGTCGGGCAGCCATTCGAACTGGAATATCTGCACGATGACATACCAGGCGGCACCCATGCCGAGCGCGAGGGCAACAGCGGCGGCGAACAGGCTCAGCAGCAAATATTCGATGGCCTGCGCGCCGAGGATCTGCACGCGCGTCGCGCCGAGAACCTTGAGCATCACGGCATCATAGGTCCGCATCTCACGCGCGGCCATGATCGCGCCGACGAGCACGGCGATGCCCGCCAGAATGGCGACGCCGGCCGCTGCCGCAATCGCGGCCGAGAGCTGCCGCACCACGTCCTGGATCTGCTTGAGAACGCCCCCGACCTCGATCACGGACACCGACGGAAAGCGCGGAAGCAGGGCCCGCATCACGGCACTGCTCTGACGCGGCGGCATGTTGACCGTGGCCGAGAGGTTGTGCGGAAAATCGGTGAAGGTGCCCGGCGAGAACACGAGCACGAAGTTGAACCCCATCGTATCCCATTGGACCGTCCGGAACGATGCAACGCGCGCCGTCACCTCCTGGCCGAGAACAGAGACCGTGATCTGATCGCCGATCCGCAAACCCAGCGCCTTCGCCTGCACGGCCTCGACCGAGACGAGCGGTGGGCCGCTGTAATTGGCGGGCCACCAGCGGCCTTCCGTCAGTTTGGAGCCCATGGGCAAGCTGGCGGCATAGGTGATGCCGCGCTCGCCGCGCAGGATGAACGCGTCCGGCGGCAACTGTTCGAGATCGGCGACGCGGGTGTCGCGATAGGCGATGACCGTTCCCCTGAGGAGCGGGACGGTCGCCACTTCGGCGTTCGGCGCCGCACGCCGAATGGTCCGGGTGAATTCGCCGACCCGGTCGCGCGGAACGTCGAGCGCGAACAGGGCGGGCGCACGTGCAGGCACGGTCCGCGCGATGTTGGAGTCGAGGCTCGTCCTGACCGCTGCCAGCATCACGAACAGCGTCAGGCCGAGGCCGAGCGCTACGACGAGCGACACGGTTCGTGCACCCGGTCGGTGCAGCCCCGTCACCGCAAGCCGGACGAGCGGATGCCGCAGCCGCGGGATCCGCGCGGCGGCCGCGCGGATGAGCCAGCCGAGGCCCGCGAGAACAAGCAGGGCGAGCGCGACGGCTGCGAGAAAACCCGCACTCAGCGCGGGTTGTGCCGACGTCAGGAGCACGAGCGTCGCCAGACCACCGGCCGCAAGCGCCATCCAGCCGAAGGCGCGCCAGCGTATGCCGGTGCGCGCATCGATCGCACCGCGCAGCAGCGCGGCGGCCGGAACCTCGGCGCCCTGGACCAGCGGCACCGCCGCGGCGCCGAGCGCGATCAGCATCCCGTAGAGCGCCGCCAGCGCAAGCGGCTTCGCGTGAATGGCGAAATCGGGCGAGACCGGCAGCAGCTGTCCGGCGAGCGCGACCAGGAGCGGCGTTGCGGCCACGCCGACGAGCAGGCCCGCAACAATCCCCGCGATCGCGACGGCACCGACCTGGATCAGATAGGCGCGCGCGACGATAGCGGACGTCGCGCCGAGAATCTTGAGCGTGGCGATGCTGCGACGACGCGCGGCGAGATAGCTCGACACGCCGCCGGCAATGCCGATGCCGGCGATCGCCAGCGCGGCAAGGCCGACGAGCGTCAGGAAATCACCCATGCGATCGACGAACCGCGCGGCGCCCGGAGCAGCGCGCTCACGCGTGCGGGTTTCCCAACCCGCGTCGGCAAAGCGCTTTTTGAACGCCTCGGTCACGATCCTGGGATCGGCGCCCGGCGCGCGGACACGGTATTTCG
>JAZKBQ010000008.1:0-52740 GCA_040388515.1 Pseudomonadota bacterium | reverse complement strand
GATGTCGATCGCCTTGCCGGTCAGCTGGCTGGCGAGGCGGACATTCTGGCCGCGACGACCGATGGCGAGCGACAGTTGGTCATCCGGAACGACGACCTCGATGCGGTCCTCTTCCTCGTCGATCAGCACGCGGCTGACGTTCGCGGGTTGAAGCGCGTTGACGACGAAGGTCGCGGTGTCGGCCGACCAGGGGATGATGTCGATCTTTTCGCCCTGCATTTCCTGCACGACGGCCTGCACGCGGCTGCCCTTCATGCCGACGCAGGCGCCGACGGGGTCGATGCTGCCGTCGCGGCTGATGACGCCGATCTTGGCGCGCGAGCCGGGGTCGCGGGCGGCGGCCATGATCGTGATCACGCCGTCATAGATTTCGGGTACTTCCTGCGCGAACAGCTTCTTCATGAAGTCGGGATGAGCGCGGCTGAGGAAGATCTGCGGCCCGCGCGTTTCACGCACGACCTTCAGGATCAGGCTGCGGATACGGTCGCCGACGCGCACGACTTCGCGCGGAATCTGTGCATCGCGGCGGATGACGCCCTCGGCGCGGCCCAGGTCGACGACGACATGACCGAATTCGACGCGCTTGACGACGCCGGTGATGATCTCTCCCGCGCGGTCCTTGAACTCCTCATACTGGCGCTCGCGCTCGGCATCGCGGACCTTCTGGAAGATGATCTGCTTCGACGCCTGCGCCTGGATGCGGCCGAATTCGATCGGGGGCAGCGGGTCGACGATGAAGTCGCCGATGACGGCGCCTTTCTGCAGCTTCTGCGCCTGTTCGACATTCACCTGCTTATAGATGTCGTCGACCTGCTCGACCACTTCGACGACGCGCCACAGGCGCAGGTCGCCGTTGTTGGGATCCAGCTTCGCGCGGATGTCCATCTCGGCACCGTAACGGGTCTTGGCCGAACGCGCGATCGCGTCTTCCATCGCCTCGATCACGATTTCGCGATCGATCAGCTTTTCCTTCGCGACCGAATCGGCGATCGCGATCAGCTCTGCCTTGTTGGCGGAGATGGGGGCAGTCGTGGCCATCAGTTTACGTCCTCTTCGATAATCCTGTCGGCACCTTCCGCGTCGAGCGGCTTGGTCGCCTTGATGAGTTTGTCGGTCAAAACCAGTTTTGCGCTCGCGATAGCCGCGAATGGAATTGTCATCGCGCCGTGCTTCGCGACGACCTTCACGTCATCGCCTTCCACGCCAACCAGATCCGCGTCGAACATCTTGCGTCCGTCGATCGGCTCGACCAGCTTGATCCGCGCTTCGTGTCCGGCCCAGTCGGCATAGTCCGACAGGCGCGTCAGCGGCCGGTCGATTCCGGGCGATGATACCTCAAGCCGGTAGGCCTCGTCGATGGGATCGTCGGGCGTGCCGTCGAGCGCATCGAGGATTTCCGACAGCCGTCGCGACAGGGTCGCGCAATCGTCGAGGGTCAACTGGCGGGTGTCGGGCCGCTCGGCCATCACCTGCAGTGTCGGGTCGGACTTGCCGCCGAAGAAACCGACGCGCACGAGAGACAGCCCGAGCGCCTTCGCCTCGGGCTCGATCAATGCGGTCAATGCGGCGATATTCGCCAAGCGTCTCTCCAGAAACAAAACCAGCCGTCTTCCGTGCCCGAAGCCTTGCGGCCCCGAACCCAAACACCCAGTGATGTAAGGAAGACTGGGAGCCATATAGGCCGACAGGCGTTGCGCGGCAAGACGTATTCCGGAGACCGAGATGAAGCTGTTCACTGCCTCTGCCCTGATCGCACTCGCGGCCTGTTCGGCCAGCACGCCCGCAGTGTCACAGCGTGCGCCATTCACCGTCACCACTGTCGCCGATTTCGACGCACCCTGGGCGATGACCTTTCTGCCGGACGGGCGGATGCTGGTGACGGAAAAACAGGGACAGCTGAAACTCGTCAGCGCGGATGCCAAAGCGGTGACAGTGGTGTCCGGCACACCGACGGTCGATTATGCGGGGCAGGGCGCGTTGATGGATGTCGTGCTGCATCCCGATTTCGGGCAGAACCGCATCGTCTATCTCAGCTGGTCGGAAGCAGGCGAGGGCGGCAAGGGCGTGGCGCTAGGCCGCGGCAAGCTGGTCGAGAAACAGGTGCAGTGTATCCGGGCGCCCTGTCCGCCGGTCGCCGAACTCCAAGGCTTCGAAACGATCTTCCGCGCACGCCCCTTCGTGACCGGCAACGGCCATTATTCGGGCCGCATCGTGTTTTCGCCCGACAAGCAGTTCCTGTTTTTCGCCAACGGCGAGCGGCAGAAATTCGACCCCGCGCAGGACAAGTCGATGACGCTCGGCAAGCTCTTGCGCCTGACACCTGACGGCAAGCCGGCGCCCGGTAACCCGTTGGTGAAGGACGGCTTCCAGCCCGAGGTCTGGTCCTACGGCCATCGGAATATCCTTGGCCTCGCATTCGATGCGGCGGGCAATTTGTGGGAACAGGAAATGGGTCCGAAGGGCGGGGACGAGGTCAACCTGATCCTGCCGGGCAGGAACTATGGCTATCCGCTCGTGTCCGACGGCGACCATTATGATGGAAAGCTCATTCCGCGTCACAGCACCCGGCCCGATCTCGAGGCGCCAAAGGTGTCGTGGAACCCCGTCATCTCGCCCGGCGGACTGATCATCTATTCGGGCAAGATGTTCCCGCAGTGGAAGGGTGACGCCTTCATCGGTGGCCTGTCGAGCGAGGCGCTGGTCCGCGTCGATATCAATGGCACTACTGCGTCGAAGGGCGATCAATGGCCGATGGGTGCCCGCATCCGCGAAGTCGAGGAAGGGCCGGATGGCGCGATCTGGTTGCTTGAAGACGGCGGACGCGGATCGCAGGGGCGGTTGCTCAAGCTGACGCCTGCAAAGTGACCGTCGCTATCGTAACCGGCGGCGAGTCCGGGATCGGCGCGGCCACCGCCATGAAGCTCGCCGAAAGCGGGTCCGATGTCGTCATCACTTATTACAAGGATGGCGTTGCGGCGGACCGGGTGGTCGAACAGATCCTCGCGGCAGGGCGGCGCGGGCGCGCCTGCCAGACCGATGTCGGCGACGAAGCCTCGGTCGAACACCTGTTCTCGACTTGTGTCGAGGAGCTCGGGATCGCGACGCAACTCGTCAATTCGGCCGGAGTCAACATGAGCGGGGTACCGATCGCCGATATGTCGCTCGAGCTGTTCGACCGGACAGTGCGCGCGGACCTTTATGGCCCGTTCCTGACCTGCCGCCGGTTCGTGCGCGGGCTGAAGGGCGGGAAGGGGCGTATCGTCAATATTTCGTCCATCCACGAACGCGCGCCCCGGCCGGGCGGTGTCGATTATGATTCGGCCAAGGGCGGCGTCGCACAACTGACCGCGACACTGGCGCTCGAACTCGCGCCGCAGGGCGTGGCGGTGAATGGCGTCGCGCCGGGGATGATCCTGACGCCGATGAATCAGTCGGCGATGGACCACCCCGACGAGCTGAAGCGCAAGGAAGCCGCCATTCCATGGGGCCGGGCGGGGCGGCCGGAGGAGGTCGCGGACCTCGTCGCCTTCCTGCTTTCGCCCGCAGCGGATTACATCACCGGTACGACGGTCACCATCGACGGCGCGCTGTCGCTTACCGTGGCGCAAGGAGCCTGATCATGGTGGCTTATGTCGTGGAAGCGCTCGACAAGGTCGCATTGGCGTGCGGCGAACCGCTGAAATCGATGGACTGGATGAGTCCTTTCGTCTGGCGTCAGGACGATGCCCTTCACCTGATGATGCGCGGCGTCCCCAATCCGCTGGGTTCGACCGATCCGACCGGCATCATCTGGTGTGGAACCTCGTCCGACGGCCTGAATTTCGACATGGACGAAAAGCCCGCGATCGAGCCCGGTCCCGCAGCGGCGTCGGCGGGCGGCGTCGAGGATCCGACGGTGCAGCCGACCGCCGATGGCTTGATGGTCTATTACACCGGTGTCGATGCCCGGCGCGAACAGGGATCGCTGCTGGTCGCGACCGGTCCCGACCTGCTCCACCTGAAAGAGCGCCAGATCATGCTCAAGGCGCCGGAGGGAGAGGGCAATATCAAGGAAGCCACGCTGGCGCAGGCATCCGACGGCAGCTGGCGGCTGTTCTACGAATACGCGCGCGATCAGGCGTCCCGGATCGGCATGGCGACCGCGCCCGACCTTGGTGGCGAATGGCGTGTGGTCGACGACCCGTTCGGCATTCGTAAAGAGGGATGGGATAATTGGCACTTGTCGACCGGGCCGATCGTGACGGTTCCGGGCCATGACCCGGTGATGTTCTATAATGGCGCGACGATCGACGCGCGCTGGCGGATCGGCTGGGTCAGTTTCGATGCCGGTTTCACCCGCGTGACCGGCCGCGGGATCGAGCCCGTCCTGATGCCGCCACCGGCCGAAGACCGCACCGAAACCGACATCGCCTTTGCGGCGTCCGCGTTGGTCGAGGGCGACACGGTGCAACTCTATTATTCACTGGAAGACCGACGCCTCGCCCGAGCGACGATCCGCGTTTACGGCTGATTTCGGCGGGGCCGACCGCTATTTGATTCCGTGCGTAGCGAGCCATGCCAGGCTGGCCGGCATGTGCCCCTTCCTCGCTTGATCGCGCACCGTGCCATTCTCGTCTTTCGCGCGCGGATCGGCCCCGGCACGCAGGAGTGTGAGGAGTACTCGGTCGTCGTCGGTCGACAGCGCAGGCGTCGTCCCGTTTTCATCCTTGGCGTTGAGATTGGCCCCCGCGTCGATCAGTACCTTGACGACGTCCGGATCCTCGTTTCCCATGAGGGGCGTCCAGTTGATGCCGTCGCGAGCCTCGAGCGGAACGCCGATCGCGACAAGTGCCTTCGCCATTGCAACGCGGCGACCACTATCTGCCTCCGCGCACGCACCATAGCTTTCGCGAACCTGATGCAGGGCATTTCCCTCCGGACTCGCAGCTTTCGGGTTTGCGCCCGCTTTTACCAGCATCTCCGGAATTGCCGGATTGCACCCCATGCTCGTCTGTAGGGCTTCATCGAGCTTCCGACGATCGACCCGCTTCAAATAGCCGCTTTCCCTCAAGTGAGTCAGGAGTTTGTCGTCACCCGCTTCCGCAGCAAATTTGACGATGATCTCGCCGACCGGAACAGCCTTTTGGTCACGAACCGAATTCACCTTCGCATCAAGATCGAGTCCCTCTGCCAGCATGGCGCGAATGAAACGCATGACCCGCTTGTCGTCCGGCGCGCGAAATCCCCAATTCATTGCGCTTGCGACGAGCTTGACTGCATCGTTCGATCTGAAATCGAAGCGCTGTGCCTTCAGCAGCGCGACGGTTTCCTCGTTGCCACGCGTCCAGCGCTCGGACCCCGCAAGGCGGTCGACGGCGTCCTCCAGGTCCTTCACGCTTTGTGGCATGCCGGCACTTCGTCCGACATAATCGGCGACGCGCTTGACCGTCTTTCCTGCCCTCAACGTCAGTGCATAGGTCGGATTGTCAGTGACGGAGGCGACGTAACCGGGTTTCAGGCCCATGAAGTGCGCGTCCCGAAACATCGAGATCAGCGTGGCGACGGCTTTTGGATCGACCCGCGTTTCATATGGTCCGGAGAGCAGGACATTCGTGCCGTTATAGGCCAGGTGCACCTCGGCCGCAGATTCGGCAAAAGGGTTTTCGCGTGCCGAATACTGCACGCGACCGTCGCCCCTGACCGACACGCGATAATCGGGGCAGCTACCGTAGCACGCTGAACGTTCGAGCGTGATTTCAAAGTTTTCAAGCGGCGCTTCGGGAAACGGAACCGATGTATCTGGCGGGATTTCCGGCGACTGGTATTTGATCTTGATCCTGCCGACTGCCTCAACCGGCCTCCCTTCGAAAACCGGCGGGCGAAATGTCATCGTACGCGCTGCCGTCAAGCCGGGGCGAGGGTCGAGCTTGGAGGAATTGTCGACAACTTTTGCATCGACAACGCGTCCATCGGTGCCGACGGTGATCAGAACGCTCAGTTCGGAAAAGCCGTAGCCGTCCTTTGTGATAACAGACGTGCTTCCTTTCAAAAGCTGGGGGGTAAGATCCCAAACCCCAATCTGTTCCGCCCGCCGAAGCGGCGTGCACCCTGCCAAGAGGGCCAGCAGAACGCAGATGTGTACTCGCAACAGTCTTGTACGCATTTGACACCCGCGCTTCCGGTCTGTGCCGACCATACTCACCGGCGCAAATAGCGGAAATACCAGACCTCGTGCCCGTACACGGTGCGGGCCTTGCGCTCGTATCGCGTCTCGGGCCAGTCGGCGGGGCGGATCAGGAAATCGTCGGCGGTTTCGACCTGCCAGTCGAAATGATGCCGCTGAGCGCGCATGATCATCATGGCGTGCGCGACATAGATCGGGTGGTCGGTTCCGAAGCGGAATTCGCCACCGGGTTTCAGCTTGGCCGCGATCATGTCCACCGGCCCTTTGTTCATGAAGCGCCGCTTCGCATGCCGCGCTTTGGGCCAAGGGTCGGGGTGGAGCAGGTAGACGCGGGTCAGCGACGCGTCGGGCAGGCGGTTCAGCACGTCGAGTGCATCGCCCATGTGCAGCCGCACATTCGTCAGCCCTCCGTCGCGGATATGGCCGAGCGCACCGACAACGCCATTCAGGAACGGCTCGCAGCCGATGAAGCCGTGATCGGGGAGCATCGCCGCCCGTCCCGCCAGATGCTCGCCTGCGCCGAAGCCGATTTCCAGTTCGAGCGGGCGATCATTGCCGAACAGAATGCGCGCATCGAGCGGCCCTTCTGGCACCTCGAGCGCCGGCAATGTCTCGTCGACAAGCGCCGCCTGTCCGGCGCGCAGCTTGTGCCCGGCACGCCGCCCGTACAGGCGGCCGATGGTGGTGGGGTCGGACATCAGTGGATTGTCTTTAGCGGCAGGGCTTGCCCATATATTGCTTGCGCTGGTTCGCGTATTCGCGCCCGTTCCAGCGCACGACCGGGAAGCAGAAACCGGGGCCGCCGATCGAGATGTCGGGCCATTTGCCCACGCCCCGCGTGTCGAGCACTTCGGCCACGCCTTCGCTCGCGAAAATCTGGCGGAACTTGCCGTTCGCCTGTTTGCTGACCAGCACGAACGATGTTTCGCTCTGGCCATAGCAGCGCAGGCTGTCCTCGACGACGATCACGTCGATCAGTCCGTCGCTGTTGAGGTCGCGGTAAAGATCGATACGCGCTTTCGCTTTCGGATCCTCGCCGCACATCGTCCAGTCCTTGCCGCGTGGGCGTGCGCCCGCCGCGGTAAAGATCGCGGCGGTTTCCGCGGCCGATGGCGCTGCCATCATCGCGGCGAGCAGGAAGGTGGAGCCGATCATCGACCGACCCTAGGCCGTTACGTCCGTACTGCCAATGCGGTCAGACGAGTTCGGCCTTCAGTGCCGTCACCAGGTCGGTCTTTTCCCACGGGAAGAAGTCGCCGTCGGGCGTACGGCCGAAGTGGCCATATGCGGCGCTCGGTTGGTAGATCGGCTTGTTAAGGCCCAGGTGCGTGCGGATACCGCGCGGGGTCAGGTCGACGAGCTTCGGCAGGACCGCCTCGATCGCCGACGCATCGACCGTGCCGGTGCCATGTGTGTCGACATAGAGCGACAGCGGCTTCGATACGCCGATCGCGTAGGCGAGCTGGATGGTGCAACGGCGCGCGAGGCCGGCAGCGACGATGTTCTTCGCGAGGTAACGGCTGACATAGGCCGCCGAGCGGTCGACCTTTGTAGGGTCCTTGCCGCTGAACGCGCCGCCGCCATGCGGAGCTGCGCCGCCATAGGTGTCGACGATGATCTTGCGGCCGGTAAGTCCCGCGTCACCGTCCGGCCCACCGATCAGGAAGCAGCCGGTCGGGTTGATGAAATATTCCGTCCAGTCACCCAGCAGTTCGGCGGGGATGACCTTCTTGATGACGCCGATGACATAGTTGCGCAGCTCGTCGTACTTGGCCGGGTCGCCCTCGTTGTTGTGCCAGTAATAATCGTCGGCGTGTTGCGTCGACACGACGATGGCGGTCGCGCGCGCGGGCTTTTCGTTGACATATTCCAGCGTGACCTGGCTCTTGGCGTCGGGTTCCAGGAACGGTGCCTTGCCCGAGTGACGGTCCTTGGTCATCTCTTCGAGGATCTTGTGCGAGTAATAGAGCGTGGCCGGCATCAACCCGTCGGTCTCGTCGGTCGCGTAACCGAACATGATGCCCTGGTCGCCTGCGCCCTCATCCTTGTTGCCGGCCGCATCGACGCCCTGCGCGATGTGTTCCGACTGGCCGTGAAGGTTGTTTTCGAAACGGAAGCTTTCCCAGTGGAAGCCGTCCTGCTCATACCCGATGCGCTTCACCGTCGCGCGCACGGTCTTTTCGATTTCCTCGAGCGCGCCCGGTGCCCATGCGCCATTTTCGTACACGCCCTTGCAGCGGATCTCGCCCGCCAGCACGACCAGGTTGGTCGTCGTCAGCGTCTCGCACGCGATGCGCGCTTCCGGATCCTTCGACAGGAACAGGTCGACGATCGAATCCGAAATCTGGTCGGCGACCTTGTCGGGGTGGCCTTCGGAAACGCTTTCGGACGTGAACAGGAATTGCGGACGCATCGTGAACCCTTCGTCGGATCTGGGGAATCGGATATAAAGAAGTCTTTATGTCGTGCGCCCATAGCGCGCACGCACGCGCGGCGCAACGGCGAGGGCGCCAAGCAAAACTGCCAGCAGCAATGGAATTGCATTGCCGAATTGCGCGAACATTGTCGGCGCTTTGGGTGGCGGCAGGCGGGTCGTGATGACGCCCGCCTTGTTGTGGGGCAGCGCGGCAAGCAACCGCCCATCGGCGTCGATCACCGCGGAAATCCCGGTCGGCGTCGCGCGCACGACGGGCAGTCCTTCCTCGATCGCACGCATCCGCGCCTGCGCAAGATGCTGCGGCGGCCCCCATGCGCCGAACCACGCGTCGGTCGATGGATTGAAGATCGCATCGGGCCGGTGCGCACGGTCGACGACCTGTCCGGAAAAAATGATCTCGTAACAGATATCGACGGCGATCTTGCCGAACCCCGCAGCCGTGATGTTGCGCGGTGTCACGCCGGGCACGAAATCAACGTCGCTCTGCACGACCTGCGACAGGCCGATCGCGCCCAGCAGCGGCCGCATGGGCAGGTACTCGCCGTAAGGGACGAGGTGCGCCTTGTCGTACCGGGTGACGAGATCGCCGAGCGCGTTCATCGCGAACACCGAATTGCGCGCCGCCGTCAGGTCGCCGCGCTTGTCATAGATCAGCGTCGTCCCGCCGGTCAGCAACAGGTCGCGCGGCCCCAGCAGCTTCGCCAGACGATAACGCGCCCAGCTTTCCTCCTCGAGGTAATAAGGAACGCCGGCTTCTGGCCACAGGATCAGCCGCGGCTCAGCGCCGGGCGGTCCGGTCAGCCGCTCGAGAATGCGGACGCTTTGCTCATCGAAGTCGCGGTCGTGGCGCTGTGCCTGGCTGACATTGGGCTGGATGATCCGGATCGCGGGACCATTGTCGATGCCGGGACGGGTGTAGGGCCAGACGACGAGGATCGCCGCCACGCCGGCAAGTACTGCTCCGATGGCCAGCTGTTTCGGTTGCGCGGACTGGATGAAAGGAGTCGCCCAGGCAACGCCCATCAGCGTCAGCCCCGAAAGGCCATAGGTGCCGACCAGCGTCGCAGCCATCGAGACGTGGGTCGGCACCCAGATCACGCCGATCGGGTTCCACGCGAAACCGGTAAACAGGGTTGCGCGGACATATTCGGATGCGATCCAGGACGCGCCCAGGGCAAGGGCAAATGTCGCGCGTCCGGCGTTTGCATGGCGTGCCACTCGCCACGCAAGGATCGCCGCCAGCCCGGGATAGATCGCGACATACAGGCTCAGCAGGACGACCGCGACATAGCCGCCCTGTGCCGGCATGAAGTCCTGGAATTCGAAGGCGTGTGCGATCCAGTTCAGTCCGACCGTGAAATGCCCGAGGCCCCACCACCAGCCGCGGGCGAAACTGCTGCGCGCCGTCGGCGCTTGCATCACTAGTGCGACCAGCACAGCCAGCCCGCCGAGGGTGAGCGGCCACAGGTCCAGCGGCGCAAATCCGCATGCCGCGAGCGCACCGGCGCACACCGCGACGAGCATCGGATGCCTCATGCGGTCTTGCCCTTGTCGAGCAGCCCGACGAGCGTGCGGATTTCCTGGTGCATCGTATCGATCCGGTGATGCAGCCGGTGGATTTCGAGTTCGGCGCGCAGGTTGACTTCGTAATCATGGCTTGCGGCCAACCGGTCTTTTGCGGCGCTGCGGTTCTGGCTCATCATGATGATCGGAGCCTGCAAGGCAGCAACCATCGAGAGCATCAGGTTCAGGAAGATGTAGGGGTAGGGATCGAACTGGAGATGCCAGCGCGCCAGCACGTCGGTGTTGAGCAGCATCCAGCCGATCAGAACACCCATGAAAACAAAAATGAACGGCCACGACCCGCCGACGGCGGCGACACGGTCGGCCAGCCGGTCCCAGAATGTCGCGGCCTCGTCGGCCATGTCCATCGCATCGCGGCTGGTCGCCGAATGCTCGGCGAGGTCCTCGATGACGTTTCGCTCTTCCTGATCGAGGGCCGTTACGTCCTTGTCGAGATAATCGAGGACAAGCCGTTGGGCTTCGCTGGTATTGATCATGGCGTCGCTCCCGCACCGATGCTTGATTGGCCCCCTGTCCCGCGCGCCGTCCGCGTGCAAGACTGCATTTGAAACAGAACAATGGGGATGCGGATGTTGCGCAGGCTTGGTGTAGGGTTGGTTGCGCTCGTCGTGATCATTCTCGTGGCAGGGCTGGTTTGGGAACCGCTCACTGCCGTCGGCGTCGCGCCGCCGCCTGCCCGGACTTACGAGTCGCGCATCGTCCGTGACGAATGGGGTGTGCCGCATGTTTTCGGAAAGACCGACGCCGATGCCGCCTATGCTCTGGCGTACGCTCATGCCGAGGACGATTTTTCGACGATAGAGGAAGTCGTGGCGATGACGCGTGGCCGTACCGGGGCGCTGACCGGTGCCGATGGCGCGAAGGTCGATTATGTCCGCGCGCTACTCGACATCCCCGGCACGGTGGCGCGTCACTATGCGTCGATCCCGGGGGATGTCCGGGAAACGTTGGATGCCTATGCCGCGGGTCTCAACCTCTATGCCGCACGCCATCCGGAGGAAGTCCATTTGTCGCGGCTGTTTCCCGTCAACGGGCAGGATATCGCGGCAGGATTTGCACTGCGCTCGCCGTTCTTCTTCGGCCTCGACGATACCATCGGCGCACTGAACGACAGCAAGGACGCACCGCGCGGGACCGCACAGCCCATGACCCCGCTGGGCAGGGATCCCGCGATGAACGGGTCGAACGCCTTTGCCGTGTCGCCGAAGCGCATGTCGGACGGGCGGACCTGGCTGATCTCCAACTCGCACCAGCCCTATGAAGGCAGCGTTGCCTGGTATGAGGCGAGCATGCACAGCGGGCAGGGTCTCGACATGTCGGGCGCGCTGTTCCCGGGATCGCCGTTCGTGCTGCTCGGTCACAACCGCAATCTGGGCTGGACCAACACCGTCAACGGGCCGGACCTGATCGATGTGTACAAGCTGGTGCTGAATGCCGACGGCACGCAGTACCGGTACGACGGGAAGTGGCTGCCACTCGAACGGCAGCGCGTCTGGCTGCCGGTGAAATTCGGGCCCTTCACGCTGCCCGTACCGAAGACCGTTTACCGCGCGCTGCAAGGGCCGGTGATCGTCAACAAGAATGGCGCATTCGCCATCCGCTATGCGGCGATCGACAGCCTGAAGAATGTCGAACAATATTACCGCATCCAGAAGGCACAGAACTGGGACGAATGGGCCCGTGCAATGTCATTGGGCGGCATTCCGGCGACCAATTTCGTCTATGCCGACAAGACCGGCCGGATCGCCTTCATCTACAATGCGCTGTTTCCGCCCCGCAAACCTGGCTTCGACTATCGCGGCATCCTGCCGGGTGACACATCGGCCGACATGTGGGACGGATCGCTGGGGTTCGCAGCCATGCCAAAAATCGTCGACCCGGCGAGCGGCTGGGTCGTCAATGCGAACAACACGCCGTTCCTTGCAGCGGGGCCGGGGTCGGAACTCGACCCGAACGCCTTCTCGCCCAGCCTGGGCATCGAGCGGCGCACGACCAACCGGATCACGCGCGCGATCGAGTTGTTGTCGGCGGAAAAGGGCGCGATCACGCCCGAACGGCTGCTGCAGATCAAGTTCGACACGACCTACAGCGGCGCCAGTTTTGCCGGGCGCTGGATGCGGAAACTGCTAGCGGCGGACCTTCGCAACGAGCCCGACCTTGCCGCAGCGCAGGCGTTGCTACGCCAATGGGACTGGAACAGCGACGGTAATGGCCGGGCCGACGCGCTGGGCGAATCGATGATGCACATGGCGAACCGTGCCGCCTATCGCGGGGAAGACCTGCCCGACCCGCGCGAAAAGCTGCGCGAGGTGGTGGACAAGCTCACGAAAACCTTCGGACGGATCGATCCGCCCTTGGGAGAGGTGCAGCGCCTGCGCCGCGGGACCGTCGACCTGCCGGCGAACGGCGGCACCGACACGTTGCGCGCGGCGACCTCATGGGATCCGCAGGATGACGGCCGCATGCGGGTCAAGCACGGCGACAGCTTCATCATGCTGATGGCATGGGACAAGGCAGGCCGTGTCGAGAGCCGGTCGATCCAGCCCTATGGCGCGGCAACCACGCGTCCCGGCTCACCGCATTATACCGACCAGATGCGGCTGTTCGAGGCGCGGAAATTCAAGCCAGCCTATTTCGAGCGTGCCGACATCATCGCACATGCAAAGCGCGCCTATCGTCCGTGAGCCGCTTTGAACTATTATTGCGCGACTGTGCCGCGCTGCTAAGACACCGCTCAAGAATCGAGTTTCAATCGAGGATGCTTCCATGCCTTTCCGCCGGTCTTTGATCGCCCTTCCGCTCTTGTTCGCAGCACCCATGCCACTTTTCGCACAGACGGCGCCTGCCGCGCCCGCCACCCAGGCCGCGCCCGTCGCCGAACTCGTGAAGAAGGTCGACATTCCCTATGAGCAGTTCACCCTGCCCAACGGGCTGCGTGTCATCGTCCACACCGACCGCAAGGCGCCGATCGTCGCGGTATCGGTGTGGTACCACGTTGGTGGCAAGGACGAGGTGAAGGGCAAGACCGGCTTTGCGCACCTGTTCGAACATCTGATGTTCAACGGTTCGGAAAATTCGCCCGGCGATTTCTTCGGCCCGCTCCAACAAGTCGGCGCAACCGACTATAACGGGACGACCTGGTACGACCGCACGAACTATTTCGAAAACGTGCCGACACCCGCGCTCGAAACCGCGCTTTTCCTCGAATCCGACCGCATGGGCCACCTGCTCGGCGGCCTCGACCAGGCAAAGCTCGATAACCAGATCGGCGTGGTCCAGAACGAAAAGCGCCAGGGCGACAACCAGCCGTTCGGCTTGGTCGACTATTACACGATGAAGGCGCTGCTGCCCGAAAATCATCCCTATCACCACGACGTGATCGGCTCGATGGCCGACCTGAGCGCTGCCAGCCTGGAAGACGTGAAGAACTGGTTCCGCGCGAAATACGGCCCGGACAATGCGGTGCTCGTGCTCGCGGGCGATATCGACGTGGCGAAGGCGAAGCCGCTGGTCACCAAATGGTTCGGCGACATTCCGCGCAGTCCCGCCATCACCCGTGTGAAATCCGACATTCCGACGCTTGCCGCGCCCAAGACGGTCGTGCTGAAAGACCGTGTTCCCTACACGCGCATCATGCGCCAATGGACGGTCGAGGGCGTCAACGGCAAGGATACGGCCGCGCTCGACGTTGCCGCATCGGTTCTGGGCGGACTGTCGTCCAGCCGTCTCGACAACGCGCTGGTGCGGAAAGAGCAGACCGCGGTCAACGTGACGGCAAACCTGCAGGCCTATGAGCAGATCGGCATCTTCACCGTTGCTGCCGACGTCAAGCCGGGTGGCGATGCGGCAGCGGTCGGCAAGCGGCTCGACGAGCTGATCGCAGAGCTGATCGCCAAGGGGCCGACCGCTGACGAAGTGAAGCGCGTCGCGACACGCAGCATTTCGGGCACGATCGGCGGGTTCGAATTCGTCGGCGGCTTCGGCGGCAAGGCCGTCGCGCTGGCAGAAGGGGCGGTCTATTCGAACAATCCGGCGAAATATAAGTCGGACCTGGTCGAACTCGCGGCGATGACGCCCGCAAAGGTTCAGGCCGCGCTGAAAAAGTGGATCACGCGGCCAGCGGTCAATGTGATCGTCGAGCCCGGCGAGCGCGATCGTTCGCCTGCTGCGCTTGCAATTACGGGCGACCTGCCGACCGACGCGAAGCCGCCCGCCAAGGCAGCGCCAGCCGCAGAGACGGCTGCCGCAAAGCCCACGCGCGCCGCGCCGCCGATGGATCCGTTCCCCGCACTCGACTTCCCGGCGATCGAACGGGCGACGCTGTCGAACGGCATCCCGGTCTATTTCGCCCGCCGTGCCGAAACGCCGGTCGTGCGCGTGCAGGTCAGCTTCGATGCCGGCAATGCTGCCGATCCGCAGGACCAGCTGGGCCTGCAGGCGCTGACGATGAGCCTGCTCGATGAGGGCACGACGACGCGCAATTCGGTCCAGATCGCCGAGGAACAGGAACGGCTGGGCGCGAACATCAGTTCGGCCGGCGGCCTCGACCGTTCGGGTGTCGGCCTTTACGCGCTGACCGCCAATCTCGCGCCTTCGCTCGACCTGCTCGCCGACATCGTCCGCAATCCGGCCTTCGATCCCAAGGAAGTCGAACGTCTGCGCGCGACGCAACTGGCAGGCATTTCCGCACAGCTCAGCCAGCCGCAGGGGATCGCCAACGCCATCCTGCCGGGCAAGCTCTATGGCGATGCGTATCCCTATGGCCGCCCGTTCAGCGGCCTCGGCACGCCGGCGAGCGTAAAGGCGATTACGCGCGACGCGATCGTGAATTTCCAGCGCGGCTGGCTGGTGCCCGACAAGGCGGCGATCTTCGTCGTGGGCGACACCACCATGGCCCAGTTGAAGCCGCTTCTCGACGAGCGTTTCGGCAAATGGCCGTCGAATCGCATGGCGCGCCCGCAAAAGAATTTCGACGCGGCGCCGCTCGCGCCATCCGCGACGAAGATCTACCTCGCCGACCGTCCGCAATCGCCGCAGTCGGTCATTGCCGGCGGCCATGTGCTTTCGATCACCGGCAAGGATCCGTCGGTGCTGGTGCTCAACCAGGCGAATGCGGTGCTGGGCGGCAATTTCCTGTCCCGCCTCAACATGGACCTGCGCGAGACGAAGGGCTGGTCCTATGGCGTGCGCAGTGCGGTGCAGTCGTTCGAAAACCGTGTGCCGTTCATCATCACCGCACCTGTCCAGGCCGACCGCACCGGCGATTCGGTGAAGGCGCTGCTCGACGATGTGAAGCTGTTCCTGGGAACACAGGGCGTGACCGCGGAAGAGCTGGAGCGCACCACCAACAACAGCGTACGCCAACTGCCCGGCCAGTTCGAAACGTCGGACGCGATCATGACCGCGATGCAGCGCATCGTGTACATGAAGCGCCCGGACAATTATTATGAAACCCTCGCCGGCCAATATCAGAAGATGACAGCGAAGGACCTCGACGCCGCGATCCGCGCTGCTGTCGATCCTTCCAAGTTCGCGATCGTGGTTGTGGGCGATGCCGCGAAAGTGAAACCGCAACTCGACAAGCTCGGCATTCCGGTCGAGCAAGTCGAGCTTCCGGCGTCGAAATAACGTCCCGTCTTAAAGGAGAGAATTGATGTCCAATGCCGCAGGTCAATGGGATTGCGTGGTCAAATCGCCGCTGGGCGAGCAGCAGTCGGTACTGACCGTCAACGATAATGGCGACGGCACCTGGTCGGGTACCAATGCTGGTGCGATGGGTTCGCTCGACTGCAATGACGGCAAGATCGACGGGGACAAGATCACCTGGACGATGGACATGAAGGTTCCGATGCCGATCCTGCTCGAATGCGAAGCAACGATCGATGGCGACACGCTGACTGGCGGGGTCAAGGCCGGGATGTTCGGAACCAGCCCGATGTCGGGAACGCGGGTTAAGGCCTAACGAAGGCGCGTCACATGGCCCATCTTGCGGCCGGGACGCGCCTCACCCTTGTCGTAGAGATGGACATGCGCGCCGGGTTCGGCGGCGAGCGCTGCCCAGTCGTGGGCATCGGCGCCTATCAGGTTGCGCATCTCCGCCCCTGACCGGACAAGCGCGGTGTCTCCGAGCGGCAGGCCACATATCGCGCGGATGTGGTTTTCGAACTGCGAAGTAAGCGCGCCCTCGATCGTCCAGTGGCCGCTGTTGTGCACGCGGGGCGCCATTTCATTGAAGACCGGGCCGTCCGGGCTGGCGAAGAATTCGAGGGTCAGCACGCCGACATAGTCGAGCGCGTCGGCGATGCGCACGGCAATCGCCTTTGCCTCGTCGACTTGTGCGAGCACCGCGGCGTGCGGGGGCACAGTCGATGTGTCGAGGATGCCGTCCTTGTGCACATTCCCGGCCACGTCCCACACCATGCTCGATCCATCCTGCCCATGTGCGACGAGGACGGAGAATTCGTGTTCGAACGGCACCATGGCTTCGAGGATCGCCGGCTGGCCGCCGATCGCCGTCCATGCTGCATCGGCATCCGCAGCGCTGTGGATCCGTGCCTGCCCCTTGCCGTCGTAGCCGAAACGCGTCGTCTTCAGGATAGCAGGGATGCCGATTGCTGCGATTGCTGCACCGAGTTCCGCACGCGAACCGACCGCATGCCAAGCCGCGGTCCGTGCTCCATGTTGCGCAGCAAAGCTCTTTTCGGTGATCCGGTCCTGTGACATGCGCAGCGCCGCAAGTGGTGGAAACAGGCCGACTTTATCTGCAATTGCCTCAAGCGGTCCGGCGTCGATATTCTCGAATTCGTAAGTCGCGACATCGACGGATGTTGCAAACGCCGAGAGCGCGTCACGGTCGCCAAAGTCGCCGACGGTCAGCTTTGCTGCAACCCGCGAAGCGCAGCAATCGGGATCGGGATCGTAGATATGGCAACGATAGCCGAGGGGTGCTGCGGCCAGTGCGAGCATGCGGCCCAATTGTCCGCCGCCGATGATCCCGATGGTGCTGCCCGGCGCGATCGTCCTCATTGCGGCGCTTCGGCAACCCGGTCGGTCTGGTCCGCACGCCAGGCCTTCAGCCGTTCGGCAAGCGTGTCATCGGTCGTGGCGAGGATTGCTGCCGCCAGCAGCCCCGCATTGATCGCGCCGGGCTTGCCGATTGCCAGCGTCCCGACCGGAATGCCGCCCGGCATCTGGACGATCGACATCAGGCTATCCATGCCCTTCAGCGCCTTCGACTCGACCGGCACACCCAGTACCGGCAGGTGCGTCATCGATGCGGTCATGCCGGGCAGATGTGCCGCGCCGCCCGCACCGGCAACGATCACCTTCAGCCCGCGGCCTGCCGCACTCTTGGCATAGTCGACAAGCCGGTCGGGGGTGCGATGCGCAGAGACGATTTTGGTTTCATGCGCCACGCCCAGCGCTTCGAGAACCTCGGCACAGGCGCGCATAGTCTCCCAGTCGGACTGGCTGCCCATGATGATTCCGACCAGTGGCCCGGCGTCTGCCATCGTCTACCTCCCGTTGCGGCGCGCCTAGGGCCCAAACCCGACCATGACAATGGCCGTGATTGCCCTGTGACGTTCGCCGGGGAGGAGCGGTGCGCGGCGCGGGCTGGTAGCCCGTGCAAGCATCGCGACGCGCCCGGCGGGCGTCACAGGGCAACCGCGAGGCGGCGGGCGTCTTTTGGCGCAGGGCGTCGTCTCTCGTCGGTCGCGGGGGCATAGCCCCGCTCGTCTCCTCGCTCCTCATCCTGCACCAAAATCCATCCCGTCACGGCCGTTGTCATGGCCGGGTTTGGGCCCTTATCCGCACGCTTCGACGCAAATCAGAGGATATGGTTACGCTGCAATGCACCCAAATTGGTTGACATATGGCAGGACTCGGGCGTTGATCGGGCACCATGGCACAGCTTGCCCAGTTTCCAACGACCATCGGCGATTCGCTTGAATCGTTAAAAGAGGAAAACGACGCCCTGCGTCGGGAGATGCGCGCGCTCGAAATCCGGCTGGGCGAGCTCGAACGGCTGGCCGACAGCGACACGCTGACGCCGTTGCTCAACCGCCGCGCCTTCCTGCGCGAAGTGTCGCGATGCATCGCGCGGTTCGAACGTCACGGTACGCCGGTCATCGTGATGATCGCCGACCTCGACGGGTTGAAGGCAATCAACGACGAGTCCGGGCATCAGGCGGGCGACGCGGTGCTGATGCACGTCGGCTACACGCTGAAAACGCAGTTGCGCACGATCGACACCGTCGCGCGTATCGGCGGCGACGAATTCGGGATGATTCTTGAGGAACTGGACCTCGATTCGGCGGAAGCCAAGGCGCGTTCGCTATCGGCGTCGGTGGCTGAGGACACGGTCGACGGCCAGCCGGTCTCGATCTCGATCGGCTATACGCTGGTCCGCGCCGACGACACGCTCGACCGGATCATGGCGCGCGCGGACGAGGCGATGTACGTCCGCAAACGGGCTCAGCGCTCGCTGAGATAATAACGGTCCAGCGCGGTCAGGTCGTCGGACAGTTCATAGACGATCGGCTGGCCGGTCGGGATTTCCAGCTCGGTGATCTCATCGTCCGGAATGTTCGACAAATGCTTGACCAGCGCACGCAGCGAGTTGCCGTGTGCAGAGATGACGACGCGCTTGCCGGCTTTCAAATCGGGCGCGATCCGCTCTTCCCAATAGGGAAGTACGCGCGCGATCGTGTCCTTCAGGCTCTCGGTGTTCGGGATCGGGATGCCCGCGTAACGGCGGTCGGCCGACAGGTCGAATTCTCCGCCGGCATCCAGCACCGGCGGCGGGATGTCGAAGCTGCGGCGCCAGATCTTCACCTGGTCGCCGCCATGCTTCGCCGCGGTCTCCGCCTTGTCGAGACCAGTCAGCCCGCCATAATGCCGCTCGTTCAGCCGCCAGTCCTTTTCGACCGGCAACCACAACCGTCCCATCGCCTCGAGCGCCAGGTTCAGCGTCTTGATCGCGCGCGTCTGGAACGAAGTGTAGCACTGGTCGAAATCCAGGCCCTTCGCCGCCATCAACTCGCCGGCTGCCGTCGCCTCGGCAATGCCCTTGTCGGTCAGGTTCACGTCCCACCAGCCGGTGAAACGGTTTTCCAGGTTCCAGGCCGACTGGCCGTGACGGATGAGGACAAGCGTAGGCATGGGTGTCAGAGATCCAGATGCAGGAATTGGTTGAAGTCGGTGCGCTCGTAATCGCCGAATGCGTCGCCGTCCATAAAGCCGCGCCGCCGGTAAAGTGCCAGAGCGGGATCGAACGCAGGGCCTGATCCGGTTTCCAAACTCAGTCGGCGATAGCCGCGTTCATGGGCCACAGCGACGATGTGGTCGAGCAGTGCCGCCGCCGCACCTTTGCGCAGATGTTCGGGCGCGGTGCGCATCGATTTGATCTCGCCGTTCCCGGCATCGAGTTCCTTCATCGCGCCGCAGCCGAGCAGTGGCTCGCGGTCCCATGCGGTCCAGAATGTCACGTCGGGCGCGCGCAATCGGCCTATGTCGAACGCGAACACGCTGCCGGGCGGCGAGTTGAGGTGCATCTGTTCGAGGTGATAGCGCAGCAGCGCCGCGACCGGCGCGCCCGACAAATCGTCCTCGACGATCCGGATCACAGCGTACCGACGATGTCCGCCAGCGTCGCCAGGCAATCGCGCGCCAGCTGCTTGGAGCGCGCGGGTGCCCATCCGCGGTCGGCATCGGGCGCGTCGTCATTGTCCTTGAACGGCATTTCGAGCGTCATGGACACGGCGCCGAACCGTTCGGCAAGCTGGTTGGTCGACATGGTCAGGTTCGCCTTGCCCGCCCCCGCGACGGGGTAGCCGTGCTTGGTCTGGAAGTCGGGCGTCCGGCTGCTGAGCGCCTCGAGATAGCGGATGTACGCATCGCCCTGTGCCTTGGTCCACGACGGGATGCCGTCGAACCCGGCCATGAAGACATAGGGAATCGCCTCGTCCCCGTGAACGTCCATTGCGAAATCGACGCCGGTCAGGTCCATTGCGGCGCGGACATGGTAGACCTCGGGGCTCTTGTCGAGCGTCGGTTCGTGCCACTCGCGATTGAGGTTCACGCCTGCCGCATTGGTGCGCAAATGCCCGCGGAAGCTGCCGTCGGGGTTCATGTTCGGCACGATGTGCAACGTCGCTGCCCCCAGCAGTTTCGCCGCGACGGCGCTGTCGCCGGTCAGGAAATCGAGTGCTCCCTCCATCCACCACTCGGCCATCGATTCGCCGGGATGCTGGCGCGCGTAGAGCCAGACCTGTTTCTCGCCGCTGCCCATCGTCAGGCAATCGATTGGTTGTCCGTCGAGCGTCTTGCCCAGTTCGCGCACGGAGACGCCCGGCATCGCACCGATCCGGGCGACCAGGTTGTGATGCTGCTCCATCGAATAAGGAGCGTGATATGCGAACCACGCCACGTCTCGTGCCGAAGTGTGCGTGATCGTCAGCACGCCGTTCGCATATCCGGTTTCCGCCTGCCGCCAGTCGTGGCGGTCTTCGCTCACGCGTGCGCGATAACTGGGCCAGCCGAGCGGATAGGCGGCCTCGGCGCCATTGACGATCTTCAACGTGATCGTCCGTCCCTTCGCGCCGGCCACGCGAAAGTGGAACCATTGATAGAAGTCGCTGCCCTTGTCCTTGCGGATCGCGAGGGTGGCCGTGTCGCCGTCGATGGACAGGACTTCGATGTTACCGGAATCGAAAGCCGAACTGATCTGGATGGTCATTTGACCGTGATAGTGCGGCCGGACTCGCCGGGAAAGTCCCGGAAAAGCGCGACAGCCAGCCGGTCCACGACAGCGTTGTCGCTGGGCCGCGATTCGGTCTGCGCGCGTCCTTCCCAAACAGCCTTGCCCGTGCTGCGCTCACGCAACTGGACGAACAGCTGCGTCGTCGTGGCCTCGCGAGAGCGGTTGCCGCCCAAGCCGAAACTGGCGCCGAGGCCCAGGCCGCCGCCATAACCGCCGGTCCCGCCGCCGATGCCGATCGTCACGGGCGATCGGCGTACGGGGGCCGCGCGCGTTTCGCGGCTGACTTCGACGACATAGGAGTAGCGGGGCGCGTCATCGGGTCCGAAGCCGAGCCGGGCAAGTTCCCGCCCCACGGCGTCTTCGTAGTTTCGTTGTTCGAGCGATGGCGTAGCCGATTCGGCCCGCGCCGGACCACGCGCGACATCGGATGCGGCAGAGAAGCGTGTGACTTGTACCGGCGGCGCGGCTTGGGCGCCGGCGGCAAGCGAAACTGAAGCAAGAAGGACGAGGCAGGGGCGCATTTCAGCTCTCCGGAAGATATTTCGTAAACACTATAACGCAAAGCCTTGCCGGACGCTGCATGACCTTGACTTGAACGGACCTCACGACTAGGCGCGGCGCTTCAAATTTTCAGCCAGATTCGAAAAAGCCGCAAGCCATGAAGATTCGCAATTCGCTCAAGTCGCTCAAGGATCGTCACCGGGACAACCGCGTGATCCGCCGTCGTGGCCGCACTTACGTCATCAACAAGACGAACCGCCGCTTCAAGGCACGCCAGGGCTGAGCCTGCGGTACGGCTGCAGCACGCGGCCGTTTAGCCTCGATATCGATCCATCGCCGGACCTTTCGTCGCGCATCGTCCGGCGTTTTGCGTTTTCGGCTGCCGGTTGAGTCTCGCCATGTCGCAGCTCGAAATTGTCGCCTTCCTGCTGGGCCTCGCGAACGTCACACTCGTCGTGCGGCGCAGCGTGTGGAACTATCCGTTCGGCCTCGTGATGGTCGCGCTTTACGGCGTGATCTTCCTCGACGTGCGGCTTTACAGCGACGCGCTGCTCCAGGCCTTTTTCTTCGTCGTCCAGATTTATGGCTGGTGGAACTGGTCTCGCGCGCAGGCACGTGATGGAGAGGTCGTGGTCGGTTACCTGGACGATCGCGCGCGGCTGATCTGGGCTGCGGGGTGCCTGATCGCATTCGCGCTCTGGGGCTATGGCATGCACCGCTTCACCGACGCATCCTATCCATGGCTCGATGCCGCGCTGGCGATCATGAGCGTTGCCGCGCAAATTCTGATGTCGCGCCGTGCGATCGAAAGCTGGTGGTTATGGATCGCGGTCGATACCGGCTCGATCGGACTTTATGCCGCCAAGGAACTCTGGTTGACCATGCTGCTCTATGCGATTTTCCTCGGCCTCGCGATCTGGGGGCTGCTCGACTGGCGCGCAGTGGCACGGCGGCGGGCCGTCGTATGAGCGACACGCGCCACACCTTCACGATCTGCTTGCACGGACCCGAAAGCACGGGAAAGTCGTCGCTCGCCAAGCAACTCGGCACGCATTTCGGCGCCGAAGTCGTCCCCGAATACGGTCGCATCTGGTGCGAGCAGTTCGGTACCAACCTCTCGATGGCCGACCTTGTTACCATCGGTCAGACGCACGATTCGATGACCTGGGAGGCACTCGGGCGGAGCGATCGTTATCTCGTCGTCGATACCGATCCACTGATGACGGCGGTCTGGGCCGACATGATCTTCGGTAAGCGCGATCCCTGGTTCGCAGGATGGCATGCGACCGCCGACTATTACCTGCTGCTCGATATCGACCTGCCCTGGGTCGACGACGGCACGCGCCTGTTTGGTGCCGACGTAGCTCGCAAGCGCTTTTTCGACCTGTCGCGCGCCGAACTCGAGCGGCGGGGCGTGCGATACGACGTGATCGGCGGCAAGGGACCTGCGCGTTTCGCGAATGCGCTTGCCGCTATCGAGGCGGCGGAACGCGAGCGGCCCTAACGTCCGTCGATCCTCAACTCGTCGCCGGTCAGGCGCACGACGTGGAGTACGTTGGTCGATCCCGGAATACCGAATGGAACACCTGCCATCACGATGATGCGTTCACCGCCGATCGCGAGTTGGTGGCGCAGCGCCATGCGCTTTGCCTTGGCAACCATCTCTTCGAAATTGCCGACATCGCGCGTCTGCACGGCGTGGACACCCCAGAGCAGGCCCGACCGGCGTGCCGTTTCCGGGCTCGGTGTCAGGACAAGCAGGGGTACGGATGGGCGTTCGCGAGAGATGCGGCGCGCCGTCGACCCCGACATGGTGAAGCAAACGATCGCTTTCGCGCCAACCGTGATTGCGATGTCTCGCGCTGCCGCCGCCAGTGCGTCCGCCGTCGTGGGGTCGGATTCGGTTTCCGTGAAATGCAGCCGCGCGAAAAAGCCCGGATCGCTTTCGACCGACTGGGCGATGCGGTCCATCATCGCGACCGATTCAGCGGGCCAGGCACCGGCTGCGCTTTCGGCCGATAGCATCACCGCGTCCGCGCCGTCGTAGATGGCGGTCGCGACGTCGGACACCTCGGCGCGCGTCGGGCTGGGCGACTGGATCATCGATTCGAGCATCTGCGTCGCGACGACGACGGGCTTGCCCATCTTGCGGGCGGTCGCGACGATGCGCTTTTGCGCAGGCGGCACGGCTTCCGGCGGCAGTTCGACGCCCAGGTCGCCGCGTGCGACCATGACGGCATCGGCCAGTTCCATGATCTCTTCGAGCCGGTCGAGCGCCGCCGGCTTCTCGATCTTGGCGAGGAGCGCGGCCTTTCCGCCGACCAGCTTGCGCGCCTCGGCCATGTCTTCGGGCCGCTGCACGAACGACAAGGCGACCCAGTCGACACCCTGCTCCAGCGCAAAGCTCAGGTCGCTGCGGTCCTTGGCGGTTAGGGCCGCCATCGGCACGACCACGTCGGGGACATTCAGCCCCTTGCGATTGCTCAGAATTCCACCGACCTCGACCCGTGTCATCACATGGTCATCGGCCATGTCCGTCACGCGCAGGACCAGCTTTCCATCGTCGAGTAACAGCCGTGCGCCGGTTTCCAGCGCCTCGAAAATCTCCTTGTGCGGCAGGTTGACCCGCGACGCATCGCCCGGCGTCGTGTCGCGATCGAGACGGAACATCTGGCCGTGTTCCAGCAAGACCTTGCCGTCGGCAAACGTGCCTACGCGCAGCTTGGGACCCTGAAGATCGGCAAGGATCGTCGTCGGCCGGATCAGTGAGCGTTCGAGGCTGCGGATCGTGGCGATCACCGGCGCATGGTCGGCCTGAACGCCATGGCTCATGTTGATCCGGAAGGCATCGGCGCCCGACCGGATCAGCTTTTCGATCATTTCCGGCGTATTGCTCGCGGGGCCAAGCGTGGCGAGCACGCGAACCTTGCGTGCGCGGGGGGCTAACGTGCGATGCACCGGTCTCTCCTTGTGGCGACGATGAACCCTTAGCCGCGAATGTCCGCTTGTCGAAGGGGCCTGTTCACCCTAATCGCGCCCGCTCAAATTTTCGCATTACGAAAGGTTCTTATGGCCGAGGCCACCACTACCGATGAACAATTGCGCCTGTTCATCGAACGCATCGAACGGCTGGAAGAAGAGAAGAAGGGCATCTCCGACGACATCCGCGACGTCTATTCGGAGGCGAAGGGCCAAGGCTATGACGCCAAGATCATGCGCCAGATCGTCCGCCTGCGCAAAATGTCGGTTCAGGACCGCCAGGAAATGGAAACGATCCTCGACCTGTATAAGGCAGCACTGGGAATAGGTTGAACGCCGGTGCTCTATCGCGCCGCACCCGGTTTGGCATAAGGAGGGGGCCATGGCAGGCCATTCCAAATTCAAGAACATCATGCACCGCAAGGGTGCGCAGGATAAGAAGCGGGCGGCGGCGTTTTCGAAGCTGAGCCGCGAAATCACCGTCGCGGCGAAATCGGGCCTGCCCGATCCCGCGATGAACGCGCGGCTGCGTGCAGCGGTCCTGACGGCGCGTGCCGGCGGCATGCCCAAGGACAACATCGAACGCGCGATCAACAACGCGTCGAAGGGTGACGGCGCGAATTATGAAGAGATCCGTTACGAAGGCTTCGGCCCTGGCGGCGTCAGCCTCATCATCGAGGCGCTGACCGACAATCGCAACCGCACCGCAACCAACGTGAAGACGGCCGTTTCGAAGAACGGCGGCAATATCGGCGCGCCGGGCGCGGTCAGCCATGCGTTCGATCGGCTGGGCCTGATCGCCTATCCCGCGAAAGCCGGCAATGCCGACGCGGTGTTCGAAGCCGCGCTGGAGGCGGGTGCCGAGGACGTTCAGTCGGACGAGGACGGTCACCAGATCTGGACCAGCATCGAATCGCTGCACGAAGTCGCGAAGGCACTGGAAGCCTCGCTCGGCGAAGGCGAGGGCGCGAAACTCGCCTGGCGTCCGCAGACGATGGTGACAGTCGGCGAGGGCGATGCCGCGACGCTGATGAAACTTATCGATGCGCTCGACGAGGACGACGATGTCCAGACCGTCTGGGGCAATTACGACGTGCCCGACGAGGTGATGGAGAAGCTGGGTTGATAAAGCCCCTCCCCTTCAGGGGAGGGGTTGGGGTGGGGAACGCCCTGCCCGAAAATCCGATGCTGGCGGCAAAAGACTGCCCCACCCCAACCCCTCCCCTGAAGGGGAGGGGCTAAGAATATGATCATCCTCGGCCTCGACCCCGGACTCGGCACGACCGGCTGGGGCGTTATCGCGGCCGAAGGCAATCGCCTGAGCCATGTCGCCAACGGGCAGATCAAGACCGATACGAAAGTGCCGCTGCCCGAGCGTCTGGTTGCACTCGAAGCCGCTTTGGCGGCGCTGCTCGCTGAACACAGGCCGTCGGGCGCTGCGGTCGAAGAGGTGTTCGTCAACACCAATGCGCAATCGACATTGAAGTTGGCACACGCTCGGGGCGTGATCCTGCTGTGCGCCGCCAAGGGCGGCATCGCGGTCGGCGAATATGCCGCACGGCTGGTGAAAAAGGCGGTTGTCGGCACGGGGGGTGCCGAGAAGGCCCAGGTCCATGCGATGGTTGCGCGGTTGCTGCCCGGCGTGAAGATCGCAGGTGCTGACGCCGCCGACGCGCTGGCGGTGGCTATTACGCATGCGCATCATCTGGCGTCCGCACGAAGGCTCGCGTAGCACGGCGAAATGATTGCACGCCTGACCGGAGTCCTCGTCGAAACAATGGCCGATACGGCTGTCGTCGATGTGAGCGGCGTCGGCTACCTGGTCCAGGCATCGGCGCGTACGCTAACCGCGATCGGTCCGGTCGGCGGGCAGGTGATGCTCTATACCGAACTCCAGGTCCGTGAAGATTCGATGACCCTATTCGCCTTCGGCTCGGCGTCGGAGCGCGACTGGTTCAAGCTGCTGACCGGCGTGCAGGGAGTCGGCGGCAAGGTCGCGCTCGCCATCCTGTCGGTGCTTGACGCGAGCGAACTCTCCACAGCGATTGCGCGGCAGGACGCGGCGATGGTCGCGCGTGCCAATGGTGTCGGCCCGAAACTCGCGAGCCGCATCGTCAATGAACTGAAGGACAAGATCGGTGCCGTTGCCGTCGGCCCGGGCATTGCCGCGCCCGCTGGCAGCGCAGCAAGCGACGCTGTGTCGGCATTGAGCAACCTCGGTTTCAAACCCGCGGAAGCCAGCACGGCAGTCGCCAAAGCCGAGGGCGAGTTGGGACCGGGAGCCACCCTCGATGCACTGGTCCGTGTCGCACTCAAGAAAGCATCGCGTTGATGAAGCGGGCGCTTCTGGGCCTCGCTCTGATATTCGGCCTTGCCAGCGGCGCGCATGCGGAAACGACCGTTATCTATCGCGGCGCGACATTGATCGACGGAACGGGCGGCTTGCCCGCACCGGACATCGCCGTGGTTACGCGCGGCGAGCGGATCGAGGCCGTCCTCCCAGACGCGAACATAACGCCAGCCATGCTGGCGAATGCCAAGACCGTCGACCTGCGTGGCAAGTTCCTGCTCCCCGGGCTGATCGACTCGCACCAGCATATCGCGACGCCGCCCAACCGCCGCCGCGCCGAGGCGCTGATGCGCCGCGACCTGTTCAGCGGCATCACGGCGACACGGATCATGGCGGACGATTTACGTTCGGTCGCAGAGATCGGCCGCGCGGCGCGTGTCGGCGAAATCCCTTCGCCCGACCTTTACTATGCCGCGCTGATGGCGGGGCCGAGCTTTTTCGACGATCCGCGGACGGGCGCGGCCAGCGGCGGCATCAAGCCCGGCGAGGGCGCCTGGATGCAGTCGATCGATAACAACTCCAACCTTCCGCTCGCCATCGCGCGGGCGAAGGGGACCGGTGCGACCGCGGTCAAGATTTACGCGAACCTTCCCGCCACGCTCATCCGCCGGATTACGCAGGAAGCGCATCGGCAGGGCATGCAGGTCTGGGCGCATGGCATGGTGTTCCCGACGCCGCCCGCCGATGTCATTGCCGCAGGACCGGATGTCATCTCGCACACCTGTTACCTCGCCTATCAGGCGGTCTCGCCGCGTCCGTTGCGTTACCAGGATCGCACGCCGATCGACCCGGCCCAGTTTGCTGACGGCAAGAACCCGGTCATGCAAAAACTGTTCGGCGAAATGGTCCGCCGCCGAATCATGCTCGACCCGACCCTGCGGGTGTATCGCGAGGGGGAGAAGAGTGCGCAACGCACCGGCAAGCCACCGTATTGCACGCTCGATCTTGCAGCGCGGCTGACGGCGCAAGCGTACCGGTCCGGCATCGAGATAACGACAGGGACCGATGGCGATACCGGTGCGGACGCCGCCTATCCGGGCGTATTCGACGAGTTCGAACTGCTTGCCCGCGATGCCGGGATGTCGCCGCTGCAGGTCATCCGTTCCGCGACGCTGGCAGGCGCCATGTCCATGGGGCAGGTCGATGAAATGGGAACCGTCGCGGCGGGCAAGCTTGCCAATCTGGTGATCCTGTCGCGCGATCCGTCGCACGACATCACGAACATGCGCAGCGTCGTCATGACGGTTAAACGAGGCCGGATTTTCGCGCGCGACGACTATCGCCCCATCACCGCCGAGGAGATCAAGAGCAATGACTGACCGTCGCGAATTCATGACTGCCGGCGCGGTAACGCTCATGGCCGCCGCGTCCGGCGCGGCAGCACGCCCGACACCCCGCAGCCCGCGTGACATGCTGATCGTCAACGCGCTCGGCGGCTTCACCAATCCCAACGCGCCGCGCCAGCCCGGACCGATCCAGATGGTGCAGACCCGCACGCTCAGCGACCGTGTCATCGTTGATGCGCGCGTTTCCGGCATGGATGCCGTCAATGTGACGCTGGGTTATGTCGCCGGGGACATGGAGCCCTATGAGGCGACGATCCGCGACATCGGCATCTGGGATGCGCGGATCCGGTCGCGGCCGACGGAGCTGCTCAAGGTTCTGACCGCGGCCGACATCCTGCGCGCGAAGCGTGAGGGCAGGATCGGCCTCATCTACGGTTTCCAGAACGCGGCCATGGTCGGCACCGATCCAACGCGCATCGACACGTTTGCCGACCTCGGCGTCCGGGTGATCCAGCTGACCTATAATGTGGCGAACACGATCGGCAGCGGGTCGATGGTGCCGGGCAACGGCGGTATCACCGATTTCGGGCGCCAGGTGATCGAACGGCTGAACCAGAACAGCATCATGGTCGACCTGTCGCACAGCGGAGAGAAGACCTGCCTGGAGGCGGCGCGGATTTCGCGGCAGCCGATCTCGATCAATCACACTGGCTGCCGTGCACTGACCGATCTGCCCCGCAACAAGACCGATGAGGAACTGCGGCTCGTTGCGGGACGCGGCGGTTTCGTCGGCATTTATTTCATGCCGTTCCTCAACCCGACGAGTGTCGCCACGGCCGCCGATGTGGTCGCCCATATCGAACATGCGATCAACGTCTGCGGAGAGGATCATGTCGGCATCGGCACCGACGGTGGGACGACCGGTGTCGACAACATGGCCGAATATCGCATCGGTGCGCGCAAGGAGATCGCCGAGCGCAAGGCGGCGGGCATCGGCGCCAAGGGCGAGAACCCGGACACCGTTCCGTTTGTCGAAGATCTCAGCGGACCGACACAATTCCACAAGCTTGCCGCGCTGCTGGCAACGCGGGGTCACAAGAGCGCGCGGATCGAAAAGATCATGGGTGTGAACTTCGTCAATTACGCACGGCGGATCTGGGGCGCGTGACGCCGGAGAGTATCGCTTTCGTCAACCAGGTGCTCGTACCCTGCGGGCTGATGCTGATCATGTTCAGCCTGGGGCTGACGCTGGCGCTGCGCGACTTTGCCGCCGTGTTCACTGGCGGACGCTATGTGGCGGTCGGCTTCGGCATCCACCTGATCGTCCTGCCGCTGCTGGGCCTGGCGATCGGTTTGCTGTTTCGGCTGCCCCCGGAACTCGCGCTCGGCCTGTTCATCATTTCGATCTGCCCGGCAGGGACGACATCGAACGCGCTGACGTTCGTCGGACGCGGCAACGTGGCGCTGGCGGTCACCCTGACGATGATGACCAGCCTGGTCACCGTCTTCAGCATTCCGCTCCTCTTGAGTTGGGCGATACCGCATTTCCTGAGCGCAGGCGGCGGAAAGCTGCCCGAATTGCGGGTGATCGACACGATGCTGCAACTCGCGCGGATCACCATCCTGCCGATCGCGATCGGCATGGTCGTCCGGCGCTTCGCGCCCGACCTTGCGACAAGAACTGCGCGGTTCCTGCGGCCGACATCATTCATCGTTCTGCTGGGTGTGGTAGGGTTTGCGGTCCTCGTCAGCTGGCAGATGGTCGTACAGAACCTGATCGCCGCGACGCCGGCGATCTATGCGCTCAACATCTGCGCAATGGGCGCCGGCTTGCTTGCGGGAAAATTGCTGGACGCGAGCGCGCGGGATTCGATGACGCTGGCGATAGAAACCGGCGTGCAGAATGCGACGATGGCGATATTCCTGACCATGACCGTGCTGAACAGCCTGCCGCTTGCCGTTTCGCAGAACATCTATGGCGTCATCATGCTCTTCAACGCGACTTTGCTGATCCGCTGGTTCCGGCGCCGCATCCTGGCCGAGGAACGGGCGGCCGCATGACCGTGCGCATGATCGGCGCGGACGAAGTCGCCGAACGCCTGACGTACGATGTCTGCATCCCGCTGATGCGCGACGCGATGATTGTGCTGTCGACCGGCCGGACGAAACAACTGCTGCGCGGGATCATCCAGCTGGGGGATGGCAATGCATTCGGCGTGATGCCCGGTGCCATGATCGATGGCGCGTTCGGCGCGAAGGTCGTGAGTGTTTTCCCGGGCAATGTGGCGCGCGGCGGTCTGTCGCATCAGGGCGTCATTACCGTGTTCGATCCGGAAAGCGGCGCGGTCGCCGCGGTCGTTGATGCGGGCTCGGTCACAGGCGTCCGGACTGCAGCGGCGTCCGCGGCGGCAACACAGGTGCTGGCGCGGGAAGATGCCGTGCGGTTGGCGGTCCTCGGCACGGGAGAGCAGGCGCGCCGGCATGTCGAGGCCATTTGCGCGGTGCGCCCGCTGACCCGTGTGACGATCTGGGGTCGCGACAGGGAAAGGGCCCGTCAGCTTGCGGAGGACCTCGAGGCCCATGTCGCCGAAAGCATCGACGATGCCGTGGCAGATGCAGATATCGTCTGTACGGTGACCGGGGCGCCGGAACCCATATTGTCGTCAGCGCAGGTGCGCGATGGCACGCATATCAATGCGGTCGGATCGAGCTATGCGGGGCCCGCCGAAATCGCCAATGACCTTGTTCTGCGCGCGCGATACTTCGCCGATCACCGTGAAGGCGTGATCAACCAGGGGGCGGAGTTCCTGCGTGCGAAGGCGGCCGGGCTGATCGACGACGCCCACATATTGGGTGAGATCGGCGAGGTATTCGCCGGGATGCGCCCGGGACGAACCAGCGCGGCCGAAGTCACGATCTACAAGTCGCTGGGCAATGTTGTACAAGACCTTGCCTGCGCGGCATGGTTGTGTGGGGACGACAATTCCGCTCCAGCGCTTGTCTAACTTCCAAATCGCGTTATGCGGCGCGGCGCGCAGCGGATCGGACTGGGAAAGAACGGCAACATGCGGCTTTTACTCGTCGAAGATGATGTTGAAACGGCGGCATTCATGTCGCGCGAGCTCACCAAGCGGCTTTACGATGTCGTGATCGCCCGCGACGGACGCGATGCGCTGTTCATGGTGAACGATGCCAATTTCGACGCGATCGTGCTCGATCGCCGCTTGCCGTTGATCGACGGCATGGAGGTTTTGAAGCGCCTTCGGAACCAGGATATATCGACGCCGATCCTGATGCTGACGGCGCTCGGCGCACTGGCGGACAAGGTCGAGGGGCTTGACGGCGGCGCTGACGATTATGTCGTGAAGCCCGTCGAAATCGACGAGCTCGATGCGCGGTTGCGCGCACTCAGCCGGCGTCCTGCGGTCGTCGGCGAAGCCGGCGTGCTGCGTGTCGGGTCGATCGAGGTCAACCTGCTGCGGCACAAGGTGAAGCGCGGCGGCCAAACGATCGACCTGTTGCCGCTCGAATTCTCTGTCCTGGCGATGCTGCTGCGCAATTCGGACAAGGTGGTCACCCGCAAGATGCTGCTCGAGGAAGTCTGGGGTTACGACTTCGAACCCAAGACCAACATCGTCGACGCACAGATCGCGCGGATCCGGACGAAGCTGAACTTTCCGCCGCACGGTGAGGCCATCGTGACTGTCCGGGGGACGGGATACATGATCAGCGATGCCGCGTAGCGCGCGGCCGCTGTCGCTCCGCGCCACTGCCCTTGCCTATATAGCCGCATTCCTTGTCGCTTTCGGCATCGCCGGGACACTGCTCTACATCGCCGCGCTGCGGGGTATCGACCGCGAAATCGATTTGCGCCTGAGCGCAGAAACCGCCGATCTTCTCCGCGACAAACCCGCCCGTGCGGCCCTGGTCGCGCGGATCGACCAGCGCGAGCAGCAGCGGCCCATCTACGCGTTGGGCTATATGTTGCTCGACGCATCCGGCCGGCGGATCGCCGGCGCGGTCCAGATGCAAAATCCGCCGGCGGGCTATTCGAATGTCGAATTCAGCGACAAGCTGATGGGCGTCGAGGGCCTGGACAGCGGGCGTAGCCTGTCGACGAAACTGCCCGACGGATCGGCGCTGGTCGTCGTCGCCGACAGCGATCCGATCAACTACACCGAACGGCTGTTGCTGCGCATCCTGGTGATCGGATTCGTCGTATCGGGCGTTATCGTCGCGACCGGCATGCTGTCACTGGCTACCACCATCCGCACGCGGATGCGCGCAGTCCGCACGACGGCCGAGGCAATCCTGGACGGCGACATGACGCGCCGCTTGCCGGTGACGGGGCGGGGCGGCGAGCTCGACGAAGAGGCGCGCACGCTCAATCACATGCTGGACAGGATCGCGGAGTTGCTCGCCAGCCTGAAGCATGTGTCCGACGACGTCGCTCACGACCTACGCACGCCACTGATGCGCCTGCGCCATCGCCTGACCGGCATGGTCGAATATGCGGGGGCGACGCCTTTACTGCCGGATATCGAGCGGGCGATCACCGAGTGCGACGGCATATTGGACCTGTTCGCGGCCATATTGCGATTGAGCGAAATCGAGTCCGGAGCCCGCCGCGCCAATTTTGCGCCGGTCGATCTCGGCCCCCTGGTTGCGGACCTGGTGTCGACATTCGTCCCGGTTGCGGAAGAAGGCGGGCGATCGCTGGAACTCCGGAAGCTCGACCACGCCGTTCTTCCAGGCGACCGCGTTCTGTTGGCGCAGATGCTGATCAACCTCATCGAAAACGCGATGGAACATACGCCGCCCGGTTCGAAGATCGGGGTCGAGGTGCACGATGCCGGAAAACGCCTGACCATCTCGGTGTCCGACGACGGTCCGGGTATCCCGCCGGACGCGCGTGCATCGGTCCTCCGCCGCTTCACGCGACTCGACAGCAGTCGGACATCGAAGGGTCATGGACTCGGGCTAACTCTGGTCGGCGCCATCGCCCGCCTGCATGGAGGAACCCTGGTTCTGGACGATGTTACCGCCGATTCAGCCAAGCCGGGCTTGCGCGTTTCAATTATTTTTTCCCGTCACGACACGGCGAATATCCAGCCGTTGCAAGGCTGAAACCCGCAACGCGCATCCATCCTGCCGCGCTGTCACATCAACATGATATATATTTCATGTTTCCGTAACACAGGCGAATTTTCCTCCACCTAGGCGCCCCGCTGACTCGAACAACACCACCAAAGGGGCATTTACCGTGAAGACTTCGGCATCCATTATTGCGCTCGCCGTATTTGAATTGATGAGCGCAGGCGCCGCACGTGCTGCAGCGCCCGCCGCCGATGCACCCGCCGCCGCCGAAGCCCCGGCTGCCGACGCGTTCGCCGATGCCGGCAGCGGCCTCGAAGAAATCACCGTGACCGCGACGAAGCGTGAAACCAACCTTCAGGCGACGCCGATCTCGATCTCGGTTCTGGGCGGCGAAGCGATCAAGGACCGCAAGGTACAGAGCCTGCTCGACCTGGCCGACGGCGGCATTCCGTCGCTGCGCGTCGCGACCTTCGAAGCGCGCCAGTCGGCGCTGACGATCGGCATCCGCGGCATCGTGCCGCTCGACGCCAACCAGCCTGCACGCGAACAGGGCGTCGGCATCTACATCGACGGCATCTACCTCGGCCGCCAGCACGGCCTGAACGCTTCGCTGTTCGACATCGAGCGCGTCGAAGTGCTGAAGGGTCCGCAGGGCACGCTGTTCGGCCGCAACACAGAAGGCGGCGCGCTGTCGCTGGTTTCCAAGGCACCGACCGGCGAATTCGGCGGTCGTCTCGAAGGCGGCATCGGCAATCTGGGCGCTTACAACGGTGCGGTCCACCTCGATCTGCCGAAGTTCGGGGGTTTCTCGGTCAAGCTCGACGGCGTCATCCAGCATCAGGACGAAACCACCACGAACCCGCTCGCGGGTCAGATCGGCTGGGGCTATTACAACCGCAAGGGCGGCCGCGTCGCAGTTCGCTGGGAAATCGCGGACGGCATCACCAACGATTTCTCGTATGACGTGGCAAAGGACGAGAACACGCCGTTCTACAGCCAGCTGCTGAACTACGACCCCAACAATTGCCGCGCATTGAACGGCGGCAGCACCACGGGGACGACCAATCCCATTCCGGCGGGCAGCACCTGCGTCGCGCCCGGAACAGCGTTCACCAGCGTTTCGGGCACTGTCCGGCCGACGCTGCCGGGCGTGGTCGTAAACGGCACTTCGCTCCAGCGCGTCGCCGACATCGGCGTGCCGCAGCAGGTCAGCGTCGACAAGACGCACGGTTTCACCAACGCCCTGAAGTGGAAGCTGGCACCGGAAATCGAGCTGCGCTCGTTCACCGCATGGCGCGGCGTGGATGTTGAGCAGTGGGATAACTCGGGCGGTGCGCACCGCGTTCCCGTCGTGGCACCGGGTTGCACCGGCACGGCCTGTAACTTCAGTCGTTACAGCCTTGCCGACCTTCGCCAGCGCCAGTTCAGCCAGGAATTCCAAGCTGTCGGCACCATCGGCAGCGTCGATTATGTCGCCGGTCTGTTTTACTTCAACGAGCACATCAGCGACGACGCCGCGACTCCGAGTTCGGTCGCCATCTCCGGCTACACCACGGCCGGCCAGACGACGGGCTACACCTACACGCCGCTCGTTCCTTGCCCCGCCGGCGCGCCGGCTGCGGCCGGCACTGTCGGTCCGGCAACCAACGGTTGCTCGATCGACCGTGCATCGGAAGTCTGGTCAAAAAGCTATGCCGCGTTCGCGCAGGTGACCTGGAATGCGACCGACGCGCTGCACATCACCGCTGGTGGCCGCTACACCGTCGACCAGAAGCGTGGTGTTCTGCACTGGTCGCGCGGTCTGAACTACGACACCGCGACCGCGGCGCAACTGACGACCGCGGGTTATGCGCCGCTCGACAAGGAGTGGAAGCGCTTCAACCCGATGGTCACGGTCGCTTATGACTTCGACCGCGACATCCACGCCTATGCGAAATATGCGACCGGCTATCGCGCAGGCGGTGCCAGCTCGCGCACCCAGAACTACCAGGCGTTCAATCCGGAAGACGTGACGTCGTATGAAATCGGCCTGAAGGCGGACTTCTGGAACCGCCGCGCACGCTTCAACATCGCGGGCTACATCATGGACCGCAAGGACAGCCAGGTCGATCTGAGCACGATCCAGCCGTTCAACGGCAGCGCGTTCAACAACCTGGTGACCTTCAATGCGCCGGGCACCACCAAGATCCAGGGCATCGAGGCCGACTTCTCGGTGAAGCCCATGGATGGCCTGACCCTGAACGCGTCGTACGCCTACACCTACACCGACGTTCCGCTGGTGCCGGTGACCTATACCGAGTTCAGCGCGACCGGTGTACCGACGGGCAATACGACGACCGTCAATCAGAAGTTCTACATCGTCTTCACGCCGCGCAACGCCGCGAGCGGATCGATCGATTATGAACTGCCGATCGGCGGCACCAGCGCGAAGATCAAGCTCCACCTCGACGCCAACTATTCACAGGCGACGCAGAGCTTCGACCAGTTCGCGATCACCAACGACGCGTCGTTCATCGTCAACGGCCGCATCAATGTCGCCGGTGTCAGCTTTGGCGACAACAACGACCAGAGCCTGACCTTCGGCATCTGGGGCCGCAACCTGTTCGATTACCAGTATGTCTACCGCCGCGACCCGTCGAACAGCATCCCACAGGTTCAGTCGAACCGTGCGGCTGCGACGACCGCGCCGAATCTGCTGCTTGTCGGCAACATCGGCAACACCATCGGCGATTACGGCAACTTCAACCTGCCGCGCACCTTCGGTGTCGACGCAACGCTGAAGTTCTGATTTCGCCGTTATCGGCTTACGGACGGCCGCGATCCCAGGATCGCGGCCGTTTGGCGTTTCAGCGGCTGGTGAGCGTGGTCGCTGCGGTCTTCTGAAGCATGTACCGGGCGACCTGGTGCGACCAGATCGTGTTTCCGGTCCGCGTTTCCAGCATTTCGTTGTCGAGCGCCAGCACGCGCCGGTAGGCAGCCGCGGCATCGCTCGTGCGGCCGGCGCGATAATAAGCCGATGCCAGCTCGGTCTGCGCACCGCCATCAGAAGGACTGACCCGCGCCGCCGTCTCGAGGCCCACAAAGTTATCCACAGGCTTTGCCTGCACGCTGCAGCCAAGTGCGACGCTGGTAATAGCCGCTAGAACAAGGGCTTTTTTCATCTTTTCTCTCCTGTCACCTGTCTTCGAAACAGCTGACAGAAATAAAAGAGTCATTTTAATGAAACGCAAATGAAATTTTCGCACTTTGCCGACGCTGGTTGGGGGATGATCATCTCCCACGACCCCCCGGGGCACTCAGTTTTTTTGCCAAATTCGGCTGCGCGGGAGCAAGGGCGAACGCAGCAGCAGGGCGCCAACAACGGGATCCGCACAATCAATAGCCGCGGGACACGTAGCGCGCTGTTCGAATAATTATATTCATACACGATTGAATGAATGTTGACATCGAGATGAATTAAGTGGCAATTGGCCTCTCGACGCGCCGGAGAAGTGCGCGCGAATCGGAGAGGAAATATGAGACTCAATCTCTTGCTGTCGGCATCGCTCGTTGCGATCATGAGTTCAGGCGCCGCCCATGCGCAGAGCGCCCCCGTTCAACCTGGTGCCACCGAACCCGCAGACGATATCGTCGTAACCGCCGAACGCCGTTCGACCAGCCTTCAGCGCACGCCCGTTGCCGCAAGCGTGCTGACCGGCGACGACTTGGGCCGCAAGGGCGTGATCTCCGTCGAACAGCTTCAGTTCGCCACGCCATCGGTGACCGTCAACACGTCGGGCCAGTCGAACAGCTTCAACATCCGCGGCATCGGCAAGACCGAAATCACCAGCTCGATCGGCGTGGGTGTCGTCACCTATCGTGACGGTGTTGCGAGTTTCCCGGGCTATTTCCAGACCGAGCCCTATTACGACATCGCCTCGGTCGAGCTGCTGCGCGGACCGCAGGGTACATTCGCCGGCGGCAACGCGACCGGCGGCGCGGTGTTCGTCACCGCGGTCAACCCCACGCTCGACGGCATCAAAGGGTTCGCGACCGCCCAATACGGCAATTACAACGACATCAAGGCGACGGCCGCAGTCAACCTGCCGCTCAGCGACACGCTGGCGATCCGCCTCGCGGGGAACACCGAAAAGCGCGATACCTTCTTCAACGTGACGGGTCCCTGGACGGGCAACCCCGGCAACCTGAATTCGATCAGCGGCCGCGCCAGCCTGTTGTGGCAGCCGAATTCGAATCTGCGCGTCCTGGTCAAGGGCGACTACAACAAGGTCAACTACGGCGGCTTCCCGGCGACGCCCGCCTATTTCGGCACCGCCGCCGCGCCGACACTCAACACGGCGGATCCGTTCAACGTCACCAGCAATGCGCCGCTGTCCGGACAGGACGAGTTCGGCCGTGTCTCGCTGAACATCAGCTACACCTTCGACAGCGGCCTCGTGATCCGCTCGATCTCCGGTTACCAGCACGGCACGACCCAGGAAACGATCGATACCGACGCGACGAGCACGGGCACCGACACGTTCCAGGATTTCGCACGCGAGGAAATCTGGTCGCAGGAAATCAACATCGTCTCGCCGGACACCGGCCGGTTCACCTGGCTGCTCGGCGGCTTCCTGCAGAGCGACCATTATAATTTCGTGCCAAATGGCGGTTATCGTTCGCTGTCGCCGGCGGGCGTCGTCCGGTCGCTGGAAATCGTCGGCACGAACCCGCACACGGCAACCGCGGTGTTCGGGCAAGTCGGCTACAAGCTGACCGACGCAGTCCAGGTCACGCTTGGTGGGCGCTGGTCGCGCACGACCTCGCGCAACGACGCAACCTACCCGATCACATATATCGCGGGCGTCAATCCGGGACCGCCGCCGTCGCTGATCATCGTGACGACCGCGCTCACCCAGCATGATTTCACCGCCGACGAGACGGTGGACGGCAAGGCCGCGATCAACTGGACGATTAACCCCGACCATTTCATCTACGCCTTCGTCGCAAAGGGCTCGAAGGCCGGCGGCCTGAATGGCATCAACCTGTTCGGCGTCGCGCCGCGCGCGTTCAAGCCGGAAGAAGTCGTCGATTATGAACTGGGCTGGAAGGGCACGTTGATGAACGGCCATCTGCGCACGCAGCTGGGCGTCTATTACAACGACTATACGAACTTCCAGGTTTCGATCGTCGACCCGACGACGCCGAACTTCAACTCGATCTACAACGTGCCCAATTCGACCAAGCTCTACGGGATCGAAGCGTCGGCGCAGGGATCGTTCGGCGGGTTCCTGTTCGACATTTCTGCATCGCTTTCGCATTCGGAAATCGGGCGCTTCTTCGCTCGCGATCCGCGCATCACGCAGACCGGAACATGCGATCCGGCGACGGGCGCTGGTACGTCGACGACCTGTGTCGATCTCGGCGGCCGCAGCCAGTCCTATGCGCCGCAGTTCACGTTCAGCGCCGGCGCACAATATGCGTTTGCGCTTGGCGAAGGCATGACGCTGACGCCACGCGCCGACTTCGCGCACATCGCGGCAACCTGGGGCACTTTGTTCCAGAAGGCAGCGCTTGGCGACTATCTGGAAGAGCGGAACATCCTCAATGCCCAGCTGACGCTGGCAAAGGATAACTGGTCGATCGGCGCCTACAGCACCAACCTGACCGATCAGCACTACATCGGTTCGCTAAACGGCAATCGCCGTCTGGCGGGCGCGCCGCGCCAATATGGCGTGCGCATCAGCACGACGTTCTGATCTCCACCGGGCGCGGCCGCACGGTCGCGCCCACCCGGCCCGCACTGGAGCGTATTTCCATGTCCCCCGAGCCAGCCAAGACCCGCAGCAACGGCTACGCCTGGCTCGTGCTCGGCATCCTGTCGTTCGTCTATGTCCTGAACTTCCTCGACCGCCAGCTGCTGTCGATCCTTGCCAAGCCGATCCAGGACGACCTGGGTGTCACCGATGGCCAGCTCGGGCGGCTCGGCGGTCTCTATTTCGCGATGTTCTATTGCATCCTTGGCGTCCCGGTCGCGTGGCTGGCGGACCGGGGCAACCGTGTCCGCGTGCTCGCAATCGCATGCGGTTTGTGGAGCGCCGCGACGATCGCGTGCGGCATGTCCCACACCTACGGCCAGCTTGCCGCCGCCCGCATGAGCGTTGGCATCGGCGAAGCGGGCGGCGTACCGCCCTCCTATTCGATCATCTCCGACTATTTTCCGCCCGAACGGCGCGGCATGGCGCTGGGGCTGTTCAATCTCGGGCCGCCACTGGGCCAGGCTCTCGGCGTGGCGTTCGGCGCGAAGATTGCCGCGGCTTACGACTGGCGTCTCGCGTTCATCCTGCTCGGCGCAGCGGGGCTGATCGCGGCAGCGGCGGTCTGGGCGATCGTCCGCGAACCCAAGCGTGGAGCGACAGAAGCAGCACATCGCACCGCCCCTTTAGATGTCACGGTAGAAGCCACGAGCTTCTGGGCAACCCTCAAGATGTTCTTCGCGCGGCCCGTGCTGACCCTTGCCTCGCTCGCGGCGGGCGCAACGCAATTCGTGACCTATGCGACACTCGGTTTCACGACGCTGTTCCTGATGCGGGAAAAGGGGATGACGCTCGACCAGGTCGCGCTCTGGTACGCACTTGTCCTTGCGATAGGCGTCAGCGCCGGCATCTATCTGTCCGGGCGGCTGGTCGATCGTTTCGGCACGCGCAATCCGCAGGTTTTCGGCCTTCTGCCCGCCGTCGCGCTCGCGCTTGCCGTGCCGTTCTTCATCGGTTTCGTGCACGCGCCCAGCTGGCCGGTCGCGATGGCATTTCTGATCGGCCCGACCTTCTTCAACTATTTCTACCTGACCCCCGCCGTCACACTGGTGCAGAACGCTGTCGAACCGCGGCAGCGGACGGTGGCGGGCGCGGTGCTGTTGCTCATCATGAACCTCATCGGCCTGGGTCTTGGCCCGACGTGGCTCGGTGCGATGAGCGACTGGTTCAAGACCAGCCATCCCGGCAATTCGCTGCAGCTCGCTTTCTATACGCTGGTACCGTTCTACTTCATCGCGATCGCACTTCACCTCGCCCTTGCGAGAAAGCTGAAATCCGCAACGAAAAGTGTGACCTCGTGACCCACGGCGCGATGCAGCCCTATGCGCTGACCCTCGACAAGTTCATCGACCATGCGGCCAAGTGGAACGGTCACAAGCAGGTCGTGACCGGCGGACCGGACGGAAGCGTACGAACCGACTACGCCACGTTGCGCGACCGTGCGAACAGACTTTCCGGTGCCTTTGCCGCGCTGGGCCTGCGCATCGGCGATAACCTCGCGACGCTCGCCTGGAACAGCCAAGCGCACATGGAATGCTGGTACGGCGCAATCGGGGCCGGCATCGTTTGCCACACCCTCAACCCGCGGCTTGCCTCCGACACGCTTGCCGCGATGATCGCGCAGGCGAAGAACCCCGTGCTCGCAATCAGCCCGGACCTCGCGCCGCTTGCCGAGGCCCTGATCCCGCTGTGTCCGACGATTACGGACGTCGTGGTTCTCGAGGAGCCGGGCGCCGATTATCCCCTTCCTGTATCCGACCGTGCCCGGATCTGGCGGCTCGAAGGCCTGATCGACTCGCACGGCGCCCCTGTCGCGTGGGGCACATTCGATGAAAACGCGCCAGCCGGACTTTGCTTTACGTCCGGCACCACCGGCGCGCCCAAGGGCGTCACCTACACGCACCGCTCCAACTACCTCGAGACGGTTCACCTGCTGCAGGCCGATGTCATCGGCCTCACGGGCCAAGATTCGGTCCTTGTCGCCGTGCCCATGTTCCACGCCAATGGCTGGGGACTGGCCTTCGCCGGGCCGGCAGCCGGCGCCAAACTCGTCTTGCCGGGACGCAGCCAGGACGGTGCAAGCCTCGCCCGACTGATCAACGAGGAGCAGGTTACCGTTGCCGCGGGTGTTGCGACGGTGTGGCTCGGTCTGGTCGATCATCTTGAAAAGACGGGCGGCGAAGTGCCTTCGCTGAAGCGCGTCCTGCTCGGCGGATCGGCTGTGCCGCAGGCGCTGATGGACCGGTTCGAAGAAAGGCTGGGCGTCACGATCCAGACGAGTTGGGGCATGACCGAATTGTCGCCGCTCGGCACCGTGACACCGGCGACCGCCGCACACCGCACCGCCTCGCAATCCGGCCGGCCCTCTATCGGCGTCGATCTTTTGCTGACGGACGAAGCGGGCGTTGCCCTGCCGGAACAGCGCGGTTTCGAGGGGCGTCTGCGCGTGAAAGGCGCAAGCACGGTCGAACGATATTACGGGCACGATGAAGTTGCGGTCGACAGCGATGGCTGGTTCGACACCGGCGACCTCGCCGTCATCGCCGAAGACGGAACGCTGAGCATCACCGGCCGAGCGAAAGACCTGATCAAGTCGGGCGGGGAATGGATCAATCCGGGCGAGATCGAAGCCATCGTCGGCGCGTTGCCGGAAGTCGCGCTGGTCGCGGTCGTGGGCCGCGCCCATCCCAAATGGGGCGAACGTCCCGTCCTGGTCGTCGAGCAACGACAGGGCGCTTCCTTGCCCGACGAACAGTTGCTCGCCGCGCTTGAAGGACGCGTCGCGAGCTGGTGGATGCCCGACGAGATCGTCCGCGTCGACGCCATGCCGCTCGCGCTGACCGGCAAGATCGACAAGATGCGCTTGCGGGCCGACCATGGGTGAGGCCATGAACACAGCGAGCCGGGGGGCACAGACTGCTTCCGCTCGAGGGAGCAGCATGACCGACGCGCCGAAACCATCCAGACGCAAGCCGACCACCAAAGCCGACCAGCGTGCGGCCACGATGGAACAGATCTTCGACGCAGCCGAAGAGCTGTTCTCGAAACACGGCCTCTACGGCGTCACGCTGAAGGATGTCGCGCACAAGGTCGGCATCCACCAGTCGCTGCTGCATTACTACTTCAAGGACAAGAAGGAGCTGTTCGACCTGGTCATCGGGCGGCGGGCCCATGTCACGGTCGAGCGCCGCCTTGCCGCGCTCGACGCCTATGAAAAGGAAGCGGACGGAAAACCGACCGTCGAAGGCGCGCTTCACGCCTATCTCGATTCCGATCTCGAACTCTTCGGTGCGGGCGACCAGGGCTGGCGCTTCTACGGCCAGCTGGGCGCGCAGATGAGCAACACCGCAGAATGGGGCGCGGCGCTCATGGACACGCACTTCGACCATGTCGTGCTGCGCCTGATCGACATCATCCAGCAGGCGCTTCCCGATGCGACGCGCGAGGACCTCTTCTGGAGTTACCACTTCGTTTCGGGCGCGCTGATGCTCACGCTCGGCCGGACGGGGCGCATCGACAAGCTGTCGGGCGGCCTTTGCAAATCGGACGATTTCGAAGCGGTCAAGGAACGCATGGCGCGCTTCATGGCGGCCGGTTTCATCGCCACTTGCGAAGCGCGTGCGAAAGAACGGAAGGGAACGGGATGACGACGCGGCGCGAAGCATTGGCGGGACTGGCGGCGACATCGCTCATCGGTACTGCCCCGGCTCTCGCCGCCGTTTCGCGCAAGCTGCCCAAGGATTTCCTATGGGGCGCCGCCATTTCCGCGCACCAGAGCGAAGGCAACGACGTCAATTCCGATTGCTGGCTGCTCGAAAACCTGCCGAACTCGGTCTTCAAGGAGCCGTCCGGCGACGCCTGCGACAGCTATCATCGCTATGAAGAAGACCTCGACATCGCGCAGATGATCGGGCTCAACTGCTATCGCTTCGGCATCGAATGGGCCCGCATCGAACCGGAACCCGGCGTCTTCTCCCAGGCTGCGCTCGACCATTATGCCAAGGTGCTGGCTGCATGCCGCAAACGCGGGCTGCTGCCCGTCGTCACCTATAATCATTTCACGGTGCCGCGCTGGTTTGCGATGCGCGGCGGCTGGGAAGTCGCCGACAGCGCTGACCTGTTCGCGCGCTTCTGCGACCGTGCGACCCGCGCGTTGGGCGACCAGATCGGCATGGCCTCGACCTTCAACGAGGCGAACATCCACCTGCTCTACAAGCTGCTGCGCATGGGCGTTCGCGCCGACCGGAGCGTCCAGCAGCGCGCGATGATCGCGGCAGCCGCGGCGGCGACCAATTCACCGCGTTTCTCGACATTGCTGTTCGCCGATGCCGACAAGATCGACGGCAATTTGATGAACGCGCACGCCAGAGGTTATCAGGCGATCAAGGCAGGTCCGGGCGATTTCCCGGTCGGCGTGACACTCAGCACGCAGCAGATCGAGGCGGTCGGCGAGAACAGCCTCGCCCCGATGATGGAAAAGGTGATCTACGGCGACTGGTGGGATGCGGTGAACGCCAGCGATTTCGTGGGCGTGCAGACCTACACGCGCGTCCGCCTGGATTCGAAAAGCGCGCTGCCGCCGCCCGACGGCGCGGAACGGACCGCTGCGGGATATGAATATTATCCGCCCGCGCTCGGCTATACGATCCGCCTTGCCGCCAAAAAGACCAACAAGCCGATTTACGTCACCGAAACCGGCATCGCGACCGACGACGACACGCGGCGCGTGGCGTGGCTCGATGCGACCCTGGCCGAAGTCGCCAAATGCCGCGCCGAGGGCATCGACGTGAAAAGCTACATGTACTGGTCGCTGCTCGACAATTTCGAATGGACCAGCGGTTACGGCCAGCATTTCGGCCTCGTCTCGGTCGACCGGAAAACCTTCAAGCGCACGCCCAAGCCGAGCGCATTCCATTTGGCAAAGCGTGTACGCGCGGGAGTATTGTGATGGCGGCATCGGCGACCCGGAAATGGTGGCAGCGCAAACGCTGGATCACGCTGGCGGTGATCGTCATCGGCTCGGTCCTGCTTGCGCGGACCGACGCCGCGGCGAGCCTGATGGAGGCAACCCGCAAGCCCGCCAAACCTTTCGCCGAGACACCCGCGCCGCCCGCTCCCGACTATGCGGACGGAAAAGCCTGGCTGGCGTTCCCGGGGCGTAACGGCCTCGAGCGTTCGACAACGCCCGGCGTGAAAGCAGTGGACGAAAAGACGGCGCCTGCCGACGTCTTCTTCATCCATCCAACCATGTATTTGAAGAACGATGTGTGGAACGCGCCCTATGACGTGGACGGAGCATATAACGCGCCGGTCCTTCTCGCGCAGGCGTCCGCGTTCAACGGCTGCTGCCTGATCTATGCGCCGCATTACCGGCAGGCTTCGCTCACCGGCCTGAAGAACCCGCAGGCGGTCGCGCTGGCCTATTCCGATGTCGTTCGCGCGTTCCGCTATTACATCGAACACCTGAACCACGGCCGGCCGTTCATCATCGCCTCGCACAGCCAGGGCACGGGCCACGCCGTGCGGCTGTTGCAGGAAGAGATCGCGGGCAAGCCGCTGCAAGCGCGCATGGTCGCCGCTTATACTGTCGGCGCCTACACCCCCTCCAGCTTCGCCGGCATCGGGATTCCGACATGCGGCACAGCAACGCAGACCGGGTGTGTGCTGTCGTGGAACACTGCGCAGAAGGGCCGACGGGGACCGGAACTTCTTACCAAGAAGAGCGAATATTGGTGGCAGGGCAAGCAATTGCAGAGCAGCGGTGTTCCTGCCGTCTGCGTAAACCCGCTGACCTGGACCGAAAAAGGCGGCGCGGATGCGGCGGCCAATGCTGGAAGCCTTCCATTTCCGGAGAAACCGTTTCCCACCGCCGCGATAACGCTGCCCGCGCTGGTTCCGACACTGACGGGCGCCGTCTGTAACGACGCGCTGCTCGATGTCGATATTCCGTGGGGATCCGATCCCCATGGGTTCCGCGACACGCTGACGCTGCTTTACGGCAGTTTTCACCGGAACGATTATGGCCTGTTCTACGCGAACATCCGCGCCAACGCCGTCGATCGCGTCGCCCGTTGGCAGGCGAATGCCGCCCCGGTGGCAAAATAGGATGCAGTCCATGAAAGTTCGGGTGATTCTCGCATCGCTCGTTGCGATTGCGGCGCTGTCGCTCTCTGCCCAGGCTGCCGAAGCGCCCGTTGGCGTCGTCGACTCGCCTTGCGCGTCCGTAGATCCCGTTCCGGCCGTCGTGACGGCCTATATGGCGCGGGTCGAGGCGGCGAAGAAAGCGCAGCAACCAGCGCCCGTGCCCACGGTCGACGAGATGAAAATCTATCGTGACTGGCAGGCGCGCCTGCTGGTCAGCGACTTCGCAGGTCGCTGCCGCTACGACAGCGACAACGCAAAGCTGCCTGTGGCGACCAGCCACCGCGTTGTGTTCTTCGGCGATTCCATTACCGAAATCTGGGGCCGGAGCGATCCCGATTTCTTCAGCAACGACATCATCAACCGTGGCATCAGCGGACAGACGACCGGCCAGATGCTGCTGCGCTTCCAGACCGATGTGATCGCGCTCAAACCGCATGCCGTGCACATCATCGCCGGCACCAACGATATCGCGGGCAACACGGGCGCCACGAAACTGGCGTGGGTGGAGGGAAATATCGAGGCGATGACCGACCTGGCGCAAGCACATGGCATAAAGGTCGTCCTTGGTGCGATTCCACCCGCTGCGCGCTTCGACTGGCGCCCGGCGATCAAGCCACCGGCTATTATCGCAGCGTATAATCAGTGGCTGCGTGACTTCGCCGCCAAGCGAAAGCTGCAGTTCGTCGATTACCATTCGGCGCTGAATGACGGACAGGGCGGTATACCGGCGAAGTTCTCCGGTGATGGCGTCCATCCGAATGCGCAAGGCTATGCGCTGATGCTTCCGCTCGCGCGCAAGGCCGTCACCGCAGCGACATCGGGCCGGTAACAGCATGGCTCTCGTTCTCGATCAGTCCGCTCCGGTCGACGATTATGTTGAGTCCCCGCAATTGCGGATGTTCGTCTTCGGGCTGTTTTTCATCTTCGGCGGCATCACGTCGCTCAACGATGTGATCATTCCCAAGCTGAAAGAGCTTTTCACGCTGAACTACACACAGGCGATGCTGGTGCAGTTCTGCTTCTTCACCGCCTATCTGGTCATCGGCATTCCAGGTGCGAAGCTCGTGAAGAAGATCGGTTATATGCGCGGGGCCGTCGCCGGACTGCTGACCATGATGGCCGGGTGCCTGTTGTTCATCCCGGCTTCGCGAACCGCCACCTACGGCCTGTTCCTGTTCGCGCTGTTCGTTCTCGCCAGCGGCGTCGTGCTGGTTCAGGTGGTCGCCAATCCACTGATCTCGATGCTCGGAAAACCGCAGACCGCGCACAGCCGCCTGACATTCGCGCAGGGGTTCAACTCGCTCGGCACGACGCTTTTCCCGATCGCCGGATCGATTTTGATTCTGGGCAGCCTTGCCACGGTCAAGGGGGATCAACTGTCCGGCGTTGCGCTCGATGCGTATCGCACCGCGGAAAGCCAGGCGATCGTTCACGGATATCTCGGCATTGCGACGGCGCTTGCGGTCGTTGCTGCTGTCGTCTGGCGCCTCCGCGACAGGCTGGCGAAGGAGCGGCATGACGCGGACAGCGGTTTCGCGGGCCTCGATCTGCTGGCCCGCCCACGGTTTGCGTTGGGAGCGCTCTGTATCTTTCTCTACGTCGGCGCCGAAGTTTCCATCGGGTCGCTGATCGTCAGCTACCTCATGCAGCCGCATGTGATGGGCCTGCAGGAACAGGCGGCGGGCAAGTTGATCGGTCTCTATTGGGGCGGCGCGATGATCGGCCGTTTCATTGGTTCGGGCTTGCTGCGGATCGTCAGCCCCGGAAAGCTGCTCGCGGCTGTCGGCGTGGGCGCCATCTTCCTGATTGCCCTGTCCGCAAACAGCACGGGAACGCTATCCGGCTACAGCCTCCTCGCGATCGGCCTGATGAACGCGATCATGTTCCCGACGATCTTCGGTCTGGCATCGGAAAAACTCGGCCGCCGCGCGGCCGACGGGTCCGGGATCATCAATATCGCCATCTTCGGTGGGGCGGTGGTTCCGCTGGCGACGGGCGCGCTCGCGGACGCCACCCACAGCCTCGCTTTCGCACTGACGCTGCCGGCAGTCTGCTATGCGGTCATCGTCGGCTACGGAATTTTTGCGCGACGCCCCGCCTAAATGAAGCGATGCCCGCTATTTCGGTGCGGGCATCGACCACAGCTTGAACGGCATTGCCATCGCGGCGGCCTTGGCCTTTTCCTCGACCGGCGCGAGATGTTCCGCGCGGGTCGTTGCCGAAATGTGGAGATAGTCGGTCGGCTGCCTGGTTACCGCGGGCCAGCGCACCGCGCCGCCGCCGTTGGGGTCACCTGTCTTGGCGAAGCGGACCCAATAATCGCCCATTGCCTTGGACACCTTCAGGTCGTCTGCATCCCAGCGATGATCCGCAGGCGTGTTACCGAACAGATATTCGAGTTCGCCGCCATGGTCGGTTCCGGCGGCCGTCGCTCGCTGGTCTACCGGTACCTGGTCGAAGAAATAGGCGAACGCCTTGTTCCCGGCCGCCGCATGCATGTCGGCGACAGCCAGCGACGGAAGCACGAAACCCAGTCCTTCGGCGAGATCGGTGGTTGCCGCCGCCGAAGCCTTGCCCGTCAAGGCAATGTAGCCCGCCTGAAGCTCTGGAAAGGCGTCGCCCAGCAATGCCTTCGCCGTCGCTTCGGTCATACCGCCCAGGCTGGATTCATTGGAGTTCGAGCCGATGATCAGCGGGATATGCATCGCCTCTTTCCGGTAGAAATATTCGCCCGGGCTGCGCGTCACAACCTTGCCGTCGATAAAGGGAAACGCGCGCGCCTTGATGATCTCTGCAACCGGAATCGCGCGCAACTGATCCGCGGTCGCGTCCTTCAGGCCGAGGTCATCGGTGAACTTCTGGCCCAGCATTTCAGCATTGATCACGCCGCCGCGAATGGGCGCGAGGATTGAACTGCCGGATCCGGAATGCGACGCCGCCTTCTGGAACAGCCCGGCCGACGCGGGGGCGCCCATCAGGATCTGGACCGCACCTGCCCCTGCCGATTCGCCGAACAACATGACATTTCGGGGATCGCCGCCGAACTGCGCGATGTTGCGCTTCACCCATTGCAGTGCCGCGATCTGGTCCATGATGCCGTAATTGCCGAGCTGACCATTCGGATCTTCGCGCGTGAGCGCGGGATGGGCGAAGAAGCCCAGACGACCGAGGCGGTAGTTGATGGTGGCGACGACCACGCCGCGTTTCGCGAGATTCGCGCCCTCGTAAAGAGGAACGCCCGCCGCGCCGAACACAAACGCGCCGCCATGGATGAAGACCATCACCGGGTATTTGCCGGCGCGCTTCGGCCGCCAGACATTGAGGAACAGGCAGTCCTCGCCTTGCTTGCCGACTTGTGCCCAGGCCTCTGGCCGCGTCATCTGGGGGCAGGCGTTGCCATAGGCTTTCGCGTCACGAACACCTGTCCACGCGATTGCGGGGCGAGGCGCTTTCCAGCGAAGCGGGCCCACGGGAGGTGCAGCATAAGGAATGCCGCGAAAGACGGTCACGTCGCCTTCGTCGCGCCCGGAGAGCTTGCCGGTATCGATCGGAACCACGGGAGCCGTTTGAGCGTGTACAGGCGATGCTTGAATCGCGATTCCCGCAAGAACGAGCGCCAGCAGAGGGCGAAATCCTGGTTTCGCGGACGAACGGCTTTGCTCAATCGACGACTGATTTACCTTCATAATCTCTCTCTCCCGGCGCTCTGGTGGCGCTTCACGCAATCGCTGCAAGGGAGAGCATATCACTGTTTATTCATTAGTAAATGAATGAATCTATAGTCACTGCGAACCGGAGCACGGCAGCGCTTGAAATGCAATTTGTGCGCACCGGCAGCTGCCCAGTGTCGCTTTCAGCGAAAAGAACAGAGAAACAGGCATCAAAGATGCTGAAAGGCGGGATGCGGGAGCGAGATCGCTCTCCGACAAAATCCGGAAATTTCATGAGCCTGATAAGTGGCTGGATGCCCCGCGAGGACTCGAACCTCGATAAACGGAATCAGAATCCGGTATCTTACCATTAGATGACGGGGCAGCGCCGAGGCGGGCGTTTAGTGCGAAGAAGGGCGCAAAGTCAACGCGGTTCGGCGCATGGTTGCCGCATGGCGTCATCATCGTTACACCTTGTCCCAAGTTCTGCACATCATGCTGTGCAGCGAACGGGCGAAGTTACTGATATGGCCGATCTCGACGGTCCCAACGCCCCATTTCCGGGGGCTCCGCGCCATCGGCCGCAACGCCGGACCTATGCTGCGCTCGATCTCGGCACCAACAATTGCCGCCTGCTGATCGCACGGCCCGCCGGCAATGGCTTTACCATCGTCGACGCATTTTCGCGCATCGTGCGGCTGGGCGAAGGGTTGGGTGCATCCGGGCGGCTGAGCGATGCGGCGATAGAGCGGGCCATCTCCGCGCTCACCGTTTGCGCGGAAAAACTTGTCCGGCGCGGTGTGCACCTGTCCCGTGCCGTCGCGACGGAGGCGTGCCGCCGGGCCGAGAACGGGCGGGAGTTCGTCGAGCGTGTGTATCGCGAAACAGGTATCGCGCTCGACATCATCGATCCAGGCGAGGAGGCGCGGCTGGCGGTGGCGGGGTGCCATGCGCTGCTTGAGGAGGGCGATGGGCCCGCGCTGATCTTCGACATCGGCGGGGGATCGACCGAGCTGGTCGAACTCCTTCCGGGCGGCGGCGATCCTGCGATTGCCGACTGGATCAGCGTGCCATGGGGCGTCGTCTCACTCGCGGAATCCGAACCTCAGGATGGCGCTACGCAGGAAGACCGCCTTGCCGCATATGACCGCATGAAAGCGCGCGTCGTGGAGGCGCTGGGCGCGATCGACCTGCCTACGGAGGGCAAGTTGCGGCTGCTGGGGACCAGCGGGACGGTGACGACACTTGCGAGCGTTTATCTCAACCTGCCGAGTTACGAACGGCGTGCGGTCGACGGGCTGCTGGTACCGGTGGAAGCGATGCGAGCGATCGGCCGCGACCTTGCCGCCAAATCCATTCCGGAGCGCGCACAGGTTGCGTGCATCGGCCAGGAACGCGCCGACCTCGTCGTTGCGGGCTGTGCGATCCTTGAGGCGATCCTCGACCTTTGGCCCGCCGAGCGTGTGGGTGTCGCCGACCGGGGAATACGCGAAGGTATCCTCCGCTCGCTGATGGGCCACGCATGAGCCGGGGTGGCAGCGGCGGGCGGACCCGCGTGAAGACAGCGCGCGGACGCACCGCGCAATCGACGCGCTGGCTCGAACGCCAGCTCAACGACCCTTATGTGAAGCGCGCGCAGGCCGAGGGATATCGCAGCCGCGCGGCGTACAAACTGATCGAACTCGACGAGCGTTTCGGCCTGTTGCGCGGGGTGCGGCACGTCGTCGACCTCGGCATCGCGCCTGGCGGCTGGGCACAGGTCGTGCGGCGCAAGCAGCCCAAGGCGAAGATCGTCGGTATCGACCTGCTGCCGGTCGATCCGATCGACGGCGTCGAAATCTTCGAGATGGATTTCATGGATGATGCCGCGCCCGCCCTTTTGATCGAGCGCCTGGGCGCCGCGCCCGACCTTGTCATGTCCGACATGGCGGCGAACACCGTCGGCCATCCGCAGACCGACGCGCTGCGCACCATGGGGCTGGTCGAAGCCGCGACCGAGTTCGCTTGTCAGGTGCTGGCGCCCGGCGGCACCTTCGTGGCGAAGGTCTTTGCAGGCGGAGCCGACAGCGCGCTCGTCGCCGAATTGAAGCGCAATTTCAAAGCCGTGAAGCACGCGAAACCGCCCGCGAGCCGCAAGGGATCGTCGGAATGGTATGTCGTCGCCCAAGGGTTCAAGGGCGTCGCGACGCCCTTAGCGTGAAGCGATAAGCTGGTGCGCCGCAGGGCGGGTGGAGGTGATCTCGATCAGCTTTGCCTTGAACGCGGCAAGCTGGGCCCCCGACAATAGTGGCGTCGATTCGAACGTAACGCTCGACGGACTGACAGGCGCGCCGCCGCGATAGACTTCGAAATGCAGATGCGGACCGGTCGAAAGGCCGGTCGACCCGACATAGCCGATAACCTGACCCTGAGCGACGCGCGTACCCGGCGACACCGCGATGCGGCTCATGTGCGCGTAACCGGTGCCGATGCCGTTCGCATGCGCAAGCTTCACCATCTGGCCATGTCCGCCGTGCCAGCCGGCCAGCGTGACGATACCGTCCGACACAGCCCGGATCGGCGTGCCATATGCAGCGCCATAATCGGTGCCTTGGTGCATGCGCGAATAGCCGAGCAGGGGATGGAGCCGCCAGCCGAAGCCGCTTGTCTTGCGCGCGTTTGCGACCGGCATCTGGAACCCGCCGCGGCGCTGACCGACACCCGCCGCGTCGAACCAGTCGGTCTGTCCATCGACCGTCCACTGGATCATTCGCGTCGAACGGCCGCCGCGGTCGAGACCGACGTAAAGCAGTTTGCCGTAGCGGACCTCACCGGTTGCGGCGCGCTGTTGCTCGACGACCAGCGAGAAACGGTCGCTCGCGCCGATATTGTCCATCGATACCTTGGGTGCGAGCGCGCGGATGTAGGTTTGGACCGCGCTGCCCGGTGCGCCCGCGGCACGTGCCGAGGCGTAAAGACTGTCGCCGACCATTCCGTCGACACGCAACGGCGTGCTGTCGACCGCAATCGGGATGCCGCGCATGATCAACGCCCCTGCCGGGTTACGCTCGAACGCGACTTTCATATCGAACCGCGCACGGAAGTTCAGCGACTGGACGGGACGCGGATCGGTCTTGCGTGCGCGCCGACCGAGTGTCAGCGACAGGGCCGTGCCCGGCGCGATCTCGTCAGGATCGACAACGCTCGAAACCTGGTCGGCAATGCGCGATGCTTCTGCGCCCGAAACACCGGCGCGTTCCAGCGCGCGGGACAGGCTGTCGCCGTCGCCAAGCGTCGCGGTCATGTCGACCTGTGGACGGTCGGGCGTATCGGCAAGCGGCTGGACCGCATCGGTCGCGGCCATGCGGCGACCGCTGTCCGCACCCCATGCCAGCGGAGAAATGGCCTGCGCGCGGCTTTCTTCCCAAGCAGCAGGCGTGAGTACCGGATCGGCGGATGCGGGAAGGGAACGGAAACCCGGAGCGAGCGCGAGTGTGACGGTGCACAGCGCGACACATGACGCCAGGCCCTTCCACCAGGTCTTGCTGCCGATATCCACGCCCAGGTCGGGCAGGGCGTCGAAATGAAAACGCGGCGCCTTGACGGGCAGAACGGTGGCCCGGCCGAAACCCGCCGCGCGTCCGAACGGCGCACGGTCCAGCGTCAACGCCGATGCGCCGCCACCTCCGCCAAACGTTTCGCTCTGTTGATACAAGCCCCGAAACCCGCTCGAAAAAACGCAAACCCCGCGCAGCCGTTCTTTTCTCGACTGTCAGGTGCAAATGCTTGTGAAGCAACAGGGTTAACGTCAACCTAAGTTTTCAGGGGGGTTGTCCCACCTGCGACGGGGCGTTTCGTGGATGCGACGGGACTTTGCTTGCGTCGCGCGGGGTTAGTTCCGATGTAGTCCCGATGTCTGCGTTCAATCGCCCGGCGCTGACCGCAGTGCTGGGCCCCACCAACACCGGCAAGACGCACCTCGCGATCGAGCGGATGTGCGGGCATTCGAGCGG
>JAZKBQ010000007.1:21971-105900 GCA_040388515.1 Pseudomonadota bacterium | reverse complement strand
AGGAGTGTAGCTCAGCTGGTAGAGCATCGGTCTCCAAAACCGAGGGCCGGGGGTTCGAGCCCCTCCACTCCTGCCAGCCGGAAGTCCCCGATCTTTAGGCGACGTTCCGGCGCACTGTGTCGAAGAGCATCCGCGCGTCTTCGGGCGCCATCGGGCGGCCGAAAAGATAACCCTGTACCTTGCGGCAGCCCAAACGACGGACGAGCTGGTATTCGGCGTCGGTTTCGACACCCTCTGCCGTGGTCGTCATGCCCAAGCTGTCGGCCATGGCGACGACGGCCCGGATGATCGCCAGCGCCTCGGGCACGTTCTTGGCAGCGCCCTGGACGAAGCTGCGGTCGACCTTGATCGTCGAGAATTTCGTCTTCGACAGGTAACCCAGCGACGAATATCCGGTGCCGAAGTCGTCGAGCGCAAGCCGGATGCCGAGCTTCAGCAACTGTTCGAGAATGCCGACAGCGCCCGCGCCTTCGCGCATGAACACACTTTCGGTGACTTCGAGTTCGAGCCGGTGTGCGGGCAGGCGGCTGTGCGCCAATGCCGAGACGACTGCGGTCACGAAATTGGGATCGGTCAGCTGTTCGGCCGACACGTTCACCGCGATGCGGACAGAATCCGGCCAGCGCATCGCTTCCTCGCATGCGGAACGCAGCACCCATTCGCCGATCGGGGCAATCAGGCGCGCTTCCTCGGCCACGGGCACGAAACGAGCCGGGCTGACGTTGCCCATTTCGGGATGCTGCCAGCGCAGCAGCGCTTCGAAGCTTTCGATCGTTCCGCCTTCGGCACTCACCACCGGCTGGTAGTGAATGTGGAACTGGTTCTTCTCGAGCGCCTTGCGCAGCGCGATTTCGAGGATGCGGCGCTCTTCGGCATGGGCGTGAAGCTGCGGCTCATACGCATTGTGCGCGCCGCCGCCCTCGTCCTTCGAACGATAGAGCGCGAGATCCGCCGAGCGGATGAGCATTTCGACCGAACGGCCGTCGCGCGGACCCGTGGCGGTGCCGACCGATGCGCCGATGTACAGCGTGTGCTGGTCGACTTCGTACGGCTTCGACAGCGTTTCGATGATCGTGCGCGCCAGGCGGTTGAGCTTCGCCGAATCGCTCGCATCGCGCACGACCACGGCGAATTCGTCGCCGCCCAGTCGGCCGCAACTATTGCCGTCGGTCATCAGGCCCTGCAGCCGTTCGGCGACGCGGGTCAGCAAGCGGTCGCCCATCGGGTGACCGAGCGTATCGTTGACCGCCTTGAACCGGTCGAGGTCGATCATCATGAACGCGCAGCGTCCGCGCCAGCGTTCGGCTTCGGCCATGGCTTCGCCCAGCGCTTCGGTGACCTGCAGGCGGTTGGGCAGGCCGGTCAGTGTGTCGAACCGTGCCATGTGATTGATCTTGTCGGCGCTGCGGCGCTGCGCCGTCACATCGGAGCCGACGCCACGGAAGCCCAGGAACGTGCCGCGCTCGTCATAACGCGGCGATGCCGAAAGCTCCCACCAGTGCGATTCGCCGTTGATTGTGACCGGCAGGATCAGGTCGGAAAAGGCTTCGCGCCGCTTCAGCTTCTCGGCGAGTTCGCGCAGACCTGCGGCAAAATTGCCTGCTTCCCAGGTTTCGCCAGCCAGGATTTCCAGCAGCGGCTTGGTTTCCAGCGCGTCGGTTTCGACGCCCAGTGCATAGGCAAAGCGCGGGCTGACGTGCGTCAGGCACTTTCCGGCATCGGTCTGCCACATCCAGTCCCCGCCTGAATCGTCGAATTCGCGCAGCAACAGGCTGACGACCTCGTTCTTTTCGGCGAGCACCAGTCCCGCCGATTCATGGACGATGAAATTGCGGCCGGCGACGAGGCAGGCGCCGATGAAACTGCCGGTGAAAATGACCGCGATTGCCGCGACCAGGTTCAGGCCCAGCGAATAGGTTGCGTAGCTCATCGACCCGCCGACGATCAGCAGGAAGACGGATGTCGCAAGCGGAACGGCGGACAGCGCGAACGCGGACGACGCCATCAGCGCCGTCATCAATGCCCAGAGCAGCAACAGCTGGATGGGCGAGGCATGCGGGGCGAACAGCACGAACGCGGAGCCCCATGCGATGCCCATCAGCGATGCCCAGACGCTTTCGCCCTGCAGTTCGGCACGCGTCGCGGTCTGGATAACCATGCCACGATGCCGCAGCTTGGGATAGCCGGCGAGTGCGACCAGCGTTCCGCAGCCGATCGCCCAGCCGTAAAGGACCAGCATCGGCGCGCTGCCGATCATGGAAAGCATGACGGCGGCGACGCCCAGGATGCAGATTACCAGCCGGACCGGCGCCAGCTTGTGCACGACGTCGACCTGTGCGCCACGCACACGGCCCCAGTCGGAACCGGCGTGTTCCTTCAGGCCCAGAACTGTCGCCCATTCGAGCTTGGGCGTGGCCGGCGCATTCGGCGTTGTTGCGGATTTTTTTCTCACGCGCTGCCATTAGCGCGGAAGACGTTAGCTTTCGGTAACCGAACCCGACACTTAAGCCGCGAGTGCGTAAGGCTGGATTTCGCCCGAAAGATACAGGTTGCGGGCCTTGGCGCGGCTGAGCTTGCCCGAACTGGTCCGCGGGAGCGTGCGGGGCGGAACGAGCTCCACGACGCAGTTCATGCCTGTGATTCCACGCACTTTTTCGCGAATCGCATCGCGCAGGCGCGAACGTTCGGCATCGTCGGTGGTGCGGCACTGGACCAGGACCGCTGGGGTTTCTTCACCGCCGGGGGTCGTGATCGCGAAGGCTGCGATGTCGCCGGGCTTGAATCCCGGCAATTGCTCGACCGCCCATTCGATGTCCTGCGGCCAGTGATTCTTGCCGTTGACGATGATCATGTCCTTCGCCCGGCCGACGATGAAGACATAGCCGTTCGACAAATAGCCCATGTCGCCGGTGTCGAGCCAGCCGTCCTTCATGCAGGCCGCCGTCGATACTTCGTCGCGGAAGTAACCCGACATGATCGACGGGCCTGAACACCAGACCTTGCCGATCGCGCGTTCGGGAAGGGCGGGACCGTCTTCCTCGCGGATTTCGACCTTCATGTCGCGCGCGGGCTTTCCGCAGTTGACGATCGCGCGGAACCGCTGCGGCCGGTGACCGTCTTCGGGAACGCCCGACAGGTCGGTTTCCTCGACCAGTTCGACGCTGATGCCTTCGCCCGGGGGCATGATCGATACGGCAAGTGTCGCTTCGGCCAGGCCATAGCTCGGCAGGAAAGCGCTGGCCTTGAACCCGGCGGGCGCGAAAGCATCGACGAATGCCTGCATGACGTCGGGCCGGATCATGTCCGCGCCATTGCCCGCCACACGCCAGCGCGACAGGTCGAGCCGGTCGGCAATGTGCGATTGCGACGAGATGCGGCGCGCGCAGATGTCATAGCCGAAGGTCGGCGAATAGCTGAGCGTCGTGCCGGGGTTGCGGCTGATGAGGTCGAGCCAGGCGAGCGGACGACGGGCGAAATCCTCGGTCTTCAGATAATCCGCCGACACCTGGTTGGCGACCGGCGAGAGCAGGCATCCGACGAGGCCCATGTCGTGATACCAGGGCAGCCACGAGACGCAGCGGTCGCCGGGAACGACTTCCATGCCATGCGAATGCGCCGCGAGATTGTTGAGCAGCGCGCGGTGCGTGATGATCACGCCATGCGGGAAACGCGTCGATCCGCTCGAATATTGCAGATAGGCGATATCGTCCGGTTGCGCGGCGTGCGGCTTGAATGCGCTCGCGGGACGTTCCGCAAAGCTCTGCCAGTCGATGGCGTTCAATCCCGCCGCTTGCGCCGCGTCGGCCGCCATCGAGTCGAGTTCTGCAGGGTGGAAGAGCACGACCGGCGCCGCACTCTTCATCTGGACGGCCAACTGGTCGACGAACGCGTCGCGCCCGCCGAACGATGTCGGCAAGGGCAGGGGCACGGGCCACGCACCCATCAGGATGCAGCCGAAGAATAGCGCAGCAAACTCCGGGCCGGTCTCGGCGATCAGTGCGACACGGTCCTGCGGCAGGATGCCTTGGTCGACGAGACGTGCGGCCATCGCCTGCGCATCGGTGCGTAGTTCCGAATAGGGATAGGCGCGCGCCAGCCGTCCGCGCGGGTCGTAGAAATTCAGCCCGAGCGTACCATCTGCGGCATAGTCCAGCGCATCGGAAAGCGTTTCGAAATCAGCAAACCGTCGCGGTCGGCCGTCGTCGCTGGGAGTCGGCGCAATGGCGTGCGTCGTCACGTCGGCGATGTCTTGCAAATTATGGCTCCGGTTGCGACTTTGTCTGTTGGTACTGAAACGCAGCGTTCTCATTCCGGTTCGACTGTGGCAGAAAAACGGCGCTTTGTCGCAATCCCGGTCTTCCCGCCCTGTACGGCCGCTCGATACGGCGACCCTCGAATCCCTTGCGCTTCACTATGTCGGGCGCTTTGCGACGACGGAAGCGCGGTTGAAAGCCTATCTGAAGCGCAAGGTCGTCGCCCGTGGATGGCACGGTGACGAACCGCCGCGGGTGGATGCCATTGCGGCCAAATTCGTGTCTGCCGGCTACATCAACGATGCCGAATTCGCGCAGGCACGGGCGCGTTCGCTGTCGCGGCGTGGTTACGGACACCGTCGCCTTGCACAATCGCTCGATGCGGCCGGTGTGGCGCGTGCGATCACGGAGACACTGGCGCCCGACCGGGATGAGGCATTCGCCGCGGCCGAGGCATTCGCAAGGCGACGGCGGCTCGGCCCATTCTGCGAGACTGCGACCACGCCCGCGGACCAGCGTAGGCATTTCGCGGCTTTGGTACGGGCCGGCCACGACTTCGAACTTGCCCGGCATTTTTCATCGGCACGACCGGACGATACAATCGCTGATCAACCCTTCGATTTCGATCGCTAACCGTTACGAATCGCGTCGATGCGTGTAATGGGGCTGTCGCAGGGGCGGATCCATGATGGACGAACAACCCACCGAACCGGGCGATGCGTCTGCCCACGGAGAAGCCGCGGTCGTCGACGGCCGTGATGTCGCGCGCGCGTTCGGCTCGATCAAGTGGTTCGATTCGACCAAGGGCTTCGGGTTTGCCGTGACCGAACGGGGCGACGTCCTCGTCCATTTTTCGCTGTTACGTCCCCATGGCCGGCGCACATTGCCCGACGGCGCGACGGTGGTTCTCGACGTCATCGATACCGATCGTGGCGCGCAGGCTGTGGCGGTCGTTTCATTCGACCTGGAAACGGCGACCGGTCCGGATGCCGACGCCCGTGCCGTCGAACGGCGTACCCGGGGCGATGCGCGCGCATTGATCGAGGACGCGGGGCCGATCGAAACCGTCGTCGTCAAATGGTTCAACCGTTTGAAGGGATACGGTTTCGTCACGCGCCCGGGGGGCGACGAGGACATTTTTATTCATATGGAAACCTTGCGAAGGGCCGGATACACCGACGTCGCCCCCGACCAGCCGTTGCGTGTTCGCATCGCGCAGGGTGAGAAGGGGCCGTTGACCGTCGAGGTGGAGCCCGATTGCTGCTTAAGAACAAGGGGCTGGTTATCGCCCTCGCCGCCGCGCTCGTCGCGGGCGGCAGTGTGTCTGTGCTTGCCAAAAAGTCGGCTTCGGCGGAAGCGGGCAGAACCGTGCCGCTGACCATCGCGTCGGGAAAGCGGCAATATGCTTTCAAGGTCGAAGTCGCGCGGACGGGGGCGGAACAGGCGCGCGGCCTGATGTTCCGGACGCATCTGGGCGCCGATCGCGGCATGATCTTTCCGATGAACCCGCCGCGATTCGCCAGTTTCTGGATGAAGAACACGCTCATTCCGCTCGATATGCTGTTCATTCGCAGCGACGGCACCATCGCCAACATCGCCGCCCGGGCCGTTCCGCACTCGCTGGAGCCGGTCTCTTCGTCCGAGCCGGTGGGCGCCGTGCTGGAAATCGAGGGCGGGCGTGCGGCGAAGCTGGGGCTGAAGCCCGGCGACCGCGTCAGCTGGAACGCGCAGTAGCAATTGCGTCCGCACGGCGTGCGGACTAAGCGGGCGACCATGGGCATACTCGGCAAGATCTTCACCTGGTGGGACGGCGCGACCATCGGCACGCATATCGGCCTGATGGGCAACAAGCGCGTCGGCGAAGATGCGCTCGGCAATGTCTATTATGTCGGCGGCAAGACGGTGGACGGATCACCGCGCCGCCAGGTCGTCTATAACGGTGTCAACGATGCCAGCCGCGTTCCACCCGAATGGCACGCATGGCTCCACAACCAGGTCGACGATGTGCCGGATGCGAGCCTGCCCCCGGCGCGGCGCTGGGAAAAGGAAGCAAAGGCGAACGCGACCGGCACGATCGTTGCCTATCGGCCGAGTGGCGCGATGGAGCAGGGCGGCGTGCGCGCGCCGGCGACCGGCGATTACGAGGCCTGGGCGCCGGACGCCCAATGAGCCGGTCGTGAAGCGCGCAGCCGTCATCGGGGTATTGCTGGCCGCGGTCGGTGTGGCCGTGGCGGCGCCGATGGTCGGCAACCTGACGAATTCCGCCGAAATCCCGATTGCGCCGATACCGAAACCCGCCGCTCCGAAGCCTGCGGATGTCGCAGCGCCCAAGCCGCAGGCCGGCGATACGCCGATGGCGGAGCGCGTCGCGACGCTCGGCATCCTCAACAAACGCACCGGCTTGTCGCGCGACATCGACATGAAGCCCGGTCAAGCGGTCCGCATCGGCGATCTGGTCGTCCGGTTGAAGGCATGCGAGGAAACCGCCGACTGGGAAGCCGATCACATGACCGGTGCGTTCGTGCAGGTGCTGGTGAAGAAGCCCATCGGCGACATGTGGAGCAAGGTGTTTTCCGGCTGGCTATTTAGGGAATCGCCGTCGCTGAACGTCGTGCAGCACCCGGTCTACGACGTCTGGGCCAAGGCCTGTAAGATGCGCCACGCAGAAGTCGGGCCGGATACGGTGACGGTATCAGATGGCGAACGGTCGGGGTCGTCGCGGTCCAGTGCGCCGAAATCGCCGGAGTCCGATGCGGTCGATTCGGCAACGCCGCCCCCCGTCGCGCCGACTGCTGCGTCGAGCAATTCCATATAGGCATTGCGCCCGATCTCGGTCGCGCCGAGCGACGCGAGATGGGGCGTCTGGAACTGGCAATCGAGCAGGGTAAAGCCACCCGCGCGGAGCCGCGCGACCAGATGGGCCAGCGCGACCTTTGAAGCGTCCGTCGCGCGGCTGACCATCGATTCGCCGAAGAACGCGCGGCCGAGCGAGATGCCGTAGAGTCCGCCGACCAGCCGCCCGTCCTCCCAGGTTTCGATCGAATGGGCGTGTCCTTGGGCGTGGAGAATGGCGACCGCGGTCTCGATCTGCGCGTTGATCCAGGTTTCGGGCCGGTTCTCGACCGATTCCGCGCACAGCTTCACGATGCCGTCGAAGTCGCGGTTGGCGGTCGTCTCGAAACGGCCCGACGTCAGCGTCTTGCGGAGCGACTTCGACAGGTGGAAGCCGTCGAGCGGCAGGATCGCCCGGGTCCGGGGTTCCACCCAATATACCGACGGAGCGTCGCGGCTGTCGGCCATGGGAAACACGCCGACCGTATAGGCGCGCAGCAGCATTTCGGGGTCGAGTGGCGGGATCGGCGCGCTCATTTGCTCCGCACGCGCGCCAGCTTGCGCTCGACACCGGTCCACAGGCGCGAGAAGGCCTCACCGGCGGGTGAATTGGGCGCGAAGCTGCCGACGGGGGCACGGCGCACCGTCATCTGCTCCACCGCACTCGCCATGGGAATGACCGGCCAGTCGGCATTCCCCTCGAGCGCCGCCACGTGGAGCGCCCGCCTGCGGTCGACCATCGAGTAGACCGGCAGGATCGGTGCATGCTTGCCATGCTCGCGTGCCAGATAGGCGACCACCTCGTCGAGCGCACGGCGCGAGAGGGGGGAGGGGATGACCGGCACCAGGATGAGGTCCGCCGCACGCATCACCTGTTCGCTGGTTTCGGTAAGGCCCGGGGGACAGTCGAGCACGATCCGGTCATAGGTCTTGTCGAGATCGCCGAGCAGCTTGGCCAGCCGCTTGCGCTTGCCCAGTTCGAAGAAGAACTGGTCGAGTCCGCGCAGGCTGGCGTCGGCGCGCAGCAGGTCGAGACCCGGCGTCGCCGTCTGCATTATGAGCTTTTCGGGCGAAACGTCCTTGGCGAAGACCGCGTGCGCCGCGTCCTTCGCCTTGCGCTCGTCACCCAGCAGCCAACTGGATGCCGCCTGCGGGTCGAGGTCCCACAGCAATGTCCGGCGCGACGACTGGACTGCGGCCCCCCACGCAAGGTTGACCGCCAGCGTCGTCTTCCCGACGCCGCCTTTCAGCGAATAGACCGCGATCGTTGCCATAGCCCTTGCTACCGCGGCACGCGTGATCTGAACAGGTCGCAAAGCTACGGAAATGTCCCGATTTTTACATATCCAGCACAGCGAAAGTGCGGGGCGGCAAGCCGATGTCTCATCAAAGGACATTGCCAGCGGCGTGTCTGATAAGTAAGGGAATTTCCTGTGCGGCGCGGGGCCGCTCAGCAACGATCGCAGGACCGCTAAGTCCTCAATGGGATCAAGCGGATGTCTCTTACCACGGTCAGTGCGGCATTCTTTATTGCCAGCGCGGCTGTGGACGGCAGTGGCGCCACCTGCGAACGTGCCGCAGACATCGTCGTACCCGTTACCTATGACGAGATCGTCGTCACGGCGCGGGCGCAATATATCGCGCCTGATCCCCGGGGCACCATGCCGACACCTTCGGCGCCCGGCACCGGCAACCCGGCCGAATCGCAGCCGGTTCCAAGTGCCGCAGGACCGGCGGCCGGCGCCGCCAAGCCGCCCGAAGACGATGACATCGTCGTTACCGGCCGCCTTCGCCCGCCGCCCGAAGATCCGGCGCAGGCGATCAACATGGCATCGTTCCAGGTCGTGCAGGCGATCGACCAGAACCTCGTCCGCCCGGCGGCGCTTGCCTATAGCAGCACCGTTCCCGCGCCCATCCGCGACGGCGTCCGCAATTTCCTCGACCACCTGACCGAGCCGGTCAACGCGCTGAACTTCCTGTTGCAGCACAAGATCGGCAAGACGTTCGAGACGATCGGCCGTTTCGCGATCAATTCTACGCTCGGTGTGCTCGGCATTTTCGATATCGCCAAGCGCAAGCCGTTCCACCTGCCGCTCCGCATCAACGGTTTCGGCAACACGCTGGGCTTCTACGGCGTGCCGCCCGGGCCATTCCTGTACATTCCGCTGATCGGGCCGACGACGGTGCGCGACCTGGTCGGCATCATCGCGAATCGCAGCCTTATTCCGGCCATCGCGAGCAAGCCGTTCAACCAGGCCTGGTTCTACATTCCGTCTGCCGTGCTGGGCCAGATCGACCGGCGCGCGCAGCTCGACGAGGAACTGCAGGCCCGCCGTAACGACACCCGCGGCGCCTATACCGCGACCCGCGAGGATTATCTCGAGCGCCGTCAGGCCACGATCGACGCGCTGCATGGCATCTACAAGCCCGAGAACTTCCCGCCGCCGCCGGTCGTGCCGACGGTGGGCGTGCCGAAGGGCAAGGTTCCAGCCCCGCGCTAACGCCAAAAAGCGGCGCCGTCCGACTGGACGACGCCGCCTTGTAACCGGTCCCGCAATCAGCTGAACGCTGCGACGCCGAGCGTCTTGCGCCGGCGCATGGCGCGTCCCGCGATGCCGAAGCCCAGCAGGAACATCGCCCAGGTGGCGGGTTCGGGAACGGGGCTGTTGGCCAAGGTCGCCAGATCGTCGAACTCGAACGAGAAGCCGGTCGACCCGAAGGTGGCGCCGACGATCGAGGGATCGCCCGCCTGTGCGGTGTAGGACACGCGGCCGTTGGAATCGGCCTGCACCTGATTGCCATCGGCATCGGCGCCCAGGGCGATCTGCGCCCCGTTGAACGTCTGCGTCGTGCCGTTCGAGAACAGCAGGGTCAGGCTGTTGTAGGTATCGAGCGAACCCAGCACGAACGAAAAGGCGCGGGTCGGCCCGAAGTTCACGGTATAGCTCGATGGCGCACCACCGAGTGCCGCACCGAAGTTTCCGGTGCTGTTGAAAGCAGGACGGGCAGCGGTGCCCACCTGTGTTGCCGAATAGGCGCGGGCATTGGTCGCGCCTGCCAGCAACTGTCCGTTGGTATAGCCTTCGAAGTTTTCGAACACGGTGAAACCGGCGGACAGGGGCGACGCACCCTGCACGAAATTCACCACGACGGCCGCATTGGCCGAACTCGCCATGGCCAGTGCGGCCAGACCGATGAGTGTCTTACGCATTACTGAGACCCCTTATATGGGTTCGGCTGCGGCCGGAGCGGTGCGCAGAAATCCGAACAGGGCGGTAACCATGCGCGGGCGGATGTGTTCCGCGTTGCAGCATCGTTTTGCCGCGTCGCAGCAACGGCTGGCCCCGTCCGTCCCGGAACGGGACGAAATTGCTCCATCGGAACATTCGTCCCCGCCATTTCGTTCCGCCTGCCAGAGAAACAACAAGGATGTCCCGATGGCCGACCAGCCCCAGCCGCAGACCACCAAGATCGTCGTAGAAGAGCACCGCGGCGGCGGCGGAGGCACCGCAATCATGGCGCTCGTCCTGCTGATCGCAGTCCTGATCGGCGGCTATTTCGTGTTCATGAACACAGATTCCACGGTGAAGAAGAACGATGCCATCGCGGGCGCCGCCAAGAGCGTGAGTGCGGCCGCCGACAAGGCGGGCGAAGCGATCGACCAGGCGAAGTAACGCCGCGCGCACGGGACCGGGCATCAGTCCGGTTCCACCATTTCGCGCGTGATTTCGCCGCCATCGTCGAGCAGTCCGGTGATTGTCAGCGTCTTTCCGGGCGTGCCGATCTCGTCCTCGCCCTCGTCAATACCGAACCATTCGCGTCGCCAGGCGTCGGCCTTTGCGCGCGTCTGACCGTCGCTGGCGGCCTGGATCGCGGCCTCATAGACTGCTTCGCGCGGGGTCAGGCTGCGGCTGTACTGTTTCCAGTCGGGATCGCCATGGCCCGACACGCCCGTTTCCTCACCGGCAAAGCCGGGCGGGGGCGGAAAGTTGGTGCGATACCGGCCGCCCTCGTCGCGCCACACCATGAAGGTGTCGCGCAGGTCCGTCTCACTGGCTTCATACGGCTCGCCCTCGAAATCTCCGGCGCAAAGTTGACACGGTCCCGGCGCGTTTTCGACTGGCGGCGGCGGCGGGCGATTGGCGTCGAGGAACGCCGTAAGCGCTGCTCCATCTCCGCCCGTTTCAACCAGCGCAATAAGGCTGTCCCACGCGCCCGTCACGATGCGCGCATCGGCGTGCGCGGCATGGCCGGGCGTTTCGACACCGGGCGCGATCGATGGCGGCGTATCCGACGCAAGCCGGTCCAGCCGCGCGAGCAGCGACAGCGCCAGGCGGTTGTCATGCCGGTGGCGCGTCCGCGTCCCCGCGTCGGCATCGCGGACCACCAGTTCCTCCTGCCCCTCGATCGCCCGCTCCATCAATGCATCGGCCAGCCGTGCCCGTGCCATCAGCAACGCCGCGTCACAGCCGACCCGGAATGCGGCTCCCTCGGCCCGGTGACGAAGGTTGTAGGCGGCTTCGTGACTCATGCCCGCAGCCTTCACCGCATGGCGCACCATGCCCGTGGCAGCGAGGTTTTCGAGGAACGCGACTTGCCGTGCGGGCGTGAAACCGTCGTGGCGGGGGGTTGAGTTGATGGTCATACCTTGCTCCGGTGAATGAGAACAAAGAAAGAACTTTGCTGAACTTCTGCATGTAGGACAGAAGAAATCGCCGGTTCCGGATCTCATGCAACGCCTTTGGCAATCGGTCTGCTAACGACCCGATTGCCGACATTCAGGATGTGGGTAGTATCGGCCTATGCAAACTGAACTCTCGCCAACGCGGCACGCTCGCGTAGAAGGCCGCGACGTCTTCGTGTTCGACGGGCTGATAGCGGAGGGAGAGCTCGGCAGTTACGCCGAAGCACTCGGGCGGGCGTCGTTCACACGCACCGAATTCGCCAAGCCCGAGACCGCCGAATATAAGCATTGGGCCAGTGAGATGCCTCTCGCGAACGTGGTACAGTTGCCGCTATGGCCCGCGACTGAAAGTGCCATCGCTTGTGCCCGGCCGGGCGAAGCGTATCGGGCGTACCGGGCGTATACGAATTACGCCGCGTACGGCGACATGCTCTATACCCACATTGATTGTGCGCCCGATCAGCGTGGCCTCACCGCTCTTTGGTTCCTGTCGGCTCAATGGGAGCCCGAGTGGGGCGGCGAGACCATGTTCTTCGACGCGTCGGGCGATGCGATGTTCTGCGCGAGCCCCAGGCCGGGACGGCTCCTTTTGTTCGACGGCGCGATCCCGCATGTCGGTCGCCCGCCGTCCCGCATCTGTTACGCGCCACGATACAGTTTCGCGATCAAGCTCAATCCGGTGGCGTCCGCCTGACTGCTGTCCTCGATGTGGTTTCCCTGACGATGCTTGCTCTTCCTCGATGATGCATATACATCATCATTATGACTTTCTCGCATCCCTGCGTCTGCACCACCCTGCGCAAAGCCTCCCGCGCCGTAACCCGCGCTTATGACGAGGGTCTCGCCGACAGCGGCATGACCATCACGCAGTTCGCGGTGCTGCGGAATCTCGACCGGCAGGGCGCGATGCCGCTCAGCCGGCTGGCGGAATTGCTCGTGATGGACCGGACATCGCTCTACCGGCTGATCGCGCCGCTCGAACGGCACGGCTGGGTGTCGGTCGCGGATGGGGCAGGGCGCGCGAAGCTGGCGTCGATCACGGACGCGGGCCGCGCGGCCATGCTGGCGGCGACGCCGGCCTGGGAAAAGGTGCAGGACGGGCTGGTCGGCGCGATGGGCGCAGAGGCCTGGGCCGCGTTGCAGACACAGTTGCGGGTGCTGGGCAGTGCCGCGCATGCCGACTTGAAGAGGACACGATAATGGCCGCCATCGCACGCCTGCTGCCGCGCGGATCGATCGCGCCGATGGTGGTTGGGGTCACATTTATCTCGCTGCTGTTTTCCGCAGGACTGCGCGCGACGCCGGGCGTGATCATGATTCCGCTGGAAATGCATTTCGGGTGGAGCCGCGCGACGATCAGCTTCGCGGCCGCGGTCGGCATCTTCCTCTATGGTCTCGTGGGGCCGTTCGCCGCCGCGCTGATGATGAGTTTCGGCATCCGCCGCACGATGATCTGCGGGCTGGCGCTGATGTCTGTCTCGACCTTCGCCAGCCTCTGGATGACGCAGGCGTGGCATTATGTGCTGACCTGGGGCGTGCTGGCCGGGATCGGGTCGGGGGCGGTGGCGTCCGTACTGGGCGCGGCGATCGTCAACCGCTGGTTCGCGACGCGTCAGGGCCTTGTGATGGGGCTACTGAGCGCCAGTACCGCGACCGGCGCGCTCGTCTTCCTGCCGGTCATCGCCTGGCTGTCGCAGGGCGGGGCGTGGCGGCCGGTGGTGCTGGTGGTCAGCATCGCCTGTGCACTGCTGATCCCGCTGGTCGCGCTCCTCATCCCCGAACATCCCGGCGATGTCGGCACGCGGCGGCACGGCGAGGCGGACGACACGCCGCCCCCGCCCGCGATGAAGCAGGCCGCGAGCGTCGGCCTCGCCTTTTCCGCGCTGGGGCGCGGGATGAAGCAGCCGGTGTTCTGGCTGCTGTTCGGGACGTTCTTCGTCTGCGGCCTGACGACCAACGGCCTCGTGGGGACGCACCTCATCGCCTATTGCGGCGACCATGGCATCGCGCCGGTCGCGGCGGCGGGGCTGTTGTCGGCGATGGGGCTGTTCGACCTGTTCGGAACGACGGCGTCGGGCTGGCTGACCGACCGCTACGACCCGCGCAAGCTGCTGTTCGTCTATTACGGGCTGCGCGGCCTGTCGCTGATGGTGTTGCCGTTCGTCGGGTGGAACACGGTCAACCTGGCTATCTTCGCGATCTTCTTCGGTCTCGACTGGATCGCGACGGTGCCGCCGACGGTGAAGCTCGCGACGCAGGCGTTCGGGCCCAGCGACGGGACGATCCTGTTCGGCTGGATCCTTGCCGGGCACCAGCTGGGTGCTGCGACCGCGGCGTTCGGGGCGGGGGTTATCCGGACCGTCTATGGCAGCTACCTGCCCGCCTTCGTACTCGCGGGGGCCTTCGCGGTCGTCGCATCGGCGGCATTCCTGTGGACGCCGCGTACCAGGGAGCCTGCCCTAAGTCCCTGTTAACCTTCATAATGAAGGGTATTACCAAAGGTATGCTTGAATGCACTCCGGCCCCGGTTATATGTGGCCTGCCTGCAAAATCTCGCGGCGCCCGGAGTGATCTATGCGCCGATTATGGTGTGCAATATTCGGCCACAAGTTGAAACGTCCGCGCAAGAGCAAGGGCGAGTCCGGGCTCTACACGACGTGTATCCGGTGCGATAAGTTCTTCATCCGCGACTATTTCAGCGGCTGGATGCCTGCCAGCGCGAACGAACAGGCGCATTATCTGAAGATGTACGGCCCGAAATCGGATGAGCCGGTGGCCGATGTGCCCGAAAGCACCGATCCCAAGGACGCCATCATCGAGAGCGAGGAAGCGGTCGGTTCGCGGTCCGCCGAGGCGCACGGCTGACGCGAAAACGCCGCCAGCCTTTCGGCCGGCGGCATCTCCATCATCGTAATCAGGCGAAGCTGACGCTGGTCTTGCGGCGGCGGTAACGCATCGCGCCGCCCATCATGCCGAAACCACCGATCATCATGGCCCAAGTGGCGGGTTCCGGAACCGCCGCCACATCGTTGAATCCGGTGACGAGGCCCGTGTTCCAGGGATACTGGAACTGCGACGTGCGGATGTTCGTCGTGCCGACGTTGTTGTCGGTGTCGAGGAACAGGTTGCCGCCCGACCCGAAATCGAAATCGCGCACCGTCATCAGCAGATTACCCTGCGTCGGGTTATAGTTGAATGCGGTGTCGAGCACGATGTCGAGGCGGCCGTTGACGTTGGTCTGCAGCTTGCCGGTGAAGACCTGCGTGTAGGTGGGGAGATCGGCAAACGGGATGTTCGTCTGGCCGAAACCGGTCACCGCCGCGCTGGTCGTCGACAGGAAGATCGTGAAGGTGTCGGTCAGCGGCTTGGTCGTCGAGGGGCTGAGCGTGTTGTAGAAGGTCAGCTTGTTGATGCTGATCGGCGCGGAAAAGGCACTCTTGTTATAGATCTGCTGGAAGTACGATGCCGAATAGGCGCCGAACGGATAGCTGTTGGACGAATCCGCGGTGCCGATGACGACGGCATGGGCAGGCGAGACGGCGGCGCTGAGCGCGACCGCGGCGGCGAAGAAACGGTTCATGTGAATACCCCATAGACAGTAAGCGCGACCCTGCGCTGGGGCGGCGATGGCGGGGCGGTGTTACGCTTCCGTGAGAGAATAACGTCGCTTTAGAGACAGTTGCGTGTGTGATCCGTTTTGGGACGGATCATTTTTCGGTCCAGGTAAACAGGATGCGGACCCAGGCGCCGATAATCGGCTTGCCGCCGACGCGCGGCGGCACGACCTTGAACTGCCACGACGCCTGTCTTAGCGCGCGGGCAAGGCCGGAACCGGGCGGGTTTTCGCCAAGGCCGCGGCAATTCTCGACCTTATAGTTCGGCGCGGTCTGGCACATGATCATCGCGGAGCTGTTCGGCGGGATGTTGTTTTTCAGGTAGAGCGCAAGCTCGCCCGCTGTCGGTTCGCGGTACCATGCAGCGTTATAGAGCGGTGCGCCGTTCGGTCCCTCGCCGGGGCCATAGGATGACGTAGCGGTGTCTTGGCCCGTGTCGCCCTCTCCCTTGTGCGAGGGGAGCTTCGATATGTCGCCCGCGGCGAAATCCTCGCGGCTCATCTTCACATAGGGCGGGGTGAGCGCCTTCGGATCGACCGGCTGCGGCGGTTGCGTTTTTTGCGGGGCGGCGGCCTTGGCGGCCGACTTCGCCCGCGCCCTGGTCTGCTGGTGCGATGCCTCCGCTTTTTCGGCCGGACGCAGGGAAATCATCGACAGTACCGGCTCCAGCCGCTTCTGGAATGCGGGGAAGGGCACAAGGAAGGCGGCAAGGAACAGCGCCTCGATGATCAGCGTGAGGATGAACGCGACAATGCGGCGCCGGTTTGGCGACGACGGGAAGGACAGGGCGCGCATCTGCCCGCGCGCCTAGTCCGCGCAATCTGGCTCTACAATGAATTAAACCGGCAGCGGCAGTCGCTGATCAAAGAATTTCGCGGACGACATCCTGTGGCCGGCACAGGCGGACGCCCTTTTCGGTTTCGACCAGAGGCCGCTGGATCAGCGCGGGGTGCGCCATCATCGCGTCGAGCACGGCGTCGTCGGGCGTCGCCGGGTCCGCGATGCCGAGTTCGGCGACCAGTTCGGCCGCAGGGGAATTGGTGGTCCGCAACCCTTCACGCGGCGTGATGCCGGCCTTGGCGTAAAGGCCGCTTAACCGTTCGCGCGTCGGCGGTGTCTTGAGATATTCGACGATTTCGACATCGACGCCCGGCGTTTCCTGCAGGATCGCTAGCGTCTTGCGCGACGTGCCGCACGCGGGGTTGTGCCAGATCGTGGCCTTCATAGGGGCTGTTCCTCCAAAGTGTCCGGTGTCGAAACGAGCCAGCCGCTCAACACAAATCCTGCCGCCGCGCCAGCCATTTGCGCGATCATGAACCCGGGCACATCCATCATGCGGATGCCCGAAAAGCTTTCGGTCAGCGCGCGCGCCAGGGTGACGGCGGGGTTGGCGAAGCTGGTCGACGAGGTGAACCAGTAACCGGCGACGATCCACGCCGCGACGAGGGCGGCGACCGAGTCCGGCCGAAAACGCTGGCCGAGGCGGATCGTCATCAACAGGCCGAAGGTCGCGACGAATTCGCCGAGCCAGATCGCCGGGCCGCTGCGCGCGTTCGTTCCCGCTTCCACGACGGCATGCCCGAACATCAGATGTGCGATCACGGTACCGGCGATCGCCGCCGCGAATTGCACGAGGATGATGATCGCCCGGTTGTGCCGTGCCAGCAGCAGTGTCACCGCCGGATTGAACTGCGCGCCGGAAATCGGACCCAGCAGGGTGATCAGCACATAAAGGACCGCGCCGGTGGCGGCGGTGTTGCCGATCAGCGCCACGGCGCCGTTCCCGCCCGACATGGCCTGCGCCATGATCCCCGAACCGACGACGGTCGCGACGAGCAGGCAGGTGCCGATCGCTTCGGCAACGAGCAGGCGTTTCATGCGGCCTGTCCGGGCAGGCAGGTTTCCCGCCCGCCGCAGCAATTTTCGGTGAGATAGCCGACAAGCGCCGTCATCGCGGCGTAATTCGCCGAATAGATGAGCGACCGCCCTTGGCGGACGCGCGTGATCAATCCCGCGTGCTCCAGCTGCGCGAGGTGGAACGACAGCGACGAAGGCGGAACGCCCATGTGTTGCGCGATGTCGCCGGCCGCCGCGCCGTCCGATCCGTGCTGCACGAGGAACCGGAACGTCTGCAGGCGATGCTGTTGCGCCAGTGCAGCCAATGCAGCGACGGTCAGGCTTTCATTCATCATTTCGATATTCGTCGAAATATCGAAATGAGTCAATCGCCGGTCGATAGTGTCCGTTGCATGTAAACGGTATCGAGCAACCGGCCGAACTTTTCCCCGACCCGCTCCATGCGGCCCGCGTGGCGGAATCCCGCCTTTGCGTGAAGCGCGACCGACGCGGGTTCGCCGCCGCCGATGACCGCAAGCATTTCGTGAAAACCGCTTTCGGCCGCGGCCGCGATGAGTGCGCCGATCAGCACCGACCCGATGCCACGCCCCACGGCATCGGCGCGGACATAGATGCTGTTCTCGCAGGTCCGCGCATAGGCCGGGCGATCCCGGAACGGCGTCGCATAGGCGTAGCCGAGGACTTCGCCTGCGTCCGCGACCAGGAAGGGGTGGCCCTGTGTCGTGATCGCCGCGATCTTGTTGGCCCAGAAGGCGGGCGGGGGCGGCTCCAGGTCGAACGTCGCCGTACCGTGCAAGACATGGTGCGCGTAGATCGTTGCGATGGCCGCGTCGTCGCCGGGGGCGGCGGGCCGGATCGCAACGGCGCTCAACGCGGCGACACCTCCGTCGCGTCATGGAGTTGCATCGATGGCGGCTCGGACGAAAGGCGGGCGAGGTTGCCGCCGAATTCGCGCGACGCGGGCACGACGAAATGGGCCTTCAGCACGGCCATGTCCTGCCAGCGCTCTAGGAAATGGAGGCGCAGCGGCTCCTCCGTATCGCGCATCACCGCATGGCTGATGCAGCCGGGCTCTGCGCGCGAACGCAGGACGTGTTCGGTGCTGATCGCCAGTATCTCGTCGAACGCATCGGGCTTGGCGAGCACGGTGCCGGTAACGATGATCATGCGAATGCTCCCGCGGCAATGCGGCCAACGTGTGCAAGGACGGCTTCGTCGCTGGGGCGGTTTTTTTCGAAGTGCCCCGCGGCGTCGAAATAGGCCGCGATGACGATCGGTGCCCGGTTCGGCGGAAAGACGATCGCGACGTCGTTGAGCTTGTTCACCATCGGGTTCGGGCGGACATCGATGGCGCTCCCGGTCTTGTCGCCGGCGCGCCATCCGGCCGGAAGACCCGCACGAATGCGCCGCACGCCGGTCTTGGTGCCCACCATCCACTCCGTCAGCAGATTGAGCGACGCGGGCGTGAGTACGGACCCTGCGAAGATATGCGCGATAATGCGCGCCATGGCCTCGGGCGAGGTCGTGTCATGAATGTCGCCCGGCATCACCAGGTTCATGCCGGGTTCGTACCGGTCCAGCCGCGACACGCCGTCGCCGATATCGCGCAGCTTGGCGGTGAAACCCTGCGGACCGCCCAGCAATCGCAGCATCAGGTTCGCGGCGACATTGTCGCTCGTCTTTTGTGCGCCCTCGGCCAGCGCGATCAGGGTCATTCCGCCTTTTGGCAGGTTAGGACCGGTGACGGGATGGACCGGGACCATGTCAGCGGCGCCATAGGGCACCCACTGGTCCGCCTTCATCCGCCCTGCATCGATTTCGGCAAGAATGACCGCGGCAAGCGGCAGCTTGAACGTGGAACACATGCCGAAACGCTCGGCGGCGCGATGCCCGATCATGCGGCCGGTGCCGGTGTCGATGATCGCAACGCCCAGGCGCCCGCCGGACTTGGCTTCGAGTACGCCCAGCGCGTCGGCATCGTCCCACGAGGGGATCGTCGCGCACGACGGAAGCAGCAGCGAAGCGCCCAGCCCCCCGAAAACGACCGTGCGGCGTGTCGGCGTCATTCCTGTTCCGCCAGCCAGTCTTCGAGCCACTTGATCGTGTATGCACCGTCCTGGACATCGGGATTGGCGATCAGTGCCTGATGGAGCGGGATTGTGGTCTTCACACCCTCGATCACCGTTTCCTCCAGCGCGCGGCGCAGGCGCATCAGCGCGGCCTCGCGGGTCTTGCCGTACACGATCAGCTTTCCGATCATGCTGTCGTAATAGGGCGGGATGCGATAGCCGGTGTAGAGGCCGCTATCGAAGCGGACATGCAGGCCGCCCGGCGCATGAAACGCCTTCACAAGGCCCGGCGAGGGCGCGAAGGTCTTGGGATCCTCCGCGTTGATGCGGCATTCGATCGCGTGGCCGGTGAACTCGACCTCCTCCTGTGTGATACTGAGCGGAAGGCCCTCCGCGATGCGGATCTGTTCGCGGACCAGGTCGATGCCCGTGATCATTTCGGTCACGGGGTGCTCGACCTGGAGGCGCGTGTTCATCTCGATGAAGTAGAATTCGCCGTCTTCCCACAGGAACTCGATGGTCCCCGCGCCGCGGTACCCCATGTCGGCCATGGCTTTCGCGACGATGCCGCCCATGTGCGCGCGTTCCGCCGCGCTGATGACCGGCGAAGGGGCTTCCTCCAGCACTTTCTGGTGGCGGCGTTGCAGGCTGCAATCGCGCTCGCCCAGGTGGATGGCACTGCCGTTGCCGTCGCCGAACACCTGGAACTCGATATGACGCGGGTTGCCGAGGTATTTTTCCAGATAGACGGTCGCGTCGCCGAACGCCGCCGCCGCTTCGCTCGACGCCTGACCCATCAGGCTTTCGAGGCTGTCGGCGTCGGGGACGACCTTCATCCCGCGTCCGCCGCCGCCCGATGCCGCCTTGATGATGACGGGATAGCCCGCCTTCGCCGCGATCGCCTTCGCTTCGGCAAGGTCGCTGATCGGGCCGTCGGAACCGGGCACGAGCGGCAGGCCGAGCGCACCCGCGGTCCGCTTCGCCTCGATCTTGTCGCCCATCGTGCGGATATGTTCGGGCTTCGGCCCGATGAAGATGATGCCGTGTTCCTCGATGATCTCGGCGAAGCGCGCGTTTTCGCTAAGGAACCCGTACCCCGGGTGGATCGCGTCCGCTCCGGAGATTTCGGCGGCGGAAATGATCGCGGGGATGTTCAGGTAACTGTCGGCGGCGGCCGGCGGCCCGATGCAGATCGCCTCGTCCGCAAGGCGGACATGCATGGCGTCGGCGTCGGCGGTTGAATGCACCGCTACGGTCTTGATGCCCAGTTCATGTGCCGCGCGATGGATGCGCAAGGCGATCTCGCCGCGATTGGCGATCAGCAATTTCTCGATGGCTGGCATGCGTCCTACTCGATCACGACGAGCGGTTGATCATATTCAACCGGCTGGCCGCTCTCGATCAGGACGCTCGCGATCTTGCCCGCGCGCGGTGCGGCGATCGGGTTCATGACCTTCATCGCCTCGATGATCAGCAACGTCTGGCCCTCGCGCACCGTGTCGCCGACGTTGATGAAGGGCTTAGCACCAGGCTCGGGCGCCAGGTAGGCGGTGCCGACCATGGGCGACTTCATCGCGTTCGACAGGTCGTTCGCGGGCGCGGTTGCGGGTGCTGCGGCCGCAGGCGCGGCGGCCGGTGCCGCGACAGGCGCGGGCGCTGCGGCCGGCGCACCGGCTACGACCTGCGCGGCTTTACGCGCGACGCGGATCTTGCGCTCGCCATCCTGAACCTCGATTTCGGTCAGGCTGGTTTCGTCGAGCAGTTCGGCGAGTTGACGGACGAGCGCGGCATCGACCTGCATCGCGCTTGCTTTCTCGGTCATATGGACCCCTTGTTTGATTTGCTGCCCAATTGTCAGAGTGCGGCGGCCGCGTCCAGCGCGAGCGTATAGGACTTCGCGCCGTGGCCCGCAAAGCATGCGACCGCGCCCAGTGCGACATAGCTGTGATGGCGGAAGTCCTCGCGCTTGTGCGGGTCGGACAAATGCACCTCGATCACCGGCACCTTGATCGACTTTATCGCGTCGAGAATGGCGACTGATGTGTGCGTATAGCCGGCGGCATTGAGCAGCACGGCCTTCGCACCGACCGCATTCGCCTCATGCAGCCAGTCGATCAGATGACCCTCATGATTGGACTGGCGCATGTCGATGGTCAGGCCGAGCGCCTGCGCCTGGTCCTCCAGCATGCCCGCGATATCGTCGAGCGTGTCCGACCCATAAATCTCCGGCTCGCGCGTGCCGAGCAGGTTGAGGTTGGGGCCGTTGAGGACGAAGACGGTCGTGGGACGGGGCAAATGATGCCTTTCAGAAATTATAGACGACGCTGGCGCGGGTGACGGTATCTGTGCCGACCGACGTCGCCAGCGGACCCCGTTCGTAGCGCAAAGAATGCGAAAGGCGCGCGGAGAGTTTCTTCATCAGGCGCGTGTCGAGCGCGGTCGTCGATTCGACGCTCGTCGCGCCGGGTTCCGTATAGACCGACGCATTCTGCTGTGCGCGCAGGCCGGGCGTGATGCGCCAGTCGATGCCCAGCGCCCCGCGTGCCGACAGGGCGGTTTCCTGGTGCAGGTCTGTAAAATAGGAGTGGCGCACCGCCGGGCCGCCCTCGAGGTTCACGCGGAATTCTTCGGTATTGGCAAGCTTCACGCCGAGACCGGCGCCTGTCGACACGCGGCCGTAGAACCCGGCGAGGCGGTCGCGCTCATAGGATGAGAGGCCATAGGCATACATCGCATCGCTGACCCGCCAGTCCGCCTTGTAGGCGAGCTGGAAGAACTCGCGCGACAGGATGCCGCCGGTTTCCTGGTAATCGGCGCGTCCGGCCAGGCTGTGCTTCCACGGGCCTTCCTCGCGTGACACCTTGAACAGCACGCTGCCGCCCACCGATTCCGTCTTGCCCGTCGTCAGGAAGCCGCCCAGCTCGCCCTCGCCGCGCCAGATGACCGGCGGCGCGATGTCGGCGATGGTCACGGGGATCCCTTCGCCGGGCATCGGCGTGACGGCGAGCGGCATCAGGCGGGGCAGGGGAAGCAATGCGTCGATCTCCGCCCCCGCGTCCGGGTTGGTCCGGCGGGCGACGCGAACGATGGCGTCGAGCGTCGCCGGATCGCCCGTGTCGCGCGCCGCCTCGATCATGTCGCGGACGGAAGATGGCAGGGTGGCCGACGCCGGTGCGGCGCCCGTGAGCGCCAGCACGCAAGCGGCGGCTGTCTGAAGCAAGGGTATCGTCTTGTCAGGCATCGCGCGGCGTTCCTATATGCAGGGGCACCTCCACGCAATTCCTAGGCGACATTCCTTGAGCACAGACGGCACGATTTCGATCCGCGTGAATGGCGAGCATCGCCGGGTGACCGAAGGGATGAGCTTTGCCGATCTCGCGCTCGAACTGGGGCTGGAGCCGACGCGTGTCGCGGTCGAACGCAACCTGGAAATCGTGCCGCGCTCGACGCTGGCGGATGTGAAGGTCGAGGATGGCGACGAGATCGAGATCGTGACTTTTGTCGGCGGCGGCGACCATGTCGCGGAAGTGAAGACCGACAGCTGGACGGTCGCCGGCAGGACGTTCACTTCGCGCCTCATCGTCGGCACCGGCAAGTACAAGTCGTTCGAGGAAAATGCGGCGGCGCTGGCGGCGTCGGGCGCGGAAATCGTTACCGTCGCCGTGCGGCGCGTGAACATCAGCGACCCCAAGGCGCCGATGCTGACCGACTTCATCGACCCGAAAAAGATCACCTACCTGCCGAACACCGCGGGCTGTTTTACGGCCGACGACGCGATCCGCACGCTGCGGCTGGCACGCGAAGCGGGCGGCTGGGACCTGGTGAAGCTTGAAGTGCTGGGCGAGGCGAAGACGCTCTACCCCGACATGCGCGAGACGCTGAAGGCGACCGAGGTGCTGGTCCGCGAGGGCTTCAAGCCGATGGTGTACTGCGTCGACGATCCCATCGCCGCGAAGCAGCTGGAAGAAGCGGGTGCGGTCGCGATCATGCCGCTGGGCGCGCCGATCGGCTCCGGTCTCGGCATCCAGAACCGCGTGACCATACGGCTGATCGTCGAGGGTGCGGGCGTGCCCGTGCTGGTGGATGCTGGCGTCGGCACCGCATCGGACGCCGCAGTCGCGATGGAACTCGGCTGCGACGGCGTGCTGATGAACACCGCCATTGCGGAGGCGAAAGACCCCATCGCCATGGCGCGCGCGATGAAGCTGGCGGTCGAAAGCGGGCGGCTCGCTTACAAGGCCGGACGCATGGGCTTGCGCCGTTATGCCGACCCGTCGTCGCCGCTCGCCGGATTGATCTAAATCAGGGAACTCAATCCGTTACGGTCCGTTTTCATGCCCGACACCGCGAGTGGTGCCGAGTGAAAAGGATTTCGCGATGGGCGAACTGACCGACAAGATCAAAGGCCACACCAACGAAGCAATCGGCAAGGCAAAGCGCGCAATCGGCGATGCCACCGATAATGAACAGCTGCGTGCCGAAGGCGACGTTCAGGAAGCCAAGGGCGACCTGCAAAAGGGCGTCGGCGCCGTGAAGGGCGCGCTGGGCGACAAGGTCTGACAAGACAGCGGCCGATTTTCGAACCGGCAGGCGAACGAAAGGGCCGTCCCGATGCGACCGGGGCGGCCCTTTTTATGGAAATTCGCCCCTCGAGGGGCGACGGCGAAGCCGGGGGTGGCGCTGTCACCCCCTCCGCTTCGCTCCGCCGCCCCTCGAGGGGCGGAGTTCGGTAAGGCGGCTATCTCGCCCTTAGAGCCGTGATCGTCGTCCCCGCGGAAATGCGCTCGATTTCGGTCTTGAGGTGCAGCAGTTTGACACCCGGCTGCGCGAGCGCGCGGTCGAGGGCGGGCGCGAAGTCTGCCGTCGCTTCGACCGTTTCGGCCCATGCGCCATAGGCGCGGCCCAGTGCTGCGAAATCGGGATTGTGCAGCACGGTGCCGCTCACCCGCGTCGGATATTCGCGTTCCTGGTGCATGCGGATGGTGCCGTATCCGCCATTGTCGATGATGAGCACCAGCATGTCGCAGCCATGCTGCACCGCGGTCGCCAGTTCCTGTCCGTTCATCAGGAAATCGCCGTCTCCCGCGAGCGCCACTACTTTGCGATGCGGAAAACGCAGGCTGGCAGCGACCGCAGCTGGCGGGCCATAGCCCATCGCGCCTGCCGTCGGCGCAAGCTGGCAGCTGGGGCCGGAATAATGCCAGTAACGGTGCCACCAGCTGCTGAAGTTCCCGGCGCCATTGCAGATAAATGTATCGGCGGGCAGCCGTTCGCGCATCGCCGCGACACACTGGCCGAGGTCGAGCGGCGTTTCGAACGGCGCGGGCGTCGACCAGGCGCGCCACTGTTCGTTCGCCTCGTCGCCGTCCTTGAAGCGGATGATGTCATCGTCCCACAGCGCCGCCATCTCGGCGAACTCGTGCGGATAGGCACAGATGGGCAAGTCGGTGCGATAGACGCGGTTGAGTTCGGTCGGGTCGGGGTGGACGTGGATCAGCACCTGGTCGGGATGATCGAGCGTGATCAGCGTGTACCCGTCCGTCGTCGCTTCCCCCAGCCGCGCGCCGACCGCAAGGATCAGGTCTGCGTTTTTGATCCGCTCGACCAGTTTCGGGTTGGGACCATAGCCCAGGTTTCCGGCGTAGACCGGGCAGGCGTTGTCCACCGCGTCCTGTCGCCTGAACGCGGCGGCAACAGGCAGGCCGATCCGCGTCGCGAACTCGGCGAAATAATGCGCGGCACCCGCGTCCCAGCCCGCGCCGCCGACGATGGCGACGGGTGCGCAGGCGTCCTTCAGCAGCGCCATCACCTGTTCCATTGCCGCGCCATCGGGATCCTGTTCGGGCGGGGCGACACGCGGGCGGTCGCGCGCCTCGACGACATCGCACAGCATGTCCTCGGGCAACGCAAGGACGACCGGCCCCGGGCGTCCCGCCATGGCGGTCGCATAGGCACGCGCGATATATTCCGGGATGCGCGCCGCATCGTCGATCCGCGCTGCCCATTTGCACAGGGGCGCGAACATCGCGGCGAAGTCGACCTCCTGGAACCCTTCGCGGTCGCGCATGCTGCGGTCGACGTCGCCGATGAACAGGATCATCGGCTGCGAATCCTGCATCGCGACATGGACGCCGATACTGGCATTGGTCGCGCCCGGCCCGCGCGTGACAAAGGCGATACCGGGCCGCCCGGTCATCGTCCCGTCGGCGCAGGCCATGAAGCCGACGCCGCCCTCTTGCCGGCAGGTCACGCTCTGGATCTGTGGCGTGTCGTGCAACGCATCGAGCACCGCGAGAAAGCTTTCGCCGGGAACGTGGAAGATGCGGTCGCAGCCCTGGATGAGGAGCTGGTCGACGAGAATGCGGCCGCCAGTGCGGGGAGAGATAGTCATGGCGCAGCTCTAACGGTTGCCATCTGGCGCGTCATCCCCGCGGTTGATCCATGTTGTTTTGCGTTCATGCAACCTAAGCGCGACTGGTCCGTTTCGCTATCGTATCCATTCACAACACAAGGGCCGTGTCATGCGTAAATTCCTGCTTTCTTTCGCCGCCGTTTCGCTCGTGGTTCCGGCCGCCGTGACGTTTCCGACATCGGGCGCTGAAGCGCAGACCCGAACCTACAAAGGTAAGTCGAAGCGCTATTACAAGAAGTGCCGCTATTCGTCGGGCACGACCGGCCTTGTCGCCGGCGGTGTCGGCGGCGCGGTCCTCGGCGATGCGGTGATCGGCGGCGGCATCGCCGGGCCGGTGATCGGTGCCGTCGGCGGCGCGCTTGCAGGCCGTGCGATCGACCGTACGATCACCGCCAAGAAGCGCTGCCGTTAAGTCGCGATTTCCCCTCCCGACGGGGAGGGGAATTAGCCGTTACGCCGTGTGGATCGCCTTCACGGCCATATAGCTTTCCAGCCCCTCCGATCCGCCTTCGCTGCCGAAGCCGCTGTCCTTGACACCGCCGAACGGCGCGTCGGCGCTCGAGATGGCGAAGGTGTTGATCCCGACCATCCCGCTTTCGATCGCATCGCTCAGCATGTTCGCGCGGCGGCCATTTTCGGTGAAGGCGAACGCAGCGAGGCCGAGCGGCAGGCGGTTCGCTTTCTCGATCGCATCGTCGAAATTCTCGAACCGCGCCGTGACTGCGACCGGGCCGAAGGGCTCGTTCGACATGATGTCGGCCTCGTTCGGTACGTCCGCAAGCAGCGTCGGCTTGAAGAAAAAGCCGCCGTCGCCACGCTCGCCACCCGCCAGCACGCGCGCGCCCTTGGTCCGGGCGTCGTCCACCAGCGCTTCGATCGCATTCGGGCGGCGGACATTGGCAAGCGGCCCCATCTTCGTCGCGGCGTCGAGGCCGTTGCCGACAGTCACATTGGCGGTGCGCTTCGCAAATCCCTCTAGGAATGCGTCATAAATCCCTGACTGGACGTAGAACCGCGTCGGTGAGACGCAGACCTGCCCGGCATTCCGAAATTTCTGCGGTACGACCATGTCGAGCGTCTTTTCAAGGTCGCAATCGTCGAAGATCAGGACCGGCGCATGGCCGCCGAGTTCCATCGTGACGCGCTTGAGACTATCCGACGCGAGCTTCATCAAATGGCGCCCGACAGGAACGGAACCGGTGAAGCTGACTTTCCGGATTACCGGCGAGGCGATCAGGTGGCGGCTGATCGTGTCGGGTACGCCGAACACCATCTGGCACACGCCCGCGGGCAGTCCGGCGTCGACCAGGCAGCGCATCACCGCATTGGCGCACCCCGGCGTCTCCTCCGGCGGCTTCGCGATAACCGAGCATCCGGCGGCGAGTGCGGGCGCGAGCTTTTTCGCCATCAGGTAGACGGGGAAATTCCACGGGCTGAACGCAGCGACCGGACCCACGGGCTGCTTGATGACGATCGAACGCTGTCCTGCCGGGCGGACGAGCACGCGGCCATAATTGCGCTTCGCTTCTTCCGCATACCAGTCGAACATCTGTGCCGCGCCTTCGACTTCGCCGTGCGCTTCGGCCAGTGGCTTGCCCTGTTCGAGGGTCAGTGTCCGGGCAATGACATCCCCGCGCTCGCGCATGAGTGCGGCAGCCTTGCGCAATATGGCGGCGCGCGCATCCACGGGTGTGTCGCGCCACAGTTTGAAACCTTTGTCCGCGGCGGCGAGCGCCTCGTCGAGGTCGGCGGCGGTGGCGAGGGGCAGTTCGGCCAGTGTGCTGCCGGTTGCCGGATTGACCACATCATGGGCGTCTCGCCCTTCGCCGACGCGCCAGCTGCCATCCACGAACAGGGCGAGGTCGGCGGCGTAATCGGTCATGATCCATTCTCCTGAGTTGGCACGCTCGAGTTAGTTCGATCCGCCAGCGTTTCCAGTGGCAGAACAGGATTGATACTGCTGCACATACGATTGCACGATTTGCGCGCAGGCCGATCCACGCACGCGGGTTGCCCGTGAAAGCCCCGGCTTCTATGGCCCGGACAACAGGGTTGGGACGAGGGTTAAATGAAAAAAATCTACCCCGATGCGACGACGGCTCTGGCCGGATTGCTGCGCGACGACATGACGATTTGCTGCGGCGGTTTCGGCCTGTCCGGAATGCCCGAACGCCTGATTGACGCGATCGAGGCTTCGGGAGTGAAGGGCCTGACCATCGCGAGCAATAACGCGGGTATCGACGGCGTGGGCCTGGGCAAATTGCTGCGCAGCCGCCAGGTGAAAAAGATGATCTCGTCCTATGTCGGCGAGAACAAGGAATTCGAGCGGCAGTATCTGGCGGGCGAGCTCGAGGTCGAATTCTGTCCGCAGGGAACACTTGCCGAGCGCTGCCGCGCGGGCGGCGCGGGGATCCCCGGCTTCTACACCAAGACGGGTGTCGGCACGCTGGTTGCCGAGGGCAAGGAAGTGAAGAATTTCGACGGCCAGGACTATATCCTGGAACGCGGGATCGTGGGCGATATCGCCATTATCAAGGGGTGGAAGGCCGACGAGAGCGGCAACCTGGTCTTCCGCAAGACCGCGCGCAACTTCAACCAGCCGATGGCGACCGCAAGCCTGATGACGATCGCAGAGGTCGAGGAAATCGTGCCCGTCGGATCGCTCGATCCCGACGCGATCCATGTGCCCGGCGTCTATATCAAGCGGCTGATCTGCGGCGCGCCCTACGACAAGCGCATCGAGTTCCGGACAACGCGCGAGCGTACGGCCGCATGAAGGCCGCGCTCGCCAGCCTGACCGCGCTGGCGCTTTCCGCCTGTGCGACGACGCCGATCCCTGTCGCGGTCGCGGCGCCCACATCGCCGCCGCCCGCAGCGACTTCGCCGGTGAAGCCCACGCCGCCGTTGCCCCCTGCCGGGCACCAATGGCTGTTCGCGTCAGCAGAAGGGGCCGTGGCCACGCGGCAGACCTATGGCGAACTCGCCGCCTATGTGCAGCATGCGATCGCCAAGCGTCCGATGGATTCGGTCGTCCTGGCGGCGGGCGCGACGCCTGCGGCCCCGGCGTACGTGCCGTGCGACAAAAAGCCGTTCGCCGTGGTGTTCGACGCTGACGAGACGCTGATCTTCAACCTGGGATCGATGCGCTGGTTCGCCGAACATGGCGTCGCCTTCGACCCCAAGATCTGGGACGAGTGGGAACGCACGGGCGCCGGCAAGGCGATGGCGATTCCCGGCGCGACAGAGGCACTGGCGGCCTTGCGGTCGCGTGGCGTAACCGTAATCGCCAACACCAACCGCAGCACGGCGACCGCCGAATATACCGTCGCGACATTGCGCGCCGCCGGGCTCGGCGAATTCCGGCATGGCGAAACGCTGTTCCTGATGGGCGACGATGCCGACGGATCGAGCAAGGACATGCGCCGCGCGACCATCGCCGCGAAATATTGCGTCATCGCGATGGTCGGCGACCAGCTCGGCGATTTCTCGCAGCGGTTCAACGACAAGGGGCTGAGCATCGAGACGCGCCGGACGATGGCGACGGCGACGCCTATCGCATCGCTGTGGGGCCGCGGCTGGTTCCTGCTGCCCAACCCCGTTTACGGCCCCTCCATCCGCGGCACTTTCGACGAGGTCTTTCCCGCCGAGAGCCGCTGGGCACCAACACAAGGACAGAAATAATGGCCTGGACCCGCGACGAAATGGCAGCGCGTGCCGCAAAGGAGCTGCAGGACGGCTTCTACGTCAATCTTGGCATCGGCATCCCGACACTGGTTGCGAACAATATTCCAGCAGGGATGACGGTCACGCTACAGTCGGAAAACGGCATGCTCGGCATCGGGCCGTTCCCCTATGACGACGAGGTCGATCCCGATCTGATCAATGCCGGCAAGCAGACGATCAGCGAGCTGCCCTCATCGAGCTATTTCGGGTCGGAACAGTCGTTCGCCATGATCCGCGGCGGGCATATCGACCTGACCGTGCTGGGCGCGATGGAAGTGGCCGAGAACGGCGACATCGCCAACTGGATGATCCCGGGCAAGATGATCAAGGGCATGGGCGGCGCGATGGACCTGGTCGCGGGCGTCAAGCGCATCATCGTCGTGATGGAGCACAACTCGAAGGACGGCAGCCCGAAGTTCATCCCCGAATGCACCCTGCCGCTGACCGGCAAGAACGTCGTCGACATGATCGTCACCGACCTCGCCGTGTTCCAGCGGCCGGATCACGCGTCGCCGTTCAGGCTGATCGAGCTGGCGCCGGGCGTGACCGCGGATGAAGTCGCGGCGAAGACGACGGCAAAATACGTCAGCTGATGTACACGCTGATCACGGCGAACCGGAATTATTCCAGCTGGAGCCTGCGGCCGTGGCTGCTGATGCGCGTGTTGGGGATCGACTTCGAGGACCGGATCGAACCCTTTGCGGCGCAGGATAACCGCGCGGAATTCCGCAAGTTCTCGCCGTCCGGAACGGTGCCGGTGCTGATCGACGGCGACCGCACGATCCACGATTCGCTCGGCATCGCCATGTACCTTGCCGACCGGCATGAGGGTGTTTGGCCCAGGGACGCCGACACGCGCGCTTGGGCGCAGGCGGTCACGGCCGAAATGCACGGCGGCTTCGGGGCACTGCGCAACGACTGCACGATGAATGTCGGCGTCCGCGTGCGGCCCAAACCGATGTCGCCCGCGTTGCAGCGCGACGTCACGCGAATCCGCGAGATTTTCGAGGATGGATTGAGCCGTTTCGGCGGGCCGTGGCTTGGCGGCGCGGAGTTTTCAGCGGCCGATGCCTTCTATGCTCCCGTTGCCTGGCGTGTACGCACTTATGGTCTGGACGTGGGGGCGGGGCAGGCGTGGGTCGATCACGTCATCGCGTCGCCGGCCATGCAGCAATGGGAAAATGCTGCACTCGCCGAAAGCTGGCGCGAAGCCGAGCATGAGGCGGAACTTGCCGCCTGTGGAGACGTTGTCGCGGATTACCGCGCCGTTTAGCGCACCTGCATATCCCTGTGGATCATTTGGTGGGCAATTCTGACGCGCTTTGTCACATTTTGCTTGCGCGTTCCTGAAAACGCTGATTCTTTAAAGGTTAAGGAATGGGCGGGTACGTTAACCAAATGACGAAATCTCGAGTCGTACGTGTCGGCGTCCTCGCGGGGATCGCGGGTGTTGGCACCCTTATCGCGGCGTGGGGTCATGCCTCGACGGGTGCGGCGAGTGCCTGGCGGACATGGGGGCAGTCGGCGACGGTCATGCTGCCGCCCGCAGTCGATAACCGCTACGCGCGCATCGACTACGACAATTTCGATGCCCGCGTTCAGGGCGTGATGGCCGATCCGTCGATGGTCGGCCTGGGCGTCGTCGTCGTCGAGAACGGTCGCATCACCTATGCCAAGGGCTTCGGCACTACGCAGGCGGTCGGCGGCGAACCCGTCAGTGCACGTACCGTGTTCCGCTGGGCCTCGCTGTCGAAGGGCGTGGCCGCCACGATGGTCGGCGAGCTGGTGAACGACGGCAAGGTTTCGCTCGAGGCGCCGGTTTCCAACTACGCGACGACGCTGCGCCTGCCTGCGGGCGGAGAGACGCGCGCCACCGTTGACGACCTGCTGTCGCACCGCCTCGGCATCGTGCGCAACGCGCTCGACAACAAGCTGGAAGCCGGTGTCGATCCCAAACTGCTGCGCCCGCAACTGGCCGCACTTCCCGTCTTCTGCGCGCCCGGCGCCTGTCACACCTACCAGAATGTGGCGTTCGATGCGGCGAGCGAGATCGTCCAGAACATGACAGGCAAGTCGTACCAGTACGAGGTGCAGCAACGCCTGTTCGCGCCGCTGGGCATGATCGACGCCAGCGTCAGCCGTGCCGGCCTGGTCGCATCGCGCAGCTGGGCCAAGCCGCACGTCGGCCGCCGGACGGTTGCGGTCAACGACAATTATTATCGCGTACCGGCCGCAGGAGGCGTGAACTCGTCGATCCTCGACCTCGGGCGCTGGATGCAGGCGCAGATGGGTGAGGCGCCCGAAGTGGTGCCCGACCGCGTGCTCGACACCATTCACACGCCGCGCATCTTCACCGACCGGCATCTGGGCATCTTCAACAAGACGATGGGCGCGTCGCAGTACGCGCTCGGCTGGCGGGATTATAACTATCTCGGCCACCGGCTGATCGGGCATCAGGGCGCCGTCATGGGCTATCGCGCGACCGTGCTGTTCGATCCGCAGAAGAAATCGGGCATCGCGATGCTGTGGAACTCGCAGTCGAGCCGCCCCGTGGCGCTGCAGCTCGAAATGCTCGACCGGCTCTACAACCTGCCGCGCCGCGACTGGGCCGGCCTCGACAAGACGATGAAGGTGCAGAACGTCTCGGCGACGGTCCAGCCCGAAGACTAGGTTCGCAGATGGCGGATAGCGCGCTCTCGCGCTATGCCGGGGGATGGGTCGAACACTTCGTATTGCTGCGCTAATCCTCATTCCGGTTTTGCTGGGTGCCTTCGCGCTGGGTCTTTCCGCCGGACCCGGCCTGCTCGAAATCGTCGATCGGCTGACGCCGGGTGCGGGTGCTCCACGCATCGCTGAAGGTCTGCCATTCGGCGCGCATGAACAAAGGCTCGACATCTGGGGCGGCTCGGGGCGCGACGGGCTGAAACCGGTTCTTGTCTTTTTCTATGGCGGCGGCTGGGTGAAGGGCGATCGGCACTCCTACGGCTGGGCTGCGCGTGCCTATGCGTCGCGCGGGTTCGTCGTGGTGGTGCCAGATTATCGCAAGGTGCCCGACGTGCGCTTCCCGGCGTTCATCGAGGATGGTGCCGAAGCGGTGAAATGGACGCACGACAATATCGCCAAGTTCGGCGGCGATCCGGCCCGCATAGCCATCGTGGGACATTCGGCAGGCGCGCATACGGTGGCGATGCTCGCGCTCGACAGCCGATGGCTGGCGAACGTCGGTGCACTCGGCGTGGTGAAAGCAGCCGTCGGTTTGTCCGGGCCTTATGACTTTTATCCGTTCACCGGCCGTGCCGTTGCGGCGATGGGGCAGTGGCCGCGCCCGGAGGAAACGCAGCCATTGAATTATGCGCGCGCCGATGCGCCACCGATGATGTTGGTGACCGGAACCGTGGACACGACGGTCCGACCAAAAAATGCGCGCAATCTCGCCGCAAAGCTGAAACGGCTGGGAGCGACGGTTGAGGAAAAGGAATACGCCGGCGAAGGTCATGAAGACATCGCCATGGCGCTTTCCCTGCCGTTTCGTCGCAAGGCGTCGGTGCTCGACGACAGCGTAACATTCCTGAACGCGCATCTTGCGAAGCGGTTATTGCCCGCGCAATAGGCGCGCATGGCCAGCCGACCCCGCACACTTTATGAAAAGATCTGGGACGACCACGTCGTCGAACGCCGCCCCGACGGCACCTGCCTGATCTATATCGACCGCCACCTCGTCCACGAAGTGACCAGCCCGCAGGCGTTCGAGGGGCTCCGGCGCGAGGGCCGCAGGGTGCGGCGGCCCGACCTGACGCTTGCCGTTCCCGACCACAATTTGCCGACGACAGCGCGCGTCGATGCGGCGGGTAATCGCCTGCCCATCGCCGATCCGGAAAGCGCGCAGCAGTTGGCGGCGCTGGAAGCCAATGTCGCGGCGTTCGGCGTGCCTTATTTCGGCGCGACGGCGGTGCAGCAGGGCATCGTCCATGTCGTGGGGCCGGAACAGGGCTTTACGCTGCCGGGAACCACGCTGGTGTGCGGTGACAGCCACACCGCGGCGCATGGGGCGCTGGGCGCGCTGGCGTTCGGGATCGGCACCAGTGAGGTCGAGCATGTCCTCGCCACACAGACGCTGCAGCTGGCGCCGTCGAAGACGATGGAAGTGCGCGTCGACGGGACGCTTGGCTTCGGTGTCAGCGCCAAGGATGTCGTGCTGGCGATCGTCGGCAAGCTGGGGGCCGCGGGCGGGACCGGCTATGTCATCGAGTTCACCGGTTCGGTCATCCGCGATCTCAGCATCGAGGGGCGCCTGACCGTCAGCAACATGGCGATCGAGGGCGGCGCCCGTTCCGGCCTGGTCGCGCCCGACGACAAGACGTTCGAGTATCTGAAGGGCCGCCCGATGGCGCCGCAGGGCGCCGACTGGGATGCGGCGGTCGCCTATTGGCGCACGCTGCCGACCGACGCGGGCGCAACGTACGACAAGACAATCGTCCTCGACGCCGCCGATATCGGCCCCAACGTGACCTGGGGCACCAGCCCAGAGGACGTCGTGCCGATCACCGGCATCGTGCCCGATCCCTCGAGCTTCGCCGATCCGTCGAAGCAGGAGGCCGCCGCCAAGTCGCTCGCCTATATGGGCCTGACGCCCGGCATGCGGATGGAGGACGTGCCGGTCCAGAACATCTTCATCGGCAGCTGCACCAACAGCCGCATCGAAGACCTGCGCGCCGCCGCAGCGGTGCTGAAAGGCCGCCACAAGGCCGACGGCGTCAAATGGGCGATCGTCGTGCCGGGTTCGGGCCTCGTGAAGGCGCAGGCCGAAGCCGAAGGGCTCGACCGCATCTTCACCGACGCCGGCCTCGAATGGCGCGAACCGGGCTGTTCGGCGTGCCTTGGCATGAACCCCGACAAGGTGCCGAGCGGCGAACGCTGCGCCTCGACCAGCAACCGCAATTTCGTCGGCCGCCAGGGGCCGGGCTCGCGCACGCATCTCGTCAGCCCCGCGATGGCGGCAGCGGCGGCGGTGACCGGGCGGCTGACCGATGTGCGGGAGTTGATGGCATGAACCCTGTCTCGACCATCGAAGGCAAGGCCTATCCTTTCGGCCGCAAGAACGTCGATACCGATGTGATCATCCCGGCGCACTGGTTGAAGACCATCACGCGCGAGGGGCTGGGCAAGGGCGCGTTCGAGACGGTGAAGGCGGAAGCCGGTAATGTGTTCGACGACCCCGAATTTGCGGGCGCCCCCGTCCTGATCGCGGGTGACAATTTCGGCTGCGGGTCCAGCCGCGAGCATGCCGCATGGGCGCTCGACAATATGGGCATCAAGGCGGTGATCGCGCCGTCGTTTTCCGACATCTTCTCAGGCAACGCGTTCAAGAACGGGCTGTTGACCGTTGTCCTGCCGCAGTCAGCGATCGACCGGCTGATGACGGTTGCGGGTGAGGGCGATCCGATCCACATCGACCTGGAGGCGCAGACGGTCACGACCCGTTTCCAGGACCGCTATGAATTCGCGATCGATCCGTTCCGCAAGTCGTGCCTGCTGAACGGCACGGACGAAATCGGCCTGACGCTTGCCAGCGGCGACGCCATCGGAAACTATGAGGCCAGAACAGCAGGCTCAAGACCCTGGCTGACACCGGAGATGGCCGCTTGAAAGCCTTGTTTTCCACTGCCGTCGGCGGACCCGAAACGCTGGTCCTGACCGACACCGCCGAACCCGTCGCCGGTCCCGGCCAGCTGCTCGTCGCGGTCAAGGCATGCGCGATCAACTATCCCGACGTGCTGATCATCGAGGATAAATACCAGTTCAAGCCGCCGCGCCCCTTCGCGCCCGGTGGCGAGATCGCCGGTGTGGTCGAAGCGGTGGGCGAGGGCGTCAGCGGTTTCGCGCCGGGCGACCGGGTGATCGCTGTCACCGGCCATGGCGGTCTAGTCGAAAAGGTCGCGATTCCGGCCGTGTCGGCTTACAAATTGCCTGCTGAACGCAGCTTCGAGGAAGGCGCGGCCCTACTGCTGACCTATGCGACCTCGATCCATGCGCTGGTCGACCGCGGGCGAATCAAGCAGGGCGATACGCTGCTCGTGCTGGGCGCGGCGGGCGGCGTCGGCCTGGCGGCCGTCGAACTCGGCGTCGCATTCGGCGCACGCGTGATCGGCGCTGTGTCGAGCGAGGAGAAGGCTGCTGCCGTACGCGCGGCGGGTGCATCGGACGTCATCCTCTACGGCCGTGCGCCATTCGACCGCGACCAGTCCAAGGCGCTGGCCGATGCGTTCAAGTCCGCGTGCCCCAAGGGCTACGACGTCGTTTATGACGCGGTCGGCGGCGACTATGCCGAACCCGCGGTGCGGGCGACGGGCTGGGAAGGGCGCTACCTGGTCGTCGGCTTCCCCTCGGGCATTCCAAAGCTGCCGCTCAACCTGACCCTCCTCAAGAGCTGCGACATTTGCGGCGTATTCTGGGGTGCTTTCGCGGCGCGCGATCCGAAGGCCAACACCGCGCACGTCGAGCATCTGTTCCGGCTGTGGGCAGAGAGCAAGATCGCGCCGCGCGTCACCAAGACCTTCCCGCTGGAACAGGGCGGCGATGCCATCGCGCATCTCGGCAGCCGCAATGCCATCGGCAAGGTTGTCGTCACCGTCCGCTGACCCTATGTCGGCCTCGAGATTCAACCGGAGGCCGCATGACCAGCTTTGACGACCGCGAGCGCGCGTTCGAAACCAAATTCGCCCGCGACGAGGACATGCAGTTCCGCATCCACGCGCGCCGCAACAAGCTCGTCGGCCAATGGGCAGCGGGATTGATGGGCCTGACGCCCGAGGAAACCACGGCTTATGCGACGTCGGTCGTCCAGGCCGATTTCGAGGAAGCGGGCGATGACGATGTTATCCGCAAGCTGATCGGCGACCTGACCGGCGCACAGATCGACATCGACGAGGCGGCGATCCGCCAGGCGCTGGCCGACAAGACGGTCGAGGCACGCCGCCAGCTGATGGAATCGCAGTAATGCCGATGGCGGCCGCCGAGATCGAGGCTCTGATCAAGGCCGCTATTCCCGATGCGAAGGTCGAGATCACCGACCTTGCCGGCGACGGCGATCATTATGCGGCGAAGGTTACGGCGGCGAGTTTCGCCGGCCAGTCGCGCATCGCGCGGACCAAGGCCATCTATGCGGCGCTCGGCGGCCGCATGGGTGGCGAACTCCATGCCTTGCAACTTACGACCGCGACACCAGATTGATGCGAACCGCTTTTCAGGAATTGCCATGACCGACGACAGCCAAGCCCGCATCGCCGACCTCGTTTCGAAGAACGACGTCCTGCTCTTTATGAAGGGGACGCCGCTGTTCCCGCAGTGCGGTTTCTCGTCGCGCGCGATTGCGATCCTCGATCACCTCGGTGTCGAATATGGCAGTGTCGACGTGCTGCAGGACCAGGGTGTCCGCCAGGGCATCAAGGAATTCAGCGACTGGCCGACCATCCCGCAGCTCTATGTGAAGGGCGAATTCGTCGGCGGTAGCGACATCATGATGGAAATGTACGAGGCCGGTGAACTCGCCGAACTGATGCGCGACAAGGGCGTTCCGGCCAGCGTCTAAGGCGTTCGGCGCACGCAAATCGCCTACGCCTTTGTCTTGATTGTTCTTTTGACCCGCTGATACGATGATTCCGCTTGGCTCCGGCGCAATAATCGGCTTCGGAGGCGGCGGGGGGTAGTTCATGCCGGGGACGATTGGGATTGCGACCGATGCCGATGGCGGTGTTTCGGTCGCCATAGCCCGCCCGCATCCCGACCTGCAGAGCTATGTTACGTTTTTCTACGTCGTCGAATGCGCAAAGCCGCTGACGGATTTTCTTTATCCCGAGCTGGGCAATGTGCGCTTCGCACTGTCCGGCAACTGGATGGTGCGCATGCCGGGGTTCAGGAACGAGACGCCCCAGACCGCCGCGCTTTTCGGACCGACAGACCGCCACGGCGCGATCACCACGCGCGGCGGCAAGTGCATCGGGTTCGGCCTGACGCCCATCGGCTGGAACCGCCTGATCGGCAGCAACGCGAGCCTGATGGCCAACCGCGTCCAGCCGCTGGGCATGCAATTGGGTGTCGATGGCGAATGGCTTCGCACGCAGTTGATTGCCATCAACGACGATGCAGGACGGATGGATTTCCTGGAACGCGTGGTGTGCGACCTGCTCAAAAAACGCCCCCCGGTCGATGAGAAAATTCTGACGATCGACCGCGCGTTGAGGACACGGCCGGACGATGTCGTGGCGTTTGCGGAAACTATCGGCGTTTCCGACCGCACGTTGCACCGCCTTTGCCTTCACACCTTCGGGTTCGCACCGAAGCGGATGATGCGCCTGCAGCGGTTTCTCGACATGCTGGGCAGCGTCCGGTCTGCGGTCGGTGCGGGCGTGCGGGCATCGATCGGTGACGATTATTACGACCAGTCGCATTTCTACCGGGATTTCCGCGATTTCATGGCGATGAGCCCGCGCAAGTATTTCCGCGATCCGCGCCATCTGATGGCGGCCGCTGCAGAGGCGCAGGTTCGCGCCGATGTCACCCTGTCGTTCCGCATGCCGCCGCAACCCGGCGAACTGGGCGAAGCGCTAATCTAGCGTCGACACGGGCACATTGCCGCAATGCAGCAGATCGGGTAACGGGCCGCGCATGCTCAACCTGAACGGCATCACCGTGCGCCTCGGCGGCCGCACGATTCTCGACCGCGCCAGCGCCGCACTGCCCACGGGCGCGCGCGTCGGCCTCATCGGCCGCAATGGCGCCGGCAAGACCACGCTGATGAAAGTCATCACCGGGCATTACGATCCCGATGAGGGTGGCACCGACATGCCGCGCAAGGCGCGCATCGGTTACATCGCGCAGGAAGCGCCCTCGGGCACGACGACGCCGTTCGAAACCGTGCTGGCCGCCGACATCGAGCGCGCCGCACTGCTCGACGAGGAGACGCATACCGAGGATCATCACCGGATCGCCGAGATCCACGAGCGGCTGATCGCCATCGATGCGCATGCCGCGCCCGCACGGGCGTCGCGCATTCTGGTCGGGCTCGGCTTCGACGAAGAGATGCAGCACCGCCCCCTCGACAGCTATTCGGGTGGCTGGAAGATGCGCGTGGCGCTGGCGGCATTGCTGTTCAGCGAGCCCGACCTGTTGCTGCTCGACGAACCGTCGAACCACTTGGACCTCGAAGCGACGCTCTGGCTCGAAAATTTCCTCAAGAACTATCGCGCGACGATGGTGGTGATCAGCCACGAACGCGACCTGCTCAACAACGTCGTCGATCACATCCTGCACCTGGAGGGTGGTAAGACCACGCTCTACGTCGGCGGATATGACGCGTTCGAGCGGCAGCGCGCCGAGCGCATGGCGCAGCTGGCGAGCGCCCGGGCTGCGCAGGAAAAGCAGCGCGAGAAGCTGCAGGACTATATCGCGCGCAACTCCGCACGGGCCTCGACCGCGAAACAGGCGCAGTCGCGGCAAAAGGCATTGGCGAAGATGCAGCCGATTGCAGAGGTCGCGAACGACCCGACGCTCAGCTTCGACTTCCCGAGCCCCGACGAACTGAAGCCGCCTTTGGTGACGCTCGACATGGCGGCGGTGGGATATGCCGAGAACAAGCCGATCCTGCAGCGCCTGAACCTGCGTCTCGACCCCGACGATCGTGTTGCCCTTTTGGGCCGCAACGGCAACGGCAAGACGACGCTCGCGCGCCTGCTGGCCGCGCAACTCGCGCCGATGGACGGCGCGATGAACGCGGCGGGCAAGATGCGCGTCGGGTATTTCACCCAGTACCAGGTCGAGGAGCTCGACGGCGCCGATACGCCGCTGGAACACATGACGCGGATGATGCGGGGCGCGACGCCGGGTGCGGTGCGCGGCCAGCTGGGCCGGTTCGGTTTTTCGGGGCCGAAGGCGACGACCGAAGTGAAAAAGCTGTCGGGCGGCGAAAAGGCGCGTCTGGCGCTGGCGCTGATCACACGGGAAGCGCCGCACATGCTGATCCTCGACGAACCGACGAACCACCTTGATGTCGACGCGCGCGAGGCACTGGTACAGGCGTTGAACGCTTATGAGGGCGCCGTGGTGCTGGTCAGCCACGACCGGCACATGCTGGAACTGACCGCTGACCGGCTGGTGCTGGTCGATGACGGCACCGCGAAGGAATATGCGGGGACGCTCGACGACTATACCGACATGATCCTGGGCAAGGCGCCCAAGGGCGAGAAGATCAACAAGAAGGACGATCGCAAGGCGGCCGCGGCCGCGCGCGAGAAGGGCCAGGCACTGAAGGCTGCGGTGAAGACGGCGGAGGCGGTGATGGCGAAGCTCACCGCCGAACGCAGCGCGATCGAGCGCGCGATGTTCGACCCATCGTCGGCAGCGCCCGAGCATGCGAAGCTGACGATGACCGACCTGATGAAGCGGCGGGCCGATACCGAAGCGAAGCTGGAAGCGGCGGAGGCTGAGTGGCTGGCCGCGAGTGAAGCGCTGGAGATGGCGGCTTAGGACGATAGGCGCGCCGCGGCAAAGCCACGTCGTCGAACGTGACTGCGCACGTCGGCCGCGCTTGCGCGTGGTGATTTTTGCTTCGCTAAAATTGGCCCGCGCTGCGCGTCGGGCGAGGGCGGGTCGGTGTGCGAGACCAGGTAAATCGAGCTGCACCGACCCGCCGCTCAGGCGGGGGGACATCCGCCGTTGGGACATGACACATGATGCACAGCATGTGCCAAGTCCCAACTTCGACGCTTTTCCTAGCGCTTCGGTGGTTATCAAAACCTTACCGACCCATGCGGGTGTAAGATTTTTCGACAAAGATTGCGTCTGTCATGCAGGGACGCCACATGAATGGCATGGACGCCCAGCACCCTGACGTCGCCCAGTCGCTCAGCCCGCGGGTGCGGCGCGTGCTGGCGGACAACCCTTCGCATTTCACCTTCACCGGAACCCAGACCTATATCGTGGGGACGGGGGAGGTTGCGGTGATCGATCCCGGCCCTGCCGAGCCCGACCATATCGCCGGCATTTTGCGCGCGACGGAGGGCGAGAAGATCGTCGCCATCGTCTGCACGCATACCCACCGCGACCATAGCCCGGCCGCACGTCCGTTGGCCGATGCAACGGGGGCGGAGATCGTCGGCTGCGCGCCGCTGAGCCTGGTGGATGACGGGCCGCGCGCCGATGCGGCATTCGACCATCATTATGCCCCTGACCGCGTGCTGACCGACGGAGATCGGCTGACCGGCCCTGACTGGACGCTGGAGGCGGTCGCGACGCCTGGGCACACGTCGAACCACCTCTGCTATCACCTGGTCGAGGACAACGCGCTGTTCACTGGCGACCATGTTATGGGCTGGTCGACCACCGTCGTCTCGCCCCCGGACGGGGACATGGCGGCGTACATGGAAAGCCTGACCAAGCTGCAGGAACGCAGCGACGCGCTCTATTACCCCGCGCACGGTGAGCCGGTAACCAATCCGCAGCAGTTCGTCCGCGGCCTGGGCGGGCACCGCAAGCAGCGCGAGCGGCAGATCATGAAGCTCGTGGAGGAGGGCGTCGGCGTCATCACCGACATGGTGCCGCGTATGTACAAGGGCATCGACGAGCGGCTCTACGCACCCGCGGGGCGCTCGGTACTGGCGCACCTGATCGACCTGCGCGATCGCGGGATGGTGACCGAGAGCGGGGGGGAGTGGCGGGTTTGCGTATAAAGTCTTGGCACATTGCCCTGTTGGCAGTCCTCGCGATCGTTGCGATCGTCGGCATCTATGCTTGGTGTCAGAAGTTGGAGCGCGACAAAGCCGAGAAAGAACTTGGCCTCGCAGCCTCGCGTGTCATCTCAGAAGTGTTCAGGAGAGAATATAGCCTGCGAGTTGCAACCCTCACCGGCGACGTCGTGGCGAAGGGTACGGATCCGGGTTACTTGGGCTGGCTCAAATCCACCATGACCCTGAAATATCCGTATTCCGTCAGCTATAACGTGGACGTATCGCGTATTGGCCGCGCGGATTACACTTGGGATGAGGCAAGTCGCACATTGTCGATCAAGATCCCTGATGTGCGTCCCGACAAACCAAATATCGATGCGTCGAAAGCTGTTCTGACCGACACGACCGGAATTTGGATCAGTCGCACATCCGCCTTCAATATAGCGAAGCAAGCTGCGGGTCGTGCGTCACTTTCGGTCCATGAAACGGCTTTGAAGGAAAACCATCTTCAGGCGGCGCGACTGAGCGCCCGTGAATTTATGGAAAACTTTCTCGCCCAACCTTTACGAGTTGCAAAACTGGGGCAGGTCAATGTCGCAGTCCGATTCCCGTGGGAAGGCGTCGGCGCGGGTGTGCCCGTGCGCTGGGACGAGAGCCGAACGGTCGGTCAGGTCTACGGGACCAGGCGATAGACTCGTCATCCCGCATGGAGTAATTTCGCCCCCGTTCTGGTTGAGGGGGTAACCATGGCGACACTTGCGGAATCGGTGCCGGTACGGCGCGACGACAGGTTTTTCCTGAAGATGGCGATCGCGATGACCGCGATCGTTTTTCTCGGCTTTTCATTCCACCTCGGCATGGGCCGCTCGACCTTTGCGCGGCCGTGGTATGTTCATGCTCATGCGGTCGTCTTCATGGGTTGGGTGGTGATCAACCTGCTCCAGAACGTCTTTGCCACTTATGGAATGACCGCATGGCACCGCCGCCTCGGCTGGCTGGCGACGGGATGGGTCGCCGCCATGATCGTTCTCGGCTGCACCGTAACACTGGCGCTGGTCCGGCATGGGCAAGTCCCGTTCTTCTTCACGCCGCAGCAGTTCCTGGTGTTCGACCCGATGACCCTGTTCGCGTTTGCGGGACTGACGGCAGCAGCCGTCACGCTTCGGCGCAAAACGGACTGGCACCGGCGGCTTCACTTTTGCGCCATGACCCTGATGATGGGACCGGCGCTCGGCCGTGCGCTGCCGTCGCCGTTGTTCATGCCATATGCGTTCGAGGCGATCTTCGTCGCGTGCCTGGTGTTCCCGCTGATCGGCGTCATTGCCGATATTCGCCGGACCGGCGCGGTGCACCCTGCCTGGCGCTGGGGCATCGGGACGCTTTTTGCAACGCTCGCGCTGATTGAAGTGATTACGTTCAGCCCGGTCGGCGATGCGCTTTACCGCGCCGCGACCGCCGGAACGCCGGGCGCCGAGATCGCGCCGCTCGAATTTCCGCCATCGCCGTTCACTCCCTTGCGAACGGGGCCGCCCGCGTCCATCTGAACCCTCTGTAAAGAGGACGACGAACATCATGGACGCACGCGGTGGCATTGGTGGCAGCCTGAAGGGCGTCGACCTGCGCGAAGAGATCGACAAGCTGCGGAAAGAGCGCAACGCCGTCATCCTCGCGCATTATTACCAGAAGCCCGAAATTCAGGACCTGGCGGATTTCGTCGGCGACAGCCTCGACCTCTCGCGCAAGGCCGCGGCGACCGATGCGGACGTTATCGCCTTCTGCGGGGTCAAGTTCATGGCCGACACGGCGAAGATCCTGTCGCCCGACAAGATCGTGGTTCTGCCCGACCTCGACGCGGGCTGCAGCCTCGAGGACTCATGCCCGCCCGAAAAGTTCGCCGCCTTCCGCGCCGAACACCCGGACCATATCGCGCTGACCTACATCAACTGTTCGACCGAGGTGAAGGCGCTCAGCGACATCATCGTGACCAGTTCGTCGGCGGACAAGATCCTGTCGCAGATCCCGATGGACCAGAAGATCATCTTTGGCCCCGACAAGCACCTGGGCGGCTATCTCGCGCGCAAGACCGGGCGCGACATGCTGCTGTGGCCGGGCGTGTGCATCGTGCACGAGGCGTTCAGCGAAACCGAACTGGTGAAGCTGAAGGCGCAGCATCCCGGTGCCCCCGTCGCCGCGCACCCCGAATGCCCCGCGCACATCATCGACCATGCCGATTATGTGGGCTCGACCAGCGGCATCCTGGCGTTCGCGAAATCCTTCCCCGGCGACACGCTGATCGTGGCGACCGAACCACACATCATGCACCAGATGGAAAAGGCGCTGCCGGAGAAGACCTTCATCGGCGCGCCGGGCGCGGACGGGAACTGCAACTGCAACATCTGCCCGTACATGGCGCTCAACACGATGGAGAAACTCTACGTGGCGCTGCGCGACCTGAAACCGCGGATCGAGATCGAGGAAGGCCTGCGCCTGCGCGCGAAGAAGAGCCTCGACCGGATGCTGGAGATGGCCGGGAGCACGGTCGGGCAGGGGGATCTGGGCGCGGCGCCGAAGGTGTCGGGGGATTGATTTGAAGACCGCACTCGATGTGCCGACCGGCAAGCTCGACAATGCCGAAATCGAGTTTGTCGATAATATTCGAGAACATGGCTGGTTCAGGACCAGCGTACTGGCCGATGACGAGGGACCAAGCTTCGCTTACTCGACCGGTTTTTGGGTTTCCGCAGGCGCGCCGGAAATCATAGTCTTCGCGATGAAGAATGAAATCGTGCACGATGTATTGTGGGGTTTATTTCACGACGCGAAGGCCGGCAAAAATTTGCCGGTTGGTTTGCAAACCAACGATATTTTTGGAAACAGCTCGGCCTATCTCTTGCCAGTGTCGAGAGACAATTACGCAGAATATCTAGGTTGGAGTCGTTGGTTTTATAGCGGAAACGACTTTCCGTGCTTGCAACTTGTTTGGCCGGATCGAAACAACCGGTTTCCGTGGAATACAGGATTCGACTCAGAATTCGAAGGTTTGCAGCCCGACCTGACAAAAGAAGGCTGGGCAACGTATTTGGGCCAATAAGCTTCCGTCACCCTGAACTTGTTTCAGGGTCCACTTCTCCGTCCGTACGGTCGCACCCTTTGATGGGTGGATGCTGAAACGAGTTCAGCATGACGGAAGCGGGAGCATCATCCCTCCAACCGCCCATCCTTCAGCGCCTTCTTCTCGAACACGAACAGCACCTCGTCATCCGGCGCGGGCACGGTCTTCGCCACTTCCTCCGGTGCCAGCGTGCGCAGCACGTGACGGATGACCGCCTTGTGCGCCTGTTTCTTGTGATCGGCACGCACGCAGATCCACGGCGCGGCGTCGGTCGAGGTTTCCGTCAGCATCGTGTCGCGCGCCTTGGTATAGTCGTCCCACTTGTCCTGCGCGACGGCGTCCAGGGGAGAGCGCTTGAGCGCCTTCAGCGGATTGCTCTCGCGATCGTCCAGCCGCTCCTTCTGCTCGGCCTTGTCGATGTCGAGCCAGATCTTGACGATGCGGATGCCGCTTTCGATCAGCATCGCTTCGAAGCGCGGAACGTCCTTCAGGAACTGCGCCTGTTCTTCCGCCGTCGAGAAGCCGTTGACCACCTCCACGCCCGCGCGGTTGTACCAGCTGCGGTTGAAGATCACGAGCTCGCCCGCCGCGGGCAGGTGCGCGACATAGCGCTGCAGATACCATTGCGTCTTTTCGCGGTCGTTCGGCTTGGGCAGCGCCACGACGCGGGTCGAGCGCACCGACAGGTGCTCGGTCAGCGCCTTGATCGTCCCATCCTTACCGGCGGCATCGCGCCCCTCCAGCACGATGATCGTGCGGTCGCCGGTTTTCGCATGGGCCAGCTGCATCTGGACGAGCCCGAGTTGCAGGTCGTCTCCGCCGTCCGATTTTTCCTTGCCCATGCGCGTGTCTCCGTTTCGCAACTGTTGTTGCACAAAGGAATGCGCACACCACCCTCAAAAATCCGCTGTCCTACACGCGCCGCTTGTGGCTAGGCTGACGGTATGAGGACCGCGCCAGACTTCTCCCGCAATCGTTTTCAAACGCGTCCCGCGCCGGTTTCGAAAACAGGTCGCACAGGGCTAACCTTTACTAACCTTTGGAGCCGCGCCGCGTGAGTTTTTCGCTCGACTCGTTCGATTTCGACGCCTTCGTCGCGTCCACGCTCGCCGAGGATCTCGGAACGCCGCCGCGCGACGTGACATCGGAATCGGTCATACCGGCCGACGCCGTCTTCACCGGCGTGATGGACAGCCGCGACGCGATCATCGTTGCGGGGCTGCCGATTGCTGCGGCGTTTTTCCGCGCGCTCGACCCCGACGTGACGATCGAAATCCTGGTCGGCGAGGGGGACCATGCTGCGCCCGGAACCGATTTGCTGCGCGTCGCGGGCAAGGCGCGCGCGCTGCTGACTGCGGAGCGTTCCGCGCTCAATACGGTGCAGCATTTGAGCGGTATCGCGACGATGACGCGCGCCTATGTCGATGCCATCGCGGGAACCGGCTGCACCCTGCTCGACACGCGCAAGACGATCCCGGGCCTGCGTGTGCTGGAAAAATATGCGACGCGCATGGGTGGCGCGACCAATCACCGTATGGGCCTGTGGGATGCGGCGATGATCAAGGACAATCATGTCGCGGTCGCGGGTTCGGTGGGTGAGGCGACGCGCCGTGCGCGTAACGCCGGCATCGCGTCGATCATCGTGGAGGTCGACCGCATCGACCAGATCGAGGACGCGATCGCCGCGGGAGCCACGCACCTGCTGCTCGACAATATGGACGCCGCGATGCTGCGCGCAGCATTGGGGGTGGTTGCGGGCCGTGTGCCCACCGAATCCTCCGGCGGCGTCACACTGGACACAGTGCGCAGCAAGGCGGAAACCGGCGTGACCTATATCTCGGTCGGCAGGCTCACGCAGAGTGCGCCAGCGGCCGATATCGGATTGGACTTCGCGCTGGTATGACGAAAAGGCCGAGCGCCATTGTGTGGTTCGAGCGGCTCTATATCCTGAGCATTATCTTGTCCGTAGCGGGTACTGCCGGGAACTGGAGCGAATTGACCAGCGTCGAAGGTGACGATGGTGCCATTCTCGGGGCTATAGGTACAATTGTTGTGGGCGTGGTGTATTTCGCCGATTTCCTTCTCTGGCTGTTTATCATGCGCCGCCGATCGAAACTCGCACGGTGGCTGCTCGCGATTGTCACGATCGTTGCCGTGCCGCTCGAGCTAGCCAATCCCGATAGCCGGCCATGGGACATCTGGAGCACTCTGCTCATCATCGAAATCACCGTCAGTTTTGCAGCGCTCGTTTCTCTTTTTGCCCCCGGCGCCCGTCGCTGGTTCGACGGCACGCCCGACAACCTGGCAGAGACTTTTTCCTGACATTCAAAACGCATAGGGGGAGCAGTATCATGGAACGTCCACAATCGATCGTCTGGTTCGAACGCCTGTATCTGGGCGGCGTGATGCTCGGCCTGATGAACACGGCGATCAACTGGCCGACGGTGCAGGCGCAAGTCGCGGCAGCGCCCAATGCGGCCCTGCTGCCGTCGTGGTTCTCCTATGCCACGGTCGCGATCGGCATCGGTATCAACCTGGTCCTCTGGTATTTCGTGGCGCAACGGGGATCGGTCGTCGCCAAGTGGATCGTGACGATCCTGTTCGGGCTGGGCGCGCTGAGCATGGCCTGGATGTTCGCCAACGGCGCCGTCCCCGCGACGGTAAACATCGTCAGCGTCATCGTGCTGCTGTCGCACGCGGGTGCGGTATTCATGCTGTTCCGGCCCGACACGCGCAGCTGGTTTGGAGAGAGTAATTGATACGAATTCTGGCCCTTGCCGCACTGACGATTGCGTCGCCCCTGTCGGCGCAGGCACTGTCATGCGCGATCCCCGCACAGATCGAACGGCCGCGCTTCGATGGTCCCGATGCGAAGACACCGGCGCGTGTATTGCAGACGGCAAGCTATACGCTGGCGCTCACCTGGTCGCCGCAGTTCTGCAAAGGCGCTGAGAACAATCCCTTCCAGTGCGGCGGCGGCAACCGCTTCGGTTTCACGCTCCACGGCCTGTGGCCAGACGGGGCGGGGAAGGACTGGCCGCAATATTGCAAGCCCGTCGAACTGCTTTCGGAAGCGACGGTCCGTGCGAATTTGTGCGCAACACCATCGGTACAGCTGTTGCAGCATGAATATGCCAAGCACGCGAGTTGCATGAACACCAGCGCCGATCGATACTTCCAGCGTTCGACCAGCCTCTACGGGCAATTGCGCTTTCCCGACATGAATGCGCTGTCGCGGCGGCCGGGGCTGACCGCGGGCCAGCTTGCATCGGCCATTGCGCGCGCCAATCGCGGCATGACGCCGGGAATGATGCGCGTGACGACCAACCGTGGCGGGTGGCTGGACGAGATCTGGCTCTGTCTCGACCTCAACTACCGCTATCGCACGTGCAAGGCCGATGCGGGCGGCGTCAGGCCCAATACGCGCGTGAAGATCTGGCGCGACGAACGCTGATGGACCGTGTCAACTTCGCGGCGGACTAACCCTCGATAATCGCCGTGCCGGGGTGGTGCTTGTCGAGGTGTTTCTTGATGATCTTCAGGTTGCGCGTGTTCGACCGGAAGAAGAAGTCGGGGATCGCACCGACCCAAGGGATCGCGCCCAGCAGCGCGTCGACACCGATGTTGCCCGCCATGCGGACGATCGCGTGTTTGGGCATGCCGAGGTTGCGGGCTTCCCAGGCAAGATAGCTGCCCATGACCGCCGCGATCACGCTGCCACCGACGGGGATGATGTCTAGCAGCACGTCGAGGCCGACCTTGCGGTTGGTGCCGGGAATGGTGAACAGCCCTTCGAGCAGGCGTTCCATCCCCTCGATCCGCTGGCGGACCGATCCGGGATCGGTGCCCAGCTTCATCTGGCGGGCCATCGATTCGAAGTTACGCGCGTCGACCATAGCAGTCCTTTCGGACAAGATATGGGAAGCGCTGCATCGATTGTTAGTGGCTATTCCTGCGGGGCCTTGGCGGGGCGGAGTTCGGACAGGGGGTGGACGCCCATGACATTCTCTTTCCACCGGCTGAGCGCGGGATTGACCAGCGACCAGCGCAGGGGGACGCCGAGCGCGATAAAGCTCGCCCGTTCGTTGAGGACCGCATCGGCGCTGGCGATGAACGCCGAGCGATCACCCAGCGTATCGGCCATGCGCGACTGTTCCAGCGCGTCGTCGCCTTTCGCGTCGCAGACGAGCCCCGCCGCGCACGACAATGCGGTCAGATACCAGTTGGCACTCGCGTTGGGCGCGACGGCATCGATCAGCCGCAGGTCGACGTCACGATCGCCGTGCGGGACCGCGATGGCACGGACGCCGATTGCCGCCCAGTCATGGGCCAGGCGTGCGAACAATATCCGCATGCCGGGACCGGGGGGCAGGGCGACGCGCAGGATCGGTGTGACGCGCATCCCCACGCGCCATGCCGCGATCCGCTGTGCCGCATCGGCGCGGCGCTGGGCGATGTTGCTGGCACCCCAACGGGGCAGGGCGGGGGATTGCGCACTGTCGAGCTGAGCGGGCAGGGCATGGTCGGTCGTTGTCCAGCCGGGCAGGGCGAAGGCATCGGCCAGCGCATCGCGGTCGATCGCCATTGCAAGCGCGGTGCGGACGTCGCTGGTCGCGGTGAAGCTGCCCTGGCCGACGAACGCGAGGCCGAACAGGCCCTGCACAGGGTCGAAGCGCAGCCGCCCGGGGCGCAGGTCGGCGCTCTTGACCGTCGGCCATTCGGCAAATGTACCGCCCGTCACCAGGTCGCTTTGCCCCTCGGCAAATCGGGCGATGGCGAGCGACGCCCGTTCCGCGCGCAACAGGACGGGGTCGTAATTGGGCGCGACGGGGTCATCCTCGTTCTGGACGGGAACTAGCCTCAAGCGGCTGGGTCGCACGCCCGTTGCGCGGAATGCGCCGGTGCCCGCGCCATCCTGCCGTATCCCGAGTTCGGGCTGGGCGAGCAGCTGCAACAGGTACGGGCGCGGCGCGCGCAGCCTGATCTCGACGACGCGGCCGGTCATGCCGATGACGGCGTCGACCGCCTTGAACAGCGGGCGGTACGGATTGCGGCTTTCATGTCCGAACGACCGGTTCAGGCTGCGCGCGACATCGTCGCCGTTGATGTCGTCGCCATTCCGCCACTTTGCCGCGCGGACGCGAAAGATGGTGCTTAGGCCGTCGCTGGTGACGATCCAGCTTTCGGCAAGGCCCGGCTGGACCTGTCCATTGCCGTCGAACGAGACCAGGCCTTCGGTAATCGCGCTCGCCAGCAGCCTGTCCGCGTTCGTCATCGGTGCCCGATCGGGATCCGGCAGGCGGAACCGGTCGCCGATCACGCTGACTTCGACCTCACCCTCGTCGGGCCGCGAACCGCACGAGCCGAGCGTCAGCAGGAGCGCCATGGCGGCGGCAAGACGTGCGCGAGGCATGCCAACCCTATGCGAAGGTCGTGCCGCGACCGCAAGCAATCAGATGCTGCGGCGGCCTTGGTGCGGACGGTGGGACTCGAACCCACACTCCCTACGGGAAGCGGATTTTAAGTCCGCTGCGTCTACCGGTTTCGCCACGTCCGCACGAAGACGCAGCGCATGATAAGTTAAGCGGCGCGAAGCAAGCGCAACTTATCAGAAGACTGCGTCGAGCCGGCCGGCGGGTTCAATCCGACCGACGTCACGCGATTTACTCGCGTAACCGGCGCGCTGTTCATGTGGGAGCCGACAACGGAGTAAATCCGTTGTCGTCGGTCCTTGCGATGAAAGGCCGGCCGGCCATCGACGAGTCCGGACCTAAGCCGCACTCACTTCGTTCCGTTTAGCTTACGTCCCGCCGTCTCTGCTAGACGTTGAGGCGGTCGCGCATTTCCTTGCCAGGCTTGAAATAGGGGACACGCTTCGCTTCGATCTCGACCGGCGTGCCGGTGCGCGGATTGCGGCCGGTGCGGCCATCGCGGGCGCGAGTCGAAAATGTGCCGAAACCGCGGAGTTCGACGCGACCGCCGCCGGCGAGCTGTTCCACGATCTCGTCGAAGAAACACCCGACGATGTTCTCGACATCGCGCAGCGTCAGCCCCGGATTTTCCTCGGCAAGAATGGAAACGAGTTCGGATCGTATCAAGGCTCTTCCCCGCTTACCCGTGCTGAAAATAGCAACGGGCGCACGACATCTTCTAAGCCCAAATACTCGGTGCCGTCGCGCTAGGCATTTTAGCGCTGGCCGCACCAAGCGCAAGCTTGGTGCGGCCAGTGGTTCATTTTGTGACGTAAGCGAACCGATTCAGCAGCTTACTTCTTGGTATCGCGTGCCTTCAGCGCTTCGCCGAGGATGTCGCCGAGCGACGCACCCGAATCGGACGAACCGTACTGTGCAACGGCAGCCTTTTCTTCGCTTAGCTGCATGGCCTTGATCGAGAAGGTCGGCTTCTTCGAACGATCGAAGCCGGTGACCATCGCATCTAGCTTCTGGCCGACCTGGAAGCGTTCCGCACGCTGTTCGTCGCGGTCGCGGCCAAGGTCGCTGCGCTTGATGAAGCCGGTCGCACCATCGTCGCCGACCTGCACCTCGAGGCCGCCATCGCGGACTTCGAGGATGGTGACGGTCACGATCGCGTTCTTGGCGACACCCGATGCGTCAGACGAGCTGCCGCCGAGCGCCGGAGCACCCTTTTCGAGCTGCTTCATGCCGAGCGAGATACGCTCCTTGTCGGGCTCGATCGCGAGCACGATGGCCTTTACGACCTCGCCCTTGCGGTGCAGATTGAGCGCGTCTTCGCCCGAAATGCCCCAGGCGATGTCCGACATGTGGACCATGCCATCGACGTCGCCGTCGAGGCCGATGAACAGACCGAATTCGGTCGCGTTCTTGACTTCGCCTTCAACGGTCGAGCCGACGGGGTGCGCTTCTGCGAAGGCTTCCCACGGGTTCGACACGGCCTGCTTGAGACCCAGCGACACGCGACGCTTTTCGCTGTCGACTTCGAGGACGATGACGTCGACTTCCTGGCTGGTCGAAACGATCTTGCCGGGGTGGACGTTCTTCTTGGTCCAGCTCATTTCGCTGACGTGGACAAGGCCTTCGATGCCGGGTTCCAGTTCGACGAATGCGCCGTACTCGGTGATGTTCGTCACGCGGCCGGTCAGCTTGGCGCCGATCGGGTACTTGGCTTCTGCGCCTTCCCACGGATCGCTCTCGAGCTGCTTCATGCCGAGCGAGATGCGCTGCGTGTCCTTGTTGATGCGGACGATCTGCACCTTCACCGTGTCACCGATGTTGATGACTTCCGACGGGTGGTTGACGCGCTTGTAGCTCATGTCGGTGACATGGAGCAGGCCGTCGATGCCGCCGAGGTCGACGAACGCACCGTAGTCGGTGATGTTCTTGACGACGCCGTCGATGATCTGGCCTTCGCTGAGCGTCGAGATCAGGCCGGTGCGGGCTTCTGCACGAGTTTCCTCGAGGATCGCGCGGCGCGAAACAACGATGTTGCCGCGCTTGCGGTCCATCTTCAGGATCTGGAACGGCTGGGCGATGTCCATCAGCGGCTGAACATCGCGAACCGGACGGATGTCGACCTGCGAGCCGGGCAGGAAGGCCACGGCGCCGTCGAGGTCGACGGTGAAGCCGCCCTTCACGCGGCCGAAGATCACGCCTTCGACGCGGGCCGACTTGGTGAATTCCTGTTCCAGCTTGTCCCAGGCGGCTTCGCGGCGTGCGCGGTCGCGCGACAGCATCGCTTCGCCCGAGTGGTTCTCGACGCGGTCGACGAACACTTCGACGTCGTCACCGACCTTCAAATCTGCTTTCTGACCGGGAGCGGCGAACTCGCTCAACCGGACGCGGCCTTCGGACTTCAGTCCGACGTCGATAACGGCCATGTCGTTTTCGATTGCGGTAACCTTGCCGGTTACGACTTTACCCTCGAACGTGCCGTCGGCACCGATGGTTTCTTCGAGGAGGGCCGCGAAATCGTCGCGGGTTGGCATTGCGGCTGTCGCCATAAAGATAGAGTTCCTGTGTCTGTTTTTTCCGGCCAGGCGGTTGAATCCGCCGGTCTTTGACCAGAATACCGCAGCGGCCCCATGCCAGATGCGGTGTCCAGCGCGCGACAAAAGCGCCGAAGTGGAGGATCACGCCAATGCGAAAAGGGCGCACGAATGGCTTCGCACACCTTCCTCCACGAGTGCTTGTTGCTCGTTGGACGCCGCGCCCCTAGCGAAAAGGGCCGTAATTGACAAGAGGATGCCGCCTCAGCGTAAACACGCCGCGCTGCTGCCGTCGTCCATCGATATGCGCGACAGTGCGGAGGAGCGGTCGGTATTGATGGTGATGCCGCTGGACTGGCAGCGACGTAGTTGAAACCGAACCTTGCGCGCTCTGAAATCCAGCGACACGCGCCGGAAGGCGTCCATCAGATCGGTACCCAAAAGGAGCGCAGGCTGATCTTTGAGGGCGAATACCGTGAACGGTGGTACGTCTGCGAACGCGATCGGCACATCGGCCAGGACGACCGGGCCAAGGCGCAGCTCGCGCACACGCGCGACCTGCAGCTTGATCGTGACGCCCGTGACGCCCGTTACCTCAATCGGCGTCATCTTGGCGCCGCGTCGCAGGAGTTGGTCACGCAAAACGATATTGCCGATCGTGATTTCGGAACCTGTGTCGATGACCGCGCTCACTTGTCGGCCATTGGCGCGCGCCTGAGTCATGATCAACTGTCCGCGACGCAGATATGCGGTGACGACGATGTCGCCGTTTTCATAACGAGGCGCCGGGCGTCGCGCGTCTTCGACCTTGATCACGCGTTTTTCGAAATCGAGCATGAGGCGTTGTTCGACCAACCCGTCGATGCCGATCATTCCTTCCCCACCAAGGTCCGCTTCGTTCAGTACCGGGAGTTGCAGGTTGTTTATGGTCGTGTCACCGATCGTCAGCGAATCGACGAGGACGCGATCGACACGGTTTGTGGCCGTGATCCCATTCAGGATGGCGGGCCGCCCCAGTGGCAGCGCGAGCGCCCGTGCTATGCGCTGGCCGACCACCGTCGTATCCGCACCGCTGTCGACAACGAAGCGATAGGGGCCCTTGTCGTTGACATGGACCATCACGGTCATCCGGGTGTTGACCTTGCGTGCATTCAGATCCTGCCCGGCGATGGCGAGTTGGCTATCGTGTTCCGCCACGGTCAAGGGTGGCATGGGCGCGGGGGGAAGCGATCGCTTGTCATCCCGGGGAGGGGCGGCGCCCACGCTCGCGGCGGCAACGAGAGTTGCCACTATCCGCCGCCAGTTCTGAGCAAGGCCGGGCATGGCCGAAGTCTAGCCGATTTTATGTGTCTCGACGAGTTGTATCGCACTGGCGATCGCTTCGGCGATGGTCATGTCGCTGGTGTCCAGCAAGTGAGCATCGCCGGCTTGGCGCAACGGTGCTGTCGCGCGTTCGGAATCGCGTTCGTCACGGTCGAGTATATCGTTCAGGACGTGCTCGTAATCGACGCGGCTGCCTTCGCCGACCAGTTGTGCGAAGCGGCGCTTGGCGCGGATGACGGCCGTTGCGGTCACGAACAGCTTCGCATCGGCGTCGGGGGCGATCACGGTGCCGATGTCGCGTCCGTCGAGTACAGCGCCGCCCGGCTGGTTCGCGAATGCGAGCTGGCGGTCGAGCAACGCCTGGCGGACCGACGGATGTGCCGACACTACCGACGCCGCCCGCGACGCCGCCTCGCACCGTATGTCTGGATCGTGGAGCATCGCATCGCTGAAATCGGTAGCGACTACGCCATCTGACTCGTTCGCCGGATCACCGCCGTGGCGCAGGACCGATAATCCCGTTGCGCGATAAAGCAGGCCGGTATCGAGGTGCGGCAGGTTGTAATGCTGGGCCAGCGCCCGTGCGATCGTGCCTTTGCCGGAGGCGGCGGGTCCGTCGACGGCGATGATCATGATGCCTTGCCCCGTGCTCTGAGTGCGCTGATCAGGCCGACCAGCGCGATACATCCCCAGACAGCCTCCAGGAAGGTCGCCGCGAGGTTGAAGTTCACCGACAGCGAAACCAGCAACAGGACCGCGCCGACCAAGTTCAACGCGTTGAACAGGATCTTGTTCATTGCCGGAGAAATGTTCGCGTAGAGGAACGCCCCGATAAAGATCACGCTGCCGCAAATGCCGATAATGTCGGCGGTGAGCGAGTTCATGATGCCATGAGGCCAGCGATGTCGGCTTCGAATGCGGGATAGCTCGTGGCGACGGGCGCCATATCGTCGATGGTTACCGCCGACCGGCTGGCGAGCCCTGCGACCGCCATGCTCATGGCAATGCGGTGGTCGAGGTGGGTGGCGATGGTTGCGCCGCCCGCCAGCGGTTCGCCACCGGTGCCCTCGACGATCAGGCCGTCGGGCAATTCCTCGACACGCGCGCCGCACGCGGTGAGTGCCACCGCCATGGTCGCTATCCGGTCGGATTCCTTGACCCGCATCTCCTCGATCCCGCGCATGATCGTGCGGCCGCTGGCGAGAGCAGCCGCGACGAACAGGGCAGGGTATTCGTCGATCATTGTCGGTGCGATCTCGGGGGGCACCTCGATGCCGGTCAGCGTGCTATGCGTAACGATCAGGTCGGCAACGGGCTCGCCGCCCACAGTGCGATGCTGCCCGAATTCGATGTCTGCGCCCATCGCCTTGAGGACGGTGTAGATCCCGCTGCGTGTCTCGTTCAGGCCGACATTGCCGATGACGACCGACGATCCCGGTACGATCAGCGCGGCGACGGTTGCAAAGGCGGCGGAGGATGGGTCGCCGGGAACGACGATGTTCTGCGGCTTCAGCTCCGCCTCACCGCGGATCGAGATCGTCCTCACGCCCTTGCTATCTGTCTCGACAGTCAGCTCGGCACCGAATCCGGTCAGCATCCGCTCGCTATGATCGCGGGTCGGCACCGGCTCGATCACGCGGGTAATGCCGGGCGTGTTGAGACCGGCCAGTAATATCGCCGACTTCACTTGTGCCGACGCGACCGGCAGCCGGTATTCGATTGGCACGGCGGGACACAGGCCGCGCACCATCAGTGGCAAGCGCCCGCCGGGACTGGCGGTAAACTCCGCGCCCATCGTCGACAGCGGGTCGATGACGCGACCCATCGGTCGTTTGCTGAGCGAGGCGTCGCCCGTGAAAGTGCAGCTGATCGGATGGCTCGCGACGAGTCCCATCAGCAGGCGGGTCGAGGTTCCCGAATTGCCCATGTCGAGTGCGGTCTGCGGCTGTAACAGGCCGCCGACACCCACGCCCCAGACATGCCAGCGATCACCGCGCTTCTCGATGGTCGCGCCCATTGCGCGCATGGCGGCAGCCGTGGCGAGCACGTCTTCGCCCGCCAGCAACCCCTCGATCACCGATTCTCCGACCGCAAGGCTCGCGAACATCAGCGAGCGATGCGAGATCGATTTGTCGCCTGGAACAGTGATCGATCCGCGCAAGGGACCGGCGGCGGAGAAGGAGCGGGGGTCGGCCATGGCGCGGCGGCTTTGACAGCGGCCTCGTCTCGTGGCAAGGGCGCGCTCCTTCGTCGTCCGGCGTGTTTCACGCACGACGACAGCCAGATTTTTCCGGAGCATTTCGACCGATGGTAAAGCCTGAATGGGGCACGAAGCGCACTTGCCCGAAGTGCGGTACGCGTTTCTACGATCTGACCAAGGATGATCCCCTGGTTTGCATCAACTGCGGCAACCAGTGGGTTTCCGAACCGATCCTGAAGTCGAAGCAGCCTCTGCCGTTCGACGATCAGCCCAAGAAGGATGCCGTCAAGGACGACGATCTGGAAGTCGCGGACATCGATCTGGATGTCGTCGACGAGGACGCCGAAAAGTCGCCCGATGACGAGGTCGATCTGGGCGGTGACGACGATCTGGGCGTGGACACCGCGCAAGGCGACGACGACCAGTAAACTCTTATATTGCAAGGGCGCGCCGCCTGACTTATGGGGCGCGTCCTTGGATTGGGGCCTTAGCTCAGCTGGGAGAGCGCAACACTGGCAGTGTTGAGGTCAGCGGTTCGATCCCGCTAGGCTCCACCATACTTTTCTGCATGGCGGAAAACCGCCAAAAACGGCAGAAATCAGGGACATTTTATCGGCTGACTGTTACATCTGTAACAAGGTATGAAGCCCAATGTGTACCCATCTCGCTAAGCGTGGATCAACCTACTACTTCCGCCGTGTCATCCCCGAACATCTCCGTTCGTGGTTCGATGGCCGTACTCAGTGGATGTACACCCTCAGCACCAAAGACCGCGATCAGGCCAAGCGCCGCGTTGCTCGCGAAACCGTAAAAACAGATGAGACCATCGCGATGCTGGAGCGTCGTGTCGCTGCGGGTGAGCGCCCCGCTGGATCGGTTGAAGTCGATGGTGCTTACTACATGGCGCGCACCGAGGATGACCTTGCGAGGCAAGCCGCTGTGGACCGTGCGGAAGATGAACGGGAGGAGCGGCGACGGGAGCGCGAGCCGTATCGGGCGGAGATAGAGGCGAAGTTCAAGCGCAGCACAACGGCCCAGTTGACCCGTAGCGAAGCCGCAATGCGAGATATGCTGCGGGATCAGGCTTACGAAGCGGCCATTGCAAACGACCGGGCGATGGCAGCACGGGCTGAACTCGCTGAGCTTCGCGCGGTTGGTTCGCCAGCGCCAGTTCCAGCATTGCCGTCACCCGTGATGGAGCCTGACAGCATCATGTTGGATACCGATGTCGTTGATCGCTGGTCCAAGGAGCGGCGGGTATCGGCCAAGGGCATAGATACTCATCGCCGCGTTGCTGAGTGGTTCTACACACGGGTAGGCCGCAAGCCGGTCGCGGACATCACCAAGAAGGATGTGTTAGCCTTCAAAGATAAGCTCATTGATGAGGGGCAATCGCTGGCAAACACGGGCATGAAGCTGTCGCGGCTCCGCACCATGCTCCAATGGGCTTACGACAACGACCTAGCGCCGTTGAACGCAGCGGATGGCGTGAAGGTCAAAGATACTCAGGCGGGGCGCTACAAGCGGCTGCCGTTCGATCTTGCCGCCCTCAACCGCATCATGGCCGGGCCAGTCTACGCCTATAATCTCAGGCCGGTGCAGGGCAGGGGGGAGGCGGCGTACTGGCTACCGCTCTTAGCCTTATTTACCGGCGCGCGTGTGGAGGAGCTTGGGCAACTTAGGCCGTCCGATGTCACACAGATAACCTACCCTGACGATAACGGGGATGAGCGGCAAGGGTGGTTCCTGCGGATCACCGAGGACGAGGATGAAGGCTTGCGTATCAAAAATGCGAGCAGTGAGCGCCGTGTACCACTCCACCCGGAGCTAGAACGCCTTGGCTTTATCGCGTTTGTCGAGGCCATGCGGAAGGCGCACCACGCGCGACTGTTCTACCTGCTGCGTCCTGACAAGTACGGGCGGTACACGGCGAAATGGGGCGAGTGGTGGAGTGGGTACATGCGGGGCGACTGCGGCATCACTGACCGCCGCATGGTGTTCCATTCCTTCCGGCACACGTTCAAGCATCATGCCGGTCATGTGGGGATGATCGAAGGTGTCCAGCGGCAGATCATGGGACACACCCCGGGCGACGTAGCCGACGATTATCGGGGCGGCTACAGCCTGTTTCAGCTGGTTCAAGGCATGTCGCTCTACCGCCTCGCGGGGCTGAAATTGCCGAAACAGATGCTAGGTGCTTTCTCCTCATGATACCATTAATCGGTTGGACAAGACCAAGACAGGGAACTCTATGCGTATTTGGATGATCCTAATTGCGTTGCTGACCCTCCCTGTCACTGTGGCAGCTCAGGAGCAGAAATCAGCAGCTGGACCGTCGTCGCACAGTGCGATTGCTCAAGCACGAGTATTACTGAGAGACACGCTACTTGACTATGAGGGTAGCCAGTATCGCGATTTCCACGTCGTTCGGTCAGTAAACTCCAACGGTGTTGAAATGGTCGCGTTGTGCGGCTTGCTCAATGGGCGCAATACGTTTGGAGGCCTTACAGGTTGGCTACCTATATCGGTGGTAGTGACCGAGGCTGGTGCTGGTCCTGCTGTGTATTTTTTTGAGGGCGCTGACCCGTTCAATCGCGTTGCATACATGATCACCTGCCCTACCAAATTCGGCAGCAAGTTTATCGTTGAGGACAAAGACGTCACCGCTGAACTGGCACCCAAAGGCAAATAGCGTTGGTGCTCAAGCTTTTGATCTAAAGCCTGCACTGATCCATCGAACGATGAAGAACACGATGAAGATGAGTAACGGCACTATTATGCCGCTCAAGGCTCCGACATAAATTTGGTCATGTGCTTCTATGTAATGCACGCCGGTTTCGCGCTCTATATTAATGGGTCCTCGACCTAGCATAACTTCCGTGGCTAGCGCCTCATCTAGGCCACTTGATGCGGCGATCTGGGTCGAGCGGCTATAGCCGTCGTAAATGTACAGTCCACAAGCTGCCCACCACAAAGTTATGAAAACAATTCCGACGCGTGCCCATCCTGTCATACTGACTTCGCAATCGATTTATCGTCAAACGATCGCAATAGGTTTTCCCATCTGTCCGACTGGGCGTGGCTCCCCAAGACTGCGCTCATTACGTTGTCCTCATTTAAATCCATCCTGCCCAACGCAATGCCTGCGCGAACTGGGGGACATTATCTATCGCGTGCCGAATGAGGATTGGGTCCATTCTGCTCACGTCTGGCTCGTGCGCTCCATTGGCGAAAAACACCTCTAATCGTCCCGTAGGCCAACGGTTGGCTATGAGGTCGCCGAAGGAGCGTGACATGTGTTCGCCCAAACGCTCGGCCTTCTTACGCGCCAATATATCACGATAGCCAGCCAAGCTTCGACCCACGACTGGGGCCACGCCTATCCTCATCCGAGCGAAGTTCTCTTGGCTTCTCGTGAGGTGGCAACGATAGCATGAGCGATCACGCGTTCGACGCTTAAAGCCACGGCATTTCGGGCATGGTGCATCCAAGTCGATGTATGAAGTATTCCCAGACAAAAACGCCGAGAACCTGCCCTCATGGCTCACGCGCTCGCTCAGCGCCTCTGCGTAGGCCGCGTCCAATCGGCATATCGTGCGCTGTCGGGCGTCGAGCTTATCCGCGCGAGGCTGACGCTGATGGAGCGCGAAGCGGGGGTCTTGTTGGGGGCCAACCCGAGAGGTTTTGCGAATGACATTCTCCGATGGGCGAATGGGCGAAACTCGCCCCATGTGTGTGGATCACGGACGGCGGCGAACCTTATGCCTCTTAGTCATGTTGGGTGTCCGCGTGGCGGTTGTTTTTTATGTCTCCAGATCATTTGATGACCGGCTCGAACCCATATCTGTCAGAGAAGCTTGAGATCATGACAGCTTTGAGTGTGGCCTCATTCTGAACCTTCACGATGAAACTGTCGTGGACTGGCAGAGTTACAATCCCTCTCGGTAACAGTTGGCCCAACACGGATAGTGCAAGATCGCTATCCTCTCGCTGTAGGGATAGTCCCATGCCTTCACCTAGCAACTCTCTCACTGGTGCCAGGTGTTGCTTATAAAGCTCTGCGTACTCAGCCATCGATATGCCAGCGGGAAGAGGTACCCTGCCGGCCCTTTTTAGGTATCGCCCGCCGCTCAACGACGATCGATTTAGCAACCGCATGAAAGTGTCTTTGCCGAGTTCACGGCTAAAAGGCCCAAACTGGTAAGGGTCATAATCGAGGCGCTTGCCTACCTTGGCGAAGAGCATCGTCGGATGAAGCTGACCGTAGTCGAGTTCAACTGTCGGCGAACCGTCTATCGCGATCAGGCGACGCCCTACCTTCGATACCCCCATCCACCAACCGCCATAGAGCCTGCCACCACGGTCCCAGCGTTCGTTAAATACGCGATAGAGACACTTAGCCGACATGTCGCCATAGTGCTTACGGTGCATGCGCTGCTGCTCGGTAGGGACATAGGTTCGCGCCTCTAGCTGAGCATCAGCCCATACCTGTTCAGGCGCATGAATGTCGGTTTCGGCCAACAGGCTGTTAGTCCCCAACAGGACAGCTCGGCTGGAGGTAATCTCCGCAGGCTCGGCACCAGTGCGCCACGTTGACTTCTTCATCCTGATAACTTCCAGCGGGTGCCGGATATGGTGGGCTGTGACACCGTGGTGCTTCATCAGCTCGTTGAGTGCAGTGGTCGCGCGGAGCCTTGAACGCATCCCGCGCCGTTCTCCGAGCGCATCAAGCTTGGCGACGCCCTTGACGCCTTCGGCTAATCCAAGCTGTTGCAGGGCGTCGAATAACAACTTCATGCTCGTGAAGCTTAGCCCCGTGTTCGCATAGTCATTGCTGCTGAGGGACATGGCGACGAAGGAAGTCCGATCGATCCGATTGAGTGAAGCTACAGCCAAGTTCGCCAGCAACATCTCAATTGTCTTTTCGCGGGGTAGCGCGTCGGTCCGTTTCAAAGCTCGCGTGCGGCCCTCAAGATCATAGACACGCTTTCCTATGTCCGCGACGAGCGCGGCCCCCTGCTGCCCTTTCAATCCTCTCTCTAGATGTATCGGGATCGACGCGCGCAGTTGCGCTCCCGTGAACGGCAGCTCTGCAGCATCAGCAGCTATCGGGGACACGGAAATCGCAAGGCTGGACTGAGGTTCCTCAGGCACCATTAAACTTGCGCCGCATCCCGGCAGTATCGCTTCACCGTGGCTGGGGAAAGCCCGAACTCCTCAGCCGTCACTTTGATGCTTGCAGAGTTGTCCCGTCGCCACGCGGCTACGGCGTGGGCATCCTTGGCCTTGGGGCGTCCAAGGCTCTCCTTGCCCCGGTGTGTTTTGCCAGTCGCTGCCAACGCTCGACGCGCTGTAGCGCGACCGTCCGCTGTGCGCTCGACAATCTTCCGGCGCTCCATGTCCGCAACCTGTGCGAGGACGGCGAGTATGATTTCGCCCACGCCGCGCCCGATGGGACCGAGGCCATGGACATCAACCGTTACGCCGGTTTCGATCAAGTGTCGCACCGTAGACTGCACGTCTAACGCATCGCGGCCCAACCGATCCACCGCATAGACATGCACCGTGTCGCCCTTGCGGACCGTCTCTAGGAGCTTTGCAAAGCCGGGACGCTTCGCGGCCATGACCGTACCGCTGATGCCTTCATCACTATGCTCTTGATCGAACTTACCCCCCATCGCGTCACGCTGGGCTTCGATGCTCTGGTCGCCAGTTGATACGCGGTAGTATGCGATACGATGCGTCATGATGTGGCTCACAAGTTAGGGTGACTGATATACCGGCTCATATGCTGGGTCATTAGATACGTCAACACATCGTCTGAGCTATAGCGCGAAACTTACAACTTATGAACCATCTGATGCGAGTGAACGTAATTAGATAATTTGGGTTGGCAGCCGACTTGAGGGGAGGTTATCGCACCTAATGAAGAAAAACATGATGCCCGCAGTAGGTTCGTTGATCGCACTTGCCATTCCCGGATGCACACAGTCACCTCGTGATGCCGCACTTGAGAAGGTTCGCGGCGAGATCGCGCTGCTTGCTCCTGACGTCTCGTACTGTGATGACCTGATGAAGAAAGTTGATCTGGCTTCCGCTGAGAACGCCAACGCTGAGTGGGACAAGGCAGCAGGCCAGAACCTTAGAGACGTTTCACCTGAACAGGAGCAGGAGATACGCGCGTCACTCGGCGCTCAGTTGGGTATTCCGCCGAGTAAGGTCGATTGGAAAAGCATTTATAGAAGCAGGGCGGAGCAGGCGTCAGCCGAGAACGGCCAACGCAAGTCGGCTCTATCGACGGCTCATGATAGCTTTGAAGCTCAGTGCGGCGACAAGTGGATAACCAACACGCGCACGCTGTCTGCGTTGAGGTCGCGAGAAGATCACCTGTTAGCAGGCATTGACTGACATCGCTCTCAACGCTCGTTGACTGGAATGTAAAGAGATCATTTACCCGATGGGGACTACCTTTTCATGGGCGGCTTGGGTGACCCCCATGGGGGAATACAGGCGTGGCTTTGGTCGGACCCCCCCCCTTGCGTTTCTATATCATTTTTTGGGTTTTAGTCCTCGCGGAGGCAGGTCGAACGACTTCCTGATGCTCTCTATCAACTCAGGCTCAGGATAATCGTTGCTTGACGCTCTACGCCTATGAACTTCAAGTTCCTCCCAAATCCATCGTAGAGCCATCCCCAACTTAGAGAAGCTAACCTTCTTAGCATCTATATCCTTCACAGTAAGCCGTGTTTCGTTCTCTTCGCCGATGCTTGATGGGAACGGGATTAGTCTCGACGTAACGTTACCACGATGATCTTCGACTGGCTCAATTATGAAGTGAGCTACCTCATGCCGCTTTTTGTATTTTTCACGCAACTGTTTAGCTAGTTTGGGCCATATTTTCCAAACAAATGGTGGCACGTCTGCTTCGTCCATCGCTGCCGAGACGAGGTCAATTTTTAAGGGGAAGTGTGAGACGGCATTGATCACAGCGTGATAGGTTCGACGTTGTGGCTCTTCATGCTGCCATGGTATCTGTTGGCTGCTAGACACGACGGTAGTTTGGTCCAAGATCGCTATAAAGACGTATGTTAACGTCAGTTCGACCATTCCCCATTCTTGCAAGGCCAAACCTGCCGCTTGTGCGAGTTGGCCACGCAGGGCCACGTTTGGATCGACATCTACCATAAGCACGGATTAACTTGCGTAGTTCGCAACACAATTAGATTGTGGCGGCATGTGTAACGACTACCGCAACGATCTGAGATGATGCGGGAACTGCCGACAGGGCGGGGATGCCCCCTATGAAACTATCCGACACTAAGCCGACCGACGATGCACGGACATACATGGTGATGGGTGCGGATGCCGCTGGCGACATGCACCTGTTTGCAACTGATAACCTCGCACGGGCGACCGAAACTTATAACGATATGCTGGTGAGGCTGACCGAAGTGCGGGCTAACTGGGTAGCCGAAAGTGGGCCTGCGCGGGAGCATTAGACGTGGTTCGAACCTATCTGCACCAGCTAATCCGATGGGCGCCGTTGGGATTGAGCGGAGCCTACGTCGCCGGATTTGGCATGGTGTCGGGCGCAGCGCAGTCCAACGCGGCTGCTAAGGCTTTCATCGACAATCAGGTCGTAATGCTTCGGGCTATCTCAAACTCGCCTTATTTGACGTGGTGGGCGGTGGGACTAGCAGCCGCTTGGTTAGGATCCGTTTGGGGGACAAGCGAAAGCAGCGCGCAATCCGTGCAACGTAGATTGTATCTGACTGGCGGCAAAGAGCCGGAGGGAGATCGGCTCACGGAATATATCACAGGCTGGTCGCCAGTTCGTTATTTCTGGATGCCCTTCTCAGACTACTGGTCATGGTCGCGCACCGCCGATCATGACGTCCATCGGCAGGTCCAGATTGCTTGGGATTTATTCAACCCCGGTCCCGACGATCTACTCCACGTTCGCATTTCTTGGGGGTTGCGTGGTGTTGACCCGGTTGCGGCGATCAACAAGTCAGGATTGTTTAGCGGTGCGCTTGATAGCCTGTCGCCCCGCCGCGTAACTATTTGTCGGGATGGGATTGGTGGAAGCCACTTCGATCTGGCGACGGGAGGGGAAGTCACACTCCCTATCGTTAAGGCGGATACGACCACGACCATCGCACTCCCGAAGGCGCTTAACAATGCGTTCGCAATAGCATGTCTTGCTACTGCCAAGGAGATTGCTCGCCAGCCAGTACGCGACTTCAAAGGCATCAAGGGTGTCATGGAGCAGATGCGGAATGATACCCGACCCTCGCCAGACATCCACATCTCCATTCAATACGAGACGGCGCAAGGTAGGTCCGGTAAATGCAAGTTCTTGGTGCAGGGATTTGTAGCCGGTAGGGTCGGCATGCATCGCCCGGTCGAAGGGAAGGAGCGTTGTTACGAGCACGAGCCTCACAGCGTCGGGGCTTGGATAAGGTTGTTTGAGACGGTGCCCCAATGAGGCTGCGAGCACGTTGCATAAGGACGGATTATTGACTTGCGCTCTTATATTCGCTTGCAGCGCCGCAGAGATAGATTGGCCAGCAACGGGGTCAATGTTGTCAGGCTGGGCGACGCTCGCCGGTGCGGGGGCAGTTGTTTATGCGGCTAGAAAAGGGGCAAGTACCTTTACCGATTGGCGGCAACAAAAAGTGGATGAGCGGCAGGTTGAGGCCGCCGAGCGCATCGTAACCCTCGCTTATCGCCTTCGCAGCATTTTCACGTCTGTGAGGAGCCGCGCTATCTTCAGCCACGAGGCAGATGCAGCGGAACGTTTGCTGGACATCGAACAGCCAGAGTGGCGTAACCGTGAAAAGGCGTCGCTAGAGCGGCTCCGTTCCGCGCAGGTTCTATATAACCGCTTGAAAGAGCACCAGAGCGACTGGAATGAGATTTGGACCCTGCGGCCCATAGCGTTGGCTTTGTTCGGCGTTAGCTTGGAGGCTGATCTACAGATGTTGTGGAAGCAGTATGTCAGTCTTGATGTTGCGGTTTCGGAGTATGCGGAGGATGGCACACTAGACCGCGAGCTTGTTCGATCCATGCGGGCAGAGATGTATGGCGGAAAAGAGGACGCGATCACCACGAACGTTGATGCCGCGATAGCATCAATCGAAGCCATCCTTTTGCCTGTCCTGCGAAGAAGCTCGACGGCGGTTGCTGAGCGGGAAGCCTAATCGAGTAAGGTTGATACCTCTAAGCGTGTGACCGACGTCGGATTGCAGACGTTCAATCACGCCGCCCCGCTATCCCCAGCGGTATCCCCAGTTTTGCACCGCCATTCGCGTTTTGTTCGCTTCCGCCCATGCAGGTTGTGCTAAGGTACGGCTATGCCTGAAAAGGCTACTCTTTGTGTTGCCTAACACGAGAGAGGTGCAGGGATGAACGGCGGGTGGCTCCCAAGCGGCCCCTTCCACAAGGGCTTGCTGTCGCGGTTCTCCCTGCACTGACCTGTTTATCGCCGGTCCACCCTGTCAGCAACTTTTGTGGCCACTGACCCGGTTTGTGGGGCAGGCGGGTTCCTCCCGCCGCCGATAGTATTGGGTGGGCTGCTCGGGATCGAACCGAGATCGACCCGGTGTAAGCGGGGCGTCCTACCGTTAGACGACAGCAACGGAAAAGTGGGTAGGGGATTGCTGCTTATCAAGCCCTAGTCGTTGTGGTCAGGTTCCTCGGGTGGGATGCCTATGCTTGCAGTCCGACCATCGGCCAAGGTGACGATATAGCCGTAGAGGAACCCGTCATCGCTAGTGTTATCATCAAGCGAATGACCCTCTAATTCCTCAGGGCTGAACCCTGTTTCCGAAGCGACCCAAGCATCCAGCTTGGCTTCCTGCATCTCTTCAAGCTGTCGGCTGCTCATCGGGTGGGCCTTCCATGAATGCGAGGATCGATGCTGCCAGTGTTCACGAGAGAGGGCAATCCGTGGGCCGAAAAGTGCTTGCAACGATCATCGGAACTGTTACATCCGCGCGCATCAACCGTGACATGCGGTCGGAAAAAAGTCTTTGTTCTTCGGTAGTTACCTGATAGGATTTCGATCCCGCTAGGCTCCACCAATTCCCATGACCCGCAATCGCGTTTCGGGTCTTTCCGTCGCGACCAGATTGATCAGGCGAGCGCGGATGACGTTCAAGGTAGATATGGGTCTCGACGGGGCGGGTAATCCGGCCTTCGTCGATCTCGAGGAATTGCTGGCTACCCGGCTGCTGGTGCAGGGCAATTCCGGGTCGGGTAAATCGCATCTTCTGCGCCGCCTGCTGGAACGAAGCGCGGGGCAGGTCCAGCAGATCATCATCGATCCCGAGGGCGATTTCGTCACCCTGTCGGGTCCTCATGGTCACGTCGCGATCGAGGCGGTCGATTATTCCGCCGCTGAAATAGCTCATTTCGCAAGACGATGCCGCGAACATCGCACGTCGGCCGTACTCAGCCTCGAGGGGCTGGAGATGGAGGGGCAGATGCGCTGTGCGGCTTCGTTCTTGTCATGCCTGTTCGACGCGCCGCGCGAGCACTGGTTTCCGGCGCTTGTCGTGGTGGATGAGGCCCAGATCTTCGCGCCCGCCGCAGGGGCCGAGATCAGCGAAGAAGTGCGCCGCGCTTCTTTGGGTGCCATGACCAACCTCATGTCACGCGGACGCAAGCGCGGACTTGCGGGGATCATTGCGACCCAGCGCCTGGCCAAGCTGTCGAAGAACGTCGCTGCCGAGGCGAGCAATTTCCTGATGGGGCGCACCTTTCTCGATATAGACATGGCGCGTGCGGCGGACCTGCTGGGAATGGAGCGGCGGCAGGCGGAATCGATCCGCGACCTTGCACGCGGGACATTCCTCGGACTCGGTCCCGCGATCGCTCGCCGCCCGGTCATGGTCCGGATCGGTGCGGTCGAAACATCGGCGCGGAGCAGCAGTCCGACGCTGGTGCCGTTGCCCGAGGCACCGTCTGGCGACATGCGGCAGTTCCTGCTTGCAGGAATGGAAGAGGCGCAACCGCAGGTGTCTGCACCCGTGCCGAAACCGCAACCCGCCGCGTCGTTGCTCGAGGACCTTGCACGCTCGCCCGCAGTGCCAGTCGCCGAGGCAAATGCCGAAACGATCGATCCGGAACCGGTTATGGTCGCAGCACTCCATGCGATCGTGAGTGACAGCGATGCCGCGGGCAAATCGGCCGCCGTGTTGTTCCAGGATTTCCAGGTCCGCTGCCGGATGTCCGGTCTTCGGACACCGCCGCTCGAAATGACCGCCTTTGCGCGCCGACTCGCCGCCGCCCGCGCCGGCATTTTCGAAGGGCTCGACGACGAATGGGCCTTGGCGCTCGAAGCGGGAAGCAAGGTGCCGGACGAGATGCTCGGCGCGTTTCTGCTAATTGCCCGCGCCGCGTCCGAAAATCTGCCCGGCCCCAGCGACGAAGAACTGGCGCGGGTGTATGGCACGAGCTCGATCGGCCGCGCGCGGCGTGTGGTGAGCTATATGGAGGAACGCGACATCATCGTGTCGCGTGTCGACCTGTCGGGGCGGCGCTCGATCACCATTCCCGCACTCGGATGGACGACCGCGCCGACCGCTCCATAGCAGGGCAGGCGCGTTTCACGGTTTTCTAACAGCCTCGGACCTAAAGAGCGGGGATGTCCCGCATCGCGCGCCAACCGGGCTGGTGGATTGCCCTGACGATCGTCTATTTCGCGTTCTGCGCGATTTCGCTCGCGCTGGAAGTGCCGGAGATATCGTCGTTGTTCGATGCCCTGCGTTTGCCGCTGGGCCTCATCGTCACGGCAGGGGCGAGCGCGTTTGCCTTCGGCTTCCGGTTCGGAGGATTTCGCCTCTGGGCAGCGATCGCGGTCCTGTACGTTGCCGACACCGGACCCTACATCACGGGCATAATTTTCCGCCTCGCGCGCTTCACGATAAATTCCGATTATCACGTCTATCGTTCGACCTCGTCGTATCTGATCACGATCTCGGTCGTGGTCTACGAACTGGTCGCGCTGATCCGGATCATCCAGTCGTTCAGAACCGAAAAGGCGCTGGCAGAGACGTTCGCGTAGCGGGGCCTATTTCAGCGTATCGAGATAGGCGACCAGGTCTGCACGCTGCTGCGGATCCTTCACGCCTACGTACGACATCTTGGTTCCTGGCACGACGCGCTGCGGATTCTCAAGGTACTGGAACAGCTTTTCATTGGTCCAGGTGATGCCGCTCGCCTTGTTCGCTTCCGAGTATTTATAACCCGGGATCTGGCCCGAATGATGACCCTGCAAGCCGTGTAGCGAGGGGCCGGTCATGTTTATGCCGGGCTTCGTCGAGTGACACGTGCGACAGGCCATGAAAACTTTCTCGCCAGCGGCAACGTCCGTCTTGAAGCTCGCGAATTTCGACCCGTCGAGCGTGTCGACATTGTCGGCAGGCGGTGCCTTGGCATCGGCGGATTGCGAGACAGGAACGGCATCGAGCGCCGCATTGTCGTCGGCAGGCGGCTTCGAGCAGCCCTGAAGCAGGGCGATCGCTGCGATCAAACCGGCCGACACTGTGAATCGCATGTCCTGTCCCCAAAATTGAGTGTTTGCGTAACGATACAGCGATGCCGCGTTCGCGCAACGAAATCGCGAGCGTCCCGTAATCGGACGTCCCGAAATTGGCGGATTTTTCCAATGGTCAATTCGAGACGGCATGCGTTTACTCCTCGCCATGCGTAGACACCTAGTCCTGACCAACGAATCCGCCCGCCACCCCTTTCGCCAGTCGCTGCCGCGGCCGGTATTCGACAGGGAGCACGCTCGTGAGCCGCTGTCCGATCATGGGCTTTTTCTGCTCACCTTCGTCTCCGCATTCCTGGCATTCTCCGTTTTTCTCGGCTGATCCGCGAAGGGATTTGCGTGCCCCCGCGTAATGCGATGGAATGGGGCGCGGACAGACAGGCGGAAGCGAGCTTTTGAGGGAAGCGGCAAGCGTGGCGACCGATTGCGTCGAGAGCGACGACGCATTGATGGCGCGCGTGCAGCGCCGTGATGGCGCGGCGTTCCGGATCCTCGTCGACCGGCATCTGACCGTGCTTCACCGCATTGCCTATCGCATGATCGGCGATGCGGCAGAGAGCGAAGATCTGGCGCAGGAGGCATTGCTGCGGCTGTGGCGCGATGCGGGTCGGTGGCAGGCGGGAATGTCGGGCACGGGCGCCTGGCTCAACCGCGTCACCGTCAACCTGTGTCTCGACCGGCTGCGCAAGCGCCGCTTTTCAAGCGACGTCGACGTGCCGGAACGTGCCGACGACGCGCCGCTCGCGCCGGAGGCGATGGACGCAGAGCGTCGGCGCAAGGAGACGGTCGCGGCGATCGCGGCATTGCCGGACCGGCAGCGCGCAGCGGTCGTGCTGACTTATTACGAGGACCAGTCGAACCAGATGGCGGCGGAGGCGATGGATATGAACATCAAGGCGTTCGAATCGCTGCTCCTTCGTGCGCGTGCCGCGCTTCGCGTCGCGTTGCAGCCGTTGAAGGAGGCGAGCGAATGACCGCGCGCGATCCCCTGAAAGAAGCGCTCGACCGCTTCGACGTGCCTGCCATGTCCGACGGACTGGCCGACCGCATCATGGCAGCCGCCATGCCGGTTCCTCCGCCACGGCCCACGCCGCGCCGCGACCGTCGCGGCATGTGGCGGCGTGGACGCCAGATTGCGATCGGGGCAGCCGCGTTCACGATGCTGAGCGCCGCTGCAATCGCGTCAGGACTGCTGGGGAGGGTCGGTATCCATGTGCCCGTGCTCACCGCCATGCTCGCGCCGCGCGTGGAGCCGGTGCACAAGCCGAAACCCGCGACACCGATTAGACTCGCGCACAGGGCGCCCGCGGTCGCACCGCCACCGCCGGTCGTGCCCACGGTTGCGCCGCCCCCTGCCTTTGTCGTGCGCCAGGTGCTGCGGGCGGAACGGCGGGAGCGGATCGCGAAGTTCGTCGAAGAGCATCCGCGCGCCGCGGCGGTCATCGCCCAACGCGTCGGGCAGCGCCTGCGCCAGCGGGAAATCGTGCGTCGCGAAATGATGGGCCTGCCGCCAGCGAATCCCGCGGCACCGGGTTTCAGGCCACTGACGCCAGAGGAGCGGTTCTTCCTGCGTCAGGAACGGAGACGCGATTTCCGCCGGATGGAGGTGATCATCGACCGCCGCCTTGCGCGTCGCGAAGCCTGGCGCGCTGCCCGGGATGGTACGGCGGCCCCAACGGCCATGGCGCCCGCCGGGCCGGTGGCGACGGCGAACGCAACTGCCGATCCCACGCGCTAGCCGATGAGCCGCAGCGTCAACACAACCCGCGCGCAGGGCTTTCAGCCGCGCCGGCATTTCGGTTTCGAACGGCGCCGCTAGTTCGAAAAATGTGGCCGGCCGGGCCTCCTGTTCCGGATCTCACCCCGGTCGGCCACTAAATCCTAGTCGCAGGCCTTGTGCAGCAGCCACGCGAGATAGGCGGAAACCAGGCACATCGCGGCGGTCATAATGAACTGGTCGGTCGCCGAAATACCGATAGCGCTTAGCCCGAGTGCAAGAGCGCAGCCGACGACCATGCAACCCGCGTTCACCAGGTTGTTCGCGCCGACCGTCCGTGCCGTCTGGCTCTTGGGCACGGTCGTCGTCAGGAACGCGTAGAGCGGCACCACGAACATGCCGCCCGAAATCGCGATTGCCAGCAGGCAAGCGAGCAGGATCGGGGCGCCGGGGTGCGCGAAGAAAGCCCAGAAATCGTATAGCGTTCCGGCAGGCGCAGGGGCCCAGAACTTCGCGATGAAGTGGAATGCGAGGACGAACAGGCCCATCGCGATCACCGAACCCGGCGCATATCGCGCGCTGACATGCCCCTGCAACAGCCGGTTGATCGCGACCGACCCGATGGCGATGCCGATTGAAAAGATCGCCAGGAACATGCTGGCGACGCTCTTGTCGGCCTGCAGCACGTTCTTCACCAGCGGCGGGAACTGCACGAACAAGACCGCGCCGATTGCCCAGAAGAAGCTTATCGAAACGATGGCGAGGAACAGGCGGCGGATGTGCAGCGTGTCGGCGACGAGCCGGTAGGATGCGCGGAAGATATTCCAGTCGATCGCGTGGTCGTCGCCGATCGGCGGGGCTGGGGGGACTTGGCGTCCCGCAAACCACCCGACGATCGCCAGGCCCAGCACGAATACGGCCGCGATATTGTGGTCGATGAAACCTGCTAGAATCGTACCCGCGAGGATCGCGATATATGTTCCGGCCTCGACCAGCCCGGTGCCGCCCAGCACCTGGTCTGGCTCCAGATGCTGCGGCAGGATCGCGTATTTGATCGGACCGAAAAAGGTCGAGTGCACGCCCATCGAGAACAGGGCGATCATCATCAGCGGCACATTGCCGATCAGCAGACCCAGGCCGCCGACCACCATGATGCCGATTTCGGCGGTCTTCACGATGCGGATCATCCGCGCCTTGTCGTAAGCATCGGCAAGCTGTCCGGCGACGGCGGACAACAGGAAAAACGGGATGATGAACACGGCGGACGCGATGCCGCTGAACACTTCTTCCTGTTTGGGATCGTTGTAGAGGTTGTAGATTACGAACAGGACCATGGCGGTCTTGAACAGATTGTCGTTCATGGCCCCTAGGAACTGGGTCACGAACAACGGCAGGAAACGGCGCTGTTTCATCAGCGCGAGCGACATCTGCATGGAAACCGGTAATCCTGTACTGACTGCGCGGGGCCATAGCGGCCTTTGCGAGCGCGTCCAATCCGTCTAACGAGGCTTCGTGCTCTCGTTGCCCAACATCCTCACGCTTTCGCGGATCGTTACGGTCCCGCTGCTGGTTGCCCTCCTGTGGTATCCGGGCTGGGTCCTCGGCTACGCGCTGGGATTCGCGCTGTACTGCCTGATGGGGGTGACCGACTATTTCGACGGCTACCTTGCCCGCGCGCAGGGGACGGTGTCGAAGCTCGGCGTGTTCCTCGACCCCATCGCCGACAAGATCATGGTGGTGGCCGTCATCTTCATGCTGGTCAGCACGCGGCACGAGCCCGCCGCGATTACCGGCATCCACCTCGTTCCCGCGCTCGTCATCCTGTTGCGCGAGATCGCGGTCTCCGGCCTGCGTGAATTCCTCGCGGGGCTGTCGGTTTCGATTCCGGTTTCGCAACTCGCCAAATGGAAGACCACGCTCCAGATCGTCGCACTCGGTTCGCTGATTCTGGCAGGAGCACTGCCGACGATGCCGTGGATCAAGGACGTCGGCCTCGTCTCGCTTTGGGCAGCCGCCGTGCTGACGCTGGTCACGGGCTGGGATTATCTGCGGGTCGGCCTGAAGCACATGGACTGATGCGGCGGGTTCGCATCCTCTATTTCGCCCGCATTCGTGAAGCCGTCGGAACCGGGGAGGAGTCGCGGGACCTGCCCGACAATATCGTCACTGTCGGGGATCTCGCGGATCATCTTGCCGAAAGCTGGCCCGTCTTCGCCGATCGCCAGCGCCTTCGTGTTGCCGTCGACCAGGTGATGGCGACGTTCGATACGCCGATTGGGGATGCCCGTGAGATCGCATTCTTCCCGCCGGTGACGGGCGGATGATCACCGTCCGCGTCACTGCCGATCCGTTCGACGCCGGTGCAGAGATTGCGGCGCTGTCGGGCGCAGGGACGGGGGCCGTCAGCAGCTTCGTGGGTGTCGTTCGCGGGGGCGACGGCCTGTCCGCGCTCTCCCTCGAACATTATCCGGGGATGACCGAGGCGGCGTTGCAGGATCTCGCGGAGCAGGCGGCGGCGCGATGGGCGCTGAATGGCGTCGTTATCCACCATCGCATCGGCCGGCTGGGCCCGGGCGATCCGGTAGTGTTCGTCGGTACGGCGTCCGCGCATCGTCATGATGCCATGGAGGCCTGTGCCTTTCTGATCGACCGGCTGAAGACCGATGCGCCGTTCTGGAAGCGCGAGAGCTTTACCGACGGACGCGAGATCTGGGTCGAACCGCGGTCGACCGACGATACGGCCGCCGCGCGCTGGGATCAGGCGAGCGCGCGGTAGAGCCCGTATAGGCTGGTTGCGGTCAGCACACATCCGACCAGCAGCATCAGCAGTTTCGCCTCGACGCGCTTGGCGAGCAGGGCGCCGAACGGCGCGGCGACGATGCCGCCGATCAGCAGGCCGACGGTCGCCATCGTAAAAGCTTCCCAGCCCAGCTGTGTGATGAACGTCGCGGAAATCGTCGCGGTCAGGAAGAATTCGGAGGTGTTGACGGTGCCGATCGTCGTGCGCGGATCAGACCCCTGCACCAGCAGATTGCTGGTCACGACAGGACCCCAGCCGCCACCGCCTGCCGCATCGAGGAAGCCGCCGACCAGACCCAGCGGCTCGACGATCTTCGGCGAACGCGCTGCGGGCGGATAATGGGTGCTGCGCCACAACAGGTACAGGCCGATGGCTGCCAGATAGGCGAGAATGAACGGTTTTGCGACCGACGCGTCGATGTTCGAAAGGACATAGGCACCCAGCACGCCGCCGATGACGCCGGGTATCATGATGCGAAAGAACAGCTTCCAATTCACATTCTTGTGAAGCGCGTGACTGATGCCCGAAACCGCGGTCGTGAACGTCTCCACCGTGTGAACGCCGGCCGATGCTGCAGCGGGCGCGACTCCGAGGCTGAGCAGCAGCGTGTTCGAAATCACGCCGAACGCCATGCCCAGCGCGCCGTCGACGATCTGCGCGGCAAAGCCGACCGCGATGAATGGCAACAGGGCTTCGAACGTCGTGATGTCCAGTGTCATGACGGTCGTGTCGCAGCGCGGACACCGGGCCGCAAGCGCAATCCGGCTGCTGCGCCCGAAAGCACAGCTATTCAGTAGTGTTTTGCAACGTCTTTACATTTTGGCGGGTTGGGAGCAGTCCGCGCCTCCGAAATGGGGAAACGCCGATGTTGAACGGCCTCGTTGCCTATCTTGATTCCGTCAAAGCCAGGGATCCCGCGGCGCGCTCGCGCTGGGAAGTGCTGCTTTATCCCGGCGCATGGGCGATCGCGTTCCACCGCCTGGCGCACTGGCTTTACGTCGGCGAGCTTTACTGGCTCGCACGGCTGGTCAACCACATGGGCCGGTTCCTGACCGCCATCGACATCCACCCGGGTGCACAGATCGGCCGGAATTTCTTCATCGACCACGGCTTCACCGTCATCGGCGAAACCGCGATCATCGGCGACGATGTCACGATCTACCAGTGCGTGACACTGGGGGGCACCAATCCGGCCAATGGCGTGCCGGGCAAGCGCCACCCGACACTGGAAAACGGGGTCATCGTCGGATCGGGCGCGCAGGTGCTCGGGCCGATCACCGTCGGCGCGCGTGCGCGGATCGGCGCGAATTCGGTCGTCACCAAGGACGTGGCCGAGGGTGCGACGATGGTCGGTATCCCGGCGCGCTCGACGCTGATCGAGGCGGAAGACTATCAGAAGGGCTTCATGCCCTATGGCACGCCATGCAGCGAGCGGTTCGACCCGGCGACTCAGCAGTTGGAAATCCTGAAGTGCGAAGTCGAAACGCTGCGCGCCAAGCTGGCCGCCTATGTTGACGCGCGCGAAGAGGGCCGTAAATCTGCCTAGGTGAGTGTTGTCCCGTTTCCCGGCCGTAACCCCGTACAGGTCGGTTACGATCGCGCCGAACTGACCCGTATCCTCGATCTTTATGGACGGATGGTCGCCGCCGGACACTGGCGCGATTATGCCATCGACCTGCGCGCTGATGCCGCCGTGTTCAACGCGTTTCGCCGCGCGGCGGAACGGCCCGAATTCCGGATCGAGAAACGGCCCGCCCTGCGCAACCGGCAGGGCCTGTGGGCGCTGATCGGGGAGGGGGGACAGGTGCTCAAACGGGGCGACGATCTCGGCCCCGTCCTCGCACCCGTCGAACGGCGTCTTATGAAGCTGGTCGGGGAATAAGCAGCGTACCGGTGGGCGGCAGCCGCCCGCCGATCGTGCCGGGCAACAGGCCCACGACCCATGCCCGTGCCGTCTGCCAGAAGGCGGAGAGCAGCAGCAGCGCCGATCCGATGATCATCACCGTAAGGGCGATGTTCAGGCCGACCGCACCGAATTCGCGGAACAGGGTACCGACCGCGAACAGGACATAGGCAAGTGCCGAGACCATCAATGCGCGCCGGTCTATCGCGAGGGCGACGAAGCCCAGGACGACATAGAGTGCGACCACCAGTATCGCGCTGGCTGCCGAACTAGGCGCACCACCCAGCAGGCCCAGCTGGCTGAAGATCGGGTGGACGATCATCGGCGCGGCAAGCAGGTGCAGCCAGAAGGCGACGTCCGACCGCCGCGTGCGGCGTTCGGTGTCCGACATGTCCCAGCGCATTGCGAGGATAAAGACGCCGATGCCGGATGCGGCCATCAGTGGATAGATCAGCCGCTCGATGCCCGGTGCCGCAGCCATGACGAGCGCGATGACGGTTGCCGTAAGCGCCGCTGCGCCCGCCGCGACCGTGATCGGCACCATGAAGCGACGCCAGTGGAGCCATGCAGCGCCCGCTGCCGCCGCGCCAGAAACCGCGATGAACAGTGCTCCGACGACCTGGTTCTGGTCATGCCCGTCGTTGCCGAGCAACGTCGCTGCAAAAGCCGCGAACACGCCGCCGACGAAGGCGAGCAGGAAGATGATCGACGGCAGCGCCATGCGCCGCACCCGCGTGAAATATTCGGACAGGCCCCAGCTGGCCCCGGCAACGAGCGCTCCGCCCAGCCCCGGGTGGATGTCGCCGCCAGCCCAGGCAAGGCCGACCAGCAGCAGCACACCGGCGATCGCCACGAAGATATCGTTGAAGCCGGTCAGCAGGCGGAACTGCTCTTCATCCACGGCGGGTGCCGCCCGCAGGCTGCTGACATGCGCACGCAATGCCTCCGCGGCGTCACGCGTGATGACGCCCGCGCCGACGGCATTGTCCAGGTCGGTTTCGCTATACATCTCCGGCTCTCCTTGAGCGCGGTGATAGCACAGCTGTGTTATATTGGCAATACACCTGAAAATCAGATGTAAAGCACAGCCAGCGGGAGGACAGTGCCGAGTGCGAGCATCAGCAGCGAAATGCCGCGGGTGCTCTTCGTATTCAGCGCGATCATCACGCCCAGCAGCGCGGAAAGACTGAGCCCGACCGCGAGAAGTGCAGCGAAAACGCGAAGGATCTGCCGCGACAATGGAATGGCCGGCTTGGGTTTTGCGGGCTCGGCATGTTCCTTCTCAGGAGCGGCAGGTTTCGGAAGGCGCTGGTCCTTGTGAACGCTCGCGATCCACGCGATCCAGTAGGGCGGATTGGGCGCGTCCTGGATGCGATAGGCCTGCAGGCCGCCGCTGATCGAAAAGAGCAGGATCGCGGGAGCAAAAAACACACCGAGATACAGGTGCCACCGGCGCAATTGCCGCATCGTCTGTGCCTTCATCGCATCAGCCCTGCATGGTCTTGAAGATCAGCGCAGCCTGTTCGGCACCCGACTGGGGAACGATCTCGCCGGTCCGGTCGGTGATCTTGTCCCACAGGCGCGCAACGGCTTCGGGCGTGCGGTCGTCGACGGGCAGGAATGCGCCCGGCGTCAGGGTGACATAGGACGCCTGAACCACGCCGGCGCCGGCGCCGACGATGGCATTCGAAGGCGCATCCTCGCTCACGAGGTAGAGTGCGGCGGGGACGACATTTTCCGGTGCGAACGCCTTGAACGCTTCTTCGGGAAAGATGTCCTCTGTCATGCGGGTACCCGCGACCGGTGCGATCGTGTTGACGCGGACGTTGTACTTCGCCCCTTCCAGATAGAGCGTCTTGGTAAGGCCCGCGAGGCCGAGCTTTGCCGCGCCGTAGTTCGCCTGGCCGAAATTGCCGAACAGGCCGGTCGACGAGGCCGTCATCAGGATGCGGCCATAGGCCTGCTCGCGCATCGTGTCCCAAACCGCCTTGGTGACGTTGGCGCTGCCGATCAGGTGGACCTTGACCACCAGGTCGAAGTCCGCCGGTTCCATCTTGGTAAAGCTCTTGTCGCGCAGGATGCCGGCGTTGTTGATCAGGATATCGACGCGGCCCCATTCGGCCTTCGCCTGCTCGACCATCGCGACCATCTGGTCGTATTCGGTGACACTGCCGCCGTTCGAAATGGCGCTGCCGCCGTTGCTGCGAATTTCCTCGACGACCGCAAGTGCTGCGTCGGAATGCCCGGTACCATCGCGCGCGACGCCCAGATCGTTGACCACCACCTTCGCACCGCGTCGCGCCAGTTCGAGTGCATAGGCGCGTCCCAGGCCGCCCCCGGCGCCGGTTACGATTGCAATGCGGTTTTCGAACGAAATGGTCATCGGCATGATCTCCAGACAAGCGAACGGCGCCCCGCTTGGTCCAAGCGGGGCGCCGTTGCAAGTTATCGGGTGATCAGCGGCGGCGATGCTTCGGCGGGCCGCCCTTGGTATCGCTTTCGCGCGCCGAACTCTGGCGGCACTGGTCGGTCACGGTTTTCGAACAGCGCGGATAGTTCGCCTGCGCAGTGGGGGCCGTGGACGCCTCAGGTGCCGGGGGCGCAGCCATGGGTGCGGCCGGAGCCGTTGCCTCGGTCGGCGCCGGGGCTGGCATAGGCGCCGGAGCGGGTGCCGCAGGCGGCATGGCTTCGGCAGGGGCAGGGGGCGTTGCTTCTGCGGGCGGTGCAGGCGGGGTGGTCTGCGTCGCGTCCGCGGGCGGCGCAGCCGGCGGCTCCGGCGTCGTCTGTGCGATGGCCGCTGTGCCGATCATCAGCGCGGCCGTGAGAGTGAGCATCCTCATGTCGAAACTCCATGCTGGGACGCCTGGGGGAGGCGTCGGGGGCACGGGGTTAATGCGTCAGGGGCGAAACGGTTGCATCGTTCCGGCCAGGTATCGTTTCGGCCCGCCTAAAGCCGTCCGTCCGCGTCGAGCGCGTAGCCTGCCGAACGCACGGTGCGGATGATGTCGGGCCGCCCACCTTCGTTGATGGCCTTGCGCAAGCGACGAATATGGACGTCGACCGTGCGCGGCTCGATGTCGCTATCATGGCCCCAGACGCTGTCGAGCAGGCGCTCGCGCGAGAAGACCCAGCCGGGGTGTTCCAGGAAATGCTTGAGCAGGCGGAACTCGGTCGGTCCCAGGGCAACCATCGAACCGGAACGCTTCACCTTATGACCGACGGTGTCCATTTCGATGTCGGCGTAGATAAGTGCTTCGCCAGCGAGCGCCGGGCGTACGCGGCGGAGCACGGCACCCACGCGCGCTACTAGCTCGCGGGGGGAGAATGGCTTGGTCACATAATCGTCGGCGCCGGTTTCGAGGCCGCGGACACGGTCCTCTTCCTCGCCACGGGCAGTGAGCATGATGATCGGCACGTTCGCCGTTTCGGGCATGCGGCGCAGGCGGCGGCACACCTCGATCCCCGAAAGCCCCTCGACCATCCAGTCGAGCAGGACGATGTCGGGCGCCGTTTCCTGCGCGAGCAGCAAGGCTTCCTCGCCGTCGGGCGTCTGCCGGACTTCGAAATCCTCGCGACGGAAGTGGTAGACGAGGAGTTCGGCCAGTGCCGCGTCGTCCTCGACCAGCAGCATCTTTGCGCGTGCCATATGCTTATCCCTCATTTTGCGCGTCGACGGTGTCGCCGCGATCGCGTTCGGGCATGTGTTCGCCGGTGGCCGCGAAATAGACCATTTCGGCAACGTTGGTGGCGTGGTCGCCGACCCGCTCCAGGTTCTTGGCGACGAACAGCAGGTGCGCCGCGTCGCTGATCGTCGGCGGATATTCGACCATGTAGGTGACGAGCGTCCGGAAGATCGAATTGTAGAAATCGTCGACCACCTTGTCGCGCTCGTTCACGCGGATGGCCGCCTCTGCATCGCGCGCAGCGAAGGCGTTGAGCACGTCGGCGACCATCTCGGTCGCGACCTGCGCCATGCTGGGCAGCAGCGACAGCGGTTCGATCTTGCGGCGCCCCTCCAGCGAGCCGACGCGTTTGGCGATGTTCTTGCCGTAATCGCCGATCCGTTCGAGGATGCCGGCGATCTTGAGCGCGGCGACCACATCGCGCAGGTCGTTCGCCATCGGCGCGCGCAGGGCGATGATCTGGACGGCGAGTTTTTCGACATCGGCCTCCAGCTTGTCGATGGCCTTGTCGTCGGCGATGACCTTTGCCGCGAGGGTCAGGTCGCGCTTGATCAGGGCTTCCATGGCGCCGTTGATCGCAGCTTCGGCACGACCGCCCATTTCGGCGATATGCCCGCGCAGCATGCCGATCTCATCATCGAATGCCTTGACCGTATGTTCGGTGCCGATCGTCATTATCCGTACCTTCCGGTGATATAATCCCTGGTCCGATCGGCCTTCGGGTTGGTGAAGATGTCCGATGTCACACCGTATTCCACGAGATTGCCGAGGTGGAAGAATGCCGTTCGCTGCGATACGCGCGCCGCCTGTTGCATGTTGTGCGTGACGATGACGATTGCATAGCGGCCGCGCAGTGCGTGGATCAGTTCCTCGATCTTTGCCGTTGCGATGGGGTCGAGCGCCGAACAGGGTTCGTCCATCAGGATGACTTCGGGATCGACGGCGATGGCGCGGGCGATGCACAGCCGCTGCTGCTGGCCGCCCGACAATGCCGTGCCGCTGGCGTCGAGCCGGTCCTTGACCTCGTCCCACAGGCCGGCGCGGGCGAGCGATTCCTCGACGATCCCGTCCATGTCGGCCTTGCTGGTGGCGAGGCCGTGGATGCGCGGGCCATAGGCCACGTTCTCGTAGATCGACTTGGGGAAGGGATTGGGCTTCTGGAACACCATGCCGACGCGGGCGCGGAGCTGTACGACGTCCATCAACGGCGAATAGATGTTCTCGCCATCGAGGGTGATGTCACCCTCGACCCGTGCCGAAGCGACGGTGTCGTTCATGCGGTTGAGCGTACGCAGGAACGTCGACTTGCCGCAGCCCGACGGGCCGATGAAGGCAGTCACATTTTCTTGGTCGACGTCGATGGAGACGGCGTCGATGGCCTTTTTGGCGCCATACCAGACGGACACGTCGCGTGCCGACATCTTGTGAGCCGAGGCGTTCGGAAAGGTCATTACCAGCGTGTCTCGAATTTGTTGCGGAGGTAGATGGCGAGGCCGTTCATCGCGAGCAGGAACACCAGCAGGACGATGATCGCGGCAGACGTTTTCTCGATGAAGCCGCGCGAGATTTCATCCGACCAGAGGAAGATCTGGACCGGAAGGACGCTCGAAGGGTCGGTGATGCCTTCAGGCGGCGTCGCGACGAAGGCGCGCATGCCGATCATCAGCAGCGGCGCCGTTTCGCCCAGCGCACGCGCCATGCCGATGATCGTACCGGTCAGGATGCCCGGCAATGCGAGCGGCAGCACGTGGTGGAACACGACCTGGATCGGGGACGCGCCAACGCCGAGCGCCGCATCGCGGATCGACGGCGGCACGGCCTTGATCGCGTTGCGGCCCGCGATGACGATGACGGGCATAGTCATTAGCGCGAGCGTCAGGCCCCCGACCAGCGGGGCCGAACGCGGCATGTTGAACGTATTGAGGAAGACCGCGAGACCGAGCAGGCCGAAGATAATGGACGGCACGGCCGCAAGGTTGTTGATCGACACCTCGATCAAGTCGGTCCAGCGGTTCCGTGGCGCATATTCCTCGAGATAGATCGCAGACAGCACGCCGACGGGGAAGGCGAGCATCAGCGTCACCAGCATCGTCAGCAGCGAACCCTTGAACGCACCCCAGATACCCGCCTGTGTAGGGTCGGTCGCATCGCTGCCGGTCAGGAACGACGGGTTGAAGCTGTGGGTCAGCACACCCTGCCTGTCGAGTTCTGCATAGATGGCGCGCGACTTCGGGTCGCCTTCGCCCTTTTGCGCGAGGGCCACGCCCGCAGCCGCCGGGATCGACAATGTTTCCTTGCGCGTCAGGATCGAGGGATCGGCTTTGATCGCGTTGCGCACCGTCAGCCAGCCATTTTCCGAAATCGCCAGCGGCCCCGATTTGCCGAACGCCGTTTCCGCCGCCCTGGCCGTCGCCTGCTCGAGATCGACGCCTGCCAGCACATGATCCGGGTCCGCCTTCACGCTCGCGGGCGTCAGCGGCAGCGCGAGCGCAGGGAAATCGACGGGGACGGACACTTCGGTCCGGCTGAAGCCGCCGATCCCGTTCCAGGCCATGGTAATGATCAAGTAGGCGAGGAACCCGGCCGACAGCAGGACGGCACTGAGCCCCAGCAGGCGAAACCGCGATTCCGCGCCGTAGCGACGCTTCAGCCGCCGGGTCATCGCCGGGTCGCGCCAGTTGGTCGGCACGCGGGCGGTCTTGGGCGTGGGATCAGTCATATGCTTCCCGATACCGTTTGACGACCGCGAGCGCGACGATGTTGAGGACAAGCGTCACGACGAACAGGACAAGGCCGAGAGCAAAGGCCGCCAGCGTCTTTGCGCTTTCGAATTCCTGGTCACCGGTCAGCAACTGCACGATCTGGACGGTGACCGTGGTGACGCTCGCGAACGGGTTGGCGGTCATGTTGGCGGCAAGGCCCGCCGCCATGACGACGATCATCGTCTCGCCGATCGCGCGGCTGACGGCGAGCAGCACCCCGCCGACGATGCCGGGAAGGGCGGCGGGCACCAGCACGCGCCGAATCGTTTCCGACTTGGTCGCACCCATCGCAAGGCTGCCGTCGCGCATCGACTGCGGCACGGCGGCAAGCGCGTCGTCGGCCATCGAGGAGACGAACGGGATGATCATGATGCCCATGACGAGGCCCGCCGCCAGCGCGCTTTCCGAACTCGTGCCCGGAATGCCCAGCGTATCGCCGAATTTGCGGATCAGAGGTGCCACCGTCAGTGCCGCGAAATAGCCGTAGACGACCGTCGGCACGCCCGCGAGGATTTCGAGCAGCGGCTTCATCCAGGTGCGGACCCGCGCATCGGCATATTGCGTCAGGTAGATGGCGCTCATCAGGCCGAGCGGAATTGCGACCACCATCGCGATGATCGCACCGATGAAGATCGTACCCCAGAACAGCGGGATCGCGCCGAGCGCAGTCATGTCGCCGCCACCCGCCGCCTGCGGACTCCAGCGCAAGCCGAACAGGAAGTCGGTCGGCGCGACCATGCCGAAGAAGCGGATCGATTCGTAGAGCAGCGAGGCGACGATGCCGATCGTCGTCAGGATCGCGATGAGCGATGCGGACAGCAGCACCAGCTTGACGATGCGTTCGACTGCGGTTCGTGCGCGGAACGAGGGACGCGACCGGCGCAGCGCGTAAGCGCCACCCGCCAGTCCCATTATGCCGGTCAGCGCGAGGCCGATCAGCCCGAAATGCCAGCGCGCCGAACCGACGGCCGGCGCAAGCGCTTCCGCAGCCGGATTGAACGCGATCTTGATCTCGCCGGAGGCAAGCGCGCGCGCTTCCGACAGGATGGCGCTGCGTTCGAGCGGGTCGCTGGAAAGCGATGCCGCGGCGGGCGACGTCAGCACCTCCGCCGTGACCAGGCGCGGCATCACGCCCGCCCAGACCGTGGCAAAGATCATCGCCGGAATCACCACCCACAACGCCACATATGCGGCGTGGTAACCAGCGAGCGAATGCGGCCGGTCGGCGCGGGTCGCACCTGTGACAAAAGCAGCGGCACGCATACGTCCCGCCAGCCACCCCAGCAGGGCCAGTCCGATCGCCAGCAGGAAGAGAATCGATGAGGACACGGTTCAGTTCTTGTCGACTAAGTGTCGCGTGTCATCGCTCATTTCAGCGTGGTGGCGTCGAGCACCGTCATGTCCGCCGCGATCTTGGCCGATTGCGCTTGCACACCCGCGGGTGAGATCACCATGCCGCGGCGCTTCAGATAGCCGTTCGGGCCCCAAGCGCTGGCGAATTCGGCCACGAATTCCTTCAGGCCCGCGATCGCGTTCACATGCTGCTTCTTCACATAAATGTAGAGCGGCCGCGCACCGGGATATGAGAAGTCGGAGATCGTCGCATAGGTCGGCGAAATGCCGTTGACGGTGTTGGCCATCAGCTTGTCGGCATTTTCCTCGACGAACGAAAAGCCGAAGATGCCGACCGCCTTCGGGTCGCCGGCAAGCTTTTGCACGATGAGGTTGTCGTTTTCGCCGGCGTCGACATAGGCGCCATCCTCACGAATGGTCGTGCAGACTTTCTTGTGCTCGTCGGCGTTCGCCGTCGCCAGGTCGCGCATGGCGGGATTGGCGTCGCATCCGCGCATCATGATCAGTTCGGCCAGTGCATCGCGCGTGCCCGAGGTCGACGGCGGGCCATAGACCTTGATCGGCTCGGCCGGCAGGGCAGGATTGACGTCTTTCCACGTCTTGGCAGTCTGCGGCTGGCCGCCCGGCTTTTCGGCCAACGCCTTGTAGATGTCCTCGACGGTCAGTTCGAGTTTCAGCCCCTTCGACGATTCCGCAAAGGCGATGCCGTCGAGACCGATCTGGATTTCCACGATGCTGCCGACGCCGTTCTTGCGGCACATCTCATATTCGCTGGCCTTCATGCGGCGCGACGCGTCCGCGACGTCGGGATAGCGTGCGCCGACGCCCGCGCAGAACAGCTTCATGCCGGCGCCCGTGCCCGTCGATTCGATGATCGGCGACTTGAATTTGGGGTTCCTGTTCTTGAACTGCTCCGCAACGGCGGTCGCGAAGGGATAGACGGTCGAGGAACCGACGATCCGGATCTGGTCCCGGCTGCCCGCATCGCCCGACGATTCGCAACCCGACAGTGCAACCGTCGCGAGAAGCGCAAGCGCTGTGATGCGGAACATTGTGTCGACCCTTCCCATGACCCCGGCGTGCGATGCCACGCGGCGCAGATCCGCTAACAGCGATTCGCGCGTTGTTTGTTTCAATGCGGTGACAGTTCCGTGACAGTGGCCGGTGCGGTGGTGGGTAGAAAGACCGAAACGGTGGTGCCCTTGCCGACGGTACTCGTGATCTCCAGCCGTCCGCGGTGCCGTTCGACGATGTGCTTGACGATGGCGAGGCCCAGGCCCGTGCCGCCCATCGTGCGGCTGCGGCTGGGATCGACGCGGTAGAAGCGCTCCGTCAGCCGGGGCAGGTGTTCGGCGGATATGCCTTCGCCGCGGTCTGTGACGGCCATCAG
>JAZKBQ010000007.1:0-21961 GCA_040388515.1 Pseudomonadota bacterium | reverse complement strand
GGCCATCAGCAACAGCGATGTTCCCAGCGGCTTCAGCGTGATCGTCACCGGCTCGTTGGGGCGACCGTATTTCAGCGCGTTGCCGACAAGGTTGTGGATGACCTGCGACAATTGGGCGTGATCGCCGCTGATGGGGGGAAGGGCGTCCACCAGGTCGAGTTCGATCACGCGTTCGGCATCGCCAGCGCCGTCACGGATTTCCGCCGCGACCTCTTCGATCAGCGCGGGAAGGTCGACCGGCGTTCCTGGCAGGCTGTATTTTTCCGCCTCGATCCGCGACAGCGAGATCAGGTCGTCGATCAGGCGCTGCATGCGTCGCGCTTCCTTCATCATCACCGCCAGGAAGCGTTGCCGCACTTCGGTATCGGCTCCCGCATTTTCGTCGTCGAGCGTCTCGATGAAGCCGATGATCGCTGCGAGCGGCGTGCGCAGTTCGTGACTGGAATTGGCGACGAAATCGACACGCGCGCGCTCCGCGGCGAAGCTGGTCGTACGGTCGATGAGGTGGATCAGGCGACGCCCCGGTGCGAGGGTGGAGACCTGCATCCGGATGCGCTGGTCCCGCCCACCGAGTCCCACAAGTTCGGTCGCGCCATCGGGTGCAGTGGGGATCAGCCGTTCGGCGGCGGCGGGGTGCCGGATCGCCAGCCGTACATCTTCGCCCACGACATGGGTGCCGAGCAGCGCACGTGCGGCGGTGTTGGCGATGCGAACGCGGCCGTCGACGACCAGCAGGATCGGCTCGCTGATCGACTGGATCAGGGTTTCTTCCACAGTATCCGGCAGAGGCTCGGCGGCATGGGGCCGCGTGACGGCGCCGCGGGCCGTGGCGAAGGCCGCCACGAACACGGCGGCCGCACCGCCGGCGACGACGATGACCGTCTGGGCATCCGGAAAGATCGTCGCCAGCCCGGCCGTCGCGATCACGATCAACAATGCGAAGGCGACACGCAACATAGGCAAATTCCGGCACGACCGAGAGGAACTACACGAGTCGTGCAGAGCGATTACGTCAATGGCCCATGTTAACCAATGATCATCGCCACGACGACAATTCGCGGTTATGGAAGGGCAAAGTTACGGGGCGAAGACGCATGACGGAACAGGGCGGCAGCGGAACGGATGATGCGACAGGCGGGGGCGATGCACCCGACCGTCGTGCGCTGTTGCGTCTCGGCGGCCTGGGCGTCGCAGCCGTCGTAACGATCCGCCCCGCGATCGCGCAGGCGGCGACCTCCGTCATCAATTGTGAAATTCCCGTGCCGGATGCGTCGAAGCGAAGCGCCTATATCGCGGCGGACGGATCCACCGTTGCGGCCAACACACCGGGTTCGTTTCCGGGTTCGCCCGCGCCCCTGCGCGGACAGGATGTCAAAGCCGCGCTCAATGGCCGGTCGTTCCCGACCGCATCGTCGCCCGAGCAGAGCCAGGCATGGACGAACTATATCCGCCGCCTGCAGCGCGGACAGAGCGGCTTTACCTGTTACGCATCGCTCCAGATGCCGGGGCGCTCCTGAGTCAGGATCCGTCACGCGAGCGGCTGAAATTTCGTGCGGCGACACCGGCGGTACTGCGCCGCGTCCCGCTTGATGAAATGACCGCCATCTACGATCGCCGTTCCGGCCAGACGCATGTCGTGGCGGGCGCCGTGCCCGCAATCCTTGACGCCATGGGGAATGCTGCGGCCGATGCGGCAGCGATCGCCGCCGCACTTGGCGTGAACGACGATGTCGCGCTGGTGTGCGAACGCCTCGACGAATTGCTGGCGATCGGACTGGTGGAGCGCGGGTGAGACACGCGTTCCAGGTCCAGGTCGGCCCGGTCGCATTCCGGATCGGTTCGGCCTGGCGGCAGCCCGTTGACGCGCTTGAAAGTCTTTACCGCGCCTATCCGAAACCGCGGGGCATCTGCGACTATACCATCCGGCTCGAACCCGCGCGGCCATGGCGAAAATTGTTGCGGCCCTCGGTCATGATTGCAGGCGATTTCACACTGCCGGAAGCGGCGCCCTTGCCACTGTCGCTCGGACTGCTGGCGGCGGAAATGGGGATGAACCTGCAACTTGCGCTGGGCGAACGGCGGTTCCTGCTGCTGCACGCAGCGACGGTCGAACGCGACGGCAAGGCGCTGATCCTGACAGGCGAAAGCGGGGCGGGGAAGTCGACGCTTGCGACACTGCTGGGGTCGGACGGCTGGCGGTTCATGGGCGACGAATTTGCGCTGGTCGAACCTGAAACCGGGCTCGCCCACCCGTTTCCGCGCCCGTCGAGCCTGAAGAATGAATCGATCGCAGAAGCGATGGCGGTGATCGATCCGGCGCGGTTCGGGCCGTTGCTCGCCAATACGCCCAAGGGCGACATCCGCCATGTCGTGCCCTCGGCGGATGCGTTGGGAGCCATGGGGAAGCCCGCGGTTCCCGCACTTATCCTGTTCCCCCGTTTCGGCTTGTCTGAGGCAGCACGTCCCGTTCCACCGAGCGAGGCATTCGTGCGCCTGACACAGGCGTCGACCAACTATGTCGCGCTGGGCGAGCGCGGATTTTCCGCGCTGACCCACCTTGTCGAAGGTGTCCCTTCGGTCGCGCTCGACTATCCCGACATGCCGACCGCGCGGCGCATGATCGAAGACCTTTGGAGCGCGTTGTGAGTGCCGCTGGCGTTGCGATGCTGCTCGCATATCCGCCGCGGGCGCTGACTCTCGAAACGGTCGCGTGGGACGGAATTTTGTGCGCGGCGCGCGCCGAACGCCTGCTTGCCAGCCTTGCCTGGCGGCTCGGCGGGCTGGACCTGCCTAATGACGTAGCGACGGTCCTCGACGGTGCCAGGGCCGACGCGGAGGTTGGGCGAACCGCGGCGCTGTGGGAAGCGGAAATGGCGCGGCGCGCGCTCGTTTCGCTCGACTTGCCGGTCGTCCTGCTGAAAGGCACGGCCTTTGCGGCGGCCGGGCTCGACGCGGGAAGGGGGCGGCACATCGGCGACCTCGACATCCTCGTGCCGCGGGAGCGGCTGGATGAGGTCGAGGCGGCTCTGCTCGCCGCGAACTGGGAATGGGTGAAGCCCGACCCCTATGACGACCGCTATTACCGCCGCTGGATGCACGAATTGCCGCCGCTGATCCACCGCGACCGCGACCGGATGATCGACGTGCACCACACGATCCTGCCGCTGACGGCACGCCCGACGCCCGACGCGGACGCGATGATTGCGGAAAGTGCGCTGCTGGAGAACGGGCTGCGGGTTCTGGCGCCGGAGGACCTCATGGTGCACGCCGCCGCGCATCTGTTTGCCGATGGCGATCTTGCGGGTGGCCTGCGTAACCTGTGGGATATCGACCGGCTCGTACGTGACCATGATGCACCAGAATTCGTTGCATCCGTCCGGGACCGAGCGGCGCACCACCAGTTGGCCCGCGAAGTCGAACGCGCACTCCGCTTATCCCGGGCCTTGTTCGCAACCCCCGTCACGGCGGGCGATCTGACCTTGGTCGATCGCTTCTATCGCGCGCGCCTCCTCGCCCGCGACGGCTGGGGCAGCCAGACGCATCCGTTCCTGCGTCTTGCCTTTTACATCCGCTCGCACTGGCTGCGCATGCCGCCCTTCATGCTCGCGAAACACTTGTGGACGAAGTGGCGCAAGGGGTAGTGGCCCCGTGATCTTGAAGGAGACTATGGCGTGCGGCAGGTAGCGGTAATCGTGCTGGCGGCGGGACAGGGCACGCGGATGAAGTCGGACCTGCACAAGGTCCTGCATCCGATCGCCGGACGGCCCATGCTGCTCCACCTTCTCGCAAGCGCAGCTGCACTTAGCCCTGCGCGCACGATCGTCGTGTCGGGTGCCCGGCGCGAGCAGATCGAGGCGGCGGTCGCGCCGCTGGACGTCGAGGTCGTGCTGCAGGCCGAACAACTCGGGACCGGCCATGCCGTGCTGCAGGCGGCGGACGCGCTGAAGGGATTCGATGGCGATGTCGTCATCCTCTATGGCGACGTGCCGCTGGTGCGCAGCGAGACCATGACCGCACTGGTCGACCGGCTCCACGCCGCCGACGCGCCTGCGGCTGTCGTGCTTGGCTTCCGGCCTGCCGATGCCGGTGCCTATGGCCGGGTCATCGCGCAGGACGGCGTCATCGAGAAGATGGTCGAGTTTAAGGACGCATCCGATGCCGAGCGCGGGGTGAACCTGTGCAACTCCGGCCTGATGGCGGTCCGCGCGGCTGACCTTTTCGCGCTGCTCGGCCGCGTGGGCAACGCCAATGCCGCGGGCGAATATTACCTTCCCGACATCGTCATGCTCGCCTCGGGTGATGGCCGCGCGAGCGCGGTGATCGAGGCCGATGCGGACGAGGTCGCCGGCGTCAACAGCCGCGCCGAACTCGCCGCTGTCGAGGCGCAATGGCAGGGCGTGCGCCGTGCACAGGCGATGGCCGATGGTGCGACGCTGATCGCGCCGCACACCGTATGGTTCAGCTGGGACACAAAGCTGGGCCGCGATGTCGTGATCGAGCCCGATGTCTTCTTCGGCCCAGGTGTGAGCGTGGCCGATGGCGCGACAATCCACGCCTTCTCGCATCTCGAAGGCGCGACCATCGGTCCAAAGGCGGAGATCGGCCCGTTCGCCCGCCTGCGGCCCGGTGCAGTACTGGGCGAGAAGACGAAGATCGGCAATTTCGTCGAGGTGAAGAAGACGGTCATGGGTGCGGGCGCCAAGGCAAACCACCTGACCTATCTGGGCGATGCCGAAGTCGGGGCGGGGGCCAACGTCGGTGCGGGCACCATTACCTGCAACTACGATGGCTTTTTCAAGTACAAGACAGAGATCGGCGCGGGCGCCTTCGTCGGATCGAACAGCGCGCTGGTCGCGCCCGTTACTATCGGCCCTGGCGCAATCGTCGCGGCGGGCAGCGTCATCACTGCAGACGTCGCCCCCGACTCATTGGCCGTCGCACGGGGCAAGCAGGAATCGAAACCGGGCTGGGCGGCGGGGTTCCGCAAGATCATGGTGGCGCGCAAAAAACCTTGAAATGATATCGCGATATGATATCGGTATATCAATGAAACGCATTCTCGCCGATTTGCCCGATGAAGATATCGCGTGGCTGGATAGCAAGGCCGCCGAAGAGGGCCGGTCGCGCGCGTCGTTAGTGCGGGAAGCTGTGTCGAGCTATCGTGCACAAGCGCCGTCGGCCGGAAAGATGGATTGGCTGGAAGCCGGGTTCGGACTGTGGGCACGCGAAGGGATTGCATACGACCCGCACGAATATGATCGTCTGCGTCGAGCGGAATGGACCCGCCCCTGGGATGACGATTACGAGGAGGTGCGTGCCGAATCGCCTGATTGTTTCGATGAGGAGGATGATCGTCAGCGCCAGATTTACCTCGACATGGTTGCGGGCAAGATGCCGCCGTCCAAGCCGCCCGCATGAGCGGTTTCGCATTTGATGCGAATATTCTGATCGACGCGCTGGGTGGCATTGCGTCCGCCCGGCACGAGATTGTTCGCGCCATGTCGACAACACCGCGCGCCTGGATCAGCAGGATGGCCTGGGTGGAAGTCATGTCCAAGGGAGCGCCCCATGTTCTTCCCGGAATGGAGCGTTTCCTTGCGAGCTTCGACGTCGACGAGGTCGATCCGGAAATCGCCCGCCGCGCTGCCGCGCTTCGGCGCGAACGGCCGCGCCTCAAATCACCCGACGCCATCATCCTCGCCTCCGCGCAAGTGCGCGGGCGCATTCTCGTAACCCGTAACATTAAGGATTTCCCGGCGAACATGCCGGGTATCCGTGTTCCTTACACCCTCTAGAAAAAGGCCAGTTCCACCATGTGCGGCATTATCGGTATCGTCGGGCGTGACCAGGTTGCGGATCGTCTGGTCGACGGTCTCAAGCGGATGGAATACCGCGGTTATGACTCCGCGGGCATCTGCACCGTCGAGAACGGCCAACTGATCCGCAGGCGCGCCGAGGGTAAGCTTATCAACCTGGCGCGCGTCCTTGCCGCCGATCCCGCGCCGGGCCTGACCGGCATCGCACACACGCGCTGGGCGACGCATGGCGTGCCGAACACCGCGAATGCGCACCCGCATGCGACGGGCGAAGTGGCGCTGGTCCACAACGGCATCATCGAAAACTTCAAGCCGCTGCGCGAGGAACTGGAAGGGCGCGGCCGTGTGTTCGAAAGCCAGACCGATACCGAAGTGGTCGCGCACCTCGTCAGCGAACAGGTCGAATCCGGCAAGTCACCGCAGGACGCGGTGAAGGCCGTGCTGCCGCGCCTGCGCGGGGCCTTCGCGTTGGCCATCGCGTTCCGCCAGAACGCCGACATGCTGATCGGTGCGCGGCTCGGCTCGCCGCTGGTCGTGGGCTATGGCGACGGCGAAACCTATCTGGGGTCCGATGCGCTGGCACTGGCACCGCTCACACAAAAGATCGCTTATCTCGAGGAAGGCGACTGGGTCATCATTACGCGCGAGGGCGCCCAGATTTTCGATGCCGACAACAATCCGGTCACGCGTGAAATCACCACCTCGGGCGTCACGGCCGCATTGATCGAGAAGGGCAATTACCGCCATTTCATGCTCAAGGAGATCTACGAGCAGCCGACCGTCCTTGCCCAGACCCTGCGCTCGTACCTGCGCCCGCTGGAGGAACAGGTCGGCCTGCCGCAAATGGATTTCGACCTTTCCTCGATCGAACGTGTCGTCATCGTCGCCTGCGGCACCGCGTCCTATGTCGGCATGATCGGCAAATACTGGATCGAACAACTCGCGCGCGTGCCCGTAGAGGTCGATGTCGCGTCCGAATACCGCTACCGCGATCCCGTCCTGCTGCCCAACATGCTGGGTGTCGTCGTATCGCAATCGGGCGAGACGGCGGATACGCTTGCGGCCCTGCGTCACATGAAGGCGGGCGGGCTGACGACCGCCGGCATCATCAACGTGCCGACCAGCAGCATGGCGCGGGAAGTCGACCTGCTGATGCCGACCCATGCCGGTCCCGAAATCGGTGTCGCCTCGACCAAGGCGTTTACATGCCAGCTCGCGGTGATGGCGGCCCTCGCCGTCAATCTCGCGCGCGCCAAGGGCAAGCTGCCCACGCATGAAGAGCGGGAGATCGTCCAGCACCTGACCGAAGTGCCCGCCGCCATCAACGCGGCGCTGGAACATGATGCAGAGATCGAGGCGATGGCGCACACCATCGCTGGCGCGCGAGACGTGTTGTATCTCGGGCGCGGGCAGGATTATCCGCTCGCACTCGAGGGTGCACTGAAGCTCAAGGAAATCAGCTACATCCATGCCGAGGGCTATGCTTCCGGCGAGATGAAGCACGGGCCGATCGCACTGATCGACGAGAACGTGCCGCTGATCGTCATCGCGCCTGCGGGGCCTTTGTTCGAAAAGACGGTCAGCAACATGCACGAGGCCATGGCGCGGGGCGCGAAGGTCGTGCTGATCTCCGACGCCGAGGGGATTGCCGAGGCGGGGAGCGACGTGATGGCGACCATCGAAATGCCGAAGGTCCACCCACTGATTTCGCCGCTGGTCTATGCCATCCCGGTCCAGTTGCTCGCCTATCATGTCGCGGTCGCGAAGGGCACCGACGTCGACCAGCCGCGCAATCTCGCCAAGTCGGTCACGGTCGAATAATGCACCTGGTGTCCGACCCAGCGGCCGACGCGTCGGCACAGATCGCGTTCGACGACTTCCTCAAGGTCGACATCCGCGTCGGGACCATCGTCGCTGCCGAGGACTTTCCGGAAGCGCGAAAGCCCGCGTTCAAGCTGACCATCGATTTCGGCGGAAGCATCGGGACGCGCCGGTCGAGCGCGCAGATCACCGAGCATTCCACGCTGGAAACGCTGGTCGGGCGACAGGTGGCGGCGGTCGTCAACTTCCCTCCGCGCCAGATCGGCAAGTTCATGTCGGAAGTGCTTACGCTCGGCTTTCCTGATGAGAACGGGCACGTGGTCCTGTTCTCGCCGGACGTGACAGTGCCGAACGGCGCGCGCCTGTTCTGAAGGGTCGCTTTCGCATTCCCCAGGCTGTCCTACACGGCATCGTTCGGCCATGTGATGACGATGAAGCCGCGCCCGTCACCTGCCATTTGGAACCCTGTCAACTTCGCGCTGCTGCCTGGCGGCACGGACCTGGCCGGATTGCCGAAAAGACATTTGGACCGTGTCAACTTCGCCATCCGCCGTCTCGTCGCAATGACTTGCCCGCAGGTGCACGCTCGCCCTAAGGTCATGGCGGGGGAGAACATATGACCGAAACAGTCATCGCTGCGGACGCAACCGGCGAAATCGAACCGAAACGCGATCGCCTGGTCATCGTGGCGTCGTCGCTCGGGACTGTGTTCGAATGGTATGATTTCTTCGTTTACGGCATCCTTGCTGCCCTGCTCGGACGGCTCTTCTTCCCCTCGGACAATGCGACCGCGGCGACCCTGGCGAGCCTTGCGGCATTCGGCGCGGGCTTCGGCGTGCGGCCGCTGGGCGCGATCCTGTTCGGCTATTTCGGCGACAAGATCGGGCGCAAATATACGTTTCTGGTCACCATCACGCTGATGGGTGGTGCGACCGCCGCGATCGGATTCCTGCCGACCTATTCCAGTGCAGGGCTCTGGGCGCCCGCTCTATTGGTGTTCATGCGCCTGCTTCAGGGCTTGGCGCTGGGTGGCGAATATGGCGGTGCCGCGATCTACGTCGCCGAGCACGCTCCGCAGAACAAACGCGGTCAATATACCAGCTGGATCCAAGTGTCGGTTGCGGGTGGTTTCCTGCTCAGCGTCATCATGGTGCTGGGCTGCCGGACGGCGCTCAGCCCGCAAGATTTCGACAGCTGGGGCTGGCGCATCCCGTTTGTGGCTTCGTTGCTGATGCTCGCAATCTCACTCTATATTCGGATGAAGTTGAACGAGAGTCCGGTGTTCCGGGCGATGAAGGCTGCCGGCACGACCTCGAAAAACCCGCTGGTCGATTCATGGCGCGAGCCCGGTAACAAGGGGCGCATCCTCACCGCTCTGTTCGGCGTGGCCGCGGGCCTGACCGTCGTTTATTATACCTCGCAGTTCGGCACACTTTATTTCCTGAAGGACACGGCGCGGCTGCCGGAAGCGGACGTGCTGCTCTACATGATGGTCGGCGTTGTGATCGCAGCGCCTTTCTATGTCCTGTTCGGTGCGCTGTCGGACCGGATCGGGCGCAAGAAGCTGTTGCTCGCCGGTTATGCACTGACGGCGGTATCGGTCTTTCCAATCTTCCATATGATGGCGAACGCGGCGAACCCTGCTCTCGAACGCGCGACCTTATCGTCGCCTGTACGGCTGGAACTGCCGCCCTGCGACTTCAGCGTGTTTGCGCCGAAGCAGGAAACGACCTGTGGCAAGGCGCTGGCTTACCTGGCGAAGCGCGGCGTCAGCTATCAGAAGATCCAGCCCTATTCGCCGGGGGAAGTCGCACTGACCGTCGGCAAGACGCGGATCACCGGGTTCGATGACAAGGCCTATGCTGCGGCACTGATCGCCGCAGGCTATCCGGACAAGGCCGACCCGAACGAGAAACAACCGTGGAAGATCATCCTTGCGGTCGCGCTGATGGTCGGGCTGTCGGCAATGACCTATGGCCAGGTCGCGGCAATCCTCGTCGAGATGTTCCCGGCGCGGATCCGCTATACCTCCATGTCGATTCCCTATCACATCGGCTCGGGCTATTTTGGCGGTTTCCTGCCGCTGATTTCGCAATATATCGTCGTACGGACGGGCGACGCCTATGCCGGCCTGTGGTACACCGTGGCCGTCGTGATCATGGCGTTTCTCGTCAGCCTGTTCTTCCTTCCCGAGAATTCGGGCAAGCCATTGGACGAAGACATTTGAATCCACCGCTTCGACTGCGGCTCGACGGCGATGCACTGACGGCAAACTGGCGCTGGCTTGCAGGCAAGAGCGGCGCCGCCGCTAGCGGTGCCGCGGTCAAGGCCGATGGCTATGGCCTGGGCGCGCCGGGTGTCGTGGCGCGCCTCGCCAAGGCCGGGTGCCGCGACTTCTTCGTTGCGACATGGGCAGAGGCGACGGCGCTCGGTGCGATGCCGGATGGCTGTACACTGTCGGTGCTGCACGGCGTGCGCGAGGAGGACATGGCGTCGGCCGCCGCGTCCACCGCGCGGCCGGTTCTCAATTCTGCTGGACAGGTCGCACGCTGGCGTTCGACCGGGCGGTCCTGCGACGTGATGGTCGATACCGGCATGAACCGCCTCGGTATTTCGGCGTCGGATGTCGCAGCGGGGCTGATCGAGGGCCTGCAGATCGAAACCCTGATGAGCCATCTCGCCTGCGCCGACGAGGACTCGCCGATGAACGCGCGGCAGAGGGCGGATTTTGCGAAGATCGAGGCTTCCTCGCGGCGGCGCAGTCTTGCGAACTCGGCCGGTATTTGCCTTGGCAGCGAATATGCGTTCGACCTGACCCGGCCGGGTCTCGCGCTTTACGGCGGCGTGCCCCGCGAGGAAGCATCCGGCCATATCGCACAGGTCGTTTTTCCCGAAGCGCAGGCCGTCCAGTGCCGCCGCGTCGAAGCCGGTGGAACCATCGGCTATGGTGCGACCTTCGTGGCGACCCGCGATCTTGACGTCGCCATCCTCAACATCGGCTACGCCGACGGCTATCTTCGCACTTTTTCGGGCAAGGGCACATGCGGGGAAGGGCGGTTTGCCGTCCTCGGGCGCGTCTCGATGGACCTGTTGGCCATCGACGTGACGGACGCGAACGTGCGGGAGGGCGACTGGATCGGCATCGATTATGCGCTGCCGTCGGCGGCCGCTCTTTCAGGGCTGTCGCAGTACGAACTGCTGACCGGCATGGGTGAGCGTTTCACGCGCAGCTGGAGCTAGGCCGGGCGCATGCCCCAAGGGTCGAAATCGCGGGCCCTGATCCAGCGTGTGCAGATCCACTTCTGGCCACGGGTGACGGCTCGGCCGGCATGCTGGCTGGATTGGTCGACGGTTCCATCGAGCAGCGTGTTCGCGAACACCACCGCGTCCCCGGTGCGACCCTGTACTGTCCGGCCGATGGCAGGGAATTCGGTGCCGCCGCCATCATAGCCGTCGTTGAGGTAGACAATAACCGTCATGACGCGCTGGTTCGGCTCGCCGGGCAGGCAGTCATGGTGAAGCCGGTATTGCTGTCCCGGGGCGTAGCGAAGAACTGCAAGGGGTTCGCCCTGTTCGACCCGCGTTCCGCTGACGGCCGCGATCCGCCGGTTGAGCGCCTCGATGACGAGGTCCTGCTGGATCGGCCCGAGCACGGTCCCGTCCGACGTGCGGATGGGGTGCGGCACCTGCCGATGCGTGCGTGGGTCGACGACGACTGATGGTGTGAGCAGGGGAGCGGAGAGCGTTGCGACATGGGCGCATTCGTCGGGCGTGAACAATCCTCTGACGACGCCGACCCGGGGAGAGGTCGAGAGGGTTTCGACCGGCGGCACTACGACGGGAGCGCCGTCCGTGGTAAGCTTCATGGCCGACAGCAGCTCTCGCTGCCTTCGGGCGGCGGAATCGTTTTTGGACGCCGCATCGAGGATCGCCATGGCGGCGGTCCAGTCCGGCGGCGCCCCAGCACCGATCGCGACGAAGACCGCGTGCGTCAGCGCTCCGGCCTTGTGTCCCGCAGCGCCCGCGCGCCCGAACAACTCGCGTGCCATGGCGAAGTCGCGGGGCAGGGGCTGGCCGTACACACGCCACAAGGCGAGCTGGTACAGCGCATCCCTTTCGCCGCGCGCAGCTGCAGTCATCATCAGGCGAACGGCGGCATCAGCCTGGCCTGCGACAAGAAGCGCCTGGCCTTGGTCGATGATGGACGGGGTTGCCATGGAGACTCCCTATCAGAATGGAGCGCGGGCAAAAGGCCATGCGGTCCCTTGATCCGCCTGTCCCGCTAAGATAGCCAAACCGGGTGAAGGTGAACGGCAGTTATCACGAAGACGGCTATGCCCATCTCCAGGGACTTGTCGCACCAGAGGTCGCGCAAGCGTTCCTGCAGGGGTTGAAGCAGGATCTGGGCGACGATCCGATTGCGCTCAGCAAGGTGACCGATCATCCCAACCTTCTGCACCGGCCCGCGTTCGAGATTTACGGCCATCACTACAAGCCGATGCTCTACTTTCTCTGGGGCCTGACGCCGATCGTCAGCCAGATCGTCGGGCGCGATTTGTTACCGACCTACGATTACCTGCGGATCTACCGTGAGGGCGACATCTGCCGCGTCCATTCCGATCGCTATTCCTGCGAACACAGCCTGTCGCTGACACTCGATTACAGCGACGGTACGCCTTGGCCGCTCGAGATCGAGAAGCGCCGCCAGGATCCGAGCGCGCGCGTCACCGAGAATTTCGACGGCAAGGATTTCGGCACGGTCTCGATGCAGGTCGGCGACGCGGTCCTTTATCAGGGCGTCCACCATCGCCACGGCCGCGTGACGCCCAACCCCAACCAGTGGTCGGCGCACCTTTTCCTGCACTGGGTCGACCGTGATGGCCCCTACCGCGACCACGCGTTCGACGGTCAGACGAAACCGGCGCCGGTGAACTTCAGCTTTTCATAGAAAAAGGGGCCGGAACCGAAGTTCCGACCCCTCAATTCTAACGGTCGCCAGTTCTTAGAACTTGGCCTTGAAGCCCATGTACATGAACCGGCCACGGTTGTCGTAGATCGCCGATCCGGCGCCGACGCCCGTCAGACCGTACGGAGGCATGGTGTCGAACAGGTTGTTGATGCCGCCGTAGAAGTTGAACCGGTTGTTGATATCGTAGTCGAACCGCACGTCGCTGTACGTGACGATCGGGTACTTCACGATGTCGGCATAGTCGACGTTCTGCGGCGGGCCGCCGTTGACCGAATTATAATCCTCATAGGTGTTGAGGTACATCGGCCCGATCCAGCGGAACGAATAGCCCAGCGTCAGCTTGTGGATCTTGAGATCCGCGCTAAGGTTGAACTGGTCTTCCGGATCGCCCAGCTCGTTCAAGAGAACGTCGACGAACGTCGGATCCGTGGGGCTGGTGTAGTTCTCACGCTTGAACACGTGGGTGTAGATGCCCTTCAGCGCCAGCGAGCCCCAGTCGAAGTTCGTGTTGTACGAACCGTTCACGTCGATGCCGCGAGCGATGCGCTTTGCGAAGTTCAGGCCCGACTGAAGAAGCGATCCTTCAAGGATACGAAACTGTTCTTCACCACGTGCCCCGCCGCTTGCTCCTGCGCGCGTGAACATGCCGCAGAATGCATTGGTGAGGGTCGGCGAGTCGTAGCAGAGGTTGACGATATTCTGCGCCGAAACCGCGGCGATGACGTTATCGACCTGAATGTCGTAATAGTCAGCCGAGATGCTGAGACCCGGGACCCAGCGGGGGCGCAGAACGCCGCCGACGGTGATCGAGTTCGACGTTTCAGCCTTCAGGTTCGGGTTGCCGCCGCTGACGATCTCGAGCGACGAGCTGTAGACATAGTCGTACGTCGAGGGACGTCCGGCCGCAGCGCAATTGGCCGCGCGTGTCGACGAACCGCTGTTGATGTTACGTGCCGAACACGGATCGGTGAACGCCGGTGCAAAGTTCTGACCCGGAGTCGAGTACAGATCGCCCAGATATGGTGCGCGTACCGAGCGCGAATATGCGCCACGGAAGCGGATGTCGCTTACCGGTGCCCATTCGACGCCGCCGCTGTACGCATAAACCGTTCCGGTGCCGCCCTTGTAGTCCGCAACGCGGCCCGAACCGGTGAGCGTCAGCTCCTTGAAGAACGGAACGTCCTTGACGATCGGTACCGACAATTCGCCGAACGCTTCCTTCACTTCGAAGCTCGGTGCGACGAACGACGGGATTGCGTTGTAGAACGAATAACCGGCCTGCGTGGTCGGATCGAGATCGTACGACAGCGTCTCACGACGATATTCAGCGCCGACCGAGAAGCCGACCGGACCACCGGGGAGTTCGAACAACTGGCTCAGGTCGCCTGCGACGAAGCCCGACGCCACGAACTGCGTCGCGCGACCGGTCGCCGTAATCGGCATGAGCACATAGTTCTTGGCGGCTGCGCTGACCGAGCCTTCGCCGAACGGATTGAGCGGAACGCATGCTGCGATGTCGGCGGCAAGGATCGCTGCCTTCTGGGCGGTGGTGCCCGTCGCGTTCGCGATCGTCACGGCGTAGTTCGGGTCGACCTGCGCACGGCAGACGATCTGCCCGGCCGTGTTGCGAACAGTGTCCTGCGCCAGCAGGAAGCGCTGACGGTTCAGAGCACCCGTGATGTTGTTGGTTTCATCGTGCTGGCCGTAGTTGAACGAAAGTTCGTAGTTCCAGTCGTCGTTGAAGTTACCACGGACACCGCCGACGATGCGATAGGTGTCACGCTTGATCTGCTCATCGCGGTAGCCGAGATCGACATAGTTGCGACGGCTGCTGAAACGGAACGAACCGTTAGCGATCTGCGCCAGCAGGAGTGCCTTGTTCGCCTGCGATTGCGCCGCCGTAGTGCCGGTGGTCGTAAATGCGGCACCCGTATTCGGATTGATGTTGTTATTGATCGCGTCGGTGAACTGTGCGGTCAAGATTGCCCGAGCCTGTGCCGACAAATACGGGTTGTCCAGGCGAATGCCTTCACGGTTTACCGTGCCGTTCGGCGCAGTTGTCGTCGATGCGTAGGAGCGATCGTTCAGCCCCGTGACGGTGATGCCGTCACCCAGCGTCTGACCCTGCGAGAAGAACGGGCCGCTCTGCGAACCGAAGGCTTCGGTGCGGACGTACTTTGCTTCGATGAACGGGACGAACGCCGGCGAAATTTCAAAATGGCCGATAAGGTTGAATGCGTAGCGCTTCACGTCCGGCGACAGCACGAGGAAGTTGCCTTCGCGGCTGTTGTTGCCGTTGCCGCCGATGAAGCTGCCGTTCGGACCGATGCCGACACGCGTGCCGGTCTGCGCGATAAGGCTGCCATCGGGCTGGAACAGATAAGCGCAGGTCCATGCTGCACCGGTGTCGCCATCCTTTCCGCACGGTGCGTTCGTACCCATGCGGACACCGATCTGACCACCGTTCGAAATCGTGGTCGAACGGATGTCGCGGAAGAACAGACGATCGGAGATGCCGTCCGATCCGTTTACGATCGTTCCCTTGTCCGTTTCGACAACAAGGAAGGCGTCGTTCTGGGCGAGGTTGGGACGAGCCGAACCGTAATAATCCTGCTGATGCGCGTATTCGACGTTGAGGGCGATGTTGCCACGGCCATCAGCAAAGTTCTTGCCGATCACACCCGAGAGATACTGGTTGCCGGCGTCGTTATACCGGCTGACGCCGGCTTGGCCGTGAACCTGGAAGCCGTCGAAATTGTCCTTGAGGATGAAGTTGACGGTGCCGGCGATCGCGTCCGAACCGTAGATCGACGACGTACCGCCCGTGACGATGTCGACGCGTTCGATCAGGTCGGTCGGAAAGGTGTTGATGTCGGGTGCGGCGTTATTGTTGATGATTTCAGCCGAAACGTGACGGCGGCCGTTGACCAGCACAAGCGTGCGGGCCGTACCGAGACCACGAAGGTCGAGAAGGTTGAGACCGCGAACGCCCAGACCCGAAGTCGAGTTCTGCGAACTGACCGTGCTGCGCAGCTGCGGAAGGTCGTTCAGCGTATCGGCAACCGAGATGCGGCCCGACTGGAAGATTTCCGCTGCGGTAACGGTCGTAATCGGAACCGACGCTTCGTCGTTGGGACGGCGGATACGCGATCCGGTAACAACGATGGTGTCGGATGCTTCGTCACTCGCTGCAGCCTGCGGCGCGGGTGTCGATTGTGCGGCAGCGAAGCCGGGAATCGCAAGCGCAGCCGAGGCGAGCGCCGTCGCGCTCAGGAAACGAATAGCCTTCATGGTAGTACCCCTATTCAATCAGTCGTGCGCAAAACGGTGCGCTATGCCCCCCTTTGGAGAGGGGATGACTGCTATCTGCAAGGGACTTCGTTCATGTAAGGTTAAAATTAGCGATAGGGTGTCGCTCAAATGCAACAGATCGTTTCAGGAACGTTCCACCGCAAGCGCGATTCCCATGCCGCCGCCGATGCACAACGTGGCCAGTCCTTTACGGACGTTACGCTTGCCCATCTCGTGCAACAGCGTCGTCAGGACGCGGGCGCCCGACGCGCCGATCGGGTGGCCGATCGCAATCGCGCCGCCGTTGACGTTGACCTTCTCCGGATCCCATCCAAGCTCCTTGCCGACCGATAGCGCCTGCGCGGCAAATGCTTCGTTCGCTTCGATCAGGTCGAGGTCGGCAATGCTCCACCCGGCACGCTCGAGCGCGCGGCGCGTGGCGGGGACGGGGCCGATGCCCATGATCGACGGGTCGACGCCCGAAGTCGCCCAACCGGCGATGCGGCCCAAAATGGGCGCGCCGCGCTTCGCGGCTTCATCGGCGGACATGAGTACAAGTGCTGCCGCACCGTCGTTCAGGCCGCTCGCATTCGCGGCGGTGACCGTACCATCCTTCTTGAACGCGGGGCGGAGTCCGGCAAGCGATTCAGCGGTCACGCCGTCGCGGATGAACTCGTCGGTGTCGACGATGGTATCGCCCTTGCGGCCCTTGACGGTTACGGCCGCGATTTCATCCTTGAAACGCCCCGACGAGCGCGCGGCGCTCGCCAGATTTTGCGACCGTGCGGCAAAAGCGTCCTGCATCTCGCGCGTAATCTGGTGCTGCTCGGCAAGATTTTCGGCGGTTATACCCATGTGATAGCCGTTGAACACGTCCGTCAGGCCGTCCTTGATCATGGTATCGACCAGTTCGAGCGCACCCATCTTCGTCCCCGCGCGAAGAGCCTGCGCGTGAACGCTCAGCGACATGCTCTCCTGTCCACCCGCAACGACGATAGAAGCATCGCCCGCCTGGATGGCCTGACTGGCGAGCGCGATTGCGCGCAGGCCGGATCCGCAAACCTGGTTGATACCGAAAGCAGGCACTTCCTTGGGAATGCCGGCCGCCATGGATGCCTGGCGCGCGGGGTTCTGGCCCTGCGCTGCCGTCAATACCTGCCCCAAGATGACGTCGGAAACTTCCTCCGGAGCAACGCCCGCCGATTCGAGTGCCGCCACGATCGCCGTCCGTCCCAGCTCATGCGCGGGGACCGCAGCAAAACTACCAAGGAAACTTCCGACAGGTGTGCGGCGTGCGGCGGTGATGACGACGTCAGTCATGGCATATCTCCTGCTCGTTCGAGCGGCCCCTTACGTCCATCCCGAACGGCGGACCAGCCAATTTTGCGGCGCAACACCGATCTTGTTGCGGTGCGGTATCCGCCAGTGTAGCATTGCTTCATTCTGCGCACGGGGGTGTATTCGACTTATGGCCAAGACAGCATCGGTCGGCGAGAATGGCGAAATTCCGCCGGTCATCGTCAAGAAATATGCGAACCGGCGTCTCTATAATACTGAAACGTCGAGCTATATTACGCTCGATCATCTGGCCCAGCTCACCCGCGAAGGGCGCGAGTTCAAGGTGCTCGATGCGAAGACCGACGACGACATCACGCATTCGGTCCTGACCCAGATCATCATGGATGAAGAGGGCAAGGGCACCACGATGCTCCCCGCCAATTTCTTGCGCCAGATCATCTCTATGTATGGCGATTCGATGCAGGCGATGGTGCCGCAGTATCTGGAAGCGTCGATGGAGGCGTTCCGCAGCAATCAGGCCAAGTTCCACGAAGCGATGAAGGGCGCCTTCACCGGCGGACCGCTCGCCGAGATCGCAAAGCGCAACATGGCGATGTTCGAGGCTGCGACGAATGCGTTCACGCCGAAAAAGGCGGGGGAGTCGTCGAAGGACGACGAGATCGCGGCGCTGAAAGCCCAGCTTGCCGAACTCCACGCGAAGGTCGACAAGCTAGGCTAGGGGCATCCCGCGTTATTTGCGGGGTTTGACAAAGCGCAGGGTCATGCGGTCGCTTTCGCCGATCGCAGCGTATTTTGCGCGGTCCGCGTCCTTTTCCGCGAAGGTTGGCGGCAGCGTCCAGACGCCCTTGGGATAATCGTGCGTGTCGCGTGCGTTGGCGTTGACTTGGCTTTCGCCCGCGAACTGAAAACCGGCCTTTGCGGCCAGCGCCTTGATGGTCGAAACCTTGATGTAGCCGCTCGATGCCTCGCGTGCCGTGTCCATGTTTTCTGGCAGGCGGTGATCCTCGATGCCCAGCACGCCGCCCGGTTTCAGCATGGCGTAGATCTCGCGGAACGCCGCTTCGCTATAGTCGGCCTTGTCGGCAGTCAGGTACCCCATGCGCCAGTTGTGGACGTTGCGAAACGTAAGCACGACATCCGCGCTGCCCGGCGCGACCGGTGTTCCGCCGAGATTGCTTGGGAAATTTGCGCGCAGAACCTTTCCATAAGCTGCCGGGCTGGCATCGAGCTTCTTGGCGATACCTTCGCTCGGTTTGCCCGACGGCGCGACGATTGTCAGCTGCCCTTTCTCGGCCAGATAAGGTGCGAGAATTTCGGTGTACCAGCCACCGCCCGGCCAGATCTCGACCACCTTGTCCGTCGGCTTCACGCCGAAAAAGGCCAGCGTTTCCGCGGGGTGGCGGTATTTGTCGCGTTCGACATTCGTGGCGGTACGCGTCGGCGCCGCAACCGCGGCGGCCAGCTCGGTCTTGGCCGTGGGCGTTCCGGTTCTCGCCGAGAGGCCCGTCGTGAGCGCCAATGCCGACAATGTACCGATGATCAGGAACGCGCGCTTCGCCATGGTTTCTCTCCCCAAGTGATGCGTGACAGTCGGGGTTGGGCGCGATGGAATCAACCCCCGCATCTGCAGACGGCATATGGAGTTCGAGCAATAGCTGCTTGCCTGCCATGCCTCACCGGGCGTACGTTAACCATAAGCACCAAGGGGTGCACAGGTCGCATATCGTCCACGATGAGGGAGACGGACATGGCTCGCCTGACTATCCGGAATTTCGCCGTTGCCGCGGTGCTGTGCAGCGGAACGATGCTCGCATCGTGCATGGAAAACATGCCGGGACCGAACCGCCCCGGCGGCATGTGCCCTGCGGTTCACGCTCCCGTTTGCGCGGCCAAGGGTAGGCAACACCGCACGTTCGACAACAGCTGCCTTGCTCAGCGCAGGGGCTGGTCCGTCGTCTCCGAGGGCAACTGCATGCGGCCGATGGGGCGGTAGAGCGGCGTTACAGGCAGGCGTCGAGGAACGGCTGATCGAACCCGTACTGCTTGGCCTTGTCCAGCGTGTACGGGCGCAGACCCATGGCACGATATTCTCCGACGATCTTGCCGTCGGCGGTCTCGTCCAGATACTCGAACTTGAACAGCTGCTGGGTCACGATGACCGGGCCTTCCATGCCGACGACTTCGGTCACGTCGGTCACGCGGCGTGAACCGTCGCGCAGGCGCTTCACCTGAACGATCAGGTCGACCGAGTCGGCGATCTGGCGGCTGATGGCTTCCTTGGGGATCTTGATGTCACCCATCATGACCATGTTCTCCATACGGCCGAGCGCTTCACGCGGGCTGTTGGAGTGGAGCGTACACATAGAGCCATCGTGGCCGGTGTTCATCGCGGCCAGAAGGTCGAAACACTCCTGACCACGAATTTCGCCGAGAATGATGCGGTCAGGGCGCATGCGCAGGGCGTTCTTCACGAGGTCGCGGATCGAGATTTCGCCCTGACCCTCAAGGTTGGCCGGACGCGTTTCGAGCGGCAGCCAGTGCGGCTGCTGCAGGCGAAGTTCGGCCGCGTCTTCGATCGTCAGCACGCGTTCACCCGGGTCGATCATCTTCGACAGGGCGTTCAGCATCGTCGTCTTACCCGAGCCGGTACCGCCCGAGATGACGATGTTGAAGCGGCATGCGCCCGCGATCTTCAGCGCAGTCGCCATCTTGTCCGACATCGATCCGCCCTTGGCCATCATGTCGAGCGTGATCGGCTTGGCGGAGAATTTACGAATCGAGATCGCGGTGCCGCGCAGCGACAGCGGCGGCACGATCACGTTGACGCGGCTGCCGTCCTTCAGGCGGGCGTCGGCGAGGGGCGTGGTCTGGTCGACGCGGCGGCCGACCGAGTTACAGATCCGCTGCGCGATCTGGAACAGATGTTCCTCATCGCGGAACTGGATCGGCGCGATCTCCAGCTTGCCCTTCTTTTCGATGTAGGTCTGCTCGGGACCGTTCACCATGATATCGCTGATCAGCGGATCGTTGAGCAGCTCTTCGAGCGGCCCGAGGCCCAGCAGTTCGTCGACAAGCACCTTTTCCAGCGCGAACTGCTCGCGACGGTTGAGGGTGAATTTCAGTTCGGCGAGCACTTCGCCGATGATGGGGCGGAATTCCTCGGCCAGCTCGTCCTTGTCGAGTGTCGCTGCGGCTTCCGGGTCGATACGCTCGAGCAGGCGCGGCAGCACCTGTTCCTTGATCTTGTGGACGCTTGCCTCGAACCCTTCGGCCTTCGGCGCGACTTCCATTTCGGCGGTCTGTCGGTCGTTGAGGCGCGACATCGCATCGGCATGGTTAGGCGGTGCACCCGGAAGATCGCGCTCGGGAAGCGGCGCGGATTCGATCGGCGGAAACTGGCTTCCGCCCTCGGGCGTGGCAGGAGCGGGGGACGCGCCGGGCCCCTGCATCGGACGTGCAACGCCGAACGCGGGGCGCGAAGGGCCCGATCCAATTCCGCCGCGTTTACCGAATGCGCTCATAAAACCTTGCCCACACAGAGGGAAACCACCTCAACACATGGTGGCAGGATAGGGTGAATAGGGCGTAAACTTTGACGAATTCCTAATCCGTGCGCAGTCTGGCCGGTGTCAGGGGAGGGCATATGCGCTGGTCGTTAATTTTCATTCCGATTGTGGTGGCAACTTCTGCGGTGGCGGCCGACCGGGCGCCGTTGCCCGCATGGATGACGGGCGCCTGGCAGATGGGTGAGGGCGATCGCTGGGGCGACGAATATTGGACGCCGCCCCGGGGTGGCATGATGATCGGTGCGGCACGCATCGGTCGCGGCGAAGTGCTGAAGGAATGGGAATCCACGCGGATCGCCTATGACGAAGCGGGCAAGCTTGCCTATTGGGCGATGCCGAAGGGCGCTCCCGCGACGAAATTCGCCGTGACGGAGCAGACGCCGACCTCGATAACCTTCGTGAATGCTGGTCATGATTATCCGCAACGCGTGCGGTACTGGCGCGAGGGCGCGTTGCTGAAGGCCGAAATCGCCCTTGCGGACGGGAGCAAGCCCGTTCGTTTCGACTACCGGCCGATGGGCCGGTAGGAAATCCTCAGTTCAGGATGGTCGCGCGTTCGGCGAGGACGGTGACGCCCGCATCGCCGATTTCGGCAAAGCCGCCCTCGACGCTGATCCGCTGGGGCGTCGCACTCGCGCTTGCATAAACGCGGACTTCGCCGTCGCGGATCGTGGTCATGACCGGCGCATGGCCGGCGAGGACGCCCATGTCGCCCTCGCTGCCGGGGATTTCGACCATATAGGCCGTCGTCGACAGCACGGCCTTTTCGGGCGTGACCAGTTCGAAGGTGAGCGTCGCCACTTAGGCTTCCGCCGCCAGCTTCTGCGCCTTGGCAACGGCTTCTTCGATGCCGCCGACCATGTAGAACGCGGCCTCGGGCAGGTGGTCGTATTCACCGTCGACGACAGCCTTGAACGATTTCACCGTGTCTTCGACCTGCACGAACTTACCGCTGATGCCGGTGAAGACCTCGGCGACGTGGAACGGCTGCGACAGGAACTTCTGGATCTTGCGCGCGCGGCTCACGATCAGCTTATCTTCTTCCGACAGCTCGTCCATGCCCAGGATGGCAATGATGTCCTGCAGCGACTTGTACTTCTGCAGCGTTTCCTGGACGCGGCGGGCCGTGTCGTAATGCTCCTGGCCGACGACGGCAGGGGTCAGGACGCGGCTGGTCGAGTCGAGAGGATCGACCGCCG
>JAZKBQ010000006.1:171045-188172 GCA_040388515.1 Pseudomonadota bacterium | reverse complement strand
GCAGCGACATCTGGCGATAGGCGACGGCCTGCTTCGACAGATCGTCATAGACGATGACGGCGTGCATGCCGTTGTCGCGGAAATATTCGCCCATGGTCACGCCGGTATAGGGGGCGAGATACTGGAGCGGAGCGGGCTCCGAAGCGGTCGCGGCGACGACGATCGAATATTCCATCGCGCCATTTTCTTCGAGCTGCTTGACGATCTGGGCAACGGTCGAGCGCTTCTGGCCGACTGCGACATAGATGCAGTAAAGCTTCTTGCTCTCGTCATCGCCCGCATTGGCGGCCTTCTGGTTGATGAAGGTGTCGATCGCCACGGCAGTCTTGCCGGTCTGGCGGTCGCCGATGATCAGTTCGCGCTGGCCGCGGCCGACGGGCACGAGCGCGTCGAGCGCCTTCAGGCCGGTCTGCACGGGTTCGTGCACCGACTTGCGCGGGATGATGCCCGGGGCCTTCACTTCGACGCGGCTGCGCTGTTCCGAAACGATCGGGCCCTTGCCGTCGATCGGGTTGCCGAGGCCGTCGACCACGCGTCCGAGCAGGCCCTTGCCGACGGGAACGTCGACGATGGTGCCGGTGCGCTTGACGGTGTCGCCTTCCTTGATCTCCGAGTCCGACCCGAAGATCACGACGCCGACGTTGTCGGCTTCGAGGTTGAGCGCCATGCCCTGCACGCCGTTGGCGAAGGCGACCATTTCACCGGCCTGGACATTGTCGAGGCCGTGAATGCGCGCGATGCCGTCGCCGACCGACAGAACCTGTCCGGTCTCGGAAACTTCGGCTTCCGTGCCAAAGGACGCGATCTGGTCCTTGATAACGCGGGAGATTTCAGCGGCGCGGATATCCATGAGTTTTGCCTTCAGCCTTTCATCGCGTGCGCGAGAGTGTTGAGTTTGGTGCGGATCGACGCGTCGATCATCTGGCTGCCGATCTTGACGACCAGCCCGCCGAGGATTGCCGGGTCGACCCTGGTTGCGACGGCGACATCACGGCCGACGCGGGTCTTGAGCTTCGCCTTCAGTGCCGTGACCTGTGCATCGGTCAGCGGGTGGGCGGTAGTAACCTGTGCAGTCGTTTCGCCGCGGAAGCCGGCGGCCATCGAACGGAATGCGGCGATGACGTTGGACAGCTGCGACAGGCGACGATTCGATGCGAGCACGCCGAGGAAGTTTGCGGTCAGCGCGTCCAGCTTCAGCTGTCCGGCAACCGCCTTGATGGCGTTCGCCGCTGCACCGCGCGCGACCAGCGGGCTGGTGACCAGCCGCTTGAGGTCTGCCGAATCGGTCAGTGCCTGTTCGAGGGTCGAAAGGCTCGCCTCGACCTTCTCAATGGCCTTCCGCTCACGCGCGAGGTCGAACAGCGCCGCCGCGTAGCGCCCCGAAAGGCTAGCCTGAATACCGCCGGAAATCTCCACGCGCGTTCACGTCCCCAGTTGCGTTTTAACCCGCGCGGAAAGCGCTTCAAAAGCACCGGAGCGTCGGGATGGGCGCGCGCCTAGCATCCGCATTGCCGCGATGCAAGGCGAAGGAGGATCGGCCCATAGTGGTACAGACGACGCGCGCGGGACGCGTTTACGCGCGCGCCCGCGTGCGTTAATGTAGCATTAACTTGATGAGGGGATTTCTGCGATGAAGAAGATGCTTGTTGCGGCAGCACTCGCTGCCACCTCGCTGTCGGCGGTACCCGCCAACGCCGCGATCACCTGGACCGATTGGACCCAGACATCGACGGTCGGTTCGACCACCACGGTTATCGGAAACGCCGGGGGCACTGGCGTGACCTTCACGGGTAACGGCGTTGCTTTCGTGCAAACGTCGGGCGGTACCGATTATTGGCATACGGGCAACGCCTGGGACAGCACGGTCGCAGCACCCACGGGCAGCGATATCATCGCGTTGGACGCTGCCGGAACGAAGACCATTACGTTCTCCAGTGCCGTTCAGACCGCGTATATCGCGCTGATGAGCTGGCAGGGGCAAAGCTTTACGTCGACCTCCAATTTCTCGTTCGTCGGGCTTGTGCGCGGCTGCGGATACTGGGGTTGCGGCACGCCGACCACGGTGACCGCGAACAGCTTCACGACCGGCGGCGAACTGCATGGTGTTATCCAGTTCAGCGGGCCGATCACGTCGATCCAGTTCGTCGATGGCACGAATGAAAACTGGCATGGCATCACGGTCGGCATCGACAACAGCGCGGTGCCGGAACCCGCGACCTGGGCGATGATGATCGGCGGATTCGGTGCAATCGGCGGAGCGATGCGCATGCGCCGTCGCCGGACTTCGCTCGCGACCGCCTAATACGGGGGACCATTGGGGCAGGGGCGTCGCCAGCACTGGCGGCGCCCCTTTTCTTTGCCGAATCGCAAAGGCTGGCGACATAGCCGGTCGAAACTTCACGGAGAGATCGATGGCCGGGCAATATATCGACTACACCGACGGTGACACAGTGTGCGAAGCTTATGTCTCGGTCCCTGATAGCGCAGGCAAGCGCGCCGCCGTCCTGGTTGCGCACCAATGGTCAGGGCAGAGTGATCACGAACGTGCCACTGCCGACAGGCTGGCGGCGCTCGGTTATGTCGGCATTGCGTTAGACGTTTACGGCAAGGGTAACCGGGGTGCGTCCGGCTCTTCGGATCACAGCGCTCTCCTCACGCCCTGGCTTCAGGACCGGGCGGCGCTTCGCCGGCGCTTGCTGGCGGCCGTAGCGTTCGCGAAGGGGCTCGATACCGTTGAAAGCGGCCAGATCGCGATCATGGGCTATTGCTTCGGCGGATTGTGCGCGCTCGACGTGGCACGTGCCGCAGATGCCGATGTCAGGGGCGCTGTCAGCATCCATGGCCTGTTTTTGCCGCCGAACCTCGGCCCGCAAGCCGACATTCCGACGAAAGTTCTGATCCTGCACGGCTGGGAAGATCCGATGGCGAAGCCCGCGGATGTCGAGATGGTGGCGAAAGAGCTGACCGATGCGAATGCGGACTGGCAGCTTCATGCCTATGGCCATGCGATGCATGCCTTCACCGCGAAGCACGCGAACGATCCGGCGGGCGGCAAGCTGTACGACGCGAATGCGGACCGCCGGTCATGGCAGTCGACGGTCAACTTTCTGGAAGAGATCTTCTGACCCTCTGAGGGCGTCAGGCCGGCTCGAAAATCGTGAACAGCGGGTTGGAAGGGTCGCTCAGCGTCCTGAAACCAGTCCGCGCCAGTTCATCGCGATGTTCGGCGTTATAGTAGATCAGGCGGACCGGGCGCGGCGCCGCTTGCCAGGATGCATGTATCTTTCCAAGTACCTCGGTCAGCGTCGGCGGCCCGAACGAATTATAGAGGAAATAGACCAGCGGTCCGTCGGGTACCGGCAGCGCCACGGCATTGTCGTGTACAAGGACGATGCGTGGGGCCGGGCCATGAAGGGCTTCGCGGCGTTCTAGATTGGCGACCGCGATCTCGTGAAACTCGCGGGCGAATTCGACACCGATCACGCGCTGGAATGGTCGCTCAGCCGCCATCAGCACGGCGCGACCCATGCCCGACCCGAGGTCGATAAAGGTCGCGGTTTCGAAAGGCACGTCGATCAGCGCGAGTGCCGAATCGAACCCTTCTACCGGCACAGGCTGGTGATGCTTTGCATCGCCGCTGGCACCAATGATGTCGAGATTGTCGAGGGTAACGATCGGTACGGTTTTATAGCCGTGCTCGGCGTCATATCGCTGGCCATCGCGAACGATGCGGCGTTGTTTGGCACGTGCGGCCGGCGACAGATGCATCTTGATCAGCCACCAGATTACGATCGGCCCGTTTCGGTGAATATCTTCGACGATCCATCGAAGGCGGTCTGCGATGCCAAGCCTCTTCATCCGCGAAGCCGCCGTTTTATCTGTGCCAGGCGCCCCGGGTTGATCAGGCGGAGGATGATGGCCTTGCTCGCATCTAAGCTGCGGTCGAGCGTAAGGGCGATGCGACCCCGCAGGCTGCACGCCACCAGCACATGCGCCGTGTCGATCGTCATGGTGCCGAAGCGTTCCTTATAGGGCATGTCGCGTATGCCGAAGTCGAAGGTATTCGCGGCCCTGGTCTCGATGAGATCGCGGATCACTTCGAACATGATCGCTTTCCCTGCCGAGTTACGCCCCAGGGCAGGATCATAGCCGGTCATCCGGAAATAGAAAACGCCGTGGGCGACATCGCCCCAGGCGAACGCCGCCGGGACGCCATCGACCGTCGCGAGGTAGCAGCGCAGCCGTCCTTCGTCTGCAAGTGCGTCGAACCGGCTGCGTGTTTTCGCATCGTCGCGCAGTCCGAACCCCAGCCCCGACTGATAGCTCTGTGCGCTGACGGCAGCGGCTGCAGGCAGGAAATCTTTGGCGGCATCACGCCCCGTAAATCGGCTGTATTGCGGCGCGCAGCGCTCGAAATAGCGCTGGTCGCGTTGCGCGGTCTTGCGGGTGTTCGGGCGAAGCGCGGCCCAGTAATCTTCCATTGTCGCGGGAAGCCCGATCAGGCGGCGTGCCGTGTTATGGTGCGAGATCCGTACGGGACCATCGAGCTGCTTTTTCTCGGCCAGCAACATGAGCGCACTGGATGCCGGCAAGTCCTCGAACGCCAGCAGGTCTTTGCCATGGCCGGCAAGGCCCGCCGTGAGCATCGCGCGCATTGCCACCTCGTCCGGCCCTCCGACGACAGTGCTGCCGAACAGCCTTACGGTGCGAACCGAAAGGGCCATCAGCCGTTTGGGACCAAGCCAATAAGTTCGTGGCTCCGTGCCGCTGGCGAAAACCGCGAGATGGACGACCTGTCCGTGCTCGCGATATCCCACCAAGCGCAGGTACAGGTTAGGGTCGCCGCGTAACCCGTCGAAGTCGGTGAAAGGCGGCGTGTAGAGCGTTTCCGCCGCGGCAAGCCGGTCCCAATCGCCAGCGAATGCCGGCATTGCGTCGCGATCGTCGCAGGCGAAGATGCCGTCCATCTCGTGCGACAATGCGAACATATCGTTTTGACCGCAAGATGCGGGATGCGACCGGATACGGCCCGGAATAAATCACCTGCATCGACAGGAGACGACCATGACGTATCGCATTACCGGCCTCGACCCCGCGGCCTTTGCGCATCTGGCAGACGCGAATGAAGAGGTGCTGGCAGCGCAGAACGCCGTCCGTGTCACGGCCGCGAAGAAACCTGGATATCCCTGCCGCATCACGCTGGAGGATGCGGAGCCGGGCGAGACGCTGATCCTACTCAACCACGTCAGCCATGATGTGGCGACGCCCTATCGCAGCAGCTACGCGATCTATGTACGAGAAAACGCACGGGAAGCCGCGGAGTACATCGATGCGGTTCCGACCGTCTTTGCCGGCCGGCCGCTGGGCCTGCGGGCATTCGATGCGGATGGCATCCTGCAGACCGCGATGCTCGCGCTTCCCGGGGAAGCGGACAAAAAAATCCGTGCCGTTTTCGCCGATCCCGACATTGCCTATATCCATGCGCACAACGCCGCGCACGGATGCTTTGCGGCGAAGGTGGAACGCGCATGACCCGCAGTACAGCCATCGACAGGGACACCGCCTGGGCCGCTTTTTCGGCGCGCAACCGCGTGTTCGACGGGACGTTCGTGGGCGCGGTCAAGACGACGGGTATCTATTGCAAGCCGTCGTGCCCGGCACGCCATCCGCTGCCCCAGAATGTCGAGTATTTCGCCGACGGGGAAGGCGCGCGGGCGGCAGGTTATCGCCCGTGCCTGCGCTGCAAGCCCGACGAAGTCGGGCGCGATCGCGAAGCGGTGGCGAAAGCCATACGCATGATCGAGCGCGCCGAGGACATTCCTGCGCTCGACGATGTCGCGCGTGCCGTCGGCTATGCCCCACATCATTTCCATCGCCTGTTCAAGCGCGACACCGGCGTCACCCCCGCCGCCTATGCCCGCGCGATCCGTGCAAAAAGGACCGAAGCCATGTTGACCGAAACCGACACCGTGACCGCCGCGCTCTACGAAGGCGGATACCAGAGCCCCAGCCGCTTCTATGCGGCCGCACCGGACCGGCTGGGCATGACGCCGTCGGCCTGGAAACGGGGCGGGGCGGGCGTGACCATCCGCTATGCGATCGTCGACACGGTGCTGGGCAGGATGCTGCTCGCCGCCACCGAAAAGGGCATCTGCCGTTTGTCGTTCGACGAGGATGAAGACGAATTGCGCCACCGCTTCCCCAATGCGACCATCGAGCCGGGCGGCGATGCCATGGCCGAACTCGTCGAGGGTGCGGTTACGGCCTGTGCCGACCCGGCGAACATGCCCGACCTGCCGCTCGACGTGGCGGGAACCGCCTTCCAGCAGGCGGTGTGGGACGAATTGCGCCGCATCCCGCCGGGCGAGACGCGCAGCTATGCCGCGATTGCGGCTGCGGTCGGCAAGCCCGCAGCGGTGCGCGCGGCGGGATCGGCCAATGGCGCGAACAATGTCGCGGTGCTCATCCCCTGCCACCGCGTCATCCGCACCGACGGAACGCTCGGCGGCTATGCCTATGGACTGGAGCGCAAGGAAGAACTGCTGCGGCGCGAAGCGAAGGGCTGACGCTTACTCCTTCGGCGCGGTGTTGGGCGGCGCTTTCTGGCAATCGAACACCAGCCGTTCGTTGGGATTGGCGGGAAGCGACTGGCGGATGGCGCTTTCCATTTCGGCGACCGACTGGCGCTGTGCGGAGTCGCTGGTGCAGGCGTTGTTCTTGTACTTGGCCCTGATCTCCCGGGCGGCGTCCATCGTGTCGGCGGGCAACAGGAAGCGCTCTACGACGTAGCGTGACTTGGCCGGATCGTAGCTCTGGATCGTCACCGTTGCCTCGCCGTTGGGTACGAAGGTCCGGCTCCAGCTGCCCGCATTCGCTCCGTATTGCGTCTTGCCGTTGACGCAGCCGTCTGATTTCCAGTCGAGCGTGACATCGTCGGTTTTCGACACGGTGACGCGGCTGCGCGCCGCATTCAGGACGCAAAGCTTCGGGCCGTCCTCACTTGCTGAATCTACGACCGCCGCCGGCTTGGGCGGATGCGCCTTGGCATAACGGTCATCCACCTCCGACATCTTCGGCCGGCCGAAGAACACGATGATCGCCGCCAGTGCCAGGACGCCGCCGAACCCTAGGGCTGCCCAGCTTTCCCGGCGCCGCTTCGGCTTGCCGAGCAGAATCATGCCGCCGACCGCCGCCAGCGTGCCGGTCACTAGCAACGCTGCGGCGATTGCCATGGCGTTCTCGCGTTCCCCAGCAATGGTGTCGCGAATGGTCTGTTTTTCGGCTGTTGCCTTTGCCTCGCTGCGCGCTTCGATCTCGTCCTTGCGCGCCTGCGCATCGAGGTCGGCCTGATCGAGCGCGGCTTCACGGGCGTGGCTCTCGTCGCCGCTCAGGCAGGGTGTCGAGACGATCGAGGGAGTGATGTTCGCCTTTTCGAGGAACGCCGCCAGTTCCTTCGCCGACAGCGCAAAGGCGACGGGTGAATCGATGCCGTCACTGACCGAGAGGAAGCTGTTGATGCCGATGATCCGGCCGCAGGCATCGACCAGCGGACCGCCCGAATTGCCGCGCCCGATGTTGGCGTCGTGCACGACCGTATCGTACCGCGCGTTGCTTCGGCGGCCGCTGACATGGCCCAGCATCTTCACCGGCGACTGGGGACGTATGACTTCTTCGAGTCCCGACGCCATCGCGCGGTCGACGCCATAGGGATAGCCGAGTGCTGCGACGGGCGACCCGTCAGGTACCGTGCCGCCGAATAGTGTTGCGGGTTCGATGCGACCGTCGGTGATCTCGACGATCGCGAGGTCGAGGTCTGGCGCGTATTTGACAACCTTGCCGATATAACGCCGCCGCCCTTCGCTGGGGACGATGCCGACGAAGGCGTCGCTTTCGACTGCACCTTCGACCACATGCGCGTTGGTGACGATGCGCGTCGGCGTGATTGCCACGCCCGATCCCATGCCGACGTTTCCGCCGCCTTCGCCCTGCGGCACGACGACGACCCGAACGACGCTGCGCGAGGCCGCGTCGATGTCGGCGTTCTGCTGGGCGGCGAGCGGAACGCCGAATGCGAGGAGCAGGAAGATGAGAATGCGACGAATCATGGGCATCCTCTAGCTGCCAGTTTCAGAGGCGTCAGACAAAACTATAGGGATCGACGTCGACCGCGACCCTGACACTGCGCGGCCATTCCTGCGACCCCAGCCAGCCACGGATGACATCCTGCACATCGAGCGCGCGGCGAGCGTGGACAAGCAGACGCATGCGGTGGCGGCCGCGGAGCATGGCGAGCGGGGCGGGGGCGGGGCCGAAGACTTCCATGCCTTCGACCTTCGGGGCCGCCTTGCCGATGCGCTGGGCGACATCGGTCGCTTCACGCTGGTCCTCGGAGGAGACGATGATCGCCGCCAGCCGTCCGAACGGCGGTGCGCCCGCATCGCGGCGGCTTTCGGTTTCGGCTTCGTAGAATCCTTCGACATCTGCCGCGACCAGCGCGGCTATGACCGGGGCGGAGGGATCGTGCGTCTGCACGAGTACACGTCCCGGCTTCGTCCCGCGCCCGGCGCGTCCGGCGACCTGCATGATCTGCTGGAAGCTGCGCTCGGCCGCTCGCAAGTCACCCCCCTGAAGCCCCAGGTCGGCATCGACCACGCCGACCAGCGTCAGGTTGGGGAAGTGATAACCCTTGGTCACCAGCTGCGTGCCGACGACGATGTCGATATCGCCGGCTTCCATGCGACCCACGAACTCAGCAGCCTTGGCGGGCGACCAGAGCGTGTCGGAGGTCACGATCGCGCGGCGTGCCTCGGGAAAGAGTTCCGCCACTTCGTCGGCGATGCGCTCGACGCCGGGACCGCAGGCGACGAGCGAATCTTCCTCGCCGCATTCCGGGCATTTCTTCGGCGGGGCCATCACGTGCCCGCAGTGGTGGCATTGCAGGCGTGCGAGCAGCCGGTGTTCGACCATCCATGCCGTGCAATTCGGACATTGGAAGCGGTGTCCGCAGTGGCGGCACAGGGTCAGCGGCGCGTAACCGCGGCGGTTGAGGAACAGCAGCGCCTGTTCGCCCCGCGCCAGGGTTTCCTCGATCGCGGTGACGAGGGTGGGGGCGAGCCAGTGTCCGCGTTCGGGCCGGTCCTCGGTCAAATCGATCGCCGCGATCTCGGGCATCTGTGCCGCGCCGTAGCGGCCGGGCAATTTCAGCTCCTTGTAATTGCCGAGAGTTACCTGTTGCCGGGTCTCGATGGCGGGCGTGGCGCTGGCGAGGATGACGGGGCAGCCTTCGAACCGCGCGCGCATCACCGCAACGTCGCGGGCATGGTAGTGAACGCCGTCCTCTTGCTTGAAGCTGGTCTCGTGCGCCTCGTCGACCACGATCAGTTGAAGATCGCGATAGGGAAGGAACAGTGCCGATCGCGCGCCGACCGTCACCTTGGCTTCTCCCGAAGCGATCGCACGCCAGGCACGCCGCCGCTGCGACTGGCGCAGGCCCGAATGCCAGGCGACGGGGGTATGACCGAAGCGCGCTTCGAAGCGGCGCAGGAACGGTTCGGTCAATGCGATCTCGGGGAGCAGGACCAACGTTTGGCCGCCCTGACGCAACGCCTGCGCAACCGCTTCGAAATAGACTTCGGTCTTGCCCGACCCGGTGACGCCATCGAGCAATGTCGGCGCGAACACGCGTGCGTCGACGTCGTTGACGAGGACGTTGGCGACGGCGGTCTGCGCCTCCGACAGATGGGGTGGCGCATGTTCGGGGTCGGGCAGGGGGTAGGGGTCGTCCACGCTGACCTCGACCGCCTCTATCGCACCGATCTTGACGAGACCGCGGATCACGCCGTCGGACACGTCGGCGATCGTCGCCAATTCGCGCACAAGCCCCTGCCGCTCACCGATTCGCTCGAGCGCCTGCGTGCGTTGCGGCGTCAGCCGGTCGGGCACCACGCCGGTCGCGCGATATTCGATCGCCGTCCGCCTGTCGTCGAGTGCCGATGCACTGGCGAGCGCCATGCGCAGCACGGCCGCTGGAGGTGCGAGATAATAATCCGCCGTCCATTCGATCAGCCGCCGCAATGGATCGGCAATCGGCGGCAGGTCGTAGACGCCGACCAGGTTGCGTAACCGGTTGTCGCCGACCTCCGCATCCGACGGCATCCGTTCCGGTTCCCACACGACTCCCGCCAGCTGGCGAGGGCCGAGCGGGACCAGAACGATGCTGCCGGGCTCTGCCGACATGCCGTAAGGCACCCGGTAATCGAGCGGCCCGAGCGCAGCATTGAGTGTGAGAACACGGACGCGGGACATTGCCCGCATGCGTTAGAGCGGCCGGGCGCGTTAGGCCACCTGCCTGCGGAGGGTCAGCGCCGTGGCGGCGAGGGCGGTAGGATAGAGAATGGCGTTTTCAGCCTCTATGCGCTCGCGAAGAACGGTGAATACGACGGCTGTTTCGTTCCGGAATCGGCGCCAGTCCGCCGCCATCGCATCGCCGGTCCATCGGTTCATATAAGCCAGCCAGTCCGCGACCATCGATTCGTACTGTGTCGCGAACCGCCGTGCGATATCGGCCGTCGGACCATGCGCGACGGCGATGAGACGCGGGTAGACCTGTGCATCCTCGTGCGCCAGGTGTTCCTTCAGCAGTGCGGAAAGGCGGGCCCGGGCTGCGAGCGCCGCGATCACGTTCGGTTTGGGCGACGCGAGTATGCGCTCGAACGACTTCGCCGCAGCGCCGATCGCTTCATGCTCGCCGATCAGTTGTTCAAAGCTTAGCACTTCATGGTTCCGATCGGCCGGTCATCGCGAGATGATAACCAATGGCCGCCGGCTCCCGAACATTGCCCTATCGCATGAACCGTTTTGGAAGCGATTGCGTTGTCGGGGTGCGCGCCTCTAAGGCATAAGTCCCAAGCGCAACTCCGGGTCCAGCATCATGAAATTCTTCGTCGACACCGCCGATACCGCCGACATCAAGGAACTGGCCGCGACCGGCCTGCTCGACGGCGTCACCACCAACCCCTCGCTGATCAACAAGTCGGGGCGCAAGTTCCTGGAGGTCGTGAAGGAAATCTGCGGCATCGTCGACGGCCCGGTGTCGGCCGAAGTCGTGGCGCTCGACCATGAAACGATGATGCGCGAAGCCGAAGTGCTGCGGAAGATCGCGGACAATGTCTGCATCAAGGTGCCGTTGACCATCGACGGCCTCAAGACCTGCAAAGCGCTGAGCAGCGACGGGACGCAGGTGAACGTGACCCTGTGCTTCGCGCCGAACCAGGCGCTGCTTGCGGCCAAGGCGGGCGCAACCTTCATCTCGCCCTTTGTCGGCCGCCTCGACGATATCGGTACCGACGGCATGGACCTGATCCGCGATATCCGTGTGATCTACGACAACTACGCGTTCGAGACGCAGATCCTGGTCGCGAGCATCCGCAACCCCATCCACGTGCTGGAATCGGCGCGCATCGGCGCGGACGTGATGACGGCGCCCCCTGCGGTCATCAAGGCGCTGTTCAACCATCCGCTGACCGACAAGGGCATCGAAGGCTTCCTCGCCGACTGGGCGAAGACGGGGCAGACCATTGTCTGAGGCTTCCGGTGGCTGATTCCGTGGCGGCATTCGCGGCGCACCTTGCCCGCGACCGCCGCCGTTCGCCGCATACCGTGCGTGCCTATGTGGCGACCGCCGAGCGGCTGGTCGTTTATTTGGGTGGTTCCACGACGCCAGATACCAACCAGCTTCGTGATTACCTGGCCGGGCGTCGGACCGAGGGGCTGTGCAACGCCAGCGCCGCGCGCGAGCTGTCGGCGATCCGATGCTTCGTCGAGTTCGCGGGTGGCGAGGATGCGATGCCGCGCATGCGCGGGCCCAAGGTCAAACGCGGCGTTCCGCGACCGGTATCTCCCGCAGAAGCAATGGCGCTGGCCGAGGATGTTGCCGGGCAGGGGCGAGAAGCCTGGATCTCCGCGCGGGACTGGGCGATCTTGCTGCTGCTCTATGGCGCAGGGCTGCGCATCGGGGAGGCTCTTGGCCTGACGGGCGCCGTGCTGCCGCTCGGCGATGTGATGGCGGTGACCGGCAAGCGCGACAAGACCCGCATGGTGCCGTTGCTCGCGCAGGTCCGGACGGCGATCGACGACTATGTGGCGGCCTGTCCGCATCCCTTCGAACGAAGTGCGCCGCTGTTCCGCGGCGTGCGCGGTGGGGCGCTCGATCCCTCGACAGTGCGGCGTTCGGTCAGGGTGGCACGCGCGCGTCTCGGGCTGGCCGATCGCACGACGCCGCATGCCCTCCGCCACAGTTTTGCGACCCACCTGCTGGCACGCGGCGCCGACTTGAGGTCGCTGCAGGAACTGCTGGGCCACGCCAGCCTGACATCGACGCAGATCTACACGTCGGTCGATGCGGCGCATTTGCTGGACGTCTATCGCAACGCCCATCCGCGCGCCTGACCGCACACTGGAACCGCAAGCCTTTTCGGTCTAACTTCGGTGCCGGATTTGTTTGGGGGCAAACAATGACGGCATATCACTATATCGTTCTCGCGATCTTCGTCGGCTTTGCGGTTGCCGACGCGGTGGCTCGCGCGCGTCATTTTCCCGATGTGGCGTTCTGGCGCGTGATGGGTATCGCCTCCGCGATCCTGTATTTCGTCATTGCCGCCACCGCGCCCTTCTTGTGGGACGAATGGTTCGGTGCGCGCCAGCTGTTCGACGCCAGCGCACTGCCATTCGTGGTTCAGGTCGTAATCGGGTTTCTTGTGCTGGAGTTCGGGATCTACTGGTGGCACCGGACCATGCACCGGTTCGACCCGCTCTGGCGCCTGACGCACCAGATGCACCACAGCGCCGAACGCGTCGATATCTGGGGCGCCTACTACTTCCATCCGCTGGACATGGCGGGATGGGCGCTGCTGGGGTCGCTATGCCTTGTGGGCATTGTCGGGCTTTCACCCGAGGCGACGTTCGTCGTGGCGGTTCTGACGACCATTCCCGGCATTTTCCAGCATGTGAACATGCGCACGCCGCACTGGCTGGGATATATCGTCCAGCGCCCGGAGAGCCATTCGATCCATCACGAACGTGGCGTCCACGCGTACAACTACGGCGATATCCCGCTGTTCGACATGATGTTCGGAACGTTCCGGAACCCGCCCGACTGGCAAGGCGAGGCGGGGTTTCATGCCGGGTCCACCCGCCAGATCGGCGAGATGATGGTATTCCGGAAAATCTCGTGAGCTATTGCGCGTTGAGCTTCAGCAGTTCGATCTCGCGCTTCAAACGCGCGATTTCCATGTCGTACAGCCGCGTGCAGTCGAGCCGGCCCGGTTTCTTGCCGAGCGGAATGGTCACGCGCGCATAGGCCGTGGCCGAATCGCCGGTATCACCGCTGTAAAAACTGCTGACGTTGCCGGGGTTGCGTGATGACTTTCCAACGACGCCCATGTCCACATAGGCGTTGTTGTTGCTCATGCTCTGGCGACAGCGTGTCCCCTCGGCAGTCTCGATGCTGTCCTCGCCGCCCGGACCCGTCGGGCTCTGCGGCAGGTAGAGGCCGTCAGTTGAGGCTCGCAACGGTGACGCCTGGGCCAGCAGGGATACGGCGAGCAGTGAGGCGAGAGCATACGCGCGCATGGATCGGTTCGTCCTTGGTCAGATAGCGTTCCGCACAGACGCGGAACTTGTAGGTCTCGCCGGGAGCGAGGTCGGTCACGATGACTGTGAATTTCCGTGAAGCTTCGGGTTTCAGGGGGAGCGGTTGCTGCGGCACGCGAACTCGCGGCGCCGCTGCGTCATCGTCGTTCGCGACGGCATAAACGGTGAACGCGGCATGCTCATGGTACGGGTTGTAAAGCGTCAGGTAGAACGCCTTGCCCGACGCGTCCGTCACACCCGCTTTGGAAAGCGGGCCGAGACCCACCGCCAGCGACGGCGTTGCCGCCAGCAGAACGATGGCCGCCAGGATCACGACCAGGGTAGCAATGCGCTTCATGGCTGTTGGCAGGTCACGGTCGTGCGGACGACATACTGCCCGCCGATGAAGCCGGTCGTGCTGTCGACCTTCGAATTGACAGTAAAGACGTCGATGAGCGACCCGATGGGCGCGTTGGACGCTGCCGTCGTATAGGCGCGGTTGGCGCCCGACGTTGACTGATATTTGATGCTGGTCGTGGGCGAACCCGTCCAGCCGCTGGGCGACTGCAGCGACGGCGCCGTGAAGCTGATCGTCGGATTCGTGCCGACGGCGACCACGGCAAGCGCCGCCGGAGCACCGCCGCTCGCTTCCGAACTTAGCGTCTTGCCGTCTGTCGTCGCCGCGAGCGTACCCTGCTGGTTGACCGACAGGATGCAGACGTTGACCAGGTTAGCGGTGAACGTCAGGTCGGTTGCACTCGCGGCGGATGCCGCGGTCAGCGCGATTGCGGTGGCGGTCGAGTACAGTGGCAGGCGAAAATATGTCATGCGAAAATCCCAAACATCGTTTCGGGAATCTCGCGCCGAATGGTTATTTGCCGAGTAACACTTGATCCAGAATGGTGCGGTGCAGAAAACCGCTAAAAACCTAGGGTCAAATTTTGCTCATGGGTGAGGCGCCGACCAGGCCGAGCCCGAATTTGTGTAAAATATGCACAATTCGGCCGAGCGTGCGCGAATCACCGTTTCGCTGGTTTCCATGTGGCGAGCCGCCACAAATACCATCCGCCTGCTCCCGCGATGACGACCAGCGACAGCGGTCCGAGAATGGTTTCGATCTTGTCGAACTCATGGCCCAGCACCCATCCGCTCAGCGCCAGCGCAGCGGTCCAGATCGCCGACCCGACGGTCGACCACAGTACGAATGGAAGGAACCGCATCTTGAGCAGTCCGGCGGGTATCGACACCAGTGACCGCACCGTCGGCAGCATCCGCCCGACAAAGACCAGCGTACCGCCATGCCTGTCGAACAGGCGATGCGCGCGTTCGATCTCTGCCCAGTCGATGGTGAGCCAGCGTCCGTATCTTTCGATCAGCGGGCGAAAGCGGTCGAGGCCCATTGCCTGTGCGACCCAATACCAGATGATGTTGCCGACCATTGCGCCGGCCGTTCCCGCAGCGATGACACCCGGCAGTGACATTTCGGCGCGCGCCGCGACGACACCCGCGAGCGGCATGATGACCTCGCTCGGGATCGGTGGAAACACGGTTTCGAGCAGCATCAAAAGGAAGACGCCCAGATAGCCGCCGTCCTCGATCCACTTGAAAATCAACTCGCTCATAAACGTCAGTTCCGGTCCGCCAGCCTTGCCTCGACGGCGTCCCAAATCACGGCGGCGGTATCGGTTCCGTTAAACCGGTCGATCGCGACGATGCCGGTCGGCGAAGTGACATTGATTTCGGTCAGCCATTCGCCGCCGATCACGTCGATGCCGACAAACAGCAGTCCCCGGCGCTTCAGTTCGGGGCCGAGCGCATTGCAGATCTCGACCTCGCGCGCCGACAATTCGGTCTTGGCGGCTTTCCCGCCGACTGCGAGGTTCGACCGGATTTCGCCCTCGCCCGGAATGCGGTTGACTGCGCCCGCGACCACACCATCGACCAGTACGATGCGCTTGTCGCCCGCAACCACGCTCGGCAGGAACGCCTGTATCATGTGCGGTTCGACATAGGCCGCGTTGAACACCTCGATCAGCGACGACAGGTTCGCGCCGTCGCTGCCGACCTTGAAGATAGCCTTGCCGCCGTTGCCGTGCAGCGGCTTCACGACGATTTCGCCATGTTCGGCCAGGAAGCCGCGCGCCTCATCGATCGAGCGCGTGATCATCGTGGGCGGCATGAAACGGGCATAGTCGAGCACGAACAGCTTTTCAGGCGCGTTGCGGACGTTCGCCGGGTCGTTGAGCACCAGCGTCTCGTGCTGGATGCGCTCGAGCAGGTGCGTCGCGGTGATATAGCCCAGGTCGAATGGCGGATCCTGCCGCATCCAGACAACGTCCACATCGCTGCCAAGGTCGAGACGGACGGGCGCATCGAACCCGAAGTGCTTACCGGAATCGCGCCAGGCTTTCACCGGGTGCGCGTGCGCGACGAGCCGCTTGCCGGTCCAGGTCAGGTCGGGCGCAAGATAGTGGAAGCAACTGTACCCGCGCGCTTGCGCCGACAGCATCAGCGCGAACGTCGAATCGCCCGCGATGTTCAGGCTCTCCATGGGGTCCATCTGAAAGGCGATGCGCAGGCTCATATCATCCGGTCCAGACATTCGGCAGGTGCTTCGGGATTCGTCCCGGTGCGATTAGAATGACATCGATGCGGATGTCACCCTTTGGAAACGACGGACGCGCGGAAATCGCCGATGCCGCCGCTGCGACCCGGCGCAAACGGTGGTGATCGATAGCGTGATCGAGCCCTGCGACGGTGTTGCGGGCCTTCACTTCGACGAAAGCGGTCATACCGAGCCGCCGCGCGACGATGTCGACTTCGCCTACAGGCGTGCGGACACGCCGGTCGACGATGCGCCATCCCTTCAGGCGCAGGTACCAAGCCGCAATGGTCTCTGCACGGCGGCCGGCCTGTTCGGCCCGCTGGCGGCTCACGCACTGCCCTTGAGTTCGAGCGCGCGGGAATAAAGTGTGCGACGGTCGATGCCGGTCAGTTTGGCGACTTCGCTTGCAGCTTGTGCAACGGACAGGTGTTTCAGCGCATCCAGCAACGCAGCATCGCTGTCGATCGCAAACACCGCCTCGCCGGGAGCCGCGACGACGATGACGATCTCCCCCTTGGGCGGCGCGTCCGCATAGCGTGTGGCAAGCGCCGAGAGCGGGGCGGTCACGCATTCCTCATAGGCCTTGGTCAACTCGCGCGCGACACCGGCCTCACGGTCGCCGAGACCCTTCGCGAGTGCCGCAAGCGTCGCGCCCAGCCGGGGGCCGGACTCGTAGAAGACGAGCGTCGCCCGCACGCTGGCGATTTCGGCGATCGCGTCGTCGCGCGCCTTCGCCTTGGAGGGCAGGAACCCCATGAACAGGAACCGATCGGTCGGCAGTCCGGCGACGGTCAGTGCGGCGACGGCGGCGCAGGGGCCGGGGATCGTCACCACCGTGATGCCCGCCTCACGCGCATCGCGCACCAGCTTGTAGCCGGGATCGGAGATGAGCG
>JAZKBQ010000006.1:156850-171035 GCA_040388515.1 Pseudomonadota bacterium | reverse complement strand
TCCCAAGGAGATGCTGAGCGGCGTGCCCGCGTCCGAAGTCAGCGCGACCGATTCGGTTGCCATGCGCGCGATGAGTTGCGGGCGTACCTTGTCGGCGTTGTGATCGTGATACGGCAGCATCGACCGCTTCGCGCCGATATGGCCGAGCAGCTTGCCCGTGACGCGGCTGTCCTCGACGCACAGCACGTCCGCATCGCGCAGGATGCCGGCGGCGCGGGGACTCAAATCGCCGAGATTGCCGATCGGGGTTGCGACGATGTAGAGGCCGGGGGCGAGTTTTGCGTTCATAGGGGAAGACGGCTCATGGCAGAGGCAGGCGCGCTGGGGCAAATCGCCCGCGCAGGCAAGTGGTTCGCGATCGTGGGCGCGATGGCCCTTTCCGCGTGTCAGGTCGTGCCGAAGGGGCCGCCGCGCCCGACCGGTCCGGTCGCGCCGCCGACCCGTCCGGAAACGGGGACATTGCCGACCGATACCCAGCGTAACCGCGTGGCGTTGCTCGTGCCGATGTCGGGACCGAATGCCGGCGTCGGCGAATCGATCGCCAATGCCGCGAACATGGCGGTGCTCGACACCGGCGGAAAAACCATCCGCGTGACGATGTACGACACGGCGGGCGGTGCCGCCGCTGCCGCGCAAAAGGCGATTGCGGAGGGTAATCGCCTGATCCTGGGGCCGTTGCTCGCCGACGATGTCCGTGCTGTCGCTCCGGTCGCGCGCTCGGCGCGAATTCCGGTGGTCAGCTTCTCGAATGACGCCAGCGTCGCTGGGAACGGCGTCTATGTCATGGGTTTTGCGCCCGCCCAGTCGATCGACCGCGTCGTGCAGTTCGCACGCAGCAAGGGCGTGACGAAGTTCGCGGGGCTCATTCCGTCGGGCCTCTATGGCCAGCGCGCCTCGACCGCGTTCCTGCGCAGCGTCGAAAGCGCGGGCGGGCAGGTCGTGTCGCTGCAGACGTTCGACCGCAATGCGGGGTCGATGTCGGCGGCCGTCACGCGGCTCTCGGCCTCCTCGGCCTATGAAGCGGTGCTGGTCGCCGATTCGGCGCGTGCCGCTGTTCAGTTCGCGCCGATGGTGCGCGCAAAGGGTGGCGCTGCAGCACGTATGCTCGGCACCGAATTGTGGAACGCCGAAGGCGCACTTGGAGCAAATCCGGCGCTGCGTGGCGCCTGGTTCGCAAGCGTCAGCGACGGCGTCTACAACCAACTCGCGACCAAATACCGCACCCGTTTCGGTAAGGGCGCATACCGCCTGGCGAGCCTCGGGTACGACTCGGTCTTGCTCGTGACGCGTATCGGCAGTGACTGGGCGTTCGGTGCGCCGTTCCCGGTCGCACGCCTTGCCGACGCGGGCGGGTTCACTGGCATCGACGGCGCATTCCGTTTCGGGCGCGATGGCGTGGCCGAGCGCGCGCTGGAGGTCCAGCAGGCCGGGCCGGGCGGCTTTACCGTCGTCGACGCCGCACCGCGCGGCTTCTAGTCCGCGACCACCTCGGTCAGGATCGCGTCGAGGACGCCGAACCCGGCCTCTGTAACGCGCAGGCGGGGCGGGGCGCTTTCGATCAGGCCGAGCGCGCTCAGCCGGGCGACGGCGGCGCGATCGACAGGTTCGGCAATGCCGCTGCGCGCGACGATCCGCTCGATATCGACGCCCTCCGTCAGGCGCAGGCCCATGATCAGTGCTTCGGTCGCGCGGTCGGCGGGCGGCAGCAGGTCTTCGGTCTGCGTGCCGTGACCGTTGCGCGCTACGGCGGCGATCCAGTTTTCCGGCTTCTTGTGGCGGACAGTGGCGACGCCGTTGCGACGCCCATGCGCGCCGGGGCCGATGCCGAGATAGTCGCCATAGCGCCAGTATGTCAGGTTGTGCCGGCTCTCCGCGCCCGGCCGCGCGTGGTTGGATATTTCGTAGGCGGGTAGTCCTGCTGCAGACAAGCGAGCGCGCGTCCCCTCGAACATGTCGGCGGCGGCTTCGTTGTCGAGAGGGACGAGGTCGCCCTTGTCGAACAGTGTCGCGAAACGCGTGCCGGGTTCGATCGTCAACTGGTACAGCGACAGGTGTTCCGTTCCGAAAGACAGGGCTTGCGCCAGTTCGGCGTCCCATGCCGCAGCACCTTGATCGGGCCGCGCGTAGATCAGGTCGAAGCTGACCCGCCCGAAATGCCTTTGCGCGGTATCGAGTGCTGCGAGCCCTTCCTTCACCGAATGTGCACGGCCGAGAAACCCCAGCGTCGCGTCATCGAGTGCCTGGATACCGAGCGAGACACGGTTCACGCCCGCCGCCGCAAGATCGGCAAACCGCGCTGCTTCTACCGATGAGGGGTTGGCCTCCAATGTGATTTCCAGGTCGTCGGCGACCGGCCAGTGCCGCCGCGTAGCGTCGATCAATGCCGCGACCGTTGCGGGCGGCATCAGCGACGGCGTGCCCCCACCGAAGAAGACAGAACCCAGCGTCTGCCCCGGCATCAGCGCTGCCTCATGCGCCAGATCCTTCAGCAGGGCGTCGGCCCATGTCTCTTGGTCCACCGACGCGCGGACATGGCTGTTGAAGTCGCAATAGGGGCACTTCGACACGCAGAACGGCCAGTGGATGTAGAGCGCCAGCGGCATCGTGCTTAGCACGGCATTAAACATCCCCGGTTCCCGACCGTTAAGTGCGTTGGGCCAAAGTCTGTCCTCATGATCAGGACAGCCCTTATCGCCCTGTTGGTGCTCGTGCCAACGCTTGCGCCATCCCAGCCGCAGCAGCGTGTCGATTATTGGTACGACACGACGCCCGCTCCCCGCAGCAGCGACCTGATGCGTCAGGTGGTGATGCAGGCGCATAACGAGACGCGTGCCGCCTATGGTTCGGCACCGCTCGTGTGGAACGATGAACTCGCGGCTTCGGCGCTCGTCTATGCGAAGAAGCTCGCGGCGAGTCGGGTGTTCGATCACGACCCTCAATCGGGCGCCTATCCGCGCGAAGGCGAGAACCTGTTCATGGGGACGAAGGGCGCGTTCAGCTTTGCGGAAATGATGCAGCCGCTGATCGAGGAAAAGAAGGACTTCAAGCCCGGCCGTTTCCCCGAAGTCAGCCGTACCGGCGACTGGAGCGATGTCGGGCACTACACCCAGATCGTCTGGCCCTCGACCAAGGAGGTCGGCTGCGCGGTCGCGTCGAACGCGCAGGACGATTATTTCGTGTGCCGGTACCTGCCGGCAGGAAATGTTATCAGCGTCGCGATGCGCTAAAACAGCGCGTCGACCAGCTTCCTGAACGCCACCGCCCGGTGGCTGATCGCATTCTTTTCGTCCGCGCTTAGTTCCGCGAATGTCCGCGTCTCACCGAGCGGTACGAAGACAGGATCGTATCCATGGCCCAGCGCGCCGCGGGGCGGCCAGGTCAGGGTGCCCTCGATGCGCCCCTCGAACTCGGCATCGCTGCCGTCGGGCCAGGCGACCGTAAGCGTGCAGATGAAATGCGCGGCGCGCGAGACGTTCGGTCCCATCGCCTTCAGCTTGTCCTCGACCTTGCCCATCGCAAGATTCCAGTCGCGCGTGCCGTCTTCGGTCTCGGCCCAGTTCGCGGTGTAGACACCCGGATCGCCGCCCAGCGCCTCGACGCAGAGGCCGCTGTCGTCGGCAAGCGCGGGCAGGCCGGACAGGTCGCACGCCGAAACCGCCTTCAGCAGCGCGTTCGCCGAAAAGGTCGTTCCGGTTTCCTCGGGCTCGGGAAGGTCGAGCGCCTTCGCGGAGACGAGGTCCATGCCATAAGGTGCAAGGAGCGCACGGAATTCGGCGACCTTTCCCTCGTTATGGCTGGCGATCACCAGCCGGCCCGGCTGGAGCTTCTTCACCGACCGGTCGCCGCCAGCTGTGCCGCGAAGATGTCCTTGCAGCCGATCCGCGCCAGGCGGAGCAAGCGGAGGAGGGCTTCCTCATCATAGGTCGCGCCCTCGGCCGTCGCCTGCGCCTCGGCGATATTGCCGTCGCTCAGCAGCACGAAGTTCGCGTCGGCATGCGCGTTCGAATCCTCGATATAGTCGAGGTCGAGCACCGGCGTGCCTTCGTAGATGCCACAGCTGACCGCCGCGACCTGCGCCTTGATCGGATCGACCGTCAGCGCGCCCGATGCCATCAGCTTGTCGATCGCGATACGCAGCGCGACCCACGCGCCGGAGATCGATGCGGTACGCGTGCCGCCGTCGGCCTGGATGACGTCGCAATCGATGGTGATCTGGCGCTCGCCCAGTGCCTTCATGTCCATGACGGAGCGCAACGAGCGACCGATGAGGCGCTGGATTTCCTGCGTCCGGCCCGACTGCTTGCCCTTCGCCGCCTCACGGTTGCCGCGGGTATGCGTCGCGCGGGGGAGCATGCCATATTCGGCCGTCACCCAGCCTTCACCTTTGCCGCGCAGAAAGGGGGGCACGCGCTCTTCGAGGCTCGCGGTCACCAGCACGCGGGTTTCACCGAACGAGATCAGGCAAGATCCTTCGGCATGCTTGGTGAAGCCGGGTTCGATGCTGATGGTGCGCATCTGGTCGGGAGCGCGGCCTGATGGGCGCATTTGTCGTGTCCTTTCGTTCGGGAAGCGGGCATCTAGCTTTGCAGGTCAAAACGCGCCAGCCGAAATGGGGAGAGCGAAAATGAAGCGGCTTTTGAGAGTTCTCGGTCTGGCGGCGCTGCTGATGGGCCTGTTGTGGATGGGGCAGGGCAGCGGCCTCGTCATGTGGCCGCAGTCGAGCTTCATGCTCGACCAGCACATCTGGATCGTCTGGGGCGCGGTTCTCGCGATGGTGGGCATCGTCGCGCTCGTCATCTCCCGGCGGCGCTAGCGGGTTCGGGTGCAGCGCCCTACATCGACGCCATGAGCGCCCCCGTTTCCGAACTGACGACCCGCGCGCGCGACGTGTTTCGTGTGGTCGTCGAGCAATATCTCGATTCGGGTGCGCCGGTCGGTTCGCGGACGATTTCGAAACTGTCCGGCCTCAACCTTTCCCCCGCATCGATCCGCAACGTCATGCAGGACCTGGAGGAAGCGGGGCTGCTGAGTCATCCGCATACCTCCGCCGGGCGGATGCCGACCGAAAGCGGCCTGCGCCTGTTCGTCGACGGGATGATGCAGGCGGCCGAGCCCAGTCCGCAGGAACGCGCGGTGATCGAGGGGCGGCTGACCGCGTCCGCACCGGTAGAAGAGGCCCTGGCGGCCGCATCGGCAGCACTTTCGGGTCTGTCGGCCTGCGCGGGGCTTGTACTCGTGCCGCCGCGCGAAACACGGGTCCGGCAATTCGCCTTCGTGCCGCTCGCCCGCGGGCAGGCGTTGGCAGTGCTGGTGGGCGACGATGGTTCTGTCGAGAACCGTGTTATCGCCGTCGCCGATACGCTGACCGGAAGCGCACTGTCCGAAGCGAGCAATTATATGTCCGCCCGCCTGTCGGGACTGACGCTGACCGAGGCGCAGGTGCGTATCGCGGGCGAACTCCGCTCCGAACGTGCGGCACTGGATATGGCATCGCAGGACCTGATCGAACGCGGTCTGGCAGTATGGTCGCAGGATGGCGCGGCGCGGCCGGTGCTGATCGTCCGCGGTGCGGCAAACCTGATCGACGACACCGCCATGACCGATCTCGATCGCGTGCGGCAGCTGCTCGACGAGATCGAGGGGAAAGAGGCGATCGCCGGGCTTTTGGGCTCTGCACGCGATGCCTCTGCCGCCAAAGTCTTCATCGGTGCGGAGAACAAGCTGTTTGCCCTTTCGGGCTCGTCGGTGATAGCGGCACCCTATCACGGCCGTGACGGACGTGTCGTCGGCGTCGTCGGCGTCATCGGACCCACACGGTTGAACTATGCGCGGGTCGTTCCCATGGTGGACTTCACCGCACAAACCCTGACCAAGATCTGGCGAGATTGAGTAACATGAGCGAAGAAGAAACCCGCGTCGAAGACCTGCATGCCGAAGAGGCGATGGTGGCCGAGGGCGGACCGCCCGAACCGGACACGGAAGGCCAGTTGAAGCTGCTGGAAGGCGAACTCGCCGAGGCGAAGGCCGCAGTGCTTTATGCACAGGCGGAGACGCAGAACGTTCGCCGCCGCTTCGAGAAGGAAGCCGCCGACGCGCGCGCCTATGCCGCGACCAATTTCGCGCGCGACGTGCTGTCGGTTGCCGACAACCTGGCGCGCGCACTCGACGCTATTCCTGCGGATCTGCGGGCCGACGACAAGTTCAAGGGACTGGTCACTGGCCTGGAAGCCACGGGACGCGAACTCGACAAGGTGTTCGAACGTAACGGCATCACCCGTATTGTGAGCGTCGGCGAAAAGCTGGATCCGAACAAGCACCAGGCGATGATCGAGCTGCCAAGCGACCAGGAACCGGGGACGATCGTGCAGGAGATGCAGGCCGGTTACATGATCAAGGACCGGTTGCTGCGTGCAGCAATGGTCGGGGTCGCGCGGGCGGCGTGATACTCGGTCGTTGATCGGGGATGGCGAAGGACAGGGGGATGAGTGTTTAGTCCTTTTTGCCCGGCATGCGGAAAAGCGATTCCTCTTATTAAATCCCTCTTTGGACTCGGCACCCCGTTTCAATGCCTCTCCTGCAAGATCTCGCTGGTTGTACCCAAAGCACAGGTCGGCATGGGATTGGTCGTTTACGCCACCGCGTCTGTTTTTCTGAGGCCGATGCTGAAAGGCATGCCTATGGCATTTTTGCTCATTTTCGTTTTTGCGGCGGTGCTCGTGCAGTACCTGATAACCGAACCGAAGCGTGTTACTTAGAAGAGAAAGCCGCCGAAAGATTTTGCGTTAGAAGGGCAATACGCTCTCATACTGACTGAACGGCGGTGCTCCGGCCACGCTATGGCCCTCGCGCAGCAGGAACGCGTGCCGCACGATTTCTGCCTGCTGTTCCAGTCCGTATTTCTCGAACCGCTGTCCCGGTTTCAGCGCATAATCGTACCGGCACCAGGGATGGCGGGCGAGGGGCAGGTAGATGCCCTTTTGCCGCTGCCACACATGCGTCATCTCGTGGATGAACAGGCCCTGCGCATCGATGCTGCCCGTGCAGAAGTCGGGGCAGTAGCGACCGCCATGCGGATGGAACCAGATGCCGCCGTCGGGCGCCATCACGACCCCGCGCGGCTGGAAGAACGCCCATTTGCGCTGGTGGATGCGCACGCGTGCATAATCGATCGCATCGCCGAACACGCTGCGTGCGAGGGCGGTCTCGCCGTCGGTCAGCGCGCGGCTGGTCATGGGCCGGTCAGCTGCCAGGCGCTCGCGTCGGCGCGAAGGTCTGGAGGATCGTGCCGCTGGCAAAGGTGAAGTTCAGCTGCACCTTTTCGTTCGCACTCACGCCCGGGTTCACGTCGAACAGCATGGCGTGCTTGCCGCCTTCCTGGAACTTGATCGTACTGTTCGCGGGCACGTCGATGCCGCCGTCGAGGTCCTTCATCGTGGCCATGCCGTTTTTCGTCATGCTTTCATGCAGCGCGATGCGGATGACGAGGGGCGAAGAGATGCTCAGCAGCCGGTCGTCGGTCGGGCCGCCCTTGATCGTGAAATACAGCACAGCAGGCGCTCGTTGGCTCGCGCCCAACCGGATAATGGGGTCCACGACCTGAAGCCCGTCCGGCTTCGCGCACCCGGCCAGCGCCACCGCCGATACCATCGTCAGAACGCCTAAAGCACGCATCGTTACTCTCCTGTCCGGTTTCGTAACGATAGCTAGGCATGCGCGCTTCTTGCGGCAAGAGAACGCCTACCTATATCGCCCACAACACTTTCACCGGACGCGGTGCCTTTGGGCCGTGTTCCATCAACATGCAGGGCAAGACAGAGTTATGGCTAAAGTTATCGGGATTGACCTCGGCACGACCAATTCGTGTGTCGCGGTCATGGAGGGCGGCAAGCCCAAGGTGATCGAGAATGCGGAAGGTGCACGCACCACGCCGTCGATCGTTGCCTTCGCCAAGGACGGCGAGCGGCTCATCGGCCAGCCGGCCAAGCGCCAGGCGGTCACCAACCCCGACAATACCGTTTTCGCGGTGAAGCGCCTGATCGGCCGCCGCTTCGACGACCCCATCACCAAGAAGGACACCGAACTGGTTCCCTACACGATCGTGAAGGGTTCGAACGGCGACGCATGGGTCAAGGCCGGTGGCGAAGATTATTCGCCGGCACAGATCAGCGCGTTCATCCTGCAGAAGATGAAGGAAACCGCCGAGAGCTATCTGGGCGAGAAGGTCGAGCAGGCGGTCGTGACCGTGCCAGCGTACTTCAATGACGCCCAGCGCCAGGCGACCAAGGATGCCGGCAAGATCGCCGGCCTCGACGTGCTGCGCATCATCAACGAGCCGACGGCGGCAGCGCTCGCCTATGGCCTCGAGAAGCAGGACGGCAAGACGATCGCGGTTTACGACCTCGGTGGCGGTACGTTCGACATCTCGATCCTCGAGATCGGCGACGGCGTGTTCGAAGTGAAGTCGACCAATGGCGACACCTTCCTGGGCGGCGAAGACTTCGACAACAAGATCGTCGAATTCCTGGCCGAAGCTTTCAAGAAGAAGGAAGGGCTGGACCTGCGCACCGACAAGCTCGCGCTGCAGCGGCTGAAGGAAGCGGGCGAGAAGGCGAAGATCGAACTGTCGTCGGCAGCGACGACGGAGATCAACCTGCCGTTCATCACCGCGCGCATGGAAGGCGGTGCGACGACGCCGCTTCACCTCGTGGAAACGTTGACCCGTGCCGACCTCGAAAAACTGGTCGAAAGCCTGGTCAACCGCACGCTGGACCCGTGCAAGAAGGCGCTGGCTGACGCTGGCCTTTCGGCAGACAAGATTGACGAAGTCGTCCTCGTCGGCGGCATGACGCGCATGCCGCGCGTCCGCGAAGTCGTGAAGAGCTTCTTCGGCAAGGAACCGCACACCGGCGTCAATCCGGACGAAGTCGTCGCCATGGGCGCGGCGATCCAGGCAGGCGTTCTGCAGGGCGACGTGAAGGACGTCCTGCTGCTCGACGTGACCCCGCTGTCGCTGGGCATCGAGACGCTGGGCGGTGTGTTCACGCGCATGATCGACCGCAACACGACCATCCCGACCAAGAAGTCGCAGACCTATTCGACTGCCGATGACAATCAGCAGGCGGTGACGATCCGCGTCTTCCAGGGCGAGCGCGAAATGGCGGCGGACAACAAGATCCTCGGCCAGTTCGACCTGATCGGCATTCCGCCGGCCCCGCGCGGCGTGCCGCAAATCGAGGTCACGTTCGACATCGACGCCAACGGCATCGTCAACGTCAGTGCCAAGGACAAGGGCACCGGCAAGGAACAGCAGATCAAGATCCAGGCCTCGGGCGGCCTTTCGGATTCCGACATCGACCAGATGGTCAAGGACGCCGAACAGTTCGCCGAAGAGGACAAGAAGCGTCGTGCCGCGGCGGAAGCCAAGAACAACGCCGAATCGCTGATTCATTCGACCGAGCGCCAGCTTGCCGACAATGGCGACAAGGTGGATGCGAGCCTGAAGGCCGAGATCGAGGCGGCGGTTGCCGAAGCCAAGACCGCGGTCGAGGGCGGCGACGTCGATGCCATGACCGAAAAGACCAATGCGTTGACGCAGGTCGCGATGAAGCTGGGTCAGGCGATCTACGAGAAGGAACAGGCCGCACAGGCTTCGCCGGGCGCCGAGACGGCATCGGCGGGTGCTGGCGACGATGACGTGGTCGACGCCGAATTCTCGGAAGTCGACGACAAGAAGTAAGGCACGATGATGCGCCGCTCCCGCCTCTGTGGGAGTGGCGCACATTGTTGCGGGGGCGATAATGGCCGACGTTGACTACTACGAGCTGCTGGAGGTCGAACGGACCGCCGACGACGGGACGATAAAGTCGTCCTATCGCAAACTCGCGATGAAATTCCATCCGGACAAGAACCCGGGCTGCGACGATTCGGAGGCGCGCTTCAAGGCGATCTCTGAAGCCTATGACTGCCTGAAGGATCCGCAGAAGCGCGCGGCTTACGACCGTTTCGGCCATGCCGCGTTCCAGAACGGCGGCATGGGCGGCGGTGGTGGTGCGCAAGGGTTCGAGGGATTCTCGGACATTTTCGACAATATCTTCGGCGAATTCATGGGCGGCGGGCGGCAGCAGCGTGGCGGCCCGCGCCGTGGTGCCGACTTGCGCTACGACCTCGAGATCACGCTCGAGGAAGCATTCCACGGCAAGGCGACCGAAGTTTCGATCGAGGTGTCAACTTCGTGTGAACCTTGCGTAGGTTCCGGCGCGAAACCGGGGACTTCGGCAAAACAGTGCCAGACCTGCGGCGGCCACGGAAAGGTGCGCGCGCAACAGGGATTCTTCGTGGTCGAACGGCCATGCCCGACCTGCCATGGCGCAGGCCAGGTCATCGCCGACCCGTGCCCGTCATGCCGCGGCGAAGGGCGCGTCGACAAGGCGAAGACCCTGTCGGTAAACATTCCCGCCGGTGTCGACGAAGGCACACGCATCCGCCTGTCGGGCGAGGGCGAAGCGGGCGCACGCGGTGCTCCTGCGGGCGATCTCTATATTTTTCTGCATGTTGGGCGGCATTCGATCTTCGAACGCGAGGGCACGACCCTGTTCGCGCGCGCGCCGATCAGCTTCACGACGGCGGCCCTCGGCGGCACGCTCGACGTGCCCGGCCTCGACGGCAAGCATCACGAGATCCGCATCCCGGCCGGTATCCAGTCGGGCAAACAGCTTCGCCAGCGTGCAGCGGGCATGCCCGTTCTCAATGGGCGCGGGCATGGCGATCTGGTGATTCAGGTCGAAGTCGAGACGCCGACGCATTTGTCGGCCAAGCAGCGCGAACTGCTCGAACAGTTCCGTGAGACCGAAACTGGCAAGGAATGCCCGAAGTCGCAGGGGTTCTTCGACAAGCTGCGTTCCGCGCTATCCTGAACAACCGAATTTAGACTGGGAGACCGGCTATCCGCCCACCCCGGGGCGTTTCAGCCGGGGGCGGGCGGTTCGCCCGGGTAGTTTTAGAACGCGTAAGCCGCGCCTGCGACCAGCACCTGGGCGAGAATGCCGACGACGACAAACAGCGCCGATTCGATATTCTGCATGTGCAGTCTCCTGTTTCCGGATCGTCCGGATGCCGGTCGCAACCAGTGCTGCGACGCGGCTCCCCTACTATTTTAGTGGGGTTTCGCAATCGCATTGTGCGCTGCAGCAATTGCAGGATTTGCAATCAGCCCGTAAACGATAATTCAATGACTTGCGTGGGCGTGGCGCGGCAGAAGAACGGCGTGTTGCGATCGCCATCGGGATAGGTCGCCGACGCTGCGGCGGTCAGCCGCCATCCGCCATTGCCCTTGTCCAGCTGCGTCGCGCGATCGAACTTGAGCCGCGAACCGCCCGTCGCACCGACCTGCCGCGCAGCTTCGAACAAGCAGTTCTGCACCGTGGGACGGGCATCCGCCTGGATCCTGGTCAGGTCGGCGGAGATGGCGGCCGGGGGTTGCGGCGGGAATTGCGGCTTGGCGGGCTGCGATGTCGTCGGGGTGCTGCTTTTCTTGCTGCCCGCGAGCAATGCGAGGAGACCGCCAGCGACGATAACGCCGCCGATGATGGCGCCGGCGCTCGGCCCCTTGTTGCCCGGCGGCTGCGGTTGCGGGCGATATGCGTTGCCATAACCGAACACCGCCGAGCAGCGATTGCTGACCCAGATGAAATCGTTGGTATAGCCCCAGCTCTGTCCTGCGACGCAGCGGCTGTCCTCACGCAACAACTCGACCCGGTTTTCGGTGTTGACGTAACAGCGCTGTTGCTGACGGCCCTGCGATGCGCACTGCAGCGTGCCGGCAAAGTTGCGGTCGCCCCAATTGCCCGAAGGGGGCTGCGGTCGCGTACGGGCATAGCCATAGCCGAACACGGCGACGCAGCGATTGCTCACCCAGATGCGGCTGCGGTCGTACCCCCAGTCATAATTCTGGCGGCAATTGCCCTCTTCACGCTGGAGCAGGACGACGCGGTTCTCAGTGTTCACCGCGCAGTTTTGCGGACGGTTGTTATGGCTTGCGCAACGCAGCGTCCCCTCGAACTCCTGTTGGTCGCCATAGCCGGGCGGGGGAAGGTTGCGGTTGTCCTGCGCCATCAGCGGCGTCGCCGCGAATTGGGACACGACGATCGCCGACATGGCGGCAAGGTTCACTGCACGCATTGGCCTTTACTCCCACTGTTTCGAACGGGAGTATTTGCCTCGATCGTTACGGGGTCAACCAAATACCCGATCGAAAATGGTGTCGACGTGGCGGAGGTGGTAACCGAGATCGAACTTGTCGGAAATTTCCGCATCGCTCAGCCATTTGGTGACATCTGGATCGGCCTTGAGCAGCGCTTCCAGGCTGAGCTGGCCGTCCGATTCCCACACCTTCATCGCGTTGCGCTGGACGAGTGCGTAGGAATCCTCGCGGCTTGCGCCCGCCTGTGTCAGCGCCAGCAGCACGCGCTGCGAGTGGACCAGGCCGCCCATGCGGTCGAGATTCTTCTGCATGCGCACCGGGTAGACCAGCAGTTTGTCGACGACGCCGGTCAGCCGCGCGAGCGCGAAGTCGAGCGTGATCGTCGCGTCCGGGCCGATATAGCGTTCGACCGACGAATGGCTGATGTCGCGTTCATGCCACAGCGCGACGTTCTCCATCGCGGGCGTGACGGCGCTGCGGACCATGCGGGCAAGGCCGGTCAGGTTCTCGGTCAGCACCGGATTGCGCTTGTGCGGCATCGCCGACGAGCCCTTTTGCCCGGGCGAGAAATATTCCTCGGCCTCCAGCACTTCGGTTCGCTGCAAATGGCGAATCTCGACCGCAAGCCGTTCGATCGATGAGGCGATCACGCCGAGTGTCGCAAAGAACATCGCGTGGCGATCGCGCGGGATGACCTGGGTCGAAACCGGCTCGACAGTCAGGCCCAGCTTCTCCGCCACATGCGCTTCGACGCGCGGATCGATATTGGCGAAGGTGCCGACAGCGCCCGACACCGCGCAGGTGGCGATGTCTTCGCGCGCCGCGACGAGGCGAACGCGGTTGCGCTTGAACTCGGCATAGGCCTCGGCAAGCTTCAGGCCGAAAGTGACTGGCTCGGCATGGATGCCGTGGCTGCGGCCGATGGTCGGGGTCAGCTTGTGTTCGCGCGCGCGGCGTTCGAGCACCTCGAGCAGCGCGTCGATATCGGCGATCAGGATGTCCGATGCCCGCGCCAGCTGGACCGCCAGGCAGGTGTCGAGGACGTCCGACGACGTCATGCCCTGATGCATGAACCGCGCGTCATCGCCCACTTGTTCGGCGACCCAGGTCAGGAAGGCGATCACGTCATGCTTGGTGACCGCCTCGATCGCGTCGATGGCGTCGACATCGATCGCCGGATTCGTCGCCCACCATTTCCACAGCGATTCGGCGGCCGATTTCGGCACGACGCCCAGATCGGCCAGCGCTTCGGTCGCGTGCGCCTCTATTTCGAACCAGATACGAAACCGGGCTTCGGGGGTCCAAAGCGCGGTCATGGCGGTGCGGGAGTAGCGGGGAACCATGGGCGCGCCCATAGGGCTCAAAGATCATAAGGCCAATGCCCGTGTCAGGGACGAAGCGAGTTCATCGTGCGTTCGGCTGTGAAACCCTATGGTTTCCCGATCATTGACTGTGTGGAACGGTATTCACCGTGCCTGCGAATTTCAGAGTGGAGAATGTCATGAAAACCCTTTTGATCGCCGCAAGCGCCATTGCGCTTTCGACTCCGGCCCTGGCCCAGATGGAACCGGCTGCACCCGCGACGACGCAGTCGACCACGACGACGACAACGGCTCCGGCACCCGCAACCCCACCGGCCGCAGCGTCGGCTCCGGCGCCTTCTGCTCCGGCAACGACGACGTCGCAGACCACGACCACCACCACTGCTGCAACGCCGTCGGACCCCAAGGCGCTGATCGCGTCGGAATTTCCGACCTATGACAAGGACGGCAATGGCACGCTCGACAAGACCGAGTTCGCCGCATGGATGACTGCGCTGAAGGCCAAGACCGATGCGAAGCCGACCCCCGCCGCCGAAATGGCGAAGTGGACGGACGGTGCCTTTGCAACGGCCGACAAGGACAAGAGCAAGTCGCTTACCCTTGCCGAACTCCAGACTTACCTGACCGCGGGCGCATAACGCCTACGTCGGGTCGCAGGGCGGGC
>JAZKBQ010000006.1:118187-156840 GCA_040388515.1 Pseudomonadota bacterium | reverse complement strand
GGGCGGGCCGCACTCCCCGGGGAGTGCGGCCCGCTTTGCATTCCGGCTAGATCAGGCCTTGTTCGCGCAGCGATGCATGGCCGTTCGCGCCGATGATGACGTGATCGTGAACCGCGATGTTCAGCCGCTTTCCCGCTTCGATGATGTCGCGGGTGAGCTGGATGTCGGCGCGACTCGGTTTCGGGTCGCCGCTCGGGTGGTTGTGCACGATGACGAGCGCGGAAGATCCGATCTCAAGCGCGCGCTTCACGACTTCGCGAACATGCACCGCCGCCTGGTCGAGCGTCCCTTCACTGATAACCTCGTCGCGGATCAGCATGTTCTTGCTGTTCAGGTGCAGCACGCGCACCCGTTCGATCGACAGCCACGCCATGTCTGCGCGCAGATAATCGAGCAGGGCCTGCCAGCTCGCGAGAATCGGCTGCTCCCTTACCGGCTCGGCGAGCAGGGCGAGCGCGGTCGCCTGTGCGATCTTCAGGGCGGCGGCCCCGGAACGGCCCAGCCCCTTGACGCGCGTCAGCTCGTCGGGTGCTGCGCTCAGCACGCGGCCGATCGAGCCGAATTCGCGCAGCAGTTCCTTTGCCAGGGGCTTGGTGTCGATGCGCGGCAAGCCCAGCATCAGCAGATGTTCGATCAGTTCATAATCCGCGAGGGCCTCGCGCCCGCTTTCCAGAAGGCGCGTGCGAAGGCGTTCGCGATGTCCGGCAGTATCGTCGGTCGTCATACCTTTGCCTAACGCGACGTCCGATACCGTCAATCGCATGGTGCACGTGTGTTGACTTGAACCTGTCACCTTTATAGACGCGCGGCCAAGAAGGCGGGGTCGTTCGCGCCCCGTGTCGCGTCCCCGGTAATGGAGGATCGGCATGGCAAGCGATGATCCCGGACAGGACGGACTCAACCGCGAAGACCCCAGAATCACGTCGCTGAACCAGCGGCTGGATGCGGCGAAGCGCGACGAGGCGATCAGGTCCGGCAAGAGTGGCCAAGGCCAGGGGAAGGGTTATTCCCAGGGCAACAGGGTACTCTCGCAACTGATCGGCGGCCCTGTCGGTGGTGCCATTATCGGCTGGTTGCTCGACCGGCTGTTCGGCACGGCTCCAGTCCTCCTGCTTGTGATGATGGCCCTCGGGATCGTCGTCGCATTCAGGAACATCATCAAGATTTCAGGCGAGCGGCCGGAGTAGTCCGACCGCTCGTTATGCATAGGAAGAACACGCGTGGCGGCTGAAGGCGGCAAGATCGATCCGATGCACCAGTTCACGGTGGAACCGCTGGTTCCGCTGCATGTCGGTGGTTACGATCTTTCATTCACGAACTCGGCATTGTTCATGGTCGTCGTGCTCGGCCTGATCTGGGTGTTCATGCTCGGCGGCATGAAGCGTCAGCTGGTGCCCGGCCGCTGGCAGGTCGCAGTCGAAAGCGTGACCGGATTCGTCACCAACATGATCGACCAGAACATCGGTCCGCAAGGGCGCAAGTTCGTGCCTTACGTGTTCTCGCTGTTCATGTTCATCATCGTCGCGAACATGCTGGGCATGATGCCGCTGGGAATCATCCCGGGCGTCCATGCGTTCACCGTGACCAGCCACCTGACCGTAACCGGCGTGCTGGCGATCATCAGCTTCTCGATCGTCCTGGTCGTCGGGTTCTGGAAGCACGGGCTGCACTTCTTCTCGCTGTTCGTGCCCCACGGCACGCCGGTGGTGATGATCCCGCTGCTGTTCGTGATCGAACTCTTCTCGTTCCTCATCCGCCCGTTCAGCCTGGCCCTGCGACTGTTCGTCGCGATGACTGCAGGCCACATCCTGATGAAGGTGCTCGCGGGCTTCGTCATCAACGGTCTCAATGCTGAAGCACTGTGGGTCGCCCCTGTCGTCGCATTGCCCAGCTTCATCCTGATGATCGGCATCACCCTGCTCGAACTGCTGGTGTGCGCCATCCAGGCCTATGTTTTCGCCCTGCTCACGTCGCTGTACATCAACGACGCGGTCAATCTTCACTAATCTCAACAGCTTATATCAAGGAGTTATAAAATGGACGCAGAAGCAGCAAAGCTCGTCGGTGCCGGTCTGGCCGCCATCGGCGTCGGCATGGCCGCCCTCGGTGTGGGTAACGTGTTCGGTTCGTTCCTGGAAAGCGCACTGCGCAACCCGGGCGCGGCAGACGGCCAGCAGGGCCGCCTGTTCATCGGCTTCGCGGCTGCCGAACTTCTCGGCCTGCTCGCGTTCGTCGTCGCGATGATCCTGATCTTCGTCGCCTAAAAGGACGACAATGCCTCAGATTGCCCAGATCGCGAGTACCTATGCCGGCCAGATATTCTGGCTGCTGATCGTATTCGGCCTCATCTATTTCGGGATCGGCCGCGCCATGCTGCCGAAGATCGAAGCGACGGTCGACATGCGCAACGCAAAGGTCGCCGACGATCTGGCGGCGGCAGAGGCGGCGCGTGTCGCCGCCGACGCCACCGAAGAGGCATGGCGCACGAAAATGGCGGCGGCCAAGGCCGAATCCCAGGCCGAGACCGCTGCCGCCAAGGCAAAGGCTGCCGCTGCCGCTGAAAAGCGGGTGAAGGCCGCCGATACCAAGGCCGCGAAGAAGCTGGCGGATGCCGAGGCGGCGATCCGTACCTCGACCGACGCCGCGCTGACCAGCATCGAAGGCGCCGCCGCAGAGGCCGCCCAGGATCTCGTCGCAAAGCTTTCGGGCGCGAAAGTGACCACCGCAGCGGCATCGGCCGCCGTCAAGCAGGCGATGGCCAATGGCTGAAGAAACCGTGATGCTGACCACCAGCCAGACGACCGAGGCTGCCAAGGAACTTCATACCACCGTTGTGGGTGATGAAGGGCACAATACGCCGCATCAGGATCCGCACGCGCTGGGCATGGACGCAACCATGTGGGTTGCGCTCGCGATGATCGTCGTCATCCTCGGCGCGATCTGGAAAAAGGTTCCGGCTTCGATCGGCGCGATGCTCGACAAGCGCATTGCCACGATCCGCGAACAGCTCGACCAGGCGTCGAAGCTGCGTTCGGAAGCCGAAGCGCTGAAGGCGGAATACGAGGCCAAGGCGGCATCGCTGACCGCCGATGCCGAAGCGATGCGTGCGCACGCACATGAAGAAGCTGCCGCCATCCTCGCCAAGGCAGAGGAAGATGCAACAGCACTGATCGCGCGTCGCCAGTCGATGGCGGAAGACAAGATTGCGGCGGCCGAGCGCGCCGCCGTGGCCGAAGTTCGCGCCAAGGCTGCATCGGCTGCGGCATCGGCTGCGGCGTCGCTGATCGCGTCCAATCATAATGCCGCGACCGACAAGGCGCTGGTTGACACCGCCATTGCGCGCATGAACTAAGCCGTTCGGTTTTCCGAAAGGCTTTTCATGCGCGACCTCCTCATTGCTGCTGCTGTCCTGACCTTTTCGGGATGGGTGCCCGCACAAACGGCGACCGCGCAGACCCCGGCAACTGCGCCGGCTACCGCCGCCAAGTTCACTGTCGACACGCCGATCGAGACAATCGTTGCCAATCCTGCTGGCAAGGCCGTGCTCGACGCCAACATGCCCGGCCTGACCACGCACCAGATGTACGATGCGTTCAAGGGCATGTCGCTGAAGCAGCTTCAGCCGATGTCGAACGGCAAGATCACCGACGAAGGGCTGGTGAAGCTCGGAGCGGCACTCGCCGCCGTAAAGTAACGCGCCGTCACGCTGGCGCGCGGGCGTAACCGACCCTAAATCCACTCCATGTCGCGCCCGCAATCCCCAGACCGGTTCAACGAGGACGCGGCGACCTATACCGTCAAGGGCAGCGATACGCCCGACCTGGAGGCGGGCGTCGCGGCGATCCGCAATGTATTGAAGACGCTGCCGTCGAAGCCGGGCGTCTATCGCATGACCGACACGCGCGGCGACGTGCTATACGTCGGCAAGGCGCGCACGCTGAAGAACCGCGTCGCCAACTACACCCAGGTCGCCCGCCTCCCGAAGCGCCTCCAGCGGATGGTCGCGCAGACGCGTGGCATGACCATAGTCACCACGAACAACGAGGCAGAGGCGCTGCTGCTCGAGGGGCAACTGATCAAGCGTTACCGCCCGGCGTACAACGTGCTGCTGCGCGATGACAAAAGTTTTCCGTTCATCCTGCTGCGCGTGGACCACGCCTTTCCGCGCATCTCGAAGCATCGCGGGGCGCGGCGGGCGAAGGGGAATTACTATGGGCCGTTCGCCAGCGCCGGGTCGGTCAACACGACGCTCAACGCGCTGCAGAAGCTGTTCCTGCTCCGCTCCTGCTCCGACGGCTTCTTCAGCCGCCGCGACCGGCCGTGCCTGCTTTACCAGATCAAGCGCTGCTCGGCGCCGTGCGTTGGCCGTATCTCCGAGCCCGATTATGCCGAACTGGTCGGCGACGCGAAGGACTTCCTCGCGGGCAAGAAGACGCAGGTGCAGGCGAAACTCGGCGGCGCCATGCAAGAAGCCGCCGAGGCGATGGACTTCGAGCGTGCAGCGATGCTGCGCGATCGGCTGCGCGCACTGACCTTCATCCAGGGGACGCAGTCGATCAACGCGGATGGCGTGGGCGATGCCGACATCTGGGCGCTGGCGTGCAAGCGCGGGGTCACCTGTGTGCAGGCGTTCTTCATCCGCGGCGGGCAGAACTGGGGGCACCGCGCCTTCTTCCCGCAGCATACCGCCGACGTGCCGGAGGACGAGGCGCTGGCGAGCGTGATGCTGCAATTCTACGACGAAGTGCCGCCGCCGCGCACCATCCTGACCGACCGCACGGTGTCCGAATCCGATCTGCTCGCCGAGGCGCTGTGCGAGCGAGCAGGGGGTAAGGTGACGATCACCCAGCCCCAGCGCGGCGATCGCGTACGCCTTGTTGCGCAGGCGAAGCGCAATGCCGAGGAAGCACTCGACCGCCGCGCCGCCGAATCAACGACGCAGGCGAAGCTGCTGGCCGATATCGCCGAACTCTTCGACCTCGAAGGACCGCCCGCGCGGATCGAGGTGTACGACAACAGCCATATCATGGGCACCAACTCGGTCGGCGCGATGATCGTGTCGGGGCCGGAGGGGTTCCAGAAGGGCCAGTATCGCAAGTTCAACATCAAGCGGCCGGAGACGATCGCGGGCGACGACTTCGGCATGATGCGCGAAGTGCTCGAACGCCGTTTCGCTCGCGCGATGGAGGAAGATCCCGACCGCGAATCGGGCACCTGGCCCGACCTGTTGCTGATCGACGGCGGCAAGGGGCAGGTGTCGGCGGTAAAGGGCGTCCTCGACGCGATGGGCGTGGAGGACGTGCCCATCGTCGGCGTCGCCAAGGGGCCGGACCGCAACGCCGGGCGCGAAGTGTTTCATCTACCGGACGGACGCGAGATTACGCTGCCGATGAACCATCCAGTGCTGTTCCACCTGCAGCGCCTGCGCGACGAGGCGCACCGCTTTGCCATTGGCGCGCACCGGGCAAAGCGGGCGAAGGCGCTGGTGACGAGCACCCTCGATGAAGTGCCAGGTATCGGCCCCGCTCGGAAAAAGGCGTTGCTGATGCACTTTGGTACTGCGCGGGCGGTGAAGAATGCCTCACTCCGCGACCTGCAGGCCGCGCCCGGCGTCAGTGCGGCGGTCGCGCAACAGGTCTATGATTATTTCCACGCGACGGTTTCCGTCGAGTGAAGGACGACAGCTACGACGTGATCGTCCTCGGCGCGGGCGGGGCGGGGCTGATGTGCGCCGCGACTGCCGGACAGCGCAGGCGGCGGGTGCTGGTCGTCGATCACAATGCTACGCCGGGGCAGAAAATCCTGATCTCGGGCGGCGGGCGGTGCAACTTCACCAACATCCACACTGCGCCCGACCGGTTCCTGTCGGCCAACCCGCATTTCGCCAAATCGGCGCTTGGGCGGTACCGGCCGCAGGACTTCATCGATATGGTCGACCGGCACGGCATCGCCTGGCACGAGAAGACGCTGGGGCAGTTGTTCTGCGACGGGTCGGCAAAACAGGTCGTCGCGATGCTGATGGACGAATGCGCGGCCGGGCAGGTGGCATTCGCGTTCGGTGATAGCATTGCGGATGTCGGCCATGCGGACGGCGCCTTCACTGTGCGCCACGGCACCCGCACGTCGACCGCGCCGTCGCTGGTCATTGCAACCGGCGGCCCCTCGATCCCCAAGATCGGTGCGACCGGCTTCGCCTATGACCTTGCGCGGCAGTTCGGCCTGAAGATCGTCGAACCGCGCCCGGCGCTCGTCCCGCTGACGCTCGGCGGCGACGAGGTGCTGTTCCGCGAATTGTTGGGCGTATCGACCGAGGTCGTCGCCAGCGCGGGCAAAGCCGCGTTCCGCGAAGCCGCGCTGTTCACCCATCGCGGTCTGTCGGGACCGTCGATCCTGCAGGTGTCATCCTATTGGCGGCACGGCGAGGCGGTCGCGATCGACTTTCTCCCCGATGTGACCCGCGGCTGGCTGCGCGATGCCAAGCGGACGTCACCCAAGGCGACTTTCAAGTCCACGCTGAATTCCGCACTCCCGGCGCGGCTGGCCGACACGCTGGCCGAACGCCTTACCCTGTCCGGCAGTCTTGCCGACCAGAAGGACGCGGTGCTTGAGGAAGTCGAACGCCGCCTTGCCGCCTGGACCTTCTACCCCAACGGTACCGAGGGCTTCGCCAAGGCCGAAGTCACCGCCGGCGGCATCAGCACCGCAGACCTGTCGTCACAGACGATGGAAGCGCGCAAACTGCCAAGCCTCTACGCGATCGGCGAGGCGGTCGACGTCACCGGCTGGCTCGGCGGCTACAACTTTCAATGGGCCTGGGCGAGCGGCTGGGCGGCGGGGCAGGTGATCTAGTAAGATTGCATGTGCCACGCTGATTGGTTAGTTTAATTTATGGGTCATCAAAAACGTGTGCCTTCCACAAAAGTGGCTCGCATTATATGGGCGATTTGGCTTCTTTTTGGATTTTATCCAGCACAGGCTCAAGAAGATACGAACTACATTTCACCTTTACCTCAAGGCTCTCGAACGATTGCGAACGACAAGGGCCGGTTCGTAAGATGCGTTCCGCCTGACAACGTTCCTACCGATAATTTTGAAGAATCTTGTAAGAAATTCTTGGCAGATATGAAGCTGGTCCGGATAGCGAGGCCAATAGTTTCTCTGACCAAACGTGATTGGATAACTGAAGATGATTATCCAAGAGATTTGATAAATACGGGAGCGTTCGGTCGTTCATTGATAAATATAAGTATCGACGACGCTGGACATGTTACTAATTGTGAAGTTTTGGAGAGCAGCGGTCACCCGCTTCTTGACAACGCTGCGTGTTCTGCCACGCGTCAAAAAGGAAAGTTTCTGCCTCGGATAGGCCGTTTCGGAAAGCCAGAGCCGTCAACGTACGCTCGAAATGTCAATTGGAAGGCTAGGGACTAGCGCGCCGCAAACCGCCCCATCTTCCGCATCGCCCGCCAGGCAAACGCCTTGGCCGCATTCTGCACCGGATACCGCCCCGGCCGCGCCGGTTTCAGTCCCGCCCTGCGCAGCACCGCGTTGAACGCGTGGGCGTCGGCGGCACGGTAGCTCCACTCGGAGCGCCAGGTGACCGAGAAGCTGATCGAAACGTCCGGCCCGTTTTTCACCCAGTGCGGCGTCATGACGGGCACATGGATGCCGTCGCCCGCTGCCAGCACATGTTCGGTGCCGCGCGCCGCATAGGCATCGTCCCACGGCAGGTTGCGCGAGGCGAGGCCCAGCTGGAACCGTTCGTGCAGCTCGTTCGGCGCGATCTCCGCATCGGTCGCGGGGAAGACGGTCATCGTCTTGGTACCGCGCAGTTGGAGCAGGATATTGTGTTCGGGGTCGAAATGCAGCGGCGTCACCGAATTGGGGCTGGAGACGAAGATGAAGCTTTCGAGCTGGTGCATCGCGCCGGTGACGGGGCCGATGACGGGCATGAGTTCGCCCAGCGTCGCTTCCAACAGCGCCTTATAGGCCGGGTTCCGCTCGACGAACTTCAGGACCATCCACGATCCGTTTTGCTCGATGCCGCGGATTGTGTCGGCGATCGACAGGCCGTTGGCGGGCACATCGCCGGGGTCGATGCCGGTCGGCAGGTCGCCGCGGTTATACTCGACATGCTTCGGGTCGAGTGTGCCTGCGAGGTCGACCAGCGCCGGAAGCGTGAACAGCGGGTGGTCGGCCAGCGTGTGGCGGATGATACCGGGTGTCTCGGAGTAAAGCGCGGCGAACGCTTTCGGATCGGGGAAGGCGGTCATGCGCGGACTTTCCTGAGACCCGCCGACAGCGATTCGAGCGTGCGGCACAACGTAAAAACCGCGCGCCGTCGCCATCCCTTTAGCGGCACGGTGACGCGCACGATCTCGCGCCGCTCCCGCCACAGGCTTTCGATCATCGGGTGTCCCTCGACCGCGCAACTGTCCATCCAGCGGATGCCCGCGCGTTCGAGGACCTTGTAGTTCTCGATCTGGATCAGCACACCGGGCGAATAGCGGGCGTATTCCTCGTCGAACGCGATCTTGAAGCTGTAGCTGCCCGGCGGCGCCAGGAAATTGATCAGCATCGCGACCGTACGCCCGCCGACATCGAGGCGGATGATTTCCAGCCGGTCGGCATTGAATGCGCCGTGCAGCGCCTCGCGCAGGAATGCCGCCGTAGATGCGTCGTTGCCGAGCGCCGCGCCGCCATCTGCGCCCTTCCAGCCTGCGGCTTCCAGCGCGAGGAAGGTGTCGATCCACTCGTCGAGCTGCTGTCGCCCGGAAAGCCGCGAATATTCGACCGGTCCAAGTTCGCCGAGCCGCGACTGGAGCCGCCCGATTTCCTTGCGCTTCTTCTTCCGCACCGCCGCTTCGTAATAGGCTGCTGGCGACAGATCGGAGGCAAGCAGCGCGCGCTTGATCCGGTGGACGATCGCAGTTCCCGCACGTGCGCAGAACAGTGCGGCGACCAGCGGCCCCTCGGCATCGAGGCCGACCACATGGAAGAGCGCCGGAGCGCTCATTTCGGCATCCAGTAGCGCCAGCGCACGCGACCAAAAAAACGGTTCGAAGCTGCGGCGAACCAGCGGCGCGCCGAAGAAGCTGTTGTAATGCAGCCAGTTCTGCGTGTTCGCGACCGGCAGGCGGCCATAGTTCGGCGCGGTGAAGATCGGCATCAGGCCGATCAGCTGCCCTTCCTCACGCACAGCGAGGATTCGGGCGTCCAGTGGCACGTCGAGGTGGTGCGCGCTCGCGGTCAGGAACCAGGGTTCGAGGAAGCTGTTCGGTTCGCTCGCGCGAGCCGCGACCGCGCTCCATGCCGGGTCGGGATTGGCGATCCAGTCGGACAGCGGGACGATCTCCGACCCCCGGCTCGCACTCGCGGCGGGCCGGGCGAGTGGCGCGTTCACGGGGCCGTTCCGGCGGATTCGAACGCGTCGATAACTGCGTTCGCGCCGATGGGGGTAGCGCCGCGTGCGGCGAACCGGTCGAACACACCGTCCCACCAGCGCCAGAAGTTCGCCAGGTCCGTCGCATCGCGGACATAGGGCGTGTGCCCAGGGACCAGCGACGGTGTGTGGAACGACATGCTGAACAGCCGGTGCCCTTCACCGAGAAGGGCCTCGATCACCTCAAGAGCATCGGCAAGCGGCGTTCCCTCTGGTGTCAGAGGTACGCGGGCGAACAGGCCGGTGCGTGCGAGCGTACCGCGCAACGACTCGGCCAGATGGATGCGCGGCCAGCGGCCGAGCGGACCGGTATGACCCGTCGTCAGGGGAAGCTCGTACAGCCCCTCCGAAATCTTCCAGGGCCATAGCGGGTGGCCGGTGAAATTGGGGCCGCCTTGATTGCGATAGTCGAAATGGGAACGGACCGAGACGTCGAGCGCATAGCCATGCTTGGCGAGAAGGCGCGCGGTTTCCCGGCCGATGCCGTATCGTCCCGCGCGATAGATACGCGGCCGAACGCCCACGACTTCCTCGATCCTCTGCGTCAGCCGGACGAGTTTGTCTTCCTGCAACATCGTGGGAAGATTGCTCGTGTAGCTATTGCGTTTATTGACTTCTTCCGAAAACGGCGGGCTGACCCAAGGATGTAGCTGCGTCCCTACAGTGCACAGCCCGTCGTCAACCAGCGCGCGCAATATGCTGCCGCTGAGCGGGTTGTCGACGATCGGGTAATCCGCGAGCCAGCAGGGTTCGACTCCGGCCGCAATAAAGCGCTGCGTCGCGTCGGGCAGGGCCGACATCGTCGTCGTCCCGGTCGCGTTGCGGTCGAACGGCTTGTTCCAGTCGAATTCTTCTTCGGCATCGCCGAAAAGGGCAAACCGCGTTCCGAAAGATTCAGGCAGGGCAAGGCGCGCGCTGGGCCGGGGCGGGACATCGAGCCGGGCATCGGCAATATTTTTGTCGATGTGCACGCACGGCTCCCTTCGCGCGGATCCTAACACAGGCCTGCCGCGGCGGGCACCTTTGCCGACAGGGCTTTACAAAAACGTCAACGCAGCCCTTGTCGAACCATGCATTTCGCAGGTGAAGCCATCGTCGTCGCGGTTCGCGCCCATGGGGAACATGGCGCGGTGGTACGGGTGATGACGGCGGAGCAGGGTTTGCTCGCCGGATATGTGCGTGGCGGTCGGTCACGGCAGTTGCGGCCCGTGCTGATGGCGGGAAACACCGTGAAGGTCGATCTGCGCGCACGGACGGAGGCGCAACTTGCGGCGATGACCGTCGAACTGATGCACGGTCGGGCAGGGCTGATCCTCGAACCGCTGGCGGCAACGGCGCTGGAATGGTCGACGGCGCTGGTGGCGGCCGCGCTTCCAGAAGGGCAGCCTTACCCGCATATCCACGGCGCGCTCTCGGGCCTGCTCGATGCGGTCGAGGCAGCACCGTCTGCACGGGGCTGGGCCTCGGCGCTGGCACGGTTCGAAAACGTCGTGATGACGGCGCTGGGCTATGGTGCGGACCAGGACGCGCCCGAGGCGGATCTTGCAACGGAATTACGCCGATCTGGGCGTCATCTTGCGGAAACGATCCTGACCGATCGGCGCGGCATATTGCTTGCTGCGCGCGAGCGGCTGGTCGATCGTCTGCTGCGAGCGGTTGCGTGACGCACGGACACACGGCTAAGCGCGACGCATGAAGCGCTTTACCGGCCAGGACCAGACCATCACCCGCAAGTGGCGACCCGCGACTCAGGCTGTACGCGGCGGCACTGCGCGTACCGAGTGGGGCGAGACCTCCGAAGCGCTGATCCTGAGTTCCGGATACACGTATGACGACGCTGAAACCGTAGCGGCACGTTTTGCGGGTGAGGAGCAAGGGCCGACCTATTCGCGCCTGCAGAACCCGACTGTCGAGATGCTGGAGCAGCGCATTGCCCTGATGGAAGGGGCGGAGGCCGCGCGGTGCCAGACGACCGGCATGGCGGCGATGACGACGGCGCTGCTCTGCCAGCTGAACACCGGCGATCATGTCGTTGCGGCGCGTGCTGCGTTCGGATCGTGCCGCTGGCTGACCGACAGCTTGCTGCCGCGGTGGGGTATCACCTCGACCACGATCGACAGCCGCGACAATGCAGCGTGGGAAGCGGCGATCCAGCCGAACACCAAGGTCTTTTTCTTCGAAACGCCGGCCAATCCGACGATGGACATCGTCGACATGGCGTTCGTCTGCGGCCTCGCAAAGGCGCACGGCATCATCACCGTCGTCGACAATGCATTCGCGACGTCGGTGCTCCAGCGGCCGATGGATTTCGGTGCGGATGTCGTCGCCTATTCGGCGACCAAGATGATGGACGGGCAGGGGCGCGTGCTCGCGGGTGCGGTCGCGTGTTCGAACCAGTTCATGGAAGAAAAGCTGCTACCGTTCCAACGCAACACGGGCCCCAACTTGTCACCGTTCAACGCCTGGGTCGTTCTCAAGGGGCTGGAAACGCTCGACCTGAGGGCGATGCGACAGTCGGAAAACGCGATGCAGGTCGGAAAATTCCTCGAGGGCCGTGTGCCGGTGATGCTCCACCCGGGCCTTGCCAGCCATCCGCAGCACAATCTTGCCGCCGCGCAGATGAAGGCGTGCGGACCGATCTTCTCGTTCGTGCTCGATGGCGGGCGGCGCCAGGCGATGGACCTGCTGAACGCGCTCGAACTGGTCGATATTTCTAACAACATCGGCGATTCGCGCTCGCTGATGACGCATCCTGCATCGACGACGCATCATAGCCTGGGCTCCGATGCCCGCGAGCAGATGGGTGTGGGCGAGGGAATGATCCGCATCAACATCGGCCTCGAAGACCCGCTCGACGTGATCGAGGATCTCGACCGCGCTCTTGGTCGCGTCGGATTGTGAAGGCGCTGTTCCCCTTTTCGGAAACGACGCGCGGCGTGACGGTGCGCGTGTCGGTGAGTTTCCTCCCCGAGCAGTCGGAACCGGACAAGGGGCGCTGGTTCTGGGCCTATCACGTCCGCATCGAGAATGACGGGCCGATGGCCGTGCAATTGATGACCCGCGCCTGGGTGATCGCAGACAGTCGGGGCGGCCGTCACCGGGTCGAGGGCGAGGGCGTCGTCGGCGAACAGCCAGTAATCGCGCCGGGTGGATCGTACGATTATGTTTCGGGCTGTCCCCTGACCACGCCGACTGGCTGGATGCAGGGCAGCTATGACATGGTCGGCGAGGACGGATCGTCGTTCCCCGTCGCGATCCCCAAATTCGCGCTTACCGCGCCCGTGACGGCGGGCTAGCGATGAAGCGGACACACCTTCCCCTCAACGGCCTGCGCGTGCTCGACGCGGCGGCGCGGCATTTGTCGTTTACGCGCGCGGCGGACGAACTGGCGGTGACGCCTGCAGCGGTTGGGCAGCAGATACGCGCGCTCGAGGATACATTGGGCCTCGTCCTGTTCCGTCGCACGCCCAAGGGGTTGGAACTGACGCCCGAGGGCGAGGCGGGGCTGGTAGAGTTGCGCCGCGGCTTCCTGAGCTTCGAGGAATCGGTGCGCGCGATGCAGTCGGGCCAGTCTTCTAAGGCGCTGACCATCGCAGCGCCGCGCGACCTGACCGCCAAATGGCTATTGCCGCGCCTGCAGGCCTACCGCGCCACCGACCCTGAGCTGCGGTTCGCGCTAGTTGCGAGCGACGCAGGACTCGATTTCACCGAAGCGAACCTCGACCTAGCGATCTGCTTTGCAAGGAGCGCGGGGGAGCATGAAGGCGTCGAACTCGGCCCGCGCGGCTTTGCCAGCGTCGGTGAAGGCGACATCATCGGCTGGCCTGACAGTCCGGAGACGGGCGGCGCGCTGGTTCTCGCCGACGCGGGGCTTGCGATGGACGCCGCGCTGGCGGGCCTCGGTCGCGCAATCGTGCCTGCGATGCTCGCGAGTGCCGAACCAACGATCGAGGATGCGCGTGGCTATTGGCTTGTCGCGCCCCTGCCGCAATGGCGGCAGAAGAAGGTCAAGGCGCTGGTCGAGGCGCTGAGCAGCTAGGCGTCGATCGCCTCTTCATCCACCCGCGCCGCGTTCTCCTGGATGAAATTGAACCGGTGCTCGGGATTCTTGCCCATCAGCCGGTCGACGAGGTCGCGGACGCCGGCGCGTTCCTCATATTCCTGAGGCAGGGTCACGCGGAGCAGGGTGCGGGTTTTCGGATCCATCGTCGTTTCGCGCAACTGCATCGGGTTCATTTCGCCGAGGCCCTTGAAGCGAGCCACTTCGACTTTCTTCCCTGCGAACACCGTGCCTTCTAGTTCGGCACGGTGCTGGTCGTCGCGGGCATAAAGCGATTTCGCACCGACGGTCAGCCGATAGAGCGGGGGCTGGGCCAAATAGACGTGTCCCTTGCGCACGATATCGGGCATTTCTTGAAAAAACAGCGTCATGAGGAGCGTCGCGATGTGCGCGCCATCGACATCGGCGTCGGTCATTATGACGACCCGGTCGTAACGCAGGTTGCCCGCATCGCACTTGTCCCGCACGCCGCATCCGAGCGCGAGGATCAGATCCGCGATCTCGCTGTTCGCACGGATCTTGTCAGCAGTGGCGCTGGCGACGTTCAAAATCTTGCCGCGGATCGGCAGGATCGCCTGCGTCTTGCGGTCACGCGCCTGCTTCGCGCTGCCGCCTGCGCTGTCGCCTTCGACGATATAGAGTTCGGTGCCCTCGGACGCGTCGGACGAGCAGTCAGTCAACTTTCCAGGAAGTCTCATCTTCCGTGCAGAAGTTGCTGTCTTCCTTTTGATATCACGTTCCGCCCGACGCGCGAGGCGTTCGTCCATCCGGTCGATGACATAGGTTAGCAGCGCGCGGCCTCTGTCCATGTTGTCCGTCAGGAAGTGGTCGAAATGGTCCTTGATCGCGTTCTCGACGAGGCGTGCCGCCTCGGGGGAGGTCAGGCGGTCCTTGGTCTGCGACTGGAATTGCGGGTCGCGGATGAAGACCGACAGCATGATTTCGGAAGGCGCGATCAGGTCTTCGGGCTGGATATCCGCCGCTTTCTTGACGCCCACGAGCGTGCCGAAAGCGCGGATGCCCTTGACCATCGCCGCGCGGATGCCCGCCTCATGCGTGCCGCCGTCCGGCGTGGGGATGGTGTTGCAATACCAGCTGAAGCTTCCCTCGCTCCACAGCGGCCAGGCGACTGCCCATTCGACCCGGCCCTGGTTCTCGCCGGGGAAATCCTGCCGTCCGGCGAAGAAGTTCGCGGTCGCGCATTCGCGCGTGCCGACCTGTTCGCGCAAATGGTCGCTAAGTCCGCCTGGGAACTGGAAAACCGCCTCGGCTGGCGTCTCATCGGCGATGAGCTCAGGCGCGCATTTCCAGCGGATCTCGACACCCGCGAACAGATAAGCCTTCGACCGCACCAGCCTGTGGAGGCGGGCGGGCTTGAAATTCATGTCCGGACCAAAAATCTCGTGATCTGGGATGAACGTCACCGTCGTCCCGCGCCGGTTGGGCGTCGGCCCCAGCTTTTCGAGCGGGCCTAGCGTCTGCCCGCGGCTGAAACTCTGGCGGTAAAGCTGCTTGTTCAATGCAACCTCGACCACCGTCTCGCTCGACAGCGCATTGACGACACTGACACCCACGCCGTGCAGGCCGCCCGAAGTCGCATAGGCTTTTCCGTCGAACTTCCCGCCCGAATGGAGGGTCGACATGATGACTTCGAGCGCGGATTTGTCGGGGAATTTCGGATGCGGATCGACCGGAATGCCGCGGCCGTTGTCGGTGATGCTCAGGCGGTTGCCCGGCTCCAGCACGACCTCGATCCGGGTCGCGTGACCCGCGACCGCCTCGTCCATCGCATTGTCGAGTACTTCGGCGGCGAGGTGGTGGAACGCGCGCTCGTCGGTGCCGCCGATGTACATACCGGGGCGGCGGCGGACGGGCTCCAGACCCTCGAGCACCTCGATCGAGGAAGCGTCGGAGGTATTGTTGGGAAGCGGCGCGGCGGCAAAAAGGTCGGACATCGCCGTCAGCTATAAGGACGTGCGAGTCCGTCAAGCAAGCAAGTCGTGACAATTAAGCCACAACTCACGGCATATTGCATTGCACCATGCGTCCGATCCGCCCCGTCATTCGTAGGTACCCCGTTATCAAAGCGGAGTATTGCAATGAAAAGAGTAGTTTTATCCTCGATCGCAGCCTTGGCCGCGAGTGTGTCGGCAACGTCGGCGATCGCCCAGACCGAGGATGGTGAAGCGGGATTCAACCAGTTCTACGTCGGTGGATCGTTCGGCGGCGCGCACACTGCGTCCACCTCGCAATCGATCCTGTTCGACCGTAACCTGGACGGCACGTTCGGCGACACGGTCACTACGGCAGCCGCAGCGAATGCATTCTCGCCAGGGTTCTGTTCCGGCAGCGCGACGTCGACGGCGAACGGTAATTGCTCCTTCCGTCGCGACGGCATCGAATATTACGGCAAGATCGGCGGCGACACCCAGCGCGGCCGTATCGTGGCCGGTTTCGTTCTCGAAGGTGGCCGCCCTGACCTGACCGAAAGCGTCAGCGGATTTTCGACCACGCCGGCGAGCTACACGATCTCGCGGGACGTCCGCTTCAACATCAACGCGCGTGGCCGTCTCGGCTATACGCCGAACGACCGGACGCTGTTCTACGCGGCGGGCGGTCCGACCTACGCGAAAATCCGCACCTTTAATGCGACCTCGAACACGGCCAACAGCTTCACGACGAACGGCGATCAGGACGGCTGGGGCTACAACGTCGGCGGCGGCATCGAGCAAAAGATCGGCAACAACTTTTCGATCGGCCTCGAATATCTCTACACCGACGTGAAGGCGGACAAGGGCCGGGTCCGGGTCGGACCGGGCACCGCGCCTGCAACCAATCCGTTCCTGCTGGGCAATCCGGCAGGCACCGACTTCGCGTTCAGCAACCGCTTCATGAGCTGGCACAGCGCCCGCGTAACGGCAGCGTTCCGCTTCTAAAGGACATGGGGAGGGCTTTCGATCGAAAGCCTTCCCCAAATATCTTGTAACGTCGGCGTTCCGGCGTCACCAACGGGTGCGACTTCAAAGGGCACCCGATGGACCTCCCCGATCCCGTAGATAGCTATGTCATCGCCGATGACAGCGCGCTCGCCGAACGTGCCGAACAGATGTTTCCGGCGCTCACCGCCGACCAGATTGCCCGCATCGAACGGCTGGGTACGCGGATGTCGTTTGCCGAGGGCGATTTCCTGTTCGAACAGGGCAAGCCTGCGCCCGGGTTTTTCGTGCTGCTTTCGGGCTGGGTCCACATCACCAACCGTGACGCAGGCAGTCATGACGTCACCGTCGTCGAGCAGGGACCGGGCCAATTCCTTGCAGAGGTCGGCCAACTGGGTGGACGGCCGGCGCTGGTCGACGGGCGTGCCAAGGGCGCGGTCGAGGCGCTGCTGCTCAAGCCGGAAGCGCTTCGGCAATTGCTCATCATCGATGCCGCGATGGGTGAGACGGTCATGCGCGCGCTCATCCTGCGCCGGGTGGCGCTCATCGAACGCGGGGCGGGCGGGCCGATCCTGATCGGGGCGAAGGGAATGCCGGACCTCGTCCGCCTCGAAACCTTTTGCGCGCGCAACGGCATGCCGCGCACGGTGCTCGATCCCGCAACCGACGCCGATGCGCAGGCATTGATCGAGCGGTTTCATGTATCCGACGACGACCTGCCGCTCGCGGTCTGTCCGAATGGCGACGTGCTCCGCAATCCAACCGACCTGGCGCTGGCGCATTGCCTGGGCCTCGACACCATCGATACGAACACCACCTTCGACGTCGCCATCGTCGGTGCGGGGCCCGCAGGGCTTGCAGCGGCGGTCTATGCCGCCTCCGAGGGGCTCAGCGTCGTCGTGCTCGACGCGCGCGCCTATGGCGGGCAGGCGGGCGCTTCGGCACGGATCGAAAACTACCTCGGCTTCCCGTCGGGTATTTCAGGACAGGCGCTGGCCGGTCGCGCCTATACGCAAGCGCAGAAATTCGGCGCGCAGATCGCGATCCCGGTCATCGTCGACAAGCTCGATTGCAGCCGCAAGACGCCGAGCCTCGTCCTCGGGGATGGCCGGCGCGTGCGGGCGCGATCGGTCGTGGTCGCAAGCGGTGCGGCCTATCGCCGTCCGGCGGTTCAGGGGCTGCAGCGCTACGAGGGTCGCGGCATTTCCTACTGGGCGTCGCCCATCGAGGCACGGCTGGTGCAGAACGAGGAAGTTGCGCTGGTCGGCGGCGGTAATTCGGCGGGACAGGCGGTCGTTTTCCTCGCCAATCATTGCAACAAGGTGCACCTGATCGTGCGCCGCCCGCTGGCCGCGACGATGTCGAATTACCTGATCGAACGCATCAACGCGCTGCCCAATGTCGACATCCGTGTCGGTGCCGAAATCAGCGCGCTGCACGGCGACCGCGAAGGATTGTCGGGAGTTACCTGGCGCAATCGCGATACCGATGAGGAATTCGGCTGCGACACGCGCCACCTGTTCCTGTTCATCGGCGCCGATCCCAATTCGGCCTGGCTCGGCGAATGCGATGCCGTGCGCGACCGGCAGGGATTCGTGAAGACCGGGGACGCGCTCGACGATGTCGCGCTGAAGGGGGCGGGGTGGCATCTCGACCGGCGGCCGATGCCGCTGGAAACCAGCATTCCGGGCGTCTTTGCAATCGGGGACGTGCGCGCCGGATCGGTCAAGCGCGTTGCCGCGGGTGTGGGCGAGGGAGCCGCGGTCGTGGCGCAGCTTCACGGCTATCTGGCGGAGGTTGGGGGTTAGACGATGCCGACGGTCCTGCTGCTTATCGCGTCGAACGTTTTCATGACGATCGCATGGTACTGGCACCTCAAGGGCGGCATGGCCAAGCCGGTCCTGCTCGTCATCCTCATCAGCTGGGGCATCGCGCTGATCGAATATTGCTTTGCCGTTCCGGCCAACCGTATCGGCTATGCGTCGGGCTGGTCGCCGGGCCAGCTCAAGATCGCGCAGGAGGCGATAGCACTCATCGTGTTCGGCGGGTTCATGGTCGCGTTCCTGGGTGAACCGCTGCATTGGCGCCATCTGGCGGCCTTTGCGTGCATAATGGCCGCCGTCGCTTTCCTGTTCGTTGGCAAATAATCAGCGCGCGTAATCGTCCGCGAGGCGTAGCAGCGTGCCCGCGGGATCGTCGTCGATCGAATCGCCGTGGGAAACGATGATCCGGCGCAGGTCGGGAAGTGCCGCCCATTCGCGCAGCTGGGCTGCCAATGCCGCGCGATCCTTGACGAAGAAGCGCGCGGTGCGCGGCACGCTCGGTCCCGAAACGCCCCAGCGCAGCAACCGCGCCATGACCTGCGCGCCGAAGCCGTGGACGTGTTGCGTATTGCCGATAATGTCGTTGGTGATGACCGTCGTTCGCCTCAGCCGCCGCACGACCATCGCGCTTTCGCGGTCCTGCGTGCCCGGAACGATCACGAAATCCGCATCGGGATCGTCCAGCACGTCGGTTGTCGCGTCGACCGGCACCACCTCCATCACCGCATCGCGCGCGCCCGGTGGGGTGAGCACGCGGATGTCCGGGTAGCGATCCTTCCAGATTTTCGCGTCGAGCCGGTGACCGGGGTTGGGGACGATCAGGATCGACGGTTTCCCCAGCGCTTCGATCCGCTCCATCGCGGGCTCAGGCTGGGCGATCGCGCTGAATATCGCGGTCCGGTTCCTCGTCAGGCGGACGACAGTCATCCGGCGCGGAAAATTGCCCAGCGGCATGGGGACATCGCCGGTCACGGTCAGGATGCCGTCGTCGATCTCTTCGAGCGTCCCGTGCGGAAGGATGGTCCATTTCTGGAGGATTTTGGGCATTCGATAATCGACCTCGAACCATGCGGGAACTGGTTGCGCATGGACAACGAGATGCAGCGGATGCTGGTTCCCTTATGGCTTCCGCTTGATGACGGCGATGCACCCGGCAACGAAGAGCGGCAGGTAAGCGAGGCTCAGCCAGTCGATCCAGTCGGGGCCGTCAGGCGGCCCGCCCTTGTCCATGTAGAGGAATGCAGCCCCGAACGCCGCGGCGCTCAGCAGGGCGAACAGTGCCGGCCGGCGTGCATTTTCCAGAACGTCCGATGCAGCGTGCCGCCGCGCGATACCCAGCAATACGGTAATCGCCGCGATCGCCAGGAATACGCTCGTGCCGAACGCCAGGCACGCGGCAAGGATAAGTCCGTCCAACCGTATTGCGATATCGCTCACGGGGTTGGCATAGCATATTCCGGAAACAGGGGAGGACTCTTCGATGTGGACGCAGGCCGTGATGACCGCATTGCTGCTGGCGGGTTCGGCACGGGCCGCGCCGCCGCGCCTGACCGACAAGATCCTGAACGAGGGGATCTCGCTGGGCGAGGAGATCACGGGGCGGGCCGATGGCGATCTGAACGGCGACGGGGCGGTCGACACGGCCTATGCCGTCGCCAGCGAGGACGCGCGCAGTGTCACTGTGCTCGCAACCCAGCCGCCCGGCGCGAAGACGCCCTATCGGCCGATCGGTGTGCTGAAGCTCGAACCCTATCCACTGGGCGCTGCAGGGCTGTCGGTCGCAAAAGGCGTGCTCAAGATCGAGGACCTGACCGGCGGCACGACCGCCATATCGGCCATCTATCGATATCGTTTCGACGCACCCACCGGGCGGATGCGGCTAATCGGCCTCGATGCGACGCTGTACAGCCGCACCTATGCGCACGACGGATTCGAAATGAGCTGGAACCTGTTGACCGGCGACATCGTCACCCGCGACCTGAAACTCAACAAGGGTGGCGGCGACGCGGCCTATGACAAGGCGTTCGAACGCCGTTTCAAGCGGCCCAGCAAGCCTCTCTACATGGAAACGACGCCCGACCCCGAAGAGGTGATGGTCAACATCCGCAAGAAATAGCGGACGCCCGTCTTAACGAACGCGCGGTCCGCCGAACGGCAGCGGCGGCGGCGCGCGGCGGTCGCGGCGCGGCATCTGCGCCTGATACGCCTGTCCGCAATGCGCGACGCAATAGGGGAAGCCCGGGTTCACCGTGTCGCCACAGAAGTGGAAATCGGGTTCGCCGGGATGGCCGAGCGGCCATTTGCAGATCTTGTCGCTCAGATCGAGCAGGGTCGTCTTGCCCGCGATCTCGGGGCTGGGACGGGCCGGTACCAGCCGGCGCGGCGGAGCCGGCGTCGCCGGGGGGGCCTGGTCGCCAGGACCCTGACGCAGGAAGCCGCCGGGGCCGATCGAGCGGAGCTGCGCGCCCGTCGGTCCGGTCGGAACGGCGGGGGGGAAGGGCGACGGCGGCGGCACGATGACCGGACGCGACGGTGCTTCCGCACGTGGTGCGGGGCGGGGCGCTGCGGGAGGGGGCGGCGACGGCGGTGCTTCCGCACGCGGCGCGGGCGAACTCTCGGCGTCGTTGGCCTTCACGGGGGACGGGCGAGCCTGCAGGCCCAGGCGGTGCGCCTTGCCGATCACGGCATTGCGGCTCACGCCGCCGAGCGTTTCCGCGATCTGGCTCGCGGTCATTCCCTTTTCCCACATCGTTTTCAGCTGATCGATGCGTTCGTCAGTCCAGGCCATAATATTCCTTGTTCCTGCCGGGTTGCCCCGTTGCAGGGTGAATGCGGAGCCGATAGGCGCCTAAATCATGAACGACCAGTCCCAACCGACATTGCCGAGCGCGATCCGGGCCGAACCCGGTGTCCCGGTCATCAAGAACGTCAATTGGGGTGGTTTGAAGACCCTGTATATCAAGGAGGTGCGCCGGTTTTTCAAGGTGCAGCTCCAGACTGTCTGGGCGCCGGCCATCACGACCCTGCTCTACCTTGCGATTTTTACCGTCGCGACGGGCGGACGGCACGCGGTCGAGGTCGGCGGTGCACAGGTCGCTTTTGCCGATTTCCTGGCGCCCGGCCTGATCGTCATGGGCATGATGACCAATGCCTTCGCCAATTCCAGCTTCTCGCTGCTGGTCGGCAAGATCCAGGGGACGATCGTCGATTACCTGATGCCGCCCTTGTCCACCGGCGAACTGCTGGCGGCGCTGGTCGGCGGAGCGGTGACGCGCGCGTTCCTGGTCGGCTTCGCGATCTGGGTGATCATGCTGTTCTGGCCCGGGGTCCATGTTGCCCCGCGCCATGCCTGGGCGATCCTGTGGTTCGGCCTGATGGGCTCGATCATGCTGTCGCTGATGGGCGTGCTGACGTCGATCTGGGCGGAGAAGTTCGACCATGCGGCCGCCGTGACCAATTTCGTCGTTGCGCCGCTGTCGCTGCTTTCGGGCACCTTCTACGCGATCGACCGGCTGGCCCCCGCGTTCCAGGCGTTCAGCCGCGCCAACCCGTTCCACTATGTGATCTCCGGCTTCCGCTACGGTTTCATCGGCGAGACCGATTCGCCGTTGCTGGTCGGTGCGCTGCTGCTGCTGGCCATCAATGCCGTGCTTGCCGTGCTGTCCTATATGATCCTGAAAAGCGGGTGGAAGCTGCGTTCGTAACGGCGCGGCCGCGAAATCATTGACGATACCCCCCGTGCGTCCGTAAACGCCCGTTCCGGGCGGCCGTCTGGCCGCCCTTTTCTTTTGGAACGAAAGGCCTTTGCCATGACGATCACGCCGCTCATGCCCGTCTACCCACGGTGCGGTGTGCGTCCGGTCCGAGGCGAGGGCTGCTACCTCTTTGGCGAGCGTGGAGAGAATTATCTCGACTTCGCGGCGGGCATTGCCGTCAACGCGCTGGGCCATGGCCATCCGCACCTGACCAAGGCGATTGCGGAGCAAGCCGCGACGCTGATGCACGTGTCGAACCTTTACGGGTCGCCGCAGGGCGAAGCGCTGGCGCAGCGGATCGTCGACAACTCGTTCGCCGACACGGTGTTCTTCACCAATTCGGGCGTCGAGGCGATCGAGTGCGCGATCAAGACCGCGCGCCGCTATCACTTCGCAAACGGCAATCCGCAGCGGCACAAGCTGATCACGTTCAAGAACGCCTTCCACGGCCGTTCGCTGGGTGCGATCTCCGCGACCGACCAGGCGAAGATGCGCGACGGATTCGAGCCGCTGTTGCCGGGCTTCGACTATGTAAAGTTCAACGATCTCGAAGCGGCGCTCGCCAAGATCGACGACGAAACCGCTGGTTTTCTGGTCGAGACGGTGCAGGGCGAAGGCGGCATGACCGCCGGAACGCCCGATTTCATCAAGGGCCTGCGCAAGGCCTGTGACGAGCACGGCCTGTTGCTGATCCTCGACGAGATCCAGTGCGGATACGGTCGCACCGGCAAGATGTGGGCGTATGAGCATTATGGCATCACGCCCGACATCATGACGGTCGCAAAGGGCATCGGCGGCGGTTTCCCGCTTGGCGCATGTCTCGCGACCGAGGAAGCGGCGAAAGGCATGGTCGTCGGTACCCATGGCTCCACCTATGGCGGCAACCCGCTCGGCATGGCGGCGGGGCAGGCGGTGCTCGACGTGATGCTGGAGCCCGGCTTCCTCGATCATGTCGCCAAGATGGGCGACCGGCTGCGCCAGGCATTCGAGCAGATGATTCCGAACCACGATCACCTGTTCGAGGAAATTCGGGGCAAGGGCCTGATGCTCGGCATCAAGATGAAGGAACCGGCGGTCAGCCGCGACTTCGTGGCGCATCTGCGCGACAATCACGGGCTGCTGACGGTCGCCGCGGGCGAGAACGTGTTCCGCGTCCTCCCACCGCTGGTGATCGACGAAAGCCACATCGCCGAATGCATCGAGCGTCTTAGCGAAGGCGCGCGGACCTATGCCGGACCCAGCGATGACTAGGCCGATCCGGCACTTCCTCGACCTGTCTGATGCCGGGCCGGACGGGGTGGCGGCAATCCTGGCCGACGCGCTGGACCGCAAGGCGGCGCGTGCAGGCTGGCCCAAGGGCAAGGTCGACGCGGACGCACCGCTCGCGGGGCGCGTGCTGGCGATGGTGTTCGAGAAAAACTCGACCCGCACCCGCGTCAGCTTCGACATGTCGATCCGCCAGCTTGGCGGTACGTCGATCGTCATGGACGCGGGACAGATGCAGATCGGCCGCGGAGAGACGATCGCGGACACCGCGCGCGTCCTGTCGGGCTATGTCGATGCAATCATGGTACGCACCGACGATCACGCCAAGCTCGTCGAAATGGCGCATCACGCGACGGTGCCGGTCATCAACGGACTGACCGACTATTCGCATCCGGTGCAGATGATCGCCGACCTGCAGACCATCATCGAGGCGGGGTTCGCACTGCCGGGGCTGAAAGTCGCCTATCTGGGTGACGGCAACAACGTGCTCACATCCCTGATGGAAGCGGCCGGCCTGATGCATTTCGACGTCGTCGCCGCCTGTCCGCAGGGGTTCATGCCGACCGAAGCGGAGGTTGCGCTGGGCAAGGGGCGGGCAAAGGTCGTCGGCACGGCCCGCGAAGCGGCCGAACGGGCCGATATCGTCGTTACCGACACCTGGATCTCGATGGGGCAGGAACACGCCGACACGAAACTGGCGGCGATGATGCCGTTCCAGGTCACGTCGCAGTTGATGGCTGCGGCCAAGCCCCATGCGAAGTTCCTGCATTGCCTGCCCGCGCACCGGGACGAAGAAGTGACGACGGAGGTCATCGACGGACCCCAGTCGCTGATCTGGCAGGAGGCAGAGAACCGCCTCCACGCGCAGAAATCGATCCTGCTCTGGGCGTTCGGGTTGCTGGGTTGAGGGCGCGCCTTCGCGTCCCCATGTTGCGTCCATGACTTCCAGCGATATCGACCGGACACTCGGTTTCACGATCACTTCCCGCCATGCACGCGGCCGCGTTGCGCGCCTTGGGCCTATGCTCGACACCATTCTGGCGGCGCATGCCTATCCGCCGGCCATCGAACGGCTGCTGGCGGAAGCGCTCGTCCTGACCGCACTTTTGGGCGCGTTGCTGAAGGACGCCGACGGTCAGATGACCCTGCAGGCGCAGACCGAGACCGGCGTCGTCGACTTGCTGGTGTGCGATTACAAGGACGGGCAGTTGCGGGGGTATGTCCGCCACGATGCCGAACGCCTGGCAGAGGGGCCGGCCGATCCGTCGCTCTTCGCGCTGTTCGGCAAGGGCTATCTGGCCATAACATTCGACCAGGCAGCTTCGGGTGAGCGATACCAGGGCATCGTACCGCTCGACGGCGGTTCGCTCGCCGAGGCCGCGCAGAGCTATTTCGCGCAGTCCGAACAGATCCCCAGCCTTGCCCGTATCGCTGTCGGACGGGACGAGCATGGCTGCAAGGCGGGTGGGCTCCTTCTCCAGCATCTTCCCGAGGGCGAGGAGGGGCGCGAGCGCCTGCACACGCGGCTCGACCATCCGGAATGGGAGCATGTCGCGATCCTCGGCAGCACGATTTCCGACGAGGAACTGCTCGACCGCGCGCTGCCGCTCGAAACTATCGTCTGGCGCCTGTTCAACGAGGAAGACGAGGTGCGCCTGCTTGGCGGTCCTTCGTTGACGCGCGGTTGCCGCTGCGACCCCGATCATATTCTTCAGGTATTGAGCCAGTTTCCGGAAGACGAACGCCTCGCCATGGCTGACGAGAGTGGGACGATCGGCGTCGATTGTGCTTTCTGTTCAAGGGTTTTTCCCGTTTCGGCACGAGAGATTGTGTCGCCCCTCTAACAATTTGCTGCGAACTTCCCTACATCGGTTGCGGGTCGTTGAAATCACATGCGCGCAGCGGGGGGCTGGCGCGCGCAGTCGAGGTTTGAACGCGTGACGAAATTCCTTCGTTTTCTCATTCTTCCCGCCGTCGGATTGTTCGCGACCGCCGCCGATGCGCCGTCGCTTGCGGCGCTCGGACAGTTGCAGCCGGGCAAATGGACGCTGACCTCGCGTGAGGACGGCGTCCCCGCGCGTTCGATCTGCCTCGGCGATCCGCGCGTGCTGCTCCATTTGCGCCAGCCGGTCACGGCGAGCTGTTCGCGCTTCGTGATCACCAACGATCCGAACGTATCGACCGTGCATTACACCTGCCCGGGTTCCGGAAGCGGGCGGACCACGATTCGCGTGGAAACGCCCCGCCTTGCTCAGGTCAACACGCAGGGACTGGTCAACGGCACGCCCTTCGACATCAGCCTCGAAGCGCGCCGCACGGGCGAATGTACATCCGTTTCGATGCGATAATCCGCAGCCGCGGTGACGGTTCGTTAACCAGTTTCGGTCATAGTCCCGTTTAACGGATCGATGTTTCGGTGCGTTTTCCTCCCTAGTGAGCTTGACGGCTCAACCCTGGGCCGCCTTTCGGGGCGGCCATTTTTTTTGTAGCGCGCGCGGATGACTTCCATTCCTGCCGCAACTTCCGATTCCATTACCGTCGCCCTTGTCTCGGGCGGTCTCGATTCGATGGTCGCCGCCGGCATGGCGCGCGCGGCCGGTTACCGCGTGTTCGCGCTGACCATCGATTACAACCAGCGCCACCGCATCGAGTTGGAAGCGGCTGCGCGCGTGGCCGCGATGATCGGTGCCGAACGTCATGTCGTCCTGCCGCTCGATCTCACCCGCTTTGGCGGATCCGCGCTCACCGACGCATCGATCGATGTGCCGGGCGAAGGCGTGGGGGAGGGGATTCCTGTCACCTATGTGCCCGCGCGCAACACGATCTTCCTGTCGGTTGCACTCGGCTGGGCAGAGGCGGCGGGTGCCCATGACCTGGTCATCGGCATCAACGCGCTCGACTATTCCGGCTATCCCGACTGTCGCCCCGAATTCATCACCGCATTCGAGGCGATGGCGGAAAAGGCGACCCGTGACGGCGTCGAAGGTGCCCGTTTCCGCATCCACGCGCCGCTCGCGATGATGAGCAAGGCCGACATCGCCCGTGCTGCGGCCGATCTGGGCCTCGACGCGGGACAGACCTGGTCGTGCTACGATCCGACACCGGCGGGCGAGCCCTGCGGCGTCTGCGACAGCTGCCGCCTGCGCGCCAAGGGCTTTGCGGAAGCAGGCCTCACCGATCCGGCGCTCGCATGAGCTATGCCGTCAAGGAGATGTTCCTGACGCTGCAGGGCGAAGGGGTGCAGGCCGGGCGGCGGGCGGTGTTCGTGCGTTTTGCCGGCTGCAACCTGTGGAGCGGGCGCGAGGCCGACCGGGCGACGGCGATCTGCCAGTTCTGCGATACCGATTTCGTCGGAGTGGACGGGGCGGGCGGCGGACGCTTTGCCGACGCTGCGGCCCTGGCGGATGCGGTTGCGGAATTCTGGGGCAGGGGCGCGTGGCTACGCTATGTCGTCCTGACCGGCGGGGAGCCGATGCTCCAGATCGACGATGCGCTGATCGACGCGTTGCATGCCCGCGGATTCGAGATCGGTGTCGAGAGCAACGGTACCATCGCGGCCCATCCGGGGATCGACTGGCTGTGCATCAGTCCCAAGGCCGGATCGGATGTCGTCCAGCAAACCGGTAACGAGCTGAAGCTCGTCTGGCCGCAGCCGGGAAGCGATACGGATGCGATGCAGGACTGGGCGTTCGACCATCACCTGATCCAGCCGATGGACTGCGCCGATGCCGCGGCTGCCCGCGACGCCGCCATCGCCTTCGTCATGGAAAACCCCAGGTGGCGCCTGACGACGCAGGCGCACAAAGTGCTGGGCCTGCGTTAGGTTACAGGTAAACCGTCCCACACTTGTCCACGTAAATACCTTTGCGATTCCAGCACTTTGGCTCGAACTGCGGCATCGCGAAGCTGGTCAGCACCTGCTGGCGACGGAAAAACTGTTCTCCGCCCACGCCCAGGCTGTTCCGCAACTCGCGCAGGTTTTCGACGACGAAGATCGTGAACGCGCCCCGCGGTACGAACTGCGCTTTCTTCCCGATTTTCGCGGCTGTGTTGCAATAGCCGTACTGATTGGCGACCGTCGAATAGCCGCTGTATGTTTTGGTACCGTACTGGTCGAGCGCCTTCTGGGCGTCCTTTGCGGTCTTCGTCGTGCGGGTGAAATATTTGCGCAGCGTGTCGTAAGCGCCGGCCAATTCGACTGCGTGGTTGATGTACACGCCATCATAGCTGTCGGACGCGAGCAGGGTCTGGTCGAACTTGCACTGCAGCTTTGCCACGTTCAGCGCGGCGCGCATCTGCCAGGTCCAGTTCGCCCGCTCTTCGGCGACAGTCGCGCCGGGCAGCATGACGCCGATACCGGGTTCGCCGGGCTGCAACGGCGCACCGGTAAAATCGGGGCTCTTCCAGAAAATCTGTGAATGGGCGGGGGACGCCAACGCCGGCAAGGCGGCAAGTGCCAGCAAGATCGGCAAACGCATTTCGGGATTTCCTCTCTGAACGACTTGCCGACTCTCTACGGGGCAACGGTCAAGACGGAAACCCTTTGCGGGCAAATGTCATTGCCCGGCGACGAACGAAGCATCTGGTTCAGGCCAAGAAAAAGGGCCGCCCGGTAAACCGGACGGCCCCAATTCTTGAGCGTCGTACGACGCGCCAGCTTAGTGAGCGGCGTTCGTAGCGTTCGCAGCGTTGTCCGTTGCAGCAGCTGCAGCGTTCGTCGCGTTGGCGGCGTTGTCCGTTGCGTTTGCAACAGCTTCCGTTGCCATCGTGTCGTTGGTCGTGCCTTCGGTGGCAGCCATCGCGTTGACGTCGGTCGCGTTGACTTCGGTCGTGTTGGTCGACTCGGTCTTGCTGCATGCAGCAACAGCGAACGCAGCGGCAGCGATCATCGAAACAGTAGCAATCTTGCGCATTTATATGCTCCCTAGGAATAAAGGATCTGGACGGCCTTTGCCCTAATACCCAAATCGTGGTGGGCATTAACCTCTAACGCAGAGGCACTCAAGCGAATTGTGTCAATTTTCCGGCAAAGATGACAAATTCGCGATAAACCGCGGGAATTCTCCCCGTAAAGCGGCGTCCAAATCGGACATGTTTGGGGCAGAACCAATTGCTGCAAGGCTTGTGACGGGAAATTCAGGCAGTCCGCAGGGCACTATTCCATTGAAATGCGTGAGATCCGGCGAAACGTTGACCGAAAAGCCGTGCATCGACACCCATCGGCGGACGCGGATGCCGATCGCACCAATTTTTGCCTCACGTCCGCCATCATTCGTCCAAATTCCGATGCGGCCCGGTGCGCGCCACGCCTCGACGCCCAGTTGTGCGAGCGCGGCGATGACCCAGCCCTCCACGTTATGGACGAAGCAGCGCACATCTTTGCCGCGCTTACCGACGTCGAGAACGAGATAGCCGATCCGCTGGCCTGGGCCATGATAGGTATAACGGCCGCCGCGACCCGCCGGAAACACCGGAAAGCGCGCGTCGAGCAATTCGGCGGGGTCGGCGCTGGTGCCCGACGTGTACAATGGCGGATGTTCGAGCAGCCAGATCGCTTCGCGTGCCTCGCCTGCTGCCACGGCGGCGGCGCGTGCCGTCATCCAGTCGAGCGCCTCGGGGTAAGGGACGGGCGTGTCGCTCGTGATCCAGTCGATGTCTTGGGTCGCGTTCACTTGTGCCCGGTGCGCCGATTGCCTAGCGGCGGTCAAGTTAGCCGTGATGAAGGCTCTGACGAAAGGCGCGACGCATAATGCCGTTTTCCTATGATCGCGCCTGGCAGGACGTGATGGCCATGTTCCGGTCCGACTGGGCATTGCTGGTGACGCTAGCGGGGGTTTTCATCTTCTTCCCGGCGCTCGTGCTGTTCCTCTATGCGCCCATGCCCGAAGCCAAGCCGGAAAGTTCGGCAGAGACCTCGCTGCAGCTGGTCTATGCTTATTATCAGGCCAACATGCTGTGGTTCGTGCTGGTGAATGCGATCGGTGCCTTCGGACAGGCGGTGATCCTCGCGCTTCTCCTCGATCGCACACGGCCGACGGTCGGCGAGGCGCTGGCGGGAGCAGGCGTCTTGTTCCCCGGCTTTTTCGTCGTGCAACTCATCACCAATTTCGCGACCGGCGCGGGGTTGATGTTGCTGGTCATCCCCGGACTCTATCTGCTCGGCCGCTTCGAGGTGGTGGGCCCGTTGCTGATCGAACGGCGCATGGCCAATCCGCTTCGCGCGATCGCGGACGGGTGGCGGATGACCGAAAAGCGCGGATGGCGAATCACCGGACTGGTCCTGCTGGTGGTCATCGTGGGCTGGATCGTGACGTCGGCGGCAACATCGGCGCTGACGGTATTGGGTACCATGGTCGTGCCCGAATCGGTCCGGCCGCTGGTCGGCGGATTCACCGGCGGCCTAAGCAGCGCGGCGCTTTCACTGCTCATGGCCGTGTTGTCAGCGGCAGTTTATCGGCAGCTTACGGCAGGCAACCGGATCGTCGAAGTCTTCGACTGAAGTCAGCTCCAGACAGCGCGCGGCGGCAGGCTCATCAGGATGGCGTCGATATTGCCCCCGGTCTTGAGGCCGAACAACGTGCCGCGGTCGTGGACCAGGTTGAATTCGGCGTAACGTCCCCGCCATTCGAGCAGCGCCTGTTCTTCCTCTGCAGTAAACGGAATCGCCATCCGGCGCCTCACGATTTGCGGAAAGACGTCGAGAAACGCCTCGCCGACCGCCCTCGTCAGCGCAAAATCGGGTTCGAACCCTGATTCGAGATGGTCGTAGAAGATGCCACCCACACCGCGATGGACCTTGCGGTGTGGAATCCAGAAATAGTCGTCGGCCCATGTCTTGAACCGGTCGTAATCGCCCGAGGGGCTGGCGGCGCAGGCCGATTTCATCGCCGCGTGGAAGTCCGCGGTATCCTCGTCGTTCGGCAGGGCGGGGTTCAGGTCGGCGCCACCGCCGAACCAGCGCTTGGTCGTCGCCAGGAAACGCGTGTTCATGTGCACGGCGGGGACATGCGGGTTCGCCATATGCGCGACCAGGCTGATGCCGGTCGCGAAGAACGCGGGGTTTTCCTCCGCGCCATGGATCGATTTGGCGAATTCAGGATTGAACGCGCCGCCGACGGTCGAGACGTTCACGCCGACCTTTTCGAACACCTTGCCCTTCATCACGCCGCGGATGCCGCCGCCGCTTGCTCCCGTCGGGTCGTCGTCGCGATTCCAGGGCGTGTAATGGAACGATGCTTCGCTCGCCGCTTCGCGCTCGATCGATTCGAAAGCGGCGCAGATCCGGTCGCGCAGGTCCTCGAACCAGTCGCGGGCCTGCTGCTGCTCGGCGTCGAGCGTGATCATGCGGGTAGTCCTTTGGTCTGACGAAGTGCCTCGGCGAGCGCGATACCGGCGGCGACCGAGATGTTCAAAGAGCGCACCTGGGGCAGCAGGGGGATGCGGACCGCAGCGTCGCAGGCTTGAGCGACTTCGGGCGGAACCCCGGCGCTTTCGCGACCCATGAGCAGGATATCGTCCGGCTGGAAACTGAAGTCGGGCAGGCGGGTGTCGCCCTTCGTCGTGAGCAGGATGATTCGTGACTCCTGGGCCGCACGAAACGCGTCCCACCCCGAATATCGTGCGAAATCGACGTGCTGGACGTAATCCATGCCCGCGCGACGCATCTTCGCATCGGACCAGATGAAGCCGCACGGCTCGATGATGTCGACGCCGATTCCGAAACACGCGGACAGCCGCAATATGGCGCCCATGTTGCCGGCAATCTCGGGTTGGTAGCACGCAAGCCGCATCGCCGCGCCACTATGCGCGCGGGCCGAGCGTCACAAGCCCGACATTTTCGCATTTGCAACATTGCGCTGGGACGCTATCAGCGCGGCCACAGGGCCATTAGGGGTGGCCTTCCCGTTTAACAGACCATCTGGGGACGCAAGACAAATGGCCGGACAGGCTACTGTTTCACCAACCGAAACCGAAATCGCTGCGGAGCCCGAACTCCGCCGCCGCGACGTCATCAACATCGCGGCCGTTGCGTTCGCGGGCGTCGGTATCATTCCGATTGCCGGTGTCGCGATCAACCAGATGAACCCGTCGGCCGACGTGCTGGCGGCCGCCACGACCGAGGTCGATATCTCGAAGATCGCGGAAGGGCAGGCGATCAAGACGATCTGGCAGAAGCAGCCGCTGTTCGTGCGTCACCTGACGTCGAAGGAAGTCGCGGAAGCGAACGCCGTGCCGGTCGCCACGCTACGCGATCCGCAGACGCTGGCCGAGCGCACCAAGCCCGGCAAGGAAAAGTGGCTGATCACGCTGGGCGTCTGCACCCATCTCGGCTGCGTGCCGCTGGGCGCGGGCGAGGGTGAGATCAAGGGCGAGTTCGGCGGCTATTTCTGCCCGTGCCATGGCTCGGCCTATGATACGGCCGCGCGCATCCGCAAGGGGCCGGCGCCGAAGAACCTGCATGTGCCGGACTATGTGTTCCGCACCGAAACGCTCGTCGAAGTGGGAGCCAAGGCATGAGCTTTCCCTGGGCCAAAAACTATGAGCCGAAGCTGCCGCTCATGCGGTATCTCGACGAGAAGCTGCCGCTGCCGCGCTTCGTCTACAACGCGGTCGGCGCCGGCTATCCGGTTCCGCGTAACCTGAACTATTTCTGGAACTTCGGCGTCCTCGCCGGCGTCGCGCTGGTCATCCAGATCGTGACGGGCATCATCCTTGCGATGCACTTCCGCGCCGATGGTTCGATTGCATTCGATTCGGTCGAGCACATCATGCGCGACGTGAACGGAGGATGGTTCCTGCGCTATGCGCACGCGAACGGTGCGTCCATGTTCCTGTTCGTGGTCTACGTCCACATCGCACGCGGCCTCTATTACGGGTCGTACAAGCCGCCGCGCGAAGTCGTGTGGCTGCTGGGCGTAGTCATCTTCCTGCTGATGATGGCGACCGCGTTCATGGGTTACGTGCTTCCCTGGGGCCAGATGAGCTTCTGGGGTGCGCAGGTCATCACCGGCTTCTTCTCGGCGATACCGCTCGTTGGCGACACTATCCGCGTGTGGCTGCTCGGCGGTTTCGCGCCTGACAACGCCGCGCTCAACCGCTTCTTCTCTCTGCATTACCTGCTGCCGTTCGTGATCGCGGGCGTCATCATCCTGCATATCTGGGCGCTGCATATCCCGGGTTCGTCGAACCCGACGGGCGTCGAGGTGAAAAGCGAAGAGGATACCGTACCGTTCCACCCGTATTACACGGCCAAGGACGGCTTCGGGGTCGGCGTGTTCCTGATCGTTTTTGCAGCCCTGGTGTTCTTCGCACCGAACCTGCTCGGCCATCCTGACAACTACACGGCGGCGAACCCGCTTTCGACGCCGGCGCACATCGTGCCCGAATGGTACTTCCTGCCGTTCTACGCGATCCTGAAGAGCTTCACTTCGGACTTCCTGTTCATCCCGGCAAAGCTGTGGGGCGTGCTCGCGATGTTCGGGTCGATCCTGCTGCTGTTCTTCCTGCCGTGGCTCGACAAGTCGCCGGTGCGGTCGGCGAATTACCGCCCGACGTACAAGAAGTTCCTGATCGTTCTGGCGATCGACGTTGTCGCACTCGCCTATGCGGGCGGTGCGGAGCCGACCTTCTGGAACGTCCTGATCGGACAGGTCGCGACGACATATTACTTCGCGCACTTCCTGATCATCCTGCCGATCATCTCGATGATCGAACGTCCGCTGCCGCTGCCGTTCTCGATCACAGAGAGCGTGCTAGGCACGGGAAATGACAAGAGCGGCTCCGGCGTTTCGTCGCAGCTTCAGCCGGCCGAATAGGGGTTTACGATGTTTGGTGTCCGTCCGATCGGAATGCTGGTAGGTGCCGGCTTCGTCGTCGCGCTGTTGTGGTCGATCCTCTGGAACGTCACTTCTTACGTGCAGGAACCGCCTGCACCGACTGCGGAGCATGAATTCCACCTCCACCCCAAATCGAACGTCAGCTGGTCGTTCGAAGGTGTCGGCGGCAAGTTCGACAACCGCCAGCTTCAGCGCGGCTTCCAGGTTTACAAGGAAGTCTGCTCGGCATGCCATTCGCTGAAGCAGGTTGCCTTCCGCGACCTCGAGGAAATCGGCTTCTCGAAGCCCGAGGTAAAGGCGATCGCCAACCAGTGGACGACCGAAGTTCCGTCGATCAATCCGGAAACGGGTGAAGCCGCGACGCGCAAGGCGACGCCGGCTGACAAGTTCCCGCTGGTCTATCCGAACGAGGTCGCCGCCCGCGCCGCGAACAACAACGCGATCCCGCCGGATCTTTCGCTGATGGCGAAGGCCCGTCACGACGGAACCCACTACATCTATTCGCTGATCACCGGCTTCCAGCCGCAGCCGGCCGAATTGCTGAAGAAGTTCCCGGATGCGAAGACCCCTGCGGGCCTGCACTACAACCCGTATTTCGCGAACCTCAACCTCGCGATGGCACCGCCGCTGGCCGCTGACCAGGTGACCTATGCGGACGGGACCAAGGCGACGCTCAGCCAGGAAGCGCAGGACGTCGCGGCCTTCCTGACCTGGGCAGCGGAGCCTAACCTTGCCAAGCGTCATGCGGTTGGCTGGGCGACGATGGCCTATCTGCTGGTCATGACCGTTCTCGCCTGGTTCGCCTACAAGGGCATCTGGGCCGACAAGAAGCCGAAGAAGGTCATCGAAGCCGCGTGACCCGCGACCAGCTGCAGGCGCTCGTCCGGACGATCCCCGACTTCCCGAAGCCGGGGATCCAGTTCCGCGACATCTCCACGCTGCTGGCCGACGGTCCCGGATTCGCGGCGTCGATTACGGCGCTGACCGACATCGCGCGACCCTATAATCCCGACCGTATCATCGCGATCGATGCACGCGGCTTCCTGTTCGGCGCGCCCGTCGCTGTCGCGCTTGGGGCAGGGGTCATTCCCGCCCGCAAGAAGGGCAAGTTGCCGGGGGCGACCCTCGGCGTCGATTACGACCTTGAATATGGCACCGACCGGCTGGAACTCCATGTTGGAGCGGTCCTGCCCGGACACCGTGCCTTTATCGTCGACGACCTGATCGCGACCGGCGGAACGGCGCTTGCCTGCGTCAACCTGTTGCGTGCAGCGGGTGCGGACGTGGTCGGTGCAGCGTTCGCCATCGACCTGCCCGATCTGGGCGGTGCGGATCGCCTGCGCGCCGAAGGTGTGCCGGTCGACAGCCTTATGGCATTCGGCGGGCACTGACCCGGCCGGAACCTTAAGCCATCGCGCAACGTTCTGCGGCGATGTTTACACAGCTCAACCCGCCCATCCCGTTGACCGTGCTTGAGAAAGGCAAGGGCTATGCCGTCGGTGTCATCGACTATGGCCAGGAACACAACCTTATCTGGGTCACGGCGCTAAGCGATAGCGGCGAAATCTGGTGTGCGCCCAATCCACAGGTGCGCTTTCAGGCGAACTGGACGATGGGGCGTAAAGTGGGCGGCAAGAACGATGGCTGCACCGACGCGCCGCCGCCTTTGCACGCGGTCGGCTAGGCGGGCCGCCGCCGGATCAGACCGATCGCGATCATCGACATGACGGGTTCGTCGTTCTGGTTGAACACGGTCGTCTTGGACCGGAAAGATCCGATCTCCGGCTTGCTGCGCGACGGCGTCTTGTCAAGCAATTCGGTTTCACAGCGCAGAACATCGCCCGGATAAACGGGCTTCAGCCAGCGGATTTCGTCGATACCGGGTGAGCCGAGGCCTGCCTGCTGGATGATCCCCATATTGTCGACCTGCATGCGCATCACCATGCCCATGGTATGCCAGCCGCTGGCGGCAAGCTTCTTGAAATGGGTTTTGGCTGCGCCTTCGTCCGACAAGTGAAACGGCTGGGGATCGTACTTCCCCGCAAACTCCACCACCTCGTCGCGCGTCACTTCATAGCGGCCGAAGGAGGATTTCGTGCCGGGCTCCAGATCTTCGAAGTACATCATGCCCGTGGCTCTGTGCCGAAATCAGGAGCCGATCAAGGCTTGAGCGCAGGCGCGAACACAGTGTCTGTTCCGTCGTTCGGCGTAGGCGTGATGCCGATCAGCTTCGCCATCAGCGGATAGACATCGACATTGTCGAACCGCTCCAGCCGGACGCCGCTACGGAATGCGGGCCCCGTGGCGATAAAGATCGAGGCGACGGCGGGGTCGGCATTATCATAGCCGTGCTCACCCTTGATGTAGTTCTTCGGGTTTTCGGGAAAGCTCCAGCCCGTGTCTGCCATGCATAAAAACGGCGGCGTGCGCGGGTTGGCGCCGAATTTGAAGCGACTCGGAATATCTCGCTGTGCCCAGCAGGTCAGATGAGGGGGCGGGTTTGCCAGCTTTGCCGCGACTTCTGACTCTTTCCCGGGTTTCGGGAATATATCCAGCAACGGCCCCTCGGTGATCGCTTCCATAATCGCCGGATCGACGACATTGCTTAGCGGCTTGATGTGCTCGACCGGGACGGGTGCCATGCCGTGATCGGACACGATTACGATATTCGCGGGCTGGCCGATTGCCGCGAGCGTGTCGACCAACCGTCCGATCTGTGTGTCGACCTCGCGGATCGCCGCGGTTTCCTCGGGCGATCCATAACCCTGGTTGTGCGACGCGTAATCGACCGCGTTGAAATAGAGCATCATGAATGCCGGGCGCGTGGCGGGCGGGCGACGCACCCAGTCGAGCACCGTTTCCACCCGCATCGCGCTGTCGATGCCGTTGTCGTACGGCCACCACCACGACGGCCGCTTACCCTTGATCGCGACGTCCGATGCGACCCAGTACATCGTCCCCGTGCGGATGCCGGCACGTTCCGCCTGCAACCAGATCGGGTCGACCTGGTCCCACCAGAACGGATCGCGGTTGGTCAGCGGATCGGTATTCTTGAACGTCACGCCCGGCCGCGCCGGATCGCGCATCTTCTGGTCGACGATGCCGTGGTGGTCGGGGCGCAGCCCGGTCGCCAGCGTGATGTGGTTGGGGAAGGTATTGGTCGGAAAACTCGGCCGCATAGACCCACCGACGCCCGCCGCGGCGATTGCGTCGAGGCGGGACGTGAGGCCCTTGCCCAGCCGGTTCGCCCCCAGCCCGTCGACCGAGATCATCACGGTGATCAGCGGGCGCTGTTCGACAGCGGCACTGGAAACGGGGCGTGGTGTCGCAGCGCAGGCGGAAAGGGCGAGGGCAGCGAAAGCGGCAAAAAGGAAGCGGATCATTGCGACTCCCGATGATCCCTTATTGCTACCGCAAAATGACCGCGGTCGTCAGCTATGCAGGAAATGCATGACGTCGCCGTCCTGCACGACATACGCCTTTCCTTCGGCGCGAAGCTTGCCGGCATCGCGCGCCTTGCTCTCGCCGCCCAGCGCGACGAAATCGTCATAGGCAATCGTTTCGGCGCGGATGAAGCCTTTTTCGAAATCGCTATGGATTTCTCCGGCCGCATTCGGGGCGGTGGCGCCGACGCGGACCGTCCACGCGCGCGCCTCCTTGGGACCGACGGTGAAGAACGTCATCAGGTGGAGCAACTCGTATCCGGCGCGGATGACGCGGGCGAGGCCGGTTTCCGAAAGGCCCAGGTCGGACAGGAATTCGGCCCGGTCCTCCGGTGCCATCGTCGCGATCTCGGCCTCGATCGCCGCCGATACGACAACCGCCTGCGCGCCCTCAGCCTTCGCCTTTTCGAATACGCGCGCCGACAGCGCATTGCCGTTTGCCGCCGAACCTTCATCGACGTTGCAGACGTACAGCACGGGCTTTGCGGTCAGCAGCTGGGCCTGCGCGAACAGCCGCTCTTCTTCCGGATCGCCGGGTTCGACCAGCCGTGCAGGCTTGCCGTCGCGGAGCAGTTCCAGCGCCTTGCCCAGCACAGCCGCCGCTGCCTTGGCTTCTTTGTCCCCCTGCGCGGCTTTTTTGGCGAGATTGGGAACGCGCTTTTCCAGGCTTTCGAGATCCGCCAGCATCAGCTCGGTGTCGACCGTGTCCGCATCGCTGATCGGGTCGACCTTATTGTCGACATGCTGGATATCGCCATCCTCGAAACAGCGCAGAACGTGGACGATCGCATCGACTTCGCGGATGTTGCCGAGGAACTGGTTGCCCAGACCCTCGCCCTTGGACGCGCCGCGTACCAGCCCGGCAATGTCGACGAACGCCAGCTGCGTTTCGATCTTCTTCTGCGACTTGGCGATCTCGGCCAGCGCATCGAGCCGCGGGTCGGGCACGGCGACGTTCCCGATGTTCGGCTCGATCGTGCAGAACGGATAATTCGCCGCCTGCGCCGCCGCCGTTTCGGTCAGCGCGTTGAACAGGGTGGACTTGCCGACATTCGGCAGCCCGACGATCCCGCATTTGAAACCCATGATATGTCCTGAAGAGCGATGTAATTGCCGTGCCGATAGGGGCTGGATGGCAAGAATGCCAGCGCTTGAGGACGAAGGTGCTAGCCCAGCTGGGTCAGGTCGATACCAAGGGGGATCGAGGCGATGAGGACGATCGCGACCGCCGCGAGCGATCCGACAACACCCATGCCGACGTTGCGAAGGACCGGCGAATGTTCGCGGCCCATGCGGAGGTTGTTGCGCGCGCTTGAAAACACGAACATCGCGAGCATGCCAAGGGTGAAAGCTGCTGCCTGAATCATCTGTCCCGCCACTCTTCGAATCGTCGATACCGCAGCGCAGCATTCCCGTAAATTTCGGTCTGCCGCGCAGAACATACGGTTAGGCGAAAATGGTTAATGCCATCTGACCGATCGTTCGGATCAGGCACCCATCCGCATCGCGATGTCGTTCATGAACCGCACGTCGTCGCCGTCGGCAAGCCATGATGCCTCGGCCGAGATTGCGCCGAGCAGGTGGGCGAGGTCGTCGGTTTCAGCCTTGGCGTAGTTGCCGAGAACGTGGCCGGTCACGCGATCCTTGTGGCCGGGGTGGCCGATGCCGATGCGGACGCGGCGGAAATCTTCGCCGATATGGGCCATGGTCGAACGGATGCCGTTATGGCCCGCGGCGCCGCCGCCGGTGCGCACCTTTACCTTGAAGGGGGCGAGGTCGAGTTCGTCGTAGAAGACGGTCACGTCCGCGGGCGTGAGCTTGTAGAAGCGCATCGCCTCTCCGACGCTGCGGCCGCTTTCGTTCATGAATGTGGCAGGTTTCAGCAGCAGGATCTTGTCGCTGCCGATGCGCCCTTCGGCGATTTGCCCCGAGAACTTCGCTTTCCAGGGGCTGAAACGATGGTCGTCGGCGATGACGTCAGCGGCCATGAAGCCGACATTGTGCCTGTGCAGCGCATATTCCGCGCCGGGATTGCCGAGGCCGACCCAGAGTTGAGTCATTCTTCTCCCTCTCCCCTCTGGGGAGAGGGTCG
>JAZKBQ010000006.1:73887-118177 GCA_040388515.1 Pseudomonadota bacterium | reverse complement strand
CCCCCCCCCCCCCCCCCCCGTGCCCGTTCCGCCGACCCAGTCTCTTGGGAGAGAGACAGCCCCTCTCCCCAGCCCTCTCCCCTGAAGGGGAAAGGGAGATTCGATTACTCGCCTGCGGCTTCTTCGCCTTCAGCGGCAGTTTCGCTCTCGTTGTCGCCTTCGCTCGACTTGAGCGCCGACGGGGCAACGATCGTTGCGATGGTGAAGTCGCGGTCGGTGATCGCGCTTTCCGAACCCTTCGGCAGCTTCACCGACGAAATGTGGATCGAATCGCCGACTTCGGATCCGGTCAGGTCGATTTCGATTTCCGACGGGATTTCCGCCGCATCGCAAATGAGTTCGAGGTCGTGGCGAACGATGTTCAGGACGCCGCCACGCTTGATGCCCGGCGATGCTTCTTCATTGGTGAAGTGCACCGGCACATTGACGTGAATCTTGGCGTGTTCCGAAATCCGCAGGAAATCGACGTGCAGGGGGCGTTCCGAAACCGGGTGGAACGCAACATCCTTGGGCAGGGTGCGAACCGGCTTGCCGCCGACGTCGATCATCACGACCGAATTCATGAAATGTCCGGTGTGCAGCGCCTTCATCAGCGCCTTTTCCTCGACATGGATGCCGAGAGGGGTTTCGCCTGCGCCATAGATGACGGCAGGAACGCGGGCCTCACGACGCAACGCCCGGCTGGCTCCCTTACCCGCCGTCTCGCGCGCTTCGGCCGACAGGGTCAGCTGATCGCTCATATGTACTTCCTTTTGGTGTCACCCGCGCGCGCCTCCAGGGATGTCGACTGCGTGGGAGGCGCGCGCATAGCGGGGAGGGGGTTAAAACGCAACTATTGGACGCGGACGACCTTGAAACCCTTTTTCGCGAGGAGTTCCTCGACGGATTTCTTGCCCGCGAGGTGGCCCGCGCCGACCGCGACGAAGACGGTTCCCGGCTTGTCCATCCGCTGCGCGATCCACGCGGCCCAGCGCGCGTTGCGGTTGTAGAGCAGCGTGTCGGCGAGTTCGGCCGAATCCCGCATCTCGTCGTCGAAGGTCAGCGCGATCTGTTTCACGTCGCCCTTGCGCCAGGCGCCGATCATCGCGGTGAATTCCTTTTCCATCCGCTCGCTGCCGTCGGCGACGCTGACCAGGAACTTGCGCTGTGCACTTTCCGACAGGCCGTCGAAATAGCCGAGCTGCTGTGCCGGCGTCTCGAGCCCCGCGACTGGCTTTCCGGCTTTCTTGAACGCGGCGGTGAGTTGCGCCTCGGCCCCCTCGTCATGGTCGAGCCCGGTCGCGCGCAGCGATGCCGTGGAAATCACCAGCGAAGCCGCCCAGGTTTCCATGCCGTCCAGCACTTTCATCGGCAGGCCCGCCTTGTCGATGACGGCCTTCAGCTTGGGTCGGGTTTCAGGCGGCACACGGTCGAGGATCGGCGGCAGGCCGGGCGACGTGCCCAGCTTGGTCATGATCGCACCCAGTGCCGCTGGGTCGTCGATCACCGTTTCCAGGACCAGGTCCTGCGACTGTGCCATGGCGCCGTTCAACTTGGCGTCGGTCCACTGCATCCCCTTGGGCAGCAGGTGGATCGTTCCGAACAGATATACGGTCGTGTCGGCGTCATAGACCTTCCACAACGCTGGCTTTGCGATCGTGGGCGCGACGGGCTTGGCGGGTGGTGCCTTCGCCTCGCAACCGGAGCAGGCGAACAGGGCAAGGCCGGCGAGAAGCGTGGAAAGCGTGCGGTTCATGGACCGCGCGTTAGCGGCTCGCTTGACCCGCCGCCACCCCCGCGCCAAAGGCTTGGCCCCGTGTTGCACCTGCGAAGAAGGATGTCCGCTTGGCCCTCAGCTTTCAACGGCTGATCCTGACGCTCCATGATTATTGGAGCGCGCAGGGCTGCGTCATCCTTCAGCCGTACGACATGGAAATGGGCGCGGGAACGTTCCACCCGGCAACAACGCTGCGCGCGCTGGGGCCGAAGCCGTGGAAGGCCGCCTATGTGCAGCCCAGCCGCCGGCCGACCGACGGCCGCTATGGCGAGAACCCGAACCGCCTCGGCCATTATTACCAGTATCAGGTGATCCTGAAGCCAAGCCCGCCGAACCTGCAGGAACTGTACCTCGGCAGCCTCGATGCGATCGGCGTCGACCCGCTGTTGCACGACATCCGTTTCGTCGAGGACGACTGGGAAAGCCCGACGCTGGGCGCCTGGGGTCTTGGCTGGGAAGTCTGGTGCGACGGCATGGAGGTGACACAGTTCACCTATTTCCAGCAGGTCGGTGGTTACGACTGTAAGCCAGTGTCGGGCGAACTCACCTACGGCCTCGAGCGGCTCGCCATGTACATCCAGGGCGTCGATAACGTGTACGACCTCGCCTTCAACGACGAGGGCGTTACCTATGGCGACGTGTTCCTGGAGAACGAACGCCAGATGTCGAAGTGGAATTTCGAGGTCGCGAACACCGAAAGCCTGTTCGACGGTTTCCGCAAGGCGGCGGCGGAGTGCGAGAACTGCCTGAGCGCCGAACTGCCGATCCCGGCCTATGAACAGGCGATCAAGGCCAGCCACATCTTCAACACGCTGCAGGCCCGCGGCGTCATCTCGGTCGCCGAGCGTCAGGCCTATATCGGCCGCGTCCGCGACCTCGCGAAGGGCGCCTGTGCGGCCTACATGGCGAAAAACGGGTGGGACGCATGACCACGCCCCGCCGCGCCAGCGGCCATATTCCTTCTTCGCGAAGTGAGTGCGCTCTTAATGAAGGGCGGCGCGCATGAGCGACTTTTTGTTGGAGCTGCGCTCCGAAGAAATTCCGGCGCGGATGCAGGTCAAGGCGAAGGAGGACCTTGCCCGTCTGTTCGCCGAGGAGATCGCCAAGTCGGGCCTCGTCGCCGAGGGTATCGAGGCGTTCGCGACGCCGCGCCGTCTCGCGCTGATCGCGCGCGGGCTGCCTGCCGAGACCGCCGCCGTCAGCGAGGAGCGTAAGGGGCCGCGCGCCAACGCGCCGGAACAAGCGCTGGCCGGGTTCCTCCGCTCGACCGGCCTGACGCGCGAACAGCTTGTCGAGCGTGACGGCGTGTTCTTCGCGGTCATCGACAAGCCCGGTCGCCCGACCGCCGAGGTGCTTTCCGAGGCCGTGCCCGCCGTCATCCGCGCCTTCCCCTGGCCGAAGTCGATGCGCTGGGGCACGGCATCGGCCAGCACCGAAAGCCTGCGCTGGGTCCGCCCGCTGCAGGGGATCGTCGCCATCCTGGGCGAGGATGTCGTGCCGTTCGCGTTCGAGGGGATCGAGAGCGGCGCGGCGACGCTCGGCCACCGGTTCCACCATCCCGGCGTCATCACCATCGGCGGCGCGCATGACTATGTCGAAAAACTGCGCGCCTGCCACGTCATTGTCCACCTGTCCGAACGCACCGCGAACATCCGCGATGGCGCGAAGAAGCTTGCCAGCGACGCGGGTCTGACCCTGGTCGAGGACGAGGGGCTGGTCGTCGAGAATGCGGGCCTGACCGAATGGCCGGTGCCGCTGCTGGGCAGCTTCGATCCGGCGTTCCTCGCCGTGCCGCAAGAGGTCATCCAGCTGACCGCGCGGATCAACCAGAAGTATTTCGTGCTGCGCGACAGCGCGGGGAAACTCGCGCCGAACTTCGTCTGCACCGCGAATATCGATGCGCACGATGGCGGCAAGGCGATCGTCGCGGGCAACGAGCGCGTGCTGTCGGCGCGGTTGAGCGATGCGAAGTTCTTCTGGGAAAACGACCTGAAAGTCGCGCTCGACGCGCAGGCGAAGAAGCTGTCGCAGATCGTCTTCCATGAGAAGCTGGGGACGGTTGCCGACAAGGTGGAGCGCGTCGCGAAGCTGGCGCGTTGGTTGGTTGAAGAGGGGATCGTCACATCTTCTCCCTCTCCCCTCCGGGGAGAGGGCCGGGGTGAGGGGGCGAGCGAAGCGAGCACTCGTGATAGCGGCGCGCTTCTCACTGCCCCTCTCCCCAACCCTCTCCCCGGAGGGGAGAGGGAGCTGGCAGACCTCGCCGAACGCGCAGCGCGCCTCGCCAAGGCCGACCTCGTCACCGGCATGGTGGGCGAATTCCCCGAGCTTCAGGGCATCATCGGCGGCCACCTAGCCCGCGCACAGGGTGAACCCGATGCCGTCGCCGACGCGATCCGCGATCACTACAAGCCGGTCGGGCAGGGCGACGATATTCCGACCGATCCGGTAACGATGGCGGTGTCGCTGGCGGATAAGCTGGATACGCTTTATTGTTTTTTCGCGCGAGACATGAAGCCAACCGGGTCCAAAGATCCGTTCGCACTTCGTAGGGCGGCACTTGGTTGTTTAGAAACGATTAGCCAAGAAAACTTAGCTATTCCGATCTCTAATTTGGTGCAGATTTGCACCGAGATCCGATCGGTGCAGCTTTTGGAGCTGGCGTTTGAGCGCGACGCTTCACTCATGCGAATATTCGACGGGTTAGCCGAGTCCAGTGATGACGAGAGTTTTGTGGAGCAGTTGCTGCGGAAGGTCGGGGAGTTTGGTGACCTCAACGGAGTGAAAGTTAAACTCGACGTCGATGAGCAAGCCTTTAAGTGGGCTTACGAAGCGGTCGTAATGATTCATCGTAAAAAGCGTTTTGCGATGGAAATCTTGGAATTTCTCGCCGACCGCCTCAAAGTCCAGCAACGCGAAGCCGGTGTCCGCCACGACCTGATCGACGCGGTGTTCGCGCTTGGGGGTGAGGACGATCTCGTCCGCCTGCTCGCGCGGGTAAAGGCGCTGCAGGCCTTCGTCACCACGCCCGACGGCACCAACCTGCTTGCCGGATACAAGCGCGCGTCGAACATCCTGAAGAAGGAAAACGTAACCGCGGCTGAGCAAAAACCGCTGTCCTACACGCCCGAAACCAGCGAAGCGGCGCTGATCGCCGCGCTCGATGCTGCCGAACCGCGTGCGGCGGCGGCGGTCGAGGCGGAGGATTTCGAAGGGGCGATGACGGCGCTTGCGGCGCTGCGTGCCCCCATCGATGCGTTCTTTGAAACGGTGACGATCAACGACCCCGACGCGGACAAGCGCGCGGCGCGCCTCGCCCTGCTGCTGCGGGTCAGGGACGCCGTTCACCGGGTCGCAGATTTTTCGAAGATCGAGGGGTAGCATGCAGCGCCTCGGTCGCATCGGGAGGCCCGCACAGGGCTAACCTTTACTAACCTTTGGGCAGGAATGACCGCGCGATGACCAACTATGTGTACCGCTTCGGTGGCGGTGTTTCGGACGGCAAGGGGCTTTCGAAGGAACTGCTCGGCGGCAAGGGCGCCAATCTCGACGGCATGGCATCGATCGGCCTGCCGGTCCCCCCGGGCTTCACTATTTCGACCGAGATGTGCACCGCCTATTACGACAATGGCGCCAGTTTTCCCGATGTCCTGACCCCGCAGGTCGCGAGCGGTATCGCGCACATCGAAAGCGTGACCGGCAAGACATTTGGCGATGCGGCCGATCCATTGCTCGTGTCCGTCCGTTCCGGCGCGCGGGTTTCGATGCCGGGCATGATGGACACCGTCCTCAACCTGGGCCTCAACGATGCGACGGTCGAGGGGCTTGCCGCCGTCTCCGGCGACGAGCGCTTCGCCTGGGACAGCTATCGCCGTTTCATCCAGATGTATGCCGATGTCGTGCTGGGCCTCGACCATGGCGCGTTCGAGGAAGCGCTGGAGATCGCCAAGGAAGACAAGGGCGTCTTCCTCGACACCGAGCTCGAGGCGAGCGACTGGCGCGCGCTGGTGAAGACCTATCTCGGCTTGGTGCAGGAGCAATGGGGCAAGCCCTTCCCGCAGGACGTGCACGACCAGTTGTGGGGCGCGGTCGGCGCCGTGTTCGGATCGTGGCAGTCCGAACGCGCCAAGGTCTATCGCCGCATCAACTCGATCCCGCACGACTGGGGCACCGCGGTCAATGTGCAGGCGATGGTGTTCGGCAACATGGGCGACACCTCGGCAACCGGTGTCGCGTTCACCCGCGACCCGGCGACCGGCGAGCGCGCCTATTACGGCGAATACCTCATCAACGCGCAGGGCGAGGATGTCGTCGCCGGCATCCGTACACCGCAATACCTGACCACCGCCGCGCGCGAGCGGGCGAATGCCAAGCCTCTGTCGATGCAGGAATCGATGCCGCCGGTGTACGATGAACTGGCGAAGGTGTTTGACCTTCTTGAAGCGCATTACCGCGACATGCAGGACATCGAGTTCACCGTGGAACGCGGGAAACTGTGGATGCTGCAGACCCGCAGCGGCAAGCGGACCGCCAAGGCGGCGCTGCGCATCGCGGTAGACATGGCGAACGAGGGACTGATCACGCGCGAGGAAGCGGTGAAGCGCGTCGATCCGGCGGCGCTCGACCAGCTGCTGCACCCGACACTCGACCCCAAGGCAAAGCGCGATGTGATCGTGAAGGGCCTGCCGGCTTCTCCGGGCGCTGCGTCCGGCATCGCCGTGTTCGACAGCGACACCGCGGAAAACAAGGCCGAGCTGGGGCAGGCGGTTATCCTGGTACGGACCGAAACCAGTCCCGAGGACATCCACGGCATGCATGCGGCCAAGGGCATCCTGACGGCGCGCGGCGGCATGACCAGCCATGCGGCGGTCGTGGCGCGCGGTATGGGCCGTCCCTGCGTGTCGGGTGCGGGATCGCTCAGCATCGATGCGGCGGCGAAGGTCGCGCGGGTCGGCGGGCGCGAGATCCGCGAAGGCGATGTGCTTACCATCGACGGCGCCAGCGGCGAAGTGATGTGGGGCGAAGTCGCAACCGTTCAGCCCGAACTCTCGGGCGATTTCGGTACGTTGATGGAGTGGGCTGACGGCGTCCGTCGAATGAAGGTCCGCGCCAATGCCGAGACCCCCGCCGACGCCAAGGTCGCGCGCGATTTCGGTGCAGAGGGCATCGGCCTGTGCCGGACCGAGCATATGTTCTTCGAGGCGAGCCGGATCACATCCGTGCGCGAGATGATCCTCGCGACCGACGAGGCGGGGCGGCGGACCGCGCTCGAAAAGCTGCTGCCCGAACAGCGCGGCGACTTTGCGGAATTGTTCGAGGTGATGGCGGGCCTGCCGGTCACCATCCGCCTGCTCGACCCGCCGCTGCACGAATTCATGCCGCATGCCGAGGCCGACTTCGCCGAAGTCGCGAAGGCGACCGGCCTGAGCGTGGACGCCCTCAAGCGTCGCGCGAGCGAACTGCACGAGTTCAACCCGATGCTGGGTCATCGCGGTTGCCGGTTGGGCGTGACCTATCCCGAAATCTACGAGATGCAGGCGCGCGCGATCTTCGAAGCGGCCTGTGGCCTGGCGGAAGCGCCGGTGCCCGAAATCATGATCCCGCTGGTGGCGACGCGTCGCGAACTGGAATTGATGAAGGCCGTCGTCGACAAGGCGGCCGAAGCCGTGTTCGCCGAAACCGGCAAGCGCGTCGACTACATCGTCGGCACGATGATCGAACTGCCGCGCGCGGCGCTGAAGGCAGGGGAGATCGCAGAGGTCGGCGCGTTCTTCAGCTTCGGTACCAACGACCTGACGCAGACGACGCTGGGCGTGTCACGCGACGACGCCGGACGCTTCCTGACGCAATATGTCGATTATGGAATCTTCGAACGCGACCCGTTCGTCAGCCTCGATGTCGAGGGGGTGGGCGAACTGGTGAAGATCGCGGCCGAGCGGGGCCGGGCGACGCGGTCCGACATCAAGCTCGGCATCTGCGGCGAACATGGCGGCGACCCGGCGAGCATCGCGTTCTGCGAAAGCGTGGGCCTCGATTACGTCTCCGCGTCGCCCTACCGCGTGCCGATCGCTCGGCTCGCGGCGGCGCAGGCAGCCCTGGGTTAGTCGCTAGACCTTCTGCTCGACATAGGGCGGGATGCGGTTGTCGCTCACTTCGCCGTGCTGCTTGAGATGCTCCTCATAGGCACGGCGGAGCGCCAGGTGCGCGTCCTTCTCGCGGTGATACGCCAGCTTCCACTTGCCGCCGCCCGACCGGCTGAGCAGTCCCAGCAGCCAGCCGACGACCAGCGTCAGCCCCAGGATGAACCAGCCGTTCCCCGTGTAACTTTCCATGTTGCGAACTCCCATGTTGTCACAGCGTAACGACACGGGAGTGCACAGGGTTCCGTCGGGGCCGGTTAGCCCTTGAAGACCTCGGAGATGGAACACGCCGCCGGGCCGAGAATGACGACGAACAGCACGGGCAGGATGAACAGGATCAGCGGGACCGTCATGATCGCCGGCAGGCGCGCGGCCTTTTCTTCGGCACGCATCATGCGTTCGTGGCGGAATTCGGCCGACAGCACGCGCAGTGCAGAAGCCAGCGGCGTACCGTATTTTTCGGTCTGGATCATCGTCGTGACGACGCCCTTCACCGAATCGAGGTTCACGCGTGCGGCGAGGTTTTCGAATGCCTGGCGGCGGTCGGTCAGGAAGCCCAGTTCGATCGCGGTCAGCGCGAACTCGTCACCGAGTTCGGGATAGGCGCGGCCCAATTCCTTGGCGACGCGGTTGAACGCGGCGTCGACGGTCAGGCCGGCTTCCGCGCAGATCACGAGTAGGTCGAGCGCGTCGGGCAGGCCCTTGCGGATCGCGGCCGTGCGCTTGGAAACCTGATTGTCGAGCCAGATGTCGGCCGCCTTGTAGCTGAGGATCAGTGAGCCGCAGACGACCGCCGTACGCTTCCACGGCGTCCAGTCGGCAAGACCGCCGAACGCGTAGACCCACAGGACGACGCCACCGCCCAGCACGATCGGCAGGACCATGCGTGCGAAGATGATGATGACGGCCAGGTCCTTCGACCGGTAGCCTGCCTGCATCAGCTTTTTCTGCGCCGCCTTCAGCTGTTCGTCCTGCAGGACCTTCAGCGAATTGAGCATCGACCGCATCCTGTCGGCGGTCTCGTTCTTGTTCTGCAGCTTGGCGCGGCGCTTCGACGTCGAGGCGACGATACCGGCTTTCAGCTGTTCGCGGCGGTCGTTCAACGCCTTGACGCGCTTCGCCATCGGGTTGCGCACGGTGGTCGCCGCATAGATGGCGACGATGATGGCAAGTGTCGCCGTGGCCGCGAGCATCGTCGCGACGAAGAAGACGTCGACCCCAAGAAGCGTCGGACCACCGGATTGTACGGGCTGCATCCCTATTCGCTCCTAAATCTCGAACGAGATCATGCGGGACATCACGAATGCGCCGACGCCCATCCAGCAGCCGGCGCCAAGGCCGGTCGCGATCAGCTTCGGGTTCGTGAAGAACTGCTGCATGTAATGATCGTTGATCGTGTAGATTAGACCGAACACGATGAAGGGCAGGGCGCCGATGATGTACGCCGACGCCTTCGATTCCGACGACATCGCCTTGATCTTCAGCTTCATCTGCGCGCGCGAACGAAGCACGCCAGCCAGGTTCGACAGCGTTTCGGCAAGGTTACCGCCGGTTTCGCGCTGGATCTGGATGGTGATGACGAAGAACTGGAATTCGGGCGTGCCGAGCCGGTCGGCCGTTTCCTGAAGCGCCGCGTCCATCGTCCGCCCGATCTTGATCTTGTCGCTGACCGCGCGGAATTCGACACCGACCGGGCCCGGTACTTCGGCACCGACGACGTTCAGCGTCTCCGAGATGGGAAGACCCGACCGCAAGCCGCGGACGAGCAATTCGATGGCATCGGGAAAGCGCTTGGTGAACTGGTTCACGCGCTTCTTGATCAGGTGTCCGACCACGAAGTGCGGAATGCCCAGGCCCATCGCCCCGCCGAGCGCCAGCCCTAGCGGAAGGCTCTTGGACTTCAGGTAAATGAGTAACGTGACAACGACGAACGTGCCTGCCGAAGCCATCAGATACTGGCTCGGCGTCCAGGTCTTGCCCGTCATCGCGAGGCGCTTCTGCAACTGCTCCGGATTGGGCAAGATGCGGCCGGCAACGCCGTCCATGCGCGTGGCGCGGTTCGCCTGGATGCGGCGCATCTGGGCTTCGACGACTGCACCAGCGGAGCTGGAATAACGGTCGCGCAGCGCCGTCAGCCGCCGGGCCTTGGCTTTCTCGGCCGAAGGGCCAGCGAACGCGAAGGCCATAAGCGCAAGGGTGCCGACGAGACCCAGCACCATGACCAGAAGCGGCAGCATGTTCACGGGTTAAGCCGCCTTCGCCTTGGCCTTGCCCGGCATCTTGAAGCCGCCGAGCTTGCCGAGCAGCGACTGCTTCGACGCCTTCTTGCTGTCTTCCGGCACGACCGCGCCTTCATCGCCGGCGCTTGCGAGCCGGTCGACGAGTTCGCCGAGCGCGGTGCCGACCTTCGTGCCTTTGCCGGCTTCGGCAACGGTCTTCCCGAGCTTTGCAGCCTGGGTGACGACCTTTGCGTCGGCGGGAATGACATAATCGACCTTGCGCTCGATCGACGCCTCGAAGTCCTTGCGCGTGATTTCGCTGGGACCGGTGGTCGGCACGCGGTTCGCGACGACGACGACCTGCGATTGCGGCGCGTTGGACTTGAGCCACGACAGGATGCGGATGACATCACGGGCCGATGCGAGCGTCAGTTCGGTGACGATCACGGTGACCTGCACGTCCTGCATCAGGTGCGGATGCTGGACCAGCATGCCGCGCGGCAGGTCGATGACCGTCGTTTCGAACGCCGTGCGCATCTCTTCCTGCAGCTGATAGAAGGCAGCGCCGTCCGTCAGCATCGGCTGGTTGATCGGCGCTTCGGCACTCAGGATCGAAAGTTTGTCGTTCGCCTTGACCATGGCGCGTTCGATGAACAGTCCGTCGATACGGCTGGGGTTTTCGATCGCGTCGGTCAGGCCGCGGCCCGGCTCCAGATCGAGCGCGAGCGCGCCCGTTCCGAAGTGCACGTCCAGATCGAGCAGCGCGGTCGAGCGGCTGGCGCGGTCACCCATCATCCATGCGACGGAGGTCGCGATGGTCGAGGCACCGGCGCCGCCACGGGCACCGATGACGGCAGCCATCATGTGCGGGCGTTCGCTGGCGGCTTCGCTGTTGCGCGGCGCGTTGAACACGGCCTGTGCATTGGCGAAGGCGTCGCGCAGCTGGTCAGGGCTGAACGGCTTCAGCAGGTAATCCTGGATGCCGCTCGCGACCAGGTCGCGGAACAGGCGCACGTCGTTGACCTGGCCGGCCGCGATCACGACCGTCCCGGGTTCGCAGACTTCGGCGAGTGCGTTGATGTCGTTCAGCGGATCACCGCTTTCCGACAGGTCGACGAACAGGATCTGCGGGCTTGCCGAGACCGACAGGGTCTGGACCGCGTTGCGCAGTCCGCCCTTGTTGATCTTGTCGGCGGCCCAGCCGAGTTCGACTGCGACGGGGCGCAGCGAGTCGGCCGTCATGTCGTCACAGACGAACGCCGTGAAAGGCTCACGCATCGTGCCGGTGCGGGAAGGGGACCAAGGCGCGTTCATCTTATTTTCCCTTCGTGGTTTCGGCTTTGAGACCACCGGCGCCGGTAGGCTCGGAACGGCGGTACTGGCCGATCGCCTTGGTCGACAGCGTTGCGTCGACCGACGTCGCGCCCGAGCGGCCGGAAACCAGGTCGCGCGGATCGGCGACCATGGCGGCAAGGTTGCTGTTGGTGGCGCAGCCGTAATTCGACATGGCATGGCCGTTGAAGTTCGGCTGTGACGGACGGCTCCAGTCAGGGCAGTTCGGCACCGTGGCCGTCATGCGGCTGACAACGACACGAACCGAGCCAGGAGCGATCTCGCCCTGAGTGACCGGGGCGGTTTCGTCCATCAGCAGGCCGTAACGGCCGACCACACGGCCGACAGCATCGCGTGCTGCGGGACCGGCACCCTGCGCATCGACCGATACGCGATCGCCATAACGCAGGTTCAGCGAGTCGAACCAGTCGGCAAGGCGAACTGCTTCACCGGCGCTCAGGCGATCGCCTGGCGAAGGCATGTCATAGACGTAGTCCGTGCGGGCCACGACCGGCTGGTGAACCGATTCGAGGCTGCGGTTCTGCGTGCCGCATCCGGCAAGCACCGAGCATCCGAGGAGGGCGAGGACGGTAAGGTTGCGCGTCATGTGTTGTCCCTCTCGTCTTAATTGCTGAAGCCGGGAGCGGCCGCTGCCGTCTGGGCAGCGCGCTTTTCGACACGGGGCTGTTGCGGAACCAGTGCCGCGCCGACGGACGGTGCGGGCACGGTCGTCGGCGGCGCCATCTTGGGCTTGGCACGCTCGGCGCCGGTCTTGCCCGAGAAGTCCTTGCCCAGCAGGAAGTTCTGCAGGTCGGTCGGCGTCTGGAGACCATCGGTCGGCAGCTTGATGTCGTTGGCCGATACCGGCTTCACCAGATACGGCGTGACGATGATCATCAGCTCGGTCTGGTTACGACGATACCCGGTCGAACGGAACATCGCGCCCAATACCGGCACGTCGCCGAGGCCCGGTGCCTTGTCGATCGAGTTGGCGTTCGAATTCTGCATCAGGCCGCCGATCATGAAGCTCTGGCCAGAGCCGAGTTCGACGGTCGTTTCGGTGCGCCGCGTGGTCACCGCAGGAATGGTGAAGCCGTTGAGCGTCACTGCGCCTTCCGTCGACAGCTGCGACACTTCCGGACGGACGCGCATCGAGATGCGGCCATCGGACAGTACTGTCGGGGTGAACGCCAGGCTGACACCGAACTGCTTGTACTCGACGGAGATCGTGCCGAGCTGCTGCGAGATCGGGATCGGGAATTCGCCGCCTGCCAGGAAGCTCGCGGTTTCGCCCGAAAGTGCCGTCAGGTTCGGTTCGGCGAGCATCGAGACAAGGCCGTTGGTTTCGGCAAGGTCGAGTGCGGCGCCGACATCGAGGCCGAACAGGCTGCCCAGGAAACCGAGCGTCGTCTTGCCGGCGCCCAGACCCTTAAAGTTCAGCGTCGAGGCGCCCTTCGTGATGAAGCGCCCCGTCGTCGGATCGAACGGCAACTGCAGCGAGCCCGCGGGTAGGCCATAGAGCGCCGATGCGTCCAGCTTGGGCAGGCCCGAAAGGTCTGCCGTGCCGATCGTGCCGATGTCGCGGCCCTGGATCACGCCGAAGTTAAGTCCGCTGGTCTGGTCGCGCGTCGTCATATTGACGCCGATCTGCTTCGACAACGAACGGCTGACTTCCGCGATCTGGACCTTCAGGTTGACCTGCAGCGGCGTCGCCGTCTTCAGGCGGCTGATCGTTGCGATCTTGAGCGGTGCATTCGGTTGCGAGATGTCGACGCCGGGGTTCAGGTACGACTTCACCAGCAATTCAGCCTGTGCGGCGTCATCGGGCGTCGCGACCGTACCGGTCAGGATGGCGACCTGGCCGACCGTCGTGACCTTGATGTCGGCTTCGGGCATCGCAACCTTCAGCACACGGTCGATCGACGTGATGTTCTGGCCCACGCGGACGTTGGTTGCGTAGATGACCTGGCCGGATGCTGCCGTCGCAAAGATGGTGGCATCGCCGGCGGTCTTGCCGAACATATGGATCTGGCGCGGGTTGCTGACATAGACATCCGCAACCATCGGGTTCGACGTCCAGACGTTCGACACGCCGCTGGGCAGGGTCACGAGCTGGCCCTGGCCGACCGACAGGACGACTTCGCTGGTCGGGCGCTGTGTGCCCACCGGAAGCTGACCGGTGCGGACCTTTGTCCCCGCGGCCTTGGTCGCGCTTGCCTTGCGGGCCTTCGGTGCAGCGCTAACGGCAGCCGGAACGCCCGCCATCATTGCCGCCATGGTCACGGCCGCGACAGTGCGGTGCAGGAAACTGGTGCTGCGCATCTTAATTGCCCCCAATCGAAACGTCGGTGACGGTGTTGCCGCGGGCGACATGGACCATCGGGCCATTCGAACCTGCGGGGCCGCCGGCGGGAATTCTTTCTACCGGTCGTGTGACTACCGGTCCTGTGGCGGGCGCACTGCGCCGCTGGAACCGCGATACGTCGGCGCCGGTCACGAATGTCGGTGTCGCATCGCTCGGCTGCTGCGCGATGCGCAGCGCCATCTGGCGTTCGCCGTTCACATCGCCGTCCTTGGGCACGTTGACTTGGCCCGACGCGATGGCGCGTTCCAGTTCGGCAGTGCTTTCGGCCAGCGGACGCAGGCTCAGCGACAGCGTGCCGATGGTCTGCGCAACGGCGATCTTTTCGCCGATGCGCGGCGTGACTTCGAGCGTGACCGTCTGGAACTGCTTGACTTCCTTCTGGCCCTTTTCGTCCTCGGACGAGGTGCGCTGGTCGGTCGCGAGCACGCGCAGGTTGCGCATGATCGTCTCGGTGGTCTTCAGCTGCGGTCCGCCGCCTTCGCCGCCCTGGACGGTCTGCGTCAGCATCAGGTCGACGCGGTCGCCCGGGAAGACGAAGCCGGCAACGCTGGTTTCAGCGCGGACAGCAACCGTGATGGCGCGCATACCCGGTCCGAGTGCTGCGGCGAGGAAACCGCGATCGCCCGGCTGCACGACCGAGCCGACCGTGATCGGCTGGCCGGCTGCAATCGTGTTGCGCACGACGGCACCGCGAAGGGCGACGGTGTCCGTCTTGCCTTCGTCCTGCACGTAATACGCGCCCTGAAGGAGATCCTTCGGCCAGGGCTGATATTTGTAGCTGCTCTCTTCCAGGATCGTCCCTGCCGGCAACGCGCGGGTTGCGACAAGGATCTTGGGGCCCTTCGGCGCCGCGAAGATTTGCGGGGCAGCAACGGCAACAGGTGTTGCCGAACTGACGAACATTTGCCGCGCCATAAGTGCGGTCACAAGTGCGACCACAACGGCACCGACAAGCAAAGCGATCTTTTTAGGCTCCATAGCCCCCAAGCTCCTGGACGTCGCAACGATTGCGACCAGTCCCGACCTTTCAACTCAAATGGTTAAAATATCGTTCGGAGAGCGCGACGAGGCCGCCGATCGCGATGGCAATCCCATAAGGGTTTTCGAACGTGCCTTCGGATTTCTTAACGCGGTAGCGGACGATCATGATCAGGGTTAACACGCCGCCCGCGATCGCCATGATCCAGATCATGCGGACGAAATCGAGCGGGGCGAGAAAAAGCGCGAGCGCGACGATCAACTTCACATCGCCTCCGCCCATCTGCCCCAGAGCAAAGATTCCGAGCAGGATCGCAAAGGCGAGTCCCGCGATCCCGAACTGCAGGGCGACGTCAGGCCAGAGCGCAAGCTGCGTCGCCCACCAATAGGGAATGGCCAGCAACGCGATGGCGATGTTCAGCCAGTCGGGAATGATACGCGTGCGCCCGTCGATGACGGCTGCGATCACCAGCAGCATCGCGACCAGTGCCGCAAGGATCAATTCGACGTTAACCACCGGCACCCCCTAGACGAGGGGGCTTGCCAAAACGTAACCGCATCGCATGACCGGTTCCATCGACATCCGCCGCAGCTATCCTGCCGATGCCACGCTGTCGATGACGCCCGCGGCCGACGGCTGGCCATTGCGTACGTTCGATCGTCCATCCACCGGGCATCGCGGCAGCATATTATGGTTCGGCGGCCGCGGCGACATCATCGAGAAATATCTCGAATGTTTTGCCGCATGGCATGATGCCGGATGGCATGTGACGGCCGTCGATTGGCGGGGCCAGGGCGGTTCGGGCCGAATCACTGACGATCAATGGCTGGGCCATATCGACGATTTCGAAACCTGGGTTGCCGATCTCAGGTATTTCTGGCGCGCGTGGATCGCGCGGACGCCGGGACCGCACGTTCTGATGGGGCATTCGATGGGCGGTCACCTCGTCCTGCGTGCGCTGGTCGAAAAGGCGGTCGATCCCGATGCCGCGGTCCTCAGCGCGCCGATGCTGGCTTTCGCAGGCAGGACGCCGAAATGGTTGGCCTCGATCGTTGCCGGAACGCTGGGGAGGCTTGTGCCGACGAAGCGCGCCTGGAAATACAACGAACGTCCTTCGCCACCGGACGCCTCGCGCCAGGCGTTCCTTACCCACGACGACGATCGTTATGCCGACGAACTGTGGTGGAAGGGCGAGAAGCCGGATATCGCGCTCGGCCCGCCAAGCTGGGGATGGATGGCCGCCGCTGTGCGCTCGTTCGACGTCATCGACCATTCGGGGGCCGTGGAGGCGGTGAAAACGCCCGTACTGATTGTCGGAACCGATGGCGACCGGCTGGTAAGCCCGCAGGCGATACATGACGCGGCCATGCGCCTGCCGCATGGTGAGCTACTGATGCTCGATAAATCGGCGGCGCACGAAGTGCTGCGTGAAGTCGACAGCGCGCGCGACACGTTGATGGCGCGCATCACAAAATTCCTCGACGCGAATGCAGGTGCACGATGAAATTTGACGTGGCGATAATCGGTGCCGGCATTGCGGGTGCAAGCGTGGGCGCCGAACTCGCGCCGCATTGCTCGGTGGCGCTGATCGAGGCGGAGGATATGCCCGGCTATCACAGTACCGGGCGGTCGGCGGCATTCTGGCACGAAACCCTGGGTGGTCCGCTCGTCCAAACGCTTACTCGGGCGTCGTTCCAGGCGCTTGAAGGCGGTGGTTTCCTGAAACCGCGCGTGTCCATGGAAGTCGCCGAGCTGGAAACCGTTCCGTTGCTCGACAAGCTCGAAACGCAATTCGCTGGAACGGGTGTACGCCTGACGAGGGTCGGTCACGATGGAGTGCTCGCGCGTGTTCCGCGAGCGAAGCCGGTGCTGGTCGCAGGCCTGGTCGAAGAGGACTGCGCCGATATCGATGTGGGCGGTCTCCACGCCGAGTTCCTGTCGCGCTTCAAACGCGCACGCGGTCAATTGCTGACGAACGCACGTATCGACACCATAGAACACGATGGAGATGGTTGGAGATTGATAGCGGGCGAAACGGTCATTCAGGCCGATGTCGTGGTCAATGCGGCCGGTGCGTGGGCTGACGGTGTAGCCACGATGGCCGGCGTCCAGCCGCTCGGCGTTCAGCCCAAACGGCGCACGATTGCGCAGGTCCGGGTCGATGGCGACGATGTGCCCGACGACCTGCCGCTGGTGATGGACATCGCCGGGAATTATTACTTCCGTCCCGAAGGGCCGAACCGGCTGTGGGTTTGCCCGCATGACGAAACGCCGGTCGACGCGCACGATGTCGCGCCCGAAGAACTCGACGTCGCGATCGCGATCGACCGGTTCGAAACGGTCACGAACTGGCGCGTCGTTGCGGTCGAGCGCAAATGGGCGGGCCTGCGCAGTTTCGCGCCCGACCGCTTGCCGATCTACGGGTTCGATCCGGTGCAGAAGGGCTTTTTCTGGTGCGCCGGGCAGGGCGGCGTCGGCATTCAGACCGCACCCGCTGCCGGTCAGCTGTGCGCGCACCTGATCCTGGGCGACCTGGTTCCACTGCCGCAGGGCGTCGATCCGCAGTCCTTCACGCCGAACCGCTTTTCGAAACTGTGAAGCAGCAATAGGATCGCTACCGTCACGCTCCGGAAGAGCGACGCGGAAGCCCGCGAAGCCGAATGATCAGGCGGGTTTGCGGTTGGCCAGCGCAGCGTCGCTTGCAAGCCGGTCGGCACGCTCGTTGTCGGGATGACCGGCATGTCCCTTCACCCAGATCCACTGGATGCGGTGTGGCTTCGCGGCGGCGATCAGTTCCTGCCACAGGTCGGCGTTCTTGACCGGCTTCTTGTCTGCAGTCTTCCAGCCGTTGCGCTGCCAGCCCGCGATCCATTTGGTCAGGCCATCCATCACGTAGCGGCTGTCGGTCGACAGCGTTACCTGGGCCGGGCGCGCCAGCGCGTTCAGCCCCTGGATGGCCGCCGTCATCTCCATGCGGTTGTTGGTCGTCAGTGTTTCGCCGCCCGACAGTTCCTTCTCGGTTTTGCCCGACCGCAGAACGACGCCCCAGCCGCCAGGGCCGGGATTACCCTTGCACGCGCCGTCGGTGGCCATCTCGACATGCGGAAGTTCGCTCATGCGACGCGCGTCACCAGCGTCGGATCATAGTGTTTCAGCCGCCGCATGTAAGCGAGCGGATCCTTGCGTGTGACCATTGCGTCGGCCGGTGTGTTGAGCCAGTCCCATGCGCGCGACAGGGCAAAACGGATGCAGGCGCCGCTCGCCAGCATCTGAAACTGCGCGCATTCGAACGACGACAGCGGGAAGCGCTGCTCATACCCGCGCATGATCGCCTCGCCGACCTGCGGATTGAATGTGCGTCCGGCGGCATCGAACGACCACGCACTGTGCATGATCGCGAGGTCGTAGACCCTGATGTCAGTGCAGGCGAAATAGAAGTCGATCAGCCCCGTCACCTTGTCGCCGAGGGTCAGGACATTGTCCGGGAAAAGATCGGCATGGATCGCGCACTGGTCGAACGGTTCGGCCCACCAGTCGGCGGTCGTTTCCTCGATCGCGAAGCCCAGGTCGTCGTAAAGGCCGGGCGCGATCTCATCGAGGCTGCGGCCGCAGCGCTCGAACAAAGGTTGCCAGCTTTCGAACCCCATCGAATTCGGCCGGGTAAGCGGGAAGTCGGCGGCGGCGATATGGAGATCGGCCATGGCGCCGGCCGCCGCCTCCGCCTGCGCAGGTGTCGGGTGCGAGAGCGACACACCTTGCAGGAATTTGATCAGGCACGCCGGGCGGCCTTCGAGTTCCTGGATCTCCACGCCTTCGCGATCCTTGATCGCCGGGGGGACGTTCAGCCCCTTGTCTGCCAGATGGTCGAGCAGGGCCATGAAGAAGGGCAGGTCGGCCGCTGCCACACGCTTTTCGTAAAGCGTCAGGATAAAGCGGCCCTTGGTCGTGTCGACGAGGTAGTTCGAATTCTCGACGCCCTCGGCAATGCCCTTGGCAGACACGAGTTCACCGACATCGTAGCGGGTCAGGAAACGGGCGAGGGCTTCGGCGGAAACCTGCGTGTAGACCGCCACTTAAGCGGCGAGCCCGCGCGGCAGCTTGAACGACATCGATTCGACCGCGGTCTCGACCTGCGTTTCGTTCACTTCGAATTGCGTGGCGAGATGATCGACCACCTCGCGCACCAGTACTTCGGGGGCGGACGCGCCGGCGGTGATGCCCAGCGTCTTCACATCGGCCAGCCACGCGAAATCGATCTCGCTTGCCCGCTGGATCAACTGGGCGGGAACGCCTGCACGGACAGCGACTTCGGCAAGACGCAACGAGTTCGACGAATTGGGCGCACCGATGACGATCATCTTGTCGCACTCGGGCACGATTGCCTTGACCGATTCCTGCCGGTTCGACGTCGCGTAACAGATGTCCTCGCCCCTCGGTCCGTTGATCGAGGGGAAACGCGCCTTCAGCGCCTCGACGATCTCGCGCGTATCGTCGACCGACAATGTGGTCTGGGTAAGAAAGCCCAGCGCTTCCGGATCGGCAGGTTCCAGTTTTGCAACGTCATCCACGGTTTCGACCAGCGACATCGCGCCGGCGGCAACCTGGCCGAAGGTGCCGATCACCTCCGGGTGGCCGCGATGGCCGACGAAGATGATGTGCTTGCCGGCCTCGACCAACCGCTCGGCCTGGCGGTGAACTTTCGACACCAGCGGGCAGGTTGCGTCGAGATAATCCAGCCCGCGGTATTCGGCGGCAGCCGGTACGCTCTTGGGCACGCCGTGCGCCGAAAAGACAACAGGTGCGCCATCGGGTACTTCGTCCAGCTCCTCGACGAACACCGCGCCCTTCGCCTTCAGGCTGTCGACGACGAACTTGTTGTGGACGATCTCGTGGCGGACATAGACCGGTGCGCCATGTTTCTCGATCGCCAGCTCGACGATCTTGATCGCACGGTCGACACCCGCGCAGAACCCGCGCGGAGCGGCGATCAACAGGCGGAGCGGCGGCTTGGGGTCGGCAAGGCTCATTCGGGAGCCAATACGGCATTGCTTGCATGGCGCAAAGCCGGTTCCTATGACGGCGCACCGCCGTGCCGAAGGGACCGAGAGTTGAATATTCGAGTTGTTGCCGCCGCTGTCCTGACCCTTTCGCTCGCGGCTTGTGCCAAGGACGGCGACATCGACGAGACGGGTGGCATCGCGATTACGCGCAGCGCCTGCCCGGCAGTCGCGATTCCTGCATCGACCGGCGATATCACGCTGTTCAACCCGGCGAGCAGCCGTGCTGCGAACGCTATCGACGTGACGGCGTCGATCACGAACCTGCGCGTGACCTGTGACGACCAGAACGCGGACGTGACCTCGAACGTGACGTTCGACGTGCTTGCCCGCCGTGCCGATCCGCGTGGCGCCCGCGAGGTCGTGATTCCCTATTTCGCGACCGTCATGCGCGGCGGGACGACGATCGTATCGAAGAAGATCTCCAATATCCGCATCGTCTTCCCCGACGGACAGACGCGTGCGAGCGTCCAGGCGCAGGCCGGTGCCGTGATCAACCGTGCCGAGGCGACCCTCCCGCCCGAGATCCAGCGCGAACTGACCAAGAAGCGCAAGGCCGGCCAGGAAGACGCGGCGATCGACCCGCTGACGCGCCCGAATATCAAGGCCGCGGTCGCCCGCGCCAGTTTCGAGCTGCTGATCGGATTTCAGCTGACCGCCGACCAGCTTCAATACAACGCCACGCGCTAGGCGCTTCGACGCTTCTCCCGTTGACTCGAATCGGCCGGTCCCGCATCGGCTGACGCAGCTGGTCGGGGCAACCCGGACGGCCGCGCGGGAGAGCTGGATGGGGAAAACCCCGGCGGCGCCGAAGGAGCAACCGCCCCGGAAACTCTCAGGCCAAATGGACCGCGCGGACGACAAGGCGACTCTGGAAAGCGTGTCCGTTTCGAACGGGCGCCACCGAAGGGGTAAGTCCTGCGGGCAACCGCCGGATCAAAGCTCTCAGGTATCCTGACAGAGGGGGCAGCTCGATAGCTCGGACGTTTTGCGTCCGATGCGGCTGCACTCGCGACGGAAAGACCAGAATGACCGACGATTCCGCCGAAACCTTGACCCTGCCGCTCGACGGCTGGCACCGCGCCCGTGGCGCCCGCATGGTGCCGTTCGCGGGTTACGCGATGCCGATCCAGTATGACGGCATCGTCGCCGAACATCTGTGGACGCGCGAGAGCGCCGGACTGTTCGACGTCAGTCACATGGGGCAGCTGCTGATCTCGGGCGACGGTGCGGGCGAGGCGCTCGAAACGCTGCTGCCGAGCGACATCACCGGCATCGGGCCGAACAAGGTGCGCTATTCGCTGCTGCTGGACGAGGATGGCGGTATCCTCGACGACCTGATGGTCACTAACCGCGCCGACGGGTTCTACGTCATCGTCAATGGCGCTGTGAAGCATGAGGACATCGGGCACCTCCGCGAACACCTGCCCGACGAAGTGACGATCAATCACATGGAAGACCGTGCATTGATCGCAGTGCAGGGGCCGAAGGCGGTCGCCGCGGTGGCACGCGTCATTCCCGGCGTCGAAGCGATGTATTTCATGGAAAGCAACGGCTTTTCCGGCAGTTTCGGCGACCTGTGGATCAGTCGTTCGGGCTATACCGGTGAGGACGGCGTCGAGATTTCGGTTTCCGCCGAACATGCCGAAGCGCTGGTCGAGGCGTTGTGCGCGCAGCCGGAGATCAAGCCGATCGGCCTGGGTGCGCGCGACTCGCTGCGGCTCGAGGCGGGGCTGCCACTTTATGGTCATGACCTCTCGCCGGAGCAGGATCCGGTTGAAGGACAACTGACCTTCGCCATCCAGAAGCGTCGTCGTGAAGGCGGCGGCTTTCCGGGCGCGGCACGCATCCAGAAACATCTTGCTGAAGGTCCGGCGACCAAGCGCGTCGGCCTGTCGGTCGAAGGGCGTTTGCCCGCACGCGAAGGCGCCGAGATTTTCGCTGGCGACGCCAAGGTCGGCACCGTCACCTCGGGCGGCTTCTCACCCAGCCTGCAGGCGCCGATCGCCATGGGCTATGTCGCAAGCGAACATGCCACCGTTGGCACAAAATTAGAGATCGACGTGCGTGGCAAGCGCTTGAGCGCGACCGTCGCACCGATGCCCTTCGTTCCCCACCGTTATCACCGCAAAGGAGCTGCCTGATGCGCTATTACACGCAGGATCATGAATGGATCGACGTTGCCGACGGCAACGAAACCGCAACCGTGGGCATCACCGATTACGCACAGGGGCAACTGGGTGACATCGTGTTCGTCGAACTGCCCGCGAGCGGCACGCGTCTGACCAAAGGCGGCGACGCTGCGGTCGTCGAGTCGGTGAAGGCCGCGTCGGACGTCTACGCGCCGGTCTCCGGCACCGTCAGCGAGGGTAATCCGTCGCTCGAAGGCGAACCCGCACTGGTCAACACGTCGCCCGAAGGCGACGGCTGGTTCTTCACCATCGTCCTCGACGACGCGGGCGAACTCGACGGGCTGATGGATGCAGTCGCCTACAAGACGTTCGTCGACGGACTTTAATCTCAGCGAAAGACCGGAATGCGCTATCTTCCCCTAACCGATCCTGACCGCGACGCGATGCTCCGTGTCATCGGCGCACCCAGCGTCGATGCGCTGTTCGCCGATGTACCCGAGGCCGCACGACTAGACGGGCCGATCCGCGGCCTGCCGATGCATGCAACCGAAATGGCCGTCGAGCGGCACATGCGCACCCTGTCGAAGAAGAACCTGGCTGCGGCAGATGCGCCTTTCTTCCTCGGGTGCGGCGCGTACCGGCATCATGTGCCGTCCAGCGTCGATCACCTGATCCAGCGCGGCGAGTTCCTGACCGCCTATACGCCCTATCAGCCAGAAATCGCGCAGGGCACGCTGCAGATGCTGTTCGAGTTCCAGACGCAGGTTGCGCGGCTTCTGGGCACCGACGTCGCCAACGCGAGCATGTACGATGGCTCGACTGCCTGCTGGGAAGCGATCGGCATGGCGCACCGGATCACCAAGCGGAGCAAGGCGATCCTGTCGTCGGGCCTGCATCCGCATTACGTTTCGGTCGCCAAGACGATGGCGAAATTCACCGGTGACGTGCTGGAAACCTCGACGCCGGAGCTGTCCGCCGAGACCGACCATGCGGCGCTGCTCGACAAGATTGATGCCGAGACCAGCTGCGTCGTCGTACAGTTCCCGGATATCCTGGGCCGCATCGGCGACCTGTCCGAACTCGCCGCAGCCTGTGCAGCGAACAAGGCGCTGCTGATCGCGGTCGTGACGGAACCAGTGGCGCTCGGCGCGCTCAAGTCGCCCGGCGAGATGGGCGCGGACATCGTGGTTGGCGAGGGGCAGTCGATCGGCGTCGGCCTGCAGTTCGGCGGACCTTATGTCGGCCTGTTCGGCTGCAAGGACAAATACGTCCGCCAGATGCCCGGTCGCCTGTGCGGCGAGACTGTCGATGCGGAGGGGAAGCGCGGTTTCGTGCTGACGCTCTCGACCCGCGAGCAGCATATCCGCCGCGAGAAGGCGACGTCGAACATCTGCACCAACTCCGGCCTCTGCGCGCTGGCGTTCAGCATCCACATGACTTTGCTCGGCGAACGCGGCCTGCGCGACCTGGCGACGCTCAATCACGGCCTCGCGGTCGCGGCTGCGGAGAGGCTGGCGAAGGTGCCGGGTGTCGAGCTGGTCAACACGAGCTTCTTCAACGAATTTACCCTGAAACTCTCGAAAGAAGCACGCCCGGTGGTTCGCACCCTCGCCGAACGGAAGATCCTCGCCGGCGTGTCGCTTGGACGGCTTTATCCTGACGAAGCGGCGCTCGCCAACGGCCTGGTCGTCGCGGTGACCGAAACGACCTCGGCGGAGGATGTCGAAACCCTTGCCTCCGCGCTCGAGGAGGTGCTGGCATGACAATCAACCAGAGCGGCTGGCGCCCCGAGATGGGTGGCACATCGGACGGTGGCGCAGCGACCTTCACCGGCAACCGCGCGCTGATGCTGGAAGAAGCGCTGATCTTCGAGATCGGCAGCAGCGAGACGACCGGCGTCGACTTCGCCGAACCGCCGAAGGTCGCGTCGAAACTCGGCGGACTGGAACGCGCGCGGCCAATCGGCCTGCCAGGGCTCGCAGAACCAGAGGCGATCCGCCACTACACCCGCCTGTCGCGCCAGAATTACGCAATCGACCTCGGCCTGTTCCCGCTCGGATCGTGCACGATGAAGCACAACCCGCGCCTGAACGAAAAGGTCGCGCGGATGCCCGGCTTTGCGGACGTCCATCCGCTGCAGCCGGTCGACACCATTCAGGGTGCGCTGGGTGTCATCAACGAGCTTGCGGTCTGGCTGATCGAGCTGACCGGCATGCACGGCGTCGCCATGTCGCCAAAGGCCGGCGCGCATGGTGAGCTCTGCGGCATCCTCTGCATCAAGGCGGCGCTCGAGGCGCAGGGGCAGGGGCACCGCAAGGTCATCCTCGTTCCCGAAAGCGCGCACGGCACCAACCCTGCGACGGCGGCGTTTGCGGGCTACACGGTGGAGGATATTCCGGCGACTGCGGACGGACGTGTCGATCTCGCGGCGTTGAAGGCTCGCCTCGGACCCGATGTCGCGGGCGTGATGATCACTAACCCGAACACCTGCGGGCTGTTCGAGCGCGACATGAAGGCGATCTCGGACGCGGTCCATGCCGTGGGCGGTTACGTCTATTGCGACGGCGCGAACTTCAACGCGATCGTCGGGCGCGTGCGGCCGGGCGACCTCGGCATCGATGCGATGCATATCAACCTGCACAAGACCTTCTCGACGCCCCACGGCGGCGGCGGGCCTGGGTCGGGGCCGGTCGTCTTGTCGAAGGCGCTGTCGCCTTTTGGTCCGCTGCCCTTCACCGAGCGGTTCGCGGATGGCCACATCACGCTGGTCGAGGAAGAAACCGTTGGCGACCGCCATCCGCACAGCTTTGGCCGGATGACCGCGTTCCACGGCCAGATGGGCATGTTCACCCGTGCGCTGACCTATATCCTGAGCCACGGCGCCGATGGCCTGCGCCAGGTATCGGGCGACGCGGTGCTCAATGCGAACTATATCCTGCGCAGTCTCGAAGGCACGCTCGACGCACCGTTCGCGAAGGCTGGGCCGTGCATGCACGAGGCACTGTTCAGCGACGAGAACCTGCCCGAGGGTTTCTCGACGCTCGACATTGCCAAGGGGCTGATCGACGAGGGCTTCCACCCGATGACCGTCTATTTCCCGCTCGTCGTCCATGGGTCGATGCTGGTCGAGCCGACCGAGACCGAGAGCAAAGCCGCACTCGACCAGTTCATCGGCGCGCTGCGCAGTGTGGCCGAACGGGCGAAGGCGGGCGATGCGTCGCTGAAATCCGCCCCGCATTTCGCGCCACGGCGGCGGCTTGACGAGACGCTGGCCGCGCGGAAGCCGGTGCTGGTGTGGAAGGAGCCGGAGCTGCCGCTGGCGGCGGAGTAATCAGGGTGTTCGGGATGGGGCTGTAGCTAACCCGCTTATGCAAATTATCAACGCGCTGATTGGGAGATACAATGCAATGGCGATGGCATAGCCGGGACCATAGTGGTCCGACGGACTGATCGCGTACGGAATGACATGTATCAGTGCGTTGGCGAGAATCAGCGACGCGACAAAATTAGCTACCGAAGACAGCTTGAATAGTCGAGCTCCGGCAATGGGTATTGCGGCGGACGTGACGACCGCAACACCCATTTGAAGTCCGTCAATCGCCAATCAAGCAGCCCCTCGCACATACGCATCGACAGCAGCCGGCAGTACCGACAGCGGCACGCCGCCGGTCTTGATCAGCGTATCGTTGAACGCCGCCAGGTCGAACTTCGCACCCAGCTTCGCCTTCGCGCTTTCGCGCAACCGGACGATCTCGTTGTGGCCGGTCTTGTATCCGCAGGCCTGGCCCGGCGCGACGCAGTAGCGGTCCGTCTCGCTGGTCATCGCGTTCGCACCCTTGCCGGTCTGTTCGGTCAGGAACGCGACGGTCTGTTCACGCGACCAACGCATCGAGTGCAGGCCGGTATCGGCGACAAGGCGACACGCGCGGAATTGCAGCGCCTGCAGGAATCCGATCTCCGAGAAGGGATCGTCGGCATAGAGGCCGAGTTCGTCGACCATCTGTTCCGAATAGAGCGCCCAGCCCTCGACGAAGGCATTGAAGCCGATCAGCGACGCGATCAGCGGGATTTCGTTGTGATGCTCGGCGAGGTACGCACCCTGATAGGTATGCCCTGGCACGCCTTCATGCGCGGTCAGCGTTGCGATCTGGTATTTCGGCCAGAGCGTCGTCGACTTCAGGTTGATGTAATAGATCGCCGGGCGCGAGCCATCGAGCGAGGCGAAGTTCATGTAGCCGAGCGCCGCGCCGTCCTGGATATCCTCGGGCACCCGCTTGACGACCACATCGGCCTTGAGCCCCAGGTGCGAAACCTTGGGCAGGATCGGACGGATGGCGGCGAGCTTCGCGTTGCAATAGGCGATCAACTGCGCGCGGCCCGCATCGTCGTCGCTGAACAGCTGCTTCGGATCCTTGTTCAGCGCCTGCACGCGTTCGCCGACGGTGCCGCTGGTGAAGCCCTGCTTGCGCAACAGGGTGTCCATGCGCGCCTTAAGTTCCTCGTTCTGGGCAAGGCCGATCTTGTGGATTTCGGCTGGCGTCTGCGTCGTCGTGGTGCCGAGGCGCAGTGCCCAGGCGTAATAGGCATCGCCGTTGGGCAGGCGCTGCACGCCGGCGTCGTGCGGTGCCTTGGCCGTTGCCGCGGTGAACGCCGCGATCTGGCGGTCGAGCGCGGGATAGACCATTGAATCGACGAGCTTTTGCGCGCGTGCGCCCCAGTCTCCGGCGATTTTCTTGTCGGCAGTGCGCTTGGCCAACGACGTGACGAGCTTCTGCTCAGCACTGGCCGTGCCGCGATAGCCGGTGAGCTGCCCCAGTACCGTCTTGGCGATGAAATCCGGCGGCATCACGCCACGGGCGCCGTCGGACTTGATCTGCGCCGTTTCGTCGTCGAGCGCTTTCGCCATTCCGGCGACCCGCGACAGGTAGGCTTCGGCATCGGCGGAAGTGTTGATCGGGTGCTGCGAATCGAGGAATTCGGGCAGGTTTACGATCGCGCCGCCCTGTTGCGTGACGGGGTAAGGCGATGTGCCGCCGAAGAACCCGCCTGCCGCATTCGCGTAGAAAAACGGCTTGGCCATCTCGGCGCTTTCGAGCGCGTAATGCACGGTATCCCAGCGGAGCTGGTCGGCAAGCGGCAGCGACTTGCGGTCGATCGCCTTGAGGCGCTTCATCATGTTTCCGACGCTGGCCGCGATACGGGCGTTTCCGGCCGCCGATCCGTCGGACAATTTGGCGCGCAATCCGGCGCGGGCGCCGGTGTCGATGCCCAGGCTGGTCGCGGTTTCGGGGGAGAAGACCAGTGCCTCCTCTGCGATCGCATCGATTGTTTTGCGAAAGGGTGAGGTGGCTGCGGCAGGTTTCGCGGCAGCTGCTTTTGCAAGCGCGGGTGCGGCGGCCAGTCCGACTGCGGCTGTACCCGTGGAAAGCAGCGTACGGCGCGTCAAATCATAGTTTGTGGTGGTCATGATCGGTCCCTCACCTGAAATATTGTTGCGCGTACGCTATGGCGCGGTCGAAGCCGCTGCAAGCGCATTCGCACGGCCCAGCCGATGTTCGCGCCACACGATGTAAAGGCCGCTGAGGATGATGATCGGCGCGCCGACCCAGGTCATCGGCGTGGGCAGGACATGAAACAGGGTCCAGCCGAACAGCGTCGCCCAGATGAGGCCTGAATAGTCCATCGGGACGACGACCGAGACCGGCGCGAGCGTCAGCGATGTCGTCATCGTCAACTGCCCAACCGCACCGATCAAACCAACGCCGACGAGCATGGCCCATGTCGTCGCGTCGTGATTTCCCATCGTCCACAGGAACAGCGGCAGCAGCGGCACCATCGACAGAACGGAGAAATAAAAGACGATCGTCGCAGGCGGCTCGCTCGATCCCATCCGCCGGATCAGAATCGAGACGTTGGCGGATAGCAGTGCGGCGGCAAGTCCGGTCAACAGTCCGATGAGCGGAATATGACCCGAACCCGGTTGCGCGACGATGACGACGCCGATGAAACCGACCACCACGGCGCTCCAGCGATGGATACCTGTCGTTTCACGGAGGACGAGCGCGCCGAGAATCGTCGCGAAGATCGGCACCGTGAATTGCAAGGTGGTCGCTTCCGCCAGCGGCAGCAGCATCAGTGTCGAAAACATGAACGTCATGCTCGACAGACCGACCGCGCACCGCAGGGCATGCGCCGGCAGCCGCCGGGTCGCTAGCGTCGGCAACCCCGGCCCCATCGCGACCCAGGCAACGACCGCGGGGATCGAGCCCGCCTGCCGAAAGAACAGCAGCTCGACCAACCCGGCGCCACGCGCCTCCGCCAGCTTGATCAGCGCGCCCATCGTCGCGAACGCCAGGACCGAGGCGAGGCGGAAGGCGAGGGCGGGCAGGATGCGATCGGTCACCGCCACGCCCTAGTGCTGGACAAAGCCCCATGCCAACCGCCAAAGCGCGCTTCCATGAAACATGCTCTTTCCGTCACCCGCGCGGCCGATTTCGCGGCCTGGTACCAGGATGTCATCAAGGAGGCTGATCTCGCCGAGGATTCGGGCGTCCGCGGCTGCATGGTCATCCGCCCATGGGGATATGGCATCTGGGAACGCATGCAGCGCCTGCTCGACGACCGGATCAAGGCGACGGGGCACGAGAACTGCTATTTCCCGATCTTCATCCCCCTGAGTTTCTTCGAGAAGGAAGCCGCGCACGTCGATGGCTTCGCCAAGGAAATGGCGGTCGTGACGCACCACCGGCTGATCGCGGACGGCAAGGGCGGGCTGGTGCCCGATCCCGCGGCGAAGCTGGAAGAGCCGCTGGTCGTGCGGCCCACATCGGAAACCGTGATCGGCGCGGCGATGGCCCGCTGGGTCCAGTCGTGGCGCGACCTGCCTGTCCTGATCAATCAATGGGCGAATGTAGTCCGCTGGGAAATGCGCACCCGCATGTTCCTGCGGACCAGCGAGTTCCTGTGGCAGGAGGGGCATACCGCCCACGCGACGCGCGAAGAGGCGGTCGAAGAGACGCTGAAGATGCTCGAGGTCTACCGCGAGTTCGCCGAGAATTGCCTGGCGATACCGGTGATCGCGGGCGAGAAGCCCGAGCACGAACGCTTCCCCGGCGCGGACGCGACTTACAGCATCGAGGCGATGATGCAGGACGGCAAGGCACTGCAGGCGGGCACATCGCACTTCCTGGGGCAAAACTTCGCCAAGGCGCAGGACATCAAGTTCCAGAACAGCGAGGGCAGCTTCTCGCACGCCTGGACGACGAGCTGGGGCCTCAGCACGCGCATGATCGGCGGCGTCATCATGGTGCATGGCGACGATGACGGGCTTCGCCTGCCGCCCGCCGTTGCGCCGCAACAGGTCGTGATCGTGCCGATGCTGCGCGAAGTGCCCGAGGACGAGGCGCTTGTCGCCTATTGCCGCGACGTCGCCGCCAGCCTGAAAGGCGCGACCGCACTCGGCGAGCCGGTGCGTGTGCTGGTCGACATGCGGGCGGCCAAGGCGAGCAACAAGCGCTGGAGTTGGGTCAAGAAGGGTGCGCCCCTGATCGTAGAGATCGGCGGACGCGACATGGCGGCGGGCAACATCAGCCTCATACGCCGCGACACGCTGTACGGCGAGGGCGGCAAGCTTGCGAGCGCCGTCCTGTCGCGTGAGGAGTTCGCAGCGCAGGTTCCAGCATTGCTGGAATCGATCCAGGCCGCGCTCCATTCGGAAGCGACCGCGCGTCGCGATGCGGGGATCAAGCCGGTCGCAAGCTGGGCCGACCTCGAGGCGCATTTCACCGGTGGCGAGGACGATGTCGTGGGCTGGGTGTCCGTCGGCTGGTCGCGCCCGACCGGCGCGGCACTGGAGGATGTGGTGAAGCGTTTGAAGACGCTCAAGCTGACCGCGCGCAACACGCCGATGGACGATGGTGCCGTGACGGGGGCGTGCGTCTTCACGGGCGATCCCGCGGTCGAGAAAATCCTGATCGGACGAACCTACTAGGCGAGCGCCCGCCGTATCGCGCCGGACCATCGGTCGAGCATGGCCGTCCGGCGTCCGGCATCGATTTCGGGCTGCCAGCGTCCGGCGCTCGTCCAGTGGCTGCTGAATGCCGATGTGCCCGGGATGAGGCCGCAACCGATCCCCGCCACGACCGCGGCGCCCAGGGCCGTGGTTTCATGGCTGGCGGGCGTTTCCACCGGCGTGTCCAGCACATCGGCGAGTAGCTGCGCGAACCATTCGTTCTGCGCCATGCCACCGTCGATGCGCAGCGCCGCGGGTTTCGCCGCGCCATCGGCGAGCATCGCATCGGTCAGGTCGCGCGTCTGGAAGGCTATGCTTTCGAGCGTCGCGCGCACCAGGTCGGCGGCGGTCGTGTCGAGCGTCAGGCCGTGAATGCTGCCGCGCAATTCCGGCCGCCAGTGCGGCGCGCCGAGGCCGACGAAGGCGGGAATGACCGTTATGCCGTGGTCGTCGCGCGCCGCGCGTGCCATCGCCTCGGTCTCGGCGGCGCTGTCGACGAGACCCATCTTGTCGCGCAGCCATTTGACCGCCGCGCCCGCGACGAAGATCGATCCCTCGAGCGCATAGGCACGCTCGCCGCCGATTTCATAGGCAGGCGTTGTCAGCAGCCGGTGCGTCGAGGCGACCGCCGCGCCCGTGTTCATCAGCATGAAGCAACCGGTGCCATAAGTGGATTTGACCATGCCGGGCGCAAAACATGCCTGGCCGATCAACGCCGACTGCTGGTCGCCCGCCATGCCGCACACGGGCAGCGCCTTACCGAACAGCGACGGGGCGGTCTCGCCGAAGGCATGTACGTTCGGATGCACCTCGGGCAGCAGTCCTTCTGGAATATCGAACAGCCGCAGCAGTTCCGGATCCCATTGCCGCCGGTGGATATCGTACAGCATCGTGCGGCCAGCGTTGGTCCAGTCGGTTGCGTGGACCCGCCCGCCCGTCAGCCGCCACAACAGGAACGCGTCGATCGTTCCCGCCGCCAGCTCTCCCCGCGCGGCACGGTCGCGTGCGCCCGGGACCGTGTCTAGGACCCACTTGATCTTGGTCGCGGAAAAATAGGGGTCGAGCAGCAGCCCGGTTTTCGCCTGGACACCGGGTTCGGCGCCGTCCGCCTTCATCGTCGCGCAGAGTTCGGCGGCCCGCCGGTCCTGCCAGACGATGGCATTGTAAATCGCGTTGCCCGTCGTTCGGTCCCAGACGACCACCGTCTCGCGCTGGTTGGTGATGCCGATCGCGGCGGGATAGTCGTCACCGATGACCTCGCGCGCCGTTGCCAGCGTCGTCGCCCAGATCGCTTCCGGATCGTGTTCGACCCAGCCGGGGTGTGGATAAATCTGTGGAAATTCCTGTTGGGCGGTTTGTAGCGGAACGCCTTCTGCCGAAAACCGTATCGCGCGGCTGGACGTCGTGCCCTGGTCGATCGCGAGCAAAGTTCTCGTCATTTCCCCTCCAGATATTCGGCGACCCGCGCCTTCTGCCGCTCGTCCATTGCGAGGCCGGTCTTGCTGCGCCGCCAGATCACGTCCTCGACGGTTCTGGCCCATTCGTGCGAAACCATCCAGTCGACTTCGCGCGCGGTAAGGCCGCCACCGAAATCCTCGCCCATGGTCTCCGCATTTCCGATCATGTCGAAAAGCATCGTGCCATAAGCCCGCGCGAGGCGGTGTGACTGGTCTGCGCCGAGTAACGGATAGGTACGGCGGGCCTCGGCCAGGAATTCGTCGAAATCGCGCATGTCGCCGCCGGGGAAACGCGTGTCGCGCGTCGCGGTCGATGGATGGCCGAGTTTGCCGAGCGCTTCCTCTGCCAGATGACGTGCGGTCGTGATCTTCCCGCCGAACACGCTCAGCAATGGCGGACCTGCGTCGTCGAGTTCCAGGACATAATCGCGCGTCACCGCCTTCGCCTCGCTCGCCCCGTCGTCGTACAGCGGCCGCACGCCCGAATAGGTGTGCACGACATCGGCGGGCGTGATCTGTCGCCTGAAATAATGGTTCGCCGCGCCGCAGAGATAGTCGATCTCGTCGGGCGTGATTGCCGCGTCCTCCGGCTTTTCCACCGGCACGTCGGTCGTGCCTATCAACGTCGTGTCGTTGGCATAGGCTATTGCGAACACGATCCGCTTGTCGGGCTGTTGCAGCATGTACGCTTGCTCGCCATCGAAAACCTTGGGGACGACGATATGGCTGCCCTTGATCAGCCGGACGCCGCTTTTCGCATTGGTGCCGGTCAGCGCGAGCGCTTCCGCGACCCAGGGCCCCGCTGCGTTGACCAGCTTATTCGCGGTGACGGTCCGTCCATCGGACAATGTCGCCGTCCACGCATCGCCGTCACGACGCGCCGAAACCAGCGCCGTCCGGGTCGCAATTTCGGCGCCATGGCGCTGCGCGTCGAGCGCGTTCAGGACGACCAGCCGAGCATCGTCGACCCAGGCGTCGGAATAGACAAACCCTTTGCCCGGCCGTTGCAGCGGCGCGAGATAAGCTGCGTCGCTTTTCCTCAACGACCGCGAGCGGGGCAGGGTGATGCGGCCGCCGATGGTGTCGTAAAGCAGCAGGCCCAGTCGCACGAGCCACCACGGCCGCACGGCGTTCTCATGCGGCAATACGAAATGCATTGGGTAGATGAGGTGGGGTGCCGCGCGCAGCAACCGTTCACGCTCCTTGAGCGCCTCGCGCACCAGCCCGAACTCGTAATATTCCAGGTAACGCAGTCCGCCGTGAATCAGCTTGGTCGACGCCGATGAGGTATGCGACGCCAGATCGTCCTTTTCGACCAGCAAGACCGACAGCCCGTTCAGCGCCGCCTCACGCGCGATGGCAGTGCCGTTGATGCCGCCGCCGATGATGAGCAGGTCATAAGTCACGGACATTGTGATAGCGTTGTCATGTCCCCGAGTCATCCTCTGCGGTGCGGGCTGTCCTACGCGCCTTCACTGGTGCAAAGGAGACGGTATGCCAATCGTAAATCCCTTGCGCCCTTTCCTGATGGACTGGCGATCACAGCCTCGGAAAACCGACATTGAACCGTGTCAACTTCGATGCCGGCCAAGGGAGACCGGCGCATGAAGAATCGTGTTCAAGGACTGCCGACCCGCGAGCAGATTCTCGACTTCATCGCCAATTCCGGACAGCCGGCGGGCAAGCGAGAGATCGCAAAGGCATTCGGCCTGCATGCACAGGACAAGATCGCGCTGAAAGCGTTGCTTAAGGACATGGCCGACGAAGGTCTGATCGACAGCGGACCCGGACGCGCGTTCCACAAGATGGGCGGCGTGCCGAAGGTCACCGTGATGCGCGTCGTCGATATCGACGGCGACAGCGTGATCGCGACGCCGGACAACTGGCAGGCCGAAGGTGTGCCGCCACCGCGCATCCGCGTCATCGAAAAGGGCAAGCGTTCGGCAATGGGGGTGGGCGACCGCTTCCTCGGCCGAACGGAGGAACGCGGGGCGGGACATGTCGTCCACCCCATGAAGAAACTCGCGCGCGGCGAGGAGCTATTGCTGGGTGTGGTGCGGCGCGAAGGGGACCGGCATTTCCTGAAACCGGTCGACAAGCGTGAGCGCCGCGACACGATGATTTCCGATCTTGGTGGAGCCGAGAACGGCGACCTGGTGTTGGCCGAAAAGTCCGGTCGACCGCCGCGCATCACTGCGCGGGTCACCCAAATCCTGGGCGATCCGTTCGCGCCGCGCGCATTCAGCCTGATCGCGATCCACAAGCATGGCATTCCCGACCGCTTCAACGACGAGACGATCGCAGAGGCGCACAAGGTTGCGAAAACGCCGCTCGGTGATCGTGAAGATCTGCGCCACCTGCCCATCGTCGCGATCGACCCCGCCGATGCGCGCGACCATGACGACGCGGTCTGGGCGTTGCCCAACGATGCGGGCGGTTACGACGCGATCGTCGCGATTGCCGATGTGTCCTTCTACGTGCGCCCGGGATCGAACCTCGACCGCGAGGCGAAGAAGCGCGGCAACAGCGTCTATTTCCCCCACCGCGTTGTGCCGATGCTGCCGGAGGAACTGTCGGCCGACATCTGCTCGCTGAAACAGGGACGGGACCGTGCGGCACTCGTTTGTCACATGACGATCGAGTCGAACGGAAAGGTATCCAACTGGCGCTTCACCCGCGCGGTCATTCGGGTGGCGGCGAACATCGCCTATGAGGATGCGCAGGCTTCGATCGACGATGGTACCGCGCCTGGGCATCTGAAGCATCTCTGGTCGGCATGGGCGCTGCTGGCGAAGGCCCGCGATGCGCGCGAACCGCTGAACCTCGACCTGCCCGAACGCCGCGTCGTTCTCGACGAGGCTGGCCGGATCGTCAGCGTCGCGGTGCGCGAACGGCTCGATGCGCACCGGCTGATCGAGGATTTCATGATCGCGGCCAACGTCGCGGCGGCCAAGGCGCTCGAAGCCAGGAAGGCGCCGGTCATGTACCGCGTCCACGAAGTGCCGGGCCGCGAGAAGCTGGTCGCGCTCAAGGATTACCTGAAGACCTTCGACATCGAATTCGCGCTGGGCCAGGTGATCACGCCCGCGACGTTCAACCGCCTGATCGCGCTGACGGGCGAGTCCGAGCACAAGATGCAGGTAATGGAACAGATCCTGCGCACCCAGACGCAGGCCTATTATGGGCCCGCCAATGCAGGGCATTTCGGCCTTTCGCTGGGGTCCTACGCGCATTTCACGTCGCCGATCCGGCGTTATGCCGACTTGCTCGTCCACCGTTCGCTCGTGCGGTCGTTCGGGCTGGGCGAAGGCGGCCTGACCGATGACGAGGCATCGCGCATGTCGGTCCTGGGCGAAGCGATCAGCCAGGCCGAACGGCGCGCGATGGAGGCGGAGCGCGAGACGATCGACCGCTATGTCGCGGCCTTCCTGTCGACCCGCGTCGGCGAAGTGCTCGAGACGCGGATCACGGGTGTGGCGAGCTTCGGCTTCTTCGCGACGGTCGAAGGGATCGGCGGCGACGGCCTCGTACCGGTCTCGACGCTGGGCGACGATTATTACCGGTTCGACGAAGCGGCGCGGACGCTGACCGGCGATGTGACCGGCACCGTCTATGCGGCGGGGCAGACGATGCCGCTACGCCTCGCCGAAGCCAGCCCGATCAGCGGCGCGCTGAGGTTCGAACTGCCCGAGGGTGGTTCCTCGGGAAGCCTGCCGCCGATGCGTCCGCGAAAACCGGTCATGGGAAAACGCGGCCGCCCGTCGAACATCCGGCACAACGGAAAGCGGCGCTGAACGTCGAAATTACGCTGTCCTACAGCGATTGGTCCAAATATGTTCCGAACGGGCAGCCCGTTCTTTCTCATCGATGTCTGCAAACAGTGCAGTGCTGTGCCTGCTCACTGGGCTAACCTTTACTAACCTTTGGCGGTTTTCCGCGGGTTTTCGAAGGTCGATCGCGCTAACCCTCCCTGCGGAAAGTCAGTCCGGCATGCGCTTGAAGCCGGTCCATCAACGGACGGCCCATGATCGCGCCCGGTGTCCAGATGCCGCCAGCGGCTTCGGTCTCGCCAAGCAGCATCGCCGCCTCGGAAATCATCTTGCTGGTGGACCCATAGCCGGGGTCGCGGTCGCCCGTAACGACGGCCTTGCGCGTCTTGCCGTCCGGCCCCTCGGCGATGAAGACGATGTCGTAGAAGCCGTTGTCGCGTTCTTCCTTCGACGGGCCTTCGCCCGGTTTCGGCCCCTTGTCGCTCGCCATCGGGTTGATCTTGGCAATGGCTTCCGCCGCCGCTTTCCCCGCGTCGCCGATCGTCGTGAACAGCATCTCGTCGTATTTGAAATCCGCGCCATAGGGATGGCCGAGCAGCGCGTTGGTGCGGTGGACGTTCTTGGTGTTGATGGGCGCCATGATGAAGGGCGCGGCCCACATGCCGGTCGCGCTGTCATATTCGGGCATCAGGCCCATCGGTTGCGACGGCCCCTCGAAACCCGGCGTCAGTGCGAACGGATTCTTGAGCAGGCCGATGATCGACATGTCCTTGGCGGCAGCCGCCATGGTGGCTTTCAGGCTCGCGGCGGTCCCGCCCGAGAAAGTGCCCTGCATCTTGCGGACGCGGCCCTTGATGCGCGGGGCAGGAGCGCCTGCCTCCGCCGTCACCGCGTTCTGCAGGTAAAGCACGCCGAGGTCGAACGGGATCGAATCGAATCCGCACGAAAAGACGATGCGCGCACCGCTGGCCTTTGCCGTTTCGGCATGGGCGTCGATCATGTGGCGCATCCATGCGGGTTCGCCGCACAGGTCAACGTAATCGGTGCCGCCCTTTGCGCAGGCCGCGACGAGTTCGTTTCCGTAGAGCTGGTACGGCCCGACCGTCGTCAACACGACCTTCGTGCGCGCGACCATGTCGGCAAGGCTGGCTTCGTTGCTGGCATCCGCGACGATCAGCGGCGTGTCGGCGGGCGCGCCGATCAGGTCGCGGACCTCCGCCAGCTTTCCGGCGCTGCGTCCAGCCATCGCCCAGCGCTTTCCGCGCGCGTTGCCGATCAGATATTCGGCGACCAGCCGCCCGGTGAAGCCCGTCGCGCCATAAACAACGACGTCGAATTCCTTGGCCATCGGCACCTTCTCCATTTCGTTTGAAAACGGAATGCGCCGATCCGCCGCGATGTTCAATCCGGCCACGAAATCCGCCCGCTGCGACCGTGCAATCTTTTCACTTCACAGCTGTGTTCGGTTCATGTCATCAAATTGTCATCTAACGGAATGGAAAAGGATGTCTGATATGAAGAAACGCACAATTTCCTTGCTTGTCGCGGCGCTGCTGCCGGCCTCGGTAGCGGCGAACCCTGTGGATAACTTTGGCGCGAATGCCATAAGGTCATCGGACTATGCGGCGGCAGAGGCCCGGCTGAACGACCACTTGCGTCGTGCGCCTGCGGATCAGCCCGCGCTGCTCAACCTTGCCTATATCTATCGCCAGACCGCGCGCGCGACGCAGGCGAACATGCTCTACAACCGCGTCCTCAACCGCGCCGATGTGCAGTTGCTGACGGCGCAAGGCGCGCCGAAGTCATCGCATGCCCTGGCACGCGCCGGATTGAGCGAAGCGCCCAGCTTCTCGATGCGCTGATTACAGCCGGGGCAGTGTGACGCCGCGCTGCCCCATGTATTTTCCCGCACGGTCGGCATAGCTGACCTCGCACGGCTCATTCCCCTGCAGGAAGAGGAACTGGCACGCGCCTTCATTGGCATAGATCTTTGCCGGGAGCGGCGTGGTGTTCGAGAACTCGAGCGTGACATGCCCCTCCCAGCCGGGTTCCAGCGGGGTCACGTTCACGATGATCCCGCATCGCGCATAGGTCGACTTGCCGAGGCAGATGACCAGCACGTCGCGCGGTACGCGGAAATATTCGACCGTGCGCGCGAGCGCAAAGCTGTTCGGCGGGATGATGCAGCAGTTCGTCTTGCGGTCGACCAGGCTGTTGGAATCGAAGTTCTTGGGATCGACGATTGCGGAATCGACGTTGGTGAAGATCTTGAACTCGTCGGCGACCCGCGCGTCGTAACCGTATGAGGACAGTCCATAGCTGATGCACCCGTCGCGGCGCTGTGCCTCGACAAAGGGTTCGATCATGCCGTGATTTTGGGCCTGTTCGCGAATCCAGCGGTCCGAAAGAATGCTCATGCCAGCGGGCGTAGCGAAACCATCGTTGCGGCTCCAGCACCATGTTGTTGGCGGGGCGTTAACCGGTCATGATGTGCGGCGATGGTCCTGCGGATGGCATTGTTGTGTCTGGTCGCGCTGGGAAGCCCAGCGCTCGCGCAGAATGCGCCGATGCATGAGATCGCGGCGTCGCTCCGCGCAGGGCAGTATCGCTGGGCGACGGGCGCAGCGGTTGGCGCGACGCCCGAGATCGTCGTCAGCCTCGTGCTTCAACGCGCCTATGTCTATCGCGGCAGCGCGCTGGTCGGTGTCGCTAGCGTGTCGACCGGCAAGCGCGGCAAGGAGACGCCGCCGGGCGAATACAGTGTCCTGCAAAAGGCGCGCTGGCACCGCTCGAACCTCTACAGCGCCGCGCCGATGCCGTTCATGCAACGCCTGACCTGGGACGGGATAGCGCTCCATGCCGGATATAATCCGGGCTATCCCGCGTCGCATGGGTGCATCCGTTTGCCACCCGAATTCGCGCGGGCGTTGTTCGATGTCGTGCCGCTGGGCGCACGGGTGACGGTGGCCGACTATCCAATGGAGTTGCCCGTCCGCCTGGAGGTCGAGGATTTCGGACTCGGCATCGGCGAACCGCGGCTCGACTATGCGGCAGAGGTCTTCGGTTAGAGGCTGTCCGGCCCGAAGGCGTGGGGCAGGAGCTTCGACAGCGGCATCGTCTCGACTGCAGGGCCGGTGCCCGCGGTGCAATGGATGATCAGGTCGCGGCCGCCCAGCGCCGCAGCTTCGTTCAGGATCTGGCGGCATCGCCCGCATGGATAGACGGGCACATCGCTCGCCAGCGCCGTCACCGCGACCTCGACGACCTCGGCCAGCCGTCCGTCGTTCGCGACCTTGGCGATCGCGACCGTCTCCGCACAAAGCGACAGGCCGTAGCTCGCGTTCTCTACGTTCGCGCCGGTGACGATGCTGCCGTCGGTCATGCGCAGCGCAGCACCGACCTGGAACTTGGAATAGGGCGCATAGGCGCGAGTGGCGGCGTCGCGGGCGGCGGCGATCAGGTCGGGGGGATCGGTCATATCACCCCTTGATATGCAGCACGCAGATCAGCGTGAACAGGCGGCGCGCGGTGTCGAAGTCGAGGTCGATCTTGCCGTCGAGTGCGGCCTTCAACAGGTCTGCCGCCTCGTTGTGGACGGCGCGGCGGGCCATGTCGATCGTCTCGATCTGCGCCGGTGTCGACGACTTCACCGCCTGGAAATAGCTGTCGCAGATGGCGAAATAGTCGCGGATCGGGCGGCGGAAACGCGCCATGCCCAACACATGCGTTTCCAGCGGCTCGCCGCTCTCGCGCGCGATCTCGATGGCGAGGCGGCCCTCCTGCACGCTGAGGCCTACGCGATACGGGCCGTCATAGCCGTCGGCATGGGTCTTGAGCGGCGTGAAACTGTTGTCTTCGAGGATATCGAAGATCGCTATGCGCCGCTCCTGCTCGATATCGGCACTGCGCCAGATGATCGTCTTTTCGTCGAGCGTGATGTGCGAGATGCGCCGGTCGGCCATAGGGCCGCTTAGCGGGGATGGGGCTGGCCGCCAAGATATCCCCATGATCCACGACCACCCCATCGCAATTCGATTGAGTGTATCGTGCGATACGCCGATGGATGACGCATGGCCGAACCTCTCCGTTTGATTCCCGCTGCCGACGCCGCCCGCGAACTGCCTCACAATGTCGAGGCGGAAGCTGCGCTGCTTGGCGCACTCATGATCGACAACAGGCTGGTTGCCGATGTGCAGATGGTGCTGAAGCAGCAGCATTTCTTCGAGGATATCCACGGGCGCATCTTCGACGCGATCCTGAAGATGTCCGACAAGAACATGGTGGCGAACCCAGTGACGCTGCGCCCGATCTTCGACGCGGACGAGGCGATGAAGGAACTGGGTGGGCCGGGCTATCTGGCGAAGCTCACCGGCAACGGCGCGGCGCTGATCGGCGCGAAGGATTTCGCCCAGCAGATCTACGACCTCGCGCTGCTTCGCGAATTGGTGAGCGTCGGCCGCGAGATGGTGGAAGGCGCGCTCGACACGTCGGAGTCGATCGACCCCAAGGGACAGATCGAGGCGGCCGAAATGTTGCTCTACAAAGTCGCTGAAGCCGGCGGTGAAACCGGCGGCACCAAGACCTTCGCACAGGCGAACAAGCTGGCGCTCGACATGGCCGAAAAGGCGATGAATTCGAGTGGCGGCCTGTCGGGCATCACGACCGGGCTCGAGGGCCTGAACCGGATGACCGGCGGCATGCACAAGAGCGACCTCGTCATCCTCGCCGGCCGTCCCGGCATGGGCAAGACCGCGCTTGCGACCAACATCGCCTTCAACACCGCGCGCCGCTGGATGCGCGAGGAGGACGAAGGGCTGGAGGACAAGAAGCGCGCGGGCGCCCGCGTCGCGATCTTCAGCCTCGAAATGTCCGCCGACCAGCTGGCCACGCGTATCCTCGCTGAAAATTCGGGGATCAGTTCGGAAGATCTGCGCAAGGGCAAGATCTCGACCACCGATTTCCGACGGCTGGCGACCGCGGCTTCGGACCTGCACAGCCTGCCGCTGTTCATCGACGACACACCAGGCCTGACCATCGCGGCGTTGCGTACCCGTGCGCGGCGGATGAAGCGGCAGCACAAGATCGGCTTTATTGTCGTCGACTATCTCCAGCTGCTGCAGGGTTCGGGCAACAGCCGCGACGGCAACCGCGTGCAGGAAATCTCCGAAATCTCGCGCGGATTGAAGCAGTTGGCGAAGGAACTCGAAGTGCCGGTGCTGGCGCTATCGCAGCTGAGCAGAGCGGTCGAGCAGCGCGAGGACAAAAAGCCACAATTGTCGGATCTCCGCGAATCGGGCTCGATCGAGCAGGACGCCGACATGGTGCTGTTCGTGTACCGCGAGGAATATTATGTCGCGCAACAGGAACCGCGCGATGCCGACGATCCGAAATACCAGGAATGGTTCGAACGCGCGCAAAAGGCGCATGGCTTGGCGGAAGTGCAGATCGCGAAGCAGCGGCACGGCGCGACAGGACGGGTGCGGTTGAAATTCGAATCTAACATCACGCGCTTCAGCGACCTGGCGGATGACCAGTATTACGGGGACCAGCATTAACCCTCTGCCGTCACCCCGGCCAGCGAGCCAGGGTCCAGCTTCTTCTTGCGATGCAGCGGGCAACGCAGCTGGATCCCGGGTCAAGCCCGGGATGACGAAGATCAGAAAACCGGCTCTTCGCCCGGCTTCTCGGCGACATGAATGCCGCATTCGACCTTGTCCCAACCGCGCCAGCGGCCCGCACGAGGGTCTTCGCCGGGCTGGACTTTCGAGGTGCAGGGCGCGCAGCCGATCGAAGGGTAACCTTCGGCTTCCAACGGGTGGCGGGGCAGTTTGTGCTCGTCGAAATAGGCGTCGAGGCGGGCCTTGTCCCAGTCGGCGAGCGGGTTGATCTTCAGGCGGCCTTCGTCCTCCTCGAGGCGCGGCAGCATGGAGCGTGTCTTGGCCTGGAAGCCCTTGCGGCCCGAAATCCACGCATCGAACGGCGCGAGCGCACGGCGGAGCGGTTCGACCTTGCGCAATTCGCAGCAGCCGTCAGGGTCATAGGACCAGCGCAGCGACGTCCCGTCCTTCTGTGCGAGAAGGTACGGATCGGGGCGATAAACGCGCAGGTCGACGAAGCCGAGGCGTTCAGCAAGTTCATCCCGATACGCAAGAGTGTCGCCGAAGATCTTCTGTGTATTGACATAAATCAGTGGTACAGACTTGTCGATTTGCGCGACTATGTGCAGCAGCACCGCGCTTTCCGCACCGAACGACGACACCAGCGCGACGTTTTCGAACGGCGGCTCGTCGAACAGGCGGCGGAGCATTTCGGTCGTCTCGACGCCATCGAACTTCGCGTTGAGCGCAGCCGCGCTTTCCGGCGTGAACCGGGGCGTCGTGTCGATCAGGTCGAGTTTGCGCGCGGCGCTAGCCATGACGCAGCTTCCAAACGGGCACGGCACCATCGGCTGCGCGCTGGTAGACATTGTCGTACCGCGCCAGTGAGCGTTCCACGACTTCGGGATCGAGCGGTTTCGCGGGCGCGAAGCTGTCGAAACCGCAGCGGCGCATGAAAGCAATCTGGTCGACCAGCACGTCGCCCTCGGCGCGCAACTCGCCGGTATAACCCGCCTCGCGCAGCACGCGCGCCGACGAATAGCCGCGCCCATCCCTGAAACTCGGGAATGCGATTTCGATCAGCGCGAGCCGGTCGAGATGCGGGATCAGCGCACGCGCATCGTCGCCCGATTCGATGCGAACGGACGTCGCGTTGGTCTGCCCCTCGAGGAAGGCATCCAGCGTAACGGCGGGCTCGTCGGACACTGAGATCTCAACCATAGATCGCTTCCTTGAAGGGTTCGAAGCCGACACGGCGATAGGTGTCGAGGAAGCGTTCGCCATCCTCGCGAACCTTGAGATATTTGTCGGTGACGCGTTCGACCGCGTCGACGATGCCGTCCTCGTCGAAGCCGGGACCGGTGATCTTGCCGATCGAAACGTCGTCCGCGCCCGAGCCGCCGAGCGAGAGCTGGTAATTCTCGACGCCCTTGCGATCGACGCCCAGGATGCCGATGTGCCCGGCGTGGTGGTGGCCGCAGGCGTTGATGCAGCCCGAGATCTTGAGCTTCAGTTCGCCCAGTTCGCGCTGCCGCCCGAGGTCGGCAAAGCGCGTCGCGATCTTCTGCGCGACCGGGATCGAGCGGGCGTTGGCCAGGCTGCAATAATCGAGGCCGGGGCAGGCGATGATGTCGCTGATCAGGTCGAGGTTGGGCGAGGCCAGTTCGGCCGCGACCAGCGCCTGCCATACGGCGTAGAGATCGGCCTTGGCGACGTGCGGCAGGACGATGTTCTGCGCATGAGTCACACGAAGTTCGTCGAAGCCGTAGCGTTCGGCGAGGTCGGCCATCACGTCGATCTGGTCGGCACTGGCGTCGCCCGGAATGCCGCCGACGGGCTTCAGGCTGATGTTGACGATGGCATAGCCCGATTGCTTGTGCGGCTTCACATTCTGGTCGAGCCAGACGGCAAAATCGGGGTCGCTGCGGTCGACAGCGTCATCGGTTGCCGTGAAAGCAGGAGGCGCGAAGAACGCTGCGATCCGGTCGAACTCGGCCTTGGGCGGGTCAAGGTCGAGCGTCTTCACATGCGCGAATTCCTCCTCGACCTGACGGCGATATTCGTCCGCGCCGATCTCGTGCACCAGGATCTTGATCCGCGCCTTGTAGATGTTGTCGCGCCGTCCGTAGCGATTGTAGACGCGCAGGCACGCCTCCAGATAGCTGAGCAGGTCGTCAGCGGCCACGAAGTCACGGATTTCCGGCGCGATCATGGGAGTACGGCCCATGCCGCCACCGACGAATACCCGGCCGCCAAGCTGTCCGTCACGCTCCACCAGTTCGATGCCGATGTCGTGAAGGCGCATCGCCGCACGGTCCTCTTGCGAGGCGATGACCGCGATCTTGAATTTGCGGGGCAGGTAGCTGAATTCGGGGTGGAACGTGCTCCACTGGCGCAGCAGTTCGGCCCAAACGCGCGGATCGGCGACTTCGTCGGCAGCGGCACCGGCATATTGGTCGGATGAGATATTGCGGATGCAGTTCCCGCTGGTCTGGATGGCGTGCATTTCGACCGTAGCCAGATCCGCGAGGATGTCGGGCGCTTCGCTGAGCTTGATCCAGTTGTACTGGATGTTCTGGCGCGTGGTGAAATGGCCGTAACCGCGATCGTACTTGCGGGCGATGTGCGCGAGCATCCGCGTCTGGCGGCTGTCGAGCGTGCCATAGGGCACCGCGACGCGCAGCATGTAAGCGTGAAGCTGAAGATACAGGCCGTTCATCAGGCGCAGCGGCTTGAACTGGTCCTCGGTGATCTCACCCGCGATGCGGCGTTCGACCTGGTCACGGAATTCGGCAACCCGCGCATCGACGATCGCCTGGTCGTAATTGTCGTACTTGTACATTCAGATCACCCATTCGCCGGCCGCGGGATCGGCGGGTTTCAGTGTCAGGTCGGGGCGGACGGTCGGGCCGAGTGCGCGCACACGGTCCTTGATATGCGCGGGGCGGGGGCCCTGATCGGTCGCGACTGCCTCGATGATATAGGGCCCGTTGACGCGACGTGCGCCTTCTTCCGCGGACAGGATCGGATCGCCATGCTCGCCGACGTCGGACGCATCCTCGACATGCCGTGACCAGCCGCCACCGGTCCACCAGATGACATCGCCGGATTTCAGGTCGTTCCCGGTCAAAAGCTTCACGAAATACTCTCCGCTTGGGCCGCCAGCGACCGCAGGTGATTTTCGGCGTCGGACAGCAGCACGACTTCGCCGATGACGAGGATCGCGGGGCTTTCGACCGCCTGGCGCTCGACGAGATCGCCAAGGTCGGCAAGCAGCGTCCGCATCGCGCGCGAACCCGGCAGCGTGCCCCGTTCGAGCACCGCACACGGGATGGCCGGGTCGACGCCATCGGCCATCAGCTTGTCGGCGATACCGCGCGCACAGGTGACGCCCATATAGACGACGAGCGTGCGGCCGTGCCCTGCAAGGCCCGACCAGTTCTGCTCCGACAGGCCCTTGCAGGTGCCAGCGACAAAG
>JAZKBQ010000006.1:0-73877 GCA_040388515.1 Pseudomonadota bacterium | reverse complement strand
CAGTCGCGGTGGGTGAGCGGCAACATCGCTTCCGCCGCGCAACCGAGCGCTGCCGACACGCCGGGGATGACCTGGACGCGCAGGCCCGCGGCACGCACCGCTTCGACCTCTTCGCCGCCGCGGCCGAAGACGAACGGGTCGCCGCCTTTCAGCCGGACGACGATCGCACCGGTCTTCACATGCGCCACGATGAGCGCGTTGATCGCATCCTGCGACAGGGTGTGGCGATCGCGCTTCTTGGCGACCGAAATTCGCTGCGCTTGTTCCGGAACATACTGGAAGACGCGCTCGTCGATCAGGCCGTCGTGGACGACGACATCGGCCATGCGCAGCGCCTCGACCGCTTTCAGGGTCAGGAGGTCGGGGTCGCCGGGACCGGCGCCGACCAGGATCACGCGGCCGCGCGCATCGGGATCGAGAAGACTTGCCATCGTTGTCAGATGCGTCGGACTGGCGGACGCTTCAACACACAGATTTTTGTGTGGGGGGCAGGTGCGCTTTAGTCCTGACGCAATCCTACGCCGATCGCGGCGCGCGCATTCTCTTCTTCCGAAGAGACAACGGGATAGGCGCAGTAATCGGCGGCATAATAGGCCGAGGGGCGATGGTTACCCGACAGGCCGACGCCGCCGAAGGGCGCGGATGACGATGCGCCGCTGGTCGGCTTGTTCCAGTTGACGATGCCCGCGCGGCTGTTCGCCCAGAAGCGGTCGTAGAGCTGCGGCGATCCGCCGATCAGCGAAGCGGAGAGGCCATAGCGCGTGTTGTTCGCCTCGATTAGCGCGGCGTCGAAATCGGGGACGCGGATCATCTGCAGGACCGGGCCGAACATCTCTTCGTCGGGCCGGTCGCGGACGTCGGTGACGTCGATGAGTGCGGGCGACAGGAAGGGCAGGTCGTCGGTCGGACGCTCCAGTTGAACGATGGGGCGGCCGCCCTTCATTAGCAGGCCCAGGAACGCCTCCTGCAGATGGTCGGCGGCTTCATTGTCGATGACCGGGCCCATGAAGGGGGCGGGGTTCGCATGGGGATCGGCGACGATGAGGCGCGCCATCAGCTTCTTCAGTTCGGCGACCAGCGGTTCGTGCGCGCCGTCCTTGACGATCAGCCGCCGTGCGGCGGTGCAGCGCTGGCCGGCGGTCGTGAATGCCGACTGGGCGATCAGGACGGCTGCGGTGTAGGTATCGGGCGCATCCCAGACGATGATCGGATTGTTGCCGCCCATCTCGAGCGCGAGGATCTTGTCGGGGGTGTCCGCGAACTGTCGGTTGAGCGCGATGCCCGTGCGCGCGGAGCCGGTGAACAGCAGGCCGTCGATTCCTGGGTGAGCCGCAAGTGCCTTGCCCTCCGCCGGCCCGCCGATGACGAGACGCGCGGCCCCTTCCGGCACGCCCGCTTCATGCAGGCATTCGATCAGCGCCGCACCACAGGCGGGCGTCTTTTCGCTCGGCTTGAAGATGATGGCATTGCCCGCGAGCAGGGCGGGAACGATATGCCCGTTGGGCAGGTGCATCGGGAAGTTGTACGGACCGAGCACCGCCAGCACGCCATGCGGCTTGTGCCGGACAGCAGTTCGCGCACCCATCGCGCCTTCTATCCGGCGCTGCGCGGTGCGTTCCTGATAGGCGCTGACCGAGATCTCGACCTTCAGCATGACCGATTCGACTTCGGTCCGTGCCTCCCACAGCGGCTTGCCGGTTTCGCGGGCGATAGTGTCGGCGAGCGCCTCGGAACGGCCCCGCACGACATTGACGAAGCGGCGCAGCGTTTCCGTCCGGTTGGCGAGCGGGCGCGACGCCCATTCGGCCCACGCGCCGCGGGCGAGGTCGACCTCTGCATCGACGTCGCTGACCGCGCCCCGCCACAGGACCGCACCCGTCGCGGGTTCGTACGAGATCAATTCGGAATTCATTCAGTCCCGCCCTAATCCGGGGTGTGTGGAATTATAGTAAACGCTTGGCAAGCATTAGAGCGTCGCTCATCGCCCGGATGGACGCCACCTTGGCGTTAAACAAGCCCCAGTCGTCGTGTTCCGCAATCGGCACCCAGATTCCCTCGACCTCCTCGATAGCCATCGAACAGGGCGCGTCGCCTGACCAATAGGGGTGATCGAGTGGCGCGAACGGGGTGTAAGGCGCAACCGCGTCCCGAAACGCCGCAAAAGCTTCGCCCGCATAGGTGTCGTCCTGCACACGCAAATCGCCGCCGCGCCAATCGAAGAAGAACCGGTCGATGTTTGCCTGCGACGCGGTCAACGCACCCTCCATGGCCTGGACCAGCGCGACATCCTCCGCGTCGTTCCGTGAGGCGACGCCGAGACGGGCGAGCATCCGTTCGACCAGCGCCGCGCGATAAGCCGGCGCGAATCCGTCGATCGCCTCTGCCAGCGGCTCCGTCTCAGCGATCGAACGCAGCGCGATGGCGAGTTGCACGACGTTCCAGTGGATCGCCTCCGCCTGCCGCCCAAAGCTGTAGAGCCCGGCATGGTCGAAATAGGCGGCGGTGAATCTGGCGTCGAACGTCTGTGCGAACCGCCAGGGCCCGTAATCGAAGCTCTCGCCGGTGATGTTGATGTTGTCCGTGTTGAGGACGCCGTGGACGAAGCCCGCCGCCATGAAGCTTGCCGCGAGCCTGGCTGTGTTCTGCACGACATGACGCAGCAACTGAACGGGGGCATCGTCGTGCGGCGCTTCGTTGAAATAGTGCTTAAGGCTGTAAGCGACGAGACGCTGAAGCTCATCCGTCAGCCCCAGCGTCGCCAGCCGCTGGAAACTGCCGATACGGATATGCCCGTGGTTTAGGCGCACCAGCACCGCCGAGCGGGTGGGAGACGGTTCGTCGCCGCGATGCAGTTCCTCTCCGGTCTCGATCACCGAGAAGGTCCGGGACGTTTCCACGCCCAGTGCTTCGAGCATCTCCGTCGCCAATACTTCGCGCACCGCACCCTTCAGCGTCAGCCGGCCGTCGCCGAAGCGGCTGTACGGCGTCTGGCCCGACCCCTTGGTGCCCAGGTCCATCAACCGCCCGCCCGTGTCGCGCATCTGTGCGAACAGGAAGCCGCGGCCGTCACCGATGTCGGGGTTGTACACGCGAAACTGGTGGCCGTGGTACCGCAACGCCAGCGGTTGCGGCAGGCTGCCCCCGAGCGGTTCGAACCGCCCGAAATGCGCGACCCAGTCTTCGTCGCTCAGCGTGTCGAGACCGACGTCTGCCGCTGCGCGGTCGTTGCGGAAGCGCAGCCGATGTTCTGGGAATTGCTCTGCCGCTACGGGATCGGCCAGAAAATCCGCGACTTCGTCGATAATATGTTCGGGACGGAAGTGTTGCGTGGAGTCGGCCATGCGGCGATATGGCGGTGAGCAGTGGGAGCAACAAGCCTTGGTGATCGTGTGACGACCTGGACCGACGGATACTGGTGGTCGAACGACGGGTTGCGCCTGCATTATCGCGATTATCCGGGACCGTCCGATCGCCCGCCGATCCTTTGCATGGCTGGGCTGACCCGTAACGCCCGCGATTTCGAGACGGTGGCGGCGCGGCTGTCGCCTTCTTGGCGGGTCATTGCCATCGATTTCCGGGGGCGCGGCGAAAGCGCCTATGCCAAGGACGCAATGTCTTACGTCCCGCTGACGTATGTGCAGGATGTGGAAAAGCTGCTGGCGGAGCTTTCGATCGACCGTTTTGTGTCGTTCGGGACATCGCTCGGCGGTTTGGTCACGATGCTGCTTGCAGCCACCGGCCATGCGCGGATCGCGGCGGCGCTGCTGAACGATGTCGGTCCGGTGATCGAACCGGCGGGGCTCGACCGCATCCGGGGTTATGTCGGGAAGGGCGGTGCCTACCCGACCTGGATCCATGCCGCGCGCGGCGTCGCCGAACTGAATGCCGACGTCTTTCCACGTTACGACCTGACCGACTGGCTGGCGATGGCGAAACGGTTGTACCGCCTGTCGTCGAGTGGGCGGATCGTGCCCGATTACGACAAGAAGATCGCCGAACCCTTCCGCTTGCCGGGCGGTGAGGCGGGGATCGACCTGTGGCCTGCGTTCGACGCGCTCGCCAATGTCCCGACCCTTATCGTCCGTGGCGGCCGGTCCGACCTGCTGTCGGCCGACACGGCCAATGCCATGGTCGCGCGGTTGAGGCTCGCAACGCTGGTGACGGTACCGGACGTCGGCCATGCACCGGTGCTGGACGAGGTCGAGGCCCGCATTGCCGTCGACGCGTTGCTTGCCCGCGTCGCCTGATGCCAGTCAAAATCCTGCATTGTCATTCGACGTTCGACCTAGGCGGCAAGGAAGCGCGCGCGGTCGCGCTGATGAACGCATTCGGCGATGCCGCGCGGCATACGGTTTTGAGTGGCGTTGCGGGAGCATTCAGCGCACGCAAAGCAATCGCACCCGGCATCAAGGTTGAGTTTCCCGATAGTGCCCCGTCGCTGACCGGCCGACCGTCCATCGCTCGCTATCGTGCGATCGCCGAATACCTTCGCAATTTCGACCTGATCCTGACGTACAACTGGGGCGCCATGGACGCGGTGATGGCGCGGCGGATGTTTGCGAAAAGCCTGCCGCCGCTGGTTCATCACGAGGACGGCTTCAATGCGGACGAAAGCGCGCGCCTGAAAACCGAGCGTACATTGTTGCGACGCCTTGCCTTGCCCGCCGCGCATAAGGTCGTGGTCCCGTCGCGGGTGCTGGAGGGGATCGCCCATACTGTCTGGAAACAGCCAGAAACGCGGGTCACGCGGATATCGAACGGGATCGACACGTCGCTTTTCACAAAGAAGCCGCGGCCCACTGCAATTCCGGGTCTGAAGCGCAAGCCGGGCGAAACCGTGATCGGAACGGTTGCCGGTCTGCGCCCCGTGAAGAACCTGCCGCGCCTGGTCCGCGCCGCGCTGTCGATCCCGCGCACGCGCCTAGTGATTGTGGGGGACGGGCCAGAGCGGGAGGCGATCCGGGCCGCCGCAAGCGCGATGGGCGCCGCGGACCGGCTCGTCCTGCCCGGATTCCTGCCCGACGCGCATCGTTACATCGGCCTGTTCGATATCTTCGCGCTGTCGTCGGACAGCGAACAATTCCCGATTTCGCTGATCGAGGCGATGGCCGCCGGAGTGCCCGTGGCCGCGACGCGTGTCGGCGATATTTCGGCAATGCTTCCTGCCGAGCAGCAGCCGTTCGTCACCGTATGCGACGATTATGCACTGGCCGGAGCATTGCGGCAGCTGGTGGCGGATGCGGCCTTCCGGCAGCGGCTGGGGGCCGCGAACAGGGCGCTTGCCGCATCCGATTACGACCAATCTGCGATGGTTACGGCCTATCGACGGCTTTACAGTGAAGCCTTGGGCGGTCAGGGCGCGTATTTTATTTGAAAAGGCGCTATAAGGCACGCCTTTCCGAGAGGAGCATTTCGGGTTGTTCAAGGGAATTTCTCCCATCGTTTATCGCGGCCGCGAAGTCTGGCCGCTGATCGAAGGCGGCAAGGGCGTTGCCGCGACCAATCATGCGAGCGCTGGCGCCTGGGCGGCGGCGGGCGGTATCGGCACGGTAAGTGCGGTCAATGCCGACAGCTATGATCCGACCGGCAAGATCGTGCCGCAGGTCTATCATGCGAAGACGCGCGCCGAGCGGCACCAGGAACTGATCAAATACGCCATCGACGGCGCGGTCGAACAGGTGAAACGCGCGTACGACATTGCGTCGGGCAAGGGTGCGATCAACATCAACGTGCTGTGGGAAATGGGCGGCGCGCAGGCCATCCTGCACGGCGTGCTCGAACGCACGAAGGGCATGGTCGCGGGCGTCACCTGCGGCGCGGGAATGCCGTACAAGCTGAGCGAGATCACCAGCAGCTATGGCGTCAGCTACCTGCCGATCGTGAGTTCGGGCCGCGCGTTCCGGGCCCTGTGGAAGCGTGCTTATTCGAAGGCGGCGGATTACCTGTCGGCGGTCGTTTACGAAGACCCCTGGCTGGCGGGCGGGCACAATGGCCTGTCCAATGCCGAGGATCCCAACCAGCCCGAAAAGCCATACCCGCGGGTCAAGGCGCTGCGAGAAGTGATGCGTGAAGGCGGCATCCCGGATTCGACGCCGATCGTGATGGCAGGTGGTGTGTGGCACCTGCGCGACTGGGAAGACTGGATCGACAATCCCGAGCTCGGCAGCATCGCTTTCCAGTTCGGCACGCGCCCGCTGTTGACCAAGGAAAGCCCGATCCCGCAAGGGTGGAAAGACCTGCTGATGGAACTGGAGGAGGGCGATGTCCTGCTCCACAAATTCTCGCCCACCGGCTTCTATTCATCGGCGGTACGCAACCCGTTCCTGCGTCACCTCGAAGCGCGCAGCGAACGCCAGATCGCCTTTTCGCGCGACATGGCGGGTGACCATACCCACCAGCTCGACGTGGGTGTGAAGGGCAAGAATTTCTGGGTGACGCGCGGCGACCTGTTGCGTGCGCGCGAATGGTTCGGCCTAGGCTTCACCGACGCGCTGAAGACACCGGACTACACGCTGGTGTTCGTGACGCCGGATGAAAAGGCGATCATACGCAAGGACCAGGCAGACTGCATGGGTTGCCTGTCGCATTGCGGCTTTTCGGCGTGGAAGGACCATGACGACTGGACGACCGGCTATCTCGCCGATCCGCGCAGCTTCTGCATCCAGAAGACGCTGCAGGATGTCGTGCACGGCGGCCCGATCGACGAGAACCTCGTCTTCGCAGGGCACGGTGCGTACAAGTTCAAGAAGGATCCGTTCTATTCGAACGGGTTCGTCCCCACGGTGAAGGAACTGGTCGACCGCATCCGCACGGGCGACTGACGCGCGGTCAGTCGACGCGTTTCATCGGCACCACGAACGATACGATCAGCGCGGCGATAACGGTCGCGACCGCAGCCCAGAGCGCTACGGCCAGCACGGCGATGCCTTGCTGTGCCAGCAGCGTGCCCAGGCTGCTGCCTTCCGCGAAACCCGTGCCGCCGAAACCGGGAAGCATGAATACCGGAAACGCCAGTGCACCGACGATCGCCGGAGCGCCATGGATCACGAACGCCTTGCCGCCGCTGCCGAGCCCGAATGCGCCAGTAAAAGCGATCGCACCCGTCGCGATGACGGCCGCCACGATGCCGATGAGGATCGCACCGGCCACGCCCATCAGCGACGCGCCGGCTGAGATTGCGGCAAGGCCGGCGAGGCCATAGGCCGAAACAAGTTCGGGCGTGTATCCGCGGTGCTTCAGGCCGCCGATCAACATGCCGGTGACGATGGCGGCACTGGCCGACAGCAACGCATTGACGATGGCAACGGCCGCGTCGCCGCTGCCGCCCAGGGCGCTGCCGCCGATCAACGCAAGCCATCCGATCGCAACGCTGGCAGCGCCGACCGTGCCGAGTGCCGGGATGTCCTTTTCCTCGTTACCCGGGACATTGTTCCGCAACAGCATGGCCACGACGAAGGCGCTGACCCCGACGGAAATCTGGACGGCAATGCCCCCGGCATAATCGAGCGCACCGAGATCGGTCAGCCACCCCGCCCAGACCCATCGCGCGACAGGAATATAGACGATGACCACCCAAAGACCCGCGAGCGGCACCAGCCAGCCGTAACGTGCCGTCGGCGCAACCGCGGATACCAGCGCCGTGACGGCAAACAGTGCGAGGGCGAGCTGGAAAAAGACGAAAACCGCTTCGGATATGGTCGCGCCGTCGACCACGGTGCCGAGGCCGCCGAGCATCAGGTTGGACGGGCCGCCGAGAATGGCCGAACCATCGCCGAAGATCAGGCTGTAGCCGAAGATCGCGAAGACGAGTGTCGTGATCGCCGACGCGGCAACGACCGCCAGGCCGGTCGTTTCACCGCGCCCCCGTCCATGGAACAGCGTGAAACCGCCGAGAGAGGCGATCAGGCCGACGAGCGCGGCGGCAAGTACCCATGCGCTGTCGCCGCTGTCAGCGACAACGATCGGCTGCGCCATCGCCGGTGCCGCGACGAGAAGTCCCAAGCCTGCAATCGCCCGCATCGTTCCCCGCATATTCTTGCTCCGCTAATCCCCGAAAATCATGCTAAGCGACGCTGGTTAAGGGTTCAACAAGGTGGGGATGGCTTTCGAATGCACCGTCTGCTGACTGCGGCGACCGGCACGGCACTGGCCGCAACGATGATGGCGATGCCGGCACTGGCGGCGAAGAAGGTGCCTTATTGGGCATCGATCAATGTGGGCGAGGCGATGATGCGGGCGGGGCCCGGGCGCAATTTTCCCGCGGAATGGCTGTACAAGCGCCGTGGGCTGCCCGTGAAAGTCGTGCAGATATACGTCGACAAGCGCGCGCATGCGGAATGGCGCAAGGTCCAGGATCCCGATGGTGCCGAAGGCTGGATGCAGGCAAACCTGCTGAGCGAAACACGTACCGGACTCGTCACCGGCGATATCCGCCCCTTGCGCGAGAAACCGGATGCGCAGGCCGCGGTCGTGTGGCGAGCCGAACCAGGCGTCGTGGGCAAGGTTACGCAGTGCACTGGCGGCTGGTGCAATCTCGATGTGGGCGGCAAGAAGGGTTTTGTCGAAGTCGCGCATCTGTTCGGCGTCGCGGCGGACGAAACCCTGCCCTGATGTTCCAATGACCTGGGTGTGGATCGTGGCCGGGATCGGGCTGGGCCTGATCGCCGGGAGCTTCATCGCGACACTGGTGGTACGCTGGCCCGAGGGGCGCCGCGTCGATGGCCGTTCGGCATGCGATGCGTGCGGCGAAACGCTTCGCTGGTTCGAGCTGGCGCCCCTGCTGAGCTATCTTGCCGCGCGCGGGCGGTGTCGCCGGTGCAATGCCCCGATCAGCCGGGTCCATCCCATTTGCGAAGCGCTGTGCGCGATCGTCGGTGCGCTTGCGTTGGGTTTGGACCCGGGTGTGGAGGGCGTATTTGCCGCGCTGGCCGGATGGCTGCTCATCGCGCTCGCGATAATCGACCTGCGCGAATTCTGGTTGCCGGATGCACTGACGGGGCTGCTCGCGGTTGTGTCTGTGGCCAGCGCATTTGCAGGCATCGATCCGTTGCCGATGGACCGGCTGATCGGCGGGGCGGCTGGTTTTCTGACGCTCTGGCTCATCGCCTTTGCGTATCGGCGTATTCGGGGCCGTGATGGATTGGGCGGCGGCGATCCGAAACTGTTCGGTGCGATCGGGCTGTGGCTCGGCTGGGAATCGCTGCCGTTCGTATTGCTGCTCGGCAGCCTGATCGGCTTGATGGCCGTTGCGACGATGATGGCGCGGGGAACGGCAGTACAGGGAACGACGCGCCTGCCGTTCGGGTCAATGCTGGCGGCGGCTGCGTTTCTCGGCTGGACGCTTATCCACGCAAACTGACGGCACGCGTAGCAGTGGCACTAATGGCAGCCGTGTCGAGCGGCCCCTTCGGCACGATCCAGCTGCCGCCGACGCACAATATGCTCGGTTCCGCGAGCCATTCGGCGGCCGTCGCTTCGGTAATGCCGCCTGTGGGACAGAAGCGGACTTGGGCAAAGGGTGCTGCGAGCGCGCGGATTGCCGGGAGTCCACCCGCCGCCATTGCGGGGAAAAACTTGAAGCGCTGAAGGCCGAGATCGAGCCCGCGCATGATGTCGCCCGCATTGGCGATGCCGGGAAGGAAGGGGACACCACTCGCGATGGCGGCTTTCCCGAGCGTGTCGGTCAGGCCGGGGCTGACGATGAACTCCGATCCCGCCGCGAGTGCCGCATCGAGATCTGCCTCGTTGAGCACCGTGCCTGCGCCGACGATCGCGCCCTCGACCTGCTTCATCTCGCGGATCACGTCGAGTGCAGCGGGGGTGCGCAGTGTCACTTCGAGAACGCGAAGTCCGCCCGCGACCAGTGCTTCCGCCATCGGTGCGGCCTGTGCCACATCCTCCACGATCAGCACCGGGATGACCGGCGAGGTCCGCATGATGGCGTCGATATTCATGCGCTGAACTCCCGTGCAAAGGCTGCGGCCGCACCCAGCAGGCCGGGCTGAGGGTGCGTGATAAGGCGGACGGGTACACCAGCCATCATCGACTGGAAACGCCCCTTGGCGGTAAAACGCTCCGCAAAGCCGGACGTCGGCAGCCGATCGGCCAGCCGAAGGCCAAGGCCGCCGGCGATCACGACGCTATTGGCGCCCTGTGCTAGGGCAAGGTCGCCAGCGATCGAACCCAGCGACAGGCAGAAACGGTCGAGCGCGGTGGCGGCAAGGCTGTCGCTGCCGTCGAATGCGGCCGTCCAAAGCGCCTTGTCGTCGAGTGAGGTCGGCTCGCGCCCCTCGATCCGGGCCAGTGCATTGTAGATCGGCGCGAGGCCGGGACCGGAAACGATCCGCTCGGCGGACACACGGCGATGTTTCGCACGCAGATCGGCAAGCACCGCATCCTCGACCGCATCGAGCGGCGCGAATTCGATATGGCCGCCCTCGCAGGGGATGACATGATAGCGCGGACCCTCGCGGTAGAGCATCGCTACACCCAGGCCCGTCCCGGGGCCGACGATGGTCGTCATCCCACCCGCGGGTAACGGGCCCATGGGCCCAGCGACATGGATCAGCGCGTCGTCATCGACCTGAGCTACGGCATGGCCGACCGCCTCGAAATCATTGACCAGCACATGAGCATCTACGCCGAGCTGCTCCGGGATGAGGGCGGGGCGGATGACCCAGGGGTTGTTCGTCAGTTGCAGCACGTCGCCCTTGACCGGCGCTGCGATGGCAATGGCTGCGGCGCGGGGCAGGGGGTCGGGTTGCGATGCGGCGAATGCAGCCCATGCGGACTGGAAACTGGCGTGTTCGGCGGTCTTGAGCGTGGTCGGCTCGCCCAGTGTCCGTACGCGGCCGTCGCCGACCTCGGCCAAGGCAAAGCGTGCATGGGTTCCGCCGATATCGACGGCCACGACCTGCACTATAGCCCCGCGCTCGCGAGCATTGCGGATGCGCCGCGTTCGGCTTCGTCAGCGCCCGTGCGCATGAACGCGAACAACTCACGCCCGACGCCGTCGGCCGCTGGAGGTGCGGCGGCGGAGGGACGGTTCGACAGATCGGCAGTGGTCGACAACGCGCCGGTCACTGCGCAGACGCGCACGACATCGCCGTCGATAAGCTTGCCGATCGATCCGCCCAGCCCGGCTTCGGGCGAGACATGGATGGCGGCGGGCACCTTTCCGCTGGCGCCCGACATGCGGCCGTCGGTGACGAGCGCGACGCGATAGCCCTTGTCTTGCAGCACGCCCAGTGCGGGTGTCAGCTTGTGGAGTTCGGGCATGCCGTTCGCATGCGGTCCCTGGAAGCGGACAACGACCACGACATCGCGGTCGAGTTCGCCCGCCTTGAACGCGCGCAGCACATCGTCCTGCGTCGAGAATACCGCGCATGGCGCCTCGATCGTCCAGCGTTCGGCAGCGACCGCGCTGGTCTTGATGATGCAGCGGCCGAGGTTGCCTTTCAGCAGGCGCATCCCGCCGTCGGGGAGAAAGGGATCGGAAGGCGGGCGCAGTATCGCGTCATTGCGGCTGGCGGCCGGTGCCGGGTTCCAGACGAGCGCATCATCGACCAGCGCTGGCTCTGCCGCATAGTCGGCGAGCGACCCGCGCGCGACCGTCATGACGTCACCGTGCAACAGGCCCGCGTTCAGCAGTTCCCGAATAACGAACCCCATCCCGCCCGCGTGGTGGAAGTCATTCACGTCACCGGGGCCATTGGGGTAAACGCGCGCGATCAGCGGGACCGCGGCCGAGAGTTCGTCGAAGTCCTGCCAGTCGATCTGTATTCCCGCCGCGCGTGCCATGGCGGGCAGGTGGATGGCATGATTGGTCGACCCACCCGTCGCAAGCAGTCCGACGATGGCGTTCACGATCGCCTTTTCATCGACGCATTTCGCCAGCGGCCGGTAATCACCGCCATCCCAGCCGATCGACGCGATCCGGTGTGTTGCAGCACGGGTCAGTTCGCCGCGCAGCTTTGTGCCCGGATTGACGAAGGCGGCGGCGGGCATGTGGAGACCCATCACCTCCATCATCATCTGGTTCGAATTGGCGGTACCGTAAAAGGTGCAGGTGCCCGCGTCGTGATAACTGGCGCTTTCGGCCTCGAGAAGTTCCGCCTCACCGCACTTGCCCTCCGCATAGAGCTGGCGGACCCTCTGCTTCTCCTTGTTGGCAAGGCCCGAGGGCATGGGTCCTGCTGGCACGAAGATCGCGGGGAGGTGGCCGAAGCGCAGCGCGCCCATGAGCAGTCCGGGCACGATCTTGTCGCAGATGCCGAGCAGCAGCAGCCCCTCGAACATCGCATGGCTCAGCGATACCGCGGTCGCGAGTGCAATCGTGTCGCGGCTGAACAGCGAAAGGTCCATGCCTGCCTGGCCCTGCGTCACGCCATCGCACATTGCGGGCACGCCGCCTGCCACCTGCGCTGTCGCTCCCACTTCGCGGGCGTGCAGCTTGATCGGCTCGATATAGCGTCCGTACGGCTGATGCGCCGACAGCATGTCGTTGTACGACGTAACGATGCCGATGTTCACGGCATTGCCGCGCTTGATGACGCCTTTGTCCTCACCCGCCGCCGCGAACGCATGGGCGAGGTTGCCGCATGACAGATTGTGGCGATTGGTCCCGGCGTCGCGCTGCCGATCGATCAGGTCGAGATAGGCGGCTCGGGTCGTGCGCGACCGTTCGACGATGCGCGCGGTTATCGCCTCGACCGCAGGGTTAAGCGTCATGCCAGCTGGCCCCGTCGCGCTCGATCATGCCCGCCGATGCGGAGGGACCCCAGCTGCCCGCGGTATAAGGTTTGGCCGCCACGCCCGCGGCTTTCCAGGCGTCGTGGATCGAATCGATCCACGTCCATGCAGCCTCGATCTCGTCGGCGCGGACGAACAGCGTGGTGTCACCTTCGAGCAAGTCGAGCAGCAGCCGTTCATAAGCGATGCGGCGACGCTGCCCCGCGAAGGCGGCAGTCAGGCTGACGTCGAGATCGACTTTCTTCAGTGCGACGCCGCCCCGGTCGAGGCCCGGTTCCTTCGTCATCACCGACAGCGACATTCCCTCCTCGGGCTGCAGGCGGATGACGAGTGCGTTTGGATCGAGCTTCGGCCCGCGTCCGGAAAAGATCGAATGGGGCACCGGCCGAAACTGGATAAGGATTTCGGAGTGCCTCTGCGGCAGGCGCTTACCGGTTCGGAGATAGAAGGGGACGTTCTTCCACCGCCAGTTGTCGATGAATGCCTTCACCGCGACGAAAGTCTCGGTGTCCGACGGCTTGCCCAGTTCGTCGATGTATCCGGCGACCGGCTTCCCGTCGATCGCGCCCGCACGGTACTGACCCTTGACGCTGTTGGATGCAGCGGTCGCGGCATCCATCGGGCGCAGCGAGCGCAGAACCTTCACCTTTTCATCACGCACCGAGGTTGCGTCGTATTTCGCGGGCACTTCCATCGCGACCAGCGCCAGGAGCTGGAGCATGTGGTTCTGCACCATGTCCGAGAGGGCGCCGACGCCGTCGTAATACGACACGCGCCCTTCGAGCCCCACGGTCTCCGCAACGGTGATCTGGACATGCTCGATACTGGCAGCATTCCACAGCGGCTCGAACAGCATGTTGCCGAAGCGTAGGACCAGCAGGTTCTGGACGGTTTCCTTGCCGAGATAATGATCGACCCGGAAGACCCGGTCTTCGGAAAACCCGTGCGCGACCGCGGCGTTGACTTCGCGGCTCGACTTCAGGTCGTAGCCGATCGGCTTTTCCATCGCGATGCGGGTCATGGGGCCGGTCAGGCCTGATGCTTCAAGTCCGGCCACCACGGGCGCAAACAGGGAGGGCGGCGTGGAAAGGTAAAACGCGACACCCTTGTCCTTCGCGCTGCCGATCTTGCCCGCAAGACAGTCGAAGTCCTTCGGGTTCGCGATATCGACGGTGCAATAGCCGAGCCGGGCCAGGAAGCGCTTTTGGACATCGTCCTTCAGCTGCTCGGCCGGCAGGTGATCGGTCAGGCTCTTCGTCACCTGTTCGACGAATGCCGCATCGTCGAGCGCGCTGCGTGCCGCGCCATGGATGCGAAGATCCTTGGGAAGCAACCCGTCGGCGTCGAGATTGTAGAGCGACGGAAACAGCATGCGCTGTGCCAGATCGCCGGTCGCGCCGAAGATGACGATGGTTTCGAACGCTTCTGACAACGCTGTCTCCTCTGGCAGGCCCTATGCTCCTTAGCGCCGGTGACGGTAATCGCAATGACGCGAACTGGTTGCATTTCGCGACGGGAATGCAACACGGTATTGCAATAAACAGAGGAGCGGGCGTGATGGCGGATGCGGAAACCGGGCAACTGACCGATGTGCTGGGCGTGCAACGCTCTGCGTTCAATGCCGAGCTGCCCATAAGCGAAGGTGCGCGGCGGGACAGGCTAAAGCGCGCGATCGCCATGATGGTCGAAAACGGCGATGCTTTCGCCGCCGCCATGTCGGACGACTTCGGACACCGCAGTCGCGAGCAGTCGATGATGACCGATATCGGCGTGTCGATCGGCGCGGCGAAGCACGCGCTGAAACACCTGTCGGCCTGGATGCGTCCGGAAAAGCGTCCGGTGCGGTTTCCGCTCGGCCTGCTCGGCGCCCGTGCGCGCATCGAATACCAGCCGAAAGGCGTGATCGGCATCATTTCGCCGTGGAATTTCCCCGTGAACCTGACGATGTCGCCGCTGGCGGGCGTATTCGCCGCGGGCAACCGGGCGATGGTCAAGCTGTCGGAATATACGCCCGCCACGGCAGCGCTTTTCGAGACGCTAGGCCCGAAGTATTTCGCCGGGGACGAGGTCGTCTTCTTCAGCGGCGGGCCAGAGGTCGGGCAGGCATTTTCCAGGCTCGCCTTCGACCATTTGCTGTTCACGGGCGCGACAGGGATCGGCCGCCACATCCTGCATGCAGCCGCCGATAACCTGACGCCGGTTACGCTGGAGCTGGGCGGGAAGTCTCCGGTCATCATCGGCGAGTCCGCGAACCTGAAACAGGCAGCGGAGCGCATCGCCATCGGCAAGATGCTCAACGCCGGGCAGATATGCCTCGCGCCGGATTACGTTCTGGTGCCACGTCGTCATGAGGCGGAGTTCGTGGACGAGATCGGCAAAGCGGTCTCGGTCCTGTATCCAACCCTGCTCGCAAACCCCGACTACACCAGCGTCATCAACGCGCGCCACCGCGACCGACTGCGCGGCTATCTGGACGATGCGAAGGCGAAGGGAGCGGAGATCGTCACGATCAACCCCGCCAACGAGGACTTCGAAGGATCGAACGGCAACAAGATGCCGTTGCATATCGTGCGCAATCCAACCGACGACATGGCTGTCATGCAGGAAGAGATTTTCGGTCCCGTCCTGCCGGTTCGTGCAGTCGAGAATACCGAGGAAGCGGTCGCCTATGTCAACGCGCATGACCGCCCGCTTGGCCTCTATTATTTCGGTGGGGACGCTTCCGAAGAGCGCCGCGTCCTCGACCGGACGATCTCGGGCGGCGTGACGGTCAACGACGTGATTTTTCACACGAGCATGGAGGATTTGCCGTTCGGCGGTATCGGCCCGTCGGGTACGGGATCCTATCACGGGATCGACGGCTTTCGAACGTTCAGTCATGCCAAGGCGATCTACCGGCAGCCGAAGATCGACGTGGCGGGTTTGGCGGGACTGAAACCGCCTTATGGGTCCACCACGCGAAAAACGATTGCGCGGGAAACCCGGTAAAATCCCGGCCCGAGGGTAAGAACGCCCAATTATGACCGGCCGCTAACCAAATCTTGGCAAACGGCGATTAGATCGTTTCGGGCGGAGCATGTTGCCCGCGTGGAACAGCATCGATGGCGCACGACCGGAACAGCATTTTCTCGCAAGGCGGCACCGCATAGCCGTGGGTATTGCTGCACCCTTTTCCGGTACGCGCAAGCGCTGGCGCAGTGCGGCGCGTACGCGCATCCTCGTTTATGCGGCGCTGATTTCCATGTTCCTGGGCGGGATCGGTTTTCTCGAGCCGGTCGACGACGCTATCCGCAACCTGCGTTTCCTTGCGCGATCCGTGCCTGCCGACAGCACTGTCGTGGTGGTCGGCATCGACGAGAAAAGCCTCGCCGCGATGAACCAGCGCTATCCCTGGCCGCGTGCGGAATTCGCGAAGCTTGTCGACAACCTGAAGAAAGCCGGCGCGAACAAGATCCTGTTCGACAAGGCATTGGCGGATACCGACACGCCCGACAACGATCGCGCCTTCATCGACGTTGCGAACCGATACAAGGGCGATATTTTCCTGGGCGCCGGGTTCGGGCAGAGCCAGAACGGAAGCATCGATGGCATGCTGCTGCCGGCGGAGACGATCCGTCCGCACGTCGGCGTCGCGACATTCAAGACCCGGTACAATCTGCTGGGCCAGATCGATCAGGTCTACCTGCAGGCGGCGAACGGCAAGAATCACTATCCTTCGATTTCGGCGGTCGTTTCCGGCCAGCGTGCCGAAGCGGGCGTGCGCGTTCGTCCGGACTTTTCGATTGCAGCGACCAGCATTCCTTACCTGTCGGCGAGCGACGTCATCCAGAAGCCCGGCAGCATCCGTCCGCTGAAGGGAGCCGACGTCATCGTGGGCGATGTGGCGCGTTCGCTGGGCGATATCCGCTTCCTGCCCAGTCAGGGCGCGCACCCCGGGGTTTATGTCCACGCGATTGCCGCCCAGACGCTGCGGTCCGGCATGCCCATCGATGCCGGATGGTTCGCGCCATGGCTTCTCGCCGTCGCCGCGAGCGTCTTGATCGTATTTGTCCGCAGCCGTTTCTGGCAGATCTCCGTCAACCTGTTGGCCGTCGTGGCCGCAGCGGGTGTGCCGATCCTTCTCGACAGCAACCACATCTCGATCGAGCTTTCGCCGGCGTTGCTGATGCTGGGCATTGCGGCCGTGCAGAATGCGCGCCTGCGGCTCGGCTGGCAGAAGAGCCGCATGAACGAGAATTCCGGGCTCGCGAACATCGTTGCCCTGCGCGAGCTGAAAAGCCTGCCTGGTACGGCTGTGGTCGCAGCGAAGATCGACAATTACGCCGCCATTTGCGCGAGTTTCCCGCGCGATGTCGAAGGAACGATCGTCGCCGAAATCGTCAGTCGCCTCCGGTTGAGGGACGAGGACATCGAAATCTACCAGGCGGACGACGGCGTTTTCTATTGGGTTTCGCCGGTCGAAGGGCCGATGGAGCTCGGTCATCATCTCGAAGGCTTGAAGGCGTTGTTCTCCGCCGCGCTGCAGATCGGCGACCGCCGTGTCGACGTCGCCATTTCCTTCGGCGCGGACCTCGACAGCAGCCGCACCGTTGCGAGCCGCGCGAGCAGTGCGTTGCTCTGCGCCGAAGAGGCGCTGCGCACGGGCAAGCGCTGGAAACTCTACGATCCGAAGCGCACGGCCGACGCCGCATGGCAGCTGTCGCTGGCGAGCGAAATCGACCGGGGAATCGAGGCGGAGGAGTTCTGGCTTGCTTACCAGCCAAAGCTCGACCTCAAGACCGGGCGCATTACCGGTGCGGAAATCCTGCTCCGCTGGCAACATCCCGACCGTGGCAATATCAGCCCGGCCGAGTTCATTCCGGCCGCCGAGCGGAGCCAGCGCATCGGCCCGTTGACCGATTACGTCGTCGACCGCGCACTCGCGGCATCGCAGCTGTTGTCCGCCGATGGCGACTACAAGCTTGCGATCAACGTGTCTGTGCCGATCCTCGGCGATTCAGAATTTGCGGCGACCCTGGCGTCAAAGTGCAAGAAAGCCGGTGTCCCGGCCGAACGGATCATGGTGGAAATCACCGAATCCGTCCTCATGTCGGCGGACGACGACCAGGTCGAAAAGACGCTGGAGGCACTGCGCCAGTCCGGCTTCGGCCTGTCGATCGACGATTTCGGCACCGGCTTCTCGTCGCTGGAATATGTCCGCAGCATCCCCGCGCACGAAATGAAGATCGACCAGAGTTTTGTGAAGCGCGTACTCACCAGCGCTGCCGATCGCGTCGTCGTGGAATCGGTCCTGCGCATGGCGCACGAACTTGGCCGCAATGTCGTTGCCGAGGGCGTGGAGGATGCCGAAACGCTTGATCTGCTGCGTAAATTGGGTTGCGACGAGGTACAGGGGTACCATGTCGGCCGGCCCGTCGACTTCATGAGTTTCCGCGCTCGGCTGCAAAAGGACCGTACCGATGCGCATATCGAGGGGCAGGCCGCAGCATAGTTAACGATTGCTAACCAATTAACCTTTTGGTAACCATGTTTCACCGCACAGCTGTCTGCGCGGTAGGACTAAGGGGACCAAAATGCGTAAGGTTGCGCGTCCGACCCGCGGTTTCTGGGATTGGCTCTATGGTGACGGCGACGCCGGCACCCGCTAATCAGCGGTTAGGATTTCAAGAAGGGCTTCGAGGAAACTCGAGGCCCTTTTTCTTTGCAGTGAGCGCAAACCGTCGCGGCCATGAAGCTTGCCAATCAGGCGCGCTGATAATGCTAAGTGGCTGACAAAAATGGCTGAAATTTCCAATGAGGACGCGCCGCGGATAGCGTGAGCGGGCGGCTCACGCTTGAGAGAACGCCCTCGGCAGACCGCTTGTCATCAGATTCAAGCGATCGTTTCGAGTAAGTGTCGGCCGAGTTTACTCCCGATCACCTGAGGTCATATTGAGTATTACTGTGGCCAATACTTGCGATTGCGGGCCAACAGCCAATCGAGAACGAATCGGGTCCGAATCGAGTCGCGAAACGGATCGGTTTTACCGTGCCGATTCGTCGAGGATGGATCGGTTGATCTGTTCGACCCGGCAAACACCGGTCAGCGCCATAGCCACATTCATTTCTGCCGCGAACAGTTCGAGAAGCCGCGTAACACCAGCTTCGCCTTGTGCAGCAAGTGCGAACACCCACGCCCGGCCCAGCAACACGCCCTTCGCGCCGAGTGCGAGCATACGCACCACATCGAGACCGGAGCGGATGCCTGAGTCCACCAGCACCGTCAGCTGATCGCCGACGCTGTCCGCAATCCCGGGCAGGGCGCGCGCGGTCGACATTACGCCATCCAGCTGCCGCCCGCCGTGGTTGGACACGACAATGCCCTGAGCGCCGATGTTCGCCGCCTCACGCGCATCTTCCGGATCGAGAATGCCCTTGATGATCAGCGGCCCGTCCCATTCGGACCGGATCCAGTCGAGATCGGCCCAGCCGATCGACGGATCGAAATTGCTGCCGAGCCAGCCCATGTAGTCGTTGATGCCAGCGCGCTTGCCCAGCATCGGTTCGAGATTGCCCAACCGGTGCGGCCGGCCGAGCAGGCCGACATCCCAGGCCCAGCGCGGGTTGCCGATCGCCTGCATGATTCGCCGGGCACCGGAATATGGCCCGGACATGCCCGAATGGGCGTCGCGATAGCGCGAACCGGCAACCGGAAGATCGACCGTAAAGATCAGCGCTTTCGCACCGGCCGCCTTGGCGCTGGCGATCATTTCGCGCATGACCGACCGGTCGCGCAGGACATAGAGCTGGAACCAGTTCGGTCCGTCGGCCGCGGCCGAAATCTCCCTCATCGAACAGATCGCAACGGTGGAGAGCGTGAAGGGAATGCCTGCACGATGCGCCGCGGCTGCGGCCTGACGCTCGCCTCGTCGCCGGAACATGCCGCCGATCCCGACCGGGCCGAGGACGACAGGCATCGCCAGGTCCATGCCGAACAGGCTTGTCGTCAGGTCGATATTCTCGACATTCTGCAACACGCGCTGGCGGAGGGACACCTCAGCGAGGTCGCTGATATTCCGGCGCATCGTCTCTTCGGCATTGGCGCCGCCATCGGCATAGTCGAACAGGAAACGCGGCAACCGGCGGCGGGCGGCCTCGTGGAAATCGAGCGGGGAGGAGATGATCATTCGGTCGAGTTCCAGTCGGTTTGGCGTTCGGTGAACCCCGTCGCGTTTCGCTTTTCGTCCAGGTCGATTACAAGGTTTGCGCGGTTCGGCATCTCGGCAAGGATATGCCGAGTCAATCGTTCATAATGCGCGATGAAGCGGATCACCTGGTCATCGTTCATCACTCCGGCCGATCCGGCAGGGCTTACCGCCCGCAGGGCGTGTTCCTGTTCGAGCCGCCAGTACTTCACGACCGAGAAATCCGGAGCGCGCAACATCGCCAGCATGTCGATGCGTGCGAACAGCGCCTGATAACGCCCGGCCAACGCCTCGTTCACGAAACTACGCCAAGAGCCGTCCGAGTCTTCAGAAGCTTCCAAGGCGTTGACAGGCACGGCGAGGGCGGCAAGCGGCTGGGGCGCGGCGCCGACGCACCATCCCTCGAACAGCACAATATCGATCGGTGCCGGAGCCGTCGGCCATGTCTCGGCAGGGCTTCTATCATCGCGCGCCTTGTCGAAGCGCGGCAAGCGTATCGCTTGACCGGCGTCGATCCCGTCCAGCGTCGCGAGGCCCAGCGGGATATCGTGAGTGCCCGGCACGCCGCGGGTACGCAGCAGCGGATGAATCTCGCGCGCCAAGCGCTCACGCTCGGCCTTGGTGTGATAGAGATCGTCGATCGAAAGCACGGCGGTGGTTAGCCCGTCGCTGTCGAGCGCGGTCGCGAGCTTGTCGGAAAGCGTCGACTTCCCGCTGCCCTGCGCACCACAGATGCCGACAACCAAGGGACTTCGCGGACGGCCGCTCCATTTCCGGGCGACGGCTGCTCGGACGATGTCGACCGTATCAGGCAACACGGTTCGGAGGCTCTTTTCCGTCAAAGAAAGCGATCAGGTTTTCCGCTGCCTGCATGCCCATGCCGGTACGGGTTTCGATCGTCGCGCTGCCGAGATGCGGCAACAGGACGACATTCTCCCGCGCGAGCAACGCTGGCGATACGGCTGGCTCGCGTTCGAATACGTCGAGCCCTGCAGCGGCGATCGTTCCGGCCTCGAGGGCGGCGGCCAGCGCGACCTCGTCCACGACCGATCCGCGCGCTGTGTTGATCAGCGTGGCAGACGGCTTCATCTGCTCAAGAAGGCGCGCGTCGACCAGATGCCGCGTAGCGGCGCCGCCGGGGATATGCAGTGAAAGGAAATCCGCCTCCGCCGCCAAAGCGTCCAGTCTCGGCACGTAGGTTGCGCTGCAGGCCGCCTCTACGTCAGGCGATGCCCGGTGACGGCTGTGATAAAGGATGCGCATTCCGAAACCCGCACTTGCCCGGCGCGCTGTCGCGCGGGCGATCCGCCCGAAGCCGACCAGCCCCAGTGTCTTGCCGCTTACGCCCTGACCGGTCAGATGTGTCGGACGCCAGCCCGTCCACCGGCCGGCGCGCAATTCCCGTTCGCCCTCGCCCGCGCGCCGCGCCGCCATCAGCATGAGCAGGATTGCAAGATCTGCTGTTGTTTCGGTCAGCGCACCGGGTGTGTTGGTGACGACTATTCCGGCGGCCTTGGCCGCGTCGAGATCGATATGTTCGAAACCGGCGCCGAAATTGGCGAGCATGCGGACGCGCGCGCCCGGCGTCGCAAGGATTTCGGCATCGAAGCGGTCGGTAATCGTCGGGCAGATCGCGTCGTAGCGCGTCATTGCTTCGATGAGAGCGGAGCGATCGAGGGGCGCGTCGGGTTCGTTAAGTGTGACGTCGAACTGCGCGCAGAGATGCTCTTCGACAGCGGCGGGCCATTTGCGGGTGACGAGTAGGCGGCGCTTCATCGTTGATCTTCTCCCTGACCTCCCGTTAAGCCGTCAATATGACAGCGCAAGACATATAATGACCGATTTATCGTCAGTTCCGTTACGAAAACTCCCTTTTGTTCTTTGAAACGGCGTGTAATAAGACAGCGATGTCATTTGGATCGATCAAGTGATTGGCTGTTCGATCCTTGCCGAACCATACGTCCATTCGAGGAGAGACTGCATGACGCAAGAGGTGCGCTACGGCCTGGTGGGCGGCGGCATGATGGGGATCGAGCACATCAAAAACCTCGCGCTGACGCCGGGCGCGAAGCTCGTGGCGGTCGCAGATCCGCGTGGCGGAGCGTTTTCGACCAGCCAGAGTACCGTAGGTGACGCTGTTTCGCTTGCGACGTTCGAGGATTCGGCCGCGCTCGCAAAAAGCGGGCTGGTCGACGCGGTGATCGTCGCGAGCCCGAACAATACGCACCGCCAGGTTCTGGAACCGTTGTTTGACGCGGGGCTGCATATCCTGTGCGAAAAACCGCTGGCGACCACCATCGACGATGCGCGGTGGATCGTCGAGCGAGCGGCGAAATCGCCCGGTATTTTCTGGACCGCGATGGAATATCGATTCATGCCGCCGGCCGCCGAGTTCATCCGGCAGGTACACGACGAACGCATGGGGCCGCTGCGCATGCTGGCGATCCGCGAGCATCGCTATCCGTTCCAGGTGAAGTTCGGCGACTGGAACCGGTTCAACGAAAACACTGGTGGAACGATGGTTGAGAAATGCTGCCATTTCTTCGACCTGATGCGCCTGATTACCCAGTCTGAGGCCGTCCGTGTCTATTGTTCCGGCGCCATGGACGTAAATCACGTCGACGAGCGTTATGACGGCCGCAAGCCGGACATCATCGACAACAGTTACACCGTCGTCGATTTCGCGAACGGCGTTCGCGCGATGCTCGACCTCTGCATGTTCGCGGACGGCGCGGAGAATGAGGAAGAGATCATGGCCGTGGGTGACAATGCCCGGCTGGAAGTCCTAATTCCGGAAGGCGCGATCCTTTATTCGCCGCGCACGGGCCGCAAGGCCGCGAAGCAGGTCGAGCGCACGGTCGTGCCGGTCGATGAGGTCGCGATGAACGCGGGCGCACACTTCGGCTCCACGCTTTACGAGCACCAGCATTTCCTGGCTGCGGTTCGTGGCGAGGGGCCGGTGATGGTGTCGGCGGAGGATGGGTTGCGCGCGGTCGCGATCGGGACGGCGGCTGAGATCAGTGCGTGCGAAGGGCGGGCTGTGGATATGGCGGAGTTGGGGTTCTGACGCAGCTGGCTCGGCGCTTCGCGCCTCACGGCAGCTTGCGCTGCCGTCACCAAAAGCGAAAATTCGCCCCCAGCGAATTTCTCGTCTTTTGGTGACCCCTACGGGAATCGAACCCGTGTTTCAGCCGTGAGAGGGCCGATACGTCGCTGCCTGTCTAAAATTTAGGTTATCTACAAACGTGAGGAAACGGTAGATTTTCGTAATTCAGATCGATATTTGCTCGTCAACGTCCATCATTGATTTTCGTTGGATATTACGGAAATTATACGGATGAAGCGGAAAGGGAGTTATGGCCCGTTAGGCTCTCCCACGGCTTGCGGTCCCACCGGCCCGCGGGATGCTAGGAACTGCTGATGGAGTTCGTAGGGCGGCAATCCTAGCTGGTTTCTCGCCCCGTCAATAGTGCTGCCTAGCTCGTTCAGATTGTCGACAACAGAAGCGACAGCGGCACGTGTCCAGCGATCACCATTATGGTCGAAAAGGCCCCATTTTCCGGCCGCGGTTGCCTGCAGCGCCGCGACTAGCTCTGTATAATACTCAGCTTCAAGCTCTGCTCTGCGAGTGTCGAGCCAAGCAAGTCGGTCAGCCTTTGCCATGCCAGACCATTAGGTGCGTGCGCTTGTGTCCGCAATCGAGTGAAGCAATCTGGACGCGAACGTCAGCAATGGGGTGGGAAGCGGTCGTTCCAAAGCTTTCCGCGAATGACTGCTTTTGGGCCCGATAGCGGACTGGCAGCTTCTGGTGCGTCAAGAATGAATCGCGGACGTTCGCTTTGCCAGGACTAATTTAATCGGTCGCGTGAAAACTTCAGAACATCGAAATAGAAAATTTCTCGGCTACGAAAATCTCGCGGGACGGTCTCACCCTAAACGCGGATTGGTCGCGCGAATGCTATCATTCGCAAATTCTACGACCAAGCGCATTATGTTCGCCATCATTTTCATCGGTAGATCGGCGGTTGTCGAAACCGAACACGATGTCATGTTCGCGTAGGGAAAGATTGGGGTGGCTACTTTGAAACCCGGTGAGGCCGATCTTCGCCAAGTCGGGCAGATGAACCGGTCCGTCGTCATGCGGCATTGTGAGAGAATAGACGCGCTCTCCGTTGAGCATTGCAAAAAAAATCATTCGGCGCGTCTCCCGCAATTTGTACTTCAAACCAACGTCAACCATGGTGCTGCTCGCCTTGCGGCCATTATCTCACCCCTAGAACAACGCGCGGAATATCGTCCTCAAGCCGACATGGACGACAAACACAGCGAAGAGAAAGAGCGCCGCAGCGCCGCTGATTTCGAAGCCGCTCACCTTTGGTTCAGCCATCTCCAGTCTCCTGATGCCAAATATATCGTATCACGACATGATTTGCAATCCGGAATTGCGATGAGAACACGTGCCACCGGTTTCCCGTGATGAGGAGGCGTCGCGTCAGCGAACTTCGGATTTGGGCAGCGCAGTCGCATGCGCCACTGTGCAGCGGATCAGGCATTTCCGATCAGTGAATTGCAAGCTGCACTGAAGCCAAAAGATCATTTCTTGGCTGGATGTACAGGGCCTTCATAATAGCTCGTCTTGTCGCGAAATGTGATGCAACCACTTAAATTCACCGATACCAGGATGGTGCTCAAAAAGAGAGATATCATACGACGCATCGGTAACCTTTCACGATCATGAGCGACGCTTGCGAATTTGACCTGCAATAGAGGTCGAGCAGGCAGCGGATGAGCGCATTATTTTGACGATCTATCGCGGATGATCTGACGTGCAACGTCGCTAAATGCCGTCGCTGCTTCGTCTGCGATACCACGCCCGGGTTCGAGCTCCTCATGGAGATGCACAAGGCTTCTCCGGTACCGGAACCAAATAAAAGCGAGCACGGCGACTACAACAGCCGTGATGATAATGGTCTTCGTCATGACGATACTTCCTTTCCGTTTGGTGTCGCGAGACAGGTTGCGTAACTAACGCCATCGCGTCGGCAGGCGTCGCGCGATCCTCATCGCCCTTTCGCCTTCAGACGAATTGGGTTCGACGAAGTTTCCGAGCGCGGCCTTTGCGGCTCTCAAGATATCGCTGCGTGCTCGACACGCGAGCGGCACCTCCTTCGACATCTTCGTGGTCGGGTTTATTTCGCGCCACATTGCGGCGGCCACCGCGTCAACCTCGGCGTCGGTAGGCGCCCGATTGTCCCTGAGGCACTCTATCACTGGCTTTGGAATGTCACGCCGCAAACAGCGTTTCGCAGTACCTCTGACGACGCCGCAAGTTTCTCGCGCTCGCATCAACATGGAAATTTATATATCGTACAACGATATATAAATCAAGTGACGCGCGGCGCGCCTTATGGGGGGACCTAACGTAAATTGATTTCTGTCGTAGCGCGATATATTCCACATTTTCGGGGTGGAGGCCGGCACACTGCAAACTATGTAAGACGGTGTGTCGGTCGACCGGGCAGTCGTCCGGTCTATCCGATCAAATCGGAGCGACCGGGTGCAATCAAGTTCACAAACTTCGTCGGGTGTATCTGAGGCTGATTACGAAACTCTGGCAGCCTTTAGATACGAGCTTAGACGGTTTCTCAACTTCAGCGAGCGTGCAGCGAAAGCGCTCGGCATGACGCCCCAGCAACATCAGTGCCTCCTCGCCATTCGCGCCGCTCCAGATCGAACCATTACAATCGGCCGTCTTGCCGACCAGTTGTTCGTTCAACCCCACACCGCGAGCGAGCTGGTTGATCGGATGGTATCGATGGGCTGGCTGGAACGACGCGCCAATTCTGAGGATCGTCGAAGCATACGCCTTGGAATGACGAGGAGTGCCGAATCCTTGCTGGGAAAAATGTCCGCAACACACCGGCAGGAAGTGGTTCGGATCAGGGATACGCTCACCGAGCTACTCGCCCGTCTGAATGGCTGAGTTCTCGGTATGCAATATCAACAATCAGCCACGGATCGCGCGCGGAGGCAATGGATTTGCGCATGTAATTCATGGCTGGATGAACGCGCTTAAAACGGACGAGATCGGCATCACTTCTGATCAACGTTATTGAATTTTCCCGTCGTCCGACGTTGAAAACCGTTTTGCTAGCCCATGATACAACCTCTCCTTGCAAACGATCTGCGCAGCGAAATCAGCGACTAGCGCGGCGGCGAGGAGCGGCAGCATGAGGCCGCGGCTTGCAGTCGTTTCAGAGATGATGATCACAGCGGTCAGGGGCGCGCGGACCACTCCAGTAAAATAGCCTACCATGCCCAAGAGAACGATCGCGCCTGAAGGATATCCGGGAAACAGGCTGCGCAGCATGTCGCCAATACCGGCACCTACAGACAGGGACGGCGCAAAGATGCCGCCGGGGATACCGGATAAGGCGGTTGCTAAAGTTGCAGCAAGTTTGGCGCCACCGAACCACAAAGGCACGTCGGCGCCAGCAATCACCGCGTTCGCCGTCTGGTAGCCGGTGCCCCAGGTCAGGCCCGTGGCTACACCGACGATCGCGACGACCAGTCCGCATGCCGCGGCAAGCACCACCGGCCGCTTGCGAAGCCGCGCCATCGGCGCCCATTGCGTCGTACCCGCCGCGAGCATCAGGCGGGAGAACAGACCACCGGCAATGCCACCGATAACGCCGGCGACCGGCGCGGCGATCATCGCCTCGCGCACTCCCAAAGTCTGACGCATCACGCCGAAATAGACATAGTCGCCGGCCAGTCCGAGGCTGACCATGCCGGCGATCAGCACGGCGGCCATCACCAGCAAGGACATGCGCTGTTCATAGGCCGCGGCAAGCTCCTCGATTGCGAAGGCAATGCCCGCGAGCGGTGTGTTGAAGGCAGCCGCCACGCCGGCCGCACCGCCGGCGATATAGACCGAGGCGCGCAAGGGAATGGCGAGCAGGCGGTGGGCATAGCCCATGATCGCCGCTGACAGCTGGACGGTCGGCCCCTCGCGCCCCACCGAAGCGCCGAACAGCAACGCCATGATCGTCAGCAGGAACTTGACCGCAACCGTCCGCGCCGAAACGAGACTATCGAGACCGTGGTCGGGATCGCGTGAGGCGGCCATCACCTGGGGAATACCGGAGCCGACGGCGGCCGGTGCGAGCCGCCGTGTCAGCCAGACGATGCCGGCGAACCCCAATGGACTGGCGACGATTGGCCCCCACCACCAGCGCCGGACGATGCGAAGAAACGTCTCGCCCGCAAGATCGGAAAGTCGCGCGAACAGCAGTGCCAGAAGGCCGATCGTGATCGCACCGCCGAGGATGGCGATGCGTCGCCGCCAGACCAGCGCTTCGGGACCGTGCCGGCGCATCAGCGCGCGCAGACGGCGCAGTGTCAGGGATCTCCAACGCATCGATCAGCCTTCGGCTGGCGCCCCAACGAGGGTCGCGACGATGCAGATCAATCCAACTACGACAAAGCCCGCGAACTGTGGCCACCTGCCGACGCCCGTTCGCCGCGCGACGACAAATGCCAGGACGCATTGCAGGGCGTAGAAGAGCGCGAAGGCGCGTGAGGAAATGGCAACCACCTCAAATGGATCGGTCAGCCAGACCACCAGGATCGCGAGCACGCCGGCGAGCGCGAACGCTGCGCCCACACTGAGCTTGCGGCGCGACACCTCGCTCATCAGCCCGCCCGAGCCGATCGAATCGGCAACCGCGGCGCTGAGCTGGCTGGACAGCGCGCCGACCAGCACGAAGATGCCGAGCGCCGGCGCGACGAGGGTCATAATATCGAGGATGCCGGCTACACCCTCCGCCTGCGCAGCACGACCGAGAAACGGCGTCAGCAGCGCGAGGAAGGCGAGATAGATCGCCGATGCGATCCACTGTGCATGGCGCATCGTGCGGATGCGCATTTCCTGCGAGTAGGCGTGGCCGAGATAGCGCGATGTCTCGAAGCCCTGCACGGTAATGACCAGCCCAAGCAACAGCGGAATGCTACCCCAACTAATCCGCGCGGGCGGCAACGGATCGGCGCCGTGGCTCGTCAGCCACCAGCAGGCCAGGCCGACAAGTAAGCCCGCGATGATGCCGATCTTGAGCGACACCGTGCCGTGCGCAAGATGCTCGACGCGCCTCAGCCCATTGCCGAAGGCCAGCGCGATGATCGCCAGGATGATGGAGGTCACGATGCCGTTGGAGGCGAGCGCATGCCAGGCAGGGTCGGTGCCCAGGGGTTTTAAAAGAAACTCGGCGAGGAGCTTCAGATAATAGGCCACGGATATGGCATAGGCCAAGGCGAGCACGCCCTGCGTGATCCGGGCGAGCCAAGCGACGGGGTCGTTGAGCGTAGCCTTGCCGAGGTAGTTCTCGACGTGGATGATGTTAAACCGGATCACCGCGCCTGCGGCGTAGGCGATGAGCAACAGTGCGGCCTCGGCGAGGATCGCGGCACGGCCGAACTCGCGTGCCAGGATCGGGCCGCAGATGAGGAACCCGCTGCCGATGATCGACGCGAGCGGGGTGACCGTCGCGCGCCAGCTTTCCGAACGGGCGAACCGGCTGAACGTCAGCCAGGCGGTGACAAGGGCGGCACTGGCCAGCGCGGCTAACGGGATCAACATGGCATTCTTCTCCGGGCGTTGCCCGACGAAAGAATGCGCGCACGCGAATGCCAGGGCGTAGCCTCACCCTAACGCACCACAGGAAATTTAGAAACCTCGACACGAGAGCTATCAGCGATACATCAGGCTGAGCGTGAATGCCGCGGTCGCCACCACCAGAACCGTCAGCAGCGCGCCCATGCGGGCATAGTCGGTAAAGCGGTAGCCGCCCGGCCCCATCACCAACAGATTGTTCTGATGGCCGATCGGCGTCAGGAAATCGGACGATGCGCCGATCAGCACCGCGAGTAGCACCGCGTCGGGGCTGACATCGAGCAGCCGAGCGACGTCGATCGCCAGCGGTCCCATGATGACCGCAGTCGCGACATTGTTGAGGAAGATCGACAGCACCAGAGTGACCGCGCACAGTGCCGCAAGCACACCGAGCAGCGGGAAACCCGACAAAATGTCGCCTAGCCATTGCGCCGCGATCGCCGCCGCACCGCTGTCGTTGAAGCTCTGGCCGACCGGGATCATCGCCGCAAGCAGCACAACCACCGTCCAGTCGATCGATCGATAGATCTCTTCCCCCGGCAACAGCCTGAGGCCGGCGAGCAAGGCTGCAGCTCCCAGGAATGCGATGGCCGGTGACAGCCCGGCGCCGACGATCGCCACGATCGACAGGCTAAAAATCGCGAGTATCAGCGTCGCCCGCTTCCGCGCAACAGGCGCAGGGTCGAGGCGGTCGATTTCGAGCAGGCGCGCACGTGTGATGAATGCCGCCAGATCGGCAGCCGCGCCACGCAAATAGAGCTGGTCACCGGCTCGGATGCGCATCTGAACCAGCGGACGCTTCTCGCGCGCCACGCGCGGGCCGACCGCGACCACTTCTAGCCGGTCGTCGCTCTGGGTGCGCACCTCGTCATAGCCAAGGCCGATGAGGATCGAGCCATGCGCCACGACGACGCGCGCCGTGACGGCGTCGGGCATCTGGGCCAGATGCGCGCCCGCCTCGAGCCCGGTTGCCGCGGCGACGCTCCACTGGTTCTGGCGAGAGAGGATGAGCAGCCGGTCATCTGCGGCATAGTCGCCACCGGCTCGCCTGCCTTCGCGGAAATGCGCCAGCAGCCGAGCGCGGCTTTCTCGCAGGCTGGACAGCAGCGCACTGCGATCGAGCCCGGTTTCCGGAAGGGCAAGTTCGAACACCCGCCACGGTGCGCGCTTGGCCGCCTCAACGTTTTGCCGGATCGGCAGCAGCCGCCAGCCGACAGTCGTGAGATAGGCGAGGCCGAGTAGCGCGACCGCGACGCCGACCGGTGTCATCGTGAAGAAGCCGAACGGCGCGCCGAGTTCGTTTTCGCGCACGGAGGAAAGGATCAGGTTGGCCGGCGTGCCGATCAACGTGGTCATCCCGCCAAGAATGGTCGCAAAGGCCAGCGGCATGAGTGTAGCGGTCGGCGGCAGTCGCGCATCGCGCGCGATCTCGGTGGCGATCGGCATGGTGATGACCAGCGCCGCGATGTTGTTCATGAACGCCGACAGCAGCATCGCCACCGCCAGCAACAGCGAGAGGCGCATCCCGAGCCCGGCGCGCGCCGGGATCAGCGCCTTGGCGATCGCCGCCGCGACGCCCGACAGTTCGACCGCGCGACCGACCACCAGGATCGCCGCGACCGCAAGGACGGCGGGATCGGCGAAACCCAGAAACGCCTTGGCCGGCGTCACCAGTCCGACCGCGAGGCAGGCGAACAGTGCGATCAGCGCGACCAGGTCATGGCGGACCTTCTCGCTCACGAACAGGATCAGCGCGCCGCCGAGGATCAGCGCGCTGAGCGCGGCAGGACTCATGCCCCGTTCGTCCGGCGCGCAAAGCGGTGGAGAACGCGCTCGATCGAGCCGCCCTGGACAATGACCGAGAACAGCACGACGATATAGGTTGCCGCCAGCAGCCCGGGCCGCGCCGCCTCGCTCGACAGACCGAGCACGAGCGCAATCGAGATGCCGCCACGCAGCCCGCCCCAGATCAGCGTCGGCGGGGCGAGCGGTCCGAGATCGAGCAACGGCCGCATCAATCGCAGCGGTAGCAGGACCGAGATCGCACGGGCGACGAGGGCAAGCGGGATCGACAGTACGCCGAGCAGGAGCAGGCGTGGATCGGCCGGGATCGTTACGACTTCAAGACCAATGAGCAGGAACAGGACGGCATTCAGGATATCGTCGATCAGCGCCCAGAATTTGTGGACATAGTCGCGCGTGATGTCGCTCATTGCATAAGCGACACCGGCATTGCCGATCAGCAGGCCGGCGACAGCCATCGCCACCGGGCCACTGACATGCAGCGCGCTCGCCAGCGCATAGCCGCCCATGACGACCGCGAGGCTGATCATCACCTCGACCTTATACTCGTCGATCGAGCGCATCATGCGGAACGCGATCCATCCAATCACCAGACCAAGCAGGACGCCGCCGCCCGCTTCAAGCAGGAACAAATGCGCCGCGTGGGCCAGCGAGAAGGGTTCGCCCGAGACCGCTGTGGCAAGCAGGATGGCGAACACCACCACGCCCACGCCGTCGTTGAAAAGGCTCTCACCGGCGACAGTGGCTTCAAGGATCGGTGTCACCTTGGCGCGCTTCAATACGCCCATCACCGACACCGGATCGGTCGGGCTGATCAGCGCGCCGAACACCAGGCACCAGATCAGCGGAATGTCGAGGCCGACAAGCCGAGCGAGGCCGAAGAAGCCGCCCCCAACCAGGGCCGTCGAGATCAGTACGCCGATCGTGCTCAGCACGAGGATCGGCCAGCGCCCGCGCCGCATCTGGCTCCAATCGACGTGAAGGGCCCCGGCGAACAGCAGGAAGGACAGCATGCCGTCCATCAGCGTCGTGTGGAAGTCGATGCCGGCCAGGAACCGGGCGACGTCATTCCCCATGGTGCTGCCGGGAAGGATTCGGTCGAGACCGATAACGATCAGCGAGGACACCGCGCCCATGATAGTCAGCCCAACCGACGGGGGCAGTTTGAGGAAGCGGTAGTTGAGATAACCGAGCAGTGCCGCAAGGACGATCAGGATCGCGGCCGCGTCGAACGGCGTGAGGGCGACGCCCGCGATCATTGTTCGGCGCCTTCGCTGCGGACCAGCCTGAAGGATTGGCCGGCCGCCGGCGCCGGCATCGGTGTCAGCCCTTGATCGCGCAACAGCGTCGCGATCGTTGCGGCGCGGCGCTGGCTGAGCGTCGGCTTCTCGGGCGCCTCGCCCGGCAAGCCCGGCACACCGAGCGAGCGGATGTTCCAGCGTTTCGCCGCCCAGGCCGAGGTCAACACGGCGTCGCGCGCGCCAGCATCGAGCGTGTCGCCGTCGCCTGCGAAGCTGACCAGCGGCAACGGCCCCTGCGGCGGCGTGATCGCGATCTCCCAATCGTCGATATCCTGGTGCGCGCGCTCCTCCAGCGCGCGGTAAGTTGCCACCCTGGCTCCGGGTAGCGGCGCTGCCACTGCGCTCGCGCGCCGGTGGTCCCGATCGATCGTCACTGCGTCGCTGGATATGCCCGCGGCTAGCCCGAGCATGCGCGCAAGGGCAGCGATCCGCGCGTTCTCGATCGTCGCCGTATCGCCGGCTTGGCGCAACTCTTCGCGTTGGGCATCGATCGCACCTGCGCCGGGCTCAAGCACCACCTGGTCAAGCTGCAGGCGGACAGGCTGCCCCAGGCGCTGCTGCAGCGCGCCCTGCAAGGCGAGCGTCCGCTGCATCTTGGCCCGTGGCGTGATGACCACCGAGCGGACGGCAATCGGCGATCCATCGAAATTGACGTCGAGCTGCGTCACGCGCGCGTCCGACCCGAAGCGATCGGTCAGGAACGAGCGCACCTTGGTCGTAATCACGGCCTCGGTTGCAATCTGCTTGAGCGAGAAGCCGAGCGGGATCGCCATTCCGACGAACACCAGGATGAGCACGATCGTCTGCGTCCAGCTCTGCTTACTCGAGAGCGCGTGCCCGAAGCCATAGAAACGTGCCATCACGGTGGCAGATAGGGCGATCGTGACGAAGTTGGTGATGAATAGCGCGAAAGCACCGCCCAGCACCGCAAGGTTGCCGGTGGCAATGCCATAGCCCACCACCGCAAGTGGCGGCATCAAGGCGGTGGCGATGGCGACGCCGACGACCGTGTCGCCGCGACCCCGGATAATCGCGAAGGTGCCAGCAAGCGCAGCGAATAGCGCAACGGCGAGATCGAAAAGGTTGGGCCGGGTGCGCGCGATGATCTCTGCGGTCGGCGCCTGCAATGGCGAGAGCAGGACGATCAGGGCGGTGAAGGCGATGGCGCAGGCTGACCCAGCCGCCAGCGCGACCAGCGCGCGACGCATCTCGGCGAAGTCGAAGAGCGCCAAGCTGAAGCCGAAGCCGAGGATCGGGCTCATCAGCGGCGATATCAGCATCGCGCCGATTACCACCGCCGGCGACGAGAGTAACAGGCCGAGGACCGCGATCCCGGCCGACATCATGGTCATGAAGAGGTAGCGCGGCGACCAGCCGCTTTCCGCGACGATCCTCTCGACGACGACGGGGTGGTCGATGCTGCCGACGATGTGGCTGCGCCACCAGCGATAGAGCGCGATGCGGTCGAGCGAATCCTGCACCTGCGAGGCGCCATTACGAATCGACTGATCTGCCATGCGGCCTCCCCGACCGCGACGCGGCGATAATGTACATCATCAAGGCCGCATCGCGGCCCCACCATAATTCACAGCCCCCCGCGAAGTTCAACCGCAGTCGGTCGTTTACGGTGGCTCGCTCATGATGCTGCCCGGTTCCTCGGGCAGCGCATGATCGATCGATTCACCGTCTTACTTCGTTGTGAAATGGTTGGCTTTCAACCTAACCAAGATCGATCGACTGAAAGCTCAAATGACAGCCTTTCGACGATTCATGCAACAACGACCGAATTGGACGCGCATCGCAGTCTGGCCGATTTGACCCAATTTCGGGCAAGCGAAGTTTGACTCGAATTTTCGGCGACGATAAAAATTCTGTCCATCAACGTGAAGACCTAAGGCGGGTCGATAGAAATGGACCGGTCCCGCTGGCTAGCAGGGATAATCCATGTCCTACCCAAACAGACCCACCGATGCCGAGTATTTTGCCGGACGCGCAGCAGACGAAACGGCTAGAGCCGAAGCCTGTAAAGATCCCCAAATTGCCATGATCCATCGCGAATTGGCAGCCAGGTACGACCAGTTAGCTGCTCTTTCGAAAAATAAGCCTCGTTTTCAAATCGTTGGCGACTGACATCCGTCGACTCTTCAGCATACGTGTGTATGTCACGCACTGGGAGATGCGCAACTCCCGGACTGGCCGCACCCCCTGCTAACAACTCTCATGCGCGGGGAGGGAATTAGCGGCTGCTTTTGGGTTGTTTTGGCCACACTGCTGAACGGCCGAATTGGGCGCGCAAAGCGGCCGTTAGCACGAGCGGCCGCAGTTGGGTCGGTTGCAGACCGTCCGCTGCCTGTCGGTTTTCAGGCGTGCCGCTCACGATGCGCGAGCCCGATCTGCAAGCGTCAGCTGAAAACGCTCTCCCGGTCGCCCGCATGGTTTTGGGATTGGGTCCGAAGACTGTCCCCGACCTGAGCCATTCGCTATTCCGCCCATCGTGACCAGTCTCCCAATCCACGCCGTTCTGCCCGAACTCCTTTCGCAGCTGCGCATGCGGCCCAACGCCGTCCTTGTCGCGCCTCCAGGTGCAGGGAAGACCACTGCCGTCGCGCCCGCCTTGCTGAGCGAGCCTTGGTGCGCTGGCGAAATCCTGTTGCTCTCGCCCCGGCGAATTGCCGCGCGCGCGGCGGCAGAGCGAATGGCCGATCTCGCAGGCGAGCGGGTCGGAGAAACCGTCGGGTACGCGACGCGCATGGATTCGAAGCGTTCGGACAGGACGCGCATCCTTGTCGTCACCGAGGGAATCTTCCGCAACCGTATCCAGTCCGATCCCGAACTGGCGGGCGTCTCGGCCGTGCTCTTCGACGAAGTTCATGAGCGCAGTCTCGACAGCGATGCAGGCCTCGCCTTCGCGCTCGATGCGCAATCGGGCCTTCGCCCCGATCTGCGGCTGATCGCTATGTCGGCGACGCTCGACGGCACGCGGTTTGGAACCTTGCTCGAGGCTCCGGTGATCGAAAGCGAAGGGCGGGCGTGGCCGCTCGATCTGTATTACATTGGGCGCAGCGCGAACCGGATCGAGGACGATATGGCGCGCGTGATCCGCCGCGCGCTGGGGGAGGCGGAGGGCGACATCCTCGCCTTTCTTCCCGGCGTCGGTGAAATCGAAAGAACCGCCGAGCGACTGGTGGGCGTCGCGGCGGATGTCCACAGCCTCCACGGCAGCCTCGATCCCGTAGCGCAGCGCGCGGCGATTGCCCGTTCGAGTGAACGCAAGATCGTGCTCGCCACGAGCATCGCTGAGACATCGCTCACCATCGACGGCGTCCGCATTGTGATCGATTCCGGGCTGGCCCGCCGTCCGCGCTATGATCGGGGTGCCGGGATGACGCGCCTCGTCACCGAGCGCGCCTCACAGGCCGCCGTCACGCAACGCGCCGGTCGCGCCGCACGGCAGGGGCCGGGCGTCGCCTATCGCCTGTGGGAGGAAGCCGCGACCTCGGGCTTGCCACGCTTCGATCCCCCCGAGATCCTCGAGGCCGATTTGTCGGCGCTGCTGCTGGAGACCGCACTCTGGGGGATTGCCGATCCACGCGACCTTCGCTGGCTCGATCCCCCATCCGACGCTGCGGTGCGCGAGGGCCATGCGCGCCTTGCAAGCCTTGACGCGCTTGACGCCGCCGGCCGCCCGACGCCGCACGGCCGCGCGATCGCTGCGCTCTCCCTGCCGCCGCGCTTGGCGCATATGTTGTTACGGTCGCAGGACGTGCAGCGCGCCGCCGAGGTCGCGATATTGCTCATGGAGCGCGGGCTGGGCGGCAGTGACACCGATCTCGACGCCCGGCTCGCCCGCTGGCACCGCGACGACAGCGCAAGGGGGAAAGCCGCGCGGGGTGCGGCGAAGCGCCTCGTTTCTGACGTAAACACCACTTCGCCCAGCGAAGCGAGGCGTCCGGTTGAGCGCATTGACAACCGAATCAGCGACACCGGGACGGCCCCTGCGATTGCTATAGCCTTCCCCGATCGCGTCGCCCGCCGCCGCAGCAGCGACGGTGCGGACTGGATCAGCACCGGCGGGCGCGGCTTCCGGCTCGATCCCGCGTCGTCACTGGCGCGGCACCAATGGCTTGCGGTCGCCGAAACGCAAGGCTCGGCCGCGGGCGCACGGATCCTGTCAGCCGCCGCGCTCGATCCCGACGCCGTCGAAACGCTCTTTGCACCCCGAATCGAAACCCGCGATGACCTGAGCTTCGACCCCGCCACTGGCACCGTATCCGCGCGTCGCCTCCGTCGCCTCGGCGCGATCACGCTTTCTGCCGTTCCCGTCGAAGCCGCTCCCGAAGCCGTCGCCGCAGCGCTCGTCGCGGGCGTCCGGACCCACGGACTCGCTGTCCTTGCGCGAAATGACGCCGCCAGCGCCCTGCAGGCCCGCGCCGCCTTCGCGGGCGTGGCGCTCGATGATGAAACCCTCATCGCCCACCTCGACGCGTGGTTCCCGCCGCTGGTCGCGGGCAAGCGCCGACTGACCGACATTGCCCCCGCCGCGCTTGTGCAAGCCTGGCTCAACCTTCTCGGCTGGCCAGAGCGCCAGCAGCTCGACACGCGCGCGCCACGCCAATTCGTCTCACCTGCGGGCACCGCCCACGCGATCGATTATGCCGCCGCCGCCGGTCCCACGGTCGAGCTGCGCGTGCAGGCGGTGTTCGGCCTCGCGACCCACCCCGTCATCGGCGACGGCGTGCCGCTTGTCCTGAGCCTCACCTCGCCCGGCGGCAAGCCGATCCAGACGACGCGCGACCTGCCCGGATTCTGGGCGGGCAGCTGGCGCGATGTCGCAAAGGAAATGCGCGGCCGCTATCCCCGCCACGTCTGGCCTGACGATCCGGCCTCGGCCCAGGCCTCGCTCAAGACCAAGAATGCGCTGACCCGCGCCCGCTGAACTGGGGCAAGGCTCGCCTGAATCAGCGACCGTTTCAGGCACCGAGGCGATTAGCTCTAACGACTGCCTTTGGGGCGTTTGCAGCCTGACCGCAGATGGATGGAAAGCGGTCACTAGGCGATTGGCATGCGCCGCTAACGCGGTGCCAATATTACTTCCATGCCTACCCGAACTTCTGTGACCACTTGATCTTCGCCACCTGTTGTCATCCAAGTCATCATTTCACGAAAATCTTGCGGTTGGCTTGGGGTGGTACCTTGATCGTAAACTCGAACAATTCGATCAACACGCAGTCCAAGGGATTGCGCATAAGCCTCTGCCTCGCGCTTTGCGTTGCTCATTGCGCTTCCAATAGCGGCCCGCCTCGCTGAACTCTCATCCCGCAGAGAGAAAACGGGCGACGGTGCCATCACACCTTCCAATTCTTCAATCATTGCCTTGACGGCGGGCACCTGGGCAACGTCAGAAATCTGCACCTCTAGCATCGTTACGGATATCTTCCTGGGGCGTGCCATGGCACTTGCGGCAAGTTGAGGAGCGTCGGTGTTTTCGCCCGCCACGAAAGCCTCATTTCCGACGAAACCGTATTGCGTCACGCCCCCAATTTGCGGTTTTATGGCACCACGATCCACACCGAGAGCGAGAAGCTTGGTGGTTAGATCGCGCGTGACTGCATCCACAGCGGCACGGGCCGCGATGTTTGTTTCGCCCCGACCCGTCACCGAGATCCGGAACGTGGCCAGATCAGGCTTGGTTCGGACCGTGCCGCGTCCAACGACTTGCGCGAGCACCTCGCCAACACCGTTGAGATGAGACTTTGCACTCGCAGAATCCGCCGCGACATCGAGTGCCCAGGACGCGTGAGGGACCATCAGCAAAAATGTGGCGGTAAATCGGACAGCTAATTTCGTCGTCATGTGCATCCCTCCGCCAGCGCTGTGCCGGGATACATTGGGGTAGCTTGAAGTCACAATATTGTCGCTAGGGCTGTCCAGCCGAGCGCCAATAACGTAATCGACCCTTTCCCCGTGGACATGCCTAATCGTGTGTCACTATCGGGCCTGCATGCCAGTTATCGCCACCATTATGAACTCGACCACGGGACAGCCTATCCAGAAGTTTACGTTTGGGCGCATGCCCAAGCCGTGGGTAAGCTTCACGCTCGCAAGCGGGGAGCTTGTGAAGGCGGATCGCGTCGATGTTGGAAGGCCAGCGCCCGGAAAAGTCGTCGTGCCGATCTCGGTCTGGGTCACTCCTAAGCAATAGGCCCTTTTTTTGGGCGCTTGCTCTCACCAGTCCTTTACGATGGTGTTGGCGTTCGATCCGTCGGGGCGATAACGGTGCCAGCGCAGAAATCGCCAAGCTGCCCGGTTTCGTTCACGCTCCGGCTTTCCTCCGAGGCTGAGATCGGCGTTGTGACGTTCGAGATCGTCAAGAAGTGGATCGAACGCCAAGAGGCCACGGTGCTGATCGAAAAGCGCTTTGAACAGTTCGCCGTATTGCACCTGCGCGTTGACGCACGCGCGGTACAGGATCACCGAAATCACGAGGCAGGCGAGAGATACGCCGAGCCACGTACCCGATGAAACATGGTCCGCCGCAGCAAGCTCCCCCGGCGCCCAGTGGGAGAATGCAGCGTAGCCAGCGCACAGAATACTGCCGGTCAGGAAGGCGACGACGGCATAGAGGGCGCCGTCGACGAGTGCCTGGGCATTGTCGAGGTCTTCTCTGAGATCCTTTCCGATCGCAACCCAGAGTCGATACCAGAAAAAGACACCGTCCAGCCCGTATTTGAGCGACGGATATTGCTCGAATCCTGCAAGCACATTGCCCAGACGTGTGGGGTACCAGGCCTCGTACAGCCCCGGTTGCGTCATGGGAAACTGCGACACCTGCAGTCTGTACTCCAGCTGCTGTGCGCCGTCGCCCGCCGCTCGGGCCGCCTCGGCCCGTTGCTGGAGCTTGTTCATTCGCCGTTGCTCCAGCGCGATACCGGCGCGGCGTAGCCAGTTTGGCCAATACCGCCTCCCTTCGAACGCCATGTAGATGGGCATGTCGAGCAGGATGAGCAGCCAGCCGAGGGCAAACATTCCCACACTGAACAGCGCCAGCGGATCGAGCCTGATTCCAAGCGCGTTTCGAAGTTCAAGGATGAGCGGCATGAATGCTGCAGCAAGCACGGCGCCTGGCAGCAACAGTCTGAGCAGGAACTTGGTGGCGAGTTCGAAAGGGCCGGTCATCAGTCGTCTTCACCGCCGCCCGGACCATGGGGACCACCCATGGACAGCCGGCCAAGCAGTCGACCTAGAAATCCGGGTCCGTGTCGTGACGCTGTCGCGACCGGGGGCGGTGCGCCAAAGTCCATGGACATGGAGGAGGGGACCGGTCGCGGCTCCGGGGCAGGGCGGTTGGTGAGGTCATCAAGGTTCCGGACGCGTTTCCGAGGGTCTGGTTCCAGCATCCGGGTCAGGATTTCCCGGAGCGTGGGCGAGAGGACGCTCAGGTCGGGCAGGGTCCTGCGCGCTTCGACTGCATCGGCAAGGCTGGATCCACTGAAGGCGCGGCGGCCAAGTGCGGCTTCGTAGATGACTGCTCCAAGGCTGAAGATATCGGTCCACGGACCAATGCGCCCGTCGTACATCCCGAATGTCTCGGGTGCCGCATAGGCGAGTGTACCCTGAAAGCCGTTGCCAACGATGGTACTGCGTTCTTCCGATGCCTGCCTGAGGCGGGCGATTCCAAAATCGATAAGAACGGGCTGCCGTGGATCGCCGCGGCGCAGGATGATGTTCGAGGGCACGACATCGCGATGAATGATGTCGTGGGCATGGGCGGCACGAAGTCCGTCCGCCAGGATCCTGAACAGCGCCAGCACTTCGTCTTCGGCAAAGCGATGATCCTTTATAGCGTCGGATAACGGCGTGCCCTCGACAAACTCCATTGCGATCCAGTGGCGTTCATGGGGCTGGTCGTGCCCCGCAGCGTAGTACTGCACGACGGCCGGGTGACTGATGCGCGACAGCAGGCGGACTTCCCGAGTGCCCACTTCCATGAGCTGGTTATCGCGCGTGAAGGCCGGCGTGATCAGCTTGAGCGCGACTGGTCTTTCGAGGTCGATTTCCATCGCGCGAAACACTTCGCCGGTGGCGCCATATGCAAGCCATGATTCAACGCGGTACCGTCCTCCTATGGTCTGCCCTTCAAGCCGGGCGCCTTTCTCGAAAAGCTCGGTCGGAATGGCCGGTTCGGGCGAACGCCCAGTCGCCGGCGTTGATTGGCCCCGTGCAGCGGGGGGAATGAAGACCGTGCGTACCGATGCATTGTCAGGATCTGTGCCCTCGGAGCCTTGGGGCTGAGCGCCAGTCTGTTTTCCGGATCCGCTGGCCACGACATTTCCCCCGATTCTGGCGTGCTCACGGCCGAACTGTCGCCCGAATGGCAAATGACCGCAAGTGGATGGATAGCTGTGCCATCCTCCATGAATTGTGTCCGCTCTGCACACAGAATTCGTCCCTGGGGATCTCGGGGCGATCCGATCATTCGCAAGCACCTCGCCTCTCGATTTGACATATACGTAATTCGAATATATCTATGGTGCATAATGGATATAAGGTCTGTTGGGATGAGTGAGCATCGGGTGTTAGGGGGTTATGACCCGTCTGTTTACGAACGACCATCGGTCACCGTGGACCTTATTCTGATGAGCGTCGTCGATGGTGCGCCCGTAGTGCTGCTGTTGCGCCGTGACCAGGCACCGTACGAAGGGCAATGGGCGCTACCCGGCGGCTTTGTCGGGATTGATGAAAGCCTGGATGACGCTGCGCGGCGCGTGCTGGAGGATAAGGTCTGTATGGCCGATGCCTATGTCGAGCAGCTGTATACCTTCGGCGCGGTCGCTCGAGACCCGCGCATGCGCATCATCAGCGTGGCTTATTTCGCGCTATTACCGGCCGAGCGCTTCGCCGCTGCGTTGAAAGCCGTGCCCGGGCTGGCTTTTGCTGAGCTGACGGTGCCGTGGGCCGGCGAGACGGGTGGACCGATTGAGGCGCGAATGGCGGAGGGCAACCCATTGGTGCTGCCCTTTGATCATGGCGACATGGTTGCGCTGGCAATCCTGAGGCTTCGCGGCAAACTTGACTATTCGGGCGTCGCTTTTGCTCTGTTGCCAGACTGTTTCACGTTGCGCGCGTTGCAGGACATTTATGAATCCATCCTCGACACGCGGCTCAACAAACCGGCCTTTCGTCGCCGCATGCTCGACCGCGGGTGGCTTGCGCCAACGGGCGAGCGCGAGGCCGGCACGTCATTTCGTCCCGCCGAACTTTATCGATATCAGCCAGCAGGAGAGCAGTAATGGCCCACGTCCGCAATTTCGGTTTCGCCGCACAACTTCGCGCCGATGCCAGCAATCACGTCATTCGCTATCGGAAAGGGCGTATTCGCCAGAGTGGACGCGGTCTTGTTTTCTGGTTTCGCCCGGAAACGGCCAGCATCGCCGAGCTGCCAATGGATGATCGCGAGATGGCGCTGTTCGTGAAAGGGCGCAGCCAGGATTTCCAGACGGTCGCGGTACAAGGTACGCTGACATGGCATGTCCAGGATCCCGAACTGCTCGCCAGCCGCGTCGATTTCAGCATCGGCTTGCTCACCGGTAGCTATCAGGCGGAACCGATCCAGCGGATCGAGACGCGTCTTGCCGGACTCGTGAACCAGGCGGCCCTGCAATATCTGGCCAAATCACCGGTTCGGCTATTGCTCGATGCCGGACCGGAGCCGCTGCGCCACGCGCTGGAAGCAGCTCTCGCAAGCGACCCGGCTCTGGGCGAGATCGGTCTATCCGTGGTGGCGATCCGCTTGACTAACCTGGCGCCCTCCAGCGAGCTGGAGCGCGCATTGCAGACGCCGACCTTCGAGGCACTGCAGCAGAAGGCCGATGAGGCAACCTTCGAACGGCGCGCGCTGGCGGTCGACAAGGAGCGGGCGATTGCGGAGAACGAACTCGCCAACAAGACCGAGCTTGCACGTCGTGAGAAGCTGCTGATCTCGGAGGAAGCGGAGAACGCTCGCAATCGCGCGACCGGCGTCGCGGAGGCGCAGGCGGTCGAGGCAGGTGCTGAAGCCGAGCGCATCCGGACCGTCGAAGGGGCGAAGGCGAAGGCCGAAAAGGAGCGGATCGCAATCTACCGTGATTTGCCGCCGGCAGTGTTGCTGGGTCTTGCCGCGCGGGAGCTGGCAGGCAAGCTAGACACGATCGAGCACCTGAACGTCACGCCGGATCTGCTGGCAAGCATCGTCGGCGAGTTCCGCCGCGACGTCCCCGCGTTGCCGCAGCGATAGGGGCGCGGTCGTGGCGACCAACAGCCCCCGCGCGGTATTCGTCATCCGGGAAAGCGATTATGACTTGCTACTTGCTCGCCATGCCACGCGCGAGCAGGCTCGGTTTTTCCTTGAATCGCGTGGGCAGCGTATCGAGACACTGGAGGGCCACCACCGACAGCTTCACGATACGCTGAAAATGGCACGCCTGCTGGTGCCGAACGACTGGCGGCAGGCCCTGGTGAAGCGTTCCGATCTCGATCGTTTTCTGTTCGGGCCCGAAGACGTGATTGTGCCGGTCGGTCAGGACGGACTGGTGGCGAATGTTGCCAAGTATCTGGCCGGCCAGCCCGTTCTCGGGATCAATCCTTCGCCCGATCTCTATGACGGTGTGCTGGTTCGGGTACCGATCGCGCTACTCGCCGATCTGCTGCCGGCCAGCGTTGCGAACGCCGCCCCGGTCGAGCATCGTACGATGGTCGAGGCGGCACTCGATACGGGCGAACGGCTGCTCGCGCTCAATGAGGTATTCGTAGGCCACCGCAGCCATCAGTCTGCGCGCTACACGATCGCCGCTGGCGAAACGCACGAGGATCATAGCTCCAGCGGTCTGATCGTCGCCTCGGGCACCGGCGCGACGGGCTGGGCGCGTTCGATCATGGAGGCAACCGGTGAGCGGGAAGCGCTCGACCCGGAAGAACATGCGGTCGCATATTTCGTTCGCGAGCCATTTCCGAGCATCGCCACGGGAACCACAATGCGGCACGGTAAGCTTGCTCAACAACCACTCGCCGTCACATCGAGGATGAACAACGGCGGTGTGATCTTCGCCGACGGTATCGAGCAGGACTTTCTCGCGTTCGACTGGGGCCGCGCGGTGACTCTGGGTCCCGCGGCGCACGCACTCCATCTCGTGGTCAGCTAAGGATTACGACGATTGTCGCTGGCATCGCGGCACGAATTTCCGCGGGCGATGCCTGAACACGAATTGACAGCGGATCGTTTGCTGAGGGCGCATGTCGCCACTCGATATGTGTCGTGATCACGGAAGCGGACGGATATCAAAGCTCACTGTGCACGACCACTATTCGTGATTGACCGACCAACGGCGTTTGACGCGCTCCCACAATGAAGCTTGTTGAAGTGCGCTGGCGCCTGCACCGCCAAGGCGGGCAGCAGGCTGATCCTCAAAGGCAATGTTCAGTATCTTCCTGGTCAGGCCATCAGGAACAGGAATTATCGCCGAGCTGGAATCCTGAAGAGTACCGCCGATGAATACCTTAATGATCCGCGCGCTTGCCCATACTACCAGGTGGTTTGGGGTCCATTCCATCTCGCCCAATGCGCATTCCCCAGACCAACCGGGTGCTTCTAAGGTGACGGTTGATCGAACCGGAACTTCGAATTCCTCCGCCCAGGGTTCAAGCCAGACAAGGAGCGGACCGGGTCCCGGATTGGAGAGCGCAAATTGGGGATCAACGTCCGTCATTTCGGTTGCAATCCATGCGGTGCGCACGTCCGCGACCGGGTCGTTTTCGGCCTATAAACAGAAGGGTGAAAAGTGGTCAGCCAAGTTGCGGATAACCACTGCTCGACGAAAGACGCTATCGACATGCGATCCGGGCGAAAACGTCGGCAGATTTTCCCGATTCAATTGCGTGTCCCGCAAATAGCTCGTTCGAGGGGAGAACGCGCCTGTTTCCACTCGCATTGATCAGTATTGTTGCCCGCTCCGTAAACGTAAGCGTATCGCAGCCGACTTCGATGACGGTCAGCGTAGTAGTGGCAGGAATTTTTCCGACGACCTTCCAGCGCGCGATCACGTGATGGCCATCTGGAACAATGCTGTCTCCGTCATAAAAATAGTCGAGACGATCCTCGCCAAAATCCAGATGATAGAATGGCACCCATCGACCCACATTTTCATTGCCGGTCGTCACTGTCGCTGGATCGAGAGCGTGGCCACGCATGCCGGTCAGCATGAGCAAGATCGCAATGCGTAAATGGATGCGCATCTCGGTGTGATGACATTGGAGGTAAATGTCCGCAACCGGATCGAATTCAGTGTGGCCGCTTCGAATTCTCGATTGCACCATTCAGCAACCTCGATGTCGATTCTAGGGTTGGCCAGTCCGCTCAGTTACCGCCCAGTCGGTATCGGACAATCGTGTTATTACACGTTATCCAGAGGTGGCGGCTGTCGGGCGAGAATGAATACGCCTGGTCGTAACTGCCGGTCGCAACAAGGGAAAAAGCCTGCACGATGCGCCCGTCCCGCATGTCGAATAGCCCGTTGTACTCCCGGCCGTTCTTCGCTGGAATGCCGAGAATCGCATAACGGCCATCGGGACTGATTGCAGGCCGGGCCTGGTTCCAGTTCTCCGCCGCGCGGGCGGCGACCGACCAGAGCACGCGCCCGGATGCGATATCGATGTTCTCGACCAGAACCCCCTCAACGGGCGTTGGCGGCGGCTCAGGCGTACACATGCCATAACATTCGCGAACCGGACCATGCCTGAGCGGCTGAAGCCTGCGTGTAACGAGAAGCGTCGAGCCATCGGGGCTGATGATGCCGAAACTGCCTTCAATGGCCGCAGTCAGCACCCGAGGCACTTCGCCTTCGGTCCAGACGACGCGCGCACCTGCATGCCTTCTTACGGCTGTCTCATTGGGCTTCGCCCCCTTGACGGCTTCACCCCAACCGGAAAATTCAATGACCGATCTTGCCCGACCGTCCTTCAACAGGGTTGCTGTTGCTGATCTTATCCGGATGTTCACCTTGTCGGCGGGAACTGGAAGGCCCGGGATCCTATCCGCCCGGAAACTGCTGCGCACGCGGCCCGTCGCGGCATCGACGATCGCGATAGTGGGCATGATGTCGGGGTGTTCGGGACGGTAGTAGTTTCCGCGCGTGCCGAACTGCGCGAGCGCCAGGCCTCGGTTTCCGATCCACTGGATTGCGTCGAGCGGGCCTGCTGCGTGTTCGAGCAGTGGCAACGGAGTGATCTGACCCGACGCCGATACCTTGATGGGCCGCAAACCCGTGATCGAGAACGACGATGGTTTCACGATCGCTTGGTCGACGGACCACAGGCTTGTCGAGTTTGGGGCCCAGCCAAGCGCGACCACGCTCTTCACGCGACCGAGACTGAAGCTCTGGAAACTAACGGGGTTCGGTATTTCAACCCTGCCTGGCGCTGACACCCCGGCAATCTCGATCACTGCGCGAGGACCATAGTGCCAGCGTGCGGCCTTCGTGCCGTCCGGCGACACGATTGCGTCACTCGCTCCAGTCGATGACGACCTGAAACGGGCGCAGGTAAACTGGTCGGCCCTGAGCGGTCCGCTGCCGACAAATTCCGCGAGGTCCGGACGCGGCGCACCTGGCGTACAGCCAATGAATTTGACGTCAGCAACGCGTCTGGCATTTGATGCGATATCGTCGCGTGCGGCCGCAATCGAACCCAGGGCCGCAAGCGATAGAATGATGGGACGGATCATGTTCGCGACACTATCCCGCAAATCGTTAAGGGGCCTGCTGTGAACCCCAGGAGAGCAAATATGCGCCGCGTGTGGCAAGTCTTGTCAGCGACGGCGCTTGTCCTGGGGCCTGGCATGATGATGCCGGCAACGGCCTGTTTGCCGGCGCCGCCGCGGTTTCCCGAATTCGCGACGAGCATCGCGAGTAATGGCGTTTTCATCAGCGGTCGGGTCATCCAGGAATATGACCAGGAAAAGGGTCATCCTCAGGTCATCAGAGCTGAGAATGTATTCATTGGCGACGAGACACCGACGGACTTTGAAATCTCGCGGATCAGGCCGGCTTTCCTGGGTGGCTCGCCCACAGGAACACCGGCGTGCGATTTCACCGATCGTCACAAAGTCGGCTATGTTTTTCAGCGCGTGTTCCTGCGACGCGTGCCGGGCAATGAGGTCAGAACCGCCGGATGGGACGTCGTGCTCGTGGCGCCGGTCTGGGATGGTCCTGAGTTGAACGCGGTTCTGGCCGAAGCCAGGCGGGCCAACCGGCTGCGAAAGGCTCCGCCGCCGATCAGATAGCCTGCATCCCGCCACTCAATTTACGCGTCAGCGCAACTGACAATTTCGATTTCAGGCATCCTCAGCATCGGACTGTGTGGCCCCCATGCCGCGAGTTCGATCGCCCCATCCCTTGCCGGGCGATCCCAGACCCTGACGCAGAGATGCCCGTCCTGCCAGCGCTCCCGATCGAGAACGCGTATTTGGTCCTCGCTGACGGCGATCCCGATCGCCTTGCCGTAGGGACTGATTTCGATCCTGGGGCCGTTTGATGTGCGTGCTCGTCCGTGATCGACATTGATGATCTGGTAGGCGGACTGACGATAAGGGGCGCCCGAGAGGGCAAATTCGTAACGATCAGCCAGTCGCCATGCGAGGTAGTCGCCGGTGATGAAGCCCAACAGGCCCAATAGACTCGCTGTAATGCCATTCTTGAAACGGGAACCGGTGCTCACGATCCGAATGCCCAAGACAAGTCCCGAGGTTAATCCCGCAATCTGCATGGTCCAGAGCAGCGCCATGTTGGGCCAGGTTAGGAGCTTGGTCGTCGAACTCCAGGCATCAATCCACAGCAGGATTGCGATAACGACGCAGCCACCAACCGCGAGCCTGGATCGCCTCATTTTCTCGTTTGGGGATAGCCCCCATTTCCTCGGGTTCTTGCCCAGAGTGTATTTGCCGAGAAGGAAGGCGTTTTTCACAGCGCGCCTCTAGCGGGACGGCTCTGAATATTTCCTAAGCAAGGTGGCTGGCCGACGCTCAGGACAAGGGCCGTTATCGGAACGGTCACAATTCAACCAGTGTAGGCTGGAAGGCGCGCTGGGCGGGCGTTGCTTCAGCCGCTCCACTCGCCGATCGAGAATGCTGGCGACGATCAGCATCTGCTACCGGGGTGGATCTGGCTGCAAGGGAAATATCCCGCCAGCCGGGTCTCCAGCAACTTCACCAATTCCGGGTCCATGAATCCGAACTCATCCGGAATGTCGACACAGATCATGCGCTTTCCATGAAGCGCAGAGCGAAACCGCTTCTGCACCTTCGTGCGATGCGCCTTCTCCATGACAACGATCACATCGGCCCAACGCACCAACTCGTTCGTGAGAGGGTTTTCAGCGTCGTTGTTCGTGCCGGCCGACGCCACTTCCAGATCAGGGCGTGATGAGAAAACCTGTTCAGCCGTGGGGCTACGGAGCCTGTTCTGGCTACACACGAAAAGGACGTTTTTCATCCGGGGAGTCCGACCATCACACGGCATACCTTAGGGCGACGATCATGATCGACAACAGCCCGCGCCGGCCCGACGGATTGATTGCTTAGCGTGCATTGAACGCGGCTCGCTTGATCGGCCGGGATCTGGAAATGGTGACATCTGCTGTTCATTCGAGAATGAAACGGTCGCCGCGATAGGTACGGATTGCGTTCCCTCGTTCCAGATCACGATTCTGGCTCCACATCTCGCGGCGGCCGCCCGCGATGCCATCCGCGCGCTGGGCCTCGATCATCATCGCGAGCTTCAACCGGGCAACCCTGCGATTTGCGAACTGCGACCGCTGCTCCTGCGAGAAGGCTGTGAGGCCTGTTGGAAGGTGCGTGGCGCGCACCGCGCTGTCGGTCTTGTTGACGTGTTGCCCGCCTGGTCCGGATGCGCGCATCGTCTGGTAACGGATATCCTCGTTGCGAAGGCCGAAGATGTCTTCATCGGTCGGGGCACGCGTGACGCCGACGAACCAGTTGCGCCGCTTGTGCATCGGCCGGAAAGGGCTTGCGCCGATCCAGCGGATCGTGCCGGTCCGCGCATCGGCGAACGCCGAGGCGTCTGGCCCCGATACTCGCAGCAGCACGGATGCGGCCGGGCCGGGCAGAGGTTCGATCGGTTCGCACGTCAGCCCACTTTTCTCGGCCTCGGACGCCCAGGCACGGGCGAGCTGGGCAACGACCCATTCGCATTCCCTGGGCCCCTGTCCGGACGAAACATGCAGGACGATCTCGGTCATGCGCGCCTCGTCTTGTAGGTGACCAGCGGCCGCAGCGTCGCCACCGGATCGATCAGCTGTGCATCCACCAGATCGCGCACGACTTGGTGGATGTCCTTGTAGGCCTGTGGAGCCTCCTCGTAGATCAGGTCGCGATCCTCGCAGATGACGCGGCCGCCCAGCCCGGTGCGTTCGAGCTCCCTGATCCGGAAACGCCGTGACAGTCTGTCTCTCGCCTCGCTCCGGCTCCACTTTCGGCCGGCGCCGTGCGCCAGCGAGTGGAGCGCGACGGCAGCCTGTTCCAGCCTGGGTTGAACGACATAGGTCAGGTCGCCACGCGAACCGGGAATGACGATCGGCCCGCGGTCCGCCGGTGCCGCGCCCTTTCGATGCAGCCAGCCACCGCGATAGGGCGTTACGCTGTTGTGGCAGATATCGAGCAGGCGCTCACCATTGACGCTAAGCCGCTCGAGGAAGCGCTCGGCAATGACCGTCCGGTTGAGTTCCGCCCAGCGCACCGCGTCGTCATGCTCCACAAGATAGGCGGAACGGTCCGGCTCTTCGGCGGGCAGCCCGTCGATATTATGCCGGAGACGGTGACGATCCAGGATCGACTGCCCCAGGCCGCGCGAGCCGCTATGGACCATCAGGTGCACGGCGCCCACGTCGAGGGCCATCGCATCGAAGCGATCCGTATCGAAGATCCGGTCGACCTGAAGCAACTCGGCGAAGTGATTGCCGCCGCCGATGCTGCCAAGGGCCTCGCATGCCAGTGGCGGGAGATCTGCTTCCGCCAGTCGGCTGGCCGCGTCCGCGGCCCAACGGTTTTCCAGACCGTGCAACTGGCGCTCCACCTTGTCCGGCCGGAACTTGCGCAGTGGACTGGTCGTGCGCCACAGACCCATCCCGCACCCGATGTCGCTGCCAACGAGATGCGGATAGACGTGGCTGCCCGACCAGAAAGCCGCGCCCACCGCTATGCCACGCCCGGCATGGAGATCGGGCAGACCGACGATCTCGTCGATGCCGGGAAGCGCGGCGGTCTGGTGCAGCTGGTCGACCGCCGCCTGCTCGATCCAGCTTTCGGGTGACGCGATAACGCGTATCTTCGCTTCGTTCATCGCAGCACCTCCTTCCACCGCAACCGGGTTTTGCGGGTTACCACGACCACTCCCTGGTCGCGCCAGAACCAGGCCCGATCCTTGAGTATCCCATCAGCGGGATCGACGTAGAATTCGGGCCATGCGCAGTTACGGCGATCGGGCAGTATTTCACGGCCCTCATGCAGCAGCTCGCCGTGCCGTCCGCGAGAAATGCGGAACATCACGAAGTCACGCAGATGCTGACGGACATGCATCTTGACGGTGCTGCCGGTATCGAGTCCGGCGCAGATTTCGCTGAACACATCGTCCCAGCGCGCGCCGACGCGTCGCTGGACGAAGCGGATGAGTGGCGCGAGATTCTCGTTCAGTGCCTTGGTGTAGGCGGCCTGTTCCCGTGCATGGCGTCTGAGACCGATCTGTTTGCGCGGATCCCTGTCCTTCCTCAGTTTGACTGGAGGGGCGTGGCTGGCGCCCCAACGGGGACGCTCGACGATAACCTTGAACATGTCAGCGCGCATGGCGGCCCTCCCTGACGGAAAGGAGCAACGGCTGACGGCGAATGACACTGGCTGGTATTGCGGCATGATAGCCGCAAGGAAGGATCAGGCGACCGCGGTCGCCTGCAAGGGACTTGCCCATCTGGAATTTTCCCGAACCCGGAGAATGGAAGTGGCGATGTGTGCGGTAACGGCGCGCATGTGCTCACTCCTTTCCTGAGCTGGGGGACGGTGGCTCCGTAGCTGGATTGTCCGAAGGATTCAATCGTGCAGGGTCTGAGTGCCGGTGAACGACGGCCGTACGCCCGCCAACCGTCCATTCCATGGCGTTTGAGAAATGACCGCGTGACGCGCGCGGGTGTCAAAATCTATCTTTGAATATTCATGCGGGCTAGGATCGCGTCGTGACTATCGACGAGAGCCTCGCGCTTCTTGCCCTTCCCGAAGCCATCACGCAGCGGTGGATGGAACAGCTCAACGAGCCTCACCGCCACTACCACACGCTTGATCATGTCGCGGAGATGCTCCGCTATCATGACGGGTCGTACCCGGAGTTCGTTGCCGCGATATGGCTGCACGATATCATCTACGACCCCAGGAGATCCGATAACGAAGAGCGCTCCGCCGCCCAGGCCCGCGCCGACCTGCCGCCTGGTGCCGGCACTGAACTCGTCGTGCGCCTGATCCTCGACAGCAAGCATCACGGAGGCGGTGATCCCCTGACGGACGCGTTCAACGATCTGGACCTGGGCATCATCGGTTCACGCGCCGATCGGTACGATCGATATGCAATGCAGATACGGCAGGAATATTCGTTCGTGCCGGACGAAGCCTATCGCCCTGCTCGGGCAGGCATCCTCCGTGGTTTCAATGAGCGACAGATCTTCAGGACGGAAGCCTTCCGACATCTCGAGACGCAGGCGCATCTCAACCTCGAACGCGAGATTGCCCATCTCGAGAAGCACGGCTGAGTTGATCACCAACCAGGAGTGGGGAGATTCAAGACCTGCACCGAAACTGCACAGGATGAATGCAATATCCTGACTGAATCGGCAGCACTGCCTCCACGCATAAAGCCGATCAGCCTGCCCCGAACAATCGGGGAGAAGCGGCTGTGTCGTATCGAGTGGTATCGAGTTTTCTGGGGAAGGCTGGAGCGGCGCTGGCGCTCGTCGCAGTAGGTGACGCTCTATTCTGGATGGCCGATGGCGCCGGCTCGACGCTTGGTGTGTTCGCGATTGCGTGGGTCGTCACGACGCTGCTGCTGACACCCGCAGCCTGGCGACGGCGCGGCGCACTGGTCGCGAGCGCCGTCGCATTGATGCTCGGTGCGGTGATGGTCGACAGCCCGAGCCTGCTCGCGCTCGTCATGTTCGGCGCTGCGCTCGCATTGGCGGTGCTGTTGCCGCGTGCCGCTGCCTTCGATCACGCCGGGCGCTGGGCCTTGCGGATCATTGCGTTTGCGATGGTGAGCCTGATCGGACCCTGGCGCGATCTGTTTCGGATGAGCCGACTGACAAAAAGCCCGGGACGGAACCTGAAACTCCAGCGCTGGCTGCCCCTGCTGCCCCTGCCACTCATCGGTGGAGCAATTTTTCTGGGCTTGTTCGCCAGCGCCAATCCGCTGATTGGCGATGCGCTCCTGTCGATTGGTGCGCCCGACATCAGCCTCGAAGGCATCGCCCATTTTCTGTTCTGGGGGATCCTGTTCACCGTCATTTGGTCCACCTTGCGGCCACGGCGTGTAAGGCTGTCCTTTACGGACGTGCCGTCGGACCCTGACCTGAGATTGCCGGGGGTCTCGATCGGCTCCGTGGCGCTGGCGCTTGTTACCTTCAACGCCCTGTTCGTCATCGAGAACGGTCTCGATATCGCGTTTCTCTGGAGTGGCGCGCCGTTGCCGAAAGGGGTCACGCTGGCGGATTATGCCCATCAGGGAGCCTATCCCCTGATTGCGACGGCCCTGCTTGCAGGCCTGTTCGTTCTGGTCGCGCTGCGGCCGGGTTCCGAAACCGCGAAGGTTCCGCTGATCCGACGGCTCGTCGTGGTGTGGGTCGCCCAGAATGTGTTTCTCGTCGCCTCGAGCATTCTTCGCACGACGGACTATATCGCGGCTTATTCGCTCACCGTCCTGCGCATCGCGGCGTTGTTCTGGATGGGTCTTGTCGCGGTCGGGCTTGTTCTGATCGTCTGGAGAATGCTCCGCGGCAAAAGCGGCGCCTGGCTGATCAACGCCAATGCGATCACGGCGGCCGCTGTTCTTCTCGCCTGTACGATCGTTGACCTCGGCGCGGTCGCCGCGACGTGGAACGTGCGTCACGCAAGGGAAGCTGGTGGAACGGGGCAGGCGCTTGACCTCTGCTATCTCGGTCGGCTGGATTCCTCGGCCCTGACGGCGCTCGTTACCATGGGGCAGCGGCCGGGTCTGGCTCCCGATTTCGCCGAACGGCTGGCATGGGTGCGCCACAACAGCTTCGTGAAAACACGCGACAGCCTCGCGGGCGGCGGCTGGACATGGCGCAATCAACGGCGGATGGAGCAGGTCGCGTCGATGCTTGGTGGCCGTTCACTACCGGCACCTCCTCCTCGGGGAGAATACGGTCGCAACTGCGATGGGTCGCTGGTCACCGATCCTGCTCCCGCGCCCACGCCCGACATTGCGGAAACGAACCCAGCTGACGAGATCCCGCAGACCAACATCGTCGCGCCATTGACGAATGGGGTTGCTCGATGATCATGTGCCCCATGCCACGCACGATCCTGATCGCTGACGATGACCCGCACATCCGGCAACTGCTGGCGTTTGCTTTCGAAAAGGCTGGGCTCGACACGCTTCAGGCGGATGACGGCGAGGCGGTGCTGGACATGGCGGCGCTACGGAAGATCGACCTGGTCGTCCTCGACATCAACATGCCACGGATGGACGGGCTCGAGGCATGCCGACGGCTGCGGGCCGCGGGCGATGTGCCGATCCTCTTCCTGTCTTCCCGCGCTGACGAGATCGATCGTGTTCTGGGGATCGAACTTGGCGCCGACGATTATGTAACCAAACCGTTTTCTCCTCGCGAAGTCGTCGCGCGATCAATGGCGATCCTGCGTCGGACACGGCCCGGCGTTCCGACAGTCGAGGGAAATGGCCATATTGGCTACGGGCGGCTGGCCCTCGATATCGAAGGCTGGAGCGCAACATGGGACGGGACGGAGGTCCCGCTTACGGTGACCGAGTTCACGATCCTCAAAACGCTCGCAACGATACCGGCGCGCGTGTTCGGCCGGGACGCGATCATCGACCGCCTCCATGGTCCGGGCTTTGCCGTCACCGACCGGACGATCGACAGCCATATCCGCAATCTGCGCGGCAAGTTCGCGGCGGTGGGCGGCGGCGACATCATCGAGACACGCGCTGGCGTCGGCTATCGGCTCGGCGCCTGCCGTGGCGCGTGACCGGTCGCGCCAAGTCGTGGCTCAAGGCGCATTGGCCAGCCCTGAAGCTGCGCACGATCCTGTTCGGAACGTTGCTGTTCACCGCGGCGCTGCCGGGGTTCGGCGCATTGTTCCTGCGGGTCTATGAAAATACGCTCGTTCGCCAGACCGAAGCCGAACTGATCGCGCAGGGGGCGGCGCTCGTCTCGGCGTCGGAAACGCTCTGGCCGGGTGTTGCGTCACACAGTGTTGCACCTGACTATCATCCCGAAGCGTCGACCATCGATCTGCGTGCAACGCCCGTGCTGGGTGAAAGGCCCTCGGCTGATGTCCGCACCTTGCCGCCAGATCCCGGTGCCACGGTTGTTGCACAGCGGATCGCACCGATTATCGCCGGCACCCAGAACACAACCCTGGCGTCGATCCAGTTGATCGACCGCAATGGTATCGTGATCCTCGGGCATGAGGCGGGTGGCAGCTATGCGGCCGTGCCTGAAATTGCGGCGGCGTTGAATGGCCGCGTCGGCACCGTGTTGCGCAGGAACGGGCGATACACGCCCGTCTACCCCTTCGAATGGCTCAGCCGTGCGTCGTCGCTTCGCATTCATCATGTCCGTCCGATCATTGTCGATAACAGGGTTGTCGGGGCACTCCTCCTGTCACGATCGCCACGTGCGCTGTTTCGCGGTCTGTATGAGGACCGCGGCAAGATCATCTTCGGCATTGTCGTCATCTTCGGCCTGCTCGTTATCCTGACCGGGCTGCTGTCCCGCGGCATTGCCCGGCCTGTCGAAGCACTCGATCGGGCGACACGCGATGTCGCTGCCGGAACGGGTAGCGTTCCCGAAACGCCGGCGACCGCGGCCGTCGAAATCCGGCAGCTGTTCGACAATTTCCGCGTCATGGCGGCCGCCATCGACCGGCGCTCGCATTATCTGCGCGACCTAGCTGCTTCCGTCAGTCATGAGTTCAAGACGCCGCTGGCCGGGATTGCAGGCGCCATCGAACTCCTCGAGGACCATGGGGAGACCATGAATCCCGATGAGCGGGCGCGTTTCCTTGCGAACGCCAAATCCGACACCACGCGACTGTCCCAGCTGGTATCACGCCTGCTCGACCTGGCGCGCGCCGACATGTCGAGCGCGGAACCCGTGACGTCGGCGGATCTCCTCGCTGCCCTGCGTCCGGTTATCGATGCGTTCGGCAGCGACGGCTTTACGGTGCTGGTTGCGGCTCCCGATGTCGTGCCGCCCGTGGCAACACCGCGCGCAACGCTCGAAGCCGTATTGTCCGCCCTGCTGGAAAATGCCCGCCAGGCAGGTGCCAGCGCTGCGAATGTACACATCGCATTGGAAAAACGGTGGGTGCGAGTTTCCGTGTCGGACAACGGACCGGGCATAGATCCAGCAGTGGCGGACCGGATTTTCGAACCCTTTTTCACGACGAAACGAGCGAGCGGGGGAACGGGCCTGGGGCTGGCAATCTCGGCCTCGTTGCTGAAAGCCGTAGGAGGCGAGATCGTGTTTGATGCCGATGGGAGCAACTTCGTCGTGAGGCTGCCCATGGTCAGTGAATGCTAGCGTTTTACTCTATCGATCCGTGACACGGTTCGGGCCAACGGTAACCTGGCGCCTCCACGTCGGCCGTTACGCAATGGAGTTGCGCGGCTTGAACGCGGTTGCTGAGCCGCCGGGCCCGCGCGGTGATGATATCCTTGAGGTTGCGATCCGCGCGCAAGGTCGGCAGAGCGCCCGCCTCGCGCATCAGGAGCAGTTATCAGGTGAGCCGCCATTCCCTCGGCCTGGATTTCGGCACGACCAACAGCGTGGTCGCGCTTGGTCGCGATGGTGCGTCGGAGTTGCTCGAGTTCAATGCGCCGACCGGCCTTCAGGCGGTTTTTCGATCGGCGCTCTGTTTCTGGCACGAAGACAGCGCGAAAGGCGGACTGGCCCATGAAGCAGGTCCCTGGGCGATCGCTGAATATCTCGAGTATCCCGAGGACAGCCGCTTCCTGCAGTCGTTCAAATCGGTCGCCGCCAGCCGTGCCTTCGAGACAGCCAGCGTGTTCGAGAAGCGCTATCGGTTCGAAGATCTGGGGAGGTTGTTTCTCGAACGCCTTGTCGGCCATGCCGGCCATCGGCTTGATAACCGCCCGGATCGGATCATTGTCGGACGGCCAATCGAATATGCAGGCGGCCGGCCCGATGCGGCGCTCGCGCGTGAGCGCTACGACGCAATGTTCAGGGATTTCGGCACGGAGATCCATTACGTCTACGAACCGCTCGGTGCCGCTTACAGCTATGCAGCGCGACTGACCCAGCCCGCAACCATCCTTGTGGCCGACTTTGGTGGCGGCACGAGTGACTTCTCCGTGGTTCGCGTGGCCGCGGCCGGCGAAAGTCCGCGCTGCGTGCCGCTGGGCCATGCCGGCATCGGCATCGCGGGAGATCGCCTGGACTATCGCATCCTGGATAACCTCGTCCTGCCGCTGCTCGGCAAGGGTGGCCAATATCGTTCGTTCGACAAGATCCTCGATATCCCACGCGGCTGGTTCACCGACTTTGCTGACTGGTCCCGACTGGCGCTGATGCGCAATTCGAAAACGATGGCCGAGTTGGAGCGGTTACGCCGGGCAGCGCTCGACAGCGAAGCGATTGGCCGGATGATCTCGGTTATCGAGCACGAACAAGGCTATCCGCTCTACGAAGCTGTCGGACGGACCAAGCGAGCGTTGTCCGACGCTGAAGTCGCTTCATTTCACTTTGATGGTGGAGACCTCAGGCTTGAAACCGAGATCAGCCGTGATGCCTTCGAGGACTGGATTTCGGAGGATGTCGCGGCGATCGAACAAACCGTTGATCGGGCGCTTGCGGCTGCTGGTGCCGCATCATCCGCAATCGACCGCGTGTTCCTCACAGGTGGCACATCGCTCGTTCCCCGCATTCGGCGCATCTTTGTCGACCGTTTTGGCGAGGATCGGATCGAAACCGGTGGCGAGCTTACGTCTATCGCGCACGGTCTGGCTTTGATTGGACTTGAACGAGATTTGGCGGGTTGGGTGGTACAGCGATAAGGGGCGGCTTTGCGCCGCCTTCTCGGTCGTTCGATATAACGGTCGCTGGCCCTTAAGCAGTCGTTCTTTCAATGTCAGAACCTAGCCGCCCGATCGTCATTCCCGGACAAATACAGCCTGATGGGGCCCGAAGCTTACTCCTAGTTGTTCAGTAGGGACCAATCGGAGTTCCCCTGAATGCACGAGATCCAACGTGGCGCTGGCCGCAAGCTACTCCTTATTCACGGTCTCGGCGGAAGCTGGCAATCGTGGAGCACAATCATGAGGCCGCTTAGCACCGAACGGACGCTGATCGCGATAGACCTTCCCGGGCACGGTGCCACCCCGCCAGATCACGATAGCGGAACGTTCGAAGGTCTGGTCGGTAGCGTTGAACGCTATATTGCGGACAAGGAAATGGACGGGATCGACGTTGTCGGTAGCTCGATGGGTGCGCGCATTGCGCTCGAACTCGCTCGGCGTGGCCGCGTCGGCAATGTCGTGGCACTCGATCCTGGCGGCTTTTGGCGCGGATGGGAGCGCAAATTTTTTGAAACGACCATAGGCCTGTCGGGGCGGTTACTTCGAGCGATCCGACCTGCCTTGCCCATGCTGGCCAAGAACGTCGCGTCACGTACTGCATTGCTAGCACAGCTGTCAGCGCGGCCTTGGGAGCTCGATCCGGAAACCGTCGCGACGGAGCTGGCCGGTTTGAGTAGGACGCCGACATTCGCCGCGCTGGTACACGACCTTGCGCAGGGACCCGAGCAAATCGGCCCGGCAGCCGATCCGGCTCGCAATCTCGTGATCGGGTGGGGCCGCCATGACAGGCTGTGCTTGCCGAGGCAGGCGGCGCGAGCGAAAGCTGCCTTTCCATCCGCCGATCTGCACTGGTTCGAGACCAGCGGGCATTTTCCGATGTGGGACCAGCCAGATGAGACGATTGCACTGATACTGGCAACAACTCAGTGATAGGCGCCATTTCGCCACGCCAATATTGATCGTGATGGCGTCAATTCTTTGAGAGGTTGGCAACTCAGCAGGGAAGCTTTGCGCCCCCAAATCGGACGCTCCGGCGTAACCTCGGCTGCCTTAAAAGCTGCCGTTCTACACGGAGACAAGTCTGATCACGTAATTGGGCCCAGCGAACCGGATCGCGCAATTGTTGTGCTGAGCACCTGTGTGACCTCACCCCACGAAATTCCGATGTTGTCGCCAACATAGTTGAAAGGCGGCTGACTGCGAGCGACCAGCAGAGCTCGATCTCCGAACGTTTCGGTCAGCGAGGCAATGATATCGGAGAGTAAGCTGGCGTATTCAGGGGGGGCTGATTGGCGCGGCGACGAATATGTCGTGATGGCCGAAAAACTGAACATGGGTCATATACGGTTGACCGCTCAAGCTGGACGCATTTCGTGTTGGCTGTATGTATCGAAGCTGCAGTGGGGAAAGTGTAACGAACCTCGCTGAACATCAGGCGGCCAGCGACTGTTTCACGCCGATCATTGCCAGCACATCATCGGCGCGCACCGATTTGCTGAACAGGAAGCCTTGAATGCTCGTACAACCCTGCGACTGCAGCCGCAGTAGCTGATCCCTGTGCTCGACACCCTCTGCCGTCGTTTCCATGTGAAGCGCATTGGCGAGATCGATGATCGCGCGGACAATCGCCATCGCATCGTCGTCTTCGGCGACGTTGGTGACGAACGATCGGTCGATCTTGATCTTGTCGAACGGGAAACTGCGCAGATAGCTGAGCGACGAGAATCCGGTACCGAAGTCGTCGAGCGCGACCCGCACACCAAGTTCGCGCAACCGGTGAAGGAGCGCCAGTGTCGGCTCTGCGCCCTCGAGAAACACCGACTCGGTAATTTCTATTTCGAGCCGGTTGGGGGCCAGGCCGCTATGTGTCAGTGCCTGAAAGACCAAGCTCATGAAGCCGGTGTTGCGAAACTGAAGCGGGGAGACGTTGACCGCAACGCGCAAATGTTCCGGCCATTCGCGCGCTTGTCGCGTGGCCTCATTCAATACCCATTCGCCAATCGCGACGATGAGACCGGTCTCTTCGGCCACGGGAATAAAATCGACCGGCGACACGTGGCCACGTTCAGGATGATCCCAGCGCAGCAGAGCTTCAAAGCTTCCGACACGATCATTCTTCAAATCGTAGATCGGCTGGTATTCGAGGCGAAGTTGGCCCAGCCGCAGCGCATCGCGCAGGTCGAGTTCCATCTGGCGACGACGACGCGCTGCGGCATCGAGTTCTGGCTCGAAAAAGCGATAGACGCCGCGCCCGTCCTGCTTCGCACGGTAGAGCGCCAGATCTGAATTCTTGAGTATTACGTCTGCATCGACGCCGTCGGCGGGGCCGACTGCGATGCCGATGCTGGCACCCGTGGCGATCGCATGGCCCGCAGCCTGCATGGGAAGCCGCAAGCGATCGATGATCGATTGCGCAAGGATGCGCGGTCGTCCGTCGTCTATACCGTCTTCCAGAATGATCGCGAATTCGTCACCGCCCAGACGAGAAACCGTCCCATCGAGCGCAAGCTCAGCCAGAACATCCCCGACGATGGCGAGAAGCGCGTCGCCAACAGGATGTCCGAGCGTGTCGTTGACACCCTTGAACCCGTCGAGGTCGAGACACAACACAGCGACCTTGCTGTCGCGCTTGATCGCACGAGCAAGTGACGAGTCGAGTGTCTCACGAAAAAAGACGCGATTTGGAAGGCCAGTCAGTGAATCGTGAAAGGCCAGATGCGCAATGCGATGTTCGCGCTCCACGATACCGGCGGACATCTTGTTGAAGTTCTCCGCAAGGCGGCCAAGCTCATCGCGCCCTTCGACCGGAACCTCCGTACGTTCACCCGTCTCCAGTGCTCGTGCAGCTTTGTCGAGCGCCTCGATCGGGCGTGATATGTCGCGGGCGAGGCGGCGGCTTCCGATGATGACGAGGATCAGGCCCAAGATTCCAGCAACCATGATACCACGGCGCAACGGTATATATGGAGCCAAGGCCTTGGCCGTCGGGTAGCTGAGCAGTAGTACGCTTGGCGGAGCACCCAGCGGTGCCGCGAGTGGCTTCCCCAATACCAGGGTCGACTGACCATCGATTTCAATTGTGACAGGGTCTGCCTGGTCGCCGCGGGCAGCGCGACGCGCGAACGTCGCGAGATCGTTGCCGTCCGGAATTTTTGCATCTGCCGCAACCGTCCAGTTGCCGCTGTCTTCACGCGAAACGATTGCCGCATTGAGGGGAATGGCGGACATTGCCTCCAGCGCGCGCATTTCGGTGGTGTTCAGGGGCGTGGCAAAGACGACCCAGCCGATTTCCTGAGGTGCGAGGATCGGCGAAACGACGAGGCGGTACGTTTCGCCGTGAAATCCGACAACGGCCTCGCGTTGGTCATCACGCAGGCGATAAGGAAGCGCAGCGAGCTTTTGGTCGACTTCCGCACTTCCGCCACCGAAAGTCTTGCCATCAGCCATGACCACGAAAGCGCGACCCACGCCAGCACGACTTGCGAGGCTGACCAATGCCGAGGAAATCGTCTCATGATCGGCCGTTGCAACGGCCTGGCGAAATCCGAAATCGCGGGCGAGCACATCACTAGATGCCTGCAGCGATTGTGCCCGTAGTTTCCAGATTCGATCGAAGACCTTTCCGCTCGATGCGAGTTCGGCACGAACCGTTGCTTCGGCGTGCGCGACAATGATCATCTGCGCGACGCTCGCAACGCCTATCAGGATCACAGCGAACAGCGCGGTGTAGAGTAACGTCAGCCGCGACTGGATATGCGTAAATCGGAATCGTTCACGCCAAGCGGACCAAAATTTGATCTGCTTCACCGAACTGGAACCGAAATGGTCTGGGAAATCGGTCCGGCTGGAATAGCAAGCGGTTGCGTGGTTTGCTGGCCCGGTGCGCGGATCGATGCGTGCCAAACCCGCAGCGTAGCGCGGCCCGGCGGAACACCCGGAATTGAAACGCGTCCGGCCGCATCGGTGCGTGCTGCGAACGGGGTGTCCACAACCACGACAAAGGCGGCCATGGAGTCGTGAATATTGCATCCGAGTGCAGCGACGCCGGGCTTAGGAAAAACAACCGAGCGGTTCTCCTCGCGTCCATAGAGCTTTAGTTCGAACTTGTTGATACTGCTGAACGAATAGACGTGGTGACGGACCTTATCCATGTTCGGGAAGGCAACGTTAGCCCCGACGGGAACGATCAGGATATGCGGATTGAAGGCAATATCCTTCTGTGTCATGCGATAGGGACCTGGGAACCGGCTGATCGCATCCTTGCGGCCAGGGCTGTCGATCATGACCACTGCGTCGGCGAGCGGCTGACCGCTCACGCCCCGAACGACGATATCGACGGTTGCCGCCTGAACAGGTACCGCCGCCAGGCCGATAACGACCGAAATCAATACTCGAAACATAGCAAAGGGCGGTAAGCGACGCGCCCTGATAACACGTTAACGGCGGTGTCGGTCAGAATTCATTAACCACATTTTAGGCTTCGCGTGCGAGCCGCTGTCACCATGAAGTATCTCGTTTCTTTCGCATTGGTCGTCGCCACCGTTTTTCTTTCAACACCCTCATACAGCCGGGAATTGCGTGCTGGCGGGAAGTTGCGTCTTACCGATGGAATTTCGTCGGTGGAGGGCAGCGCGGGGGGCGGTCTTGCGACATGGGCGCTTATTGCGGGGAACGAGACCGACTCTGGTATCGGCGCAACGGCACACGTCACCTACGTACCACTTGCCGACTATGAGATGATAAGCGGTGGCGCTGCGGTTGGCCTGTTCGACCGTGTCGAGCTGTCCTACACACATCAGGATTTCAACACCGGCGCTACCGGAATGGCGCTGGGCTTGGGCCGCGACTTCCGGTTCGCGCAAGACATTTTCGGCGTAAAGCTGCGCCTGGTCGGCGATGCGATTTACGCACAGGATACCGTTCTTCCCCAGATCTCGATCGGGGTGCAACACAAGCGTGCGGCCAAAGGCGATGTTATTCGCGCGGTTGGCGGCAAGCAGGACAATGGCACCGATTTCTATGTTGCGGCGACCAAGCTGGTCTTGTCGAAAAGCCTCCTTCTGAATGCGACCGCGCGGATGACCAAAGCCAATCACATGGGACTGCTAGGGTTCGGCGGAGACAGGTCGAACGCCTATTCGATGCAGTTCGAAGGGTCCGCCGGTTGGCTGGCGACAAAGCGGCTTGTGGTTGGTGGAGAATATCGCACGATGCCCGATAATCTCGGTTTCGCGCGGGAGGATGACGCGCTCGACATCTTTGCCGCCTATGCTGTCAGTCGCCACGTCACCGTTACCGCGGCCTATGTCGACCTGGGTAGCATCGCTACCTTCGACCGCCAGCGTGGCGGCCTCGTCTCACTCAAGTTCGGACTTTAAGCCATGCTTATTTTCATGCTCGCCGCGGCCGCCGCAGCAATGCCCGGTTTGCCGGGCGAAGAACCAGTCGAACCCTACACCCAGAGCTCTGCCAATGCGGGTGCCGCGCCATTTGCTGGCGATACCATGTGGAAGTCCTTTCATGGCAATGAGGGCATCGCACGTATCGTCGATAACCTGGTCGAACGCAGCCAAGCCGATCCACGCATCGGCGAAATCTTCAAGGGGCAGGACATGGTGCGATTGCGCCGCACGCTGAAAGAGCAGTTCTGTTACATCCTTGGCGGCGGATGCACCTACACCGGCCGTGACATGAAGGCGGCGCACAGGAACCTCGGCATCCAGTCCGCGGACATGGGGGCGCTTGTCGAAAACCTTCAAGTCGCAATGGACAAGGAAGGCGTGCCATTCATCGTGCAGAACCGCTTCCTTGCGAAGCTTGCGCCGATGAAGCGGGATGTTCGCGAGCGATAACGGCGGATCGTCGTTAATCAACCTCCTGATTGCTCGGCAGCGATGGCGGTGATCAGGCCATCGGCCAGCCACTGGCCAAGGCATCTGCCCGCAAATTCTATGCCTTGCTCGTCGCCCATCTCACGCGCCAACCGTCGACACAGGCCCCCAAACGAAAGACCGCCCCGCGCGAGCAAGATCGCTTGGTGCTCATCCACTTCCAAGACTCTGAACCGTGAAGCTTCAACGCACCGCCATACGAGCAATGCGGCGGGCTCGACGAGAAGCCGGGCAGGTGACGGCATGGCTTCTTCGGCAAGTGCGCTCCAAATGGCTGGTGCATTTGTCGTTGAGCGCAGCACGTCGAGCGTTGGACTGAAGCGAAAGACGGCTTCGTCCCAGTCGATATGCGCAAGCTGCTCCGCCGTAATCGTTTCTGCATCCGGTCCGACGAAGGCTTCGGCAAGGGCCAGTTCCAGTTCCGCAAGTTCGATTACTTCCGGATCGTCCGGGTAACGCAGCGCTAGCGTCGCGGGAAAATCACGAGGATAGGCGTCGAGCGTCCAACTGCCGGGTGGTACGCGTTGGATGTGATGCACGACCGCATCGAGAAACGCGTCGTCGCCGATCCACTGACGCGTCATGGCAAAACTGTCTTCGAGGCATGATGCAAGCTGAGACCGGTAATTGTTCTGGTAGATTCCGAGCCCTGGCTGAGCACCGTGTCCGAAGCCCGAGGTGTCCTCTGGAGCGCCCGTGCGCAGCCATGCGCTGAACGCCTGTTGTGTCTGCGCCAGGTTCATGCCGCGAGCTGTTGCATTGCGTCGCCGATCGCGCGCGCCTGGCCCAGTTCTCCAAGGAGTTCGTGCAGCGGCGGGATCGCATCGTCGCGCTCGATCATCGTCGCGACCGGGCCGAGGCGCGGAAGGGCGTGCGCGTATAAATCCCAGACCGATGGCGGCACGGGCTGGTCGTGCGTGTCGATCAGCATGGTCTCCCCTTCCGAATGTCCGGCAAGATGTATCTGGCGCACACGGTCGTGCGGTAAGCCATCGAGGTAGGCGATGGGATCGAAGCCGTGATTTGTCGCGCTGACGAAGACATTGTTAACGTCGAGCAGGAGCCCGCATCCAGTGCGTGCGCAGAGCGCATCGAGAAACGCCCATTCGCTCATCGTGTCACTGTCGAACGTAATGTAGCTCGACGGGTTCTCGACCAGCATTTGTCGTCCCAACGCGTCCTGCGCCTTGTTCACGTTGGTGCAGACGACATCTAGCGCTTCGTCCGTATAAGGTAGCGGCAGAAGGTCGTGAGCGTTGAAGCCGCCTGATTGTGTCCAGCACAGATGGTCCGAGACGAACAGCGGTTCGATCTCGTCGACGAGCGCGCGCAGCCGTACGAGATAGGCCGTATTCACGCCTTCAGCAGAGCCGATCGACATCGAAACGCCGTGCAGCGCGACCGGATAGTTTTCTCGAACCTGACGAAGGATACGCTTGGGTCGCCCACCGTCGACCATGAAATTTTCCGAGATGACCTCGACGAAATCGACCGCGACGCGCTGCTCGATAAACTCTGCATAATGCGGCTTGCGCAGGCCGAGCCCGAAGCCGGCAAAGCTGGGAATGGTCATTGCGTGCCTCATGGGAGTTTGAGGAAGCGGTCCGGCGGACCGGGCGTTGAGAGGCCCGCCGGACGTCGCGATTACTTCTCGGTCAGGCTGCCACCGGCAGCGGTGCACTTCTTGGCCGACATGACCTTGAATCCCATGCCCTTGCAGCTGTTCTGACCCTTGCAATCGTTGTGCGCTGTCTTGCAGTCCGACGTGCCCTTGCAGGTGTTGATGCCGTAGCAATGGACGCCCGCTGCACCCTTGGCGATGGCCGCGGTCGGAACGGCTGCGGCGCTGATGGCGATGAGCGCGGCGGATGCAGCAATGCTGGTGCCAGTGCGAAGTGTGATCATGATGGTCTCCTGGAAATATGCCGGGTTGGCCTCCCCAGTTCGCAGGCGATGCCGCCGCGGTTACATCACCAGCGCAAAAGACGCGGACCGACCAGTGCGCCGAAGCTCGCCGCGAGCAGTATGCCGAGCGTGTACCAGGTCAGCACAAAGATCGCAGACACTTCAGGGCAGTGGAGGCAATAAACCGTTGCCGCAAACGCGCCCGCCGCAAGGCCTGCCGCCGCGCCCGCCGCGCGCAGACGGGTGGGCGCCAGGCGGCGAAACGACCACAGCAGCCCGATGAAGATCGGCATCGCCAGCCCGACGACCAGCCAAGGGCATTTGCTCCAGCTGCGGCCCAGCCACATCGCGAGCCACTCGCTGGAGGGAGTATGCATCATCTCCATCACACCGACACCTGCAAGCAGGCTCACCGGAATGGCGATCAGCCACAGCGCCCGCAGTCGCCCCGGGTCGGGACGCGCAAGCCGCGCGGTCGCATAGATTGCGATGGCCGACAGCGAGAGTGTGTAGGACCATTTCATCCAGAACGCGAAGCCGTGCATGGCGATGCCGAGGTCGGGCCGCATCCCGAGCGCTGCCAGCACGAGCGTAGCTGAAACAAGGGCGCCGATAACAACCCCGATCGCCAAGCGCCTTCCGACCGCGTGCCGCGGCACCGGCTTCACATCGCTGGCGAGGATGTCGATAAGTTGGTCGATCTTCATGCGTCGCTGCCCCGGATACGTGCGCTCAGCGCCTTCAATCCGCGATGGATCGACACTTTCACGTCGGATTCCCCATAGCCGTTGGCGGCAGCGGCCTCGGCAATACTGTCACCGTCGATCCGCGTCGCACGGATCATCCGGGCCTGTTTCGCCGGCAAGGTTTCAAGGAGGTCGTCGATATCCAGGCGAGCACCGCTGCTGCTCTCAAAACCTTCGACCATCAGTACCTGTTCGAGTCCGTCGATGGGCGTCGTCACACGCGACCGGCGGAAATGGTCGATCATCTTGTAACGCGCCACCGAAAACAGCCACGCCGTGAAGGGGCGTTCACGGTCGTAGGTGGAGCGGCGCGTGTGAACGGCAATCAATGTCTCCTGCACGAGATCCTCGACATCATGGGAGGCGGTCATGCGCCGGTTGTAAAAGGCCGACAGGATCGGGACGAGCGCGTGCAACAGGCAACTGTGGTCGGCAGAATTGCCGTCCAGCCCACCCAGCATCCATGTTCGAAGCTGTTTCTCGTCCGCCCGCATTCATGCTCCTGTGAGAGGGCATTCGTCGCCGCGACGGCAATGGTTACACCCGAACGCGGGCGTGCAGCGAAATTATTTCGTCGTCGCGATTTGTAACCGCTCGCCCATCCGCCGCGAACTCCTGTCATGCCCGGCCTGCGCCAGGCACAGTATTTTCAGGAGACCGATAATGACCAAGACCCATGCTACCCTTGCTGCCTCGCTTGCCCTCAGCATTGCCGTTTCAGCGACCAACGCGTCCGCCGCACCGCAACCGATGGAGAAGTGTTACGGCGTTTCGCTGGCGGGAAAGAACGATTGCAAGGCAGGAGCGGGGACCAGTTGTGCCGGGACGTCGAAGGTCAGCTATCAGGGCAATGCATGGAAGCTGGTCAAGGCCGGTACCTGCACGTCGATCAAGACGCCCAAGGGCACCGGGTCGCTGATGCCCAAGGCGTAACCCGCAACTGAAACCAACGTCGGGCGGCCGAACACGCCACCCGGCGACCTCGACCCGGAGGCCGACGATGACACCCACATTGGCGCGCGGGCTAGCCGCAACGCGCCGACTGACCGCTCGCGTACCAGACGACCTGTTATTGCTCATCGACCGCGTCGCGATCGCGGCGATCTTTTTTCAGTCTGGGCGGACCAAAGTCGATGGCGTTCTGCACATCACCGACGGCACCTACGAACTGTTCCGTACCGAATACGTTCTGCCGCTGGTGCCGCCGGATATCGCCGCGCATGCAGCCACCTATTCGGAGCACTTGTTTCCGATCCTGCTCGTGGTCGGTCTTTTGACCCGGCCTGCCGCCTTGGCGCTGCTCGGAATGACGACGGTCATTGAGGTGTTCGTCTATCCCGACGCGTGGACGACACATCTCGGCTGGGCGGGCTTATTGCTGCCGCTGATCCTAAACGGGGGAGGGCGCTGGTCGCTCGACGCTTTGCTCTTCAAGTCGAATAATAATGCCGGATCAAGGAGCTCATGATGCGCCTCATTGCCTTGCTTCCGATTGGCATGTCCCTCGTTGCGTCAGCCTCAGCCGCGCCGCCGGGTAGGCCGGTCGTCGTCGAACTGTTCCAGAGCCAAGGCTGCTCGTCCTGTCCGCCAGCCGATGCTGTTCTCAATGCGCTTGCTGATCGATCCGACGTGATCGCGCTCAACTTTGCGGTGACCTACTGGGATCAACTCGGCTGGAAGGATACGTTTGCGCAGCCCGCTTATACGGCGCGGCAGTGGGATTACGCTCATGCGGGGGGACGGGGGAATGTGTCCACGCCTCAGATGATCGTCAACGGCCGCACCGCGATCGTCGGGAACCGGCAGGCGGATGTCGATGGTATAATCGCGGGGGCGCGCATTAACGCTACTGAGGTGCCGATCACGGTCAACGGACCGACCGTCGCGCTCCCGGCGACCCGGACAGCAAAGCCTGCCACGCTCTGGCTCGTCCGCTATGACCCGCGGACAATCCAGGTCGCGATCCGCGCGGGCGAGAATGGCGGACGAACCATACCGCACCGTAACATCGTGCGCGATCTCTTCTCGCTCGGAAGGTGGAATGGCGAGGCGAAGTCATTCAAGCTTCCGGCTGGCGTCGCGGGACTCGAGGGCGCGCTGTTGCTTCAGGTAGGTCGCGGCGGCCCGATCGTTGCATCAGCACGCGTTTGAAGATGTCAGGCTGCTGCTCAGTTTGCGGCTAGAGCACTCGCGTAAACAATCATCTACACGAGATGGTGAGCTTTCCTATCGCCAAACCTGTACACTGAACCTTTTCCCTCTTCTTATTAATTTCGTCTCCCGCCCGATCGGAGACGCGAAATGGGCTATTCTGCTTACGATGCCGCGACCCGATATCGGCGCGCATGGAACGCTGGCCGGTTCGTTGGCGCCAAGAAGCCGCTGAAGCCGAACCAGATCTGGCAAATCAGATTTTTCCTCGAACATGAGGATCGGTTGCGCGACCGCGCGCTTTTTGATCTCGCGATCGACAGCAAGTTGCGGGGGTGCGACCTAGTCAAACTCAAGATTGGCGATTTGGTCGCTGGTGGGCAGGTCAGGCACCGGACTATGGTGGTGCAGCAGAAGACTGGAAAGCCTGTTCAATTCGAAATTGCCGAGGCGGCAAGAACGAGTCTGCTTGCCTGGCTAGATCGTCGTGGCGGAACGATCGAGGACTATGCGTTTCCGAGCAGGATTGATCACGATGGGCATTTGAGCACGCGCCAGTATGCGCGGCTCGTGGATGAATGGGTTTTGGCGATCGGCCTGAAAGCGGAAGACTACGGCACGCACTCCCTGCGGCGGACAAAACCGGCGCTTATCTACAAGCGAACCGGAAATTTGCGCGCCGTGCAGATCTTGCTCGGTCATACCAAGATCGAGACAACGGTGCGATACTTGGGCGTTGATCTGGAAGACGCATTGGCTCTCTCGGAGGCTACCGAGATCTGAAACGCCGATGCTGTGGCGGCTATGCGCCCGCAAAACCGCCATTCGTCGACGCTTATCCACACCCGAAAAGCTGCCATTGATCGACATAACCTGCGACGTTTGATATCCGCGTGAGGCGTGTCAAAAATTCGATGCAGGATCCCCGCCCACCTTGCTGCCTAGGCTACAGGCCCGCATAGAGAAATTACGAAGGTTGTGGGGACCCGGGTTTGCGCATCGCGATCATCGACGAGAGCGGCTTGCGCGCGACCATCCTCGAGGAGGGGCTGCGCGAGGCCGGATTTAACGATATCGAATTGGTGCAGCCGCACAGTGGCTTCTTCGCGCGTCTCGAACGCATGGCACCCGACGTAGTGCTGATGAACCTTGGCAATCCCAGCCGAGACTCGCTTGAGGAAATGCTCGTCGTAAGCCGGGCGCTTGCGCGACCCATCGCGATGTTTGTGGATCAATCCGACGATACCATGATCGGTGCCGCGATCGACGCCGGCGTCTCGGCTTATGTCGTCGACGGGCTGCGCAAGGAACGGGTAAAGCCGATACTCGACCTGGCGATCCGCCGCTTCAATGCCTTTTCGCGTCTTCAGTCCGAACTCGACGAGGCACGGACCGAACTTGCAGAACGCAAGACGGTCGAGCGCGCCAAGGCAATCCTGATCGAGAGCCGCAAGATCGGCGAGGCCGAAGCCTATGCGCTGCTGCGCTCGACCGCGATGAACCAGGGCCGCCGCATCGTCGATGTCGCTGATGCACTGGTAACTGCCACCGCTTTGCTCGGGGACAAGCGATGACGCCGCTCTCAGTTGCTTTTCTGCCGTTGGCCGACGCGGCACCTTTGATCGTCGCGCTGGAAAGGGGATTTGCCGCCGAGCAGGGACTTGCCTTGCAACTCGTGCGTGACACGAGTTGGGCAACCGTGCGCGATAGGCTGGTTTACGGCCAGGTACAGGCGGCACATATGCTCGCGCCGCTGGCGGTGGCTGTGACCCTGGGCCTCAGTCAGGCGCCGTGTCGGATTGCCGCCCCGTTCAAGTTCAATGACAACGGCAATGCGTTGGTCTTGTCGGCGGAACTCGCAGCGGCGCTCGATCCTGTCCCTCGCAACCGGGTGACCGATCCGGAGGCGACCGCGCATGATTTCGCAGCGGCCATCGGGCTGTATCGCCGCAAGCCTGTGATCGGCATCGTTCACCGGTTTTCCAGCCACGCGCTGATGCTGCGGTATTGGCTCGCGTACGCCGGCATCAATCCGGACCGCGATGTGACGCTCCGCGTGCTTCCACCGTCGCTGATGACTCGCGCAATGAGAGCGGGCGAGATTGACGGATTCATCGCAGGCGCTCCGTGGAGCAGCGTCGCGGTCGCGGAAGGGTTGGGCGAGATCGCCGCGACTGGCGCGAACATCTGGCAGCGCGGCGTGGAAAAGGTGCTGGCCACGCGCGCCGATTGGGCAGAGGCCAATCCCGACACGCTCGACCTGCTGGTCCGTGCGCTTACCCATGCCGCTGCCTGGTGCGACGAGCCTGCCAATCGCGAGGCGTTGGCCGAAGTTCTAGCGCGCTCCGAATATATTGGGCAGCCTGCTTCGCTGATCGCACAGGCGCTGTCCGGCCGGATGCCGCTCCAGCCCAACGGCGAGCTGGTCGATATTGCCGATTTCCTCGTTTTTCACCGCGGCGCAGCAAACTTCCCTTGGCGCAGCCAAGCCTTGTGGATCTACTCGCAGTTCCTGCGCTGGGAGATGGTCGAGCACTCGCCTGAATCGCAGTCTGCGGCGGCAGCGGTGTTCCGGTCCGACCTGTATCGCCGCGCACTTTCCACCGAGGGGATCGCCATGCCCGGCGCCAGTATGAAGGTCGAAGGGGCGCTCATCGAGCCGCTCGGTGCTGGCAGTCACAAGGGGAGCTTGACCCTTGCGCCAGATCGGTTTTTTGACGGCCGAAGCTTCGATCCTGAAGCGATGCCGGCCTATCTAGAGGCGCTCAAAAAGAGTCACAGCAGATAATTTTTTTGCACTTGCGAACGAAATGATTTCGCGCCAGCTTTAAGGAGTCGCCCAAGGGACGGGGTGGCGTTCACCGGAACGTTCGGCCGACAAAGGCAGGACATTCCACAGGACGACAGCAAAGCCGCTGTCCGATCACCGCTTTGGGCGGGAGGTCGGAGGCGGCTTTTTTCGTGCCCGCGAGGCATGGGGGAGCTTGAGCGATGAATATTGGTACGTTGGTGCGTGAAGGGTTCGAGATGGCCGGCGGCGGGGCCGATGTGGACCCGCGTCCGCGGCGCAAAAAGTCTGCGTTCTGGAGCAGCGGGCACACACCGACGTTGATTGCAGCGTTCCTCTATTTCGATCTCGCTTTCATGGTGTGGGTATTGCTGGGGCCGCTTGCGCCGGAGATCGCCAAGGCGCTGCACCTGAGCGCCGCTGAAAAGGGACTGATGGTCGCAACGCCCACCCTGGCGGGCGCAATCCTTCGCGTCGTCAACGGTCTGCTGGTCGACCGGATCGGCCCGAAACGGTCTGGTGCAATCAGCCAGGTCATCGTGATCGCCGGGTTGATGTTCGCGTGGACGATGGGCGTCTCGAGCTTTGCGGGCACGCTGGCCTTGGGCGTTATACTGGGCTTTGCAGGCGCTAGCTTTGCGATCGCGTTGCCGCTTGCCAGCCGCTGGTATCCGCCCGAGCATCAGGGCAAAGCGATGGGCTTGGCTGGCATGGGAAATTCGGGCACGGTGCTCGCCGCGCTGTTTGCCCCCACGCTGGCAAAGCTGTTCGGCTGGAACGCCGTGCTAGGGCTGGCCTGCATTCCGCTCAGCATCGTGTTTGTCGTCTATATGCTGATGGCAAAGGACCCGCCGAACGCGCCCGCGCCAAAGCAACTGATCGACTATTTCGAACCGCTCAAGAGTGCGGATGCCTGGTGGTTCATGGGTTTCTACGCCGTCACTTTCGGCGGATTTGTCGGCCTTGCTGCGTCGCTGACCATCTACTTCACCGACCAGTTCGGCCTCAGCACGATTGTTGCGGGCTATTGCACCGCAGGCTGCGTCTTCGCCGGATCGCTGGTGCGGCCGATGGGTGGTGCGCTGGCCGACGCGATCGGCGGCGTGAAAACGCTAAGCGTTGTGTTCGTGGTCGCGGCATTGGCCTTGGCGGGCGTCAGCGGCGCGCCGACGGTAACGATCGCGCTCAGCCTGTTTGTGGTCGCGATGCTGGCGCTGGGCGCGGGCAATGGCGCGGTGTTCCAGTTGGTGCCGCAGCGTTTCTCAAGCGAAATCGGCGTGATGACCGGCCTCGTCGGCATGGCGGGTGGCTTTGGCGGCTTCTATCTCGCGTCGTCGCTTGGCTTCGCCCGCCAACTTACCGGTAGCTATCAGTCGGGGTTCCTGATTTTCGCGGGACTTGCGCTGCTGGCCTTGGCCGGACTGACCCTGGTCAAGGGCAAGTGGCGCGGCGGCTGGGGCGCGGCCGCCGGTGTGCGCATCTGAACGATCAAGGGCGGGCGGCGCATACACCGCCCGCCGGTCAGGGGAACTCCGATGAGATTTACAGTTATGACGGTGGCCGCTCTGGCTACCGCGGGCCCGGCTTGTGCCCAGACGATCGCGCTCAAACCACTTCTCGATACCCGGCTGCGGTATGAGCATGTCGATCAGGACGGTCTGGCCGACACCGCCGATGCCGTGACGATTCGCATTCGCGCCGGTGTCGCGGCAAGCCGCGGCGCGGTGAACGCCTTGGTCGAGGCACAGGGCAATTTCGCAATCGCCAGCGATTATTACGATGGACTCCACGGTACCGCGACCCGGCCATTGGTGGGCGATCCGCAAAACATCGCGCTTTATCGGGCGCAGATCCAGTATCGCGACAAGGTGTTGACGGTGACGGCGGGGCGGCAGCGGATTGCGCTGGATGACGAGCGGTTCGTGGGCGCCGCCGGGTTCCGCCAAAACGGCCAGACCTTCGATGCGGTGCGCGTCGAATGGACCGGCGTTCCAAAGGTGAAGGCGGATGTCACCTATGCCTGGGGCGTCCGCACCATCTGGGGAATCGACGGCAATGGCGCGCGGCCGCAGGCGATTTCCGGGGACAATGTCTTCGCCAATCTTTCCTATGCAAGTCCCTTCGGTACGCTGACCGGCTTTGCCTATCTGGTCGATCAGGATGAGGCGGCGGTCCAGGGTTTTCGATTGTCGAGCCAGAGCTATGGCGGACGGTTCGCGGGATCGCAGAAGATTTCGAAGGGTGCAAAGCTCGGTTATCAGCTGAGCTACGCCCATCAGCGCGACTGGCATCGCAATCCCAATCGCTACGCGGCCAACTACTATCTTGCAGACGTCAGTCTGGACTTGGCCGCAGCCAAACTCGGCGTTGGCTATGAAGTGCTGGGGGCGGATCAGGGCACGGCGTTGACGTCGTTTCAGACACCCGCAGCGACCCTGTTCAAGTTCAACGGCTGGACCGACAAGTTCCTGGCCACGCCGCCCGATGGCCTGCGCGACCTTTATGGCTCGGTGGGTTATGCGGTGAAGCGGGCGGGTCCGTTCACCGGCGTGGCGCTGAGCGTGACCTACCACCGTTTCGAAAGCGACCGGCTGGTCCGCCACTACGGAAACGAAGTCGATCTGCTCGCGAGCGGCAAGATAGGCCGGTACACGCTCTCGCTGCGCTACGCGGACTACGACGCCGACCAGTTTGCTACGCGTACGCGCAAGGCATGGGCACAGGTCGATTGGGTTTTCTGATAATGCTGCACCGCAAAATCAATGCTTGCATTGGATGGCGCGACTCAGCATCATGAGCGTGATCGGGCAATGCTGCCCGGACGGAACATAGCCGCAGCTTCCAGGGACGGGAGACGCGCGGTGCATCGGGCGGGGCTCTCCTCGTCAAGGGTGATTGGCAAGGCCGCCATGCAGGCATCTCTTCGGAGGTGCCCTGCATGGCGGCCTTTTCGCGTTTGGGAGCAAGGCCATGGAGTTTGGTAGCAAGGGCTGGGGCGGCGAGGAGGCAGAGGACGTGCCCAGTGGGCCGCCGGCCCGCGAACATCTGGTCGTCGTCGGCAACGGCATGGCCGGTTGCCGCGCGGTCGAAGAATTGCTGGCGCGTGATCCGGGCCGCTACCGCGTCACGATCTTCGGCGCCGAACCGCATGTGAATTATAACCGCATCATGCTTTCGCCGGTCCTCGCCGGTGAGAAGACATTCGAGGACATCATCCTCAACAGCCGCGAATGGTATCAGGACAACCAGATCGACCTGATCGCCAGTGATGCGGTCGTGTCGATCGATCGCCAGGCACGACGCGTGATCGCCGCATCGGGGCGCAGCATTGGGTATGATCGGCTGCTGATCGCAACAGGGTCGGACCCTTTCATCATTCCCGTGCCGGGGCATACGCTCGACGGCGTCATCAGCTTTCGTGATATGCACGACGTCGATCGGATGCTCGCGGCCGCGGAACGGGGCGGTGATGCTGTCGTTATTGGTGGTGGCCTGCTCGGGCTCGAAGCAGCGCACGGGCTGACCCTGCGTGGCATGAAGGTCACCGTCCTTCACCTGATGCCGACCTTGATGGAACGCCAGCTCGACGAGGCGGCGGGCTGGCTGCTCAAGACAGCGCTCGAGGCGCGCGGCCAGACGATCCTGACTGGCGCGGACACCGCCGAGATCGTCGGTGAAAGCTGCGTCGAGGGCGTGCGCCTGAAGGATGGACGCCTGATCCCCGCCAGCCTGGTGGTGATGGCGGTCGGCATACGCCCCAATGTGAAACTCGCACGCGAGGCGGGGCTTGCGGTCGGACGCGGGATCCAGGTCGACGACCACATGGTCACGTCCGACGCCAGCATCCTGGCCGTCGGCGAATGCGTGGAGCATGACGGCAATGTCTATGGGCTGGTTGCGCCCCTGTTCGACATGTGCCGTGCATTGGCCGACGGGTTGGTGGAAAAGCCGAGTGGCTATCGCGGTTCGGTCACCTCGACCAAATTGAAGGTCGCCGGTCTCGACGTCTTCTCGGCAGGAGATTTCTCCGGCGGCGACGGTGCGGAGGACATCGTCCTGCGCGATGCCTCGCGCGGCGTCTACAAGCGTGTCGTGGTGAAAGACGACCGCATCGTTGGCGCGGTTCTCTACGGCGATACCGGCGATGGCGGCTGGTATTTCGATCTGCTCAAGCGACAGGAAGACGTCTCCGACCTGCGCGATGTTCTCATCTTCGGCCAAGCCTTTGCGTCCGGAGGGGCGCAGGCGGACCCTAAGGCGGCCGTTGCGGCGCTCTCGGACGATGCCGAGATTTGCGGCTGCAACGGCGT
>JAZKBQ010000005.1:0-93832 GCA_040388515.1 Pseudomonadota bacterium | reverse complement strand
CGCTCTAACCAACTGAGCTACACCCGCTTGGAAGCGAGGCGCGGCGGATAGGCGAGGGGGTTTTGGGTGTCAAGCAATCTGGCGCGCGATTTCTGACTTCACCGATTAACCAGCCGAGGTTGCCGCGTTGACGCCGTCCCGCTATCGGGCGCGGCAACGAAATCAGAGGGAAAACCATGCCGGATACAGCGACGCTCGAACGACTTCGGACAGGCCAGGGCTTCATTGCCGCGCTCGACCAGAGCGGCGGTTCGACCCCGAAAGCGCTGAAGGGCTATGGCATCGAGGCGGACGCCTTTTCGAACGACGAAGAGATGTTCGGCCTGATCCATGCAATGCGCGCGCGCATCATCACGTCACCCTGTTTCAACGGTGAAAAGGTGCTGGGCGCCATCCTGTTCGAACGGACGATGGACGGACAGGTCGACGGCAAGCCGACGCCGCAGGCGCTGGCCGAACGCGGCGTGGTGCCGTTTATCAAGATCGACAAGGGCCTGGAGGACGAGGCGAACGGCGTCCAGATGATGAAGCCGATGCCCGAACTCGACGCGCTGCTGAGCCGTGCGAGCGCGCTGGGCGTCGCAGGCACCAAGGAGCGGTCGGTGATCAATCTCGCCAACCGCGAAGGCATTGCTGCGATCGTCAAGCAGCAGTTCGAAGTGGGGCAGCAGGTGCTGGCGCATGGCATGGTGCCGATCATCGAGCCCGAAGTGAACATCAAGTCGCCCGAGCGCGCCCAGGCCGACGAAATCCTGCGCGACGAGATCCTCAAGGCGCTCGATGCCATGACCGGCGACGACAAGGTCATGCTGAAGCTGTCGATTCCGGCCAAGCCCGGCCTGTTCGACGCACTGGTCGATCACCCGCGCGTACTGCGTGTCGTGGCGTTGTCGGGCGGCTTCGCACGCCCCGAAGCATGCGCCGAACTCGCCAAGAACCGTGGGATGATCGCAAGCTTCAGCCGCGCGCTGCTCGAAGACCTGCGCTTCCAGATGAGCGACGACGAGTTCAACGCGTCGCTGGGCGAGGCGATCGACGAGATCGCACGCGCATCCACCGTCAAAACGGACTAAGACGCCAACCCGCAAGGAGCCTCGCATGACCGCAGTTCAGGAAATTCCCGTCAAGACGATCGACGGCAAGGATGCGAGCCTCGCCGATTACGCGGGCGATGTCCTGCTGGTCGTGAACGTCGCGTCGAAATGCGGCCTGACACCCCAGTATGAGGGGCTCGAAGCGCTGCAAAAGGAATATGCTGCACGCGGATTTTCTGTGCTCGGTTTCCCGGCGAACGATTTCGGCGGGCAAGAGCCGGGGACCGAGGCCGAGATCGCCGAGTTCTGCACGACCAACTTCGGCGTCGATTTCCCGATGTTCTCGAAGGTGGTCGTCACGGGGCCGGACAAACACCCGCTGTTCAAGGCGCTGACGGAAGCGCAGCCGGCGGCCACGGGTGATGGAGATGCGTTCCGTGAACGTCTCAAAGGCTATGGCATGACGCCGACCGAAGCGCCCGAATTGCTGTGGAATTTCGAGAAATTCCTGATCGCACGCGACGGGACGGTCACAAGCCGCTTCGTTCCTGCGACGACGCCTGCCGAACTCAAAGGCGCGATCGAAGCGGAGCTGGCGAAATAAGCACCGTCGATCTCAATGGCGAGGCTGAACTGACGCCGGAATTGCATCCCGAATTCGCGGAGCGCTTTTCCCGGGAGAAACGGCCAGTCTGCCAGCTCTACCTGATCTCGCCGCTCGATGTCGGCGGCGCGTTCCCCGACCGCTTGCGCCGGGCGCTGGAGGCAGGGCCGGTCGCGGCGTTCCAGTTTCGTGTGAAGGGCATCGACCAGCACGCAGCGGTCAAACTTGCAGAGCCGTTGCAGCGCATCTGCGCCGACGCCGATGTCGCGTTCATCGTCAATGATTCCGCGTCGCTCGCCAAGCGGTTGGGGGCGGACGGCGTGCATCTGGGACAGGGCGACGGTGACGCCCGTGAGGCGCGCGAAATGCTGGGCAAGGACGCGCAGATCGGGGTGACCTGCCACGCCAGCCGCCACCTCGCGATGGAGGCGGGGGAAGCAGGCGCCGATTATGTGGCATTCGGTGCCTTTTACGACACGGCGACCAAGGCCACCGAACATCGGCCCGACCCGTCGATCCTCGGCTGGTGGACGACACTGTTCGGCACGCCCTGCGTTGCGATCGGAGGCATCACGCCGGCAAACGCCGCCCCGCTGGTCGCGGCGGGTGCGGATTTCCTCGCGGTTTCGAATGCCGTGTGGGGCGGTGACGAGACGGCCGCCGTACAGGCGTTCGCGCGAGTGTTGGCAGACTAGGCTTGCGCCGCTAAGGGGCACGCTACGGGGTACGTCCCCACGCTCTTTCCACAGGTGAACTCATGAAGATCAACGCGGTCGAAATCCGTCCCGGCAACATCCTTGAATATGAAGGCGGCCTGTGGCGCGCGGTGAAAATCCAGCACACGCAGCCCGGCAAGGGCGGTGCCTATATGCAGGTCGAAATGAAGAACCTGCGCGACGGCCGCAAGACCAACGTCCGCTTCCGCTCGGCGGAAAGCGTTGAAAAGGTCCGGCTCGACCAGCGGGACTTCCAGTTCCTGTTTGCCGATGGCGAGCAGCTGACCTTCATGAACAAGGAAACCTATGAGCAGGTGAACCTGCCGCGCGACCTGTTGGGCGACGCGGCGGCCTTCCTGCAGGACGGCATGGATGTGGTCATGGAAATGCATGAGGACGAGGCATTGTCCGTCGCACTTCCCGACACGATCGAGGCGCTGATTGTCGAGGCCGACGCGGTTGTGAAGGGCCAGACCGCCTCGTCGAGCTACAAGCCCGCGATTCTCGAAAACGGTGTCCGCGTGATGGTGCCGCCGCATATCGGTGCGGGTACGCGGATCGTGGTGGATGTCTACGAACAGACCTATGTAAAGCGGGCGGACTGATCAAATGCCCAGCCATTCAGGTGTCATGACCGTCATCGACCGCGCCGTCCGCAAGGCGGCGGTGCGGTTGCGGCGCGACTTCAACGAGGTTCAGCAGCTCCAGGTCAGTCGCAAAGGGCCGGCCGACTTCGTGTCGATGGCCGACAAGCGCGCCGAAGAGACGATCTATGAGGAACTGAGCAAGGCGCGCCCTGACTGGGCATTCCTGGGCGAAGAGGGCGGCGAGCGCGAAGGCGATCCGAACAAGCCGCGCTGGATCGTCGATCCGCTCGATGGCACGACCAACTTCCTGCACGGCATGCCGCACTTCGCCATCTCGATCGCGGTCGAGGAACCGATGGCATCCGGCAAGCGTGAGATCACCAGCGCGATGGTCTACCAGCCGCTGACCGACGAGGCCTTCTGGGCCGAAAAGGGCAAGGGCGCCTGGCTGACCGACCGCCGCTTGCGTGTGTCCGCGCGCCGCGATCTGTCGGAATCGGTTTTTGCGACCGGCATTCCCTTCCTGGGCCATGGCGATTTCGCGCAATGGAGCCGCATTTTCGGTGCGGTCGCACCTGAAGTCGCCGGGATCAGGCGGTTCGGTTCTGCGGCACTCGACCTGTCATGGGTCGCGGCAGGGCGGTACGAAGGATATTGGGAAAGCGCACTGCAGCCTTGGGACGTTGCGGCGGGCATATTGATCGTGCGTGAGGCCGGCGGCTTCGTCACCGATTTCCGCGGCGGTGATCGCATGCTGGAACGGCAGGAAATCCTTGCCGGCAACGACGTGCTCCATTCGCGCCTGCACAAGATCGTCGCGGGCGCGCTGCGCTAGGCTTTACAGCCCAAGGTGCTTCTTGAATCCGCCGATGGCGGATTCCCAGAACTGCACATTGTCGATGAAAAGCGCCTGGCTCATGCCGCCGTCGTCCAGGTCGACGTCGAGTTCGATCACCGGATCGCCGTCCTTGTCCTTATAGGCGCGGCTGAACCGGCGGTTCTTATTCCATTCGTTGATCTGTTCGAGCGTCGATTTGCCGCCCGACCATCCGGCGTAAAACGTCACCGTCTTGCAATCGACATTCTTGGTGCAGCCATAGAATGTGATGACGAACTTGGCGCCGGACGCCGCGCTTTCGATGCGCGGATCACCGCTGTTGTCCTTGCCCAGGATCGCCTTGTAACCGCCCGCCTGCAACGCATCGATGATGCTCTGCGGCTTTGCAGCGGTTACCATTTGCGCGGATGCGGCAGTGCCGATCGACAGGGCAAGCGCGGCGACGGCAAGGCTGAATTTCATTGCATGAATCCCCCGAAACAATGGCCGATAGTGTAGCCGGATCGGCGCGCGATGCAAAACCGGATTGCAAGCCGTTCGCAGCAAGCCATGCACTGCTTGCACCCCCCATTTTCCCGTCCTAAAGCCCGCCGCGAAGCGCCAGTGTTGCGCTGCAATGGAGTCGCGTTGACTATGGCATCGTCCGTCGCAGGAGTGGCCGCAGGATATCTGCCCATCCTGCTGTTTCTCGCCATCGCGCTGCTCATCAGTTGCGTCTTCGTTTTCCTGCCGATGGCGGTCCAGCACCTCACGGGTGCCTACAAGCCGACGGCGGAAAAGCTGACCGAATATGAGTGCGGTTTCCCCGCCTTCGAGGACAGCCGGTCGCAGTTCGACGTACGCTTTTACCTCGTCGCCATCCTGTTCATCGTGTTCGATCTCGAGGCGGCGTTCCTTTATCCCTGGGCGGTCAGCCTCCAGCATACAGGCTGGGTCGGCTGGGGCACGATGATGCTGTTCATCGCGGAACTCGTCCTCGGCTTTGTCTATGCCTGGAAGAAGGGCGCGCTCGAATGGGAGTAGAACTCGCCCGCAATGCGGCCGTCAATGGCGGATCGCTGGTCATGCCCGATCAGGCGTTTTTCAACGACCTGCAGGGTGAACTCGACAACAAGGGGTTCCTCGTCACATCGACCGAGGATCTGTTTCACTGGGCGCGCACGGGTTCGCTCTGGTGGATGACGTTCGGTCTCGCGTGCTGTGCGGTCGAGATGATCCATGTGAACATGCCGCGGTATGACCTCGAACGCTTTGGCGCGGCACCGCGCGCCAGCCCGCGCCAGTCGGACGTGATGATCGTGGCGGGCACGCTCTGCAACAAGATGGCCCCGGCGCTCCGCAAGGTTTACGACCAGATGTCGGAGCCGAAATACGTCATCTCGATGGGCAGCTGCGCCAACGGTGGCGGCTATTATCATTACAGCTATTCGGTGGTTCGCGGATGCGACCGCATCGTGCCGGTCGACATCTATGTGCCGGGCTGCCCGCCGACTGCCGAGGCGCTGCTGTACGGCATCATGCAGTTGCAGCGGAAGATCCGCCGCTCGGGCACGATCGAACGCTGATGGGCAGTCCCGCTCCTGCATACGCCTCGAACGACGGCGTGATCGATGCGGCGCGCAAGGCGTGCGGCAAGGCGATCCTCGACGCCTGGGACAAGGTCGGCGAAGTCACATTGCTGGTCGAGCGCGACGCGCTGGTCGGCGCGATGACGGCGCTGCGCGACAGCGGTTATCAGCAGCTCATGGAAATCGCGGGTGTCGACTATCCCGAGCGCGCCGAGCGGTTCGAGGTCGTCTATCACCTGCTATCGGTCACCAAGAACCACCGCATCCGCGTGAAGGTGTCGACCGACGAAGTGAAACCTGTGCCGAGCGTGACGGGTATCTGGCCGGTCGCCGGCTGGCTCGAGCGCGAAGTGTTCGACATGTACGGCGTGCTGTTCAGCGGAAATACCGACCTGCGGCGTATCCTGACCGATTATGGTTTCAAGGGGCATCCGCAGCGCAAGGATTTCCCGCTGACGGGCCATGTCGAACTGCGCTGGTCCGAAGAGGCAAAGCGCGTCGTGTACGAACCGGTGAAGCTGGCGCAGGATTTCCGCACGTTCGACTTCCTGTCCCCGTGGGAAGGCACTGAATATGCGCTGCCCGGCGACGAGAAGGCGGCACTCCCCGAAGCCAAGGGCGCGCCCACGCCGCTGAGCGCGGACGCGATCAAGAAGGCAGATGCCGCGGCAAGTGCTGCGAAGGCTCCCGCGCCGACGCCCAAGACGACCGAGACCAAGGCCGACACCGGCGCTGGCGAACCCGCGAATACCAAGGCGGCGAAGCGCGTCGCTGCGCCCAAGCCTCCCAAGGCCGACGCGACCGACAGCGCCGCGCCCCAGAAACCGCGCGCGCCGCGTAAGCCGAAGTCCACGACATGACCGACCTCGCGACCCTGACCGAAGAGACGAACGCTGCCGACCCGACGCCGGGCGATGTCGTCATCGACAATTACACGATCAACTTCGGCCCGCAGCACCCGGCCGCGCACGGCGTGTTGCGCCTGGTCATGGAACTCGACGGAGAGATCGTCGAACGCTGCGACCCGCATGTGGGCCTGCTCCACCGCGGCACTGAAAAGCTGATCGAGTACAAGACCTACCTGCAGGCACTGCCGTATTTCGACCGGCTCGACTATTGTTCGCCGCTCGGCATGGAGCACAGCTATGTCCTTGCGATCGAGAAGCTGCTCGATCTCGAAGTGCCGGTCCGCGCGCAATACCTCCGCGTGTTCTTCGCCGAACTGACGCGCATCTCGAACCACATGCTGAACCTCGGTTCGCACGTCATGGACGTCGGCGCGATGACGCCGAACCTGTGGATGTTCGAGGTTCGCGAGGATTGCCTCAACTTCTTCGAACGTGCCTCCGGCGCGCGCATGCACAGCGCGTATTTCCGCCCCGGCGGCGTGCATCAGGACGTGCCGCTGAAGCTCTTGACCGACATCGCCGACTGGCTCGACACGCGCCTGCCGCGCCTGTTCGAGGATGCGATTTCGCTCGTCGCCGACAACCGCATCTTCAAACAGCGCAACGTCGACATCGGCGTCGTGACCAAGGAAGACGCGCTGAAATGGGGCTTCTCCGGCCCGATGATCCGCGGCTCCGGCATCGCGTGGGACCTGCGCAAGTCGCAGCCCTATGACGTCTATGCCAAGATGGACTTCGACGTGCCGGTCGGCACGCGCGGCGACTGCTACGACCGGTTCATGTGCCGCGTCGAGGAAGTGCGCCAGTCCGCGCGCATCATGAAGCAATGCCTCGCCGAAATGCCTGAAGGGCCGATCGCGAGCGAGGACCGCAAGGTCGTGCCGCCCAAGCGCGCCGAGATGAAGCGGTCGATGGAAGCGCTGATCCACCACTTCAAGCTGTATACCGAGGGCTTCCACGTCCCCGCCGGCGAAGTCTATGTCGCGACCGAAAGCCCCAAGGGCGAGTTCGGCGTCTACCTGGTCAGCGACGGCACCAACAAACCCTATCGCTGCAAGATCCGCCCGACGGCGTTCAGTCACCTGCAGGCGATGGATTTCATGATGAAGGGCCACATGCTCGCGGACACGACCGCGGTGCTCGGCGCGATGGATATCGTGTTCGGGGAGTGTGACCGGTGAGCAGGGCCGCTTTTCCAATCTGGGCCTACGTTGCCGTTGCGACGCTCATTGCCTGTTTTGCTTTTGTCGTCGGTCAAATTTGGTCGGGGATGGGCGTGATTGTCGCAGCTGGTGGTTCCACGCTGTGGACTGCCTTTGTTATTCAGCGCGGAAGATCACATGGCTGACGCCCCCCAAATCCCCGACGAAGCCGAAACCCGCGCCCGCTGGGGTGGTTTCGCATGGACGGCTGAGAACGCCGCAAAGGCACGCGAGATCATCGGGCGCTATCCGCCGGGCCGCCAGCAGTCGGCGACGATGCCGCTGCTCGACCTCGCCCAGCGACAGGTGGGTGCGGAAACCAACACGCAGGGCTGGTTGCCGGTCCCGGTCATCGAGTTCGTCGCGCGTGAACTCGGCCTGCCGTACATGCGCGTCTATGAAGTCGTGACCTTCTACACCATGTACAACATGGCGCCGGTCGGTCGTTTCCACGTGCAGGTCTGCGGCACGACCCCATGCATGCTTCGCGGCTCCGACGACGTGATGGCTGCCTGCAAGAGCAAGGGCCTGTCGAAGGGGCATACGACTGCCGACGGCCTGTTCACGCTGACCGAGGTCGAATGCATGGGCAATTGCTCGTCGGCGCCGATGGTTCAGATCAACGACGACAACTACGAAGACCTCGACTACGACCGCACTATAGCCATCCTAGACGCACTGGCCGCGGGCAAAGCGCCGAAGGCGGGTACGCAGGAACCGGGGCGGCATACCGTCGAACCCGTTGGCGGCCCGACGACGCTGGTCGAAATGGTCAAGTCCAACCACGATTACCGGAAAGAATGGGCCTGATGCTCGCCGACAAGGACCGCATCTTCACCAACCTCTACGGCTTTCAGTCGTGGAAGCTGGATGCCGCCGTCAAGCGGGGCGACTGGGACAAGACCAAGGACCTGATGAGCGTCGGCCAGGACGCGATCATCGAGGCGGTGAAGGCGTCGGGCCTGCGCGGGCGCGGCGGGGCGGGGTTCCCGACCGGCATGAAGTGGAGCTTCATGCCCAAGGAGCCCAAGCCCGAACGGCCGAACTTCCTGGTCATCAATGCCGATGAGTCCGAGCCCGGCAGTTGCAAGGACCGCGAGATCATCCGCCACGATCCGCACAAGCTGATCGAAGGGGCGCTGATCGCGGGGTACGCGATGCGCGCTCGTGCCGCCTACATCTACATCCGTGGCGAATATATCCGCGAGGCCGAGACACTGTTCGCGGCGGTGGCCGAGGCATACGCCAAGGGCTTCCTCGGCAAGAACGCCTGCAAGTCGGGCTATGACTTCGACGTCTTCGTCCACCGGGGCGCTGGCGCGTACATCTGCGGCGAAGAGACCGCGATGCTCGAAAGCCTGGAAGGCAAGAAGGGCCAGCCGCGCCTGAAGCCGCCGTTCCCGGCAGGAGCGGGGCTTTATGGTTGCCCGACCACGGTCAACAACGTGGAATCGATCGCTGTCGTCCCGACGATCCTGCGGCGCGGGCCTGCATGGTTCGCGGCCATCGGTAATCCGAAGAACGAGGGCACCAAGCTTTTCCAGATCTCGGGTCATGTCGAAAAGCCCTGCGTGGTCGAGGAAGCGATGAGCATCCCGTTCCGCGAGCTGATCGAAAAGCATTGCGGCGGCATTCGCGGCGGCTGGGACAACCTCCTCGCCGTCATCCCTGGCGGATCCTCGGTGCCGCTGGTTCCCGCAGCGCAGATCATGGACGCGCCGATGGACTTCGACGGATTGAAGGCGCTGGGCTCCGGCCTCGGCACCGCCGCCGTCATCGTCATGGACAAGTCGACCGACATCGTCCGTGCGATTTCGCGGCTGTCGTACTTCTACAAGCATGAAAGCTGCGGCCAGTGCACGCCGTGCCGCGAGGGTACCGGCTGGATGTGGCGCGTGATGGAAAGGCTGCGCACCGGCGATGCCGCGATCAGCGAAATCGACCTGTTGCAGGAAGTGACCAAGCAGGTCGAAGGCCACACCATCTGCGCGTTGGGCGATGCCGCCGCCTGGCCGATCCAGGGCTTGATCCGCCACTTCCGCCCCGAAATCGAGCGTCGTATCAATGAGCGCGGCGGCGAGATGCTGGAGGCGGCGGAATGATGCGCGTTGCTGCCGTTTTTGCTCTGGGCTTGGCACTTGCCGCAGCACCTGCGCTGGCAGCAGATTCGCCTGCACAACCCACGCCGGAAGCAATCGGCAAACTTCACGAATATGCCGGTTGTCTCGTCGCGAAACGGCCGAAAGTCGTGCGCGAAACGTTGGCCATGGATTTCCGCGACGACGATTACGACAAGGCAATCCGCGACGTCGCAGGGCCGGGCAACAGCTGCATTCCCGAGGGACGATTATCCTTCGCGCCAATCCTGGTCGCCGGTGCGATGGCGGAGCGGGTGTATGAAGCCGATTTCGGCGGACGAGCGGCACACGACGTCCTCCCTTCAGACTGGGCTAGTCGCCCGATCGAAGCGCGAAGCAACTCCGAATATGCGGCACTGTGCGTTGTCCAGCGCCAGCCCGATGCGGTGCAAGCCCTGCTCGCGACACCCGTTGCGAGCGATGCAGAAAAGGCGGCTTTCGGTCCGCTGCTCACCGCTCTGCCGGGGTGCATGAAGCCGAAGACGCAGCTTGCGCTCAACCGTCCATATTATCGCGCGATCCTGTCACTCGCGATCTATCGCGCGGCGCACTTTTTCAGCACGCAGGGTACGGGGATGGGCAACTGATGGTACGATTCCGGTCCATATCGATCGCGCTAGTCGCACTCCTCGCCAGCCAAACCGCAACGGCACAGCCGCGCGCTGCTGTGACGGAAGCGCGTCAATCGCTGGCGCAATTCGCGAAATGCCTTTCGGTCAGCAAGGCCGAGCGTGTGAATGAACTTGTTTCTCTGCCAGTAGATTCCGCCCAATACCGCCGTCTGGCACAGCGGTTGTATGAAACCGCTGACGACATGTGTGTTGGCGACGGATCGCTGCGTTACAATGCGGTGCTGTTCGCAGGTGCGCTCTATGATGCGCTCTATGCACGGGATTTCGGTTATGGTGGCCCCGGTGTATTTCCGGAAAACGTCGCCTCGCGCTACGCGGGTCGCTATCGCACACCTTATTCCGCCGATGCGCGTCAGGCGATTGCGATCGAACACTTCGGCGAGTGCGTTGCCCGGGCGGAGCCGGCTGAGGCTCGCAAGTTGTTGTTGGCCGGACCTGGAACGACGGCAGAGGAAGCCCAGTTCGCGACGCTGAAGCCCCGTTTTCAGGCCTGCGTCGTTAACGGAAAGACTGTCGAAATGTCGAAAGCCGTCATTCGCGGTGCGGTGGCGGAAGGGCTGTATCGCCTGTCGAAAAATGCATCCGGCGCAACGCTTGGGATGATGAAGTGACGTTCGTATCGCTCCTTCTTTTTGCGGCTACCGGAGCTTCAGGCGCAGCGACCGTGACCACGCTCGCGCCCACTCGGCAAATCGTTGAACGGCGCGCGGAAACCGGAAGCCGCTTGGTTACCAATAACCCGATGCCCGCGAATGCCATCGATCCGCAGCGTGCCTTAATGATGCGACGGTTGACTGGACAATGTGTTGTCGAGCGCCAAGGGGCTGTCGCCCGCCGGGTGGTTGCCGCATCGAATGAATATGGCATCGATTACGCCAAACTCGGTATTCCTTCGTCGCGGCTGGACGCGGCATTGAGTATCGAAGCCTGCATGAAACGCGCCATGAGTCAGGGCGATGGCCTGGTGCAGTGGCAAGCGGACAGCAACACGCTTCGCAGCCTGCTAATCGAATCGCTTTACCGAAACAGTTTCAAGACGATGCCGGTACGGGACTGGCACAATATCGCTCCCGTTCCTGTTGCCACCGTCAGCACGAACGGGAAAAGCTCGGGTGCCTCTGCGTCGACGATGTTTGGCGAATGCATCGTGCAGGCGGACTTCGCGGGTGCTGACAAATTCATTCGGAGCGAGCCGGGCTCTGCCGCCGAATCCAACGCCGTCGCGGCTGTCACCCCGTCGATTGCGCCCTGTCTCCAAGCCGGGTCGAAGCTATCGCTTCGCAAAGCAGCGCTTCGCAATATTCTGGCCGATGCGCTGTGGCGCTTCGCCAACGGAACGCCCGCTGGCACGGCGGCGGCAATTGGGGGCGGTAAGTGAGCTTGTCGCTAATCCTCTTGGCGGCAGCGACACCTCCAACTCCGCCAGTCGTTACGCTGAAGGAACTTCGGACGGGCAGCCGTATTGAACAATCCGTTGATTATTCCGTAAGCGAAATGAAAAAACAGCAGGTTGTCCTTTACCAGCGCGAAATGGGCGAGTGCATCGTTCATCTGCAAGGCGGTGTTTCGCGCAGGCTGGTCGCGGCATCGGCTGATGGTGCAATCGATTTCAAGAAAGCCGGCATCGCGCCGCAAAAACTTTTTGACGCGATGAGTGTCGAATCGTGCATGGAGCGCGTCAGTTCTCGGGGCATCGGGACATTATGGTCCGCCGATTACGGAGCGCTGCACGCGCTGCTGGTCGGACCGTTGTACCGCAGCACATTCGACAAGGCGCCGACGCGGGACTGGGTACGTGTTACTGCAGTTCCTGTTGCTGCGGTCGGGCATCCTGACGTGGTAGCGACAAATCTGGTGTCGGGTGCCTTTGGGGAATGTGTCGCGCGCATGGACTTTTCTGCTGCCGACAGGTTCGTTCGCGCCGAACCATATTCCAAGGCCGAGAACGACGCCTTGGGCTATATAAAGATGGCTATCCCTCAGTGCCTCGACGAAGGCGCCAAGGTATCGATGACAAAAGATGCGTTGCGCAGGATCGTTGCCGACGCCGTATGGCGGCTGGCGATGGGTACGGACGTGCTCGCGACGAATACGGGAAGCAAATAGAGTGCCTAAAGTCACCGTCGACGGCCTTGAGGTCGAAGTCCCTACCGGCGCCACCGTGCTTCAGGCGTGCGAGGCCGCGGGGAAGGAAATTCCGCGCTTCTGTTACCATGAGCGCCTGTCGATCGCCGGCAATTGCCGCATGTGCCTGGTCGAGGTGTCGCCAGGCCCGCCGAAGCCGCAGGCATCGTGCGCACTTCCGGCCGCCGACAACCAGGTGATCCGCACCGACAGCCCGATGGTGAAGAAGGCACGCGAAGGGGTGATGGAGTTCCTGCTCATCAACCACCCGCTCGACTGCCCGATCTGCGACCAAGGCGGCGAGTGCGACTTGCAGGACCAGTCGATCGCATACGGCAAGGGTCATTCGCGCTACGACGAGAACAAGCGCGCGGTCACCGAGAAATACATGGGGCCGATCGTCAAGACGGTCATGACGCGCTGTATCCAGTGCACGCGCTGCATCCGGTTCGCCGAGGAAGTCGCGGGCGTCGAGGACATCGGCGCGATCGGGCGTGGCGAGAACATGCAGATCACGACCTATCTGGAACACGCCATCCAGTCCGAACTGTCGGGCAATGTCGTCGACCTGTGTCCGGTCGGTGCGCTGACGTCGAAGCCCTATGCGTTCGAGGCGCGGCCGTGGGAGCTGAAGAAGACCTTCGCCATCGACGTGATGGACGCGGTCGGCACCAACATCCGCCTCGACAGCCGGGGCCGCCAGGTGCTGCGCGCGCTGCCGCGGATCAACGAGGACGTGAACGAGGAATGGGCGTCGGACAAGACGCGCCATGCGGTCGACGGCCTCGTGCGCAAGCGGCTCGACAAGCCGTTCGTGCGCAAGAATGGCAAACTGGTCGCGGCGACATGGGACGAGGCATTCAAGGCGATCGCGGCGGTGAAGCCGGGCGCGAGCGTCGCGGCGGTCGCGGGCGACATGGTCGATTGCGAAACGATGTATGCGGCAAAGGCGCTGCTGGCGAAGCTCGGCTCGACGATGCTCGAGGGGCGCCAGACGGGTCTTGCCTATGACACCTCGTCGCTGAGCGCGGTCAATTTCAACACCGGTATCGCGAACATCGAGACGGCGGACGCGATCCTGCTGGTTGGCACCAACATCCGTTGGGAAGCGCCGCTGGTCAACACGCGGATCCGCAAGGCCATCAAGCGCGGCGCAAAGGTGTTCGCGATCGGGCCGGAAGTCGACCTGACGTACAAGGTGACCTCGCTAGGCACCGATACCGCGTTGCTCGGCAAGCTGCCCAAGGACGTGGTCGACGCGTTCGCGGCGGCGCAGCGTCCGGCGATGATCGTCGGCGGCGGACCGCTCAAGATCGATGGCGTACACGGCGCGGCACTGGCACTGGTCAAGACACTTGGCCTCGTCAAGGACTGCTGGAACGGCTTCAACGTGCTGCACATGGCCGCGAGCCGCATGGGCGGGCTCATGCTCGGTTATGCCCAGGCTGGCGGTATCGCCGATATCGTTGCCGCCAAGCCGAAACTAGTGTTCGCGCTCGGCGCTGATGAGGTCGATTGGTCGGTGTTCGGCAAGTCGTTCAAGGTCTATATCGGCCATCACGGCGACGCGGGCGCACATGCTGCCGACGTTATCCTGCCGGCCGCGAGCTATGTCGAAAAGCCGGGCACGTACGTGAACCTCGAAGGCCGCGTGCAGCGCTCCGAACGCGCTGTTTTCGCGCCGGGCGACGCGCGCGAAGACTGGGCGATCCTGCGTGCGCTGAGCGATGTCATGGGTGCGCGTCTGCCGTTCGACAATTTCGACGCGCTGCGTGCTGCCATGATTGCGGAGGTTCCGGCGCTGGGCGTCGAGGGTGTCGCCGATTATGGCTGGTCGATACCCCAACTGCCGGCCAAGCCTTCGGGTGAGATCGCAGGTTATCCGATCAAGGACTTCTACCTCACCAACGCCATCTGCCGCGCGAGCCCGACGATGCAGCAATGCTCATCGGAAATCCTGCATGGCGGGCAGATGTTGGAGGCCGCGGAATGACCTGGACCGCATGGGCGCAGAGCCACCTGGGCACCGGCCTGGGCTGGTTTGTCTTCAACGCCGCGATGATCCTGCTGATCGCGCTTCCGCTGATGCTGGCGGTCGCGATGATCATCTATGCCGACCGCAAGATCTGGGCGGCGATGGCGCTGCGTCGCGGCCCGAACGTGGTCGGTCCGTTCGGCCTGCTGCAGTCGTTCGCGGATGGCCTGAAAGTCTTCCTGCAGGAAACGATCATCCCGTCGAGCGCGAACAAGGGGCTGTTCCTGCTGGCACCCATCATCACTTTCACCGTCGCATTGATCGTGTGGGCGGTGGTGCCGTTCGATGCGGGGATGGCGCTCGCCGACATCAATGTCGGCCTGCTCTATATCCTCGCGGCTTCGTCGCTCGGCGTCTACGGCGTGATCATCTCGGGCTGGGCGTCGAACTCTAAATATCCGTTCTACTCGGCGCTCCGCGCGGCGGCGCAGATGGTCAGTTACGAAGTCTCGATCGGCTTCGTTCTTATCTCCGTCGTCCTTTGGGCTGGCAGCTTCAACCTCGGCACCATCGTCGAGGCGCAGCGCAGCCATGTGTGGATCACCAACGGTTTCGGCCTGAACCCGCTGTTGTTTCCGATGGCGGTGGTGTTCTTCATTTCGTCGCTGGCCGAAACTGCACGCGCGCCGTTCGACCTGACCGAGGCGGAAAGCGAACTCGTCGCGGGTTACCAGACCGAATATTCGTCCATGAGCTTCGCGCTTTTCTGGCTCGGCGAATACGCCAACGTCATCCTGATGTGCGCGCTCAATTCGATCCTGTTCTGGGGCGGTTACCTGCCGCCGCTGGACATTCCGATCCTGTATGCGGTGCCGGGCATCATCTGGCTCTTCATCAAGATCTTGGTGTTCTTCTTCATCTTCAGCTGGGTGAAGGCAACCGTGCCGCGCTACCGCTATGACCAGCTGATGCGGCTGGGCTGGAAGATCTTCCTGCCGCTCTCGCTGATCTGGGTCGTGCTTATCTCGGGCTATCTGATGTTCACGCGTTATGGAGGCGTCGCATGATCGCCCACCTCATCAAAACCTTCACCCTGTGGGAGTTCATCAAGGCACATGCGCTGACCTTGCAGTACTTCTTCCGCAAGAAGGCGACGATCAACTATCCGTTCGAGAAGAACCCGATTTCACCGCGGTTCCGGGGTGAGCACGCGCTGCGCCGCTACCCGAACGGCGAGGAACGCTGCATCGCGTGCAAGCTGTGCGAAGCGGTGTGCCCGGCACAGGCGATCACGATCGAGGCCGAACCGCGTGAAGACGGTAGCCGCCGTACGACGCGGTACGACATCGACATGACCAAGTGCATCTATTGCGGGCTGTGCCAGGAAGCATGCCCCGTGGATGCGGTGGTCGAGGGGCCGAACTTCGAATTCGCGACCGAAACGCGCGAGGAGCTGATTTACGACAAGGCAAAGCTGCTCGATAACGGCGACCGCTGGGAACGCGCGATCGCCGCGAACCTTGCCGCCGATGCGCCGTACCGGTAGGCGCGCCGCACATGATTCAGGCCTTCGCTTTTTACCTGTTCGCCGCAGTCGTCGTGCTGTCGGCGGTGCTGACGATTACGGCGCGCAACCCCGTGCATTCGGTGTTGTGGCTGATCGTCGCGTTCTTCAACGCGGCGGGGCTGATGCTCATCCTCGGCGCCGAATTCATCGCGATGCTGCTCGTCATCGTTTACGTGGGCGCGGTCGCGGTGCTGTTTCTGTTCGTGGTGATGATGCTCGACATCGACTTCGCCGAGGCGCGGCAGGGCTTCACACGCTATTTGCCGTTCGGGCTGCTGATCGCCGCGATCCTGATCGCCGAAGTGCTGATCGCGACGCAGGCTTGGCATGCCGGGCCGATCGTGCTGGCCAACCGCACCGGCATCACGCCGACCGCGATGCCGAACACCGAGGCCTTGGGTGCACTGCTCTACACCAAATACCTCTACCTCGTTGAGGCTGCGGGGCTCGTGTTGCTTGTCGCGCTCATCGGCGCCGTCGTGCTGACGCATCGTGCGAGGGGCGGGGTGAAACCACAGAATATCAGCCGCCAGGTCCAGCGCCGTCCGCAGGACGCAGTGCGCATCGTCAAGGACCAGCCGGTCGGCGCAGGGGTGGAGCTATGATCGGCCTTCAACATTACATCACGGTCAGCGCGATCCTTTTCGTGCTCGGCGTGCTCGGCATCTTCATCAACCGCAAGAACATCATCATCATCCTGATGTCGATCGAACTCATCCTGCTGTCGGTGAACATCAACCTGGTCGCGTTCAGCGCGTTCCTGGGCGACCTCGTCGGACAGGTGTTCGCGATGTTCGTGCTGACGGTCGCCGCGGCTGAAGCCGCAATCGGCTTGGCTATCCTCGTCATCTTCTTCCGCGGACGCGCGACCATCTCGGTCGACGACGCCAGCCGGATGCGCGGCTGATGCTTGCCCTGAAACTCATGGTCTTCCTGCCGTTGTTCACCGCGATCGTCGCGGGGCTGGGGCGGAACGTGATCGGCCAGACGGCTGCGAAGGTTCTTACGACCGGCGGCCTGTTCGTCAGCTGCGCCATCGCCTGGATGACGTTCGCGGCGTTCATGACGGGCATGAACGCGACGCAGGTCGTGCCGGTGCTCGACTGGATCCGCTCGGGCGAAATGGTGGTCGACTGGTCGCTGCGCATCGACAGCCTGACGGCGGTGATGCTGGTCGTCATCACCAGCGTGTCGGCGCTCGTGCACCTCTACAGCTGGGGCTACATGTCGGAAGACCCCAGCCAGCCGCGCTTCTTCGCGTATCTGTCGCTGTTCACCTTCGCGATGCTGATGCTGGTGACGGCCGACAACCTGGTCCAGATGTTCTTCGGCTGGGAAGGGGTGGGCCTTGCTTCCTACCTGCTGATCGGGTTCTGGTATCAGAAGCCCAGCGCGAACGCAGCGGCCATCAAGGCGTTCGTCGTCAATCGCGTCGGCGATTTCGGCTTTTCGCTCGGCATCTTCGGCACGTTCCTGGTGTTCGGCACGGTGTCGATCCCGGCGATCCTCGAGGCTGCACCGGGCATGGCCGGATCGACGATCGGGTTCCTGGGCATGCGCGTCGACACGATGACCTTGCTCTGCCTGCTGCTGTTCGTCGGTGCGATGGGCAAGTCGGCGCAGCTGGGTCTGCACACCTGGTTGCCGGACGCGATGGAGGGGCCTACGCCCGTGTCCGCGCTGATCCACGCCGCGACCATGGTGACCGCTGGCGTATTCATGGTGTGCCGCCTGTCGCCGATGTTCGTCGTATCGCCCGATGCGATGGCCGTCGTCACCTATGTCGGTGCCGCAACCGCACTGTTCGCGGCGACCGTCGGCACGACGCAGACCGATATCAAGCGCGTCATCGCCTATTCGACCTGTTCGCAGCTCGGCTACATGTTCTTCGCTGCCGGTGTCGGATCGTTCGGCGGGGCGATGTTCCACCTGTTCACGCACGCGTTCTTCAAGGCATTGCTGTTCCTGGGCGCGGGGTCGGTGATCCACGCGATGCACCATGAGCAGGACATGCGGTTCTATGGCGGCCTGCGTAAGAAAATTCCGTGGACCTTTGCGGCGATGATGGCGGGAACGCTTGCTATCACTGGCGTCGGCATCATGCAGATCGGCCAATTCCCTGGGTTCGGTTTCGCGGGCTTTTATTCGAAGGACGCGATCATCGAGGCGACCTGGGCAAGCAACACGCCGCACGGCTATTTCGCCTTCTGCATCGCGGTGTTCGCGGCGCTGCTGACAAGCTTCTACTCATGGCGTCTGATGTTCCTGACCTTCTGGGGCAAGCCGCGCTGGGCAGGCAGCGAGCATATCCAGCATGCCGTCCACCACGAGCATGAGGATGTGACAACGGAAGGCGCGGGTTCGGACGCGCACCCGCACCACGACTATGCGCACGATCACGGCCATGGTGCCGACGGAACTGCCGGCTATCATCCGCACGAGAGCCCGTGGGTCATGCTGGTCCCGCTGATCGCGCTGACGATCGGCGCCGTGTTCGCCGGGTTCGCGTTCCACGGTTATTTCATCGACGTGGATGCGGGCGAAAGCTTCTGGAAGGGCAGCGTCGCGTTCAACGAGCATCTGATGCACGCGATGCACGAGGTGCCGTTGCTGGTAAAGCTGTCGGCGACCATCGTCATGCTGCTCGGTCTCGGCATCGCCTGGTGGGCATATATCGCCCGGCCGGATATCCCGCGGAAGTTCGCGCACGATGCCGACGGCCTGTACCGGTTCCTGCTCAACAAATGGTACTGGGACGAGTTGTACAACTTTCTGTTCGTGAGGCCCGCCTTCGCGCTCGGCCGCATTTTCTGGAAGGGCGGGGATGAAGCGATCATCAACCGCTTCGGCCCCGATGGCGCGGCCAGCGTCGTCGTGGTCGGCAGCCGCTTTGCAGCGCGCTTCCAGTCGGGCTATCTCTACACCTATGCGCTCGTGATGCTGCTCGGCCTCAGCGCCGCCGCGACCTGGGTCATCTGGGCGACGATGCGATGAGCTTTCCCATTCTCTCCACCATGATCTTCCTGCCGCTGATCGCGGCGGTGGTCTGCCTGTTCGTCGGCGCCAATGCCGCGCGCTGGACGGCGCTCGGCACGACGCTCATCCTGTTCGTACTCGGCTGCATGCTGTGGGCGAATTACGAGATCGGCGGTCCCCAGTGGCAGTTCACCGAATTCTCGCCGGTCTTCGGCCGCTTCTCCTGGGCGCTCGGCATCGATGGCATCGCGCTGATGCTGATCATGCTCAGCGTGTTCCTGATGCCCATCTGCATCGGTGCGTCGTGGGAAGCGATCACCGACCGCGTCGGCGAATATATGGCGGCGTTCCTGTTGATGGAGGCGCTGATGATCGGTGTCTTCGCGGCACAGGACATCTTCCTGTTCTACATCTTCTTCGAAGCCGGCCTGATCCCGATGTACCTGATCATCGGCATCTGGGGTGGCGCGAACCGCATCTATGCGGCGTATAAATTCTTCCTCTACACGCTGCTCGGGTCCGTCGTGATGCTGATCGCGATGCTGTGGATGGTCCGCGAAGCGGGGACGACCAGCATCCCGGTGCTGATGCAGTACGACTTCTCGCCGGAAGCCCAGACGTGGCTGTGGATCGCGTTCTTCGCATCCTTCGCGGTCAAGATGCCGATGTGGCCGGTCCATACCTGGCTGCCCGATGCCCACGTTCAAGCGCCGACCGCGGGGTCGGTGATCCTTGCGGGTGTGCTGCTGAAGATGGGCGGGTACGGCTTCATCCGCTTCCTGCTGCCGATGTTCCCCGAAGGATCGGCGCACTGGTTCTGGCTCGTCATGGGCCTGTCGATGGTCGCGGTCGTGGTGACCAGCCTGATCGCGCTGGTGCAGACCGACATGAAGAAGCTGATCGCCTATTCCTCTGTCGCGCATATGGCATTCGTGACGATCGGCCTGATGGCGTTCAACCGGCAGGGCATCGAAGGGTCGATGCTGGTCATGCTCAGCCATGGCCTCGTCTCGGGCGCGCTCTTCCTGTGTGTCGGCATCATCTACGACCGGCTGCATACGCGTGAGATTTCACGCTACGGCGGGCTGGCAGAGAACATGCCGAAATATGCGCTTTTCTTCATGGTCTTCACGATGGCGTCGGTAGGCCTGCCAGGTACCAGCGGCTTCGTCGGTGAGTTCCTGTCGCTCGCCGGGTCTTACCAGGCGAACAGCTGGGTCGCCTTCGTGATGACGACCGGTATCATCCTGGGCGCCGCCTACATGCTGTATCTCTATCGCAGAGTCGTGTTCGGAAAGCTCGACAAGGATGATGTCGCGGCCATGCCCGACCTGTCGGTCCGCGAAATCGCGTTGCTCGCGCCGATCGTCGCGGCGGTGTTCTGGATGGGCGTCTATCCTGAGTCCTTCCTTGCCCCAATGCGGCAGGACGTAGGCGCGTTGCTCGCGCGGATCGAACGTGCGAATCCCGGCGGTGATGCGAAGCTCAAGATGGGCGCACCCGCGCCGATTGTCGAAGCGCATGGTGGGGGACACCACTAAATGACTGCCTCGCTTCTCCTCACGCTTCCCGAACTGATCCTCAGCGTCGGGGCGATTATCCTAATGCTGGTTTCCGCCTGGGGCAGTGAGCGCACCACGTCGCTGATCTCGATTGTGGCGGTCGCGCTAATCGTGGCTGCTGGTGCAGTCACAGTGTGCCCGCCTGGCGGGTACGGCATTGGGTTCGATGGCCTTTATCGCGCGGATGCTTTCTCGGCGTTTGCCAAGGTTCTGATCTATCTCGCGACTGCGGTGTCGCTGATCATCGCGCCGCGGTTCTTCGAAGGCGACAAGTTGAAGCCGGAATATCCGGTCCTCATCCTGCTCGCGACCGCGGGTGCGGGAATGATGGTCTCGGCGAGCGACCTTATCACGCTCTATGTCGGCCTCGAACTGCAGTCGCTTGCGAGCTACGTTCTCGCCAGCTTCATGCGCCGCGACACGCGCTCGGCGGAAGCGGGTCTGAAGTATTTCGTCCTCGGCGCACTCGCCAGCGGCATCCTGCTTTACGGCATGTCGCTGACCTATGGCTTCACCGGTACGACTGGTTACGCAGGCATCGCCAAGGCGTTCGAGGCTGGCCTGACGACTGGACAACTCTTCGGTTTGGTGTTCGTGTTTGCCGGGCTCGCATTCAAGATCGCGGCCGTGCCATTCCACATGTGGACGCCCGACGTATACGAAGGTGCCCCGACGCCCGTCACGACGCTGTTTGCGACCGCGCAGAAGGTTGCTGCGACTGCGCTCCTCGTGCGGATCGCGATGGAAGCCATGGGGTCGGCGGCCGATGCGTGGCGCCAGATCGTCATCTTTGCGGCCCTTGCCTCGATCGTGCTGGGCGCTGCAGGTGCCATCGGCCAGAGCAACATCAAGCGCCTGCTCGCCTATTCGTCGATCAACAACATCGGCTTCGCGCTCATCGGCCTTGCCGCCGGTACCGAAGCGGGGGCGGCGTCTGTCATGACCTATATGGCGATCTACATCGTCATGACGCTCGGCTCGTTCCTGTGTGTGCTTCAGATGCGCGACAAGGATGGGCGGCAGGTCGAAACCATCGCCTCGCTCTCGGGCCTGTCGCGGACCAACAGCTGGCTGGCGGCGGCGCTTGCGATCTTCATGTTCTCGCTTGCCGGCATACCACCGCTCTTTGGCTTCTGGGCCAAATTCGCGGTGTTCTCGGCGGCGGTCGATGCCGGACTGATCGTGCTGGCCGTCATCGGCATCGCAGCTTCCGTGATCGGTGCGTTCTATTACCTGAAGATCATCAAGACGATGTACTTCGATGAACCGGCAGGCGGCTTCGCACGTGGTCAGAGCATGATCGAAAGCGGCCTGATCGCGGTGGCGGCTATCGTCATTACGCTCGGATACCCGCTGATCCCGTGGCTCGATGCGGTGACGAACACTGCCGCCAAGGCGCTGTTCTGACGATCTTTCACGTCGCGGAGACGGGATCGACCAACGCCGACATGCTTGGGCTGGCGGCTCGGGGCGAGGCGCGAGATGGCGACTGGTTGGTCGCCGAACGCCAAAGTGCCGGGCGTGGACGCAGCGGGCGGCAATGGGACTCACCCGCCGGTAATCTCTACGCCAGCGGGCTCGTCACAGTCTATCCGGCCGATCCCCCGACACCGACCCTTGCGCTCGTCGCCGGAATTGCTGTCACCGAAGCCATCGGCGCGAATGCGCTGCGACTAAAATGGCCCAATGACGTTCTTGCCGGAGACGCCAAGCTCGCCGGCATTCTGCTCGAGCGGCAGGGCGATGCCATCGTCATCGGTGTCGGCATCAACCTGTCGCACCATCCGGACCTGCCGGACCGTCGCACGGCGAGCCTGAGCGAGCTAGGCATCGTCCTGACACCGGAGAGCGCGGTCGCGGCGCTGGCGCGCGAATTAGCGCGCTGGTTGGAGATCTGGCGGACCTATGGGCTTGAACCGGTTCGGTCGGCGTGGATCGAGCGCGCGCATCCGGTCGGTACGCCGCTGTCGGCCGCGTTACCCGATGGTTCGCGGATCGATGGCAGGTTCGACGGCCTCACCGATGATTGCGCACTCATCCTGCGCTTGGCGGACGGCACGACCCGTGTCATTCACGCCGGTGACGTTTTCCTGATCTGAAAAGGCGTATCCATGCTGCTTGCGATCGACGTCGGGAATACCAATATCAAGTTCGCGCTGTGCGACGGGCCGGATATCCGTACCCGCTGGCGTATCGCGACTGACCCCCGCCGTACCGCCGATCAATATGCCGTCTGGCTGGTGCAGTTGCTCGAGTTGGAGGGGTTTGCACGAAGCGACGTAACCGATGTGGTGATCTCGACCGTGGTTCCGCGTGCGCTCCACAACTTGCAGCTTCTCTCCAGCAAATACTTCGGGGTGGAAGCCCTGATTGCCGGAAAGGCGCCACTGGAATGGGGCATTGCGCTCGACGTGGAGGAGCCAGCCTCGGTCGGTGCTGACCGTGCCGTCAACGCGATTGCGGCTCACGCAGCGCACAAGGGCGATTTGATCACGATCAGTTTCGGTACGGCGACGACAATCGACCATATCGATTACACCGGCGCCTATAAGGGCGGGCTGATTGCGCCGGGCCTGAACCTGTCGCTCGACGCGCTGGTGGCGGCCGCCGCGAAGCTGCCGCGCATCGCGATCGAGGCGCCTGCGGGGACGACCGTCGTGGGCCGTACGACCGAAAGCCAGATGCTGATCGGCATCTACTGGGGCTATGTGGCGATGATCGAGGGGCTGCTCGCGCGGATGAAGGCGGAGATCGGCCGGCCTGTAACCGTCGTTGCGACCGGGGGGCTGGCGGTCCTCTTTCAGCAGCACAGCGATCTGTTCGACGCAGTCGATCCGGATTTGACCTTGCGGGGTCTCGCCCTCATGTGGGAGCGGACACGCAACTGACGTGGCCCCTGCGTGGCGGGGGCGGATATTTATGAAGACCCCGGCGTGTTCCGGGGCGATAACATTGGAATTAATTTGACTACCCCGAAAAAAGAACTGCTTTTCCTCGCCTTGGGCGGGTCCGACGAGATCGGCATGAACGTCAACCTGTACGGGTGCGACGGCAAATGGCTGATGGTCGACCTGGGCCTGACCTTCGCAGGCGCGGACTATCCCGGCATCGACTTGGTGCTGCCCGACCTCGAATTCATCGAAGACCGGGCAAAGGACTTGGTGGGGATCGTGCTGACGCACGGCCATGAGGATCACATCGGCGCAATCCCTTATCTCGCAGCCGACCTCGGCGTGCCGCTCTATGCCAATCCGTTCACCGCGACGCTGATCCGCGGCAAGTTGGAGGAAGAGGGCCTCGCTAAGGAAGTGAAGGTCAACACCGTAAAGCCGGGCCAGAAGCTGCAACTCGGGCCGTTCGGCGTCGAACTGGTGCGGCTCGCCCACTCGATCCCGGACATGGACGCCGCGCTGATCGAGACGCCCTATGGCCGCATATTCCACACCGGCGACTGGAAACTCGACGACGACCAGGTGCTCGGTCAGAGCGCGACTGCGGACCAGATGCGCGCGATCGGCGACAAGGGCATCCTCGCGCTCGTTTGCGATTCCACCAATGCCTTCAACGAGGATGCGTCCGGCACAGAAGGCAGTGTGCGCGACGGCCTGCTCAAAGCCGTGAAGGCCGCCAAGGGCCGCGTCGTCGTCACCAGCTTCGCCTCGAACGCGGCGCGGCTGTCGACGCTCGGCTGGGTCGCGCAGCAGACCGGACGCCAGGTGTGCGTGGCGGGACGGTCGCTCGACCGGATCCTGACGGCCGCGCGGTCCAACGGCTACCTCAAGGACTTCCCGCCGACCGTCGATTTCGAGACGGCGATGAATCTGCCGGCCAACAAGTGCCTTGTGATCGCAACGGGCGGGCAGGGCGAAGACCGCGCGGCGCTCGCGCGCATCGCGTCGGGCCAACACCAGATCAAGGTCGGGGAGGGCGACACGGTCATCTTCTCGTCGAAACAGATCCCGGGCAACGAAGTCGCTATCGGCCGCATCCAGAATTCGCTCGCACGCCAGAACGTCATCATGGTCACCGAGAAACAGGCTCATGTGCATGTCTCCGGCCATCCCGGCCGGCCCGAACTGGCTTCGATGTACGACTGGATCCGCCCGGAAATCCTGGTTCCCGTACATGGCGAGCGGCGCCACATGGCCGAACAGGCACGCTTCGGCCTGTTGCAGGGCATCCCGCGCGCGATCGTGCAGTCGAACGGCGATGTCGTGCGCTTGGCGCCCAAGGGGCCGGACATTATCGGCCGTGAGCGCACGGGCCGCCTGATCCTCGATGGCGATGTCATCCTGCCGGCCGATGGTGCTACCATCCAGGAGCGCCGGCGTATCTCGCTTCACGGACAGCTGTCAGTCGCCATAGCGGTCGACGAGGGAACGGCGAACCTGGTCGGTGAACCGGAAGTCCGGATGCAGGGCATACCGGTCGAGGACGACCGCGACGATTTCATCGCCGAATTGCGCGAAGCCGCTGCAGAAGCGACCGGCAAGGAGCGCGATCTCGATAAGCTGCGCGAAAAGGTTCGCCTTGCCGTGCGGCGTGTAGCGACCGACTGGACCGGCAAGAAGCCGATCGTCGATGTATTGGTGGTGCGTATATGAAGTGGCAGTCCGCGCTGGCGATCTATGCGCTGTTCTGGGTAATGAGCGCTTTCGTCGTCATGCCGTTCGGTGTGCGGACGCATGACGAGGCGGGCGCGCCGAAAATCCCGGGACAGGCGGACAGTGCGCCCCATAATTTCCGACCGTGGCGGATCGTCGGCTGGACGACGCTCGTCTCGACGGCGCTCTTCACGCTCTTCCTGCTCAACTGGAACTACAGCTGGGTGACGCCGGCCAAGCTCGACATCTTCACGCCCGCGGATATCCGCGCGGGCGAGCAGAAAGAGGCCGGGCGCTAGGCGCGCAGGCGTTCGATCGCCTGGGCGAGCGCGACGTACAGCTTGCCCATGTCCGACGACAGCAGCGTCACGCCCAATGCTGACCCTGCGCGGGTCGCTAGCACGTTCCGCAGCATCCCTTCGAAATCGTGGACGTAACGGTTCACCTGGTCGCCGAATTCCGGGTCGTTGTTGTAATGCCGCAGGATTTCGCGCGCTTCGCCCGCGTCGAGCAGACGGACCGCCCGGCGGGTGAACACGCCGCGGTCGCCCTTCAGATAGGCGTTCCAGTCGCTGTCCGTCACGTCGTTCGACAACAGCTTGGTCACGTCGATGGCGGTCGAATTCAGCGATTCGATCAAGAGCGCTACGCGTCGAGTGAAATTCTCGCGATCGGCTTCCTCGATCTCGGCATGGGCCTCGACGATGCGCGCCTCAACCTGTGCGCTCGTTTCCGCGATCGTCAGCATCTGGCGCATCAGGCGGTCGGATGCGGCATTTGCGGCCGCGACCGATTTTTCCGCAGTATCGGCCAGTTCGGCAATCTGCGACCCGACCTGTTCGGTGATGGCGGTGCCAAAGGCTTCCTTGACGGCGGTCGACAGCCGCTCGGCGCTATCCGGCACGATCGATGCGAGCGCTTCACGCGCACGTTCCGCGGCCGCCATCGCACTTTCGCGTACGCGGACCATCGCATCGACCAGCGACGTTCCAGCGCCATCGGCCAAAGCCCGTGCGCGGTTGTCCGCGCCCTCGACGGTCGTGACCAGATCCTTCGCGGCATTCTTTGCCTGAGTAAGGCGCGCATCGAGTGCCGTGCCGAGCCCGTCGAGCGCAGCACGCTGGTCGGACAGCAATTTTTCGGCGGCAAGCAGCCGGTCGAGCGCAGCGCTCGCCTCACGTTCGATGTTCGCGATTTCCGGCGCGACCAGGGTGATCTTGGCGCTGCTCCGTTCGACGGTTCCGTCAAGCCGTCCGAACGCCGCAGGCAAGGTCTCGTCGATCTCGCGCACCGTCGCATCGAGCGCGGTCATCAGCGTTTCGGTCTTGGCGATCATCGTATCGGCGGATGTGCCACCACGGTCGAGCGCTGCTGCCAGTGTATCCGCATGTGCCGCAAGGCTTCCGAGTGCGCTGGAAAGGCGTTCGTTCCGGGCGTCGGCGCCACCGTCGATCGTCGCGAACCGGTCGTCGATCTTGTCGATGCCCGACGCAATGTCGGACACCAGCTTGGTGCTTGTCGCCTCATGATCGACCAGCATCGCACCGAGCGCTTCCAGCCGTTGGGTAACTTCGTCGATCCGCTTGGCGATGGCCTCGCTCGCGTCAGCGCCGGTGCGGGAAAGGGCGGCTTCGCTCTGGTCCACAAGCGCGCGCATGGCGGCGGCCTGTGCTTCCATGCCCTGGCGCGCCGCATCGCTGGCCTCCGCTGCGCGGCCGAGGGCGCCATCGATGGCCGATGTCATCGTCTCGGCCGCCTCGACGAGACGCGCGCCAGCTGTCTCGCTGACACCTTCAACCCGCGCCAGATGGGCCGCCAGCTTCTGCGCCGCGCCACCGGCAACTTCGTCTGCTTCACGTCCGCGGGCGACGAGTGCCGAGATCTGGGCACCAAGGGCACCAGCGCGTTCGTGCGCGGTCAGCCCTGCAGACTCCAGTTCGGAAATCATTTCGACCGTCTGCGCGCGTGCGCGTGGAAGGTCTGCGAGCAGCGCCGTCATGTCGCTGCGTGCTGCTTGCGACGACCCGCGCAGTGCTTCTGCATCGCGCGCCGCATGGTCGATGTCGCCCTTCAGCTTTTCGGCCACCGCGTGCAGCCGCCCAGCGGCGTCCTCGCCGATCCGCATCAACCGGTCGGTCTGTTCGGCAATCGCCAGCCGTTCGTCGTCGATCCGGGTGCTGACGCTGATCAGGGTGGCGTCCAGCCGTGCCTGTTCGGCGCGCAGGTCCTCTGACACCCGTGCCAGGCGCGCGGCCTCGCTGCGGCTCGCGCGTACTGCCAGAAGGTAGGCGACAGCGATCAGGATGAGCGGCGGGCTGGCATCGCGGATAAGCGCCGTGACATCGGCCAGTTGAACGCCATTACCGAAGGAACGCGCGGCATTGACTCCGACGATCGTCAGCCAGGCAAAGGCCGCGAACACCGCAAGCATGGCTGCGATGCGGGGCCAGGTATCCCGTGGCGCGGCGTCTTCGTCCTCCGCCGTTTCGATATCCAAAAGCTGATACGACGGCTGCGCGTGCCGTTCATCCGCTGCGTCCGACCATTGGTCGGCGACCTGTGGTGCCCCGTTCATGGGTGTCGTTTACCATGACTATCAACCAATATGAAAGTCCGTCGAAACGCTGTCTTAAGGCATGGCCGCCTACGGATACCGGATGGCATATGACCCAGGAGCTTTGGAAGCTGCACTTGCAGCGGTTGCGGGCTCGGCACCCGATTTGATGGATGACCTGCGGGCCGCGTTTTTCGACAGCGCGTCGGCGCACGTCGCGGCGATGCGTGCTGCCGATACGGTCGAGGCCTGGCAAGCGGCCGCGCTACGCCTGCGCAGCCTGGCCGCAAGTTTCGGTGCGCATCGCATCATGGACGCGGCAAAATTCGCCCATGACGCGCCGCTTTGCGATCGAAAAGCGCTGACCCGCATCGACCGGTCGCTGTCGTCGCTCTCCATGCCCGTCTAGACCCTCAACCCATCGTCCTTTGCAGTCGGCGCGCCGATTGCGTATCGCGCGCTCCCTTGGGTGGGGGAAGAGACCGGGCGTGACACGCGCAGCGCTGATTTTATTCGACGATGATGATCCGGCAGCGCCCATATTGGGTGTGTCGTGGCCGGAATTCCGTGTCCGGCAGGCTGTACGCGCAGGTGCTGTGCACCTCGTTGTCGTCGCGGGGCGGATCACGCCGCAGATCGTCGCGGCGATCGACTGGGCGAAGGGGGCGGGTGTGTCCGCCGTACTCGCGCGGATCGCGATTGAAATCGCCGACCTGTTTCATCCCGATGAAACCGTCCTGCTGATGAGCGGTGCGGCGATCGTCGATGAGCAACGAACGGTTGCGCTGATGAACGCGGAGAAGCCGACATTGCTCTGCGTGTCGGCTGACGCGGATCCGGCATGGGAATTGATCGATGCACGGGCACGCTGGACAGGATTTGCCCGGCTAGACGGTGCGCAGGTCCGGTCGACTGCGGCGATGGTCGGGGACTGGGATCTGGGATCAACCCTGTTGCGGCAGGCTGTCGGATCAAATGCCGAGCGAATAATCCTGGATGCCGGTGATCCGCTGTGGCGGGGCGACGACGAGCACGACAGGGCGCTTGCAGCGCGCGAAATTACCAATGACGCCCTGGCCGAAAGCTGTGGTTGGGCATCACGCTGGATCGTGATCCCGACCGTGCGGCTGGCGGGGAATGTCGTTACCGATCATCTCGCTGCGATTGCACGCTTTTCCCCATGGATCGCGGCCATTCCGCTGACGGCCGCGATCGGCTTTGCGTGGTGCAAGTGGCCGGTCTTGGCCGCCTTGCTTCTGCTGATCGGGTTCATCGCCGATGCCTTTGGCCAACTGTCCGAGCGGGCAACGGGGCAGGTGCCGAAACTCGCTTTCTGGCGCGGCCGCGTTCTGTACGCCGCCGCCGTGGTTGCGCTCGCCGGCCTGCTCATTCCGCCGCTGGCCGATCGCGCATCGCTGGTGCTTGCCGTCGTCCTCTTGATTGTAACGGTGCTTTTCCAGCGATTGCCGCATACTGGCGATGATCCGTCCTGGTTGGCCGATGTGCCCGGCTATGTCGTTATCGTCGGAGTTGCATCGCTCTTCGGGTTTGCGGGATTCACGGCCGGGTTGATGATCGCCGCGATCCATGCGTTCGTCAGCCTGGCTTGGCTGCAAAACAGGCTTAGCAGGGCCTTAACCCAAGCGCGTTAAGCGGCGAGTGTGCCGCAATGCCGTGACTCTCTCGCGTGACCGCGCAAACCGCGCCCGAACACGCCCGTACCGATGGTGCGGACAAGCTCGTTTCGGCGAGCGAGCGTCTTGGCGCGCTCAACGAACGTGCGGGCGGGCAGGTGGGTGCGGTCATCGCAATCCCCCAATTGGCGACGCTCACACGCCTGGCGCGGACCCTGCGCATCCCGGTTTCGCGGACGATATTCGCCGCTGATGGGGACGAGGATATCGAACTCTACGTTCAGGCGAAGCCGGTGGATGACGGAGTTTGCCTGGCAGTGGCAGGATGGACGACGCGTATTCCGCGGAAGTCCTGGCTTGTCGCGCAGCCCGTCGCGACCGTGGAAGCCACGACCATCGGCGACTGGTCATGGTCGACGGACGCGCGGCTTGTCCTGACCGATGTCGCCTTCGCCCCTTCCGACACGACCGATCTGCGCCCATTCGATCTTGCCGGCCGGCCGCTGACGCGGCTCGTCCGCCTGATCGAGGACGGCGATGGCGATTTGCCGATCCTCGCCGCGCTTGCGGACAAGACGGCATTTCTTGAGCAGCGTGCGGCGCGCCGCGACGCGCCGGACATCGAATTTGTGCTGGCCGGGACGCCGCGCCTTTCCGAGACAGGCGAACTGCTGGGATTTTCTGGCACGGCGACGCAACAGGACCGGTCGGCAAACGTCGCGGTCGAAGACTTTGTCACCGACCGCGATTTCGCACAGCGTCTCGGCACCGCACTGCGCGGACCGCTTGACCGGATCGTGTCGCGTGCCGACAGCATCGGCGCCCAGTCCGATGGGCCGTTGCGCCGCGATTATGCCGATTATGCCGGTGACATCGCCAGCGCCGGACGGCACCTGCTCGCGCTGGTCGATGATCTTGCCGATCTGGATGCCGTCGAGCAGCCGGGCTTTACCATCACGCCCGAGCCGGTCGATCTGGCGGATGTCGCGCGCCGGGCAGCGGGCCTGATGGCGGTACGTGCCGCCAATGCCAGCGTGCGCATCGACGGGCCCGCATTGGACGAGGAACTGGTCGCGCAGGGAGATTTCCACCGCGTGCTGCAGATCCTCGTGAACCTACTGACCAACGCCATCCGTTATTCGCCGCCCGATGCGATGGTCTGGCTGCGGATCGAGAGCGACGACGACAATGCCGTGGTCATCGTCGCCGATCAGGGGCGCGGCATTGCGCCCGAAGACCACGAGCGCGTGTTCCGCAAGTTCGCGCGCGTCGACCCGTCGGAACCCGGCGGAAACGGCCTCGGCCTCTATATCTCGCGGCGGCTTGCCCGCGCGATGGGGGGCGACATCACGCTCGACAGCGCGCCGGGCCAGGGTGCCCGGTTCGCGCTGACGCTGCCTGTCGCCTAGCGCTTTTCGACGGGGACGTAATCGCGCTGCGTCGGACCCGTGTAGAGCTGACGCGGACGGCCGATCTTCTGCTCCGGATCGCTGATCATCTCGTTCCACTGCGCGACCCAGCCGACGGTGCGGGCAAGTGCGAAGAGGGCGGTGAACATCGTCGTCGGGAAGCCGATCGCCGACAGGATGACGCCCGAATAGAAATCGACGTTCGGGTACAGCTTCTTCTCGACGAAATAGGGGTCGTTGAGCGCGATCTGTTCGAGTTCGCGGGCCACGTCGAAGATCGGGTCGGTGACGCCCAGTTCCTTGAGCACCGCGTCCGCGGTCGCCTTCATGACCTTCGCACGCGGGTCGAAGTTCTTGTACACGCGGTGGCCGAAGCCCATCAGGCGGAACGGATCGTCCTTGTTCTTCGCGCGGGCGATATATTCCGGAATGCGGTCGGGCGTGCCGATCTCGCGGAGCATCTCGAGCGCCGCCTCGTTCGCGCCGCCATGCGCCGGACCCCAAAGGCAGGCGATGCCTGCGGCGATGCACGCGAAGGGGTTTGCGCCTGACGAACCAGCAAGGCGCACGGTCGACGTGGACGCGTTCTGTTCATGGTCGGCATGGAGGATGAAGATCTTGTCCATCGCCTTTTCGACGATCGGGTTCACCTCATATGGCTCGGCCGGGTTGCCGAAGGTCATGCGCAGGAAGTTGCCGGTGTAAGACAGGCTGTTCTGCGGATAGAGGAACGGGCGTCCTACGCTGTACTGGTATGCCATGGCCGCAATCGTCGGCATCTTCGCGATCAGGCGGTGCGACGCGATCATTCGCTGCTGCGGGTCGGTGATGTCGGTCGAGTCGTGATAAAAAGCCGACAGCGCGCCGACAGCACCGCACATGATCGCCATGGGATGCGCGTCGCGTCGGAATCCGCGGTAGAAAGTCGCCATCTGCTCATGAAGCATGGTGTGGCGCGTGATCGTGTTGGTGAACTTGGCCAGCGTGTCCCCATCCGGCAGTTCGCCGTTCAGCAACAGATAGCTGACTTCCATGAAGCTCGACTTTTCGGCGAGCTGGTCGATCGGATAACCACGGTGGAGCAGGATACCCGCATCGCCGTCGATATAGGTGATCGCCGATTCGCAACTCGCTGTGCTGGTGAAGCCGGGATCGTAAGTGAATGCGCCGGTCTGGGCGTAGAGCTTTCGGATATCGACGACATCCGGCCCGACACTTCCCGAGAGAACCGGATAGTCGAGATCCTTGCCACCGATGCTGAGCTTGGCCGTATCACCCATGTGCGTCATTCCTCGTTAGTTGGCACGCGCATTGCGCCCGGCGAGGACGTCGTCAAGACGCCCAAGCGTCTCTTCGCGTCCGAGCAGGACAAGCACGTCGAAAATTCCCGGGGAGGTCGTTCGGCCGGTTAGCGCGGCGCGTAGCGGTTGGGCAACCTTTCCCAAGCCTAATCCGGCATCCTCGGCGACGCGCCGCACGGCTGCTTCCAATGCCTCGGCAGTCCATTCGTCGCATTCTGCCACCGCATCGCGAACCTGTCCCGCCAGCGCAGTCCCGTCGGTCGTAAGCAGGGCAGCGGCGCCAGCATCCAGTGGCAGCGGACGCTGCACGAACAGGAAAGTTGCGCTGTCTGCAAGTTCGAGAGTCGATTTTGCACGCACTTTCAGGACCGGCATCGCTTTTGTCAGGAGTGCGACATCGTCGGTCCCCGCAAGCGGAGCGACGATTTGCGCGAGTCGGCCGTCATCGGCTTCGCGCAGATAATGGCCGTTGATATTCTCAAGCTTTTTGATGTCGAACCGCGACGGCGAACGGCCGACCGCGTCGATGTCGAACCATTCGATCGCCTGTTCGCGCGTGATGATCTCGTCGTCGCCATGCCCCCAGCCAAGACGCAGCAGATAGTTGTTCAGCGCCTCAGGCAGGATACCCATTTCGTCACGATATGCCTCGATGCCCAGCGCGCCGTGCCGCTTCGACAGCTTCGCGCCGTCGTTGCCGTGGATCAGGGGCACATGCGCGTAGATCGGATCTTCCCAACCCATCGCACGTATGAGCGCCAACTGACGGAAAGCGTTGTTCAAATGGTCGTCGCCGCGAATGACGTGCGTCACGCCCATGTCGTGATCGTCGACGACCACCGACAGCATGTAGGTCGGCGTTCCGTCCGAACGCAGCAGGACGAAATCGTCGAGTTCGGCGTTCTGGACCGTTACCGGCCCCTGGACGCGATCGACGATCGTGACTTCGCCGGTCTGCGGCGCTTTCAGCCGGATCACATAAGGCAAGTCGGGCGTGTCGGTTCGGTCGCGCCAGCGGCCGTCATAGCGAAGCGGCTGCTTGGCGGCGCGCTGGGCAGCGCGCATTTCTTCCAGCTCTTCCGCGGTCGCGTAGCAGCGATAGGCATGGCCGTTGGCGAGCAGCTGGTGTGCGACCTCGGCGTGCCGCGCCGCACGGCTGAACTGATAGACTTCGGGGCCGTCCCAATCGAGGCCAAGCCACCGCATCCCGTCGAGAATCGCCTCGATGGCGGCATCCGTGGAACGCGCCCGGTCGGTATCTTCGATACGCAGCAGGAACGTGCCCCCATGGTGACGGGCATAGAGCCAGTTGAACAGCGCCGTGCGCGCGCCGCCGATGTGCAGGAATCCCGTCGGCGATGGCGCAAAACGGGTCACCGGGGGCTTGTGAGGGACAATTGCGTCCAAGGGGGTGTTGCTCCAGTCAATCGCGATGGACGCGACGTTTGCCGATGCCCCTAGCACCGATGCTGCACCGCGCAAATCTCGCGTGGCGGATGGCGTCGAGGCCTGGCTGGAACATCAGCGCGATCTGCTTCCCCTGTGGCTTCCCGTCGCATTTGGAACAGGGGCTGCAATGTGGTTCGCGCTCCCGACGCGCGAGGGCTGGCTGGGGTGGCTGATCGGGGCGGCAGCGGTCGTTGCCGCCGGCTTGGCACTGCCGTTGGGAGGGCGCGGACGACGGATATTGGTAATCGCTGGGTTGGTGGGTGCTCTCGGCTTGGGCGGCGCATGGTGGCGGGCTTCGTCGGTCGCGGGTCCCGTGCTCGCTCGCCCCGTCATTGCGACATTCACCGGTCGGGTGGAGAGTGTCGAGGTGCAGGCGGCGAAGGACCGGTACCGCGTGACGCTCGTACCCCGCGATGCTCCGGCATTACCTCCACGCGTTCGGGTCACGATTGCCACGGCCGACGCACCGCAGAAACTGGCCGAGGGTGACATATTGTCCCTTCGCGCACGGCTAGTCGGACCGCCAACGGCCAGTATTCCCGGCGGTTGTGATTTCGCGCGCACCGCATGGTTCATGCAACTCGGTGCCACGGGAAAAGCGATGGGCAAAGTCGAGCGGCTGTCGGTCGCCCGAGACCAATCCGCCTTCCGGGCACGGCTCACCGCACATATCCGCGAGCAGATTGGCGGAAGTGCGGGAGGCATCGCCGCGGCGTTCGCGACGGGAGATCGCGGCGGCATCTCGACTGAGGACGAAGACGCGATGCGCAACTCGGGCCTGACGCACCTCCTCTCGGTCAGCGGGTTGCACATCACAGCTGTCGTGGGGGCCGCGATGTTCCTGACCTTGCGCCTGCTGGCGCTCAGTCCCTTTCTCGCGCTTCGCTTTCCGCTGGTCGCGATATCCGCCGGGGTCGGGGCAGTCGCTGGGATCGGCTACACCTTGTTGACCGGTGCCGAGGTGCCGACGATCTGGTCGTGCGTCGCCGCCGTGTTGATCGTGATCGGCATTATTCTGGGGAGACAGGCATTTACGCTGCGCCTGGTGGCGACCGGTGCGCTCGTCGTCCTGATCTTCTGGCCGGAAGCGGTCGTCGGACCCAGCTTCCAGCTGAGTTTCGCGGCGATCACGTCGATTGTCGCGCTTCACGAATGGGGTGTGATGCACCGGTTCCTCGGTCCCCGCGACGAGGGGGTAGTGATGAAACTCGGGCGCGGATTGGTGTCGCTGTTGGCGACGGGGCTGGTCGTGGAAGCGGCGCTCGCGCCGATCGCGCTTTATCACTTCCATAAGCAGGGCCTGTACGGCGCGCTCGCCAATATCGTCGCGATCCCGCTGACGACCTTCGTCACCATGCCGCTGGAGGCGCTGGCGTTGCTGTTCGATGCAGCGCGGCTTGGCGCGCCGTTTTGGTGGGCGACGGGGCTATCGCTCGACCTGTTGTTGTGGATTGCGCGTACCGTCGCCGGCTGGCCTGGTGCGGTTGCGGCATTGCCATCCGTTCCAGTCGTCGCGTTCGCGTTGATGATCTATGGCGGGCTGTGGCTCATGCTGTGGCGCGGCCGCGTACGTGCAGCGGGATTGGTCCCGTTCGCGATCGGAGCGGTCTGGACGCTTGTTACGCCATCACCCGACCTGCTGATGACCGGCGATGGCATGCATCTGGCCGTTCGGGGAGACGACGGGCGGCTGGCGACACTGCGTCCGCGCGCCGGTGATTATGTACGCTCGGTGATGAGCGAGCGGTTCGGCGATCTGGGCGAACTCGACGACCTCGATGCGCTGCACGGCGCGGTCTGCAGCGCAGATGTCTGTCGCGTGGATCTCGTTCGCGGTGGCCGGACATGGCGCGTGGTCGCGACGCGCAGCCGCTACCTTGTTCCGCCGCAAAACCTGCGCGAGGAATGTGCGGCGGCCGATATCGTCGTGAGCGATCGTCGCCTGCCGCCGTGGTGCAATCCGCGATGGGTGAAGGCGGACCGGCCATTCCTCTCGCGGACGGGCGGTCTGGCGATTTCGCTGGCGGGGCCATCGATCGAAACGGTTACGGAGGGCGAGGGTGAGCATCCGTGGGTAAGTGCGCGGAAGGCGGCAGAGAAGGTTGCTTCCGCCGAGTCAGCGTCGCGGCGGGCCGAGCGTTAACAGCCAGATATCGGGCACGGCACCCAGGCGGAGCGGGAGTACGCTGGTTCCGAGCCCGGCACCGACCACCAGCGTCCTCCTGTATTCACGGATTACGCCGCAGGCATAGCGGGTGCCATAGCGCGACATTGTTGCAACCGGGCCGACCAGGGGCAGCACGATCTGTCCGCAATGCGTGTGTCCCGCGAGCATCAGGGATACCTCTGGCGGAACGTCGGGAAAGGGATCGGGACTGTGGCTGAGCAGCACGGAAGGGCCGCCGAGCGCCCTCATGCGCGTTAGCGTCGTTGTAAGATCGTCATGGCCGGTAAAGGCGTCGTCGAGGCCGCCGAGTGTTATCGGTCCGGCGCGAATGGCGTCGTTGTCGAGGACATGCACATCTACCGCGCTCAGCGATTTCCGCGCTTCCGCCTCGTTGCGCCAGAAGTCGTGATTGCCGAGAACAGCGAAACTGCCCATCCGGGGTCGCAACTGCGCGAGCGGCGCGACGGCCTCGGTGAAAGAATAAATCCGGGTTGCAACACGCTTGTCGCTCACGAAATCGCCCGCAATGACGACCATGTCGGGCTTGAGTGCGTTCAGTTGCGTGACGATCCGCGCCAGCCTTTCGGGCGGCATATCGGGGCCCGCGACGTGGATGTCGGAAATCAGGGCAGTAGTGATCGGCTGCGCCATTGCCGGGTAACCCGGCAAGGCAATCTGCGCGCGCCGCACGACCGGATCGGCAACAGCTGTTGCATAGGCCCGGCCCAGCAAGGCCAGCCCCGCGACGACAATGACCAAAAGCAGCCAGCGAAATCGGGTCACGCGTTCCTCCGAAGCAGCGGCGCTACTTCGGCGCTACCGCCTTAATACCGCCGTAACAGCCCTGCGAGGCGTCCCTGCACGCGCACCTGATGCGCTGCATAGATCTGCGCCGTGTAGGCCGAATTCGCCGGGTCGAGGCGGATACGGGGACCGTCGGGCTTGTAATATTTGAGCGTCGCTTCGCTGTCGTCGATCAGCGCCACGACGATCTCGCCATCGCGGGCGACGTCGGTCTTGCGGATCAGCGCATAGTCGCCATCGAAGATGCCGGCCTCGACCATGGAGTCGCCCGATACCTCGAGCGCATAATGTTCGCCCGGACCCAGCAGCGCGGCGGGGACGGGGAGCGTCATGTCGCGTTCCATCGCCTCGATCGGCATGCCCGCTGCGATCCGGCCGTGAAGCGGCAATTCGATCACGTCGTTCGCGGGCTGCGGCACACGGCGCGGCATTTCGATGACGTTGCTCGGCTTCGCAGTTTCGGCGTTTGCCGTCGGCGCTTTCACGACGCCGCCCTCGGGCAGCTTGGTCACTTCCAGCGCGCGGGCGCGATTGGGCAGGCGGCGAATGAAACCGCGTTCCTCAAGCGCAGAGATCAGGCGATGGACGCCGGATTTCGACTTGAGGTCGAGCGCCTCTTTCATCTCCTCGAACGACGGGGAAACACCGGTCGCTTCGAGCCGGTCGTGAATGAAGCAGATCAGTTCATGCTGCTTGCGCGTGAGCATCGCTGTAACCCTACAAAAGGAACGAACGAGAAACGTGTAGGGAACATTCGATTCAGCGTCAAGCGATCAGAATGGCCTCGACGAGGGTGCCGGCGGGGATCGCTTCGGCACCGGCGGGACGGATGATGAAAGCGTCCGCTTGCGCAAGGCTGGTCAATACGCCGCTATCGGTGGAGGGCAGGGGGGCGAGTGCGCCATCTTCCCAGCGGGCGCGGATGAAGTCGGTCCTGATGCCGACCGCGGGCATCGCGGCACCGCAACGCGCCGGGACACGGCGGGGCAGGGGATCACGCGCACCGGAGAGGTGGCGGACGAGGGGCAGCAGGAACAGCGTCGCGGTCGCGAACGCGCTGACCGGGTTGCCGGGCAGGCCGAGCACGATCGTCTTGCCCAGCGTGCCCGCCATCAGCGGCTTGCCGGGGCGCATTGCGACTTTCCAGAAATCGAGCGTCGCACCCATGTCGAGAAGGACGGGGCGGACGAGATCGTGATCGCCGACCGACGCGCCGCCGCTGGTGACGAGGATGTCGCAGTCGGCGGCACGGGCGAAGGCGGCGGCATGGGACTCTCGATCATCCGGAATGATGCCGAGGTCGACCACCTCGACCGGAAACGGCGCCAGCATGGCGGCCAGCATCGGCGCGTTGGTGTCCGGCAATTGGTCTGGATCGAGTGACGCCCCCGGTGCAACCAACTCGTTGCCCGTCGAGACGATCGCGACGCGCACGCGGCGATGAACGTCGAGCACGCCGTGTCCGCCCATAGTCACAAGTGCGAGCGCCGCCGGGGACAGGAACGCGCCACCGGCAATCAGGCTGTCGCCCTGTACGAAGTCCGATCCCGCACGGCGGACATATGCACCCGTGGTTGCCGGTCCATCGCCGGTCAGGGTCAGCGCATCGTCGTCCCGCGTCACGTCTTCCTGGATCACGATCGTATCGGCCCCGGCAGGAACGGCTGCCCCGGTAAAGATCCGCACTGCTTCGCTCTCGTTGACGCTGCCATCGAATGGCGCGCCAGCCGCGGATTGGCCGATAATGTGCCATGGCCCCGGCATGTCGGCGAAACGGACCGCATAGCCGTCCATCGATGACAGGTCGCGCGCAGGTTGGGTACGCAGCGCGGTAATATCGTCGGTCGACCAGCGGCCTGCCGCTTGGGACAAGCCGACCGTTTCGCTCTCGACCGGCGTGCCCAGCGCGAGGATGCGCGCCTGCGCTTCCTCCCAGCCGATCATGCGTGCCAGTCGCCCGACTTGCCGCCGGTCTTGCTCAACAGCCGGATGCCCTCGATCCGCATGGCGCGGTCCATCGCCTTGGCCATGTCGTAGAGCGTGAGCAGCGCGACGGACGTGGCGGTCAGTGCTTCCATCTCGACGCCGGTCGGACCGGTCGTGCGGGCGGTCGCGGTGGCGATGATCGCCGTCTCGCCGAAGGTAAAATCGACGGTCACCGACGACAGGGCGATCGGGTGGCAAAGCGGTATGAGATCACTCGTGCGTTTGGCCGCCATGATCCCGGCGATGCGCGCTACAGCAATGACATCGCCTTTTTTGGTCGTGCCGTCGCGGATTGCGGCGAGCGCATCCGGCGCCATCTCGATGCGCCCCTCTGCAACCGCCTCGCGCTCCGTGCTCGCTTTGGCCGATACGTCGACCATGCGCGCCGCCCCGGTTTCGTCGAGGTGGGTCAGCTTGCTCATGCGCCGGTCAGAAGGTTGCGCGTCGCGGCTTCGACATCGGCCTGTCGCATCAGGGTTTCGCCCACTAGGAAGGTGCGAACGCCATGCGCGCTCATCGCCATGAGATCGGCATGGTCGGTCAGCCCGCTTTCGGCGACGAACGTGACATCGGCGGGCGCATGGCCGACGAGTTCGTAGGTGCGTGCGAAATCGACCGAGAAATCTCGCAGGTCGCGGTTGTTGACACCGATCAGGCGCGATTTCAGGCGCAGCGCCCGGTCGAGTTCGGCCCTGTCATGCACCTCGACCAGCACGTCCATGCCGCGCTCCATGGCTGCCGCTTCCAGTTCCGCCGTCATGACGTCATCCAGTGCGGCGACGATGATCAGGATCGCGTCCGCACCGATACTGCGCGCCTCGGCGACCTGCCACGGGTCGAGCATGAAATCCTTGCGCAGGACCGGCAACAGGCAGGCGGCACGCGCGGCGCGCAGATAATCTTCGTGCCCCTGGAAATACGGCGCGTCGGTCAGGACCGAAAGGCAGGCCGCACCGCCCGCTTCGTATGCGGCAGCGTGGGCAGCAGGGTCGAAATCGGCGCGGATCAGCCCCTTCGATGGGCTGGCTTTTTTCACCTCGGCGATCAGCGCGAAGCCGGTTTTTGCCTTGTCCTTCAGCGCAGTGTGAAATCCGCGCGGCGCGGTTTCGGATTTCGCGAGATTGTCGAGCTCGCCGAACGAGCGCTCGCTTTTACGCCGCGCCACTTCCTCGCGTGTGGTCGCGCAGATTTGGTCGAGCTTGTTCATCGGTAGGCGATCCAGCAGTCCAGCAACGTATTCGCAAGGCCGCGGTCGAGGGCTTCCGCCGCTTCCTCGATCCCCTCTTGCCAGTCGCCGACATGACCCGCCGCGATCAGTGCGCCAGCGGCGTTGAACAGCACGGCGTCGCGGTACGCGCCCGCTTCGCCGAGCAGCATCTGCCGCAACGCATGCGCATTATGCGCGGCATCGCCGCCGCGCAGTGCGACCAGCGGGTGACGTTCCAGCCCGACATCTTCGGGCGCGATAACGCTTGGCGGGGATCCTAGGCGCAACACGGTGCTGGGACCGCCGACCGACAGTTCGTCGAGCGGTTCGTGCCCCGACACCAGCATCGCGTCCTGCATGCCCAGCAACTGAAGCGCCTCGGCATAGACCGGCAGGAAGTCTGGACGTGCCACGCCGATCAACTGGCGTTTGACGCCCGCCGGATTGCACGCCGGCCCCGTCAGGTTGAAGATCGTCCGCCGCTGGATCGACTTGCGTACGGGCGCGAGTTTGCCAAGCGCCGGATGATGTTTCTGCGCGAACAGGAACGCGATGCCCAGGTCCGCGAGCGTCGCCTCGGCCGTCGTGGAAGCGTGGTCGAGATCGAGACCAAGCGCCTCCAGCGTATCTGCGCCGCCCGCCTGGCTCGACGCGGCGCGATTGCCGTGCTTGGCGACCGGCACGCCGCATGCCGCTACGACGATGGCGACCGCGGTCGACACGTTCACGCTGTTGCTCATGTCGCCGCCGGTACCGCAAACGTCGATTGCACCCTCCGGAGCCGCAACCGGGATCATCCGCGCACGGATTGCCCTGATGGCAGCGGCGATTTCGATGGCGGTTTCGTCGCGCAGCGACATCGCGAGCAGGAAATCACGGATGCTGTCGTCGTCGACTGTCCCGTCGAGCATCGCTTCGAACGACGCGCGCGCTTCATCCGCCGTCAACGGGACCGACGCATCGGGAAGGGTCACGCGCGCTCTTTCACTTTCATGCCAGCAAGCGTCATGAAGTTCGCGAGCATGGCATGACCATGTTCGGTCGCGATGCTTTCGGGATGGAACTGGACGCCGTGGATCGGCAACGTCGCGTGGCGGAAGCCCATGACATGACCGTCGTCGCTCGTCGCATTGACCAGCAGGTCGGCTGGAATGTCCTCGACCACCAGCGAGTGATAGCGCGTGGCCGTGAACGGCGTCGGGAGCCCGGCGAACAGGCCGGTGCCGTCGTGGGTCAGTTCGCTGGTCTTGCCGTGCATCAGGCCGCCACGCACCACGCGCCCGCCGAAATGCTGTCCGATCGACTGGTGGCCCAGGCACACGCCCAGCAGCGGCTTGCCGGCGTCCGCACAGGCCGCGACCAGTTCGAGCGAAATTCCCGCCTCGTTGGGCGTGCACGGCCCCGGCGAGATCAGATATGCCTCGGCACCGCTCGACATGGCCTGACCGACGCCGATCGCGTCGTTGCGCACGACCTCCACCTCGGCGCCCAGCTCCATCAGGTAATGGACGAGGTTCCAGGTAAAACTATCGTAATTGTCGATGACGAGGATCATGCGGGGTCTTTAGTCATGGCGCAGCGGTTTTTCCAACTGCCGTTCAGTCTATCGACAGCAATTTGGGCGAAACCTGTGGTCATGCGAAGCTTCATCCTTGTCGCCCTCGGCCTCCTCGCCGCAGCAACACCCGCACTGGCGGAGGATAAATCGCCGCCGCCGGTCATGCGTACCGCGACGGTGTTCGGCAACGATCCGTGCCCGAAAGCGGTCGGGGACGAGATCGTCGTCTGTGGCCGGTTACCCGAATCCGACCGTTACCGGATTCCGAAGGCGTTCCGGAACAAGCCGCGCGAGGATAGTGGCCCCGGCGCATCCTGGACGTCGCGCGTGGAAACGCTGGAGGCCGCGCAGCGCTTTTCAATGCCCGGCAGCTGCACCGCGCAGGGCAGTTTCGGCCAGACCGGCTGCACGCAGGCTATGATCCGCCAATGGTATCTCGAACGCCGGGCGATGGCAGAGAATCGGGAACCGTGATCCGGCAACTATTGGCCGTAGCTTGCTTCGCCGGCGATCCGCACGGCTTCGCGCGCCGCGGCCATTAAGGCGCCGGCCTTCGCCTCGCATTCGCGCTGTTCGTAATCGGGATTGCTGTCGGCGACGATCCCCGCACCGGCCTGTACGTGCATGACGCCGTCCTTCACCACTGCAGTACGCAGGACGATACAGCTGTCCATGTTGCCGTCGGGGCTGAAGTAACCGACGCCGCCCGCGTAAGCGCCGCGCGTTTCTGGTTCGAGTTCGGCGATAATCTCGCACGCGCGCACTTTCGGTGCGCCGCTGACGGTGCCGGCGGGGAAACCGGCGAACAGCGCGTCGAGTGCGTCCTTGCCGGGCGCCAGGCGGCCGGTCACGTTCGAGACGATGTGCATGACATGGCTGTAAAATTCGACCGTGTAGCTATCGGTCACGGTCACACTGCCTGCGGTTGCGACCTGGCCGACGTCGTTGCGGCCGAGGTCCAGCAGCATCAGATGTTCGGCGCGCTCCTTGGGATCGGCGAGCAGGCCGGCGCGGTTGTCCGCATCTTCGACCGCGGTCTTGCCTCTTGGGCGCGTGCCCGCAATCGGGCGGATTGTGACTTCGCCGTCGCGGACGCGGACAAGGATTTCAGGACTCGAACCGGTCAGGCTGAAACCCGGCAGGTCGAGATGGTAGAGGAACGGTGACGGGTTGATCCGCCGCAGCGCGCGGTAAAGATCGAACGGCGGCAGCGGGAAGGGCAGGGTGAACCGTTGCGCCAGCACGACCTGGAAAATGTCGCCCGCCGTGATGTAGTCGCGCGCACGTTCGACCATCGCAGCATAGCGGCCGGGCGGAAGCACCGGCTGGGGGGCAGGCAGCGTGTCGAGGGACGTTGGCGCCGTTGCGACCGGAAGCGGACGCGCCAGGCGGGCGAGTGTTGCCTCGATCCGTTCGGCCGCGTCACCGATATCGCCGCCCGGCCACACCGGCGCGACCACGAACAAGCGGTCGGCGAGCCGGTCGAACACCAGGATAACCGTGGGCCGGACGAAGATCATGTCCGGCAGGTCGAGCGGGTTCGCCGGAGGGCGTGGCAAATCCTCGACCAGCCCGATGGTCTCATAACCGAAATAGCCGACGAGACAGGCAAGCGCCGGTGGCAGTCCCTGCGGAACGTCGATCCGGCACGACGCGACCAGGGTGCGCAGCGCTTCGAGCGTAGGCTCTTGCAACGCCGAAAACGCCGAGCGGTCGGTGGTCCAGTGCCGGTTTATTTCGGCCGCGTTTCCCTGAGCGCGAAAGACCAGGTCGGGCGCGAGGCCGATCAGGCTGTAACGCCCGCGCACCGCGCCACCCTCGACCGATTCCAGCAGGAAGTCGCCACGGCCGGTCTCGAACAGCTTTAACGCGGCGCCGACCGGCGTCTCGGTATCGGCAACGATGTCGCGCCACACCAGCGCGGGCCGTCCGTTCCGGAGCGCTTCGGCTGCCGCCGCATCGCGGGCAGCGGATGTCTCGCTCACCGGCCGCTCATTCGGTGATCACTGGCCGCCCTGCAGCGTGCTCTTCAGCTTGGCTACGGCAGACGCATTCGTCCTGATACCGACTTCGCTGCGGACGGCGGACGCAAATTGCTGGACATATTCGTCACCGAAAACGCCCGCCAGTTGCTCGCGCGTCGCTTCGATCAGGCCGGGGGCCTGACGTGCGTCGCCGGGGATGACCTTGTCGGCAATGACGACATACCAGCCGCCACGTGCCGGCATCGCCAGCGCACGTGCCCGCTTTTCGGGAAGCGCGAACAGCATCGCGAGCGGCGGCGGGACCGGCGTCTGCGACTGTGCCAGTTGCAGGCGGCGGGCCTTGGCCGGGCTGGGCGCTGGCAGGGCGACACCGGCGCCCTTCAGCGCGACATCCAGCGGCGTGCCGCTGTTGACGGCGCTGACGATCTTGTCGGCAGCGGCCTTTGCGGCGGCCGCGCCCTTGTCGTTCTGGACGTCAGCCACGACCTGCGCGCGAAGTTCGGCGAGCGGCTTCGGCGCGGCCGCGATGGTGCGATCCAGCTTCCAGAACACATAGCCCACGTTCTGCGGCAGTGCGGTAACCGTCGGATCGTCCTCTGCCGAGGCCTGGAATACAGGCGTGAGAACGGCGCTGACTGCCGGAGAGGGTTTATAGGCCGGCGTGTCGATGGCGATACCCGCGTTGGTGAGCGCTGGCGTCGTCTCGGTAGTCAAGGCGAATTTCTTGGCGAGTTCATCGAACGTCGCACCGCCGGTCGCCGCATCCTCGATCTCGCCGACGAAATCGGCGATCGCGCGCGCTTCCTTTTGGGTCGCTATATCGGCGGCGAGCTTGGCGCGAACCGACGACAGCGGTGTGGCCGCGATGGTCTGGATGCTGTCGACGCGGACTACATGATAGCCGAGCCCCGACCGCTTGATCGCGGCGATTTCGCCCTTGGGCGCGGCAAAGGCGGCGGCGGCGACTTCGGGGCCGGTCAGCTGCTCGAACCCGCGCGGATCGGTGGCCGGCACCGTCAGCGCATCACGCTTCACGCTCTTACCGGCATCGGCCATCGACATGCCGCCCTTGATCTTCGCGAGCAGGGCATTGGCCTCCGCTTCGGTCGGCACGATCAACTGGGTGAAGGTGCGCTTTTCGCGGGCGCCGTAATCTTTTTCCTGCGACTTATAGAGCGCTTCGATCTCGGCATCGGTCGCCTTGGCTTTTTCGGCGACGATGCTCTTGTCGAATGTCGCGTAGCGGACGACGCGGCGTTCGGGCACGGTATAGCGAGCCAGGTTGCGCTGGTAGAACCCCTGCACCTCCGCATCGCTGGGCGCGGCTGTCGGCATGAAGGCGCTACTCGGCACTTCGGCGACGCGACCCTCGCGGCTTTCGAGCAGCAGCGATGCATAGGGCTGGACGAGACCGGCGGGAACGCGCGCGGCACCCGCGATCGGAATGGCAAGCGCCTTGGTCAGCGCTTCGCGCGCGAAATCGTCGCGCAGCATCGATTCGCTCAGCTTGCGCTGGGCAAGGACCTGCTGGAAGGTCGTCGGGTCGAACTTGCCGGTCGGGCCGTTGAACGCGGGAATGCTCGCGATGGCGCCATCCACCAGCTTCTTGCTCGCCACCATGCCCTGCTGCTCGGCGAAGACTTCGAGAGCGCGGCCGGTTTCTGTCAGCTCGATCGTCCGCTCCAGGCCGCCCGCGGCCACGAATTTCTGCATGGTGAGCGCGGTGTCGTTCTGCCGTGCCCCCTCCAGCTGATTCTGCACGCGGCGCGTCAGTTCCGCCTCGTCGATCGTCTCGCCGCCGACGCTTACGATGCTGCCGCCGCCCAGCGACATGCCGCCCAGGCCCGACTTGCCTTCGTACAGCGTCACGACGAACGCGATGAGGATCAGGGCGAAAATACCGACACCGATCGGCGATTTCGAGAAATTGCGGAAAATCGAAAGCATGAAGGGGCCTTGAGCGAAATGATCGGTCCCCATAGAGCGCCGCTATGATCACACGCAAGCTCATCGCCGGAAACTGGAAGATGCACGGCAGCCTCGCCGCACTTTCCGAACTCGACACAATCGCCAAGGCCGCTGCGGGAGCGGGCGCTGATGTCGCGATCTGCCCGCCGTTCACGCTGATTGCGCCGGCGGCGGCGCGAGCTGGCGATATCGCGATCGGCGCGCAGGACTGTCACCCGGCGGCTTCGGGCGCGCACACCGGATGCGTCTCGGCGGCGATGCTGGTCGAAGCGGGCGCGACGATGTGCATCGTCGGCCATAGCGAACGTCGCACCGACAATGGCGAAACCGATGCGCAGGTGAAGGCGAAGGCCGAAGCGGTCCAGGCAACGGGCATGACGGCGATCGTCTGCGTCGGCGAAACGCTCGAACAGCGCGACGCGGGACGAGCAGTGGCCGTCGTCGAGAGGCAATTGGCGGGTTCGCTGCCTGCAAACCGCGACAAGCTGGTCGTTGCTTACGAACCCGTATGGGCGATCGGCACCGGCCGCACGCCATCGGCCGCCGATGTCGCCGAGATGCACGCCGCGATCCGCGCGGTCGTCGGCCCCGATGTCCGCATCCTTTATGGCGGATCCGTGAAGCCGTCGAATGCGGCGGAATTGCTGCATGTTGCCAACGTGGACGGAGCGCTCGTCGGCGGGGCGAGCCTGACCGCCGCCGACTTCGTGCCGATCATCGAAGCGGCCTGATTCGCGTTCGTGTTGTAACTTGCGCGGCGCGACGCTATCTGCGCGCCTTTCCGCTATCGTTGAAGTGAACCGGTTTCCATGCTGACTTTCCTGCTCGTGATCCAGGCGATCGTCGCCGTCCTGCTCGTCGGTGTCATCCTGATGCAGCAGTCGGAAGGTGGCGGCCTCGGCATGGGGGGCAGTCCGTCGGGCCTGATGTCGGCGCGTGGCGCGGCAGATTTCCTGACGCGTTCGACGGCGATCCTGGCGGGCATTTTCATCGCCCTGTCGATCGTGCACGCTGTCCTGGCGTCGCAGTACAATCGCGGCGGCAATATCGACACGTCGCTCGCACGGCGCCCTGCGCCCACCGCACCGCCGGCGGCAGCACCCGCCGTGCCGATCGGTACCGCGCCGACTGCCGGTCCGCCGTTGACCGGCGCTCCGGCTACGACACAGGCCCAGGCACCTGCGACCGTGCCGATCGCGACCGCACGTCCGAAGGTCGAGCCGCGCGCCGAACGTACGCGGACCGCTCCGGCTCCAGCAGCAACGACTGCTGCCCCGCCGCCCGTCGCTGCGACCGTTCCGGCATCGTCGGCACCCGCAGGAAATTCGAACTAAATCGACGCGGTTTAGATTCGCTGCCTTGCCCAATGGGGCAAGGCAGGTCTAAGCGCCGACTCCCATGGCGCGGTTCATTTTTATCACCGGCGGCGTGGTCTCATCGCTTGGCAAAGGGCTTATGGCGGCATCGCTCGCTGCCCTCCTGCAGGCGCGCGGATACCGCGTACGAATCCGGAAGTTCGATCCTTATCTCAACGTCGATCCGGGGACGATGTCGCCGTATCAGCATGGCGAGGTCTACGTCACCGACGACGGTGCGGAGACCGACCTGGACCTAGGGCATTACGAACGCTTCACCGGCGTCGCCTCGCGCCAGTCGGACAACGTAACCTCCGGCCGCATCTACCAGCAGATCATCCAGCGCGAACGGCGCGGCGATTATCTGGGCGCGACGGTCCAGGTGATTCCGCACGTAACGGACGCGATCAAGGCGTTCGCGCTGGCGGAAATCGACGATCTCGACTTCGTCCTGTGCGAAATAGGGGGAACGGTCGGCGACATCGAATCGCTGCCCTTCATCGAGGCGATCCGCCAGTTGCGGAACGATCTCGGCCGCGGGAACAGTGTCTCGATCCACCTGACCCTGGTGCCGTATATCGCGGCGGCGGGCGAACTGAAGACCAAGCCGACGCAGCATTCGGTGCGCGAGCTGGCTGCCCTTGGCGTCCAGCCCGATGTGCTGGTCTGCCGCAGCGAACAGCCGCTGCCCGACAGCGACCGCGCCAAGATCGCCCTGTTCTGCAACGTCCGCAAGGAAGCGGTCATTTCCGCGCTCGACGCCAAGTCGATCTACGGCGTGCCGCTGCAATACCATGCAGAGGGCATCGACGAGGAAGTGCTGCGTGCTTTCGGCATCGAACCCGAAGGCGATCCCGACCTGTCACGCTGGTCGGAAATCGAGGACCGCCTTGCCAATCCCGAGGGCGAGGTGACGATCGGCGTCGTCGGCAAGTACGTCGGGCTTCCCGATGCGTACAAGTCGTTGCACGAGGCACTGGTCCACGGCGGCATAGCCAACCGGGTCAAGGTCAACGTCAAATGGCTCGACGCAGAGCTGTTCGAAGGTGAGGACCCGGCTGAGGCGCTGGAGCCGATGAACGCCATCCTGGTGCCCGGCGGCTTCGGCGAGCGCGGGTCGGAGGGCAAGATCGCCAGCGTCCGCTTCGCGCGCGAACGCGGCGTGCCGTTCTTCGGAATCTGCCTCGGCATGCAAATGGCCTGCATCGAAGGTGCGCGGAACACCGCGGGCATTGCGGATGCCTCGACGACCGAATTCGGTCCGACCAGCGAACCGGTCGTCGGCATGATCACCGAGTGGATGAGCGCAGAAGGGCTACAGAAGCGCGCAGCAGGCGGCGATCTGGGCGGCACGATGCGGCTTGGTGCCTATCCGGCAAAGCTCGGCGGCAACAGCCAGGTTGCGGGCATCTATGGCGCGACCGAGATCAGTGAGCGCCACCGTCACCGTTACGAGGTCAACGGGCACTACAAGGATGCGCTCGAGGCGAACGGCCTGATCTTTTCCGGCATGTCACCCGACGGCACGCTGCCCGAAATCGTCGAACGTCCCGACCATCCCTGGTTCGTCGGCGTGCAGTTCCACCCCGAGTTGAAGAGCAAGCCGTTCGCGCCGCATCCGCTGTTCGCGAGCTTTATCGAAGCAGCGGTCAAACAGTCGCGGCTGGTTTAGAAATGCCCCGCTCCCCAGGGGGCATTTGAAATCACCGCCGACCCACGCGGTTTTTGCGGGCGGCGTATTTCGCGTCTCGAATCGCTTTTTGTTCGGCAGCCGTCAGGGCAGGAGCAGCGGCCTTTTCAGCCGCTTTTGCTGCTGCGCCTTCACGCTTCAGCGCCTTTTCGGCTTCGCGCGCAGCGAGCTTTTCGGCCCGGGCGGCAGCGGCAGCGGCTTCCTTTGCAAGCCGCGCTTCGCGTCGCTGTGCGACAAGGGCCTCGTCAACCGGAGGTTTCGCCTTGAGTTTTTCCAGAGCCGCCAGTTTGGCCTTGGCGGCGAGCGCGGTCCGCTCCTGGAATGTCGGTTGTTTGAAAGCAGCCATAAAATCCGTGTTCCGTTACGTAGGATCGCGACCTCGAAGTCCGCGTTATCGGCGCGGTAGCGCAGTTTGGGTGATGTACAAGCGTCCAACTGTGGCAAAGGATGCTTCCCGCCACTGGAGCTTGCTCGAATGAAACCACGCGAGTTGCTCGGAACGGCTGTCGTACCGGGTGGAGAAGATCTTCGCCTGTTTCGTCGCGGCGATGATTTCATGATCGTCCTCGAACGCAACGAGCTGATGAACAGCCGGATGAGCGGGTCGGAAGAGGCGCTTGCGGAGATGACCGTTGCGCGACTGCAAGGTGCGGCACCGCACCTGTTGATCGGCGGTTACGGCATGGGGTTCACCCTGCGTGCGGCGCTGGCAAAGCTCGGCGCCGATGCGCGGGTCACGGTCGCGGAACTCGTACCGGAAATCATCGCATGGGCGCGGGGCCCGATGGCCGATCTGGCGCGGGGGTGTCTCGACGATCCCCGCGTCGAGATTATCGAGCGAGACGTCGTGCAGGTGATCGCCGACGGGGTGGGGCGGTATGACGCGATCCTGCTCGACGTCGATAATGGCCCCGACGGCATCGTCCATCCCGGTAACGACCGGCTTTATTCGATGGCGGGCCTCGCCGCTGCGAGGGATGCGCTGAGCCGAGGCGGCCTCGTCGCGATCTGGTCGGCCGCACCCGATGCCGCCTTTACCCGCCGGCTGAATACTGCGGGTTTCCACGTCGAAGAGGTTGTCGTGCGCGCCCGCAGCAACGGCAAGGGACCCCGCCACACCATCTGGTTCGCCCAGCGGCCATAGCGGCAGACATCGCTGTCATGAGCCTTCTGCTTTCGCATGCGAAAGTTTTGATCGCTTCCTAATCTACATAGTTTCAGTGGAGTATCGACTGGCTACAAGGGGAGCCAATGATGAATCGTGTCCTGTTTCGTGCCGTACTGCTTGCGTCGATTGCCGCGCCATTTCCTGTTTTTGCGCAGGCCGATCCCGCATCGGCCGAAGTTTCCGCTGATGCCGCCGGCCAGGAATCGGATGCCATTGTCGTCACCGCGCGTCGCCGTACGGAAACGCTGCAGAACGTGCCGATCGCCATCAGCGTGCTGAGCGGCAAGGACCTGACCAGCAGCGGTTCGTTCAACGTCCAGCGGATCCAGCAGACGCAGCCGGCGCTGCAGTTCTATTCGTCGAACCCGCGCAACACCGCGATCAACATCCGCGGCCTCGGCGCGCCGTTCGGCCTGACGAATGACGGTATCGAACAGGGCGTCGGTTTCTACGTCGACGGCGTCTATATCGGCCGCGTCGGCGCATCGACATTCGACCTTGTCGATATCGACCGTGTCGAAGTGCTGCGCGGGCCGCAAGGCACGCTTTACGGCAAGAACACGACCGCGGGCGCGATCAATATCACGACGCGTGCGCCGAGCTTCGAACCCGAAGGGCGGGTCGAAGTTTCCGCGGGCAACTATAATTTCTTCCAGGGCAAGGCGTCGGTGTCCGGACCGATTACCGATAATGTCGCCGTGCGCCTGTCGACCGCGCTTTCGACGCGTGACGGGACGATCAGGAACGTGAAGAGCGGCCTCGACCTGCATCGCCTCGACAACCTGGGTCTCAAGGGATCGTTGCTGTGGAACATCGACGATACCGCCAACCTGACGGTGTTCGCCGACTTCAATCGCCAGAACCCGCTGTGCTGCGTCCAATATTACGCCCGCGTCGCGCCGACGCAGCGGCCGCTGAACCGGCAATATGCGGCGCTGGCAGCCGCTGCCGGATACACGGTGCCCAGCACCAATCCGTTCGACCGCGTGACCGACCTCGATGCGTCGATCAATTCGCGGCAGGAAGTCGGCGGCGTATCACTGGTCGGTAACTGGAACCTGGGCTTCGCGACGTTCACCTCGGTCACCGCCTATCGCTATTGGGACTGGAAACCGGCGAACGACCGCGATTTCGTCGGCTTGCCGATCACGACCGTATCGCAGAACCCGTCGCAGCAGCGGCAGTATACGCAGGAAATTCGCCTGGCGTCGAACGACAAGGGCAAGCTGAGCTACACCGTCGGCGCCTTCTTCTTCCATCAGACCATCGATACACAGGGGTCGCAGGTGCAGGGCAGTGCGGCGAGCGCTTGGCTGCTCAATCCGACCAGCGCGGGCGGGCTCAACCCCAATACGCTGAACGGCCTGACCAGCACTAATGACATCCACTTCAAGAACGAGAGCTTCGCCGTGTTCGGCAAGGCGAACTACGCGGTGACGGACGCTTTCCACATCCAGCCGGGCCTGCGCCTGAACTACGACAAGAAATCCGGGTCGTACGTTGCGACGGTCAGCATCAACAATGCGAGCTTCCCGAACCGCGTCGCGACCTGTGCCAACCCGACCGCGCTCAATGCCGACCAGCTGAATACGCTGGCGCCGCAATGCTATGCACCGGATTTCGACAACTGGAATATCTCGGGCGACCTGACGCTGTCCTATGATTTCGACCGCGATATCCACGGCTATGCGACCTATGCGCACAGTTTCAAGTCGGGTGGGATCAACCTGTCGGGCCTGCCGCTCAACAGCACCAACACCGCAGTCGATCTCACGACGCAGACCGTGAAGCCGGAAAAGGTCAATCACTACGAGCTGGGCCTGAAGACGCAGTTCCTGGATCGCAAGGTCACGTTGAACCTCGCGGGCTTCTGGACCGATATCGAGGATTACCAGGCAACGGTGAACAGCAACGCCGTCAACGTCATCCGTGGCTATCTCGCCAACGCCGGCCAGGTGCGTGTGCGCGGTTTCGAATTCGATTCGAGCTTCCGGCCGAGCCCGCGTTTCAGCGCGTACGTCAACGGCGCCTACACGGACGCCAAGTACATCGACTTCAAGAACGCGCCGTGCCCGCCCGAACTGGCCGGCGGCACCGCGCTGCCCGTGGTGAACGGCGTGATCGTCGGCACCCCGGCCGCCGCAGGGACGCCGGGCAACAGCCTGCCCTATTGCGATATCTCCGGACAGGTCCTGCCCGGCATTTCGAAATGGGCATTCTCCTGGGGCGGGGAGTTCAACCTGCCGGTCGGCGGCGGGGAGGGTCAGGTATATGTCGGCTACGACGCCAATTACCGGTCCGACTTCTCGTCGAATCCGACGCCGTCCGCGTACATGTGGATCGACGGCTATTCGCTGCACAATTTCCGCGCTGGCTATCGCAAGGGTGAGCTCAACGCGTTCGCCTGGGTCCGCAATGCCTTCAAGCAGAACTATTTCGAGCTGTTGTCGACGCAGTCGGGAAGTTCGGGCCTGATCGTCGGCCAGCCGGGCGAGCCGCGCACCTATGGCATCACCGTCGCGGCGTCGTTCTAGGCGCCAGAAACGCGAATGCCCGGATCACGCATTCGTGATCCGGGCACCCGCGTGACGATCGCTCGTCAGCCCCCTATAAGCTTCCGCTCCGGCTCTACGCGCTCCCCTGTGGGCGCTGCGGAACCGGAACCTCCCTGAACCGCAGCCACTGCTGTCGTTCCAGTGAGGCGGTGCTATGCAACCGTTACCGACTTGTCATCCATTCTCGTTACATCGCGCAACGATTGATCGCCGCCTGTGGCGCGGACGCAACACGTGTCCCGATGGTGGACAGCTTGCCGCATCAATCCTATCGCCGCGGCAACATGCTGCTCAGCCCCTATGAAACGATGATCGCGCGCCGTTACCTGCTGCCGGGGCGGGGAGAGGCATTTATCGCGCTCGTCGCCTCGATCAGCCTGGTGGCGGTGATGCTTGGCGTCGCGGCGCTCGTCGTCGTGATGAGCGTCATGAACGGGTTCCGCGCCGAACTGTTCGACAAGATCGTGGGGCTGAACGGCCATGCGGTGGTGCAGGGCTATGGCGGTCGCCTGCCGGAATGGCAGAAAATTGCCGAGATGGCGCGCAAGACGCCGGGCGTGACCAGTGCGGTACCGCTGATCGAACAGCCGTTGATGGCGACGTTTAACGGACGCGTCGAAGGCGTGCTGGTCCGCGGCGAGCGTCTGGAGGACATCCGCGGCAACAAGACGCTGCAGCTCAAGGCGGGCAAGATGTCCGAGATCGCGGTCGGCAGCCGCAATGTCGCGATCGGCTCCGTCCTCGCATCGCAGCTCGGTGCGCAGGTCGGGTCGGAGATCAGCCTGATCTCGCCCGACGGTCAGACGACGCCGTTCGGGTCGATGCCGCGCATCGTCAGTTACCGCGTCGCCGCGATCTTCGAGATCGGTGTGTACGATTACGACAAGGCCTTCGTGATCATGCCCATCCCCGATGCGCAGCAGTTGCTGCTGCTCGGCGATTCGGTCGGCATGGTCGAAGTGCAGACGGTCGACGCCGACCGCGTCGGGACAATCCTTGCGCCGCTGACGGAAAAGGTCGGAGGGACGGCGATCGTCACCGACTGGCGGGGGATGAACGCCGCGCTGTTCGAGGCGCTGGCGGTCGAGCGCGTCGCGATGTTCGTCGTGCTGTCGATCATCATCCTGGTCGCGGTGTTCAACATCCTGTCGTCGTTGATCATGCTGGTTCGCGCCAAGACCCGTGATATCGCGATCCTGCGCACCATGGGTGCACCGCGGCGGTCGCTGGTCCGTATTTTCGTCGTGGTCGGGACGGTGATTGGTGCGGTTGGAACGGTCGCCGGGCTGATCCTGGGCTTCGTCTTCCTCTATTTCCGGCAGGACATGGTCGATTTCGTCCAGTGGATCACGGGGCAGAATCTATGGGATCCGTCGATCCGCTTCCTGACCGAACTGCCGTCGAAGACCGACCCGTTCGAGGTGCTGGCAATCGCGGCGATGGGGCTGGGGTTCAGCTTCCTCGCGACGCTCTATCCGGCGGCGAAGGCTGCGGGGACGGATCCGGTGCAGGTGTTGCGGTATGAGTGATGTCCTGCACGTCACTGGCCTGACCCGCGACTTCAAGCAGGGCGCGGCCGTCATTCACGTCCTGCGCGGGGTCGACCTGCACGTGGGGCAGGGGGAGATTGTCGCGCTGCTGGGGCCGTCCGGGTCGGGCAAGTCGACGCTGCTACAGGCGGTCGGCCTGCTCGAGGGCGGCTTCGGCGGGTCGATTCGCATCGCGGGTGAGGAAGTCGCGAGCCTCGACGACGCGGGCCGCACGCGCGTGCGACGCGATTCGGTAGGCTTTGTCTACCAGTTCCACCATCTGCTTCCCGATTTCACCGCGAGCGAGAATGTCGTCCTGCCGCAGCTGATTGCGGGAAAGGGGCGGGCGGATGCCGAAACGCGCGCGGCATCGTTGCTCGACACGCTCGGCCTCGCGAGTCGCCTGACCCATCGCCCCAGCCAGCTGTCGGGGGGCGAGCAGCAGCGCGTGGCGGTAGCCCGCGCACTCGCCAATGCACCCGCGCTGATTCTGGCGGATGAGCCGACCGGCAACCTCGACGAGGTGACGGCGGACGTGGTGCTCGCCGAATTCCTGCGCCTGGTGCGCGGGGAAGGGGCGGCGGCACTGGTCGCGACGCATAACGAGCGGCTGGCGGCGAAGATGGACCGGGTGGTCCGGCTGCACGAGGGGGTGTTGGCGTAAAGCCCCTCTCCCTTCAGGGGAGAGGGAGGGGCCCGCTGCGCAGCAGTGGGAGGGTGAGGGCAGTGTTTCCCCTCACCAACTCCGACTAGGGCGCACGCGCCCAAGTCTCCGTATCCTCTCCCTCAAGGGGAGAGGGTTTTTACGAAAGCGCCGCCTTCACCAGCGCACTCGCCTTGCTCATGTCGAGCTGGCTCGCATGGCGTTCCTTCAGCGCGGCCATCACGCGGCCCATGTCCTTCACGCCAGAAGCACCGAGCTCCGCCTTGATCGCCTCGATCGCCAGCGTCGTTTCCTCGTCGCTCAACTGCGCCGGCAGGAAGCGTTCGATGACCGCGACTTCGCCCGCTTCCTTGTCGGCCAGCTCCTGCCGCCCGCCATCTGTGAACATCTGGATCGATTCGCGGCGCTGCTTGACCATCTTCTGCAGCACTTCGACGACGAGCGTGTCGTCGTCGGCGGGGGCCTTTCCGGTGCGCGCCTCGATGTCGCGATTCTTGATCGCGGCCATCATCAGCCGCACGGTCGCCAGCGTTTCCTTGTCGCCGGCCTTCATCGATGCGGTCTGTGCCGCCGAAATATCGTCTCTGATCATGGCCGGGGCCTATAGCAGCGGTTGACCATCGGGCAATGCGGCCCTAGCGAGCGGCGCTTAGCGACATCGCCACAATTCAGCTCAAACGGAGTGCCCTTCCGCATGCCCGAAACCCTGCCCGCGACCGGAATTCTTGTCCTTGCCGATGGCACGGCGATTCGCGGACGCGGATTCGGCGCACAGGGCGTTGCGGTGGGCGAAGTGTGCTTCAACACCGCGATGACCGGTTACCAGGAAGTGATGACCGACCCGTCCTATGCGGCTCAGATCATCGCCTTCACCTTCCCGCACATCGGCAATGTCGGCGTGAATCCGGAAGATATCGAGGCGACCAATCCGCATGCGGTCGGCTGCATCGTGCGAGAAGACGTGACCGCGCCGTCGAACTGGCGCTCGAAAGGCGGATTCGACGCGTGGATGAAGCTCAACGGGCGTATCGGCCTTGCCGGTGTCGACACCCGCGCGCTGACGCGGCGCATCCGTGAATTGGGTCCGCCGAACGCGGTGATCGCGCACCGTGCGGATGGGCAGTTCGACGTGGACGAGCTGGTGGCGCTGGCGCGTGACTGGCCGGGGCTGGAGGGGACCGATCTCGCGAAGCCCGTAACGACGCTGCAGACCTATCCGTGGGAAGACGGCCTGTGGAAGCTGGGCGAGGGCTATGCGATCGCCAGCGCTAAGCCGGGTGGCCCGCGCGTCGTCGCCATCGATTATGGCCTGAAACGCAACATCCTGCGCAACCTGATCGATGCGGGCGCGAACGTGACGGTGGTTCCCGCGACCGCCAGCTATGACGATATCATGGCACACGATCCGCAGGGGCTGTTCCTGTCGAACGGGCCGGGCGATCCCGCCGCGACCGGCGAATATGCCGTGCCGGTGATCCGCAAATGGCTGGACACCGGCAAGCCGCTGTTCGGCATCTGCCTCGGCCACCAGTTGCTCGGCCTCGCCGTCGGCGCGCGGACGGTGAAGATGCACCAGGGGCACCGTGGTGCGAACCACCCGGTCAAGCGGCTGAGCGACGGCCGCGTCGAGATCACCTCGATGAACCACGGCTTTGCGGTCGAACGCGAAAGCCTGCCCGCCAACGCCCGCGAAACGCACGTCTCGCTGTTCGACGGCAGCAATTGCGGCTTCGAACTCACCGACACTTCGGCGTTCAGCGTACAATACCACCCCGAAGCCAGCCCCGGCCCGCAGGACAGCCACTATCTGTTCGAGCGGTTTGTGGGGGAGATGAAGTGATTGCTGTTCTTTTATTTACGGCAATGGCCGCTGGGGCAAATGTAGAAACTGAGGTGGAGCCGGCGATTGAGATTTCGACATCCGGCACTTTTGCGAAGCAGGCAGCCGATGCCGCAAAGCGATGTGGCTTCATAACAATCAAGGTTCAGCCCGAGCGCGAAGATGGCCACTCATCGGTGGCTACCCAACTAACAATTGAACGGCCTGAAGTGCGCTGCATGGACGCATGGATGGCATCCTATGACGTTCCGTTCGTCACTACCAAATCCAAGGCGGACTAATGCCCAAACGTACTGACATCTCCTCCATCCTCATCATCGGCGCGGGGCCGATCGTCATCGGCCAGGCGTGCGAGTTCGATTATTCCGGCACGCAGGCGGTGAAGGCGCTGAAGGCAGAGGGGTATCGCATCGTCCTGGTCAATTCGAACCCGGCGACGATCATGACCGACCCGGAACTGGCCGACGCGACCTATATCGAGCCGATCACGCCCGAAATCGTGGCGAAGATCATCGAGAAGGAACGCCCCGACGCCGTCCTGCCGACGATGGGCGGGCAGACCGCGCTCAACACCGCGCTCGCGCTGTTCAACGACGGCACGCTTGAGAAATACGGCGTCGAGATGATCGGTGCCGATGCGGAAGCCATCGACAAGGCCGAGGACCGGATGAAGTTCCGCGAGGCGATGACCAAGATCGGCCTCGAAAGCGCGCGGTCGGGCATTGCGCATTCGCTGGCCGATGCGGTCGCCGTACTCGAACGCACCGGGCTGCCCGCGATCATCCGCCCCAGCTTCACCATGGGCGGCACCGGCGGCGGCATCGCGTACAACCGCGCCGAGTTCGAGGAGATCGTGCGCAGCGGCCTCGACGCGTCGCCGACGACCGAAGTGCTAATCGAGGAGTCGCTGCTCGGTTGGAAGGAATATGAAATGGAGGTCGTTCGGGACAAGAACGACAATGCCATCATCATCTGTTCTATCGAGAATATCGACCCGATGGGCGTCCATACCGGCGACTCGATCACCGTCGCGCCCGCGCTGACGCTGACCGACAAGGAATATCAGATCATGCGCAACGCAAGCATCGCTTGCCTGCGCGAAATCGGCGTCGAAACAGGCGGTTCGAACGTGCAGTTCGCAGTTAATCCCAAGGACGGGCGCCTGATCGTCATCGAGATGAACCCGCGCGTGTCGCGGTCTTCGGCACTGGCATCGAAGGCGACGGGCTTCCCGATCGCAAAGGTCGCGGCGCTGCTCGCGGTCGGCTATACGCTCGACGAGATCATGAACGATATCACAGGCGCCACGCCCGCGTCGTTCGAGCCGACGATCGACTATGTCGTGACCAAGATCCCGCGCTTCGCGTTCGAAAAGTTCAAGGGGTCGGAGCCGCTGCTCTCGACCGCGATGAAGTCGGTCGGCGAGGTGATGGCGATCGGCCGGAACATCCACGAGAGCCTACAGAAGGCGCTGCGCGGGCTGGAGACGGGCCTGTCGGGCTTCAACCAGGTCGAGGCGCTCAGCGGTGCCACGCGGGACGAGATTTTCGCCGAACTGTCGCGCGCAACGCCCGACCGGCTGCTGGTCGCCGCACAGGCGCTGCGCGAAGGCCTGACCATCGACGAGATCCATGGCGTGTCCAAGTTCGACCCGTGGTTCCTCGCGCGCCTCGCCGAAATCGTCGAGGCGGAGGAAGAGGTCTGCAAGAACGGCCTGCCGCAGGACGCCGAAGGCCTGCGCCGCCTGAAAGCCATGGGCTTTTCCGACAAGCGGCTGGCCTATCTGGCGGTGAAGTCCGCGAATATTTCCGAACGCGGCATGGCGCGCTCGGGCCTGATCCGCGACGCGGTGGTCGGCATGACAGGCGCGCAGACCGAAACCGATGTGCGCAACCTGCGTCACCGGCTGGGCGTGCGGCCGGTGTTCAAGCGCATCGACACCTGTGCGGCGGAGTTCGCCGCGCCGACCGCATACATGTATTCGACCTACGAGGCGCCGAGCTTCGGCGAGCCCGAGTGCGAGGCCGAACCGTCGGCGCGCGAGAAGGTCGTGATCCTGGGCGGCGGACCGAACCGCATCGGGCAAGGAATCGAGTTCGATTATTGCTGCTGCCATGCGTGTTTCGCGCTCGGCTCCGACGAGGGCGGGGCGGGCTATGAGACGATCATGGTCAACTGCAACCCGGAAACGGTGTCGACCGACTATGACACGTCCGACCGGCTGTATTTCGAGCCGCTGACGGCGGAGGACGTGCTCGAAATCCTGCATGTCGAGCAGCAGAACGGCACGCTGAAGGGTGTGATCGTCCAGTTCGGTGGGCAGACGCCATTGAACCTCGCCAAGGCACTGGAAGCGGCGGGGATCCCGATCCTCGGTACGTCGCCCAAGGCGATCGATCTGGCCGAGGACCGCGAGCAGTTCGCGGCGCTGATCGAGCGGCTGGGCCTCCAGCAGCCCGAGAACGGCATCGCGCGGAACCGGGACGAGGCGGTCGCGGTCGCGACGCGCATCGGTTATCCGGTTTTGATGCGCCCCAGCTTCGTGCTCGGGGGCCGTGCGATGGAAGTCGTCGATACCGAGGCGCAACTCGATCACTATATTGCAACCGCCGTGCAGGTGTCGGGCGACGCCCCGGTGCTGATCGACCGGTACCTGCGCGACGCGGTCGAAGTCGACGTGGACGCGATTTCCGATGGCGATCAGGTGGTCGTCGCGGGCATCCTGCAGCATATCGAGGAAGCCGGCGTCCATTCGGGCGACAGCGCGTGCAGCCTGCCGCCCTATAGCCTGGCCCCCGAAATCGTGACCGAGATCGCACGGCAGGCGGAAATCCTGGCGAAGGCACTCGATGTCCGCGGCCTGATGAACGTGCAGTTCGCGGTCAAGGACGGACAGGTCTATATCATCGAGGTCAACCCGCGTGCTTCGCGCACCGTGCCGTTCGTTGCGAAAGCCATCGGCGCGCCGATTGCCAAGATCGCTGCACGCGTCATGGCGGGCGAAAAACTGGCCGACCTGCCGAAGATCGACCTCGACGTGCCCCACATCGCCGTCAAGGAAGCCGTCTTCCCGTTCGCGCGCTTCCCGGGCGTGGATCCAGTTCTCTCACCGGAAATGAAGTCCACCGGTGAAGTCATGGGAATCGATAGCGATTTTGCAACCGCATTCGCCAAGTCCCAGCTTGGCGCCGGTGTAAGCTTGCCGGCGTCGGGCCGCCTGTTCGTGTCGGTCAAGGACAGCGACAAGCCGGTCATCCTGCCCGCGGTCCAGCAACTCGCAGGGCTCGGCTTCACCATCGTCGCGACTGGCGGCACCGCGCGCTACCTCGAGGGGCATGGAATCGCGGTCGAACATGTTAACAAGGTTGCGGAAGGGCGCCCGCATATCGTCGACCGGATCGTCGACGGCGACATCGCGCTGATCTTCAACACGACCGAGGGATGGCAGTCGCTGAAGGACAGCGAAAGCATCCGGCGGTCGGCGCTGGTGAACAAGGTTCCGCAACACACAACCGCCCAGGCCGGGGTCGCAACGGCCCTGGCAATTGCTGCGCTGCGCAACCGCGACCTTGAAGTTCGGCCCCTGCAATCCTATCATCTTCGGCTCGCAAGCTGATCCCGACAGATGCGACTATGATGGGCACCGGTTCCTGACCGGGGCGGCAAGCGGGTTTTGGCCGAAAGGCCTTGAGGATTAGGGGTTCGGAATATGGCGACTGTCGACAAGATGCCGATGCTGATCGAGGGGCAGCGGATGCTCAACGAGCAGCTGGTGTCGCTCAAGGCAGAACGGCCCGAGGTGATCGACGCGATCGAGGAAGCGCGGGCGCACGGCGACCTTTCGGAAAACGCCGAATATCACGCCGCGAAAGAGCGCCAGGGCCAGATCGAGGCGATGATCGCCGACATCGAGAGCAAGCTGTCGCGCGCGACGATCATCGATCCAAAGGAGCTTTCGGGCGACAAGATCGTGTTCGGTGCGACCGTCACCCTGCTCGACGATGCCGACAAACCGGTGAAATACCAAATCGTCGGCGAGACCGAAGCGGACGCCAAGATTGGCCGCATCAGCTTCAACTCCCCGCTGGGCCGCGCGCTGATCGGCCGCAAGGTCGGTGAGGACGTCGAAGTGTCGGTGCCCGCGGGCGACCGTTACTACCAGGTCTCGAAGATCGAGTTCATCTGAACATGGTACCCGCGCGCCCGCCGCGCGTGACCGAGGCGATCGTGGCTGCAACCGCGGTCGCCTTTCTGGCGCAGACCTTCCTCGGCGGGCCGCAGGTCGAGCTGCAGGGCGGTTTCATCCCCGTGCGCGCCATCGCTGCGAACATCGTGCCGAACGCGGTGCCGTTCTGGCTGACCCCGATCACCGCGACGCTGCTCCATGGCGGCGTGCTGCACATCATGCTCAACCTGATGATGCTGGTCATCTGCGGCCGGCAGGTTGAATCGGTGCTCGGCGGCTGGCGGCTGGTGTTGCTGTACGTCGCGGGCGCCTATGGTGCCGCGTCGGCGCAATATCTCATCGATCCTACGTCGCCCGTACCCATGATCGGGGCGAGCGGGGCGATTTCCGCAGTGTTGGGGACCTATGCGCTGATGTTCGGCCGCGGGAAAGTGTCGTCCATCGGGCCGCTCTCTGCGTTCGCCGTGCGCGGGCTGTGGCTCGCTGTCGCCTGGACGGCGATCCAATGGGGCATTTCGTTCGCAAGTGCCGCCGGACCGTTCGGCGTCGCGACCGCGGCACACGTCGGCGGCTTCATCACCGGGCTTATCCTGACGCCCGCCTTCCTCGAATGGCGGTACCGCAGGGGATAACGGCGCTCAGCCGAGCGGAATTTCCGGTTCGAGCATGCGGTGCAGGTGCACCACGACATAGCGCATCTCGGCATCGTCGACGGTTTTCTGCGCCGCGCTGCGCCAAGCGTCCTCGGCCTTTTTATAGTCCGGATAGATGCCGACGATGTCGAGTTTCGACGGATCGACGAAATCCAGGGTTTGGGGATCGGTCACGCGACCGCCGAAGACGAGGTGAAGCTTGCTCATGGGCGACTGCCGTAGCGTCGCCGGGTAAAAAAATCACCGCTTTTTCTTGCCCGCGGCCTTCTGAGCTGCCCTGAGCGCGATGGCCGATGCTATCGCCGCGGCACCACCGATCGCGGCGGTCACGCGGCGGCGCTTCGAAATGCCCGATTTCAGGAAGATCCGCCCCGCGCGCGCCGCGACCAGTTCGGCGACATCTGCGGCGATCATTCGCGGCGCCAGCCGTCCGCGCAGCTTTCGGGTCGTGGTCGTTAACGCGACGCGTGCCTCGTCGCGGGCCTGCGTCGCCACTTCCAGTTCGCGCGTTTCCTTCATGGCAATTGCTTCCTCGTCAGCTTGCGCAACTGGATCCGGCCCGCCTGGGCGAATGCGGCCGAAAGCGTCAGCGCCAGCACGATGATGATCACCGTTGCCCAGCCGGGGCCGACGACCGGTCCCAGGGCGAACATGGCGCCGACCAGCAGCGCGATCAGCGTTCCCGCCAGCATCGTCGCCGCCAGCGTCATCAGCCCGATCCCGATCCCGGCGATGATCAGCCGCCGCCGGGCCTCCGCATGAAAGACCGCGAGTTCGGCGTCGAGCCAGGCGTGGCCGTCTTCGACGAGTTCGGCCAGCAGCTCGGGTACGGATTGCCGTACGCCCGCTTCTTCCGGCGCTTCTTCAGGTTCGACCGGTTCGACGGTCGCGTCGGTCAAAGGCTCAGGCCTTGTCGTCGGGTGTTTTCTTCGACGAACGGCGCAGCATCTGTGTCAGGAACAGACCGACCGCTGCCACCGCACCGATGGCGATCGCCGGGCGTTTGCGGACGAATTCCTTGGTGTCCGACACGATCGTGTCGATGTCCTTGCTCTGCAGCGTGTTGGCTGCGTTGCCGACGCTGGTCGCGGCCTTGCGCGCATAGTCGCCGTATTGCTCGCCGACGCGCTCGTCGACAACCTTGGCGGCGCCCTCGGCAAGCTTCGAAATCTCGCTCAGTGCCTCGGCGGCCATATCCTTGCCCTGCGTCGCGGCCTTGCGCGCCGTGTCGATGGCTTCGGCGCCCATGGCGGATGCCTGTTCCTTGACCTTCGCGACGCTGATCTTTGCTTCCTCGACGGCCGGCGTAACCGCAGCGGTGGCTGCCGAAACAGCGTCCTGAGCAGTGGTGGCGGCATCGGCTTTCGGTTTGGGCGTACGGGCCATCTTCGTGCTCCTTGTTGGGCGGTCGGCTATGCAGGCCAAGATAGGGAAGTGTCGGCAAGTTGCCACCCCCAATCCTGCCGGTTTGCGCTGTTCCCTTACGTCAACTACAGGCGCTCGCGTTCCGTTCCTCCAAGCAGCGAGACCGATACGCAATGACCGCTATCCTAGACATCCATGCCCGCCAGATCGTCGACAGCCGGGGCAACCCGACGGTCGAAGTCGATGTGATGCTCGAGGACGGCAGCTTCGGCCGTGCGGCAGTCCCGTCGGGCGCGTCGACGGGCGCTTATGAAGCGGTCGAACTGCGCGACGGCGGCGGGGCGTGGCTGGGCAAGGGCGTCGGCAAGGCGGTCGATGCCGTGAACGGCGAAATCGCCGACCTGCTGAACGGCCTCGATGCCGAGGACCAGGGCGAAGTCGATGCCGCGATGATCGAACTCGACGGCACGCCGAACAAGGCGCGGCTGGGCGCGAACGCCATCCTGGGTGTCAGTATGGCCGTGGCGAAGGCCGCGGCGGACGCACGCGGACTGCCGCTCTATCGCTATGTCGGCGGCGTCAGTGCGCAGGTACTGCCGGTTCCGATGATGAACATCATCAACGGCGGGATGCACGCCGACAACCCGATCGATTTCCAGGAATTCATGGTCATGCCCGTCGGCGCGGCGAGCATTTTCGACGCGGTGCGCATGGGCAGCGAGATCTTCCACACGCTGAAGAAGAAGCTGCACGACAAGGGTCTGGCGACCGCGGTGGGTGACGAAGGCGGTTTCGCGCCCAATCTCGCCAGCGCGCCGGAAGCACTCGATTTCATAATGAGCTCGATCGAGACGGCGGGCTACAAGCCGGGTGACGATGTCGTGCTCGCGCTCGATTGCGCCGCGACGGAATATTTCAAGGGTGGCACGTACAAGTTCGAGGGGGAGGGCGTGGACCGCAGCCCTGCCGAAAACGCCGCCTATCTCGCAGATCTCTGTGCCCGCTATCCGATCGTGTCGATCGAGGACGGCATGAGCGAGGACGATTTCGAGGGCTGGAAGGCACTGACCGACCTGGTCGGCGACAAGGTCCAGCTGGTCGGCGACGATCTGTTCGTGACCAACGTCGACCGCCTGACAATGGGCATCGAAAAGGGGCTGGCCAACTCGCTGCTGGTCAAGGTCAACCAGATCGGCACGCTGACCGAAACGCTGGCGGCCGTCTCTCTGGCGCAGCGTAGCGGCTATACCGCGGTCATGTCGCACCGTTCGGGCGAGACCGAGGATTCGACGATCGCCGACCTCGCGGTCGCCACCAACTGCGGCCAGATCAAGACCGGCTCGCTCGCGCGATCCGACCGGTTGGCGAAGTACAACCAGCTGATCCGCATCGAAGAACAGCTGGATGGGCAAGCAAAATATGCAGGTCGGTCCATTTTCGCGTCGAAGCGGGGTTGATTCGCCGAATCGGCTGTGATTCAAGGGGCTAGTGTCGAAGCCTCGTAAAATCTGGTCGAATCTCAAGGCCGCCATTGCGCCCGCTGCCGCGTTGATCGTGGTCGCGTTCTTCGGCGGCTATGCGCTGTTCGGTGCGAACGGTGCGCTCGCCTGGGGCGACTATTCGAAACGGCTGGCGGAACGGAAGGGCGAACTCGCCAAGGTCGAGGCCGACCGTGAGCGGCTCGCGCACCGTGTCGCATTGCTCGATCCGCGCCATGCCGATCCCGATCTCGTCGACGAACTGGTCCGCAAGGACATGGGCGTTGTCAAGAAGGACGAAATCGTCATCCGCCTCAAATAGCGGAATGCTGCGATTGCCGCTGTCCTACATCGAGTCCTTGTGCTTGGGTCGCACCATGTTTCTTTTCAATGTTTTACGGGTGCCACGGGGCATATTGGAACCGTGTCAACTTCGCCGTCGGCGGCGTCATGGGCGGCCTTCGAAAACCGCGCCTGGACCGTGTCAACTTCGACGCGGTCATTTCCCTTTGCGTCAGCTTGCACCGTCGCGCCCCACGCTTCTATAGCGCAGCAATCGCCCTCCCCAGTGAAAGGCCCCTTCGTGGCAAAAGCCGCCGTCAAGGCTGACAAACCAACGCTCGCCCGCCCGCCAGAGCCAAAGCGCTATAAGGCGACGCCTGAAGAGATGCTGTCGTTCTATCGCGACATGCTGCTGATCCGCCGTTTCGAGGAAAAAGCGGGCCAGCTGTACGGCCTCGGCCTCATCGGCGGGTTCTGCCATCTTTATATCGGGCAAGAGGCGGTCGCGGTCGGCCTGCAGTCGGCGCTGGAGATCGGCAAAGATTCGGTCATCACCGGCTATCGCGATCACGGCCACATGCTGTTGTGCCGCATCGAGCCCAAGGTCGTCATGGCCGAACTGACCGGCCGCCAGGCGGGCATTTCGAAGGGCAAGGGCGGGTCGATGCACATGTTCGACGTCGCAAAGGGCTTTTACGGCGGTCACGGCATCGTCGGCGCGCAGGTGTCGCTGGGTGCGGGCCTCGGCTTCGGACACAAATACCGCGGCGATGGCGGCGTTTGCCTCGCCTATTTCGGCGACGGCGCGGCCAACCAGGGCCAGGTCTATGAAGCGTTCAACATGGCGGCGTTGTGGGACTTGCCGGTCGTGTTCGTCATCGAGAACAACCAGTATGCGATGGGCACCAGTGTGCAGCGCTCTTCGGCTGAAACGCATCTGTTCCGCCGCGGTGAAAGCTTCACCATTCCCGGTATCCAGGTGGATGGCATGGACGTGCTGGCCTGTCGTGGCGCTGCCGAAGTCGCGCTCGAATGGACGCGTTCGGGCAAGGGGCCGCTCATCCTCGAGATGAAGACCTATCGCTATCGAGGCCACTCGATGTCGGACCCGGCGAAGTACCGTTCGCGCGACGAGGTTCAGTCGATGCGCGACACGCGGGATCCGATCGAGGGGCTGAAGAAGGAACTCGAAGCCGCCGGCATCGACGAAGCGAAGCTGAAGGACATCGACAAGGAAATCCGCACGATCGTCGCGGAAGCCGCCGATTTCGCCGAACAGTCGCCCGAACCCGATCTGTCCGAACTCCATACCGACGTGCTGGTGGGGCAATATTGATGGCCATCGAACTGAAAATGCCCGCGCTTTCCCCGACCATGGAGGAAGGGACGCTCGCCAAGTGGCTCGTGAAGGCTGGCGACAGCGTGAAATCCGGCGACATCCTGGCGGAGATCGAAACCGACAAGGCGACGATGGAGTTCGAGGCTGTCGACGAAGGGACGATCGGCGAGATCCTGATCGCCGAGGGCACCGACAATGTGAAGGTCGGCACCGTCATCGCGACGATCCAGGGTGAGGGAGAGGCTGCCGCGCCCGCCGCGGCTCCGGCCGCGCCGGCACCAGCGAAGGACGCTGCGCCGGCTGCCGAAGCGCCCGCGCCCGAAAGCACGACGCCGCACAAGGTCGAAACCGGTGCACGCCAGCTTTACGAAGCGGCAAGCCATGACGGCCCGGCGCCCGACGGTCCGACTACCAAGCTGACCGTACGCGAAGCGCTGCGCGACGCGATGGCGGAAGAGATGCGCGCCGACGATCGTGTCTTCGTGATGGGTGAGGAAGTCGCCGAATATCAGGGCGCCTACAAGGTCACGCAGGGGCTGCTCGACGAATTCGGCGCGCGTCGGGTTATCGACACGCCGATCACCGAGTACGGCTTTGCCGGCATCGGCACGGGTGCGGCGATGGGCGGTCTTCGCCCGATCGTCGAGTTCATGACGTTCAACTTCGCGCTGCAGGCGATCGACCACATCATCAATTCGGCAGCGAAGACCAATTACATGTCGGGCGGCCAGATGCGTTGCCCGGTCGTATTCCGTGGACCGAATGGTGCCGCGACGCGCGTTGCCGCGCAGCATAGCCACAATTTTGCGGCCTGGTATGCCAGCGTTCCGGGGCTGATTGTCATGGCACCGTATGACGCGGCCGATGCCAAGGGGATGCTGAAGTCGGCAATCCGAAGCGAAGACCCCGTCGTCTTCCTCGAAAACGAACTGCTCTACGGACGCAGCTTCGACGTGCCCGAGGGCGAGCATGTCGTGCCCATCGGCAAGGCGCGGATCATGCGTGCGGGCAGCACGGTCACGATCGTCAGCTATTCGATCGGCGTCGGGCTTGCGCTGGAAGCCGCCGAGGAACTGGCGAAAGAGGGTATCGATGCGGAGGTGATCGACCTGCGCACCCTGCGTCCGCTCGATTCGGCAACGGTGTTGGCAAGCCTGAAAAAGACCAACCGCATGGTGGTGGTCGAGGAAGGCTTCCCGGTCTGTTCGATCGCGAGCGAGATCATCACCATCGCGATGGAACAGGGCTTCGACGATCTCGACGCACCGGTGTTGCGCGTTGCGAACGAGGACGTGCCGATGCCCTATGCGGCGAACCTCGAGCGCGCGACGTTGGTCAACGCCGAGCGGGTGATCGCAGCAGTGAAGTCGGTCTGCTACCGCTGAGGATCAGGGACAGGTCTGGCGCGTGATCGCCGGGCTGTTCTGGAACAGTCCGTAATCCTCGGTCGTGGTCGTCGCCGGATCGGTCGAATCGCCCAGCTCGCGCGGTTCGCGAACGATGAATGCGCCGCGATAGGTAATCACCTGGTTGTCGACGTTCAGGCCGAAATACTGGAGGCCCTTGGCGAACGGTTCGACGATCGCGCGATAGTCGTAAGCAACCTCGACGAACATGACGCCGTTTGCGGTAGGCGCAGTAACCAGCGCGCTGGTCGGGCCCATGCCCGGGAACGCAGTTCCGGTCTTGCCCTGTCCCGCGGTCCCGTAGGTCGACGTGAATGCCTTCAGGCCATAGCAACGCTGCCAGGCGATCCACTGGCCGCCCGATGCGTTCTGCTGCAGGCTGGACAGGACGATTTTGCCACGCTGGCGAAAGTCGATCGGCGTGCCCTGGATGCGGGCGGCCTCGAAGACGTCGCCGACGTCGGATTCGTAGAGCCTTTGCAGCGCCATGCCGCTGCTGGACCCCGCGCGCGCGGCATTGTCTGCAACGGCCATGCCGATCTGGCTGATTCGCATGCGCGTGACGGCCAAGTTGGCAACCTCGATGCCGCCAAGGCCGATCCCGAGCACGACGGGCAGGCTATAGGCAAATTCGATGAACGCCAGGCCGCTCTGGTCGCGGCGCAGGCGCTTCAGAAGATTGCGTGTGCGCAAGATCATGGACAATTCCTGGTCGTACCGGCGTTGCGGGCACCTTGTGTCGCGAACGGCTGGTTGCGGAGGATCGTGGTCGCCCGGATGGTGGGTGTCCGCGACGCACCGTAGAGCGACGACACGGGGAACGGCGTCGGATAAGTGACCTGGACGGTGTAGACCACCGCATCCTGTGCACCGCCCTGACCATTCTGGGCGCCATCGTCATAGGTGTTGCTGTTGTTCAGGTCGACGTACGTATAACCGGTCGCGCACACGCCGCCCGGGCCGGTCGATGGCTCCATCTTGTCGGCGTTGGTGAAGTTCGCATAGTTCCTGCGCGTAAACACGAACGACGAGTCCGTGACACCGGTATTCACCTGCTTGAACGCGTCTTTGATCGCGGTGTCGAGGGCGACTTGCGATGTATTGTTCGTCGCCAGCGTCGCCATACGGCCCGCCTTTTGAACGGCACCCTGCAAGACGGCGTTCGCATAAATGCGGTACGTCATATCGAGCAGCCCCATGATCACCACCAGCATGACTGGAGCGACCATCGCGAATTCGATGAGCGTGGCGCCGCGATCGTCACGGCGAAGGCGGCGGAAAAGAGCGCGGATCATTGCGACAACCTCAGACGGGCGACTTGCGATGCAATCTGTGCGAATTGCGCACGCAAGGTCGCAGTGTTGGATGCCTGGAACGCCTGGCCGGGGTCTGCGCATGCGGTCATGTCGCTGCTGAGCGAGGTTCCGAAGCCTACCACCCAAATCCGGATGTTCTTTGCACGGGCTGCGTCGCACATCGCCCGGAAGCGCGAGTTGTGACGCGTTGTCAGGCTCGAATAACTGCCGCCGCTGACACGCTGGTCCGGGTCTTCCAGCCCGTACAGGCCGTAAATGTTCTGGTTCGGCGCCATCTGACCGTCGGTCATGAAAATGATGTTCCGCGTGATCGGCTGGCCGTTGGGCGCAGTCGCATTTTCCGAGGAGAAGATCCCCGTGGGCGAGATCAGCCGCGCGCCCCAGATCATTCCCGTGTCGTGATACGTACCGCCGATGGCGACGAGACTGTTGACGTAGGTCTGGACGTCGCCGCGCGTCATGATGCCCATCTTGTGTGCGGCGGCGGGGCATGCGGCGTAGCCGCTGGCCGCACTGTCATAGGGCCGCCAGCTGGATGTCCAGATGACTTCCGGCCACCAAGGACGCCACTGGGTCGCGGCAGAACTGGGAACCGAATCGATATCCAGGTCATACGCATTCGATGGCAGCGTCGCGTATGAGAAGGTGGCGTTGGCCACCGTGTCGCGTTCCTCGATGCAGCCGCCCCAAGTCGTGCTGAGTTCGGTCCCGGTATAGGTCGGAACGCCTGCAAGCTGGACCATATCGAGCGACGTTGACGATCCGACATAGACAGTCGAAGCCGGTGTGCCGGTGGCGACATTCACTGTCGAACCCGCCTTGAACGACGACGTGGCGTAGCTCTGCGAACGATATGTGAAGCTCGTGAACTGGTATGCTGTCGGCGATACCGAATTATTCCGATAACGGCGGCACGTGCGATAGGTGCCGCTCGTCGTGCCGGTCGCGCCCCAGTCGCGCCCGCGATAGGCGAGTGTGGTCGTAAAGCCGGCAGCGTCGGTCGTGGAATAGGTCGCGCCGTCCAGCGAGGGATAGCTGCGATTGACCTGGTATTTGCCGCACTCGGTCGCGTCCAGGTTCGAGCCGTAGGTTTCGGTGTTGTCCACGGGATCGACACGCGTGTTGAAGTTCGCGACGCGCGACCGGTAGTTGTAGTTGTCCGGAATCCACGCCGACGAAAGTGCGGCGCCGACGTTGACCGTGCTGGAGTAGGGCACGAAACCATAGCGAAGCTGGGCGCCGACGGGGATCGACGTCGCCATCGTGTCATAGAAGTCGAGGACCGCCGCCCGAATGCCCGCGATCTTCGACGTCGGCCCGCCGTTGCAGGTCGAGTTGTCCGGACAATCGTTCATCGAGCCGGTCGTATCGAGCACGAACATCACGTCCGTGTTCGGAATTTCAAGGCGCGAGCCGCAATTGACGATCAGCGTCACATTGTTGGTGCCGAACACGCGTGAGATCGTCATGGGGACGACCGCGGTGGCCGTGCCCGTAACTTCACCGGACGCGCTTCCGGTCATCGAGAATGCCGACGTCGATGTTCCAGCCGTGTTCGGCGAGAAATTGACGTTGAAGAAACGCGTGCCCTGCGTGACCGCATTCGCATCCATGGTATTGGTGGTCATCGAGCGGCGCGCCGCGAGTACGCCCGCGTCGCATGCCTGCTGCAGGCGCGACTTGATCAGGTAGCCGCGACCGATATCGACGGCAGATCCGACCATGCCGGCGAGAGGAATCGTTGCCATTGCCATCATGGCGAGCGTATTGCCGCGTGCGTCGCGGCGCAGGCGCGTCAACAAGCCCGCGTTATGCTCCTTGGCACGGCTTTCTGCCGGTGAAATGCGCATACCCCTGTTCCGATCCCGCGTGTTCGATCAGAGCGCATGCAACAGGTAAGGCTAACAACTGTTAAATCCGGAAGGTTAATGCGTAATTTTATGCCTTTTTCCGCGTGACCGACCTCCTCGACGACGACCGCAATTTCGCGCTGTTGCATGCGCCATCGCCTGCGCGCGCCGCGATTTCGGCCTTGTGGACGCTCGACCAGCGGCTGGGTGCGATCGTCGCGGGAACGACGCAGCCGATGGTCGGCCAGATGCGGATGACCTGGTGGCATGAGGCGCTAACGACCCTGAAGACGGATGGCCGACGCGGCGAGCCCGTGCTCGATGCGCTGGCCGACAATGTATTGGGACGTATGGGTATCGACGGCGTTGCACTCGCCCGGCTCGTGGAGGGGTGGGAGGTCATGCTCGACCCCCTGCCGCTCGGGATGGATTCGCTCGCTACTTATGCCGAAGCGCGTGGATCCGCGCTGTTTTCGCTGATGGCGAAACTGTTGGGCCGGACTTCCGATGACGCAGCGGGCAGGGGATGGGCGCTCGCCGATTTTGCCGGGCACTGTTCCGACGCGGAGACCGCGACGCGTGCCCGAGCGATGGCCGCTGAAGCTTTCTCCACCGCACGCATCGGGCAGTTGCCACGTCCGCTGCGCATACTTGCCCGGCTGGCCGCAGGCGATATCCGGCGCGGCTCTCCGATACCGCGTACCTTTTGGAGACTGATCGCCAGCATTCGCTGACTTGCGCCCCCGGGGCGGAATGCTAGGCGCGATCCTGTTTTTGAACAGGGGGGCAAGACCGTGGGACGTTTCCTGGCCGGCGTGGCATCGGCGTTGCTGCTGGTGACGGCAGGGTTCTTCATTTGGAAAGCGCAGGCCGATCGCGGGACGCTGGTCCCGCCGCTTCCCGCCATGGCATCCGCCGTACTGACCGATCCGGCGAGCGGACCACCCTCCGCGTCCGAAAAGACGCGCGAGGAAAAGCGCTTTGCCCGCTACGACCGCGACAAGGATGGCGCGGTGGCACGCGACGAGTACCTGCTGGCGCGGCACAAGGCGTTCGCGAAGCTCGACACGAACAGCGACGGCAAGCTGAGCTTCGACGAATATGCCATCAAGACATCGACGAAGTTCGCCGTTGCCGAAAAGGACCGGAGCGGCAGCCTGAACCCCGGTGAGTTCGCGACCACACGCGTCGTGAGAAAGAGCCTGCCGCGTTGCCTGTGCCAGCAGCAGCCTAAGCCGGCACAGCCTGCTGCGGACGAACCGGAAGAGAGTTGATCCAGCCCGCCAGGTCGTCCCGCGCGCGCGTCGTGTAGAGTCGCTTGCGGTCGGCCTTCTTCGACTTGCCCTCGAGATCGAGTGGCGGGAACAGGCCGAAATTCACGTTCATCGGCTGGTATGTGCTGGCGTCCGCGCCACCGGTGATGTGCGCCAGCAGGGCGCCGAAGGCCGTCGTCGGCGGGGGCGGGGTGATCTGCGCACCCGCCAGTTCCGCCGCCGCGAACCGCCCGGCGAGCAGGCCGACGGCAGCGCTTTCCAGATAGCCTTCGCACCCGGTTATCTGCCCGGCGAAACGGATATGCGGCGCGCTTTTCAGGCGCAGTAGGGGGTCGAGCAGGATCGGCGACTTGATGAAAGTGTTGCGGTGCAGCCCGCCCAGCCGCGCGAACTCGGCATTTTGAAGCCCCGGGATCATGCGGAATACGCGCACCTGTTCGGCATGCTTCAGCTTGGTCTGGAAACCGACGATGTTCCACAGCGTCCCCAGCGCATTATCCTGGCGCAACTGAACCACCGCATAGGGCCAGCGACCTGTCTTCGGGTTATCCAGCCCCACCGGCTTCATCGGTCCGAAGCGCAGCGTATCGACACCGCGCTCGGCCATGACCTCGACCGGCATGCAGCCCTCGAAATAGGGCGTGTCGGCCTCCCACTCCTTGAACGCGGTCTTGTCGCCCGCGATCAGTGCGGCATGGAACGCCAGGTATTCGTCCTTGTTCATCGGACAGTTGATGTAGTCCGCGCCGCCCTTGTCCCAGCGTGCCGCGCGCCAGCAGATGTCCATGTCGATACTGTCGTGGTGAACGATGGGGGCGAGCGCGTCGAAAAAGGCGAGACTGTCCTCGCCCGTTTGCGCACCGATCGCCTGCGCGAGCAGCGGTGCGGTCAGCGGGCCGGTGGCGATGATCGTAGGACCGTCCGGCAACACGTCGATCCGCTCGCGCACCAGCGCGATATTTGGATGGCTGGCGATCGCGTCCGTCACGCCTTGCGAGTATCCGTCGCGGTCGACTGCGAGAGCCGAGCCAGCGGGCACGCGGTGGCGGTCTGCCTCGCGCATGATCAGCGAATTCAGCGTCCGCATCTCCTGATGCAACAGGCCGACCGCGTTGCTCTCGGCATCGTCGGAGCGGAACGAGTTGGAGCAGACGAGTTCGGCAAGACTGTCGGTCCGGTGCGCCGCGGTCTCGTCACCGCCCCCGCGCATTTCGGACAGGCGGACCTTGTGTCCGGCTTCGGCGAGCTGCCATGCCGCCTCGGACCCGGCCATGCCGCCGCCGATGATGTGGATGTCGTGGGTCATGCGCGCGCCCTGCCGCCCGGCGAAAGGTTAGTAAAGGTTAGCCCAACGGCGTGCCGGATTCTGCCCATCTTCGTACGACATCGATGACCAGAACGAATCGGCCGCGAGCGGGGCATGGCAAGAACCCGAGATGTAGGACAGCAGAACTTCGACGCGTGAAACACCGCGCATCGATGCGCGTTGGACCGCAGAAGGAGATCATCATGCTCGATCACATCGGTATCGCTGTCAGCGACCTGGCAGCCTCACGCATATTCTACGACGCGGCACTCGGCGCGATCGGCATGTCGATGAACATGGAAGTCGGCCCCGAGTTGACCCAAAGCAAGGGCACCGCTCTCGGCTATGGCCGAGGCGACGACAAGATCTTCTGGATTGCCGATAACGAACGGCCGGGCGAGGGCACGCACATCGCGCTCAAGGTCGAGACCCGCGCACAGGTCGATGCATTCCACGCGGCGGCCCTGAACGCCGGCGGCCGCGACAACGGCGCGCCGGGACTGAGGCCGCATTACGGGCCGAACTATTATGCGGCGTTCGTGTACGATCCGGATGGCGCCAATATCGAGGCGGTTTGCTACGCGGAGGAGTGAGGGCGCTTGGTCAGGCAAATATTGTGGGGTGCGAGCGGCATTTCATGCCGGCCAGCTCTTGATCCGGACCTACGCCCTCACGCCGCTAAGCGAAGACCGGAGCGTCCAGATCACACCGGCCGGCTGATAATCGAATGTCCCTATGCCGCCCATGTCCCGTTCGAGCCCGGCCATCAGCCGCGTTCCAAACCCGTTGCGCTGCGGAGGATTGACCGAGGGCCCCCCATATTCCTGCCAGCGGAAGATCAGCGTGTCGCCGTCTTCGGGGTCGATGTCCCAGACAAATTCGACATGCCCGACTGTATTGGACAGCGCGCCATATTTGGCGGCGTTGGTCGCGAGTTCGTGAAGTGTCATCGAGAAGGCGAGCGCGGCCTTCGCCGATAGATCGATTTCTGGCCCCTTGATCAGGAGCCGGTCCGACTGGTCCCCCAGCAACCGCGTCGCACCTTCGATAATCGTGGTCAGCGGTGCCGCCGTCCAGCTTGTTCGCGTCAGGACGTCATGGGCATGACCCAGCGTCCGGAGTCGCTCACCGATGGCGTCGCGGGCCTCGTCGGGTGTCGCGACGTTGCGCAACGACTGGCTCACGATCGCCTGGACGACCGCCAGTGTGTTCTTGATGCGGTGTTCCAGCTCGTTGGTGAGCAGATTGCGGTGTGCTTCCGCCTCCTTTTCGGCGGTGATGTCGTGTACCGTGCCGACGAAACGTTCCGGGATATTGTCGCGGGCACGGACCAGCGCCCCCTTGGCGTGGATCCAACGCTCCTTGCCGTCGACCGCGCTCAGCGTGCGGTATTCCATATCGGTCGTGCCGTCGCCGTCGGGGCCGAGCGCAGTCTCATTAGCGGCAATGACAAGCGCCCGGTCGTCGGGATGAACGCGGGCGAGGAACGACGTTTCATAGTCGAGCGGCTCGTCGGGGTGGTGACCCAGCAACTCGCGCGTGCGCGCGTCCCACGTCATCTCGCCCAGTTCCGGGGTCGATTGCCAGGCGCCGAGCTCGCCGGCTTCAAGTGCCAGACGCGTGCGCGCCTCGCTGTCCTGCAGGTCGGCCTGCGCCCGATGCTGCGCGGTCCGGTCGCGCAATATCTTCAGGAAACCGATCGGCACATTCGCATCGTCGGTGAGCGGCATCATCTCTCCGCTCGCCCAGAAGCGGCTGCCGTCCTTGCGCAGGTGCCAGCGTTCGTCGGCGCCCTTTCCGGTCGTCAGGGCGGCGCCCATCTCCCTGGCGGGGACGTCGGCCGCGCGATCCTCGGGCGTGAAGAACGCGTTGCACAGCTGTCCGCACATCTCGTCTTCCGACCAGCCCATAATCGCCTCTGCGCCGACGTTCCAGCTGGTCACGCGCCCGTGCAAGTCCATGGTCACGATGGCGTAATCGACGGCGCTGTCGAGAATCATCCGATGACGCTGGGCGTCCTCGCGTTGCTGGCCGAGGGCCCGGCGCAGTTCCAACTGGGCGATGACCTGTTTGGCGAGCCGGTGGAGCGCTACCTGCTGTTCTGCGGTGATTTCGCGCGGTTCGTGGTCGAGAACGCACAGCGTCCCCAGCGAATAACCGTCGGATGTTTCGAGCGGCGCGCCGGCATAGAACCGCAAGTGCAGATCGCCAGTCACCAGCGGATTATCGGCGAAGCGCGCATCCTGCGTGGCGTCGTTCACCACCATCACGTCGTGCTGTCCGATCGCATGGGCACAAAAGGCGACCTCACGCGGGGTCTCCGTCGCCGTCAGACCGATGCGCGCCTTGAACCATTGCCGTTTGTCGTCGACCAGGCTGATCAGCGCCATCGGCATGCCACAGATTTGCGCGGCGAGCGCAACAATGTCTTCGAACTCTTCCTGCGGCGCGGTATCGAGGATCTTGTATCGATCGAGCGCTTCCAGCCGGCTCAACTCGGACGCGTTCCCACCCGTGACATTGTTTTCCGGCACCCGTCGACGATCCTTAGCAAGCCGCACTTGGCCGATATTCCAACCCCTTAGCGCTACGGAACAGATAAATCACGGATGAAGCGCGCTGCCATTGCGATGCTCCCCCGGATCAAGTCTGGCAGTGCGTCAGGCGGCGCGCTTCAACTTCACCAGCGCCGCGTCGAGCACATTCAAGAACCGTGACCGGTCGGTCTTCGCGAACGGTGCCGGTCCTCCCACCACGTCACCGCCCGCGCGCAGGTCGGCCATGATCGCGCGGGTGGCGATGGCGCCGCCGATCGAAGCGGTCGTGAACGGTTTGCCGTTAGGGGCTAGGACGGTTGCACCTGATTTGATGCAGCGGTCGGCGAGCAGGATGTCGGCGGTGATGACGATGGCGGCCGGGTCCGCGCGTTCGGCGATCCAGTCGTCGGCTTCGTCGAACCCGCTGCCCACCACGACACGTTCGACGAGCGGGTGGACGAGCACGCGGAACGCGCTGTTGCTGACGATCTTCACGGGCACCGCATGGCGCAGGGCGACCTTGTAGATTTCCTCTTTCACCGGACAGGCGTCGGCGTCGACGAGGATCTGCAACGGCATCGCTTGCGCTTACCGCCCCCGGTGCGGCTTTGCGCGATAGGGGGGCTTGCCGCCTTCGCCCGGGCCGCGACGCGGTGGGCCGGAACGGTTTGGTCCCGCCGGTCGGTTCGCGCCGTTGCGCTGCGGGCCCTTGTGCGTGTGCGTGTCCGGATTTTCGCCGGTGTGCGGCGCGATGTGGATACCGTCTTCGCCCTCGGTGCCTTTGGTGCGTTTAAGCGCGTCGGCGAAGCGGCTGGCTGCGGCGCGGGTGACCTGGAAGAATGTCTCGTCGGCGGCGATGCGGATCGCGCCGATTTCGCTGCGGGTGATGTGGCCGCGGCGGCAGAGCACGGGGAGGATCCAGCGCGGGTCGGCGTTGTGGCGGCGGCCGCAATCCATTTTGAACCAGACGATGTCCTCGAAGCCCGCGCGCGGTCCGGGCTGTTTCGCGGGACGGTCGCCGATCAGTTCCTCGGCGGCGGGCATTTTTGCCCGGTGCGCGTGGACGAGCGCTGCGGCGATGTCTTCCGGCGACTTTTCCGCGAGCAGGCGAGCAGCGAGTGCCTTGTCCTCGTCGTCGGTCTCGATCGGCTCCAGCAGCGCGCTGAGCAGGCGTTCATGATCCTGCGCGCGAATGGCTTCGGGCGTCGGCATGTCGATCCATTCGGCGGTGACGCGGGCGTCGCGCAGCATGGCTTCGACGCGGCGGCGGCGCGGGAAGGGGACGATGAGTACCGCCGTGCCCTTTTTCCCCGCGCGGCCGGTGCGGCCTGAGCGGTGCTGTAGCGTGTCGGGGTCGCGCGGCACCTCGACATGGATGACGAGGGTAAGCGTGGGCAGGTCGATGCCGCGCGCGGCGACGTCGGTCGCGACGCAGACCCGGGCACGCTGGTCGCGGAGCGCCTGCAGTGCGGCATTGCGCTCGTTCTGGCTGTGCTCGCCCGACAGCGCCACGGCTTGGAACCCGCGCTCGGTGAGGCCGGCGTGCAGGTGGCGGACGTTGTCGCGCGTGGCGCAGAACAGCATCGCGGTTTCGGCCTCGTGGAAGCGGAGCAGGTTCACCACCGCATGTTCGATGTCCGACGGGGCGACAGTGACGCACTGGTAGGCGATGTCGCCATGGCCGCGGGTGTCGCTGACCGTCGAGATGCGCAGCGCGTCGTTCTGGTAACGCTTGGCGAGCGCGACGATGGGTTTCGGCATGGTCGCCGAGAACAGCAGCGTGCGGCGCGTATTCGGTGTCGCGTCGAGGATTTGCTCGAGATCTTCGCGGAAGCCCATGTCGAGCATTTCGTCGGCCTCGTCGAGGACGGCGACGCGCAAGGAGGACAGGTCGAGTGCCCCGCGCTCGAGATGATCGCGCAGGCGGCCGGGAGTGCCGACGACAATATGGGCGCCGTGGCTCAAGTTGCGGCGCTCGCGGCTGGCGTCCATGCCGCCGACACAGGTCGCGATGCGCGCGCCCGTCTTGGCATAGAGCCACATCAGTTCGCGGCTGACCTGCAGCGCCAGTTCGCGCGTCGGCGCGATGACGAGGGCGAGCGGGGGCAGGGTGAAGGGCACTTTGCCGTCCTCACCCAGCAGTTCGGCGGCGAACGCCAGGCCGAACGCGACGGTCTTACCCGAACCCGTCTGGGCCGAGACGATGAGGTCGCGGTTCGCGGCCTCCGGCTCGATCACGGCGGCCTGGACGGGGGTAGGCGTGGCATAGCCATGCGCGGCGAGGGCTTCGCCGAGAAGCGACGGAACAGTGGTGAAGGATGTCATTGTGCGGCGCCCCTACGCCCTTTTTACGGGTTTGTCGCCCGTTGCGTTCGCGGGCGTCGCGCGGCAGGGGATTTTCGGGGAGAATGCGGGAATGAACGGGATAACGCGCTGGCTTTTGTGCGCGGCAATTGCCGCAGGGATCAGCTATTTTTTCGTCCGGCATAATGTCCCCGTGCCTTGGACCACCGTCTGGAAGGGAGCTGGTGTTGGCTTGCTCGCATTGTGGTGCGCTACGCAGGCACGCTCGGTCGATGGCTGGCTGGTTACGGCGGTGATGGCGTTCGGAGCGTTGGGCGACGTGCTGCTAGAAACAGCGGGGATGACGATCGGCGCTGTCGCGTTCGTGGTGGGGCATGTACTCGCGATGCTGCTCTATTTCCGCAACTGGCGGCCGCGACTGACCTTAAGCCAGCGATTGCTCGCGGCGCTGGTCGTGCCGCTGTCGGTATTCATCGCTGCGACGTTGGTGCCGGCGAAGGATGCCGTGTCGATCGCGATCTACACGGTCTTTGTGGCGGGCATGGCGGCGACCGGATGGACCAGCCGTTTCCCGCGCTACCGCGTCGGGATCGGGGCGATGATGTTCCTGATCTCCGACCTGCTGATTTTCGCGAAGATGGGGCCTTTGGCCGCATCGCCCTTACCGTCGCTGTTGATCTGGCCGCTTTATTTCGCTGGTCAGGTGCTGATCGCGTCGGGCGTGGTGCGGACGTTGCGGACGGCCGACAGCGGCAGCGGTGCATAGAGATGCGGAAACAGTGCGCCGCCGCGTGAGACTTCCCAGCGGATGGCATCGCCGAGGGCGGTGAGGTCTATTTCGGCGACGGTGAGGTTCGACTGCGCGGCGAAATGCTTCGCGACCGTCTCGTCGAGTTGATCGGCCGTCGACATGTGGATGTAGCCGTCAGCTAGGTCGACTGGCGCGCCGGTGAATACGCCATCGCGCTCGAAGGTCGCCCATTGGTCGGCGTTCAGGACTTTATAGGCGACATCGGGGTGCATGGCGGCGCTCCTGCCACCAATGCACCCGCTTGTCATCGTCAGGCGGTCTGCCCTTCGAACAGCGCCTCAATGTCGGGGATCGGACGGTCGGTCATTTCCTTGGCCAGTTCGATCACCACGCGCTTCTCGACCTCCTTGTGCAGATGCTTGCGCAATTCGCCCAGTGTGCGGGGCGGAGCGACGATGGCGAGTGCTTCGAAGTCATTGTTCAGCGCACGTTTTTTCAGGCGATCGGCGGCGTCCACCGCCCAGCGGTCTTCGGCCTGCTGGTGATAATCGGGTTCGTCGACGGTCGCGCGGCCATATCCGCCGCTCTGGTGCCCGACGCCGGGCGCATCGGACTTCATGTCGCCGTCCTTGAACAAGGCCTGCTCGTCATGCGCCTCGACACGCAGGTCGATCTGCGCGGCATCGCCATGGTTGCGCAGGAACAGCAGCTTGCGGCCATCGACGACGAGGACGAGCGCTTTGTTGGGCAGGGGCATGAGGTTTCCTTTCGCTATTACCGTGGCAACGCGAAGGGGCGGGCGGCTGTTCCGTCAGGTGCGGCGATGCGCGACGATCCGCAGGGCCAGCGCGGCAAGGCAGACCGGAAACAGGATCATGCCCTGCACCCGCATGTCTGGAGGACCGAAGATGCGGCCGAAATAGCTGAAGGTAAAGATGAACCACAGCCAGTGGATGCCCACGGTGTGCAGCCATTTCCACCAGATACCCATGGCACGCTGGCTGGCATCGTTCGATGTCAGCACCATCGCATAGAGTAGCGCATAGCCGAGCCCGCCGCCGAGCAATGTCGTCGGGCGCGGCGCGTGCTGGAAGGTGATGCTGTACCAGGCGAGCGCGGCGAGGTGGATCGTGTGCGACAGCGCGAATGCCAGGCCCCATTGCCGCCGCCGCTTGACCAGTGCGATGGACCCGCCGTCGCGCCACAGCCGAAACAGCGACGACGCGAGATAGACGATGAGGAAAATGGCGAAGCTCGCCCGCGCAGTATAGCGGGCGGCAAGTTTCGCCTGTTCTTCGATCCCGGTGCCGCTCGCAGCGGCGATGCCGAGCGCCGCTAACGACAGCGCACCCGCCACCACGAACGGCACGATGTGCGCCGTCCGTGAATTGGCGGGATCAGGCCTCGCTGCCGTCCGCGCTGTCTTCACCTTCCGCCACCGCACCATCGTCATGCGCGGTTTCCGGCGCGATGTCGTCGGTCAGGACCGCTTCGGCCTCGTCCTCGTTCTCTTCGATCCGCGCGGCGCTGACGACGTGTTCGTTTTTGGCCACGTCGAACAGGCGGACGCCGGCCGAATTCCGGCCGATGACGCGCAGGTCGCCGACGGTCATGCGGATGAGCTTCGCCTGGTCGGTGACGAGCATCAGCTGCTGCCCGTTGGCGCAAGGGAAACTGGCGACGACGGGGCCGTTGCGGGCGAGGTTGTCGATGTTCGTGATGCCCTGTCCGCCACGATTGGTGCGGCGGTATTCGTATGCCGACGAGCGCTTGCCGTATCCGTTGGCGCAGACGGTCAGGATGAACTGCTCCTTGTCCATCATTTCCGCCATGCGATCGTCTGACAGCGTCGGCGCGTTGTCATTGTCCTTCCAGGGAGCCGCGCGCAGGTACGCCTCGCGTTCCTCCTGCGTGGCGCCGCTGCGCGTCAGGATCGACAGCGAGATGACCGCGTCGTCGCCCTTCAACGTTATGCCGCGCACGCCGGTCGAGTTGCGCGACTGGAATTCGCGGACGTCGGTCCCTTCGAAGCGGATCGCCTTGCCGCCGCGCGTCGCGAGCAGCACGTCGTCGCCTTCGGTCAGCAAGGCGACACCGATCAGACGGTCGTCGGCATCGTCGCCCTCGAACTTCATCGCGATCTTGCCCGCAGTCGGCACGTTGGTGAACGCGTCCATCGAGTTGCGGCGTACCGACCCCTTGGCGGTCGCGAACATGACGTGCAGGTCGGACCAGCTGTCCTGGTCCTCGGGCAACGGCAGTACGGTCGAAATCGTCTCGTCCTGCGCCAGCGGCAGCAAATTGACCATCGGCCGCCCGCGCGTGGCCGGGCCGCCCTCGGGCAGCTTCCAGACCTTCATCCGGTAGACCTTGCCCGCGGTCGAGAAGAACAGCACCGGCGTGTGCGTGCTCGTCACGAACAGCTCGGTGATCGCGTCCTCGTCCTTGGTTGCCATGCCCGCGCGGCCCTTGCCGCCGCGACGCTGGGCGCGGAAGGCCTCGAGCGGTGTGCGCTTGATATAGCCGCCCATGGTGACGGTCACGACCATCTCTTCGCGCGGAATCAGGTCTTCGTCCTCGATGCCGTCGGCGGCGGAGGTGATCTCGCTGCGGCGCGGCGTCGCGAATTCCTCGCGCACCGCAACCAGCTCCTCGCGCATCACGGCATAGAGCTTCACCCGGTCGGCGAGGATCGCGAGCAATTCGGTGATACTGTCGGCCAGCGTCGCCAGTTCAGCACCGATTTCCTCGCGGCCAAGCGCGGTCAGGCGGGCGAGGCGCAGGTCGAGGATCGCCTTCACCTGCAGCTCGGACAGCTTGTAGGTGCTGGAGCCCGCCTGCGGTTCGATCGCCTCGACCAGCTTGATGTAGGGCAGGATCTCGCCGATCGGCCATTCGCGGGCGAGCAATGCTTCACGCGCGACGGCGGGCGAGGCCGACCCGCGGATGATGCGGACGACTTCGTCGACGTTGGCAACGGCGACGACAAGGCCGAGCAACAGATGCGCGCGCTCGCGAGCCTTTGCGAGTTCGAACTTCGACCGCCGCGTGATGACCTGTTCACGGAACTTCACGAACGCTTCGATCATGTCGCGCAAGGTCAGCGTTTCCGGGCGGCCGCCGCGGATGGCGAGCATGTTGGCCGGGAAGCTCGATTGCGCGGGCGTGTGGCGCCAGAGTTGATTCAGGACGACGTCGATCTGCCCGTCGCGCTTCAGGTCGATGACGACGCGCACGCCGTCGCGGTTCGATTCGTCGCGGATTTCGCTGACGCCCTCGATCCGCTTGTCCTTCACGGCTTCGGCGATCTTTTCGACCAGGTTGTTCTTTCCGGTCTGGAACGGCACTTCGGTCAGGACGATCGAGCGGCGGTCGTTGCGCCCTTCCTCGACGATGTGACGCGAGCGGACGAGGATCGAGCCGCGCCCCGTCGTGTACGCCGACTTCGCGCCGCCGGTGCCCAGAATCAGCGCACCGGTCGGGAAATCGGGGGCGGGGACATATTGCGTCAGTTCTTCCGACGTCAGCCCGCTATTCTCCATGAACGCGAGGCAGGCGTCGATGACTTCGCCAAGATTGTGCGGCGGGATGTTGGTCGCCATGCCGACGGCGATGCCGCCGGCGCCGTTGACCAGCAGGTTGGGGAAGCGCGCGGGCAGGACCTGCGGCTCTTCACGCTGCGCGTCATAGTTCGGCTGGAAATCGACCGTGTCCTTGTCGACGTCGGCGAGCAGGAAATTCGCGACCTTGGCGAGGCGCGCTTCGGTGTAGCGCATCGACGCCGGGGGATCGGGGTCCATCGATCCGAAATTACCCTGGCCGTCGATCAGCGGCAGGCGCATCGACCAGTCCTGCGTCATGCGCGCCAGCGCGTCGTAAATCGCGCTGTCGCCGTGCGGATGGTAATTGCCCATCACGTCGCCGACGATCTTCGCCGACTTGCGGTACGGGCGCCCGGCGATGAAACCGCCTTCCTGGCTGGCCCACAGGATACGGCGATGCACGGGCTTCAGGCCGTCGCGTACGTCCGGCAGTGCGCGCGAGACGATGACGGACATGGCATAGTCGAGATAACTCGACTTCATCTCGTCGACGATGTTGATCGGCGAAATGTCGGAAGGGTCGGCGAGGATTGTCTCGTCGCTCATGTGGCGCACAAATCTTTCGGGTTACGGTTGAGTGACAACCGCCCTAACGCGCCTCGCTCGGTATGACCAGCCTCGCGTGCGCGCGCACGCGAGGCCATAGGGTGTATTACTGGCAGGCCTTCTTGTTGGCGTTGCCCGCCTTCGAACAATTGTAGGTGATCGTCTTGCCGGTCGATGTCTTGGTCGTGACCATCCGGCCGTTCGCCGTTGCCGACACGTGATGAACGGCGGGCTTCGCCGCGGGTGCTGCGGCGGGCTTGGACGTCATCGCACTCGTCATGCGTGAAAATATCGACGGCTTTGCTGCCGGTGCTGCGGCGGGTTTTGCAGCAGTTGCGACAGCCGGGTGCGCCTGTGCGGCGGGGGCAGGTGCAGGCGTCGTCGCTGCATTTGCGGCGGAGGCCATCAGCGCGGTCATGCTTACCAGGGTCAGAACGCGAAGTGTCATGCGATCCTCATCATGTCGCGGCGCGTCCCTGACTCGATTGCCAGGGTCATTACGGTCGCGGCGGTCGCTACAGGCTCCCGGTCACCTGACTGGAAAATGAACAATCCGCGTGCAACCGGGCGGTTCGGCCCGCGTTCATCCGTCCAACCCTAGCGGCCGTGGGGAAAATGGCGTCACGCGCGCTTGTGCCGTGCCGACACGACGGTTAATCGGGGCGCCGAATGGTTCGCCTGCCCCAAGGAGATGGATGTGAAAACGCTGACCAACCTGGCGCTCGCCGCCGCACTCGCCACCGGCTTCGTCGCCGCGCCTGCCTTTGCCAAGGAAAAGGCGCCCGCCGCACCGGCCCAGAATTTCTCGAAGGAATTCCGCGCCGCCGCCGGACCGCTGCAGAAAGCCCTGCAGGCAAAGGACAATGCGGGCGCACTGGCCGCACTGCCCGCCGCGGAAGCCGCGGCATCGACGCCCGACGACAAATATACCGCGGGTCAGTTCCGTTATTCGATTTCGGCCAACCTGAAAGACGACAAGGGCATGACCGCCGGGGCCAAGGCGATGCTCGACAGCGGTGCCGCACCGGCCGCCGTACTTGGGCCGCTCAACCTGCATCTGGGCCGCGAAGCCTATTTCGCAAAGGATTACCCGACGGCCGAACGCTACCTGAGCGAGGCAATCAGGGTCGGTTCGAAGGCGCCGGACATTCTCATCCTGGCCGCCGACGTGCAGTTCAAGCAGAAGAAGTACCCGGCCGGTCTCGCCCTCGCCGAAGAAGCGGTGAATGCGCAAAAGGCTTCGGGGCAGCCGGTGTCGGAAGACTGGTACAACCGCGGTCTTGCCGCCGCGTACAACGCCAAGCTGGGCGCCGATGCGGTCAAATGGTCGAGCATGCTGGTGCGTGCCTATCCGACGGCGAGCAACTGGCGCAGCGCACTTGTGCTGTACCGCGACAGCAAGTCGCTGGATCCGCAGCTTACCCTCGACGTCTATCGCCTGATGCGCCTGACGAAGAGCATTGCCGGCGAGCGCGACTATTACGACTATGCAGCGATCGCCAGCGAGCGTGGCCTGCCGGGTGAGACCAAGGCTGTTGTCGACATGGCCGTTGCGTCGGACGCCAAGCTTGCGACCAGCAAGAACCTGGCGGAACTGCGCACTGCCGCGGCACCCAAGATCACCGCCGACCTTGCCGGCCTTCCTGCTTCGGAAAAAGCCGCCAACAGCGCACCGACAGGCCGCGGCGCGATGGGCGTTGCCGACGGCTATCTGAGCTACGGCCAGGATGCCAAGGCGATTCCGATGTACCGTCTTGCCATGCAGAAGGGCGGCATCGATGCGGACGCAGCGAACACGCGTCTCGGCATCGCGCTGGCTCGCTCAGGCGACAAGGAAGGTGCGAAGGCCGCGTTCCAGGCCGTGAAGGGCACGCGTGCCGAGATCGCCGGTCTCTGGCTGCTTTACCTCGACGTTCCGCCGACGGCCTGAGTCCGGTTGTTACCGGTCCCCCTCCTCGGGGACCGGTACACCCGGTTTGGATTTCGAAGTCCGGATCGTCAGCGACGTCTTGACCCCCGCCACATTGGGCGCGGGCGTGATGTGGGTCGTCAGGAACGCCTGAAATTCCTGGAGGTCGTGCGCCACGATCTTCAGCATGAAATCGATCTCACCGTTAAGCATGTGGCATTCGCGCACCGCGTCGAGCGAGGCGACATGCGTTTCGAATGCGCGCAGATCTGCCTCGGCTTGGCTCTTGAGGCTGACCATCGCGAAGACAGTGATGCCGTAGCCCAGTTTTACCGCGTCGAGTTCGGCATGATAGCCGCGGATCGTGCCGTCTTCTTCCAGCCCGCGTACGCGGCGCAGGCACGGCGGTGCGGTCAGGCCCACCCGTGCGGCGAGTTCTACATTGGTCATTCGGCCGTCATGCTGCAATTCACGCAGGATCTGGCGGTCAATCGGGTCGAGCATGCGCTCCATCTCTCCGGCTATATCAAGATTTCGTGCCAGCATACCAATGCACAATTATATTACCATCCGTGGTTAACATGTCCCACCTTGTGACGTGCCATTTTGGACGCTTGCCAATGCACCCGCAGCCTATAGGCACAATCCCAACTTGGGTATTTGCATAAGCGGGCTGCGGCCCGTGTGGGGTCAAAGTAAAATATGTCAGCGCGTTTCGAATCGATGCTCGCGACTGCCATGGCGCTGGGTGACCACCCGGGCGACGATGGTGCGTACATCGCATCGTGGCGCCAGATGGTCGACGTGCTCGCGCAGGCGGGGCCCGCATTACGCTCGTCGCTCCGCCTCGCAGCGGTGGAACAGCTTGTTGCTGCGCGTGGCGGTGTGCCTGCGCACGAGCGCCGCATGACCGCGGCCAGCCTCGCCGGGCGCACGCGCGATATGGACGTCATCATGCTGTTCGCAACAGATGTGCCGGTCGTTGCCGCGCCGTTGCTGGCCCGGCTCGAACTCGACAATGACGGATGGCGCGCGGCCATACCGGCCCTGCCGCCCGCGTCGCGCAACATCCTGCGCAATCGCCGTGACTTGCCGGGCGCCGCAACCGAATTGCTGGCGCGTTTCGCCTCTGGCGACCTTGCTCTTCCCGCAAGCGAAGGGACGGCTGAGTCTGCGTCGTCATCGGTCACGCAGATCCGCGACCTCGTCGACCGGATCGAGGCCTATCGCCGTCGCATGCCGCAAGGCGCTCCGCTGGAAGACGAGGGTAGCGATCTTTCGACGGGTTTCGAGTTCGAAACGATGACGGACGGCACCATCGACTGGATCGATGGCGCGCCGCGCGAAGCGCTGGTCGGTTTGACGATCGGCGACATGGCAGAAATCGGCTGCGCCGGAGTGGACGGGCAGGCCGCAGGCGCCTGGCGCCGTCGTGCGCCCTTCCGCGATGCACGGCTGCTGGTCGATGGCGTGGGATCTGCAGGCGGGGACTGGCTGATTTCCGGCGCGCCGCTTTTCAATCCGCGCGACGGGCGTTTCTGCGGCTATCGCGGCACGGCACGGCGTCCGGAAGCCGGCGAACGTGCGGGTGGCGCATCGGCGACGGCCGCCATCGCGCCGGATTCGCTGCGCCAGCTGGTCCACGAACTGCGGACGCCATTGAACGCAATCCAGGGCTTTGCGCAGATGATCGACCAGCAATTGCTGGGCCCGGTCGCATTCGGATACCGGCAACGCGCCCGCGCGATCGTCGCGGATGCCGACCGGCTGACGACACTGGTCGATGATCTGGACACCAATGCACGGATCGACGCCGGTCAAACGATCGCTGATGAGGCGGGGCAGGCGGACGTTGCGGCAATCGCGCGGACGGTCGTTACCGAACAGCGCACCGTGCTGTCTGGCCGCGCGGTCGAACTGCATTTCACGGACGCGACGCAGCCCGCGATCGCCGGTGCCGCGTCGAAATCCATTGAACGGATGCTGGCGCGGTTGCTCAGCGCTGCGTCGGGTGTCGCGACGCCGGGGGAAACCATCGATGTCGCAATAGCGCCGTCGCCGCGCGGGATCGTGTTTTCTGTCTCGCGGCCTACATCGCTTGCAGGACGCGACGAGCGAGCCTTGCTCGACCCGGCTTATGGACCCGAGGGGGACTGGCCCGATGCGCCGCTTCTCGGCCTGGGCTTCACGCTGCGCCTCGTCGCGCGGCTGGCGGCACAGGCGGGTGGGTCGCTCAAGATCCGGCCGGAACGTTTCGAACTGGTCCTGCCTGATGCCGCAGCGACGGTCGACGAGAAGACTGGTGGGCCCGGCAGGACTTGAACCCGCAACCTAGCCGTTATGAGCGGCCAGCTCTAACCAATTGAGCTACAGGCCCCACCGTAGCCGGGACTCAAATAGCGGAAGCTATTTGTGACACCGGCAAGGTCGGCCAGCGCGGCAAAGCTGCGACTGACGGCGCGGCTTTGCCGCGACGGGGGATATAACGCAAGCGGGGTTCAAACGAGGACAGTCCTTGCTTTTACAGGCCCGCCGCGGCAAAGCCGCGCCGTCGGTCGCGCCAAGCGCGCCGGCCGGCCTTGCCCGTCTCATGAACAGCTCCGCTGCTCATGTGCGGTCTACGGCGGGGAGTGGCGCAGGCTGGTAGCGCACCTGGTTTGGGACCAGGGGGTCGCAGGTTCGAATCCTGTCTCCCCGACCATTATTGTTTTGGACGGGATTATTTTGCGGCGGCGTTGTTCGCTGCCGCGTCGACGGGCGCCATTGCGTTGGAGGACGCGCCGATATTTCCGATTTCGTTCTCGACCAGGTTATCGGTCGTCGCGTCGAGTTCCGCGGCCGAGTTTTCCAGCGCCGCACCGGCGCTGTTGCTCGCGTCGGCGACATTGGTCGAATCGGGTGCCTTGCCGCACGCAGCGAGCGATGCCGAAACGGCCAGGACGATCACGAACTTCTTCATCAATGCATGCTCCCTGGCGCATTGCCCGACGAAGACGTCCGGCGAATGTTGCCACTTTGCTGCCGCAATTCGCCGTTTTTCTCAAAAAACGCAAGTGTTGCTTGATGTTCGCGGCGTTATGGCGCCGTCTTGACCAGCTCTTCGGGCGCATTGGCGACGATTGCGAGCATCGCAGTCCACGCCGCCACATTCTGCCGCAACTGTTCGGGGTCTATACGTTCCAGCGTATCTTCGGGCGTGTGGTGGATGTCGAAATACCGTTGGCCCGATTGGTTGAGGTCGACGCCGGACGTGCGGCCCAGTTTCATGATCTGCTGGATATCGGCGCCGTCGCCCGCTTTGCCGGTGCCGCGAACAATGCCGAGCGGAGCGAGCGCCGACTGCAGTCGATCACCGACCGCTTTCGCATTGTCGGGGAAATTCGTTTCAAGCCGCCAGACGCGATCAGCGCCGAAATCCGATTCTGCAGCAAGCGCATGGCGTTCGTTGCCGTGCGCCTTGCCATAGGCTTCGCCGCCGAACCCGCCGACTTCTTCCGATCCGAACCAGACGACACGGATCGTGCGGCGGGGGGCAGGACCGTCAAGAATGCGTTTGGCAGCGGCAGCGGTGATCGCGACGCCCGAAGCATCGTCGATCGCGCCCGTCCCCAGGTCCCAGCTGTCGAGATGGCCGCCGATCAGGACGATGCCCGCGTTCGGATCTGTACCCGGAACCTCGGCAATGACATTGCCGGATTCGTGTATGCCGGTCTGCCGAGGCGTCAGCACCAGTTTCAGCGTGACCGGCTTGCCGCGCGAAATCATCCGCTCAAGATTATCGGCGTCCGACGTCGAGAGCGCTGCGGCCGGAATGGGCGTCACATCCTTCGGGAAGTTTGTCTGCCCCGCATGCGGTCCGCGGCCATGATCCGATCCGATCGAACGGATAACGATCGCTGCCGCGCCCTTTTTCGCGGCGACGCCCGGACCGACGAAGCGGGCAGGGCCATAGGTGCCGTAGGACGATCCGTCCTGTGTCGCGACCATCGCGTTGGAGACGAAGGCGATCTTGCCTTTCAGACTGCCTTCGGGCGCCGCCTGGAGGTCCGCAAAGCTCTTGAAGAACACGACCGGCGCGGTGAGGCCGGTCGCAGGCGTAGCACCCGAACTACCGAGAGCGGTCAGGCGCAGCTTTTGCGGAAAGGGGGACACGACTTCGGCGGTTTCTTCACCGCGCACCCAGACCGGCATCTGGTATGGTTCGATGCGGACGTTCTTGAAGCCGAGCGCGTTGAGCTTCACAACCGCCCAGGCACGGGCGCGCGCTTCTGCTTCAGTTCCGGCCATGCGCGGCCCGACTTCGGTCGTCAGCCCCTCGACGATGTCGTACGCGACGTCGTCCTTCAGCGCTGCGTCGCGCAACCGTGCCACGTCGGAAGCAACGCCGGGCTTGGCTCCGGTTTCAGCGTAGCGGCCCGGCGCGGTTGGCGGGACCTGTGCGAATGCGAGTGTGGGAGAGAAGAGGGCGGTGGCGAGGACGATGTGCTTCATTGCACCGGCGTAACCGCCGCAGGACCGTTTGCCAACACGCGCCGCGCACCCTAAATGCGCGCCAACTCCTGCCACTTCCAGCCGAAAGAACCGACCGATGGCCGCGCAATACGCCTTTGTCATGAAGGACATGACCAAGACCTTCCCGGGCGCTGCAAAGCCCGTGCTGAACAACATCAACCTGCAATTCTACCAAGGTGCGAAGATCGGCATCGTCGGCCCCAACGGCGCGGGCAAGTCGACCTTGATGAAGATCATGGCGGGCGTGGACAAGGACTTCACGGGCGAGGCGTGGCCCGGCGAATACATTACCGTCGGTTACCTGGAGCAGGAACCGCAGCTTGACCCGACCAAGACGGTGCTGGAGAACGTCAAGGAAGGCGCGCGCGGCACGGCCGACCTGGTCGACCGCTTCAACGCGATCTCGGCGGAAATGGGCGATCCCAAGGACGACACCGATTTCGACGCGCTGATGGAGGAAATGGGCGATCTTCAGGGCAAGATCGACGCGGTCGACGGCTGGACGCTCGACAGCCAGCTGGGTGTCGCCATGGAAGCGCTCCGGTGCCCGCCGGGCGACTGGCCCGTCGAGAACCTGTCTGGCGGTGAAAAGCGCCGTATCGCGCTGACGCGCCTGCTGATCCAGAAGCCGTCGATCCTGCTGCTCGACGAACCGACCAACCACCTCGACGCCGAAAGCGTCCAGTGGCTTGAAAATCATCTGAAGGAATATGCGGGTGCGGTGCTGATGATCACCCACGATCGCTACTTCCTCGACAATGTCGTCGGCTGGATCCTCGAAATCGATCGCGGCAAGTATTTCCCCTACGAAGGCAATTATTCGACCTACCTCGAGAAGAAGGCCAAGCGCCTCGAGCAGGAAGACCGCGAGGAATCGGGTCGCCAGACGGCGATCAAGAACGAGCTCGAATGGATCCGGCAGGGCGCCAAGGCGCGCCAGACCAAGTCGAAAGCGCGTATCGCCAAGTTCGACCAGCTCGTCGAGCAGCAGAAGAACCGCGTGCCCGGCAAGGCGCAGATCGTCATCCAGGTGCCCGAGCGCTTGGGCGGCAAGGTGATCGAGGTCGAGAACGTCTCGAAGGCTTATGGCGACAAGCTGTTGTTCGAAAACCTGAGCTTCACGCTGCCCGCGGGCGGCATCGTCGGCGTTATCGGGCCGAACGGCGCGGGCAAGTCGACCCTGTTCAAGCTGATCATCGGTAACGAAACGCCCGACACCGGCACGATCGAGAAGGGGACGACCGTGCGGCTGGGGTACGTGGACCAGAGCCGCGACCATCTCGACGACAAGAAGAACGTCTGGGAGGAAATCTCCGACGGGCTCGATTACATGAAGGTCAACGGCCACGACCAGTCGACGCGGGCATACGTGGGCGCGTTCAACTTCAAGGGGCAGGACCAGCAGAAGAACGTCGGCAAGCTGTCGGGCGGTGAGCGCAATCGCGTGAACATCGCCAAGATGCTGAAGCGCGGCGGTAACGTGCTGCTGCTCGACGAACCGACCAACGATTTGGACGTCGAAACGCTGGGCGCGCTGGAGGAAGCGATCGAGAATTTCGCGGGCTGCGCGGTGGTCATCAGCCACGACCGCTTCTTCCTCGACCGCCTCGCGACGCACATCCTGGCGTTCGAGGGGAACAGCCATGTGGAGTGGTTCGAGGGGAACTTCGAGGCGTATGAAGAGGACAAGCGGCGGCGTCTGGGTGATGCTGCGGACCGGCCTACGGCTTTGGCGTATAAGAAGCTGACGCGGTAAAGGCATCTTAGATTTTGTTGTTCTAATAGATTCAAGGAAGTATAGATCCAACTCACGAGAGGTGTCGCGTGAGTCTATTCAGTGCGCTTGGCAATTATGAGCGCGTCTATCTTCCTTATCTCGAGCAGTTTAATTTTTATGATGGACGTCAGGAATGGCTGCGCTCGATAAGGGATGTTCCGGTTCGCGCCGTACATCTATTTGCCGTTCACTGGCTTCATTCCGAGGTCTGCAACGGTGGCTTCTGGCAATATTTCCACAACTCGACGGGCACGAGCGCGCCAGAGGCCGTGGATGGATTTGCTGCGATCGGCATGCCTGAAGTCTCAGCCCTTATCGCCAATGCAATGAAAAAATTGGGTGAGCCCTATCCCGGCGAAAAGGAAAAGCGCGTCGAAATCGTTGGCGCGCGAGACAACCGCATGGATTTCGACGAGTTGGATAGGGCGTTCTATGATCTCGCTGCCACATCGGACTTTTCGCGGGAGCCGCCAAAGTTCGTGGCATTCGCTGACCGATACGCTTCTGCCTGACCTGCGGTGCTATCGACCTGTCTTTGATGCCGGGGGCGCGCAGAAGCCAAGGTGCTGTCTACAGACCTAAAGCCTTATCGAGGCCGATGCTCTGTCCCCCAGCCCGCCGTCACGAACACTGCCGTAGCACTCTCGGCTACGTCCGCCGTGTGCCACGCGCCCGGCGGGTTGATGGCGTAGTCGCCGACGCCCAGCGTCACCGTCGCCTTGCTGCCGTCGGCCATTTCCTGGTGGATGGTCATGCTCCCGGCGACGCAGGCGACGACCTCGGCGCCCGCGGGGTGCATTTCCCATGAGTCCCAGTCCTCGGTGAAGGTGTACATCGAGACGAGGCGACCTTCGGTGCCGTCGTCAGGGTAGCGCGCCATATAGTCGGCGTACCATTCCATGCCGGTGAATTCGGGCTGGACCAGCGCGGTCGCGCCGAGGCCGAGGTGGATGGGCTGTGTGAACAGGTTGGGCATAGGCGCATGGTATCACGCGCCGCCCATACGAAAAGGGCCGGAGCGTTTCCGCCCCGGCCCGTTTTCTCGTCAGGCTGGAAAAAGCCTAGGCCGCGATTTCCGCGACATCGACCTTCACGCCCGGGCCCATCGTCGAGCTGACAGCGATCTTCTTCAGATACTTGCCCTTGGCGCCCGACGGCTTGGCCTTGACCACCGCGTCGACCAGCGCGTCGAAGTTCGCGCGCAGATCTTCGGCCGGGAAGCTCGCCTTGCCGATGCCCGAGTGAATGATACCGGCCTTTTCGACGCGATATTCGATCTGGCCGCCCTTGGCTGCCTTCACGGCTTCACCGACGTTCATCGTGACCGTGCCGAGCTTCGGGTTCGGCATCATGCCCTTGGGACCGAGAACCTTACCGAGGCGGCCGACGAGGCCCATCATGTCCGGGGTCGCGATGCAGCGATCGAAATCGATCGTGCCGCCCTGGACGATTTCCAGCAGGTCTTCGGCACCGACGACGTCTGCACCGGCTTCCTTGGCTTCGTCAGCCTTGGGGCCGCGTGCGAACACGCCGACACGCACCGTCTTGCCGGTGCCCTTGGGCAGGGTCACGACGCCACGAACCATCTGGTCGGCGTGGCGCGGATCGACGCCGAGTGCGAGCGCGACTTCGACGGTTTCGTCGAACTTCGACGTCGCATTGGCCTTTACCAGCGCGATCGCTTCATCGACCGCGTGCAGCTTTACCGTATCGACGGTTTCGGCGAGCTTCTTCGCCTTCTTGCTCTGGAACGTCATCGCTTAGCCCTCCACCACTTCGAGGCCCATCGCGCGGGCGCTGCCTTCGATGATCTTGGTCGCGGCTTCGATGTCGTTCGCGTTCAGATCCTTCATCTTCAGGGTCGCGATTTCCGCGACCTTGCTGCGAGCGATCTTGCCGGCAGATTCCTTGCCGGGCTCCTTCGAACCCGACTTCAGGTTCGCGGCCTTCTTCAGCAGGAACGATGCCGGCGGCGACTTCGTCTCGAACGAAAAGCTCTTGTCGGCATAGACGGTGATCTTGGTGGGGATGGGCGTGCCCTTCTCCATCTCAAGCGTCGACGCGTTGAACGCCTTGCAGAATTCCATGATGTTCACGCCGCGCTGACCCAGTGCCGGGCCGATCGGCGGCGCGGGCTTCGCGTCGCCGGCGGGAACGTGCAGGTTGATGTACCCGCTGATCTTCTTCGCCATTGTTCTGTCTCACTCTGTAGTGGGCTTGGCAGTGCCGCGCCCGTTTCAAGTTTAGCGGTCAGGCATCCCGGGCTTGAACCAGGACTCCCGCAGGTTTCCAGCGTTGCCGTGGAAGGGCGGGCCGTTAGCGGGATTTGAGTGAAAAGGGAAGGCCATTAATTCCCTCTCCCCTCACGGGAGTTTCAGGTGAAGATAGCCGGTGGCTATCTTCACCTGAAACTGGCGATGCGCCGAAGGCGGACGGGAGAGGCGCTAGCCGCGTCTGCGGCTGAATAAACAATGCAGTTCCGGTGGAGAGAGCGGAGTCTTTAGCGACGCCGACGCGTCGCACCCCTCACCCCGCTTGCCTCCGGCAAGTCGCCCTCTCCCGCAAGGGGAGAGGGGTTAGATCACTTCGAACGCTCGACCTGCTCGAATTCAAGCTCGACCGGCGTCGCACGACCGAAAATCGAGACCGAGACCTTGACCCGGCCCTTGTCGAAATCGAGTTCCTCGACGATGCCGTTGAACGACGCGAACGGCCCTTCCAGCACCTTGATGCTGTCGCCGATCTCGTAGTCGACCTTGATCTTCGTCTTGGGCGCAGCGGCGGCTTCCTCGCGGGTGTTGAGGATGCGTGCGGCCTCTACTTCGCTGATCGCCTGCGGCTTGCCGCTGGAACCCAGGAAGCCGGTCACCTTCGGCTGGTTCTTGATGAGGTGATAGACATCGTCGGTCATCGCCAGCTTCGCCAGCACATAGCCGGGGAAGAACTTGCGTTCCGACTGGACCTTCTTGCCGCGGCGAACCTCGGTCACGGTTTCGGTCGGCACTTCGACCGACTCGACGAACGGTTCGAGGCCCAGGCGGGTCGCGTCGGCCATGATGGCGTCGCGGACCTTGTTCTCGAAACCCGAATAGGCGTGGATGATGTACCAGCGCGACATTGTTACCCCTGAAACCTTATGGCGTAATGATTAGGCTTGGCCAACGAAGCCAAGCAGGAACTGCACGATCCCGCTGAAAATCGAATCGAGCGCGAAGAAGAAGATGGCAAGCGTCAGGGTCATCAGCACGACCATGAATGTCGTCATCATCGTTTCACGGCTGGTCGGCCAGACGACCTTCTTGGTTTCGGCCTGAACCTGCTTGATGAATTCACCGGGCGTCGTTTTTGCCACGTCAGCTTGTCCTCGTTGCGATCCGGACAGCCGCCCGGCCCCGGCGTTTCCGGAATGGGTGGCTCGCCGATGTCGCGAAGGGCGTTAGCTAGTGCGGAAAGCGCGTGAAGGCAAGAGGGGCAACGGGCAGTTGCACGCACGCACCATGCGGCATATAGGCGCGCGTCCGGCTGCAGGAGTGTAGCTCAGCTGGTAGAGCATCGGTCTCCAAAACCGAGGGCCGGGGGTT